>NZ_CP089925.1:0-1420000 GCF_021284745.1 Lysobacter sp. KIS68-7 | reverse complement strand
GTCATGGGAATCGTAGAATGGGGGTTCGGCCAGGCCGGGCATTGTCCCACCCCCGGGCCGCCACTTGAAGCGCGCCATCCGGATTCCGCATGCACGGCCGTCAAGATCTCCGCGGGCTCTACCTCGTGACACCGGACGAACCGGACACGGCGCGCCTGCTCGCCCGCGTGAAGCCGCTGCTCCCCTTCACCGCGCTCCTGCAGCACCGCAACAAGCAGGCGAGCGATGCGCTGCGCCACGCACAAGCCGCCGAACTCGCGCAGGCCTGCCGCGACGCAGGCGTCCCGTTCATCGTGAATGACGACGCACGCATCGCCGCCGACGTGAAGGCCGACGGCGTCCACCTCGGCGAGCACGACGGCGCGATCGAAGCCGCGCGCGCCCTGCTCGGCGATGCCGCGATCATCGGCGTCTCCTGCTACGACGACGCAACGCGCGCCGAAAGCGCGGCCCGTGAAGGCGCGAATTACCTCGCCTTCGGCGCCTTTTTTCCCTCTTCCACCAAACCCAACGCACGCCGTGCCACGCCCGCGCTGCTGCACGAGGCCCGCCGCCTCGGCCTGCCACTGGTGGCGATCGGCGGCATCACGCCGGACAATGCGCGTCCCCTGATCGAAGCCGGTGCCGACCTCGTCGCCATCGTCTCGGGTGTCTTCGACGCCCCCGACCCTGTTGCCGCCGCGCGCCACTGCCGATCGCTGTTCGATTCCACGAGGCCCTGATGGACACCCGCCGCTCGCAAGACCTGTTTCGCCGCGCCCAATCGCTGATGCCCGGCGGCGTGAATTCACCCGTGCGCGCGTTCAAGTCGGTCGGCGGCGAACCCTTCTTCGTGCAGCGCGCGGAAGGCGCGCACCTGATCGATGTCGACGGTAACCGCTACATCGATTACGTCGGTTCGTGGGGCCCGATGATCGTCGGCCACAACCACCCTGCGGTGCTCGACGCCGTCATCGCCACCGCGCGCGACGGCCTGAGCTTCGGCACGCCGAATCCGCTGGAAGTGACGATGGCCGAAGCGATTTCGCGCATCGTGCCGAGCTGCGAAATGGTGCGCATGGTGAACTCCGGCACCGAAGCGACGCTGTCGGCGATCCGCCTCGCACGCGGCGCCACCGGCCGCGCGCGCATCGTCAAGTTCGAAGGCTGCTACCACGGCCACGGCGACAGTTTCCTGGTGAAGGCCGGCAGCGGCGCGCTCACCTTCGGCGTCCCGACCTCGCCCGGCGTGCCGAAGGCGCTCGCCGACCTCACGCTCACGCTGCCCTACAACGATTTCGACGCGGCCACCGCATTGTTCGACGAAACCGGCAGCGACATCGCGGGCCTGATCATCGAACCCGTCGTCGGCAACGCCAACTGCCTGCCGCCGCGCGACGGCTACCTGCAGCACCTGCGCGAACTCTGCACGCGCCACGGCGCGCTGCTGATCTTCGACGAGGTGATGACCGGCTTCCGCGTCGCCCTTGGTGGCGCGCAGGCGCGTTACGGCGTGACGCCCGACCTCAGCACCTTCGGCAAGATCATCGGCGGCGGCATGCCCGTCGGCGCCTATGGCGGCCGCGCGGACCTCATGCGCCAGATCGCGCCGAGCGGCCCGATCTACCAGGCCGGAACGCTGAGCGGCAATCCCGTGGCGATGGCCGCGGGCCTGAAGATGCTCGAACTGATCCAGGCGCCGGGCTTCCACGACGCGCTCGAAGCGAAGACGAACGCGCTCTGCGATGGCCTCGAAGCCGCCGCGCGCGAGGCGAAGATCGCCTTCACCACCACGCGCGTCGGCGCGATGTTCGGCCTGTTCTTCAGCGGCGAACAGGTGGATACCTACGCGCAGGCCGTCGCGTGCGACACGGCCGCGTTCAACCGTTTCTTCCACGCGATGCTCGAACGGGGCGTGTACCTCGCGCCTTCCGCGTTCGAAGCCGGCTTCATGTCCAGCGCGCACGACGACGCGATCATCGCGCAGACCCTCGAGGCGGCCCGCGCGGCCTTCCGGGTCTTGTGACCTCCACGTCGCCGACGCTGGTGCTGTTCGATCTCGACGGCGTGCTCGTCGAGTACGACCGCCCGCGGCGATTGCAGCATCTCGGCGACGCCGTCGGACGCACCGCCGACGAGGTCTACGAGGCCTTGTTCGGCAGCGGCCTGGAAGATCGCTACGACGCGGGCGAACTCTCCACCGACGTGTACCTCACCGAACTCGGCAGCCACCTGGGTTGCACCGTCGACCGCGCGACCTGGTCGGCCGCGCGCACTGCATCGATGACCTGCACCACCGAAACCTGCACGCGCATTGCGCGCCTGGCGCAGCGCGTGGAAGTCGGCGTGCTGACGAACAACGGCGTGCTGCTCGAAGCGCTGCTTCCCGACGCGCTACCCGGCCTGTTCCCGCTGCTGGAAGGCCGCGTGTTCTGCAGCGGCACGCTGCGCGCATCGAAGCCATCGCAGGACATCTACCGCATCACGATCGAGCGGCTCGGCCACGCGCCGCACCACACGCTCTTCCTCGACGACAACTTCGACAACGTGGAAGGCGCGCGTGCCGCGGGCTTGTTCGCCGAACACGTCGCGCACCCGGGCGCGTTCGACACGATCCTCGCCTGCTACGGGCTCTGACGCGTCACCAGACGCCGGTGTTGCCCATCGACGCCCACGGCTCCTGCGGCGGCAAATGGCCTTCCTGCAGCAGTTCGACCGACACCAGGTCGGGCGACCGCACGAACGCCATGTGCCCGTCGCGCGGCGGGCGGTTGATCGTGTAACCCATCGACTGCAGGTGCGCGCAGGTCGCGTAGATGTCCTTCACGCGAAACGCGAGGTGGCCGAAGTTGCGTGCGCTGCCGTAATCCTCGGTCGAATCCCAGTTCTGGGTGAGTTCGATCTCCGCCTCCGGCGTTTCGTCGGCGGCGAGGAAGACGAGCGTGTACTTGCCCTGCGGGTTGTCCATGCGGCGCGTTTCGCGCAGTCCCAGGCCGTCCTTGAAGAAGCGCAGCGTCGCGTCGAGGTCGTGCACGCGGATCATGGTGTGGAGGTATTTCACAGGAACAGGTCCGGTAGCGGGGTTTGCGAAGGATCGACGGCGTAGCGTGCGAGGTCGGTGATGCCGGCTTCGCGCAAGGCGTCTTCGTCGATGAAGAAGCGGCCATGCAGGCCTTTCGCGGGCCGCGAGAGGATCGCGTGCGCCGCATCCGCGACGATCTCCGGCTTGCGGCAGCGTGCGATGTCGATGCCCGGGATCATGTTCAGCGCGTCCGTCGCGATGATCGTGCGCGGCCACAGCGCGTTCACCGCCACGCCCTGCGGACCGAACTCGGCCGCGAGCCCGATCGTCGCGAAGCTCATGCCCATCTTCGCGAGCGTGTAGGCCGTGTGCGGGCCCCACCACTTCGGCTCCAGGCTCGGCGGTGGCGCCAGCGTCAGGATGTGGGGGTTCGAGGACTTCAGCAGGTGCGGCAGGCATGCCTGCGAACACAGGAAGGTGCCGCGTGCGTTGACCTCCTGCATCAGGTCGTAACGCTTCATCGGCGTGTCGAGCGTGCCGCGCAGCCAGATCGCACTCGCGTTGTTCACGAGGATGTCGATGCCACCGAAAGCGGACACCGTTTCCGCGACGGCGGCCTGCACCTGCTCCTCTTCACGGATGTCGCAGCGTAGGGCGAGGGCGCGGCCTCCCAAGGCTTCGACCTCGGCGGCCGCCGTATGGATGGTGCCGGGAAGCTTCGGGTTGGGGACGGCGGATTTCGCGGCGATCGCGACATTGGCGCCATCGGCCGCGGCGCGGCGCGCAATCGCAAGGCCGATGCCGCGCGATGCGCCGGTGACGAACAAGGTCCTGCCCGCGAGCGCGCCCGCCATGCCTGCCTCCTCGTGCAACGAAGGCGTGCATTGTGCTCCCTATAATCGGGGCATGCCCACCACCTGGTTCGACGGCACCATCGCCTGGATCACCGCGCACCCGCGCGCGGCCGGCTTGCTGATCCTGCTCATCGCCTTTTGCGATGCGCTCGCCGTCGTGGGCATCGTCGTGCCTGCGTTGCCGCTGTTGTTCGCCGTTGGCGTGCTCGTGGGCCTGGGCCACATCGACGGGCCTTACGCGGTGACGTGCGCCGCGCTCGGCGCATTCTTCGGCGACGGATTGAGTTACTGGATCGGCCATCGCTGGGGCCCGCAGATGCGCGGGCATTGGCCCTTCCGTCGCTACCCGCAATTGCTCGATCGCGGCGAGCGCGTGTTCAAGCGACATGGTGCGAAGGGTTTGCTGATCGCGCGTTTCGTCGGTGCGGTGCGTCCGTTCGTTCCCGCGATCGCCGGCATGCTGCGGATGCCGCTGCGTCGCTACCTGCCCATCAGCCTGTTCGCATGCGTGCTGTGGGCCGGAGCCTTCCTTGCGCCGGGTTGGATCTTCGGCAAGTCCTACGATGCGGTGGCCGCGGTCGCCGATCGCCTTGCGCTGGTGATGTGCGCGCTGCTCGCCGCGGTCGCGCTGGTGTGGGCGGCGGTGCTGTACACGTGGCGCTGGTTCGCGGGACACGCGGATCGATTGCTGGAACAAGCCCTGCGCTGGTCGCGCGAGCATCCGCGCCTGGGCCGTTACGCGGGCGCCGTGATCGATCCCAATCGCCCCGAATCGGCTTCGCTGCTGATCCTGGCCGCGGCCCTGTTCGTCATCGCGTGGGCCTGGGCGGCGTTGCTCGCCGCGTTGTGGGCCCGGGGCGGGCCGCTTGGCCTGGACCACCGCGTGCGCGATTTCATGACGGCCGTGCGCAACCCGCTCGCCGACCGGTTGATGGCGGGGTTCGACACCCTGGGCGACGCAGTCGTGCTCGGTCCCGCCGCAGCGGCCGCGCTGTTGTGGTTGTTGCTGCGCCGCCGCTGGACCGCCGCGGCGCACTGGCTCGCGGCGCTCGCGTTCGGCTTCGCACTGACGGGTGGCCTGCGCCTCCTGTTGCCGGAGCACGACGCCAACGCGTTCGGCATCCCCTCGCTCGAAGTGACGATGGCGACGATCGCCTTCGGTTTCTTCGCAGTGCTCATCGCGCGCGAACTGCCCGGGCGCGATCGCGCATGGCCGTACCTCGTCGGCGGCGCGCTGGTCACGCTGCTGGGCTTCGCCGAGTTGTACCTGGGCGCGCACTGGCTGAGCGACATCCTTGGCGGCATGTTGTTCGGCATCGCGTGGGTGTTGGTGCTCGGCATTGCCTATCGCCGGCACGTCGCGCGCTCGTTCTGGATGCGTCCGCTCGCGTTGGGGTTCTACGGCGTCTTCGCGATCGCTGCCGTATGGCATGCGCCGCGCGCAATCGAGCCCACGCTTGCCCGCTTCGCGCCGGAGCCTCCACCACGTTCGCTCACGATGGACGCCTGGTGGAACACCGATTGGACGCGCCTGCCCGCGCAACGCAACGAATCCGATCCGGGCCGGCGCTGGGCACTCGACGTGCAATACGCCGGGTCCGCCCTCGCCTTGCGCCAGCGCTTGCAGGACAAGGGGTGGCGCGTGCAACGGCAGGCGAACTGGGTCGAGATCCTCGGCCTGCTCGACGACAATCGCCCGTCCGAACGCCAACCGGTGCTGCCAGCAACGCTCGATGGCCGGCCGGAAGCGATGTTGCTGATCCGCCATGTCGGCCCGAACGACGCGCTCGCCCTGCGCTTGTGGCTCGCACCGAAGCAATTGCGCGACGGTGCGCCGCTCTGGATCGGCACGACGCAACGCTTGGCCTATTCGCGTCCGGTGAAGGTCTTCGGCATCTGGCGCCCCGTGGCGAACGACGGATCGGCGCATGCGCAGCTACGCAAGGACCTGCGCGGCATGACCGCGGTGGAAAGCGTGCATCCGGATTCCACGCTGCCGGTGCTGCGCGTGCGCGAACGCTAGGCGCGCACGCTCAGTCGATCCAGAGCAGCAACTTGTCGAGCCGCGCGTGCGGGTCGTCCATCTGCAGCAGGCATTGGCGTTGCGATTCCTGCAGCGGCAACAGCTCCGCGAGACGCCAGCCGACCCAGGCCGCGTCGTCGAAACGCGCGGGCGGCGCTTTCGACATCTCGCCGCCGATCTGCTCGACGATATGCTGCAGCACGATGCCCAGCGTGGCGTGCTCGGGCCGCAGTTCGTCGTCGGGATCGTGTTCGCACCAGTCCACGTCGGCGAGCAGCAAGCCGTTGTCGCGGACGTGCGTGGTGTCCACGCGGAAGCGCCGGCCGCCTCGGATGCGCAGGTGCAGCAAGCCGTCGGTGCCGGTCGTGAAGTCTTCGATGCGCGCCTGCGTGCCGTATTTCGCCGGCGTGGCAGGCACGCCCGTCTCGTCGCCGATCAGGATCAGGCAGACGCCGAAGCCGCGGGAGTCGTGCGAGCATTCGCTCACGAGATCGAGGTAGCGGCGTTCGAACACGCGCAGCGACAACATCGCGCCGGGAAGCAGCACGCTGTGGAGCGGGAACAAGCCCAAAGACTTGGGTTGGTGCAGCAACATCACTTCCTGGCGCTCAGCGCCCCTGCAGCGTGGCGAAGAAGCGGCGCGGCGCGCCGTCGAATCCGCCGTTGGACATGAAGACCACGTGGTCGCCCGCACGCACGCGCGTGCGCAGGGCTTCGATCAAGGCATCCGCATCCGGCGCCGTCACGCCTTCGCCGCGCAAGCCACCCACCACCTTGCCTGCGTCCCACGCCAGCTCCGGCCGATGCAGGAACACCACGACATCCGCGCCATCCAGCGAAGGCGCGAGCGCATCGGCATGCGCGCCCAGGCGCATCGAATTGCTGCGCGGCTCCATCGCCACGACGATGCGCGCATCGCCGACCTTCGCGCGCAAGCCTGCGAGCGTGGTGGCGATCGCCGTCGGGTGGTGCGCGAAATCGTCGTAGACGGTAATGCCGGCGGCTTCGCCGATCACTTCGAGGCGGCGCTTCACGCTGCGGAAGTTGGATAGCGAGGCCAGCACCGAGGCCGGATCCACGCCCACCGCATGCACGGCCGCCAATGCGGCCAGCGCGTTCATGACGTTGTGGCGGCCGAGCAAGGGCCAATGCACTTCACCGATGTCGCGGCCGGCGTGCACCACGACGAACGCGCTGCCGTCTTCCGACAACAGGCGCGCCGTCCAGTCGAACGCCGCGCGTGCCGCGCTCGCATCGTCGCCGCGATCGCCATGCAGTGCCGAAGGCGCCGAACGCGGCGCGAGGCTCGCATCGAGGCCGAAGGTTTCCACCGGCGTCCAGCACCCCATCGCGAGCACGTTCGCCAGGTGTTGGTCTTCGCCGTTGACGATCAGGCGTCCGCGACGCGGCACCGTGCGCACGAGATGGTGGAACTGGCGCTCGATCGCTTCGACGTCCGGGAAAATGTCCGCGTGGTCGAACTCGAGGTTGTTGAGGATCGCCACGGTCGGGCGGTAGTGCACGAACTTCGAGCGCTTGTCGAAGAACGCCGTGTCGTACTCGTCGGCCTCGACCACGAATTCGCGGCCCTTGCCGACGCGCGCCGACACGCCGAAATCCTCCGCCACGCCGCCGATCAGGAAGCCGGGCGTGCGGCCCGCCGATTCGAGCAGCCAGGTGAGGATGGTGGTCGTGGTGGTCTTGCCGTGCGTGCCGGCGACCGCGAGCGTTTCGCGCCCCGGCAGCACGCGTTCGCTCAACCACTGCGCGCCGGAGATGTAACGCCGGCCGTCGTCGAGCACCTGTTCGACCGCCGGATTGCCGCGCGAGAGCGCGTTGCCGACGATGATCTCGTCGCAATCGGGCGAGATGTGGTCGGGCGAATAGCCCTGCCGCAGCGCGATGCCGAGCTTCTCAAGCTGCGTGGACATCGGCGGATACACCGCCTGGTCGCTGCCTTCGACTTCATGGCCCAGCTCGCGCGCGAGCGCAGCGACGCCGCCCATGAAGGTGCCGGCGATGCCGAGGATGTGCACCTTCATGCCGTCTTTCCTGGTCGGGTCAGCCAACTTCCTTGACCGGCGCGATGGCTTCGAGGATGCGGGTGAACACTGCGTCGAGCGAGCCGACGCCGTCCACGACGGTGAGCTGCCCGTGCTGGCGGTAGTAATCGATGACCGGCGCGGTCGAAGCTTCGTACACCTGCAGGCGCTTGCGCACCGCATCGGGCGTGTCGTCGGCGCGGCCTTCTGCCTTCGCACGGCCGGCGATGCGTTCGACCAGCAACTCGGTCGGGCATTCCAGCTGCACGGCGTAATCGAAGGGCTGCTTCATGCGGCCCAGCAGGCCGTCGAGCGCGTCTGCCTGCGCGAGGTTGCGCGGATAGCCGTCGAGGATGAAACCGTTGCGGGTGTCCGGACGCGAGAAACGATCCTCGAGCATGCCGAGCAGGATCGCGTCGGAGACCAGCTCACCGCGCGCCATCACTTCCTTCGCTTCCAGGCCGAGCTTGCTGCCGGCCGCGACTTCCGCACGCAGCAGGTCGCCGGTGGAAATGTGCGGCACCTGCAGGTGCTCCTTCAGGCGGGCCGCCTGCGTGCCCTTGCCCGAACCGGGCGCGCCCAACAGAACCAATCGCATCCAGGACTCCCGATTTTCCTAATTCGATTCCGCGACGCGGTGCCCAACGGGCCCGGCGCTACACTCGGCGCAGCTTACCGCAACCCGACCCCCACCCACGACCTCACATGGCCAACGGAACCCTGCTTTACGCCCAGTCCGGCGGCGTCACCGCCGTCATCAACGCCACTGCGTCGGCGGTGATCCAGGCCGCCCGCGCCCGCAAGGTGAAGGTGCTCGCCGCGCGCAACGGGATCCTCGGGGCGCTGCGTGAAGAACTGATCGACACCTCGAAGGAGCCGCTGGCCGCGATCCGGGCCCTCGCCCATACGCCGGGCGGCGCCTTCGGCTCCTGCCGCGTGAAGCTCAAGTCGCTGGAAGCCGACCGCGCCCGCTACGAGCGGCTGCTGGCGGTGCTCAAGGCCCACGACGTGCGCTGGTTCCTCTACAACGGGGGCAACGACTCGGCCGACACCGCATTGAAGGTCTCGCGCCTGGCGCAGGAATTCGGCTACCCGCTGACCTGCATCGGCGTGCCGAAGACGATCGACAACGACCTGGCGGTCACCGACTGCTGCCCCGGCTTCGGCTCCGCCGCGAAGTACACGGCGGTGTCGATCCGCGAATGCGCGCTCGACGTGGCCGCGATGGCCGACACCTCGACGAAGGTCTTCGTCTACGAAGCGATGGGCCGCCACGCGGGCTGGCTTGCGGCCGCGGCGGGCCTTGCGGCGCAGGGCGAAGGCGATGCGCCGCACATCATCCTGTTCCCCGAGCGCCCCTACGTGGAGGCCGATTTCTTCGCGCGCGTGAAAGCGACCGTCGAGAAGGTCGGCTACTGCGTGGTCGTCGCGAGCGAGGGCATCCGCACCGCCGACGGCACCTTCGTGGCGGATGCGGGCGGTGGCAAGGATGCGTTCGGGCACACGCAGCTCGGCGGTGTCGCCTCGCACCTGGCCGGCCGCGTGAAGGACACGCTCGGCTACAAGGTGCATTGGACGCTGCCGGATTACCTGCAGCGCTCGGCGCGTCACATCGCCTCGAAGACCGACCTCGAACAGGCGCAGGCCGTCGGCAAGGCCGCGGTGGAGTACGCGATGAAGGGCATGAACGCCACGATGCCGGTGATCGTGCGCACGTCCGATGCGCCGTACCGCTGGAAGATCGCGCCGGCGAAACTCGAGGACATCGCGAACCACGAGAAGACGATGCCCAACAGCTTCCTGCGCAAGGACGGCTACGGGATCACCGCCGCGGCGCGCCGTTACCTGGAGCCGCTGATTCGTGGCGAATCGCCGCCGCCTTACGGGCGCGATGGCTTGCCGAAGTACGTCGTGCTCCGGAACGCCGCGGTCAAGAAGAAGCTGCCCGCGTTCGAGGGCTGACGCCCCGCACGAACGTTTCCGATTGACAGCACCGAACGCGCACCCGCGTAATTCCGGAGTGCCGCGGGGACGGCAGGCAAGGGAGTTCGATGCGCTCGAAAGGAATGACCGCGATGTTCGCGGCCGCAATGCTGTGCGCCGTGTCATCCAAGGCGCAGGCCGCCAATGCGGTGCCCGACCTGCACGGCAAGGCCATCGCGTTGGCCACCCGCGAGCCCGCCTGGATGGTGAACCCGTCTTACCGCACGGTGGCGGGTGGCGGGAGGGTGACGACCTACATGACCGGCGTCTTCTCCGAGTCGAACGTCTTCAATCCGACGCAAACGGTGCGGGACAACCTGGCCGCCCAGTTGCGGGACGTGTACGGGGCGATCCTGCTCCCGCCCGACGTCGAACCGACGAAATACAAGTGGCGCACCAAGCCGATCGCCAAGGCGCACCCCGACGCGGATTACGTCCTGGACGTGTTCAACGGCCTGTGGATCTACACGAAGTACCCCGACGACGACAGGCACGCGATGAGCGCGATCTTTTTTGGCGTGCGCCTGATCGATGTGCGTACGGGCAAGGCGGTCGTCGATCTCGGATGCCACGGATCGACCGAGGACAAGTACGCGCGTCCGACGCCGGCGCAGATGCTCGACAACGACGGCCAACTCGCGCGCGACTTCGCGATGTTCATCGCGTGGGATTGCGTCTCGGTCCTGGCGGCCGACTTCGGCATGCCGGTGCAAGCGCTTCCCGCGAAGCCCGACAGGTACGTCACGAATCCGCTGACCTTCCTGCTCCCGGAACGGCTACGCGCGCCGCCGACCACGGCCGAGCCGGTCGAGGCAACGAAGTAGCCGCGAACAGCCGGTTCACTTGGCGTCAGGGAACGGAGCGCTAGGCTCCCGTCGCCATATCCGGCCAGAACACGGAGAGTCACCGCCATGCGCAAGTTCCTTGCGAGCAGTGCGTTTGCGATGTTGGTTGCGGCGAGCCTCCCGCTCGCTGCGCAGAACGTGAAGATCGAACGCGAGGGCGAGGCGTTCAAGGAAGCCACGCAGCAGGCCCTCACGGCCGAAGCGGTGGAGGATGCGATCGGCAAGGCGCCGTCGGGCAAGTCGCAGATCGTGTTCTTCCGTTCGGCGTCCTCGCCGGGCGACGCGGTGTCGGTGCGCGATGCCGCCGGCGGCGATCCGCTCGTCTCGCTCGACCCGGGCATGTACTTCGTGGTCACCACGGCGGCCGGTTCGCATTCGTATGCGACCACCGATACCGGGCCGTTCCCGATGGACCTCGAACCGGGCCGCACGTACTACGTGCAGACGGTCCGCAACAAGAAGGGCTCGACGCAACTGCTGCGTTCCAGCGCCGACAAGTTCCAGCGCGCCGCCAACGCGACGACGAAGTAACCCCGCTGCATTCCGTGCGCGCCGATCACGGCGCGCACGCTTTTCCTTCCAGCGCCATCGCCACCGCGAACATCGGCACCGCCGGCGCGGCTTGCGCGGCGGCCTTCGCATCCTTCAGGTACAGGCGCGAGCGGCCCTGCGGGTCGAGCGCGGGCGGCGCGCCGGTCGCCGGCTTCCGCCACACGCGCACCACGGCTTCCTGCGACGGGCAGGCCGCACTCGGCACGCGGATCAGGTCGTTGAAGATCCAACCATCCTTGGCATTCGGCTTGACCTTCGTTGCGTCGACGACGCGGGCGCGCGGCTGGCAATTCGGACTCGTGCGCGACAGCGTGAACTTGTAGGGGTCCGCGGCCTGCCCGGTGAACACGCCTTCGATGCGTGCGCAGCCTTCCGGGATCGTGCGCAGCGTGTGCGCCTGCCCGACGGCTTGCGGCTTCGAGGCCTCGCGCGTGATTTCGGGCTTGGGGTCCTGCGCCGCGAGGGCGAGGCCGGCGGGCAGGACCGCGATCGACGCAATCAGGGGAACCAGGCGGCGCATGGGCGCTCCACATGAATCGGGACGGCGGCAGGCTGCCATGCGAGGACTGAACAAGGGCTCACGACGCAGCGCGCGAAAGCTGTGCGATAGTCGGGCCGTTGCCGCCCTTGCACCACGTTCCATGCCGCGGCGCAACAAATCCTCGCGTCACCGTCGTCCCTAATGTCACCCTGGGGGGGTTCATGCTGGAGCAGTACGGTTTGATCATGGCGCTCGTCTGCGCCTTCATCGCGATTCTCTACGGGCTTTGGTCCGCGTCCTGGATCAACAGTCGTCCCGCCGGCAACGAACGCATGCAGGAGATCGCCGGCGCGATCCAGGAAGGCGCGCGCGCCTACCTCAATCGCCAGTACTCGACGATCGCCATCGCGGGCGTCGTGTTGTTCTTCGTCATCGGCTTCGCACTCACGTGGCATGCGGCGATCGGCTTCCTGATCGGCGCGGTGCTGTCGGGTGCGGCGGGCTACATCGGCATGAACGTGTCGGTGCGCGCCAACGTGCGCACCGCCGAAGCCGCGCGCTCGGGCATCGGCCCGGCGATGGACGTCGCGTTCCGCGGCGGTGCCATCACCGGCATGCTGGTCGTCGGCCTCGGCCTGCTCGGCGTCGCGGGTTACTACCTCGCGCTGCTGAAGATGGGCGTGGAAGGCGAACAGGCGCTGCATGCGCTCGTCGGCCTGGCCTTCGGTTCTTCGCTGATCTCGATCTTCGCGCGTCTCGGCGGCGGCATCTTCACCAAGGGCGCCGACGTCGGCGCGGACCTGGTGGGCAAGGTCGAAGCCGGCATTCCGGAAGACGATCCGCGCAATCCCGCGGTGATCGCGGACAACGTCGGCGACAACGTCGGCGACTGCGCGGGCATGGCGGCGGACCTGTTCGAAACCTACGCGGTCACCGTGATCGCCACGATGCTGCTCGGCGGCCTGATGGCGACCGAAGCGGGCCCGAACGCGGTGCTCTACCCGCTCGTGCTCGGCGGCGCGTCGATCATCGCGTCGATCATCGGTGCGTTCTTCGTGAAGGTGAAGGCCGGCGGCTCGATCATGGGCGCGCTTTATCGCGGCGTGATCGTCTCGGCCGTGCTGGCTGCCATTGCGTTCTACCCGATCACCACGCAGCTGATGTCGCAGTCGCAGTACGGCGCGATGAACCTGTACTGGTGCGCGCTGATCGGCCTGGCGCTGACCGGTGCGATCGTGTGGATCACCGAGTACTACACGGGCACGCAGTTCAAGCCGGTGCGCCACGTCGCGCAGGCTTCGACGACCGGCCACGGCACCAACATCATCGCGGGCCTCGGCGTGTCGATGAAGTCCACGGCGCTGCCGGTCATCGCGGTGTGCGTGGCGATCTGGCTGGCGTTCCACTTCGGCGGCCTGTACGGCATCGCGACTGCCGCGACGGCGATGTTGTCGATGGCGGGCATGATCGTCGCGCTCGACGCCTACGGTCCGATCACCGACAACGCGGGTGGCATCGCCGAGATGGCGGACCTTCCGCCGGAAGTGCGCGGCGTCACCGATCCGCTCGACGCGGTCGGCAACACGACGAAGGCGGTGACGAAGGGTTACGCGATCGGCTCGGCCGCACTCGCCGCGCTCGTGCTGTTCGCCGACTACACGCACAACCTCAACACCGCCGGTGCTGCGCAGGCCGCGGGTGCGGGCATGGCCTTCGAACCGTTCCGCTTCGACCTCTCCGACCACATGGTGATCATCGGCCTGCTCATCGGCGGCCTGATCCCCTACCTGTTCGGCGCGATGGCGATGGAAGCGGTGGGTCGCGCGGCCGGTGCGGTGGTGGAGGAAGTGCGCCGCCAGTTCCGCGACATCCCGGGGATCATGCAGGGCACCGGCAAGCCGCAGTACGACAAGGCGGTGGACATGCTGACCAAGTCGGCGATCAAGGAAATGATCGTGCCTTCGCTGCTGCCTGTTGCCGTTCCCGTCGTCGTCGGCCTGCTGCTCGGTCCGAAGGCGCTCGGCGGCGTGCTGATCGGCACCATCGTCACCGGCCTGTTCGTCGCGATCTCGATGACGACCGGCGGCGGCGCGTGGGACAACGCCAAGAAGTACATCGAGGACGGCAATTTCGGTGGCAAGGGTTCGGAAGCGCACAAGGCCGCCGTCACCGGCGACACCGTGGGCGATCCCTACAAGGACACCGCCGGCCCGGCCGTCAATCCGCTGATCAAGATCATCAACATCGTGGCGCTGCTGCTGGTGCCGCTGATCGTGCGCTGATCGCAACACACGTTCGAAACGCAACGGCGGCCTTCGGGTCGCCGTTGTCGTTTGCGGGATCAGTGTTTCGAAGCGAGCAGGTCGATGCGGTCGATCTGCGGCGGCGACGCCAGCAGGCGATCGGCGTTGTTCATCAGCGCCTTCGCGATCTCGCCCTGCAGGTGGGCCTGGCGGCCGTTCTCGTCGTCGAAGGTATCGAAGATGCCGAAGCTCGCCGGCCCGGTGCGGAAGGCATACCAGGTACGCGTCTGCGCTTCCTGTTCGGCCAGCGGCAGTGCGCCGCCAAGCAGCGTGGCAACTTCCTGCTCCTTTCCGGGCTTGGCTTCCAGCTTCGCCAGCAAACCGTACTTGACCATGGCCGAGGCTCCTTCGTTGCGCGGAACCCCGGACGCTAGCAGGCACCGCGTTAACAACGCTTGGCGCTAACTGTCGCTGTCCGGATCCTGCCGAGGTTGGGCATGCGACCGATTCGATCCGCCTGCTGGCTCGTCCTTGCGCTGCTGCTTGCATCGGTGGCGCCGGCGGCGAACCCGACCGTTCCAACGGCACCGCACCCGGTGCTGCTGCTGGAACTGCAGGGCGCGATCGGCCCCGCGAGCCGTGAATACGTCGAGCGGGGCCTGGCGCGCGCCGCGGCGGAAGGTGCGCCGGCCGTCGTGCTGCGCATCGACACGCCGGGCGGATTGGACGCCGCAACGCGCGACATCAACCAGGCGATCCTCGCCTCGCCGGTGCCCGTCATTGGTTGGGTCGGACCGCAGGGCGCACGCGCCGCGAGCGCAGGCACCTACATCCTCTACGCCTGCCATCTCGCTGCGATGGCGCCCGCGACATCCGTGGGTGCGGCAACGCCCGTGTCGATCGGTGGGGGCGACCTGCCTTCGACCGAACCTGCGAACAAGGACACGAAGCCCGACGACACCGCGCACCCCGCGTCCGGCTCGACGATGGAGCGCAAGGTGACCAACGATGCGATCGCCTACCTGCACGCCTTGGCCGAATGGCGAGGACGCGACTTGGCCTTCGCCGATTCCGCGGTGCGCGATGCCGCCACGCTCAGTGCGAACCAGGCCGTGGCGCGCCACGTCGCCGATTACATCGCGCGCGATGCGGACGAAGTGTTGCGCAATGCCGACGGACGCAGCGTCAGGATGCGCAGTGGCGTCGTGACGTTGCACACCGCCGGCGCGCAGGTGACGCGCTTCGTCCCCGACCTGCGCAACCGCCTGCTGGCCGCGATCACCGAGCCGACGGTGGCGTACCTGTTTTTGCTGATCGGTTTGTACGGACTGATGTTCGAAGGCTTCAACCCGGGCGTGCTGTTCCCGGGCGTGATCGGCGGCATCAGCCTGCTGCTGGGGTTGTACGCGCTGCAGTTGCTGCCCGTGAACTACGTGGGCGTCGCGCTGATCGCGCTCGGCGTCGGGCTGATGGCGGCGGAATTCATGATGCCCAGCTTCGGTTCGCTTGGCGTGGGCGGCGTTGCGTCGCTCGTCGCAGGCTCGTTGTTGCTCTTCGACACGCGCACGCCGGAGTTCGCCGTCTCGCGCCAACTGATCTTCGGCATCGCGGTCGCGAGCGCGGCGGCGTTCATGGGCCTGGTGTGGCTCGCGGCGCGCGCACGCAGACGCCCCGTGGTCACTGGCATCGAGGAACTGATCGGACAAGTGGCCATCGCCCTCGCCGATTTCCATGGACGCGGCCAGGTGCGCATCCGCGGCGAAATCTGGCAGGCGCAATCCAGCGCGCCGGTGCGCGGCGGCCAATCCGTGCGCGTGCAGGCGCTCGACGGCCTCGTCCTGACCGTGACACCGATCTGACCCAGCCAAAGGAGGCTGGCCATGAACATGATCCTCTCGTTCCCGCTGATCCTGCTCGTCTTCGTGCTGATCGTGGCGTCGGTCAAGATCCTGCGCGAGTACGAACGCGCCGTGGTGTTCCAGCTCGGTCGCTTCTGGAAAGTGAAGGGCCCGGGCTTGTTCATCCTCATTCCGATCGTGCAGCAGATGGTGCGCGTGGACCTGCGCACCATCGTGATGGACGTGCCCTCGCAGGACCTGATCTCGCACGACAACGTGTCGGTGAAGGTCAATGCAGTCGTCTACTTCCGCGTCGTCGAGCCGCAGAAGGCGATCATCAACGTCGAACACTTCTACGAGGCCACGAGCCAGCTCGCGCAGACGACACTGCGCTCCGTGCTGGGCCAGCACGACCTGGACGAAATGCTGGCCGAACGCGAGAAGCTCAACCACGACATCCGCACGATCCTCGATACGCAGACCGACGCGTGGGGCATCAAGGTCGCCAACGTGGAGATCAAGCACGTCGACATCAACGAAGTGATGGTGCGCGCCATCGCACGCCAGGCCGAAGCCGAACGCCTGCGCCGCGCCAAGGTCATCCACGCCGAAGGCGAGCGGCAGGCAGCCGAAGCGCTCGTCGAAGCGGCGCGCCTGCTGGGCGCCGATCCGCGCGCGATCCAGTTGCGTTACCTGCAGACCCTGACCGAGATCGCCGGCGAGAAGAGTTCGACGATCGTCTTCCCCTTGCCGATCGATGTCCTGCAGTCGCTCACTAAAAGCTAGCGACCTTCGACGTTCACGCCGTGGCGGTACACCAGCTGCCCGCCCTGCCATCCTGCCGCGCCCAGCAGCAGGAATCCGACGACGCTCGCCGCGATCGCGGGCATCGTCGGCGATTGCAGGCCATGTTCGTGATAGCGCAGCACGAGGCTGGCGCCGTACGCCAGCCACGCACCGGAGACGAGCGCCACGTGGCGCGTGACGTATTTCGTCGCAGGACTGTCCGCCGGCACCTGCATGAAATCGAGCAGGCCGGCGGCGACGGTGACCAGCGCCGTGAGATTGCCGACCACATGCAACGGTCCCGCGTAACGCCACGCCGCATCGCCCCACCACAGGCCGGCGACGTCCGCGAACGTCGCCAGCGACCAGGTCGCGATCGGAAAGTGCACCACCGCCGGGTGCAGCGGATGCTTCACGCCGCGAGCACCGCGCTGAGCAGCACGAGGAAACCGGTGACGGCCAGGCCCGCGTGCAGCAACACGACGGCCTTCGGCGGCAAGGTCTTCCGACCGTGCAGCGCCGCGAGATAGAACCCGCCGAGCGCCGCGACGACAAGCAGTCCAAGCGCGCCGACGACGCGTCCGGCGGCATTCCCCTGCAGCACCTGCAGGAGCAACAGCACCAGGCCCGTCGCACCGAGCAATGCATGCAGGATGGAGACCGCCCACGGCGCGAACTTCCCGCGCAGCACGTGCGACGCAAGAACGAGGCCGCCGAGGGCGGCGATGGCGAAGATGATGAGTGCGTAAGTCGTGTACATGGACGTTCCCCGTGTGTTGGATCGAATCAAACTTCGTCGCGCACCTGCGCCGCGATGCGCGCAAGCACGGTGTGGGTCATGCGGTCGCAGCGAGCGCCGAGGAACGGGAACGCTTCGGTCACCGTGGTGGCGAGCGTGTCGTGCAAGGCCGCGCGCAACATCCGTCGCGCGCGATGCAGCCGCGTCTTCACGGTCTCGGGCTTGAGTCCCAGGCACGCGGCCGTCTCCTCGACGCTGCATTCCTCGATTTCGCGCATCACGAACACGAGGCGGAAGGGTTCGGGCAAGTCGTCGACCGCGCCTTCGAGCAGGCGCCGGATCTGGCCGCGCGCCGCGTCGGCCGCGGGGTCTTCGCTGCCGAATCGAGAGGGGAATGCGATCACGCGGCCTCCTTCGCGCTGGAGCGTTTCGATCTGGTCGAGCTCGACCGTGGGCTTGCGCGACCGCAAGCGGCCGTTGGCCTCGTTCAGCACGATCCGGGTGAGCCAGGTCGTCAGGGCCGCCTCGCCGCGGAACTCGGAGAGGTGCTCGAAGGCATTCACGTAGGCCTCCTGCACCACGTCCTCGGCCTCTGCGTCGTCGTGCACCACGCTGCGCGCCACGCGGAACAGCCGACGGTTACAGCGCTGCATGACCTGGCGGAATGCCTCGCGACGGCCCGCCCGGGCCAGGGCCACGAGGGTGGTGTCGTCGAGCGCGGCGTAATCGATCAGTGCCCGGGGATCCTGTCCGGCCATGCGTTTCCTCCTGCAATACCCATCCGATGCACGAGTGCGCGGCAGGTTCCCGCCTATAATCCGCGCCCTCCCCCTCCCCTGCCACGAGAATCATGGGCCTGGACCTCGTCCCCACCGGCAAGAACCCGCCGGACGAAATCAACGTCATCATCGAAATCCCCAAGGACGCCGAGCCGGTCAAGTACGAGGTCGACAAGGCCTCGGGCGCCATCTTCGTCGACCGCGTGCTCTCCACGCCGATGCGCTACCCCTGCAACTACGGCTACGTCCCCCACACGCTGTGCGGCGACGGCGACCCGGCCGACGTGCTGGTGCTGATGCCGCTGCAGCTGATCCCCGGTTCGGTGATCCGCGTGCGCCCCGTCGGCGTGCTGCGCATGAGCGACGAGGCGGGCAGCGACGAGAAGATCCTCGCCGTGCCGGTCACCAAGGTGTACCCGGGGTACGCACACATCGAAGGCCTCAACGACGTCCCGCAGCATTGGCGCGACCGCATCGCCTACTTCTTCGAGCACTACAAGGACCTGGAAGTCGGCAAGTGGGTGAAGCTCGACGGCTGGGGCGACGTGAACGAGGCGAAGCAGATCCTCGTCGAGTCGATCACGCGCTACAACGCTTCGGAAGAGAAGCCGAACTTCTGATCGTGGGCCGGGCAGTTCCGCTGCCCGGCTATTTTTTCTGCACGATCGTCAGCCCGATCAACCGCGACACCACCGTCGCGATGTACCCCACGCCTGCGATCTGCTCGAGCATCGTGAGCACGCGCGCAGGGGGAGAAACGGGAAGCACGTCGCCGAGCCCCGTCGCCGACAGGTTGCTCACGCTGTAGAACAGCAATTCGAGCCACGTGCGTTCGCGCTCGGGTTCCAGGCCCGTGAAGCTGCCCGGATACCACACCTGGCACACGAAGTAGGCGTACGCGAAGCCCCACGCCAGCAGCGTGAACGTCGCAGCCGCCGCGAACAGTTCGTCGGCGTGCACGTTCGTGTCGCGCATCATGTACATGATCAGCCCGCCCGCTGCGTAGAAGTACAGCAGCGCTTCGAGCGAAGCCGCCAGGGGCAGCAGGGCCATGTTGTCGGCGACCACCACCCACACCGTGAGCACCAGGGACGGCACGGCGAGCAACCAGGCAAAGATGTTGAGCGCGGGACTGCGGTTCACCGCCCACACCGCCAAGGGCACGACCACCACGGCGACGCCACCGAAGAGCATGCGCCCTTCGGAGGTCTGGTCCATCAGGGGATAGAGCAGCAGGCTGAGCAGCTGCGCCGCCAGCAGGAAGGCGGAGGGGTGGCGGCGAAATACCCTGCGCCAGAGCGTCGGCTTCATGATCGCGTGCATCGCGCGATCTTACCCATCGGCGTGTAGGCGGCGTATTGCCCCGAAGGACAATGGCGCCGCCCCGCGGGGATCACTCTGCGCGGTACACCTCGGCCCCAGCCGCACGGAACTCGTCGGCCTTCTCCGCCAGCCCCGCTTCGATCGCCTTCGTCTCGTCGACGCCATGCTCGGCCGCGTAGTCGCGCACGTCCTGGGTGATCTTCATCGAACAGAAGTGCGGTCCGCACATCGAGCAGAAGTGCGCGAGCTTGTGCGCGTCCTTCGGCAGGGTCTCGTCGTGGAATTCCTTCGCCTTCTCCGGATCGAGGCCGAGGTGGAACTGGTCTTCCCAACGGAACTCGAAGCGCGCCTTGCTCAGCGCGTTGTCGCGCACCTGCGCACCCGGGTGGCCCTTGGCGAGATCCGCGGCGTGCGCGGCGATCTTGTAGGCCATGATGCCGTCGCGCACATCTTCGCGATCCGGCAGGCCGAGGTGCTCCTTCGGCGTGACGTAGCAGAGCATCGCCGTGCCGAACCAACCGATCATCGCCGCGCCGATCGCGCTGGTGATGTGGTCGTAGCCCGGCGCGATGTCGGTGGTCAGCGGGCCCAGCGTGTAGAACGGCGCCTCACCGCATTCGGCGAGCTGCTTGTCCATGTTTTCCTTGATCAGCTGCATCGGCACGTGGCCGGGGCCTTCGATCATGGTCTGCACGTCGTGCTTCCATGCGATCTTGGTCAGCTCGCCCAGCGTTTCGAGTTCGCCGAACTGCGCCGCGTCGTTCGCGTCGGCGATGCAGCCCGGGCGCAGGCCGTCGCCCAGCGAGAAGGCCACGTCGTAGGCCTTCATGATGTCGCAGATGTCTTCGAAGTGCGTGTAGAGGAAGTTTTCCTTGTGGTGCGCCAGGCACCACTTGGCGAGGATCGAACCCCCGCGCGAGACGATGCCGGTCACGCGCTTGGCTGTCAGCGGCACGTAGCGCAGCAGCACGCCGGCGTGGATGGTGAAGTAGTCGACGCCTTGCTCGGCCTGTTCGATGAGCGTGTCGCGGAAGATCTCCCACGTGAGTTCTTCGGCGCGGCCGTCCACTTTTTCCAGCGCCTGGTAGATCGGCACCGTGCCGATCGGCACCGGCGAGTTGCGCACGATCCATTCGCGCGTTTCGTGGATGTGCTTGCCAGTGGACAGGTCCATCACCGTGTCGCCGCCCCAGCGGATCGCCCACACGAGCTTCTCCACTTCCTCCGCGATCCCCGACGACACGGCGCTGTTGCCGATGTTCGCGTTGATCTTGGTGAGGAAGTTGCGGCCGATGATCATCGGCTCGCTTTCGGGATGGTTGATGTTGTTGGGCAGGATCGCGCGACCGCGCGCGATCTCGTCGCGCACGAACTCGGGCGTGATGCGGCCCTGGATCGCCGCACCGAAGGATTGGCCCGCATGTTGCGAAAGCAGGCCGGCATCGCGCATCGCTTCGATGCGCTGGTTCTCGCGGATGGCGACGAACTCCATTTCCGGCGTGACGATGCCGCGGCGCGCGTAGTGCATCTGCGTGACGTTGGCGCCGGCGCGTGCGCGGCGCGGCAGCATGCGCGCGGGGAAGCGCACGGCGGCCAGGCGCGGATCGTGTTCGCGCGCGCGGCCGAAGTCGGAGGTCAGCGACGGCAGCGCTTCGGTATCGCCGCGTTCTTCGATCCAACGCGCGCGCAACGGCGCAAGGCCGGCGGCCAGGTCGATGTGCACGTTCGGATCGGTGTACGGGCCCGAGGTGTCATAGACGGTGATGGCCGGGTTGTCCTCACCGCCGAACAGGGTCGGCGTGCGCTGCTGCGCGATCTCGCGCATCGGCACGCGCAGGTCCTCGCGCGATCCGGTCACGAAGATCTTGGTGGAACCGGGGATCGGGCGGACGACGCTTTCGGACAGGCGCTGCGTGTCGCGGATCAGGTCGGAGGGCACGGCATTCATTGGCGTTCGTCCACGTGGGGGCTGGCCCTGGGGGCCGGGACGAAGCGGGCGACGGACCCTGGGTCCGGCGAAGGCTCCCTACGGCGGTCTCAACCGCGTCAGGTTCGAAGGGACTGTCTCAACCGGTCGCCCGGTACCCCCGCTTCGGCGCGTATTCCACCACGGCGCGGCCCGCAGGGCCAATAATGCGCCCCCGCCCCCCGCATTCACGCATGCCCATGCCGCTCCAGACGAGTGCTTCCGCTCCCGCCGGCGTCGGCAATATCGGCGTGGGCTTCGACCTGCTGGGGCATTCGATCGCCGGCCTGCGCGACCGCGCAACGGTGCGGCGCATCGAGGCGCCCGAAGTGCGCGTGGTGGCGGTGCGCGGCACGGGCGACGTGTCGATGATTCCCTTCGACACCGAACGCAACACGGCGGGACGCGCGGTGCGCGCGTTGCAGGAAGGGCTGAAGCTCGCGCATGGCTTCGAAGTCGAACTCGACAAGGGCATTCCGATCGGCGCCGGACTCGGCGGTTCCGCGGCCTCGTGCGTCGCGGCACTGGTCGCGGCGAACGCGTTGCTCGATGCGCCGCTGACGCGCGAGGCGCTGTATCCCTTCGCGATGGAAGGCGAGTACGCCTCCAGCCGCAGCCACCAGGGCGACAACGTGGGGCCGATGCTGATTGGTGGCGTGGTGCTGGCCACTGCGACGCGCCTGGTGCCGCTGCATGTTCCCGCGGCCTTGCATTGCGTCGTCGTGCATCCGGACCAGGTGCTGGAAACGCAGCGTTCGCGCGAAGCGTTGACCGCGCCCTACCCGCTCTCCACCGTCGTGGCGCACAGCGCGCGGCTCGCGCAGTTCCTGCTCGGCCTGGAACGCGGGGACATCGCGCTCATCCGCGATGGCTTGCAGGACGTGCTGGTCGAACCACGACGTGCGCCCTTGGTGCCTGGCTTTACGCAGGTGAAGCAAGCCGCGATGGACGCCGGTGCGCTGGGCGCCAGCCTGTCCGGCGCAGGACCGAGCGTCTTCGCGTGGTTCGCGTCGGAAGGTGAGGCGACGCGCGCCGCGCCGGCGATGCAGGCTGCATTCGCCGACGCGGGATTCGATTCGCGCGCTTACGTCTCGCCGGTCGCGGGACCCAGGGCCGAAGTCGACTGATCCTCCTGCGCGGGCACCGGCGCGGGTTCATCGCGCTTCACGCGGAACCACGCCGCATACAACGCGGGCAGGAACAACAAGGTCAGCGCGGTCGCGACGATCAGGCCGCCCATGATCGCCACCGCCATCGGCCCGAAGAACGCCGAACGCGACAGCGGGATCATCGCGAGCACCGCCGCCAGCGCGGTCAGCACGATCGGACGGAAGCGCCGCACCGTGGCCTCGATGATTGCGTTCCAGCGATCGTTGCCGTGGCGGATGTCCTGTTCGATCTGGTCCACCAGGATCACCGAGTTGCGCATGATCATGCCCGCCAACGCAATCGTGCCCAGCATCGCGACGAAGCCGAAGGGCACGCGGAACACGAGCAGGAACAGCGTCACGCCGATCATGCCGAGCGGCGCGGTGAGCAGCACCAGCGCCGTGCGGGAGAAGCTGCGCAACTGCAGCATCAGCAAGGTCACCACCACGAACAGGAACAGCGGCAGGCCCGCCGTGATGGAGTTCTGCCCGCGCGCGGAGTCTTCGACGGTGCCGCCGGTTTCCAGCAGATACCCTTCCGGAAGCGCGGTCCGGATGCCTTCGAGCGTCGGCAGGATCTGCGCCACCACCGTGGGCGGCGTGAGCTCGTTGCTGATGTCCGCACGCACGGTCACGGTGGGCAGGCGATCGCGATGCCAGATGATCCCGTCCTCGAACACATAGCGCAGCGTGGCGACCTGCGATAGCGGCACCGTCTCGCCCTTCGAGGTCGGCACGGCCAGGCTGCCAAGCAGGTCCAGGCGCGTGCGTTCGTCGTTGGTCCCGCGCAGCAGCATTTCGATCAGCTCGTTGCCTTCGCGATACGTGCTCACGTGCAGGCCCGACAGCGAGCCCGACAGGAAGCGCGACAACTGCTGCGTGCTCACGCCCAGCGCGCGCGCACGATCCTGGTCGATCTCCAGGCGCACGACCTTGCTCGGCTCATCCCAGTCGAGGTTCACGTTGGCGACGTTCGGATTCGCGCGCACCTTCGCTTCGACCTGCTTGGCGATCTCGCGCACGCGATCGATGTGCTCGCCCGAGACGCGGAACTGCACCGGATACCCGACCGGCGGGCCGTTCTCCAGGCGCGTCACGCGCAGTTGCAACGACGGGAACGTGGGCGCGACTTCGTCGATCAGCCAGCGCCGCACGGCCTCGCGCGATTCGGTGTCGTGCGCGCGCACGACGAACTGCGCGAAGTTCGCGGCCGGCAACTGCTGGTCGAGCGGCAGGTAGAAGCGCGGCGACCCCGTACCGACATACGCGACGTAGTTGTCGATGCCCTCGCGCTTGGCGAGCAGCTTCTCCAGCTTCTCCGCCTGCGTTTCCGTCGAGCGCAGCGACGAGCCTTCCGCCAGTTCCATGTCGACCATCAGCTCCGGTCGCGTGGAATCGGGGAAGAACTGCTGCGGCACGAAACGGAACAACATCAACGCGGCCACGAACGCAGCGGCCGTGAGCGCGATGACCGTCTTGCGGCGCCGCAGGCACCAGTCGAGCAGGCGGCGGAAGCGCTGGAAGAACGGCGTGGCGAACGGGTCGGCGCCCCCATGCTTCGCGTGCAGGTCGGGCAGCATGCGATCGCCCAGGTAGGGAATGAACAGCACCGCCGCGAACCACGACACGACCAGCGCAATGGTGACCACCTGGAACAGCGAACGCGTGTATTCGCCCGTGCCCGACGCCGCCGTGGCGATCGGCAGGAAGCCCGCCGCGGTGACCAGCGTGCCGGTGAGCATCGGAAAGGCCGTGCTCTCCCACGCGAAGCTCGCCGCCTTCAGGCGCGAGAAGCCCTGCTCCATCTTGATGGCCATCATCTCCACCGCGATGATCGCGTCGTCGACGAGCAGGCCGAGGGCGAGCACCAGCGCGCCGAGTGAAATCTTGTGCAGGCCGATGTCGAAGTAGTGCATGACCGCGAAGGTCATCGCGAGCACGAGCGGAATCGAGACGGCCACCACGAGGCCCGTGCGGAAGCCCAGCGAGAAGAAGCTCACCAGCAGGACGATCGCCACGGCTTCGGCGAGCACCTTGACGAACTCGCCCACCGACTCGCGCACCGCGTGCGGCTGGTCGGAGACCTTGCGTAGTTCCATGCCCGCAGGCAGCGTCTTCTGCAGGCGCGCGAATTCCTTCTCCAGTGTCTGGCCCAGGCGGATGATGTCGCCGCCGTCCTTCATCGCCACCGCGATGCCGATGGCGTCGTCGCCCATGAAGCGCATGCGTGGTGCCGCCGGATCGGAGAAGCCGCGCTTGATCGTGGCCACGTCGGCGACACGGAACGTGCGGTCGCCCACGCGGATCGGGAAGTTGCGGATCTCGTCCACCGAACGCAGCGCGCCCGTGACGCGGATCTGCACGCGGTCGGTCCCGGTTTCGAAGAAGCCCGCCGGCACCACCGCGTTCTGTTCCGACAGCGCCTGCTGCACGGCCGAGAGCGGGATGCCCAGCGTGGCGAGCTTGGTGTTGGACAGCTCGATGAATATCTTTTCGTCCTGCAAGCCGACGAGTTCGACCTTGCCGACGTCCGGGATGCGCTGCAGCTCGAGTTCCACGCGCTCTGCGTAGTCCTTCATCACCGCATAGTCGAAGCCCTTGCCGGTGAGCGCGTAGATGTTGCCGAAGGTGTCGCCGAATTCATCGTTGAAGAACGGCCCGATCGTGCCTTCCGGCAGCGTCTGCTGGATGTCGCCGATCTTCTTGCGCACCTGGTACCACAGCTCGGGGATCTCGCTGGCGGGCAGCGAGTCGCGCGCCATGAAGATCACCTGCGACTCGCCCACGCGCGAGTAAGAACGGATGAACTCGTACTTGCCCGTGGTCATCAGCGCCTTCTCGACGCGCTCGGTGACCTGGCGCGAGACTTCCTCCGCGGTCGCGCCCGGCCACACCGTGCGCACGACCATCGCCTTGAAGGTGAACGGCGGATCCTCGGATTGACCGAGGTTGCGATAACTCATGATGCCGAGCAACGCGAGCACGACCATCGCGTAGACGACGAGCGTGCGATTGCGCAGCGCCCATTCGGACAGGTTGAATCGCATGGTCAGCGGGCCTTCGTCGCGGCGACGGGGCGGTTGTCGCGATCGACCGGCGCAACGGCCTGGCCTTCGCGCAGCAGGTGTCCGCCGGCGGCGACGACCCACGCATCGGCCGCCAGTCCCGACAGCACCGGCACGCTGTCCTCACCGAACGGACCCACGCGCACGGGCGTGAGATGCAAGGTGCGCGCAGGCGTAACCACCCAGACCGCGGTGTCGCCGTTCGCGCCGCGTTGCAGCGCGGAGAGCGGAAGGCGCAGCGTGGTCGCTTGTCCTTCGTGCGTCCTGGCGACATACACGCGCGCGCTCTGGCCAAGATCCACTTCGCTGGCAACCTTCGGATCCAGGGCAACGCGCGTGGCGAAAGTGCGCGACTGCGCATCCGCCGCGGCGGAGATTTCACGGATGCGACCCGGCAGGCGTTCGCCAGGACGGCTCCACAATTCGACGAGCACCGGCTGGCCCACGCTGAATTCCCGGATGCGCGATTCGGGCAAGGCGATCGCGATTTCGCGGCCCGCGTCGCCTGCGAGCGTGTACACGACCTGGCCTGCGGAGACGGTCTGTCCCGCTTCGGCGTTGCGCGTGGCGACCACGCCGTCGCGCGGCGCACGCAGCTGCGTGTAGCCATGCTGGTTGCGCGCCTCGTCCAACTGCGCGCGCGCCGCACGCGCCTGGCCTGCGGCGGCGGCGTACGTCGCGTCCTGCGTTTCGGCAGCGGAGCGACTCACCAATTGTTCTTTCGCGAGCGCGTCGTATCGCTTGCGCTCGGCGGCGGCGCGCGCGAGTTCCGCGTCCGCTGCGGCGGCGTTCGCTTGCGCGGCGTCCACCTGCAGGCGCGCATCCCCCGGATCGAGTTCGGCGAGCAAGTCGCCGCGCTTCACGCGATCGCCTGCATCCACGGTGCGTCGGACGAGCTGGCCGCCGATGCGGAACGACAGCGGGCTCTCTTCCCGGGCGCGCACCTCGCCTGCGTAGGCACTGAGCGTCGCCGCCGATTCACCGCCCGGACGGACCACGAGCACGGGGCGCGGCGCCTCCTTCGCCCCCTGGTCGCCACCACACCCTGCGAGGGCGAGGACCGCTGCGGCAAAAAGTAGGCGATAGGTGGGGGCCTTCGCCCGCATCCTGCGTTGCGTCTCCATGGGGGACTCCATCATCGGCAGCGGTTATTGAACTGCCCGGTAGACTATAAATAGCGAACGTCGCAGTCCAGTATTTCGTCTATGATTCCGTCCATGTCGGACCCGCATCGCGCCAAATCCACACCGCCCGGGGCGCCTGCGCGCCAGTCGGGCCCCGGCCGTCCCAAGGATCTGGGCAAGCGCGCCGCCATCCTGGACGCCGCCAAGCGGCTGTTCACCACCCAGGGCTTCGCTGGCGTGAGCATGGACCAGATCGCCGCCGACGCGGGCGTGTCGAAACTCACGGTGTACAGCCATTTCGGCGACAAGGAAGCCTTGTTCGCCGCCGCGGTGCGCGCCCATTGCGACCAGCAACTGCCGGATTCGCTGTTCGAGGCCGCCGATGCCGCCCCGCTGCAGGAAGGCCTGCTCCAGATCGCCCGCGCCTTCTTCGCGATGATCAGCGGGCCCGAAGCGCTGGCCGGCCATCGTGTGATGTGTACGCCGCAGGTCGTCGAATCGCCCATGCCCCGCCTGTTCTGGGAGGCCGGCCCGCAACGCCTGCAGGATTCGCTCGCGGTGGTGCTCCAGCATCACGTGGACGCCGGTGAACTGGCGATCCCCGACGTGCGCCGGGCCGCGGCGGAATTCCTCTGCCTGGCCAAGGGCGAATTGCACGCGCGCATGATCTTCGGATGCTGCGACGGCGGGGACGTCCCGTCTTCGCATGAGGTCGAAGCGCAGCTCGAATCCGCGGTCGGGCTGTTCCTGCACGGTTACCGCGCGGGCGCACGCCGATGATCCCGGGCCCCATGACCTCCGGCCGACTGACTTCCGGCACTCAGTTCTGGTGTGCTACCACAGCGATCCTGTGCCTCCCGGGCGTAAAATGCCCGGCTTTCCGCGCAAGAGATGTGTCATGACGATGGATTACGCCAAGGCCCGCGAACTGATGGTCGAACAGCAGGTTCGCCCGTGGGATGTGCTCGATGCGCGCGTGCTCGACGCGCTCGTGTCGATCCCGCGCGACGCCTTCGTGCCCGCCGCGCACCGCGTGCTCGCCTATGCCGACGCCGCGCTGCCGCTCGGCCATGGCCAAAGCATGATGAAGCCGGTGCTCGAAGGCCGCACGCTGCAATCGCTGGACGTGCAGGCCGGCGACGATGTGCTGGAGATCGGCACGGGCAGCGGCTTCCTCACTGCGTGCCTGGGCCGCCTCGCGCGTGAAGTGCACAGCATCGAGTTGCATGCCGATTTCGCCGACGCCGCGCGTGCGCGCCTCGACACGATGGGCCTGGGCGCGAACGTGCGCATCGACACCGCCGACGCCTTCGCGTGGGATACGGATCGCCGCTTCGACGCGATCTGCGTGACCGGCGCCGTGTCGTCGATCCCGGCCCGCTTCCTGCAGTGGCTGCGCCCGAATGGTCGCCTGTTCGTCGTGCGCGGCACCTCGCCGGCGATGGAAGGCGTGATCGCGCGCAACGACGTCAACGGTCCCCGTATCGAATCGTTGTTCGAGACCGACCTGCCCTACCTCGTCGGCGCCGCCCCCGCGCCGACATTCAATTTCTGACCTCCCCACCTTGAGTCATCCGAAAGGAATCCGCATGAGCCGCCGCCCCCTCGTCCTGGCCCTCGCCTTGGTGCTCGCGCCGTTGGCCGCCAACGCCGAAGACCTGCTTCAGACCTACGAGCTGGCACGCGCCGGCGACCCCACGTATTCCGCCGCCGAATCCTCCCGCCTGATCACCAAGGAAGGCGCCGTGCAGGCGCGCGCGAACCTCCTGCCGCATCTGGATGGCCGCGCCGGTTACACCAAGAACTGGACCGACTCCACGGGCACGCAGGTGTTCGGCACCACGGCCGTGCCGAGCGATGGCAGCAACGACAACACCAACAAGCAGTGGGGCGTGAACCTCTCGCAGATGGTCTACGACCACTCGAGCATCATGCGTCTGAAAAGCGCCAACGCGCTGAGCAAGGCCAGCGACTTCCAGCTCGAATCGGAAAGCGACTCGCTGATCACGCGCACCTCGGCCGCCTACTTCAACGTGCTCGTGCAGCTGGAAAACCTCGCCGCCGCCGAAGCCTCCGAAACGGCGCTGAAGAAGCAGTTCGACTTCGCGAGCAAGCGCCTGGAAGTCGGCCTGGCCCCGATCACCGACGTGCATGAAGCCCGCGCGCAGTACGACAGCGCGCGCGCCAACACGATCACTGCGCGCAACCTGGTCGAGGACGCGTACAACGCGCTGACCGAGATCACCGGCAAGCCGGTGGCCAACCTCAAGGCGCTGCCGGAAGACTTCCAGCCGCAGCTGCCCGAGCACGCCGACGAAGACAAGTGGGTGCAGATGGCCTACGACAACAACCCGGCGCTGAAGGCGAAGGAATTCCAGGTCAAGTCGGCCGAAGACGACATCGGCACCGCGCGCGCCGGCCACTACCCCACGCTTTACCTGGGCGGCAACTACGGCAGCTCGCGCACCGACGGCACCTCCACCGACAACCTCGAGCCGAATCCGGCGCTGCGCGTGCTGGATTTCGAAAACAAGAACGACTCCAAGTCGATCGGCCTGACGCTGACCGTGCCGATCTTCGCCGGCGGCGCCACGCAGTCGGGCGTGCGCCAGGCCATCGCCACGCGCGACGTGCGCCAGGACGAGTACGAAACCCAGCGCCGCGCGCTGGAGCGCAACACGCGCAACGCCTACCAGACCGTGGTCGCGGGCGTGAGCGAAGTGGAAGCGCGCCGTCTGGCCGTCGTTTCGGCGAAGGCCGCGTACGACGCCTCGCAGGTCGGCCTGGAAGTCGGTACGCGCACCGTGCTCGACGTGCTGGTCAACCAGCGCAACCTGTTCCAGTCGCAGCAGGCCTACGCGCTGGCGCGCTACAACTTCCTGCAGAGCGTGCTGAACCTCGAGCAGGCCGCCGGCACGCTCGACATCGACGACGTGCAGAAGGTGAACCGCTTCCTCACCGTCGACGTCTCCGCCGCCTCGGTCGAAGCGCAGGCACCGAAGCAGTAAGCAAGGCTCAACGCGCGCCGGGCAACACCGGCGCGATGAGGTCGAGGGTGCGGGCCAATGCCCCGCGCCCTTCTTCCACCAGGCGCAGGCCGGCTTCCACCATGCGCTTGCGCCCATCCGGATCGTCGAGCAGTTCCGCGAGCGCGGCATGCACTGCGTCCACGTCCTGTCCGATGCGCACCGCGCGTGCTTCGGAAAGTCGTTTCGCGATCTCCGCGAAGTTGTGCAGGTGCGGGCCGGTGACGATCGCCGTGCCCACCGCCGCAGGTTCGAGCAGGTTGTGGCCGCCGATCGGTTGCAGGCTGCCGCCGACGAAGGCGACGTCCGCACACGCGTAGAACGCCATCAGCTCGCCCAGCGTGTCGATCACGAAGACATCGTCGTTGCGCCCCGGCCAACGGGTGAGCCGGCGCGTGGCCACGTGCCATTGCGCTGCATGCGCATGGTCGATCGCGGCGCGGAAGCGTTCGGGATGGCGCGGCGCCCACGCGAGCAACAGGTCCGGATGCGTTTGGCGCAGTCGACGATGCAGGTCGACCACCGCGTCTTCCTCGCCATCGTGCGTGCTCGCCGCGATCCACACCGGGCGCGCGCCCGCGTGTGCGCGGAAGTCGGCACGGAACGCCTCCAGGCCCTCCGGAACGGGCGTATCGAACTTCAGGTTGCCCAGCTCGACCACTTGCTCCTTCCGTGCCCCCAGCACGACGAAGCGCTTGGCATCGGCATGCGATTGCGCGCCGACGCGTCGCACCGTGCGCAACGCGCGCGCCACCAGCGGGGCGAGCACGCGATAACCGCGCAAGGAGCGCTGCGACAAGCGCGCGTTGAGGATGTAGGTCGGCACGCCGTGGTCGCGCGCGCCGAACAGCAGGTTCGGCCACAGCTCCGTTTCCAGGATGAGCCCCGCGCGCGGCCGGAAGTGATCGAAGAAGCGCGCCACCGCACCGGGCAAGTCGTAGGGCAGGTACACGTGTTGCACCGAATCGCCCCACAGCGCGCGCACGCGGGCCGAACCCGTCGGCGTGATCGTGGTGACCAGCAAGGGCAGGTGCGGATGCTGCTTCCGGATCGCATTGACCAGGGGCGCTGCGGCATTCACCTCGCCCACGGAGACCGCGTGGACCCACAGCGTGTCGCGCGGGGCGTCCTCGTCCGCGGCGCCGCCGTACATCCCGTAGCGCTCCGCCCAGCGGCGGAAATATTCGCGCTGGCGGAATCCGCGCCAGATCAGGTGATAGACAGTGATGGGCAGGAGCACGTAGAGCGCGGCCGAATACAGGCCGCGCAGCAAGCGCTCGATGGGGTCGATCCGCATCACGGCAGGATACCGGTCGGACGGCGGCCCGTAGAATCCCCGTCATGACCCGGAAGCCCCCCGACATCGAGCGCCCACCCCTGGGACCGCGCCATTGGCCGACCTGGCTCGGCATCGGCGCGATGGCCGTGCTCGCGCGCCTGCCCTGGGGGCTGCAACGCGGGCTCGGGCGCGCGATCGGCGCATTGCTGCGCGCGGCGCTGGCGGGACGACGCCGCATCGCGCAGCGCAACCTCGAACTGTGCTTCCCCGAACTCGATGCAGCGGCACGGTCCGATCTGTTGCGCGCGCACTTCGCGGCGCTGGGCATCGGCCTGTTCGAATTCGCGCGCGCGTGGTGGGGATCGATCGCGCCGATGCGTCGCGGCCTCGTCGTCGAGGGCCTGGAACACATGGAAGCCGCGCGTGCGAACGGGCGCGGCGTCATCGTCGTCTCGGGCCACTTCACGACGCTCGAAATCTGCGGGCGCCTGATGTGCGACCACGTCCCGCTGGCTGGCATGTACCGACCGCACGCCGAACCGGCGATGGAGTGGGCGGTGAAGCACGGACGCCTGCGCTACGCCGCGGCGATGTTCACCAAGCAGGAACTGCGCCCGGCGGTGAAGCACCTCAAGCAAGGCGGGCTGCTCTGGTATGCGCCCGACCAGGACCCGAGCCGCGGCGAGAGCGTGTACGTGCCCTTCTTCGGCCGTCCTGCGAACAGCCTGTCCTCGACGCACCAACTCGCGCGCCTGTCGGGCGCCGCGGTCGTCGCCTTCCAGCACCTGCGTCGACCCGATGGCGGTTACACCTTGCGCATCGTGCCTTCGCTCGGCGACATCCCGACGCAGGACGCCACCGCCGACACCGCGCGCGTCATGGCGTCGATCGAAGCGATGGCGCGCGCGGCACCGGACCAGTACCTGTGGATCCATCGCCGCTTCAAGCGGCAGCCCGACGGCAGCTCGCTCTACGACTGATCCGGCTTGCGTTGCGCTTCGAGCACCTTCGCGTACTTCAGGAAGGTGTAGAACGCATGCGTGCGCGCGGCGAAGTAGCCCGCCCAGCCATCGAGAAAGTAGCGCTTGCCGATGTACAGCTTGAGGAAGGCGAGCGTGGGTTGCACCAGGATGCGCGCGCTGAGCCCGCGGATCGGCTTGCGGCGCTTGTGCACGACCAGGCCGCTGGAATAGCGGTTCACCTTGTCGACGCGATCGGCCAGGTGCGGCTCGCCGTAGTGGCGGAACGGTGCATCCAGGTCGAACGGCGTGCCATCGATCACCGGCGCGGCGTGCACCGGCACGGTGTTCATGCGTCCGCGCGACTTGCGGAACAGGCGCAGTTGCCAGTTCGCGCGCGCTTCCGGATGCGCCCATCGCCAGAACAGCCACTCCTGGCGCGGAAGCCGATAGCCATCGGCGCGTGGTGCACGCAGTTCGCGCTCGATCGCTTCGCGGCCGATCGGCGTGAGGTGTTCGTCCGCGTCGAGGAGCAGGATCCAGTCGTGCGTGGCCAGGTCGATCGCGTGCTGCTTCTGCGGCCCGTAGCCCTCGAAAGGCCGGATCGAGATGCGCGCGCCATGTTTCTCCGCGATCTCGCGCGTGGCATCGGTGGAACCGGAATCGAGCACCACGCGCTCGTCGCAGAAGGCCAGGCTCGCAAGGCACGCATCGAGCGTCGCGGCGTTGTCGAACGTCGTCACCACACCCGACAGCGGCGGCCTGCGCGCGCCCGCGTCCGGCGTCGCACTCACGTGGGCTTCGACGCGGTTACCGCGGCCGCCTCCGCGTCGCGCGCGAGCAGGCTGCCTGCGAACAAGGCCGCCAACAGCAAGGTGACGCCGCCCCAGAACGTCGAATAGAACGCCAGGTGCGTGTTGAACGGGAAGACGGTGACCGCGAGCGCGAGCATCGCCGCGCGGGCGTTCTCGCGCGCATTCGCATCCGAGTAACGCCACGCACGCCAGCCGAGCGCGACGCCTGCAAACCACATCAACAACCCGAACGTCCCCGTTTCGCTGCCGACTTCCAGCAACAACTGGTGCGCGTGCAGCGCGGGGCCTTCGCCCCACGCGGCGAGTTGTCCGCGCTCCGGGTCGCAGTCGTTGAAGGCATCGCGGAATCCGCGCGCGCCCACGCCATTGATCGGGTGCGTGCGATACATGCACCACGCCGCCGACCAGATGCGACCGCGACCGGACAGCGCGTTGTCCACGTCGGACTCGTTGGCCGCGAGCAGGTGCGTCGAACGCACGAGGCGTTCCTGCACCTGCGGCACGAACACGCCCAGGGCCGCGATCGAGATCGCACCGAAGGCGAACACGGCGAGCAGGCGTTTCCAGCCCAGCAGCCCCCAGCCCGACCACAGCAGCACGAGCGAATACGAGATCCACGCCGCGCGCGTGCCGGACAGCAGGATGACCGCGCCGACCAGTGCGGCCGCGACGCACCAGCCGACGATGCCCCAGCGCTTCGCCGCGGCGATCAACGCGAACGGCGAGAGGCTCGCGATGATCTGCCCCAGCTTGAGGTTGCATGGGCCCAGGAAGCCGCTCAGGCGATCCACGCTCGCCGCGGCGGCATCCGTGCACATGCCGTGTCCGCTGATCTGGTGCTTGATCGCGTCCAGGCCGAAGAACAGCGGGCTCGTGCCCGTCATCGCCTGCAGCAGCGCATCCACCGTCCATGCACCGACGATGATCGCCAGGCCACCGAAGGTGATGCGTCGACCCCGCGCGTCGGCGACCGCGGAGGCGACCAACCACAGGAACGGGAGATAACGCAGGTCGACGGCGGATTCGCGCAGCGCGCGCAGCCGGTCGACCGCATCGATCGACGACACGGCTTCGGGCAACCAGTACGCGAAGAACAGCACGCTGGTCAGCGCCCACGCCGGGCCGCTCAGCAAGCCCGGCGCACCGCGGAAACGGGCGGCGAGGAGTTTGAAGATCGCCGCGAGCGCACCCAGCACCATCACGCCTTCGGCGATGCCGGGCGCGGGCCACAGGATCACGAACGCGAGCACCCACGCCGGCGCCCAGCGCCAGCCCGCGGGGGCCTGTTGGAGGTCAGTGCCGGGGATCGAGTTCTGCATAGACCGCGAGCGTCGCTTCCTGCATGGCGTGCAAGGTGTGCGGCATCGTAACCGCAGCGGGCTTCGGTGCGTCCAGCAGCGCGTTCGCCCTGTGGGCAAGATCGAGGGCATCGAACGGCGGCGTTGCGCCTTCGGGCTGCAGCGCCCTGAGCAGTTCGCCGACGCCGCCATGGTCCCAGCCGAGCACGGGGCGGCCGGAGGCGAGCGCTTCGAGCACCGTGCGGCCGAAGGCCTCGGGCTTGCGCGAGAGCTGCAGCACCAGGTCGCTTGCGGCGTAGGCTTCCGAAATCCTGTCGGTCGGCGGGGTGATGGCCACGACGTCGCTCAGCCCGAGCGTGCGCGCCGAGGCTTCGAGTTCGGCGACGTAATGGGCGCGGGATTCGTCGAAGCTGCCCGGCATCCACAAGCGTGCGTCGCGGCCTTGCGCGCGCAGCGCCGCCAGCAGCGCCAACGCATCGGCGTGGCCTTTCAGCCGCGTGCCGCGGCCGGGCATCGCGAGCAAGGGACCTTCGCCGGCGAGCGCCGGATGCAACGCGACCACGCGCAAACGCGCATTGCGGTCGGGCCACGGCTGGCGCGGGAAGGCTGCAGGATCGATGCCACGCGGAATCACGCGCAGGCACGCAGGATTCGTCTTCGGATAGTGCTGCAGCAAGTACGCGCGCACCGTCTCCGACACGCAGATCACGCGTTCGCCACGCGCCATGATGGCGCTGTAGCGCGAAGGCGAGTTCAGGCCGTGCATCGTGGTGAGGAAATGCGGGCGTCGGTAGCCCATGCCCTGCAGCGCACGCCAGCCGAGCCATGCGGGCAAGCGCGAGCGTGCGTGCACGATGTCGACGCGCTGCTCTTCGAACAGGCGCCGCAACGCCGGCACATGGCGCAGCGTCAGCGGCGACTTGCGTCCGATGTCGAGCGTGATGTGTTTCGCGCCGAGCGCTTCGAGCCGCGGCACCAGCCGCCCGCCCGCGGAAACCACGAACGCGCGATGCCCGGCGCGCACGAGCGCCTCGGCGATCTCGAGGGTGGAACGTTCGACGCCGCCCGACTCGAGCGCGGGCAGCAGTTGCACGACCGTGCGGGTGGCCATCGCGGAGGTGGCCTGGTCGCGCGCGTCAGTCGACCAGGAAGAAATGCGCGCCGCAGTAAGGGCACTGGCTCTCGCCGCCCTCTGCTTCGATCGGCAGGTACACGCGCGGATGCGAATTCCACAGCGCCATCGACGGCAGCGGGCAACTCAACGGCAGGTCGGCGCGGCGGACCTCGTAGCGTTGCTGCGCATTGGCGGGCGCGGCGGCGGTGGGACGGGGGTCGGCCATGGCGCAATCTTGCTCGTACACGGGGCCGCGAGTTTAGCAGCCGCCCCGCGGAACGAGGCGTCAGGCCCGCTTACTCGGGCAGGTCGAACACCAGCACATCCGCAACGCCGGTCCCGCGGCCGGCGAGCGAACGCACGCCGCCCTCGTCCACCAGGCCCAGGGCATCGCCGGCGGAGAGCGGGTGGCCATCCAGGCTCACTTCGCCCTGCGCCACGTGCAGCCAGTAGCGGCGCGCCGGATCCAGCGCAAGCTCGACCGCCTCGCCTTGTGCCAGGCGCACGCCGCGCATCCAGGCCTGCTGACGGATCGCGATGGTGCCGTCCGCGCCGTCGGGCGAGAGGAGCGTGGCCCACTTGCCCTGCCGCGCCGCCGGATCGAACGCGCGCTGCACGTACGCCGGTTGCGCGTTGAGGCGATCGGGCTGGATCCAGATCTGCAGGAAATGCACCGGTTCTTTATCCGAACCGTTGAACTCGCTGTGCTCGATCCCGTGCCCGGCGCTCATCCACTGGACTTCGCCCGGGCGCAGCACGCCTTCGCTGCCGGTGTCGTCGCGGTGCGCGAGCGCACCGGACAACACGTAGCTGATGATTTCCATGTTGGCGTGGCGGTGCGGCGGGAACCCGCCGCGCGGCGCCACGCGATCTTCGTTGATCACGCGCAGCGGACCGAACCCCATCCACCTGGGGTCGTGGAACTGGCCGAACGAAAACGTGTGCTGGCTGTCCAGCCAACCGAAGTTCGCCTTGCCGCGTTCGCCGGCGGGCCGCGCGACGATCATTTCGCCGCCTTCGGCACCGTTGCTTCGGTGCTGATGCGCACGTCGACTTCATCGGCGACGTTCGGCAGGAACTTCACGACGCCGAACTCGCTGCGCTTGATCGTCGTGGTCGCGCTGAACCCGATCTTCGGCGCGCCGTTGCGGCCTTCGCCCATCTTGTTGAGCGTGACATCGAGCACGACCGGCTTGGTCTGGTCGCGGATGGTGAGGTCGCCCGTCACTTTCAGCTTGCCCTCGCCTGCCTTCTCGACCTTCGTGCTCTTGAAGGTGGCGTTCGGGAACTTGGCGGCATCGAAGAACGCTTCGCTGCGCAGGTCGTCGGTGAGGTCGGGCACGAGCGCATCCAGGCCCGACATCGGCAGCGTCACGTTCACGCTCGAGGCGCCCACGTTGTCCGCGTCGTACACCAGCGTGCCGTCGGCCTGGCCGAAGTTGGCCACGGGGTGCGAGTAGCCGAAATGATCCCAGCTGACCAGGACGATGGTGTGGTTCGGGTCCATCTTGTAGGTGTTCGGCGCGGCCTGCGCGGCACCGGCGGAACCGAGGGCGAGCAGGAGCGAAGCGGCGAGCAGCTTGCAGCGATTCATGCGGAATCCTTCGTTGGGGAGAGGAAGGTACGGGGCGAAGCGTTCAATCGATGCGACAGGCTTCGTCGAAGCCCAGCCGCGGCGAGCGCGGGAAGATCGACGACGGATCGCCCTTGCCCAGGTTGCAGATGAAGTTGGAGCGCCAGCTGGTGCCGGGGAAGAAGGCCTCGTCCACCATCGCGTTGTTGAAGCCGGACATCGGGCCGCAGTCCAGGCCGATCGCGCGCGCGGCGAGCAGCAGGTAGGCGCCCTGCAGGCTGCCGTTGCGCAGCGCGATCGTGCGCAGGTCCTCGGCGGGCTTGGTGTCGAACCAGCCGCGCGCGTCGGTATGCGGGAACAGCACCGGCACCTTTTCGTAGAACGCGACGTCGTAGGCGATGATCGCCGTGCACGGCGCGGCCATCGTCTTCTTGTAATTGCCCTCGTCGAGCGCGGGGCCCAGCTTGGCCTTGGCTTCGGGCGAACGCACGAAGACGAAACGGGCCGGGCAGCTGTTGGAGGTGGTCGGGCCCCACTTCAGCAGGTCGTACAGCGCATGCAGCGTCGCGTCGTCGACCTCGCCCGTGAAGCGGTTGTAAGTGCGGGCCTGGCGGAACAACTGGTCGAGCGATGCGTCGGGAAGCGTGGGCTTGAAGGGGTCCATGAACGGGTCCGTGCCGTGGTGCGCAGTCGGTGGAAGACGCGCAGTGTAGAGTGTCGCGCGTCAAGCGGCCGAGACCGCGACCGGAACGGATCGGCCGCAGCGATGGAACAGCCCGCCTCCAAGGGACAAAGCGAACGCGCGGCGCATGCCGACGAATGCTGGACCCTGAGCGACGGTCACGCCGGCAACGTGCGCCAGGCGCGTGCCCTTGCCGCGGCCATGGGCCTGCCCGCTGCGCGCGATCTCGTGCTCGCCCCGCGCGCCCCCTGGCGCTGGGTGGCACCACGCACCTGGCCCGCCACCGAGAGCGCGTTCGGCCCCGAGTTCGCGCGTGCCTTGTCCACGCCACCGCGCATCGCGATCGGCTGCGGCCGTCAGGCGGCGCTCGCCACGCGCCTGCTGCGCGTGCGCGGCGCGCGCGTGGTGCAGATCCTCGATCCGCGCTTGCCGCCCGAATCCTGGGATGTGGTGGTCGCGCCGGAGCACGACGGGCTATCGGGCGCGAACGTGATCACGCTCATCGGCAGCCTGCATGGCGTGGACGATTTGTGGCTTGCACAGGCGCGCAGCGATTTTTCGATCCTCTCGCCGCTCGCCGCGCCGCGCACGACCTTGTTGCTCGGCGGCCCGACGTCGCACGCGAGCTACGACACCGCCGCGCTCGCGCGCGACTTGCAACGTTTGGCCGCGCGCGTGGGCGATGAACGCGGCAGCCTGCTGGCGACCACGTCGCGTCGCACGCCGGCCGACTGGGCCGCCACCTTGAAGCAGGCCTGCGGCAACGTGCCGGGCCTGCGCTGGTTCGCCCCGACCACGCCAGGCGGCGACGACAGCGACAACCCCTACGCCGGCATGCTCGCGTGGGCGGACCGCATCGTCTGCACGCCCGATTCGGTGAACATGCTCAGCGAAGCCTGCGCGACGCGTGCGCCGGTGTTCGTGCTCGGCGGCGACACCACGCAGGGACGTTTGCAACGCTTCCATGCCGCGCTGCAGTCGCGCGGACGCGTGCGCGCATTCGACGACGCGCTGGCCGCGTATCCGGTGGAACCGCTTCGCGAAACGCAACGTGTCGCCGCCGAAGTGCGCACGCGCCTCGGGATGCGCCGCTAGGCGAAGGCCAGGCCCGCCGCGGCCGTCGCGCCGCGGATTGCATCGCGCGCCGACGCGATCGCTTCGGTTTCGGAGGTGATGCGCGGGCGGCGATCCAGCGTGCAACGCAAGCCTGCATCGAGCAGCGTGGCATGCGCGAAGGTCAGCGTCGCGCAGCGCGCCGCATCGAGCACGCCGTCGTCGCACGCCAGGCGCAGCAGGCCCGCTGTATCGCGCGGTTCCAGCCACGCCGGCGCGCTCGCCGCGCGGTCGAGCACGCACCACTGCAGCAGGAACTCCAGGTCGACGAGCCCGCCTTCGCCCTGCTTGAGGTCGAAGCGCGCGGCATCGGTGCGATCGAGTTCGGCGCGCATGCGTTGGCGCATCTGCACCACGTCCTTGCGCAAGGTCGCCGGATCGCGCGTGCGGCCGAGTGTTTGCGCACGGACGCGTTCGAACTCCGACAGCAGCGCGTTGTCGCCGGCGACGCCGCGGGCACGCACGAGCGCCTGGTGCTCCCAGGTCCACGCGCGCTCGCGCTGGTAATCCGCGAAGCTCGCCAGGTTCGACACCAGCAAGCCCTTCGCACCGTCCGGACGCAGGCGCACATCGACATCGTACAAACGGCCCGCACCTGTCACCGTTCCCAACAGCGCCACGATTTTCTGCGCCAGGCGCGCGAACCAGCGCGAGGCATCCAGCGAGCGCGCACCATCCGAATGCGCATCCGTCGCGGCGTCGTAGAGGAACACGAGGTCGAGGTCGGAACCAAAACCGAGTTCCTCGCCGCCGAGGCTGCCGTAACCCAGCACCGCGAAGCGCGACCCCGGAAGAGAGCCGTGGGCGCGTTCGATCTCGCGCCGTGCGAGCGCAAGCACGACGGCGACCACGCCATCGGCCAACCAGGCGAGTTGCCGCGCACTTTCCTGCGCAGGCTGGCGCGCGTCCAGCGTCGCCAGCGCGATGCGGAAGCTCAGGGCCTGGCGCACTTCATTGAGGGCCATCAGCACGGCTTCGGCGTCGTCTTCGCGCAACGTTTCTGCGCAGGCGGCCATGAGCGCTTCGCGACCGGGCAAGGCCTCGTTCGAACGACGATCCAGCAATTCGTCGAGCAGCAGCGGATGCGCGGCGATGCGTTCGGCGAGCAGCGCGCTTCCCGAAACCACATCGACCAGGCGCGCCAGCGCGGCAGGCTGTTCGTCGAGCAAGGCGAGATAGCTCGCGCGACGCAGCAAGGTGTGCAGCAACGGCAGCACGCGACGCAAGGCCGCATCCGGTTGCGAAGAGCGCGCCGCGGAGGCGAGCAAGGCCGGCAGCACGCGATCCAGTCGCGCGCGGGTGGCATCCGACAGCGTGCGCACGCCCGGTGCGCGCGCGAAATCCCGCAGGCTTCCGTCGAGCGTCTCGGTATCTCGGAAGCCCGCCTCCTCCAGCACGCGTGCGTCGCCCGCGTCGGGCAGCGCGCGCCAGTACGTCGCCAGGTCGCTGGGCGCCGCGCTGCGGCCGCGCGGTGCAAGCAGGGCTTCGAATTCCGTGGCCACGCGCATGCGGTGTTCGTCGAGCACCTCGCGCAAACCCGTCCAGTCCTCGTATCCCAGGCCACGCGCGATGCGCAGGCGATCCAGGTCGCCGGTCGGCAGCGCATGCGTTTGTGCATCGCGCAGCATCTGCAGTCGATTTTCGAGCCGACGCAGGAAGCGATAGGCATCGGCGAGCGCAAGGCCTGCGCCGTCCGACACCTGCCCCGCCGCCACCAACGCCGACAAGGCCAGCAACAGGCGACGCTCGCGCAGCGACGGCTCGCGGCCGCCGCGGATCAACTGCAGCGCCTGCACGAGGAACTCGATTTCGCGGATGCCACCGGGGCCGCGCTTGATGTCGTCGGCGAGTTCCTTGCGCGCGACTTCCGCCGCGATCGCCGCCTTCATTTCCCGCAGCCCATCCAGCGCGCCGTAATCCAGGTAGCGTCGATAGATGAAGGGCCGCAGCGTTTCGAGGAAGCGATGGCCGGCCGCGGCGTCGCCTGCCACGGGCCGCGCCTTCTGCCACGCATAGCGTTCCCAGTCGCGGCCTTCGCGCTGGAAGTAGGACTCCATCGCCGCGAAGGGCATCGCCACGCGGCCCGCGTTGCCGAAGGGACGCAGGCGCAGGTCCACGCGGTGGCAGAAGCCGTCCGCGGTGACCTCGTCGAGCAGGCGCGCGAGCTGCTGGCCCAATCGCGCGAAGTAGTCTTCCGCGGCCAACGCACGCGCGCCGTCGCTTTCGCCGTCGTGCGCGTAGCCGTAGACCAGGTCGACGTCGGAGGAGAAGTTCAGTTCGCCGCCGCCCAGCTTGCCGAGGCCGAACACGACCAGGCGCTGCACGGTCTGGTCTGCGGCGCGCACGACGCCGAAGCGCTGGGCGAATTCGACTTCGAGCGCATCGAGCGCGAGTTGCAGGCAATGCTCGGCCAAAGCGGTGCTGCCCGCGAGCGTGGCGTCGACATCGTCGAGTCCCGCCACGTCGCGCCACACCAGGCGCGTGGAGGCCGCCGCGCGATGGCGACGCAGCATTGCGCCCCAATCGGCGCGCGATTCGCTCGACAATTCCGGCTGCGCCAGCGCGGCGCCACCGATCAGCGCATCGAGCAAGCTCGGCTGGCGCAACACGGTGTCGGTGCCGAAATCGCTCGCGAGCACGAACGCGCGCACGTGGGGTTCGGCTTCGGGGGCCCAGGGCGTGGGCAGGACGGCACGCAGGCGGTCGAGCTGGCGTGCGATGTAGGCGTCGGCGGAGTCCGTCATCGCACCCATCATCGCATCGACAAATAAAAAGCCCGCCCCGGACGAACCGGTTGCGGGCCTGCTCCCTCCCCCACGTCGGGATGCGCGTTGATCGTGAAGGAATCGTTATTGCGATTGCACGCTGCACTGCAAAATAAAACGCGCGGGTACAGGAAGGCCGTTTTTGCGGGCGCATTGCGCACAATGAATGGGGTTACCAGTGTTTCGCGCACCCCAGGACCCAGCCGGCGCGGTCGTTCGGATCCCAGGGGGCGGCGTAGGGCGAAGCGTCGCCGTCGTCGACGTACTGCCAGGTCAGCTGCACATCGCAGACCTTCGTCTCGAAGGCCAGCCCGGTCCGCAGGTCGATGCGCGTGCGGTCCGTGCCCTGGTTGGCGTAGCGGCCGTTGGAATACCCGTTGTCGGGATACGGATCGGGGCCCTGCGCGTAGACGGGGCGATCGGGGCTGCCGCTGTGCGACACGCCGACATGCCAGAGCACGCGCAGGCGTTCGCGCACGCGCACGCTGCCGTCGGCTTCGGCGTAGAGGTCGGACACCTGGCCGAAATAGTCCGGTGCGTAATGCACGCGCAACGCGACGCGGCGCAAGGTCACGCCTGCATGCAGCTCCGCGTAGTTCCAGGCGTCGTCGGTGGTGAAGTGCGACCAGCGCGCGCCGACATCCCAGCTACGGCCCTGCGCATCGCGCCTGGCGAAGCCGATGTAGGGCACCAGCTGCACGCCTGCCTCGCCGGCGTCGCGCACGGTGGAAGCGAAGAGCCCGCCATAGAGTCCGCTGTCCGCGTCGTAGGCAATGCTGGCCTGCAACGCAGGATCGCCGTCGCTCAGCGAATAGCCGCGATAGCGGTAATCCGACACGACACCGAGGCTGCCCGAGACCTGCGCATGCGCCGCGCAAGCGCAGGCGAGCGCGCAGGCCGCGACGATCGCGCGCCGCGCACCCCGCCTTCGCTGGCGTTGCTGTCCTGCATGACGCACCGCGCGCTCTCAGTGGCGCGGCGTCTCCCGCGAATCGGCGAGCCTGCATCCGCAGGCGCATCCGGGACCGGCGCGCGCCACGGCGGCGCAGGCATCGATCGGCAGGGGTCGCACCGCCGCCGAGCCTAGCGCAGGTCCGGCCGCAAGGGCGTCACCGACGCGCGACGGCGACAGGCGTGGTGCGACCTGCCGCAACAACGCGACCAGGCCGCTGACCTGTGCGGCCGCAAAGGAATTGCCGTTCACCAGTCCCCACCCGCCGTCGGCGAGCGTGGTGGGCAACCCATCGGCAGGCGCGAAGAAACTGCGGAACGGCAACGCACGCGCTTCGCTGCCGGCCACGGCGATCACGCCGGGTTCCGCGGCCGGAAAACCGCCACCGGGTGCGCGCGGATCCACCGCGGCCACGACGTTCGCGCCGCGTTGCATGGCCACGTTGATGAGGCGTCCGAGCAGGACATCGTTCGGCCCGCCCAGGCTCATGTTCACGACCTGCGCGCGACGCTCGATGGCGAACTGCAGCGCCTTGGCGAGCGTGAACGTGTTGCAGCGCGCGCGGTCGTTGGCCGCGTCCTGCCAGCACGCGCGCAAGGCCAGCAGCTTCGCGTCGGGCGCGATGCCTGCGATGCCGAGCTTGTTGTCCGCGCGCGCGGCGATGAGGCCGGCGACTTCGGTGCCGTGGCCTTCGGAGACCACGCGCTTCGCATTCGCGTCGTCGACGAAGTCGCGCGACTCGATGACCTGGCCGCGCAGGTCCGGATGCGAGGCAGACACGCCGCTGTCGATCACCGCGACGGTGACGCCGCGCCCGGTCGTGACGGCGTGCAGGTCGCGCAGCTTCCATGCGGCGGCCGCGGGTTGCGCTGCGTACAGCGGATCGCCGCCGTTGTCGCCTTCGAGCACTTCGAAGGCCTGCATCGCCTGCACCGATTCGACGCGCGGATCGCGCGCGAGCTCGGCCACCGCGCCTTGCGCCTGTTCGGGCGAGGATGCTTCGAGCACGTAGCAATCCACGCCCAGTGCCGGCATCGGCCAGTCGGTGCGCAGTTGCAATCCGTGTGCGGCGGCGAGGCGTTTGGCGGTGCGCGCACGCGCGGCGTGGCCAGGAGCGGAGCCATAATCGCCGACGTAGCCGGCGTCGGGACGATCGTGCGCCGCGGGTGCGCGCAGCATGACCAGGAGTTGGCGCGACTCGTCGGGAGGCGTGGCGGGCGCCGCTTGCGCGACGCTCCAGCAGGCCGCGAGCAGGAGGGCGAACGCGATGCGCACTCAGCGCTCCGACGGCGCCGGTGGCGCCAGCGATTCGGCCATCGCCACGCCGGGCGACGCGCGCAAGGCATTGCGCACGAATTCGGATTGCCCGTGTGGCGCTGCGACGAGGTAAGCACCCGCCGTGTTCGGCCCGTCGACGATGCGTGCGTGGTTTGCGCCGAGCAGCTCCCGCATTTGCGCATCGGTGAGACGGGGATCGAACACGACGAGCAGGGTGTCGCCCGTGGCGACCGGCGCCGCGGGCGAGGACAGTGTGCGATACGTGTGGACGTCGTTCGGCGCGACGTTGCGTTCGCCGCGGAACAACATCACCGCGAGCACGGCGACCACGCCGAACTGTGCGGCGACCGCGAGGCGCATCCACGGCGCCGAGTTGCGCCAGCCGCTGCGGACGCGCTGCACAGGCGAGCGTACGGCGATATGGCGTTGCATGCGGAGGCGATTGCGCAGGCGACTCCAGTCGCGGTCGAAGGCGTGGGTGTCGGTCTCGTGCGGTTCCTCCAGCGCGCCGGCGTCCTGCAGTCCGCGCAGGGTCGCCACTTCGGCGCGGCACTGCGCGCATTCGCCGAGGTGCGCGCGGACCATTTCGCTTTCGCCGGGTTCGAGCGTCGCGTTGACGTACCACGGCAGCAGCCGCTCGACGTCGCGGTGGGTCCGGCCTTCGAAGGGAAGCACGTTCACAGCGCCTGCGCTCCTGCGTCGCCCAGCAACGCCTTCATGCGACGGCGCGCGTAGAACATGCGCGTCTTCACCGTCGCGACGGGACAATCGGTGATCTCGGCGATCTCCTTGCAGCTGTAGCCCTGGAAATAGGTCAGGTCGATCACGGCACGATGCTCTGGAGTGAGGTGCGCGAGCGCTTCATCCAGGCGCGCGCGCAATTGCTGTTGTGCGAGTTCGCGGTCGGGTTCGGTTTCGCGCGGTGCGGCCGGTTCGTCGACGGGATCGGGCAGCGACCAATCCATGCGCCGCAGTGCCTTGAGCGCTTGTCGATAGGCGATGGCGAACAGCCACGTCGAGACCTGCGAGGTCGCGTCGAACGTGTGTGCCTTGCGCCATGCCACCAACATCGTGTCGTCCAGGACTTCGTCCACCAAGGTCGCCTGCCGCAACATGCCGCGCAGGAATCGCCGGAGCCTCGGGTGGTAGGCGCGATACAGCGCCTCGAACGCATGCACGTCCTCGACCGCCACCAGGCCGATCAGATCGACCTCGTCCATGGGAATGGCCTTCTGGGGCGGCAGCACCATCCGAATCCTCCTGTCGCCAGTGAGTTACCCCGACCGGGGCGGCTGGTTCAAATCCAACGCAGGCAGCTTGGGCGCCAAAGCGGTTGTGCGGAAGTGGCGGCCTGGTTGAACCCCAACAGGAGGCGCCGGGCATGCACTTGGGTGCGCCGAGCGGCCTCGCCCCCTGTGGAGGTCTCATGCATGCATTCATCCCCAATCCGCGCGCGCGCGCCGTGCTGGCGCTCGCGCTCGCCACCGGCCTGGCCTCATCCGTGGCCTGGGCCGACGGGTACAAACAGCGCACCCTGGTGTCCGACGTCGGCGGCATTCCCGCCGAACACCACGATCCCAACCTGGTGAATGGCTGGGGCGTCGCCTTCAATCCTTACGGTTTCGTGTGGGTGTCCTCCGCCGACGGGATGAAATCGACGCTGTACGACGGCAACGGCGTCGTGCAATCCCTGGTCGTCGACATCCCCTCGCCCACGATGACCACCGGCGGCCATCCGACGGGCATCGTGTTCAACGGCTCGGATGCCTTCGACGTGAAGAAAGGCGCCCTCATGGGAGCGGCGCGCTTCATGTTCGCCACCGAGCAGGGCGTGATCGCCGCATGGTCGCCGGGCGTGGATCTCACGCATGCGATCCGGGTGGTCAATCGCTCGGCCGACGGCACCAATTACAAGGGCCTCGCGCTGAGCGGCGACGGCCTGACGCAACTGCTGTACGCCACCGACTTCTTCCACGCGAAGATCGATGTCTACGACAGCCAGTTCCACAAACTCACGCTGCCCGCGGGGCGCTTCGTCGACGTGGGCATTCCGAAGCACTACGCGCCGTTCGGCATCCAGGCCATCAACGGCGACCTCTACGTGACGTATGCGCTGCAGAATGCGGAAGGCGACGATGAAGTCAAATGCGCAGGCTGCGGCTACGTGAGCGTGTTCAAACCGAACGGCAAGTTCGTCAAACGCTTCGCCTCGCGCGGCACGCTCAACGCGCCGTGGGGCCTGGCACTCGCACCGACGGCGTTCGGCACGTTCCACAACGCGGTGCTCGTGGGCAACTTCGGCGACGGGAGGATCAATGCCTACGGCGCATCGTCGACCACGTTCCTCGGACAACTGCGGCGCCCGAACGGGTATCCGGTCTACATCGACGGCCTGTGGGGCATGCAGTTCGGCAACGGATTGAACAACCAGCCGGTGGATACGTTGTTCTTCGCCGCGGGTCCGGACGATGAAGCGCACGGGGTGTATGGGCGACTGGATTTCGTCAATTCGCCGTGACTCGCAAACGGAGCAGCAAAAAGAAAGGCCCGCTTTCGCGGGCCTTTCTCGAATGCCTGACTTCGCTTCGCGAAATCAGAAATCCATGCCACCCATGCCGCCCATGCCGCCGCCCGGCATCGCCGGCTCGTCCTTCTTCGGCAGCTCGGCGACCATCGCTTCGGTCGTGATCATCAGGCCGGCGATCGATGCAGCGTTCTGCAGCGCGGTGCGCGTGACCTTGGTCGGGTCCAGGATGCCCATCGCGACCATGTCGCCGAACTCGCCGGTCTGCGCGTTGTAGCCGAAGTTGCCCTGGCCATCCTTGACCTTGTTGAGCACGACGGACGGCTCTTCACCGGCATTGGTGACGATTTCGCGCAGCGGGGCTTCCATCGCGCGCAGGGCGATCTGGATGCCGTGGTTCTGGTCTTCGTTCGCGCCCGAGAGCTTGCCGACCGAGGCCAGCGCGCGGATCAGGGCGACGCCGCCGCCCGGCACCACGCCTTCTTCCACCGCCGCACGCGTGGCGTGCAGGGCGTCTTCGACGCGCGCCTTCTTTTCCTTCATTTCGATTTCGGTCGAGGCACCGACCTTGATCACGGCCACGCCGCCGGCGAGCTTCGCCACGCGTTCCTGCAGCTTCTCGCGGTCGTAGTCCGAAGAGGTCTCTTCGATCTGCGCCTTGATCTGCTTGATGCGGCCTTCGATGCCCGAGGTTTCGCCCGCGCCGTCGATGATCGTGGTGTTTTCCTTGGTGACCTGCACCTTCTTCGCGCGGCCGAGGTCCTTGATGGTCGCCTTCTCGAGCGAGAGGCCGACTTCTTCGGAGATCACGGTGCCGCCGGTGAGGATGGCCATGTCTTCCAGCATCGCCTTGCGACGGTCGCCGAAGCCCGGGGCCTTCACGGCGCAGACCTTCACGATGCCGCGGATGGTGTTGACCACCAGGGTCGCCAGCGCTTCGCCTTCGACTTCCTCGGCGACGATGAGCAGCGGCTTGCCGGCCTTCGCCACGCCTTCCAGGACGGGCAGCAGGTCGCGGACGTTCGAGACCTTCTTGTCGTGCAGCAGGATGAAGGGATCATCCAGCTCGGCCGACATCGACTGCTGGTTGTTGATGAAGTACGGCGAGAGGTAGCCGCGGTCGAACTGCATGCCTTCGACGACGTCGAGCTCGTTCTCCAGGCCCGAGCCTTCTTCAACGGTGATCACGCCTTCCTTGCCGACCTTCTTCATCGCGTCGGCAATGATGTTGCCGATCGATTCGTCCGAGTTGGCCGAGATCGTGCCGACCTGGGCGATCGCCTTGTCGTCGGCGGTCGGCTTGCTGATGTTCTTCAACTCGGCGACGGCCGCGGTGACGGCCTTGTCGATGCCGCGCTTGAGGTCCATCGGGTTCATGCCGGCGGCGACCGCCTTCATGCCTTCACGGATCAGCGCCTGCGCGAGCACGGTGGCGGTGGTGGTGCCGTCGCCGGCGTTGTCGGAAGTCTTCGAAGCGACTTCCTTCACCATCTGCGCGCCCATGTTCTCGAACTTGTCGGCCAGTTCGATTTCCTTGGCGACGGACACGCCGTCCTTGGTGATCGTCGGGGCGCCGAAGCTCTTTTCGAGGACGACGTTGCGGCCCTTCGGACCGAGGGTGGCCTTGACGGCATTGGCGAGCACGTTGACGCCGCGCACCATCTTCGCGCGCGCGTCCTCACCGAAACGGATTTCCTTGGCAGCCATTGCTGATAACTCCGGAATGTGGGATTCGAAACTGGGGGAGGGCGAAAGACGCGACTCAGCCGATGACGGCGAGGATGTCGTCTTCCTTCACCACGAGGAATTCGGTGCCGTCCAGCTTCACTTCGGTGCCGCTGTACTTGCCGAAGAGCACCTTGTCGCCGGCCTTGACCTTCGGGGTGCGCACGGTGCCGTTGTCCAGGACCTTGCCTTCGCCGACGGCGACGACTTCACCCTTGATCGGCTTTTCGGTGGCCGAGTCCGGAATGACGATGCCGCCGGCCGACATCTTTTCTTCTTCCATGCGCTTGATGACCACGCGGTCGTAGAGCGGCTTGATGTTCATTGACAACCCTCGCAAGTGGTTGATGCAGTTGGGGAAAGGGCGGGAATTCTAGCAGTCGCCGGAAGCGAGTGCCAAAACACCGGCAATAAAGGGCCCGGAAATCCGGGCACGGCGCGAGAGTTGAGGGTGCGCCTGCGATGTTTCAAGGGCGCAAAAAAAGGGCGCGCACGTTGCCGTGCGCGCCCGGGAGGATGGTTTGCCGGTCCCTGGCTGGCGTTCCCTCGCCGGGCCCACCATCCCCAGTCCCTTGTCGCCGAAAATCCCTTCGACGGCGCGAAGGATGGGTGAGCCGCACGGGGTTGTGAAGGGCGGTGGCGGCCGGTTTTGGTGTTCGAATGGTAGGCAAATCGCGGGTTTGCGACGGCCCTGTGCGCTTTGCGCACGCATCCGCTACCAAAAGTATACAGGTTGGTGCCAGTATCATTCACGGGGTGAACAGCGCTAGCAACCGCGCTTCACGGCTGCCGCTTGCCCCCTGTACCGTGCAAGGCGCGTCTCCTCGACACACTGAAAGTTCCCGAAAAGAGACACATGACGTCCCAGCAACGCATCCGACTCGCCCGCCGCCACGCCGCCATGTCGCAGACCCAGCTCGCACAGGCGGTCGGCGTGCAGCGCAGCGCCGTGAGCCACTGGGAAGCGCCCCAGGGCAAGAACCCTAGCGTCCAGCACATGCGCGAGATCGCCATGGTGACGGGCGTGCAGTTCGAATGGCTGGCCACCGGCCGCGGGCAGATGGCGCCTTCGCGCGACACCGTCCTGGATTCGGTGGCCGCGGTGGACGCGCTGCTGGTCGACGATTCACTGGAGCAGCGCCTGCTGATGGCCTTCCGCGAAGCACCCGTGCGCGCCCGCCTGGCGCTGGTGGAGCTGGTGGAGGAACTCGCGAGCCAACGCACCGGCCGCCCGCGCGCGCGATCGCTGATGACCAGCGACGCCTACTACGACACTTTGGAGTAAGCCTCCGCCCGCCGGTTACGCTATGCGCCCCACGACGGCGCCCGACCGTGACCGCCCTGCTCTGCCTCACCACCTGTCCCGACGCCGACTCCGCGCGCCGCATCGCCGATGCGCTCGTGGACGCGCGCCTGGCCGCCTGCGTGAGCGTAGTGCCCGGCGTGCACTCGACGTACCGCTGGCAGGGCGCGATCGAGCGCGGTGACGAAGTCCTGCTGCTCATCAAGACCACGCACGAAGCGCTGCCCGCCCTCCAGGCGCGCCTGCCCGAACTCCACCCCTACGAACTGCCGGAGCTGCTGGCGGTCGAAGCGGCCGGATTACCCGACTACCTCCAGTGGATCGCGCGCGAAGTCCAAGCGCCTTCCGCCCCCTGATCGACGAGCCCTGCATGCCCCCGATGTTCCGCTTCGCCGCGAAGTTCGCGCTCGCCCTGCTGGTGGGCGCTTCCGCGCTGCATGCGCCCAATGCGCGCGCGGTCGACGAGAAAGACCTGCTGCCGGTCGACCAGGCCTTCGCGTTGAGTGCCAAGGCCGTGTCGCGCGATCGCATCGAACTCAGCTGGCGCATCGCGCCGGGCTATTACCTGTATCGCCAGCGCACCTCGGTGGAAGGCATCGAAGGCGGCGTGTTGTCGATGCCGGAAGGCAAGCGCAAGCACGATGAGTTCTTCGGCGACGTCGAGACTTATCGCGAATCGCTGACCGCGACGTACGCGGGAGCCGTTGCGCCGACGGCCACCAGCGTCGCGTTGACGGTGAAGTACCAGGGCTGCGCGGACCTCGGCGTGTGCTATCCGCCGCAGCGCCGCACGATCGACGTGGCGCTGCCCGCGGCCACCGCATCCACGGGCGACGACATTTTTTCGCGGCGCCCGGATGCGTCGCCTTTGATCGGTGCTGCGCCCACGGTGGATGCGCAACCCTTGCCGCCGGAACAGGCTTACAAGATCGAAGCGATCGCCGCGGACGGCAACACGTTGCTGCTGCGCTTCACCCCTGCGCCCGGTTACTACCTGTATCGCGACAAGACGCACCTGCAGATCGCAGGCGAAGGCCTGTCGCTCGGCGCGCCGCGCTGGCCGCAGGGCAAGGACCACAAGGACGCGTACTTCGGCGACGTCGTCGTGTATTTCGACCAGGTGGAAGTGCCGGTGCCGGTCGGTCGCACGCATGCGCGGCCCGTCGATGCGCAGCTCACGGTGTCGTTCCAGGGATGCCAGGATGGCGGCATCTGCTATCCGGTCATGTCGCGCACGCTGCCGGTGTCGTTGCCGGCGGGCAACGTGGGCGCGGTGACCGAAAGCGCTGCGCCGTCGAACGCGGCAAGCACGGAGACCTCCCTCGCCGAAGACCAGCGCCTCGCCTCGCGCCTGGCCGGCAAGGATCGCGCGTGGACCTTGTTGCTGTTCTTCGCCTCCGGCCTCGCGCTCGCGTTCACGCCGTGCGTGTTGCCGATGGTGCCGATCCTCTCGGGTCTCATCGCGGGCCGCGGCGGTCGCATCGGGGCGTGGCGCGCGTTCACGCTGTCGACGGTGTACGTGCTCGCCAGCGCCGTGGTGTTCACCATCGCGGGCGTGCTCGCGGGCTTGCTCGGCGCGGCCTTCAACCTGCAGGCGGCGATGCAGAACGCGTGGGTGCTCGGTGCGTTCGCGGGCTTGTTCGTGTTGCTGTCGCTGTCGATGTTCGGTTTGTACGAACTGCAGTTGCCTGCGGCTTTGCGCGCGCGACTGGGTGCGGCGAGCGACCAGCAGCATGGCGGGTCGTGGATGGGCGTGGCGGCGATGGGTGCCTTGTCGGCGCTGATCGTCGGGCCGTGCGTGGCGCCGCCGCTCATGGGCGCGGTGCTGTACATCGCGCAGACGCGTGATCCGGTGCTGGGCGGCGCGGCGTTGTTCGTGCTCGCGCTCGGCATGGGCGCGCCGCTCATCGCCTTCGGCATCGCCGCGGGCAAGGGCATGCCGACCAGCGGACCGTGGATGGTGGCGGTCGAGCGCGTCTTCGGCTTCGTGTTCCTGGGCCTGGCGATCTGGATGTTGTCGCGCGTGCTGCCGGGTGCGGCGACGCTGGGCCTGTGGGGTTTGCTCGCGCTCGGTGCCGCGGTGTGGGTGTTCGGCATCGGCCGCACGCCGCGCGCGAAGCTTGCGGCGCGTTTCGCGGCGCTCGTGTTCGGCATCGTCGGCGCGGCGCAATTGCTCGGTGCGTTCGCCGGCGGGCACGATCCGCTGCAACCGCTCGCCGGCGTCATGGGCGAGAAGCGCGAAGGCGTCGTGTTCCGTCGCATCAAGTCGGTCGAGGATCTCGACCGCGAACTCGCCGCCGCACGCGCCGCGGGCAAGCCCTTGCTGCTCGACTTCTATGCGGACTGGTGCGTGAGCTGCAAGGAAATGGAGAAGTACACCTTCACCGAACCCGTCGTGCGCGACGCGCTCGCCGGCTACGTACTGCTGCAGGCCGACGTCACCGCGAACGATGCGCAGGACCAGGCGCTGATGCAGCGCTTCGGCATCATCGGTCCGCCGATGTCGCTGTTCTTCCATGATGGCGAAGAGCGCCGCAACCTGCGCCTGACCGGATTCGAGAAGACCGACGCCTTCGTCGAACGCGTGCGCAAGGGCGCGGCGCAATGACCAGCGGCACGAAGGTCGTGCTCGTCGCGCTCCTGGCCGGTGCGCTGGGCGTGGTCGCGAGCCTGATGACGAGCGGCCCGGGGCCCTTGCTGCGCACCGAACTCGGGCAGCGCGCGTTGGGTACCGCGATGGAAGCGAGCGCACCGCCGCCGCCCCCGGGCCTGGAAGTCGCAAAACGCGGCGAACGCGTCCCGAACTTCACGCTCCCCGATCTCCAGGGCCAACAGACCCACCTGCCTGGCGCCTATGCAGGCCGCCCCGTCCTCATCAACCTCTGGGCGAGCTGGTGCGGTCCCTGCGTGACCGAGATGCCCGCGCTCCAGTCCTTCGCCGGGGAGCAGGGGTCGAACGGCGTGCAAGTGGTCGGCATCGCGCTGGACGACCCGCAGGCCGTCCGCGCCTTCATCGCGCGCACCGGGGTGGCCTACCCGATCCTCATCGACGCCGCAGGCCCCGCCGATGCCGGCGTGCGCCTGGGCAATCCGAAGGGCGTGCTCCCCTATTCGGTGCTGATCTCCGCCGACGGGCGGTTGCTGAAGCAGCGCATCGGGCCCTTCGAAGAGGGCGAAATCGCAGCCTGGGCAAGGAATTAGAGGGCCTACTCAAAGGTCGGCATAAGTCCTGCGAACTTCTGCGATTGCGAAGGGATCGTCTGGACACCCGGGTCGGCATGGGCCAGACTTCGCCTCCCCTGTTCCCGGTCCGGCCCTCGGCCCCCCGCGATGGCGAAGCTGCTGGTCCTGCACGGCCCCAACCTCAATCTGCTCGGCACGCGCGAGCCGGAGGTCTACGGGCGCACGACCCTGGCGGAGATCGACGCCGATCTCGCACGCCGCGCCCAAGCCGCAGGCCATGCGCTCGAATCCCTCCAGTCGAACGCCGAGCATGTCCTCGTCGATCGCGTGCAGGCCGCCCGCGCCGACGGCACCGCCTTCCTCCTGGTGAACCCCGCCGGGTTCACCCACACCTCGGTCGCCCTGCGCGATGCGCTGGCCGCCGTGGCCCTGCCCTTCATCGAAGTGCACCTGTCCAACCCGCATGCGCGGGAACCCTTCCGCCGCACCAGTTACTTCAGCGACCTCGCCGTCGGCGTGGTCGCCGGCTTCGGCGCGTCGAGCTACACGCTCGCGCTCGACGCCGCGCTCCAACGACTTTCCCTTTGACGAACCCGAGGCCCGCCATGGACCTGCGCAAAATCAAGAAACTCATCGATCTCCTCGAAGAATCCAACCTCGCCGAGATCGAAATCAAGGAAGGCGAAGAGTCCGTCCGCCTGGCGCGCGTTCCGCGCGGCGGCGTGGCCGTCGCCGCGCCGATGGTGGCGCCGATGCACGTCGAACACCGCGCGCCGGCCGCCATGCCGATGGCGGGCCCGACCGATGCCGCCAGCGGCGGCAGCGCCAAGCCCAGCGACCTGCCGGAAGGCCACGTCGTGCGCGCCCCGATGGTCGGCACGTTCTACGCCTCGCCCGCACCGGACAAGCCGTCTTTCGTCTCCGTGGGCCAGGCGGTCAAGGCCGGCGAAACCCTCGGCATCATCGAGGCGATGAAGATGTTCAATCCGATCGAAGCCGATGTCTCGGGCACCGTGCTGAAGATCCTCGTGGAAAGCGGTCAGCCGATCGAATTCGACGAACCGCTTTTCGTGATCGGCTGAGGCCGCGCCGATGCTGGACAAGATCGTCATCGCCAACCGGGGCGAAATCGCGCTCCGCATCCTGCGCGCCTGCCATGCGCTCGGGATCCGCACGGTCGCGGTGCATTCCACCGTGGACCGCAACCTCAAGCACGTCGCCATGGCCGACGAATCGGTGTGCATCGGCCCCGCGCCGTCCACCGACAGTTACCTCAACATGGCCTCGATCATCGCCGCGGCGGAAGTCACCGACGCGCAGGCGATCCATCCGGGCTACGGTTTCCTCAGCGAGAACGCGGACTTCGCCGAACGCGTCGAACAATCCGGCTTCATCTTCATCGGGCCGAAGGCCGACACGATCCGCCTGATGGGCGACAAGGTTGAAGCCATCCGTGCGATGAAGTCCGCCGGCGTGCCGTGCGTGCCCGGCAGCGGCGGCCCGCTCGGCGACGACGCGGCGACCAACGTGAAGATCGCGCGCGAAATCGGCTATCCGGTGATCGTGAAGGCCGCCGGTGGTGGTGGTGGCCGCGGCATGCGCGTGGTCCACACCGAAGCGCACCTGCACAGCGCCATCCAGACCACGAAGACCGAGGCGAAGGCCGCCTTCGGCAACGACATGGTCTACATGGAGAAATTCCTCGAGAACCCGCGCCACGTCGAGATCCAGGTGCTCGCCGACGGCCAGGGCAACGCGATCCACCTCGGTGAACGCGACTGCTCCATGCAGCGCCGCCACCAGAAGGTCGTCGAGGAAGCGCCGGCCCCGGGCATCACGCCGGAACAGCGCGCGGAGATCGGCAAGGTGTGCGTGGAAGCGTGCATCCGCATCGGCTATCGCGGCGCGGGCACGTTCGAGTTCCTCTACGAGAACGGGCGCTTCTACTTCATCGAAATGAACACCCGCATCCAGGTCGAACATCCGGTCACCGAAATGGTCACCGGCATCGACCTCGTGCGCGAACAGCTGATGATCGCCGCGGGCAACAAGCTCTCGATCAGGCAGGAAGACATCGTGCTGGAAGGCCACGCGATCGAATGCCGCATCAATGCGGAAGATCCGGACACCTTCATGCCCTTCCCCGGCCTGATCCAGCACTTCCACGCCCCGGGTGGCCCGGGCGTGCGCGTGGACAGCCACATCTACGAGAGCTACCGCGTCCCGCCGAACTACGACTCGATGATCGGCAAGCTCATCGTGCACGGCCCGGACCGCGCCACCGCCATCGCGCGCATGCGCGTGGCGCTGAGCGAGATGGTGGTGGACGGCATCAAGACGAACATCCCGCTGCAGCAGCGCATCCTGGCCGATGGCGGCTTCCAGCAGGGCGGGCAGAACATCCACTACCTCGAGAAGCGCCTCGCGGAGCGGAAAGAGAAGTCCTTGTCCATCGTCTGACGGATATTCGCGGCGGAGGGAACGATGCACACCCCAACGAAACTCCGCCGCGAAGCAAAGATCGAGCTCGACAAGACCGTCGTCGGCATCGAGCTCACGCTCATCTCGATCATCCAGGGCCTCGCGCTCGCCGTGCTGGCGGGCGTGTCGGTGCAGCCGATGCTGCACCTGGAATGGGAAACCTGGCCGTACATCTTCACCGGCCTGCTGGTCATCCTGATCTTCTGGTCGCGTTCGCTCATCCACACCCTGAGCTTCATCGGCTGGCCGCTCGAGTTCGGCCATACCTTCGGTTACTTCGGCGCGACGCTCATCGAAGCGGCGGCCCTCACGCAGGTATCCGATCCGCAGGCCTGGTTCGCGCTCAATGCGTGTTACGCGGTCGCGGTGTGGGGCTTGTATGCGTGGGACCTGCGCGTGGTGCAACGCCAGTCGCACGACTTCGGAACGCCTGAAGAACGCCTGCTGTACGAGGACATCGTGCGCGACCAGCGCGAGAACATCGTGCTGTTGATGCCGCTCGCGATCGCCTTCCAGGGCGCGTCGTGGTGGCTGGTGCACCGTTACCCCGCGGCGATGCTGCAAGGGCGTTGCCACCTGGTGCTGATCGGGCTGACGGTGGTCTTCAGCCTGTATTACCTGCATGGCGGCGTGCGCCTGTTGCAACGGCGGCGCGAGTGGATCCTGGCGCGACAAACGCAGGAACGACGGGAAGGCTGAACGGATTCCCGATGGGTTCGTGGCCGGTCCGGCATCGGCGCCGCGTTCACTTTCCTGCACCCGCCACCTTGCGGGTGTTTTCGTTCCCGCCGAGATTCCTCCATGCAAGCTCGCACCCTCTTCCGCGCCCACCATCGCAACCTCGCCCGCGTGCGCAATGCAAAGCGCGCCGCACTCGCCGTGCTGCTCGTCGGCGTCCTGATCGGCGTGCCGGCCGCCAGCGAGACCGCGAAGGGCCCGAAGACGCAGTTGTGGCTCGATGTCGCCACGCACGCGATGCCGGGCATGCCCAACATGACCAGCGGGATGGGCGGCGCGGCGATGCGCATGTTCGGTGGCGAGCAGATGCAGAACCACTACGGCGCTGCGCACTATCCCGGACTGCCGGGGCGCTACGTCGACATCGCGTTGCTCAACCAGCTCAATCCCGGCAAGGAAGCCGAGGACCTGGTTCCCGCCGGCCTGCAGCTCGGCAAGACGCTGCCGCTCGTGCCGCCGAAGTCGCCCGAACGCGCGCAGCCCGGCGGCAAGACGCCTTACGGCAACGCCGACGGCAATGCGAAGGCGCGCATCCTCATCTACTGGGGCTGCGGCCTGGACGTGCGCGCGGGACAGCCGCGCGAAATCAAATTCGAAGTGAAGAACGGCAAGCTGGTCGGCGACACCTCCAAGTGGGGCTCGACGATGCAGGGCCGCTACGCACCGGATCGCACCGTCGACGTCGGCCCCTCCTACGCGCTGTGGCCGAACGAGAAGCACCGCAAGATGGTGCCGGACAACGGGTCGCTCGTCGGTGCGCACAAGATCGAAGGCGAGCAGATCCCCGCCTCGATGCAGTTCGACCTGACGCAGATGCAGGACTTCATGCCGAAGATCGCGCTCACCTCCAGCGGCTCGCTCGAGAGCGGCCAGACCTGGAAGTGGCAGTCGGTGGATCGCGCGAAGGGTTACTTCCTCGCCGCGATGGGCATGCAGGGCGATGCGCTGGTGTTGTGGAGCAGCTCGGAAACCGGCGACGCGGGCATGGGCGTGATGGATTACCTGCCGCCGTCCACGGTGGACAAGTGGATCAAGGACAAGGTCGTGCTCGCGCCGAGCGTCACCTCGTGCGCGATCCCGAAGGGCATCTTCGCCGCCACCAACGGCCAGGCCGCGGGCGGCATGCTGCAGATGATCGCCTTCGGCCCCGAGAGCAACATCGTCTATCCGCCGAAGCCGGCCGACCCGAAGGTCGCCTGGAACCCGGAATGGAACGTGCGCGTGCGCAACAAGTCCACCGCCACCGCAATGCTCGGCCTGGACATGGGCGCGATGCAGCAGCAGGAAGCACAGGACCCGGCGCAACCGCAGCAGCCGCAGGAATCCAAGGCGAAGAAGCTGCTGCGCGGGATCCTCGGGCACTGAGTCCGCGCAATCACGGGGCGGCCGGTACACTGCCGCCCCTATGCCGTACCTCGAACTCACCCTGCGCTGCGACCAGGTCGAACAGCCGCGCTACGAAAACGCGCTGGAAGACATCGGCGCGCTCGCCGTCACGCTGCTCGATGCCGACAGCGACACGCCCAACGAACGCGCGATCCTCGAACCCGGCGTGGGCGAAACGCCCTTGTGGGGCGAGCTCGTGCTGACGGCGTTGTTCCCGCACGACGCCGATCCCTTGTTGCTGCTCGCCGCACTCGATGCCTTCGACCCGGAGCTCGATTGGTCGCGCGCGCATTTCCGCAACGTCGCCGACCAGGATTGGGAACGCGCGTGGATGGACCAGTACGTGCCGCTGTCCTTCGGCGCGCACACCTGGATCGTGCCGTGGAATCGCGACCTGCCCGAGGAAGCGCAGGCCGACGACGCCGCGGTCGTGCGCCTGGATCCCGGCCTGGCCTTCGGCTCGGGCACGCATCCGACGACCTCGCTGTGCCTGCAATGGCTCGATGCCCTCGCCGATGCGGGCGAACTCGACGGACGCACCGTGCTCGATTTCGGCTGCGGCTCGGGGATCCTCGCGCTCGCGGCGCTGAAGCTCGGTGCGGGGCGTGCGGTGGGCGTGGACAACGACCCGCAAGCGTTGATCGCGACGCACGACAACGCCGAACGCAACGGCGTCGGCGAACGCATGGCGGTGTTCCTGCCGCAGGACGAACCGGTTGCGCAGTATCCGGTCGTGGTCGCCAACATCCTGGCCTCGGCCCTGGATGCCTTGGCCGACACGCTCGCCTCGCGCGTGGCGCCGGGCGGGCGGATCGCGCTGTCGGGCATCCTCGCCGGGCAGGAGGACGCGCTGCTCGAACGGTATTCGCCGTGGTTCGATGCCTTGGCCGTCGCGCAGGAAGGTGACTGGATTCGCATCGACGGCGTGCGCGCCGACTGAGCCGTGCGCCGCGGCGGCATGCTTGAATAGCCGCCATGTTCGTCCTGTGCCCTCATTGCCAGTTCCTCGTCGCGGTCGACGCGCGCACCGGCCTGCCGCCATCGGCGTGCCCGAAGTGCGGCGGCGCGATCGTGGCGGAGACGCCGGGCGAAGCAGCGCTCGCCGAGCCGGTGGCCGCAACGCAGGCCGCCGTGCCGGACGACGCGATCGCAGCCAGCGAACCGACCCCGCCGACCGAAGCCTCCGATGCAATCGCGACCCCGGCCGCGCAAGTCGAAGACGCTGCGCCCTCGGCGCAACTCAATGCAGACGCCGTCGTCGCTGCAATGGCGGGCAAGCCGGCGCGCAAGTCGCGCGCGAAGACGGACGACGCGCCGAAGGCCGCGCGTCGCGGTCGACAGAAACCCGCGAAGAGCGAGCCCGCGCCGGAAGCGCAGGATGAAGCGGCCAAGCGCACGGCGCCGCCCCGCCCGCCTCGCGCACCGGTCGGTCAGCGCCTCGGTGCATGGCTGTCCACGCTGAAGCCGAAAGCGAAACCCGCAAAGCCGACGCCCGCGAAACCGGACGCGCCCGCCACTGACGCCGATGCGAAGACGGAGAAGCGCAAGGCGACGGTCAAACCGATTCCATCGTTGCGCGAACGTGCGGCCAAGCGCGCCGCTGCGTTGCAGGAGGCCACGCAGGAAACGATGGTCGAGTCGCCGTCGATCGCAACGCCATCGGGCGAACCTGACGCGATCCCTGCGCCGTTGCCTGTCGACGTCGTGCCTGTCGACGTCGTACCCGTCGACGTCGTCCCTGTTGAAGTCCCGGCCATCGAAGCCTTTGCCGTAGAAGCGCTCACGGTCGAACCGCCGACACCGCCGCCGCTTCCTCCCGCAAATCGGTCCGCGCCCGTCGTCGCAACGACGCCACCCGTGCCGGTCGCACCACCACCGATCGCACCCGCGCCCGCGCCCGCCGCGCCGCCGGTTGTCGCACGCAAGCGCACCGCGGCCGCCGCCCCCAGTTTCGCGCGCACGCATTCCACTGCGCGCCTGTCGATGCCTGCACGTTGGCGGCACATCGCGACGATCGCGGGCCTGTCATTGTTGCTCGTGCTGCAACTGTTGCTCGCACAGCGCGATGCGCTCGCCGCCAACGCGCGCTGGCGGCCGTCCATCGGTGCGCTGTGCGCACTCTTCCGTTGCAGCGTCCCCGCGTGGCACCAGCCGGACGCCTTCACGATGCTGAGTCGCGACGTGCGCCCGCATCCGAGCGCGCCGGGCACCTTGCGCATCGATGCGAGCTTTCGCAACGACGCACGTTGGGCGCAGGCCTGGCCGCACCTGGTGGTGAGCCTGTCGGACGTCGACGGCCGCGTGGTGGGAACGCGCGCGTTCTCGGCGCGCGAATACCTCGGCGCAGCGCCGACGCAAAACACCCTCGCTTCCGGTCAGACGGCGGCCATCCAGCTGGACGTCGTCGAGCCCGCGCCGGGGATCGTCGCCTTCAGTTTCGATTTCCGCTGAGCGGTGGGGTTTTGGCGTGGCAGCGGCCGAATGGCCGCGCTAGACTCGCCGTCCCGTTCGGCCATGGGCGGGTACGCAACGTGCCAGGGGAAGCAGTTTGAACGCCGCCGCCGATCGCCCAGACAGCCGTTCCGGTTCGCGTCCACCTTTGCGGGATCACGTCGCCAATTCGGTGCGACGTTACCTGCGCGACATGGACGGCTGCGAAACGCAGGACCTGTACAACATCGCGTTGCGTGAACTCGAGATTCCGCTGTTCGCGGAAGTGCTGACCTATTGCGAAGGCAACCAGAGCCGGGCGGCCGCGATGCTCGGCATCCATCGCGCGACGCTGCGCAAGAAGCTCCGCGATTACGGCATGGACTGAGGCCTGCGCGGCCGCCGGCCGGGTCCGGCGTCCCGCCCCGTATAATTTCCGGCCCCACATCGCTGGTGCCGCATCCGCATGACCGCCGACCGCCTGCCCGTGCGCCGGGCCCTGTTGTCCGTGTCCGACAAGACCGGCCTGACCGACCTCGCCCGCGCGCTGGCCGCGCAGGGCGTCGAACTGGTGTCCACCGGCGGCACCGCCAAGGCGCTGCGCGATGCAGGCCTGGCCGTCCGCGACGTCAGCGAACTCACGCAATTCCCGGAAATGATGGACGGCCGCGTCAAGACGCTGCACCCGCTCGTGCATGGCGGCCTGCTCGGCCGTAGCGGCACCGACGACGCGGTGATGGCGCAGCACGGCATCGCGCCCATCGACCTGCTGGTGCTGAACCTGTATCCGTTCGAAAAGGTGTCGGCGAACCCCGACAGCACGATGGACGAGGTCGTCGAGAACATTGACATCGGCGGCCCGGCGATGCTGCGCTCGGCGGCCAAGAACTTCGCCCGCGTGGCGGTGGCGACCGATCCGTCGCAGTACGCCGGCGTGATCGACGAGCTGAAGGCCAACGGCGGCATGCTCTCTGCGCGCACGCGCTTTGCGTTGTCGGTGGCGGCGTTCAATCGCGTCGCGCAGTACGACGCGTGCATCAGCGACTACCTCTCCGCCATCAACGAAGACGGCGCGCGCGGCCTGTTCCCCGCGCAGCAGAACAGCAACTTCGTGAAGGTGATGGACCTGCGCTACGGCGAGAACCCGCACCAGCACGCCGCGTTCTACCGCGATCTGTATCCGGTGCCCGGGACGCTCGCGACGTTCACGCAGCTGCAGGGCAAAGAGCTCTCGTTCAACAACCTCGCCGACGCCGATGCGGCGTGGGAATGCGTGCGCCAGTTCGAAGGCACCGCGTGCGTGATCGTCAAGCACGCCAACCCCTGCGGCGTGGCCGAAGCGGCCGACAACGCCGCCGCCTACGAGCTCGCCTACGGCACCGACCCGACCTCGGCCTTCGGCGGCATCATCGCCTTCAACCGCACGCTCGATGCGGCGACGGCGAAGACCATCCTCGACCGCCAGTTCGTCGAAGTGCTGATCGCGCCGGACTACGAGCCCGCCGCACTCGACTATGCGAAGAAGAAAGCCAACGTGCGCGTGCTGCGCATCCCGCACGGCGAAGGTCGCAACAATTTCGACGTCAAGCGCGTCGGTTCGGGCCTGCTGATGCAGACCAGCGACATCCGCGAAGTCACGCGCGAGGAACTCAAGGTCGTCACGAAGCGCGCGCCCACGCCGGCCGAGCTCGCCGACCTGCTGTTCGCCTGGCGCGTCGCCAAGTACGTGAAGTCCAACGCCATCGTCTATGCGAAGGACAGCCACACCGTCGGCATCGGCGCGGGCCAGATGAGCCGCGTGGTGTCGGCGAAGATCGCGGCGCTGAAGGCCGAGGAAGCGGGCTTGGTGGTGCCGGGTTCGGCGATGGCCTCCGACGCGTTCTTCCCGTTCCGCGACGGCATCGATGCGGCGGCCTCGGCCGGCATCCGCGCGGTGATCCAGCCGGGCGGTTCGATGCGCGACGCCGAAGTCATCGGCGCGGCGGATGAGCACGGGATCGCGATGGTGTTCACCGGCATTCGCCACTTCCGTCACTGAGCAAGCAACTGACCCACGCACGGCCACGCAAGGAGCAACGCCCATGAAGGTCCTCGTCATCGGTTCCGGCGGTCGCGAACACGCGCTGGCCTGGAAGCTCGCCCAATCCTCCCGCGTCGAAGAAGTGCTCGTCGCGCCGGGCAACGCGGGCACGGCGACGGAAGCCAAATGCCGCAACGTCGGCGTGGAGGCGAAGGACATCGCGGGCCTGCTCGCGCTGGTGGAACGCGAAGGCGTTGCGCTGACCGTCGTGGGGCCGGAAGGTCCGCTCGTGGCGGGCGTCGTCGACACGTTCCGCGCGAAGGGCCATCGCGTCTTCGGCCCCACCGCCGCAGCCGCGCAGCTGGAAGGCAGCAAGGCGTTCGCGAAGGATTTCCTCGCGCGCCACGGCATTCCCACCGCGCATTACGCGGTGCACACGAAGATCGACGAGGCCCTCGCCTACGTGCGTGAAAAAGGCGCACCGATCGTGGTGAAGGCCGACGGCCTGGCCGCGGGCAAGGGCGTCATCGTCGCGATGACCCTGGCCGAAGCCGAACACGCCATCGAAGACATGCTCTCGGGCGAAGCCTTCGGCGCGGCCGGTGCGCGCGTGGTGATCGAGGAGTTCCTCGACGGCGAGGAAGCCAGCTTCATTGCGATGGTCGACGGCAAGCACGCGCTGCCGATGGCGACCTCGCAGGACCACAAGCGCGCGCACGACGGCGACACGGGCCCCAACACCGGCGGCATGGGCGCGTATTCGCCCGCGCCGGTGGTCACGCCCGAGGTGCATGCGCGCGTGATGCGCGAGGTCATCGAACCTACCGTGCGCGGCATGGCCGCCGACGGTGCGCCGTTCACGGGCTTCCTCTATGCGGGCCTGATGATCGATGCCAGCGGCGCCCCGAAGGTCATCGAGTTCAACGTGCGCTTCGGCGACCCGGAAACGCAGCCGGTGATGCTGCGCCTGCAGTCCGACCTGGTGGACCTGGTGGAAACCGCCGTCGACGGCAAGCTCGACGGCCAGCAGGCGCGCTGGGATGCGCGCCCGTCCCTCGGCGTGGTGATGGCGGCCGAGAATTACCCGGGGACGCCGCGGCTGGGCGATGTCATCGGCGCGTGGGATGCACCGGATGTCGACGACACCAAGGTCTTCCACGCCGGCACGCGCGTGGAAGGCGAGCACATCGTGACCTCGGGCGGCCGCGTGCTGTGCGTGTGCGCGCTGGGCGACACGGTGGCGGATGCACAGCGGAAGGCCTACGCGGAAGTCGCCGGCATTTCGTGGCATGGCGAGTTCCATCGCCACGACATCGGCTGGCGCGCGATCGCACGGGAACGTGGCGAAGGCTGAGCGCCTGCGGCGCGTCGTCGCAAACTCAGCGTTTCTTTTCCGTCTCCGACAGCGTGTCGATGAAGTCGCGCACCAGCTTGCGCTTGCGCGCGGGCAGCGCGATGAAGGCGTCGATGGCGTGCTGGTCTCGCGCGTTCACGCGAAACGCAATTTGCGATTCCCGCACCTTGGTGCCAAGTGCGGCATGACCGTACTGCAACGTCGCCGGTTCCATGAGCAACATCGCAGCGAGTGCGCGAAGGCTCCGTGCGCGCGGAATGCTTTTGCCATGCAGCCAAGTGGAAACGGCTTGCGGCGTAGCCGGGTCGCCTTCGAAACGCGGCAGTAGCCGGGAGATCTCCGAGGGGCTCTCGGGATATCCCGCACTTTTGAGCGCAGCGCGAAAGCGTTCGCCAAAGAGAGCTTGTTCGCTTTTCATGCACCGAAGGTAGGAGGGGATGCATGAACTCTCTTCAAAAATTCCTTTACTGTCGATGCCCGAATCACTTGCACGAGAGCGCATGCCGATGGAGGCCACAGTCCTGGAACACCTGCCCCGCCTGCTGACGCAGGGTCGCCGCGATGCACAACGGTTGGCCGGCGCAACGGGCGGTCGTTATCGCGAACGTGCGGTGCGAGACGAATCCGTTGCATCCGCTGAAACCTGCGCACGAATCGATGCGAATTCGCCGCACCGGATCCTGCGCGGCGATCCCGCGCTCTCGTTGGCCGCGTTGTTGTCCGAAGCGCGCGAGGGACGCGCCCCTGGCATCGGCGTGGCGAGCCTCGACCTGCATCCCGCGCATACGAACGACACGCTCCTCGCCCGACTCGCGCGTTGCATCCCGCGCTGCGTGCTCTTGCGCCACCTCGCGCCCGATGCCGTCGGCTTCGTCCTCGCGCCGCGGGAAGAGCACGCGATCCTCCAGCTGGTGCTCGACGCGGTGTGACCTGCGGCGAGCGTTGTCGACGCGCTGCCGCGCCTGATCGCCACCGGCGCGCGCCGCCTGCTGGTCGCCGACACGGCACCTTCGCTGCTTGCGCAAATCGCAACACCTGGCCCCTGGATCGCGTGCGCGCCGGATGCGCAGGTGCTCGCGCAGGTACGACGCGCCGCGCTGGCCGCGGGCCATGCCGTGGACATCGACGTCGTCGGCGACGCGCCCGGCGAGTGGGCGCGCCGGCACGTCGCGGGCCGGCCGGTGGCCGCGATGCACGCGGCGCTCGCGGCCTTCGGTGCGATGCCGCTGAAGCAGGCGAATGCCGGCGCAACCGCCAGCGGCCGACGTCGCGCCGGCATGGAAGTCCTCCTCGGCGAATGCCGCATCGACGACGCGCGCACGTTGGTCTGGGTCGACGCGCCCGATCGCCGCACCGGCGATGCGACGCTCTGCCGCGCGATCCTCAAGCGCGAGCACGGCGTGCCGGCGTGGGAGCGCGTCGTCGTGTTGGGCTGGCATTTCGCGCCGACCTTCGCCCAGCACCTGGCCCTGCGCTGCGATTCGCGCATCGACGCCTACGCGATTCCCGTGTTGCCGCGCGCGGGCGTGCGCGGTGCGCCGCTGCGGGTCGATGCGACCGGCTTCCGGCACGTGGCGGGGCTCGAAGAGGCGTGGGTCGAGCGACGTCGTTCGCAGAGCGCGCGCGACCACGAATGGCTGACGGTGCGCCTGGCCGGCGATGCCGCTTTCGACGATTGGTCCGTCGATGTCGACCACGACGGCAACAGTTTCCGCGGCACCTGGCATGCGGTGCGCGATGGCACGCCGGGGCAGCGCAGCGTGCGCCTGCGCGTGCCATGGCTCGCGGCGCCGCGCCGCGTCTGCGTGCGCGCCGTCGATGCGCGGGGGCGCGTTTCGGAAGTGGTGCAGCTGGTGCACGAACGGACGGGCGCCGATCGCCCCATGCCCACCGGGCCGCGGGCCGCACTCACGCACGCAAGGGCGCTCTGCTAGGCTCGGCGCAATCTCCAGGGGCAAGCGGCGCAGCATGGCGCACAACCAATTCGAACTGCTGCGGCAGCGGCGTTTCCTGCCGTTCTTCGCCACCCAGGCCTTCGGTGCCTTCAACGACAACGTGTATCGGCAGGCCATCATCGGCCTGCTGTTCTGGATGGGCGTGAGCGACGACCAGAAGTCGCTCTACGCCAACCTCGCGCCGGCGATCTTCATCCTGCCCTACTTCCTGTTTTCCGCGACCGCGGGGCAGATCGCGGAGAAACTGGAGAAGTCGCGGCTGATCCGCATCACGACGTCGATGGAGATCGCCATCATGTCGTTCGCGTCGATCGGTTTCATGACGCAGAACATGGTGGTGCTGCTGGTCGCGCTGTTCGCCACCGGCGTGCAGTCGGCGCTGTTCGGGCCGGTGAAGTACGCGATCCTGCCGTCGGTGCTGCGGCCGGAGGAACTCACCGGCGGCAACGGCATGGTGGAGATGGGCACTTCGGTTTCCATCCTGCTCGGCATGTTGCTCGGCGGCATGATCTTCACCGTCGCCGGCGACCACGGGCCCATGGTCGCCTCGGCCGCGATCATCCTGCTCGCGATCTCCGGCAATCTGGTCAGTCGGGCGATCCCGCCCGTCGAGGCGGCCGCGCCGGACCTGACGATCCGCTGGAACCCGATCCCCGAATCGCTGCACGTGATGCAGCTCGTGCGCAAGCAACTGGCCGTGCGCAATGCGGTGCTGGGCGTGTCGTGGTTCTGGTTCGTCGGCACGGTCATCACCGCGCAGCTGCCGACCTATGCCAAGACGCACATGGGCGGCGACGAAACCTTCTACCTCGCCGCGCTCGCGATCTTCTCGGTGGCGACGGGCCTGGGCTCGATGCTGTGCGAAAAGCTCTCCTCGCGCACGGTCGAGATCGGCCTGGTGCCGCTCGGGGCCTTCGGCATGAGCGTGTTCCTGTTCGCGCTGTATTTCGCGAAGAGCGAGCCGGCCGCCGTCACGGGCCTGGACCTCTCGCACTATTTGCACCAGGCCGGCGCCTGGCGCGTACCGGCCGCGCTCACCGGCATCGGCGTGTTCGCGGGCTTCTACGTGGTGCCGCTTTTCGCGCTGATCCAGAGCCGTACGCCCAAGCGCGAGCTCTCGCGCGTCATCGCGGGCATGAACATCCAGAACGCCTTGTTGATCGTGCTCGCCGCGGTGGCGGGCATCGTGACCCAGCGCTTCCTGGGCTGGTCGATCCCGCAGGTGTTCCTGGCGCTGGCGATCGCGAACACGCTGGCGGCGATCTGGATCTTCACGATCGTCCCCGAATTCCTGATGCGCTTCCTGAGCTGGGTGCTGGTGCGCTCGCTGTATCGGCTGCGCGCGCAGGGCATCGAGGAGCATGTGCCCGACGACGGTCCCGCGCTGATCGTGTGCAACCACGTCAGCTACATGGATGCGCTGATCCTCGCCGGCAGCATTCCGCGTCCGGTGCGCTTCGTCATGTACTACAAGATCTTCGACATCCCGGTGATGCGCTGGATCTTCCGCACCGCCAAGGCAATCCCGATCGCCGGCGCACGCGAGAATCCGGAGCTGATGCAGCGCGCGTTCGACGAAGTCGACAAGGCGCTGGCCGACGGCGAGCTCGTGTGCATCTTCCCGGAAGGTGCGCTGACGAAGGACGGCGAGATGACGGCCTTCAAGTCGGGCGTCGAACGCATCCTGCAGCGGCGCAATGTGCCGGTGGTGCCGATGGCGCTGCGCGGCATGTGGTCGAGCATGTGGAGCCGGCGCGACGGGCGCTTGGGACGCATGCGCGTGCCGCGGCGTTTCCGCGCGCACGTGGAAGTCGTCGCCGGGCCGCCGGTGGCGGGACAGATCGCGACGGCGGAATTGCTGGAAGCGCGGGTGCGCGAACTGCGCGGGGACGCGGCCTGAGGCTCAGGCCACCCAGCCGGCGATGACGAACAGCGCCAGCACCGCCAACCACGCCACCAGGATGCGCCACACCAGGCTCATCGCATCACGCAGTTCCGGCAGGCCGGGCACGGCGCGCGAGACGGCGACCACGCCGCCATCGGCGCCGAATTCGGTTTCGACGTCATCCAAGGCTTCGTCCGCGAGTTCGCTGCGCACACTCGCGCGCGCGGCGGCGGCGAGGAAGCGCGTGTCGCCGGAATAACCCGCGCCGCCCGCTTCCTTCCAGGCCGCGAACACGCTGTCGAAGTTGCCGACCAGCGCCAGCGACAGCGTCATCAGTTGCGCGACAGGCCAATCGAGGAAGGCGAGCGTTGCGCGCGCGGCCTGCGAAGCCGCTTCCGGCAGGCGCTTCTTCGCTTCGCCCTGTGCGCACAGCGACACGAGGCGATACAGCAGCGCGCCGAACGGCCCGAGCAACAGGAACCAGAACAACACACCGAACCAGCGCCAAAGCGCGCAACGGAACACGGCTTCGACGAGCGAGCCGCCATCGAGCGCAGGCGTTTCGCGTTCCGGGAAGAGGCGTTGCGCGGCGGCGCGGCGTGCGTCGGCGTCGGCTGCGTCGGCGACCGCATCGACGTCATGGTCGAGATCGCGCGGCCCCCAGGCGTAGAACAACATCGCCAGCGAGAACAGGAACGCGAAGATGCCGAAGAAACCGTGGCGCAAGCCGAGCTGGAGGAGCGCGACCAGCAGCAGCGGCGGCCCGATCGCGACCAGCAGGCCGAGGCCGCCGCGCCAGGTGGCGTTGTCGCCGAGCTGCTGCGCCACCCATTCGAGCCAACGGATGAACCAGTCGTAGCGGCGCAAGGCCACCAGCGACGGCATGGTGTGGCCGACGACGAGCGCAATGACGACGGCGATCAGCGTGATGGACATCGACGACCTCGAACCGGGCCCTGCGCCGGATGCGCAAAGGATTGTACGGAATCACCCGCCGCGCGTTCAGCGCGTGACGGTGGCGAGCCAGGTCTCGATGAGCCAACGGGCGATGGAGAGGGGCGCGGACAATGCGATGCCTTGTTCGTCGTCGCCCGGCGGTGCCGTCCAGTCGCGGGCGAGGCCGGCACGAATCGTGTCGGCGTCGAACCAGCGGACGTCTTCCAGCTCATCGCCTGCCGTCGGCGCGTCCGGTCCGGCTTCTGCGTGGAAGCCCAGCATCAGCGAGCCCGGGAAGGCCCAGGGTTGCGAGGCGACGTAGCGGCTCGATCGCACGCGCACGCCGGTTTCCTCGAACACTTCGCGCACGACGGTCTGTTCGAGCGATTCGCCGGGTTCGACGAAGCCGGCGATCACCGACCAGCGTCGCGCCGGCCAGCTGCGCTGACGCCCGAGCAGCAGCCGCGCGCCGTCGCTGACGGCAACGATGATGGCTTGGTCGGTGCGCGGGTAATGTTCGCTACCGCATTGCGCACAGCGCCCGAGCCAGCCGCCGCGCACGAACGCCATCTCGCCGCCGCATGCACCGCAGAAGCGATGGCGCGCGTGCCAGTGCAGCATCGCGCGAGCCTGTGCGAAGAGCGTGGATTCGAACGCGGGCCAGCGCGCGGCGGCGCTGCGCAGGTCGATGCGCACGTCGGACACGAGGGACGTGGTTTCCGCCGATTGCGCGAACCACGCTTGATCGCCCTGCAGGCCCAGGAAGATCGCGGTGCCGGGACCGCCTCCGAGTTCGGCGCCCGTCGGCGCGCGCAAAGCGCCGCTCGCATCTGCGAGCGCGCGGCCTTCGACATCGAGCAGCACGATGCGCGCCGACGGCCACAGGCGCGTTAGGGCATCGGCGTCGTCGCGGAGGTGGTCGGCGCGATCGAGTGCGCCGTCGACGAAGGCGAAGGGCGAAGCACCGCCCGTCACACGGTGAAGCTGCTGCCGCAGCCGCAGGTGGTCTTCGCGTTGGGATTGCGGATGACGAACTGCGCGCCCTGCAGGCTTTCGCTGTAGTCGACTTCGGCGCCCATCAGGTACTGCAGGCTGAGCGGATCGACGAGGAGCATGACGCCATCGCGCTCCACCGCGACGTCGTCCTCGCCCTGGTTCTCGTCGAACTCGAAGCCGTACTGGAAGCCGGAACAGCCGCCGCCCTGGATGTACACGCGGAGCTTGAGCCCGGCGTTGCCTTCCTCGGCGATCAGCTCGCGCACCTTGGCGGCGGCGGACGGCGAGAACTGCAGCGGGGCGTCCAGTTGCTGCCAGGTGGGGGCGGCGTCGGGGTGGGTCAGGTTCATGCGCGCAAGATGCGGCCGCCGGCCGCTGCGATCAAGGCCAAGGGCCGAACGCAGTGGACCGGCGGGGGGATTTGGACAGGATCAGGCGCTTCAGGCCGCGCTGGCGGCCAGGGCCAAGGCTTCGTGGACCGTGGCGGCCGCTGCGTCGGCATGCACCAGGCGGCCCGTGAGCTGGGCACCTGCATGCATTTCGACCGTGCGGTAATGGACGTTGCCCGACACGCGGGCCTTGGCCGCGAGTTCCACCCGCTCCGTCGCGTGCACGTCGCCGTCGAGGCGGCCATCGATCAGCACCACCGGCGCGCGCACTTCCCCTTCGATGCTGCCGTTTTCGCCGAGCACCAGCACGGCGCGCTCGCCTTCGGTCGCGGTGACGCGGCCGATGATGCGGCCTTCGATGTAGAGGCCGCCGCTGAATTCCAGGTCCCCGCGCAGCGTGACCTGCGGGCCGATCAGCGTGTCGACGGCCTGGCCGTCGCGCGAGGACGGCTTGTTGGTGTTCTTGAACATCGTTACTGCTCCCCGGGTGTCGACTTCAATGTCCACGCGAACGCCGCATCGACGTTCGCGCCTTGTCCCCGCAGCGACACCTTGACGCGCTGCGGCGTGAACCCCTGCGGCAGGACGATGCTGCCGCCGAGCCGCTGGAAATAGCGGAATGTGTATTTTTGCCCGGCAGCGCCGGGGGTTTGTTGCAGCGTGTCCCACTTCACGGTCGAAAGCTTGCCGTTCTGCACGCCTTCCACGTCGAAGCGCATCTCGCCCTGGCTCACCGCGCCGCGATTGAGGCTTTGCGTGAGCACGACCTCGTACCGCCAGCTCCCCCCCGCTTCGGCTTCGAATTCCGCCGAATGCACCGACAGCCCCTTGCGTTCGCCGCCGCTGCCGACGAAGCGCTCGTAGAAGGCGACGTCGGCTTTCAGGCCCGAGATCTGCTCGTCCTTGTCCTCGAGCATCGCCTGCACGTCGCGGTTGGCATCGCGCGAGATCTGGTCGGAGCGCGTGAGCGTGGCGATGCGCTGCTGCAACTGCGCCACCTGCGCCTGCTGGCCTTTCAGCCGCTGCTCCGTTTCCGCCATCCGCGCGGCGGGCGAACCGGCCTCCGGCGCGCGGATGAACCACATCGCGATGCCGCCGATCAGCAGGCCGAGCACGAAGGACGACAGGGCGACCGTCCACGCGGGAACGCGGCCCGGGCTGCGACGGACGACTTCGAATTGGGGACTTTGCCGGGCGTTCGGTTCCACGGGGACTCCACGGGGCGGGGGCGGCCGGGCTGCCTATACTCGGGTCCGGGAGTGTAAGTCGCCAGATGCGACCCACGCGGAGGGAACGTCCATGACCGAGCCCCAACTTTTCGCCATCGGCATCCTGCTGGCCTGGCTCGCGGGCATCCGCGTGTACCTGACGGTCTTCGGCCTGGGCATCGCCGGGATGCTGGGCTGGCTGGACCTGCCGCCTGCGCTGCACGTGGCGCAGTCGCCCTGGGTGCTGGGCGTGTCGGGCGTGCTGGCGGGGGCGGAATTTTTCGCGGACAAGATCCCCGGGGTCGATTCGGGGTGGGACCTGCTGCACACGCTGCTGCGCGTGCCGGTCGGTGCGTTCCTCGCCGCGGCGACGCTCTCGCCCGACGGCAGCCTCGGCGCCGGCATGCTCGCCACCGGTGCCGGCGTGGCCTTGACCAGCCACGTGCTCAAGGCCGGATCGCGCGCCTTGCTGAATACGTCGCCCGAGCCGGTCAGCAACTGGACGGCCTCGGCGGCCGAAGACGTCACGGTGGTCGGCGGCCTCGCGCTTGCGTTCGCGCATCCCTGGATCGCGTTGGCGATCGTGGTGTCGATCAGCGTGACCGTCGCGGCTGCGGTGTGGTGGCTGTGGCGGCGCGTGCGGCGTGCCCTGTTTGGTCCGAAATCGACCACTGCGTCGACCAATGTGCCGCAATGAGGACGGCATCACGCAAAATGCGTTGCATTGGCCGCCCAAGCGGCCTTAATCCGTGCATTCCCCTCATGGGGACGAAGCGATAATTGGCGGCAACGCCGGGGGAATCGATGCCCGCCACCAAGACAAGAAACACCGTGCCTAACGATCCCGTGTCGCAGTTCCGCAGCGGCATCGACACGCTTGCCCAGCATTTGCGCAATCGTCGCGGCACGGGCTGGGACGAAGGCTCGTTCGAACAGATCGCGCACGAAATCGAGCGCCTGCATTCGGTCGCCTCGCACCTGGATCCGCAGTGGGCGAGTTCGCTCGCGCAGCTGCGCGGCCCGGTCTCCGCCGCGCGCGTGTCGCAACGCCTGCCCGATGCGAGCGCGACCGCGACCATGATCGCCACCGCCGAACAATTGCTGCTGAAATTGCCGGTCGCCGCCAAGCCGGGCGACGAAGGGCGCGCCGAAACACCGCCGGCCCACTACTGGCGTCGCTGGAGCGAAGACGCGGCACCGCCGTCCGCCCAGGCGCCGGCCTCCGCGCCGCCGTCGCAACCCGACGTCCCGCCGCCGGCCCCCTTGCCCCCGGTGGGCGGGGATGGCGAACCGCCGTATCGCGTGCTGATCGTGGAAGACGACCGCGCCCAGGCGCTGTTCGCCGAGGGCGTGCTCAACGGCGCGGGCATCGAAGCGCTCGTGGCGTCGGAACCGCGCGATGTCATCGACACGATGACGCGCACGCGCCCGGACCTGGTGCTGATGGACCTGCACATGCCGGGCCTGTCGGGCGCCGAGCTGACGAAGATGATCCGCCAGCACGAAGCCTTCCTGCACACGCCGATCGTGTTCCTCACCGGCGATCCGGATCCCGACAAGCAGTTCGAAGTGCTCGAGATGGGCGCCGACGACCTGCTGCAGAAACCCATTCGACCGCGCCACCTGGTCGCGGCGATCGAAAGCCGCGTCAAGCGCGCACGTGCCCTCGGCAAGCAGCGCATGTCCGAGTCCAGCCGCCATCCGGCGACCGGGTTGATGGCGCGCCCGCACCTGCTCCAACGCCTCGGCGCCGCGTTGCCAGCGGTGCACGGCGGCGGCGTGTACTTCATCGAAGTCGAAGGCAGCGCCACCTTGCGGGATCGCTTCGGCTACGCCGCGCTCGAAAACCTGATGACCGAAGCGGGCCGCCGCCTCGGCGAACTCGCCGGCGCCTACCCGGCCACGCGCCTGAACGACCACTCGTTCCTGGTGTTCACACCGGACGTGGACGACGCGCGCCTGGATGCCCTTGCCCGCAAGTGGCGCGACGGCATCAGCCAGCATCATTTCGAGATCGACGGGCATTCGCTGCGTCTGCGCACGACGGTCGGCTACGCCGCACTGCGCCACGGCTTCACCGATCCGGGCAGCGTACTGGAAGCCGCGGAGATGGCCGCGCGCCATGCGCGCTCGCAGGCCATCGGCGTGTCCGCGTACGCGCCGCCGGATCGCACGCAGACCAGCGACCTGTCCGCCTACCTGCGCGATGCGCTCGCCGACGATCGCTTCGAATTGATCTTCCAGCCCATCGTCGCCGTCGCCGGCGGCGAAGAGGCGCAATACCAGACGTTGCTGCGCATGCGCGCGCCCGACGGCACGGTGCACAACGCCGCGGAAATCGTGCCCGCGGCGGAAACCGCCGGCCTGATCCATGACATCGACCGCTGGGTGCTCGAGCGCGGCCTGGACGTGCTGCAGCAACGCCGTGCGCAGGGCCGCCCGGTGCGCCTGTTCGTGCCGCAATCGCCGCGCACGCTCGCGCGCGAGGCCTATGCCGAATGGCTCGCGTCCGCCATCGCGGTGCGCGGGCTCGAAGGTCCCTCGCTCGTCGTCGACATCCGCCTGGCCGATGCGCTGATCCATTCGGTGACGCTGCGGCAGTTCTGCGAGCAGATGGTGCCGGTGGGCGTGCAGTTCTGCCTGAGCCAGTACGAGCACAGCCCGGACGCCGATTCGCTGCTCTCGCAGTTGCCGCTGGGTTACCTGCGTTTGTCCGCGCGTTATGCGATCGGCAACGAGACCGGCGCGCTGCGCGATGCGATGCGCACCTCCATCGATCGCGCGCATCGCAACGGCCTGCAGGTGATCGGCCACAGCGTGGAGGATCCGCAAGCCGCGGCGACGCTGTGGATGAGCGGCATCGACTTCATCCAGGGGAACCTCGTGCAACAGGCGGCGAGCGAACTCGACTTCGACTTCAAGAACGCGGTGCTCTGATGCCCGACCACACCGCTCCCAGCCGTTGGCTCACCGCTCGCTGGTTGGCGCTCGGTGCCGCCGCCGGCGCAGCGCTCTCGCTCCTGCTCGAAGCCACGGGCCTGCAAGGGCCCTGGCAGACCGCCGCACTGTTGTTCGTGCTCACCGCATTGGTCGCGCTGGTGATCGTGGTGTGGGTGCTGCATCGGCGCGATGCGCAGATGGTGGCCATCGCCGAGCGCGCGAAGCGCGGGCAGGCCGAAGTGGACGCGCTGCAGCGCGAAATCACGCGCCACCACGAACTCGAGCAGCAGCTGACGAAGGCCAAGCAGGCCGCCGAGTCGGCGGTGCTGGCGAAGGGCGAATTCCTGGCGACGATGAGCCACGAGATCCGCACGCCGCTGAACGGCATCGTGCCGATGCTCGACCTGCTCCTGCATGCGCGCCTGCTGCCGGACCAGCACGAACTGGTACGCACGGCCTACACGTCTTCGCAGCAGTTGCTGCGCATCGTCGACGACATCCTCGACTACTCCAAGCTCGAAGCGAACAAGCTCGAACTGGAAACCACCAACTTCAACCTGCGCGACCTGCTCGAAGCGGTCATGCAGCTGATGGAACGCCCCGCCGATGCGAAGGGCCTGCGCCTGCACCTGCAGCTGGATCCGGGCGTGCGCCTGCCGGTGCGCGGCGATCCGGTGCGCCTGCGCCAGGTGCTCACGAACCTGATCAGCAACGCGGTGAAGTTCACCGAGCGCGGTTCGATTTCGGTGACGGTGCGCCGCGTGGGCGAAACCACGAGCCAGCATCAATTGCGCTTCGAAGTGCGGGATACGGGCATCGGCATCGCGCCCGATGCGCAATCGCGCCTGTTCCATGCCTTCACGCAGGCCGATGCCTCGACGACGCGTTTGTACGGCGGCACGGGCCTGGGCCTGGCGATCTGCCATCGCATCGTCGACCTGATGGGCGGCCGCATCGGCGTGCAGTCCGAACCGGGCCACGGCGCCACCTTCCATTTCGAAGTGCCGCTGCTCAAGGTGCTCGGCGACATGCCGACGCGTGAAGCGGACCTCAGTGGCCAGCGCCTGCTGCTGCTCACCTCCGATGCGCGCCTGCGCAGCCGCCTGAGCATGTTGTTGCCGAACTGGGGCCTGCGCGTCACGACCGTGGAGAACACGCAGGAAGCGCTCGATCGCCTGCGCGCCGCGGCGACGCAAGGGCCGCCGTGGACCTACGGTGTGGTGCTCGCGGACCTGCCGAGCATGCGCAATACGGCGATTGCCTTGCATCGCAATGTCGGGCGCACCGCGATGTTCGGTGAAGTACGCCTGGTCTACCTGTACGGCGACGACGAAGTCGCCGAGGAATTGAACAACGGCGCGACGCTGCTGCCGCGACAGGCACCGGATGCGGAGCTGCGCGTTGCGCTCTCGCGCCGCGCTTCCGCGCGCGCCGATGGTTCTTCCGAGACCAAGACCGAAGCCGCGATCGCGGCGAAGAAGCACTTCCAGGCGCGCGTGCTGCTGGTCGAAGACAACCCCGTCAATCTGCTGGTCGCGCAGCGCCTGCTGAGCGTGCTCGGCCTGGATTGCGACACCGCCACCAACGGCGAGGCCGCGCTGTTGCGCATGCGCGACGGCCGTTACGACCTGGTGCTGATGGATTGCCAGATGCCGGTGCTCGATGGTTACAGCGCGTCACGCAAGTGGCGCGAAGTCGAAGCGGCCGATCCGTCCGGTCCGCACCTGCCGATCGTGGCGATGACCGCCAATGCGATGGCGGGCGACCGCCAACGCTGCCTCGATGCGGGCATGGACGATTACCTCGCCAAGCCCGTCACGCGCGGCCAGCTGGAACACTGCCTGCGTCGCTGGTTGCAGGATGCGGGCAAGGTGCGCACGCCGTCGGCCGCCGCGTTCGCGCAGGTGGGCGAGCTGGCGCGCGTGCTGGCGCCGGAAGCGGCGACGCCGCCGGAGATGCCGGTGTTCGCGCCGAAGCCCTTCGAGAAGACGGCGGCCCCGATTTCGTCCGACGTGCCTGTGTCCTCGCCGTTCGACGCGTTCCCCGCGTTCGACCTGCCCAAACCCGATCGCGCAGCCACGCCTGCGCATGCCCCGGTGGCGATGACCATGCCGACGCCGACTGCACCGCCCACTCCGACGCCCGCCGATCCCGTCCTCGACGACAGCGCGCTGGAAGAGCTCTACGCCGTCATCGGCGCGGACGCGTCACGCATCATCACGGTGTTCCTTGAAGATGCGCCGCACCTGCTCGCGCAGCTCGAGCGCGCGGCGCTCGCGCCGGACTTCTCCGCGTTGCGCGAAGCAGCGCATTCGCTGAAATCCTCCAGCGCGAACCTGGGCGCGATGGCGCTCTCGGCCGCGGCCAAGCGCATCGAACTCGGCGCGCGCATGGAAACGCTGGATCGCCCCGCGGTGGCGGTGGCGATCCTCACGGAGGAATTCGAGCGTGCGAAGGCCGCGCTGCAGCTGCGCCTGCGCAAGCGGCGCACGGCGGAAGCCTGATTACTCTTCGAGCTTGGTGAGCAGGTAGTTCTGCTCGCCGAGGCGATTGATCAGGTCGAGCTGCGTTTCGATCCAGTCGATGTGCTCTTCCTCGGAATCGAGGATGTCGGTGAACAGGCGGCGGCTCACCGAGTCGCGGATGCTTTCGCAATAGCTGATCGCCTCGCGCAGCACCGGGAGTGCTTCGAGTTCGAGCGCGAGGTCGGCCTGCAGCAGCTCCTTCGGGTTTTCGCCGATGCGCAGCTTGCCCAGCGCCTGGAAATTCGGAAGGCCTTCGAGGAAGAGGATGCGCTCGGCCAGTCGGTCGGCGTGCTTCATCTCGTCGATCGATTCCTTGTACTCGTGCTCCGCGAGTTCCTTCAGGCCCCAGTTCTTCAGCATCTTGGCGTGCAGGAAGTACTGGTTGATCGCGGTGAGCTCGTTGTAGAGCGCCCGGTTGAGATGTTCGATGACCTTGGGGTCGCCCTTCATGTGCTGCTCCGTGCGTGGCGTTCGCGCGGATGCTAGCGCCGTCGCCGGGACGGTGGCGAAACGCGATGCGTTTGCATCGCGGGTGGATCAGGCGGCCTGGAGGACCGGCAGGTCGAAGTCCGTGTCGTGCGGGCGCGCGGCGGCGAGAAGCTCGGCGGCCATGTCCAGGCAGGTGCCGCAGGTGGCGCCGCAGCCGGTGCGCATCGTCAGCTCGGCCACCGTCTTGCAGCCGGATTCGGCGGCCTGGCGGATGTCCTTGTCGGTGACGCCGTTGCAGATGCACACGTACATGGGGCGCTTCGTGGGCCGTCGGGCGGCCCTTGTCGGGGAACTGGCGCCATTTCCCCACGAATGCGAATCATTGTCAATTGGCGCCGGGTTCGGAACCCCCGCTCCGCTCAGCTTCGGCCTTGCGCCGGCGCGGCCGCTGGTGGGCCCGGGGGACGCCCTGGGCGTCCAGGCGCGGGTCTTTGGCCAGCTGCGGGATCGCGACAGCCCCTGCGACCTGGCGCGCGAACGGGGCCAGGTGCTTCAGGGCGCTGGCATAGACGCTGCGCTTGAAGTTCACGACGTGGTCGACCGGGTACCAGAAGTCCACCCAGCGCCAGTGGTCGAACTCGGGCTTCTCGGTGCAGTCCAGCTGCAGGTCGGACTCCTCGCCCGTGAACTGCAGCAGGTACCACACCTGCTTCTGGCCGATGCAGACCAGCCGGTCGTTGCGGCGGATGGCCCGCTGCGGCAGGCGATAGCGCAGCCAACCGGGCGTGACGCCCAGGACTGCGACATGGTCGGGAAGCAGGCCGGTCTCCTCGCGCAGCTCGCGGTACATGGCCTCGAGCGGCGTCTCGTCCGTATTCATCCCGCCCTGCGGGAACTGCCAGCCGTCGCGATGGACGCGGCGTGCCCAGAACACCCGACCATCCGGGTGCATGAGCACGATGCCCACGTTCGGGCGGTAACCGTCCGGATCGATCACGATGCGGACTCCAAAAAATGCACTGCGTCCGACTCTGCCACGCGATCCGCGAAGCGACAAGCGCGCGGCCGGCCGTTGACGCGATACCCCTGCGGCAGGAATAATTCGCGGCTCTCCGTGGCTATGTAGCTCAGCCGGTTAGAGCACAGCACTCATAATGCTGGGGTCGGTGGTTCGAGTCCACCCATAGCCACCACGTCTGTTTTTTCCCCTCCGAGCCCCTTCCAGCGGCCCGCACTCCGGCCGCAATTCCCTGCGCACGACGCTATAGCGTCAAAGGGACCTCGGATGGCCTCGCATGCCCCCACCCGGTCGATGCATTCGGTACGCGGCACTCGCCGTGTTCGCGTTCGCCGCATTGCCGTGGGCGGCGCACGCGCAGGACATCGAGCCCCGCGCGTATTCGAACGCCCCCGTCGGGGTGAACTTCGCGATCGTCGGTGTCATCCAGACCCGCGGTGATCTGTCGTTCGACGGATCGCTGCCGCTCACCAATGCAAACCTGGATTCGACGAACCTCGTCGTGGCCTACGCGCGCGTGCTCGACCTTGGGGGCAAGTCGGGCAAGTTCGACGTGATCCTGCCGTACACGCGCCTGTCGGGCGAAGCCGATTACCTCGGCGCGCCCGTCGAGCGCACCATCAACGGATTCGGCCGGCCCGCGTTCCGCATGTCGATCAACCTGCATGGCGCGCCGGCCCTGTCGCTGCGCGATTTCCGCGGCTGGAAGCAGGACCTCATCATCGGTGCGAGCCTGCAGGTGTCGCCGCCCTGGGGGCAGTACGACGGTTCGAAGCTCGTCAACATCAGCAGCCATCGCTGGACGATCAAGCCCGAAATCGGCGTCTCCAAAGCGTTCGGCGCGTGGACGCTCGAAGCACAGGCGGCCGTCGTGTTCTTCACCGACAACGACGATTTCTTCGGCGGCAACACGCGTTCGCAGGATCCGATCCTGGCGCTGCAGGGCCATGCGATCTACGGCTTTCGCACCGGCCAGTGGATGTCGATCGACACCACGTACTTCGCGGGCGGCCGCACTTCGATCAACGACAACGTGCGCAACGACCTGCAGCAGAACTGGCGCATCGGCGTCACTTACGCGTTCCCGCTGGGACGCCTGGATTCGATCAAGTTCGCCGCCAGCAGCGGCGTGTCGGCGCGCACGGGCAACAACTTCGATGCCCTCGGCATCGCCTGGCAACATCGTTGGGGAGCAGGACTATGACGGCCGACGAAGCATTGGCGCGACTGAAGGAAGGCAACGCACGCTTCATCGCAGGCCGCGCGCGATTTCCGACGGTGCAGAAGGAAGTGCTTGCGGATCTCGCGAAGGGGCAGCACCCCTTCGCCACCCTCCTGGGCTGCAGCGACAGCCGTGTGCCGCCCGAGTTGGTGTTCGATGCGTCCTTCGGCGAGCTGTTCGTCGTCCGCGTGGCGGGCAACGTGCTGGGGCCTTCGATCGCAGGGACGCTGCAATACGCTGGCGTGTACCTGGAAACGCCACTGCTGATCGTCCTGGGGCACGATGGCTGCGGTGCCGTCGAAGCCGCCATCGGCGAACGCTTCCATGGCGTCAAACACCGCAGCCGCATCGAGATCCTGCTGCGGGAAATCGTGCCGGCGCTCGACGGGATCGATCCGTCACTCCCGCCCGACGAGTTGCTCGACGCGTGCGTGGAAGCCAACGTGAGGGCCACCCTCGCGCGCATCCTCGGCTCGCCCGAGTGGGAAGAGAACGCCGCGCCCCGCGGCATGAAGGCCGTGGGTGCGATCTATGCACTGTCCACGGGCCGGGTCCGCTTCCTGGAATAGAATGGCGGCCGCATGGACATCTTCAAATCCTTCACCCTCGAAGCCGCCCACCGGTTGCCGAACGTGCCGCCGGGCCACAAGTGCGCGCGCCTGCACGGGCATTCGTTCCGCGTGGAAATCCACGTGTCCGGCGAACCGGGCGAGCACACCGGCTGGGTGATGGACTTCGCGGACATCAAGTCCGCGTTCAAGCCGCTCTACGACCGGCTCGACCACCATTACCTCAACGACATCGAAGGCCTGGAAAACCCGACGAGCGAAGTACTCGCCAAGTGGATCTGGGACCAGCTGAAGCCCGCGCTTCCGCAGTTGTCGGAGATCGTGATCAACGAAACCTGCACTTCGGGCTGCCGCTACCGCGGCAAGTGACCCGCGTCAGATCCGCAGGCGCGGATCGAGTTTCATCGGCGCGAGGTGGTCCATGTGCAGCTTCGCGAAATCCGGATGGTCCGGGTTGAGCAGCACGTTGCATTCCCCATCGCACACCGCGCTCGGTACGCGCAGCGCGAGCGACTTCTTCGTCTTCGACCACGCATCGCCGATCTGCCGCACCGTGTCGCGATAGGGGCGCTCCTTCCATTCGCTCGGCAGCTCGAGCTGCGCGAGCACCGATTCGATCGGCACGGTGGCGCTGGCCATCATCAACTTGTCCGGCGTTTCGCCTTCCAGGTGCGCGAGGTATTCGAGGATCGCCGCGGCGGGCGACAGCGAGGCATACACCGCTTGCGTGCGCGGCGTGGTCCATCGTCCGCCGCTGTCGTTGCCCGGGCCCGAAAACGGCTGCGACGCCTTGCGCGGCTCGATCACGCGATACACGCGGACCTGGTCGCCCATCGCACCGGCGTGCCCGAGCGGCATCTGCGCCTGCGAAGGCGTCGCGGTGATCGGGCTGGTCTGCGAGGGCGGATCGCTCGCGGGAAACGAATCGGCGATTGCGTCGTCGAGGCTCGCGTTGTCCAGGCGCGCCCGATCCCTGGCCTCGTCCTTCTCATCGATGTGCATGGCATGCGGACCGCGTCGTGCGAGGACGCAAGCCTCTGCCGTTGCCCGTTGCGCAGGCGTGACGGCGCGCGCCCGCGGTGCTCCGCGGGCGACGCCACACATCCGCAAACCGCATCGCTAGCTACGCGGCTCCGACAACGGCGGAACGCGCTGGTAGTTGTCCGCGCCCTGCACGTCGCGATCGCTCTTGGCCAGCGTTTCCTGCATCGATGGCGATGCACCCGTGATGCTCGATGCGCCCATCATCGCCGCCGCGCGATGGCTGCGCGCCTGGCCGCCCTTGCGTCCCGCTTCACGGGCTTCGGCGGAATCGAATTCATGCGCCACGCCCTGCGCATGCGCCGCCCGCCCGCCTTGCGCCGCGATCGCGCGCTGCTTCGCCGGATCCATTGACGCGAAACCCCGATTGCTGGTGCCGCCGCCTTGTCCACGCTGTGCCATGTCGTTTCTCCTGTTCACGACCCCGACGCTGTCGTCGGCCCGTGAACCCATGCATGGGCCGCGCCACTGCCGCTCATCGGTCCGAAGGGATTTCCTGCCGCGTTCAGCGCGCGGAAAGGCTCGAAACGCCGGCATAAACGCGACTTTCCAACCCCGGAACCGCACGCAAGCGGCATGCCGATGGCGTGAAGGCGCGGAAGGCGCTTCCCTCCGTCGGAAATCCTGTCCGCCTTCACTGCGGCTTTGCTTACTGCGGAGTACATCCACGGAGTCACCAATGCTGAGGCACGCCGAGCATGGATCCGCACGCGCCCCCCTCGCGGCCACCATCGCTGTTGATCGTCGACGACGATGTCGGCTTCGTGCACGCAGCAGCGGAGATCGCGCGCATGCACGGCTACGACATCACCATCGCCGGCGAACTGAGCCAAGCGATGCATCGCGTGCGCCAGCGCGATTTCGACCTGGCCCTGGTCGACCTCGACCTGCCCGACGGCAGCGGCCTGTCGCTGCTGCAGGACGTCGACAATGAGCGCACGCGCGCGATCGTCGTCACCGGCAAGCCGACCGTGGAAAGCGCGTTGGCCTCGATGCGCAAGAACGCCGTCGTCGACTACCTGATCAAGCCGATCGCGCCCGACCGCCTGCGCGAGGTCTTCGAAGCTTGTGCGCAGCATCGCCGCACCGCCGCGCCGCGGCCGCCGGACGCCTGGCACGACATGGTCGGCGAGTCCGACGCCTTCCAGGCCACGCGCCGCATGATCGAGAAAGTCGCACCCAGCGACGCCTCGGTGCTGGTGCACGGCGAAAGCGGCTGCGGCAAGGAACTCGTCGCGCGCGCCATCCATATCGCGAGTGGACGCCACGGCCCGTTCGTCGCGGTGAACTGCGGTGCGGTCGCGGGCGAACTGCTGGCGAGCCAGTTGTTCGGCCACGAGAAAGGCAGCTTCACCGGCGCGGTGTCGCGCCACTACGGTTTCCTGGAACAGGCCGCGCACGGCACGCTGTTCCTCGACGAAATCACCGAGATGGCGCCCGCGCTGCAGACGCACCTGTTGCGCGTGCTCGACTTCGGTTGCTATCGCCGCGTCGGCGGCCACGTCGACCTGCCGGTGGAAGTGCGCATCGTGTCGGCCACCAACCGCGACCCGCTCGAAGCGGTCGCCAGCGGGCGCTTGCGTGATGACCTCTACTGGCGCCTGTGCGGCTTCGCGATCCCCGTCCCCGCCTTGCGCGACCGCGGCGACGACGCACTGCTGCTCGCCGATGCGTTCCTCGCCGAACTCAATGCGCGGGGCGGCACGCAACACACCATCGAAACGACCACGCGCGAATGCATCCGCCAGGCCCCGTGGCCGGGCAACGTGCGCGAATTGCGCAACGCCGTGCAGCGCGCGTACATCCTCGCCGACGACGACCAGGTCCGCATCGCGCCGCAGGCCATGCCACAGCGCGCGCTGAGCGAATCGTCGAACACCATCACCTTCGCCGTCGGCACGTCCTTCGAAGAGATGGAACGCCACATCCTGCGCAAGACGCTGCAACACTTCGGCAACAACCGGCGCCGCGCGGCCGCGGCGTTGGGCATCACCACGCGCACCATCCGCAACCGCCTCGCCCGCGAGCGCGGACTCGCGGACGAAGAGGCCAACTGACGCTAGTGGTGCTTGTTGTCCGACGGATCTCCCGTCGGCGGATCCTGCCTGCCCAAGGTCGTCGGCGGCGGTCCTTCGCGTTCCACCTGCAGTTGGTTGTTGATGTTGGACACGCCCATCACATCCGCCACCAGGTCTTCCGCCGCATAGCGCATGCGCCGTTCGCCGACCCTGCCCGACAAGGTCACGTTGCCCTGGTCGACTTCGACCAGGATGTGGCGCGCATCGATGATGTGGCTGTCGGTGAGGCGTTCGTACACGTCGTCGCGGATGCGTTCGTCGGGACGCTTGTAGCTCGTCGGACCCAGGCCTCGGAACGAACGCCGCACGTCGCGCTGGTGCGCGCCGACTTCGTATCCCGAGCGGCTCCCCCAGCGCGAACCAGCGTATCCGCTGGCTTCGCCATAGCTGCCGCCGAACGAGGGCCGACCGTAGTCGCTGCCGGGGCCACCCAGCCCCGCGCTGGTACCCACGCGGAACCCGCCGTAGTCGCCACGTCCGCTGAAGTAATCGTCGTCGGACCAGCGTGCCGGCTCCCAGCCGGTGCTCAGGTCGTGTTCGTCGCGTGCGCGCATGCGGCTGGCTTCGTCTTCGCGCTCGCGGTCGCGTTCCCGCTCGCGGTCGCGGTCGGCGCGTGCACTCCTGGCGTATGCGCTGTCGTATCCGGGCTCGCGCGGCTCGGCCCATTCACGTTCGCTACCCCGCTGCGGGCCTTCCCCGCGTCCTGCGGCACGCTCGCGGTCTTCCCGCAGCCACTGCGGTTCAGGACGATGCGGATCGCGGAACTGCGCTGCGAGGCGCTCGCGCCACGAACGCGGATCCTGCTCGCGCTCATCCCCTTCATGCTGTCCGCGGTGCATGCCTTCATCCCGATGGCCGCCGCCGCGCCGGCCGCCCTGGTTCTGGTCTCGTGGGTTCATCTGCCGCTCTCCTGCGATCGAATGTGCGCGGGCACGCCCGCACCTCTCATCACGCAATCGGCATGCCATCGCCCTGCACGATGCACTCCGCCGGAAACCCGTTCCGGCTCACGCACGACTTACATGGAATCAACGAAAGTATGGAGTTTCGGCGACCGAGCAACCGAGCCGATGCCCCTGGATCCACCGTCGAACGCGGAGCCCTCGCCGCACGCGTCGATGCGCGATGGCATGCACGACCTGCGCAATGTTCTGAATGCCGTTCAGATCAATGCGTTCGCGGCGCGGCAGCTGGTCGACGACGCGACGCGCACGCTCGCCTGCATCGGCCGCATCGAAGCTGCAGCGCAACGCGGCACGCACCTGCTGCAGACGATGCCGGCCGAGGAAACATTGGCGACCGCCGCCGCCATGTTGCGCGAGCGCCTGCGCGATGCAGGCGGCGAGGCGGACGTGCGCGTGGATGGCGCGCCCGACGCCGGCGTTCCTGGCCTGTTGCGGCAAGCGTTGTGCCTGGTGGCCGTCGAAAGCCAGGCGCACGGTGCGCATGCCTTCGTACTCGTGCGCGACGACATGGAACCGGGCCTGCATTGCAAAGCCGAAGGCCTGCATGCGCCGGGGCCGATCGCGCTGGCGCTGGCGGATACCGACGTCGCGGACCTGCGCCTGCGCGCCGACGAAACCGCGAACGGCTGGGACTTCCACTGGCCGCTGCCGGGCGCCTGATGCCCGGCGTCCGCCCGCGCCCTCACATGGTCTCCACTTTCCTGAAGATAGCGTCCCCAGCAGTTTGCCCGTGGGGACGGGCTCCGGAGGTTTCGTGAACAATGAAAGCCAGCCCGCCCGGCGGTCACGCCGTGGCGCCGTCGCCGCTTCCCCTGTGGAAACGCCGCCCCCCGCGCCGCCCATCGACGGCAACGGCATGGATGCGCTGCAGCAACTGCTGCATGCGATGACCCAGGTGCGCGACGGTGACTTCTCCGTGCAACTGCCCGCGCACTGGGAAGGCATCTCCGGCAAGCTCGCGGACGCGTTCAACGAAATCGTCGGCCAGAACCGGCGCCTTGCGAACGACCTGGCGCGCGTGGCGCAGAAAGTCGGTGGCGAAGGCCGCACGCGCCAACGCGTGCCCGCCGCGAACCGCCAGGGCCAATGGTCCGACATGGAAGCCTCGGTCAACGGGCTGATCCGCGACATGGCGCGCCCGATCGAAACCATGACCGAAGCGATGGCCGCCGTGGCGAAGGGCGACCTCTCGCGCACGGTGCCGCTGGACAACGATGGCCGCCCGCTGCAGGGCGAGTTCCTGCGTGCGGCGAACATCGTGAACCGCATGCTCGAGCAGATGAGCGAGTTCTCCTCCGAAGTGACGCGCGTGGCCATCGAAGTGGGCACCGCGGGACGCCTCGGCGGCCAGGCGAAGGTGAAAGGCGTGTCGGGTGTGTGGAAGGACCTCACCGATTCGGTGAACCAGATGGCGTCCAACCTCACGGCGCAGGTGCGCAACATTTCGGAAGTGACGATTGCGGTCGCGAACGGCGACTTGTCGCGCAAGATCACGGTGGACGTGCGCGGCGAGATCCTGCAGCTGAAGGAAGCCATCAACACGATGGTGGACCAGCTCCGCGGCTTCGCATCGGAAGTCACGCGCGTGGCGCGCGAAGTGGGTACGGAAGGCAAGCTCGGTGGCCAGGCGATCGTGCCCGGCGTGGCCGGCACCTGGAAGGACCTCACCGACTCGGTGAACGCGATGGCGTCCAACCTCACCTCGCAGGTGCGCAACATCGCGGAAGTGACCACCGCCGTGGCGAAGGGCGACCTCTCGCGCAAGATCACGGTGGACGTGCGTGGCGAAATCCTCGAACTGAAGAACACCATCAACACGATGGTGGACCAGCTCAACGGCTTCGCGGCCGAAGTGGTGCGCGTGGCGCGCGAAGTGGGTACCGAAGGCAAGCTCGGTGGCCAGGCCGTCGTGCCGGACGTGGCGGGCACATGGAAGGACCTCACCGACTCGGTGAACTCCATGGCCTCCAACCTCACCTCGCAGGTGCGCAACATCGCCGAGGTGACCACCGCGGTGGCAAAGGGCGACCTCTCGCGCAAGATCACCGTGGACGTGCGCGGCGAAATCCTGGAACTCAAGGACACCATCAACACGATGGTGGACCAGCTCAACGGCTTCGCCGCGGAAGTCACGCGCGTGGCGCGCGAAGTGGGCTCGGAAGGACGCCTCGGCGGCCAGGCGCAGGTGCCGGGCGTCGCAGGCACGTGGGCCGACCTCACCGACTCGGTGAACGCCATGGCCTCCAACCTCACCGCGCAGGTGCGCAACATCGCGGAAGTGACGACGGCCGTGGCGAAGGGCGACCTCTCGCGCAAGATCACGGTGGACGTGCGCGGCGAAATCCTCGAACTGAAGAACACCATCAACACGATGGTGGACCAGCTCAACGGCTTCGCGGCGGAAGTCACGCGCGTGGCGCGTGAAGTCGGTACCGAAGGCAAGCTCGGCGGCCAGGCGGTCGTGCCCGGCGTCGCCGGCACTTGGAAGGACCTCACCGACAACGTCAACTCGATGGCGTCCAACCTCACCGCGCAGGTGCGCAACATCGCGGAAGTGACGACGGCCGTGGCGAAGGGCGACCTCTCGCGCAAGATCGCCGTGGACGTGCGCGGCGAAATCCTGCAGCTGAAGGAAACCTTCAACACGATGGTGGACCAGCTCAACGGCTTCGCCGCGGAAGTGACGCGCGTGGCGCGCGAAGTGGGCACCGAAGGCAAGCTCGGCGGCCAGGCGCAGGTGCCGGGCGTCGCGGGCACCTGGAAGGACCTCACCGACAACGTCAACTCGATGGCGTCCAACCTCACCACGCAGGTGCGCAACATCGCCGAAGTCGCGACCGCGGTGGCGAAGGGCGACCTCTCGCGCAAGATCGCGGTGGATGCGCAGGGCGAAATCCTGCAGCTGAAGTCGACGATCAACGTGATGGTGGACCAGCTCAACGGCTTCGCCGCGGAAGTGACGCGCGTGGCGCGCGAAGTGGGCACCGAAGGCAAGCTCGGTGGCCAGGCGCAGGTGCCGGGCGTCGCGGGCACGTGGAAGGACCTCACCGACAACGTCAACTCGATGGCGACCAACCTCACCACGCAGGTGCGCGGCATCGCGAAGGTGGTGACCGCGGTGGCGAACGGCGACCTGCACCAGAAGCTGACGGTGGAAGCGAAGGGCGAAATCGCCGAACTCGCCGACACCATCAACTCGATGACCGAGACGCTCGAGATCTTCGCCGACCAGGTGACGACGGTGGCGCGCGAAGTGGGCGTCGAAGGACGACTGGGCGGCCAGGCCAAGGTGCCGGGCACCGCGGGCATCTGGAAGGACCTCACCGCCAACGTGAACCAGCTCGCCGCCAACCTCACCACGCAGGTGCGCGCGATCGCGGAAGTGGCGACGTCGGTGACGCAAGGCAACCTGACGCGTTCGATCCAGGTGGACGTGCGCGGCGAGCTCTCCGACCTGAAGGACAACATCAACGCGATGATTGGCACGCTGCGCGCGACGACTGAATCCAACCGCGAGCAGGACTGGCTGAAGACCAACCTCGCCAAGTTCTCCGGCATGATGCAGGGCCAGCGAGATCTCATCACGCTCGGCCACATGCTGTTGTCCGAACTCGCGCCGCTGGTTTACGCGCAGCAGGGCGTGATGTACGTGGTGGAGACCGACGAACGCCGGGGCCGCAACCGCCTGCGCCAGCTCGCCGGTTACGCGGACGTCGGCAGCATGGACGACGAAGCGCGTTACGTGGAATTCGGCCAGGGCCTGATCGGCCAGTGCGCCGCGCAGGCGGAGATGATCGCGCTCGACGATGTGCCGGCCGGCACGGTGCAGATCGAATCGGGCCTGATCAGCGCGGTGCCGCGCAGCGTCGTGGTGCTGCCGGTGTTGTTCGAAGACCAGATCAAGGCGGTGATCGAGCTCGCTTCTCTCACCGAGTTCACGCCGTCGCAGCGCGCCTTCCTCGAACAGCTCTCCGGTTCGATCGGCATCGTGCTCAACACCATCGAAGCGACGATGCGCACCGAACGCCTGCTGTCGCAGTCGCAGCAGCTCGCCGGCGAACTGCAGTCCCAGCAGAAGGAACTGCAGCAGACCAACGAGGAAATCGCGCTCAAGGCGCAGCTGCTCGCCGAACAGAAGACCGAGGTGGAGCGCAAGAACCAGGAAATCGAACAGGCCCGCCGCGCGCTCGAGGAGAAGGCGGCCGAGCTCGCGCTCACCTCGCGCTACAAGTCCGAGTTCCTCGCGAACATGTCGCACGAGCTGCGCACGCCGCTCAACTCCATCCTGATCCTCGGCCAGCAGCTGGCCGAGAACCCGGAAGACAACCTCAGCGGCCGGCAGGTCGAATTCGCCAAGACCATCCACGCGGCGGGCTCGGACCTGCTGCACCTGATCAGCGACATCCTGGACCTGTCGAAGATCGAGTCGGGCACGGTGACGGTGGACAGCGAAGAGATCGCGTTCTCGCACCTGCGCGAAAACCTGGAGCGCGGCTTCCGGCACGAAGCGGAGCGTCGGCGCCTGGATTTTTCCGTCGATTTCCCGGTGGAGATCGGCCGCGCGATGCACACCGACCCCAAGCGCCTCCAGCAGATCCTCAAGAACCTGCTGTCCAACGCGCTGAAGTTCACAGAACGCGGCAGCGTGCGCTTGTCCGCGCGCGTGGCCTCGCAAGGCTGGACGGAAGGCCATGCGGTGCTCGAGTCCGCGCCGACGGTCGTTGCGTTCGACGTCACCGACACCGGCATCGGCATTTCGCTCGAGAAGCAGAGGATCGTCTTCGAAGCCTTCCAGCAGGCCGACGCGGGCACCTCGCGCAAGTACGGCGGCACGGGCCTGGGCCTTGCGATCTCGCGCGAAATCGCGGGGCTGCTCGGCGGCGAACTGCGACTGCAGAGCGCACCGGGCAAGGGCTCGACGTTCACCTTGTACCTGCCGCTGGATTACGTCGGCTCCGGCGAACCGGTGGGCACCATGCTCGGTCGCAAGCAGGCGCACGCGATCGCCTCGCACGTCGAACGTCCGTTCGCCGACCTTGCGGAAATCGCGGACGACCGCGGCAACCTGGATCCCGACAAGCCCGTGCTGATGGTGGTCGAGGATGATCCTGTCTACGCGGAGATCCTGCGCGACCTGGCGCGCTCCAGCGGCTTCCAGGTGGTCGCGGCCAACCGTGGTGCCGAAGCGCTGCGCCTGGTGCGCGAGTATCCCGTCAATGCGATCACGCTCGACATCTTCCTGCCCGACATGCTCGGCTGGACGGTGCTCGCGCGCCTGAAGCAGGACTCGGCAACGCGGCACATCCCCGTGCAGATCGTCACCATCGAAGAAGAGCGCCACCACAGCATCGAGCGCGGTGCGTTCTCCTACCTGGCCAAGCCGTCGACGCCGGAGTCGATCGAGAACGCGCTCGAGCGCATCCGCCTGTACACGCTGCCGCGCACCAAGAAGCTGCTGATCGTCGAGGACGACGATCGCGAGCGCATGAGCATCGAAGAGCTCCTGCGCCACGACGACCTCGAGATCGACACCGCATCGACCGGCGCACTCGCGCTCGACAAGCTCAAGGCGGAGACCTACGACTGCGTGGTGCTCGACCTGCGGCTGCCCGACATGACGGGCCTGGACCTGCTCGACCGCGTGCAGGAGGAAGAACGCCTGCATGAGGTACCCATCGTCGTGTTCACCGGCAAGGAGCTGACGGCGGCGGAGGACGCGCGCCTGCGCAAGGCCGCGCGCAGCGTGGTGATCAAGGGCGTGGAATCGCCCGAGCGCCTGCTCGACGAGACTTCCCTGTTCCTGCACCGCGTGATCGCCGACCTGCCGCCGGGCAAGCAGAAGATGGTGCAGCGCCTGCACGAGAGCGACGATGCGCTGAAGGGCAAGCGCGTGCTGGTGGTCGACGACGACGTGCGCAACATCTTCGCGCTGAGCAGCGTGCTGGAACGCCACGGCATGAGCGTGATCACCGCCGGCACGGGCCATGAAGCGATCGACAAGGTCGCCGCCGATCCGGACATCGACCTGGTGATGATGGACATCATGATGCCCGGCATGGACGGCTACGACACGATGCGTGCGATCCGCGGCATGCCCGATGCGCGTGCGTTGCCGATCATCGCGCTCACCGCCAAGGCGATGAAGGGCGACCGCGAGAAGTGCCTGGAGGCCGGCGCGTCCGATTACCTCGCCAAGCCCGTGGTCACCGACCAGTTGTTGGGAGTCCTGCGCCAATGGTTGCATCGCTGATGCCCATGTCCGGCGGACCGGCGCATACGCCGGTCAACATCCTGCTGGTCGACGACCAGCCGGGACGCTTGCTGACCTACCGGGCGATCCTGGAGCCGCTCGGCGAGCGGCTCGTGGACGCGAGCTCGGGCCCCGAAGCGTTGCAGAAGCTGATGCAGGAAGAGTTCGCGGTCATCCTGCTCGACGTGAACATGCCGGGCATGGACGGCTTCGAAACCGCGAGCCTGATCCACCAGCACCCGCGCTTCGAGCGCACGCCCATCATCTTCGTCACCGCGGTCAACGTCTCCGACCTCGACCGCATGCGCGGCTACAAGCTCGGTGCCGTGGACTACGTGATGGTGCCGGTGATCCCGGAGATCCTGCGGTCCAAGGTCGTCGTGCTTGCCGAGTTGTTCCGCAAGCGCCGCGAACTGCAGCTCGCCAATGAACGCCTGGCGGCCGCGAACGAAGCGCTGCGCACGGAAAAGGCGCGCGAGCTGGAGATGCTCAACGAATCCCTGCGCCTGGCGAACGTCGAACTGGCGCAGCGCAACGTGGACCTGCAGGCACAGATCGGCGAACGCGCGCGCGCCGAAGCACAGTTGCGCGAGCTCGATCGCCGCAAGGATGAATTCCTCGCCACCCTCGCCCACGAGCTGCGCAATCCGCTCGCGCCGCTGCGCAACGCCGTCAGCATCCGCAAGCTGACCGGCAGCGACGATCCCATGCAGCACATGATGGAGCGACAACTCGGCTTGCTCGTGCGCCTGATCGACGACCTGCTGGACGTGGCGCGCATCAGTCGCGGCAAGCTCGTGCTCAAGCCCAATGCGACGACGTTGCAGGACATCCTGCACGCCGCGGTCGAGACCGCCTCCCCCGTGCTCGAAGCCGGCGCGCATCCCTTGCAGGTGGCGCTGCCGGAGCTGCCGCTGCCGATGCTGGCCGACGGCGATCGGCTCTCGCAGGTGTTCTCGAACCTGCTGAGCAATGCCGCGAAGTATTCCGACGCCGGGCGGCCGATCGAACTGGTCGCGCAACGCAACGGCCGGTTCGTCGCCGTGTCGGTGCGCGATCGCGGGATCGGCCTCACCCCCGGCCAGATCGACGAGGTGTTCGAACTGTTCGCGCAGGTGGATACTTCGGTCGAACGTGCCCGCGGCGGGCTCGGCATCGGCCTCACCCTGGTGAAGCAACTCGTCGAAATGCATGGCGGCACCATTCGCGTGGAAAGCGCGGGATTGGGGCATGGCAGTTGCTTCAGCATCACCCTGCCGCTGCGCGAAGCGCCGCTGCCCGAACCCAAGCCCGTGGTCCGAGCGCAGGTACCTGCAGGTTCGCGCCGCATCCTCGTGCTCGACGACAACCGCGACGCCGCCGACACGCTCGCGATGATGCTGGAGCTGCTCGGCCACGACGTGCGGCGACTCTACGACCCGTACGAGGCGCTGGAGGAAGTCGAGCGCTTCGATCCCGACCTGGTCTTCCTCGACATCGGCATGCCCAACCTCAGCGGCTACGAACTTGCGCGACGCCTGCGTGCACAACCGCGTGGCGGCGAACGCGTATTGGTGGCCGTCACCGGCTGGGGCCAGCCGGACGATCGGCGACGCACGGCAGAAGCCGGCTTCGATCATCATCTCGTCAAGCCACCGGACTTGGACATCGTGCGCGAGATCTGCAACGACACCACGCCGCGGGTGGCCTGATGCAAAGCGAAGGCACCGACACACCCTGGTTCGACCGGCTCGCGCACGACCTGCGCGGGCCGCTCACCTCGCTGCAGACCGCTGCCTACCTGTTGCGCACCGATCCGGGTGGTGCGAACTCGAAGGAGCTCGCCGACATCGTGGTGCGCCAATCGCAACGCATGGCGCGCATGATCGAAGAGCTCGACGACTGGGGTCGCGCGCAGCAGAAGCGGCTGGTGGATCGCAGCGAGCGCCTGGAACTGGAGGTCGCGCTGGACATGGCGATCGCTTCTCAGCATGCGTACGCCATCGATCCGCAGTACGACGCAGATGCGCGCGGGCTGTTCGTCCAGGGCGATGCGACGCGACTGACGCAGTTGTTCCGCACCTTGCTGCTGCACGTCGCGGGACGCGATGCGGCGAGTGCGTGCGTGAAAGTCTCGCGACACGACGGCCGCGCGCACGTCGCATTCTGCGATCGCGGCCCCGCGCTCGACGCCACCGTGCGCGAACGCTTGTTGCAGGTGCCGCAGGTTCCCCCGCCGGACGATGGACTGGGTTTGCGCCTGCTCATCGCGAAGGCCATCGCCGAGGGACACGGCGGGACGCTCGGCGTCGACGCTCCGCGCGAAGATGAATCGTTGTGCATGCGCTGCACGTTCCCGCTCGCTGAATAGCGCGGTGCAGACGAGCGGATCACATCGGGCTGCCTAGCCTGCCTCGCGTTGCACAACCGAAAGGAGCGCGCCATGCCAAGGGGCAGCAAAGAAGCCTATACGGACAAGCAGAAACGCGAAGCCGGCCACATCGAGGCGGGCTACGAGAAGAAGGGCGTCTCGAAGGAAGAGGCCGAACGCCGCGCGTGGGCCACCGTGAACAAGCAGGATGGCGGCGGCAAGAAGAGTGGTTCCGGCCGCAAGGATCATCACTGACTACGCCTTCGGCAGGCGCTGTTCGCGCACCCCGGCATCGTCCCAGATCGGCGCATCGAGTCGCTTCAGCGCATCGCGCAGCTTGAAGCGATCGGGCGCGCGCAAGCCGCCGAACTCGTCCCACGTCACTGGCATCGCCACGGGCGCGCCGGCGCGGGCGCGCAGCGAGTAGCTCGCCACGGCCGTTGCGCCGCGCCCGTTGCGCAACCAGTCGATGAACACGCGCCCTTCCCGCTTGGCCTTGCTCATCGTGGCGACGTAACGCTCGGGGGCACGTGCTTCCATCGCATGCGCGAACCGATCGCAGAAATCGCGCGCCTGGTCCCAGCTGTAGCGCCGCGCGATGGGCACCACGAGGTGCACGCCCTTGCCGCCGCTCATCCGCGGGAACGACTGCAGGCCCACATCCACCAGGGCATCGCGCAACTCGCGCGCCGCCGCCTTGATCTTCGTCCAGCCGATGCCGGGATCCGGATCCAGGTCGAAGATCAGCCGATCGGGCTTCTCCAGCGTCTTCACCCGCGATCCCCACGGGTGGAATTCGATGACGTTCATCTGCGCCAGCGAGAGCACGCCTGCCAGATCGTCCAGCCACGCGTACTCCGCGCGCTTTCCGTCATGCTCTTCGATCTCGACGCGGTGCAGCGACTTCCCGAACGCGGGCCCGAGGTGCTTCTGGAAGAAGCGCTCGCCCTCGATGCCGTTCGGGCAACGCACCACCGACATCAGTCGCTCGCCGCTGTCTTCGAGCAGGCGCTCCGCCGCGGCTTCGTAGTAAGCGAAGACCTCGCGCTTGGTGATCCCGACATCCGGGTACACCACGCGATCCGGCGAAGTGAGCGTGGGGAGGGTCGCGGCGTTCCGGCGCGTCGCCACCCGTCAGGCGCTCTTCTTGCTCTTCGTCGTGGACTTGGTGGCCTTCTTCGCCGGCGCTTTCTTGGCCGGGGCCTTGCGCGCGGCCGACTTCGCCGGCGCCTCGCCCTTCTTGTCCAGGCTCTTCTTGAGCAGCGCCATGAAGTCGACGACGTTGGTCGTCGCGTCGTGCGCGGGCGCCTGTTCTTCCTCGACATGCGCCGTAGCGCCCTTCGCTTTCATGCGCTTCTTGATGACGCTCGACAGGCGCTCCTTGAACTCGTCCTTGTAGTCCTCGGGGTTGAATTCCCCCGCCATCGATTCGAGCAACGTCGTGGCCATCTCCATTTCCTTCGGCGTGATGTGCCACTTCGACGTGCCGCCTTCGGGCACGTTGTATTCGTTGATGTCGACGACTTCTTCCGGGAAGCGCAGCAGGATCATCTGCAGCGCGTCTTCGAAAGGCTCGACCATCGCCAGGTATTCCTTCGTGCGGATCACCACGCGCCCGATGCCGACCTTGCCGGTCTTCTTGAGCACTTCGCGCAGGAGCACATAGCCCTTCTCGGCTTTCTTGCCGGGGACGAGCACGTAAGGCTTCTCGAGATAGGAGTCAGGCACCGCGTCGCGATCGACGAAGGCTTCCATGTCGATCACCTCGCGGTTCTCCGAGGCGGCCGCCGCGATGTCGTCAGGTTCGAGCACGACGAAGTTGCCCTTGGAGTACTCGTAGGCCTTCACGATCTCCTTCCACGGCACTTCTTCGCCGGTCTCGGCGTTGACGCGCTCGTACTTGATCGGCGCCTTGTTGCGCGCGTCCATCATCCGGAAGTGGATTTCGTTGCGCTTCTCGCCCGTCATCACCTGGATCGGGATGTTGAGCAGGCCGAACGACAGGGTGCCGTTCCAGATGGGGCGGGCGGCCATGGCACGGAGGCTCCGGATGGGGCATTCCAGCCTCCCTCCGGCCGGGTCTTGGCCGCGTGAATGGCTTTGGAAGCGGCAAGTGGCTGATTTCACAAGGCTTGCGCCTTCCGGAACGGCCCGACCAACGGTTGTTGCACTGCAACATGGATCGACTTATGCTGCGCCGCAACATCGGCCGAACACCGTCGGTGCCTACCCCACCCCTCTTATTTCCGTGGAGTCCTGCATGTACCAGCAGATCAACGAACAGTTCGCCGCCGCCTCGCGCCAGTTCGCGGACACCGCGGCGCAGATCAACCGCCTCGCCGTCGAGAACGCCACCCAGGTCTTCGGCCTGCAGCTGGCCGCCCTCGAAGCCGGCGCCTCCGCGACCTTCGCCTTCTTCGGCGAAGTGGCCGAAGTGCGCAGCCCGGAGCAGTTCAAGACCGTGTGGCCGAAGGGCCTGCAGGTCGCCCGCGAGAACGTCGAGCGCAGCATCGCCACCGGCCAGGACGTCGTGGCGCGCACGCTGAAGGCGAACGAAGCGATCGGCCAGATCGCCAAGGCGCAGTTCGAAGCGCAGGCGTCGGTCGTGACCGAACAGGTCGCCAAGGCCACGAAGTCGAAGTAATCGCTCCCCACGGGCGACGAAACAAAAAAGCCCCGGCATTGCCGGGGCTTTTTTTTTGCCTGGATCAAACGTCGTCGAGGTGCTGCGTGATCTTCGGCGGCTCGTCCATCTTGTCGCCGAGCACCCTGCGCACGATCGCGTAGAACACCGGGATGAATAGCAGGCCGAGGAAGGTGGCCGCGAGCATGCCGCCGATCACGCCGGTGCCGATCGCATGCCGCGCATTCGCGCCGGCGCCGGTGGAGATCGCCAGCGGCAGCACGCCCATGATGAAGGCCAGCGAGGTCATCAGGATCGGGCGCAGTCGCAGCTTCGCTGCTTCCACCACCGCCTGGCCGAGCGGCTTGCCTGCATTGCGCTCCTGGATCGCGAATTCGACGATCAGGATCGCGTTCTTCGCCGCCAAACCAATGACCGTGATCAGGCCGATCTTGAAGTAGATGTCGTTGGGCAGGCCGCGCAGCATCGACAGCGCCACTGCACCGAGCACGCCCACCGGCACCACCAGCAGCACCGCCACCGGCACCGACCAACTCTCGTACAGCGCGGCCAGGCACAGGAACACCACCACGATCGACAGGATCATCAGCATCGTGGTCTGGTTGCCGGACAGGATTTCCTGGTGCGACTGGCCCGCCCAGTCGTAGCCGAAGCCAGGCGGCAGCTTGGTTTCCACGATGTTCTGCATCGCGTTCATCGCCTGGCCCGAGCTGTGGCCCGGCGCCTGCGAACCGACGATCTCCACCGCGGCGAAGCCGTTGTAGCGCGTGAGCGTCGGCTCGGCGACTTCCCATTTCGCCTTCACCACGTTCGTCAGCGGAATCATCGTTGGCAGGCCGTTGGCCTGCTTGTCACCCGATGGCGTATAGAAGTGCGACAGCGACTCCGGGCCCGTGCGGAACGCCGAGTCGGCCTGCATGTGAACGCGCTTGACGCGTCCGCCCTGGATGAAGTCGTTCACGTACACCGGCGCCAGCATCAGCTGGATCGCGCTGTAGATGTCGCCAACCGACAAGCCCATCGCGTCTGCCTGCACGCGGTCGACATCCAGGCGCAACTGCGGGGACGGCGCGAGCGAGTTCGGACGCACGCCCACCAGCGATTTCTCCTGCGAAGCGTCCTGCAGCAGCGTGCCCATCGCTTCGTTGAGCTTGTCGCGCCCTGCGCCGGATCGATCCTGCAGGTACATGTCGAAGCCGCCGAACTGTCCGAGCCCGTTCACCGTCGGCAGGTTGGCCACGAAGATCTGCGCGTCGCGGATCCCGAACAAGGCCATGTTCGCCTTGGTGATGAAGTCCGTCGCGTTGATTTTGCGTTCGGACCATGGCTTGAGCTTGATGAACGCCATGCCGACGTTCTCGCCCTGGCCGATGAAGCTGAAGCCCGACACCTGCATCATGCCGTCGAAGCCTTCGAGCTTCTCCACGTTCTTGCGGATGTCTTCGAACACCAGGTTCGTGCGGCGCAGCGTGGCGCCCGGCGGCAGCTGCACGATCGCAAACGCGTAGCCCTGGTCTTCTTCCGGCAGGAAGCTGCCGGGCATGCGCCAGAACAGCACGCCGCACAGGACCGCAAGGCCGACGAACACCACCATCCAACGCGGCGCATGGCGCACCGCGCTGCCGACATGGCGCACGTAGGTGTTGGCCATCTTGCCGTAGTACTTGTTGAAGAACCGGAAGACGGGGTTGCGCGTCTCGTGGTGCCCGGTGGGCTTCAACAGGCTCGCGCAGAGCGCCGGCGTGAAGCCGAGCGCGAGGAAGGCGGAGAACAGCATCGCCATCGCGATCGTCAGCGCGAACTGCTTGTACACCGCGCCGGCGGAACCGGCCTGCAAGGCCGACGGAATGAACACCGCCGCGAGCACGATCGTGATCGCGATGACCGCGCCGGTGATCTGCTGCATCGCCTTGCGCGTGGCGGCCTTCGGGCTCAGGCCCTCCTCGGTCATGATGCGTTCGACGTTTTCGATCACCACGATCGCGTCGTCCACCACGATGCCGATCGCCAGCACCATGCCGAACAGGCTGAGCTGGTTGATCGTGAATCCGAGCACGTACATGCCGAGGAACGTGCCGAGCAACGCGACGGGGATGACCAGCGTCGGGATCAGCGTGGCGCGCAGGTTCTGCAGGAACAGCCACATCACCAGGAAGACGAGCACCATCGCTTCCATGAGCGTCTTGATGACTTCATCCACCGAGACGCGCACGAAGTCGGACGTGTCGTAGGGGCAGAACCATTCCACGCCGCGCGGGAAGCTCGGCTGCAGCTGCGCCATGCGCTCCTTCACCGCGGCGGCGACCGCCAGGGCGTTCTCGCCCGGCCCGAGCATCACGGCAAAACCCGCGGCCGGCTGGTCGTTCCATTTCAGGTCGAAGCCATGCGCTTCGCCGGACACTTCGATGCGCGCGACGTCGCGCAGGCGCACCGCGGCGCCGTCTTCCGTCGTGCGCAACAGGATCTGTTCGAACTCCTCCGGATGCGAGAAGCGACCTTCGGCCGACACCGGGGCGGTGAACATCTGCGTCTCGGGCGAGGGTTCGCCGCCGACCTTGCCCGCCGAGAACTGCACGTTCTGCCCGCGCACGGCGTCGAGCACATCGGACGCCGACAAGCCGAAGGCGTGCAGCTTGTCCGGGTTGAGCCAGATGTTCATCGCGTACTGGCCGCCGAACAGCTGCGTGCTGCCCACGCCCGGCACGCGCGAGATCTGGTCGAGCACGTTGGAGGACAGCAGGTCGGAGAGCTGGTCGCGGCCGATCGCCGGGTCGCTCGACTTTAGCGCGACGACGAGCAGGAAGCCGCTGTTCGACTTCGACACGGTGACGCCTTGCTGCACGACGTCACCCGGCAGGCGCGGCGTCGCCTGCGACACCTTGTTCTGCACCTGCATCTGCGCGGTGTCCGGGTTGGTGCCCGGCTTGAACGTCAGGTTGAGTGAGGCGCTGCCGTCGGAGCCCGACGACGAACTGAAGTAGTCGAGGTTGTCGATGCCCGAGAGCTGCTGCTCGATGATCTGCGTCACCGCGCGTTCGACGGTTTCCGCGCTCGCGCCCGGATAGAACGCATTCACGCCCACCTGCGGCGGCGCGATGTTCGGATACGACTCCACGCCCAGCGCGCGGATGGAGAGCACGCCGGCGATCACGATCATGATCGCGATCACCCAGGCGAAGACCGGATGATTGATGAAATAACGGGACATGGTCGGTCAGCCCTGCGATTGCGCGGCGGGGGCGGCGTTGTCGGCCGCCTGCTTTTCCGGCGTCCACGGCACCGCCTTGGCAGGCGCGCCGGGCTGCACGCGTTGCAGGCCCGAAACGATGACCTTGTCCCCCGGCGCCACGCCGGAGCTGACGATGAAATCCGAACCGTCCTGGCGCTGCGGCACGATGTCCTTGCGCGCCACCTTGCCGTCGGCGCCGACCACGAGAACGTAGGCCGACTTCACGTCGCGCTGCACCGCCGTGGCGGGCACGCGGAAGGCGCTGTTCTGCAAGCCGAGCGTCGCGCGCACGGTGACGAAGGTGCCGGGCAGCAGCAGGTGTTCCGGATTCGGCACCTGCGCGCGCAGCGCGATGGCGCCCGTCGCGGGATCGACGGTGTCGGCGCTGAAATCCATCGTGCCGTCGTGTTTGTACGCGCTGCCGTCGGGCAGCAGCACCTGCACGCGGCGCGTGCCGGTCGTGTTGGCCGCACGCACCTGCGAGAGTTCGTCCACGCCCATCGAGAAGTTGACGTACATGTTGTCGATCTGGTCGACGGTGGTGAGCAGCGTCGCTTCGTTCTGCCCCACGAGCGCGCCTTCGGTCACCTGCTGCTTGCCTGCGCGGCCGCGGATGGGCGAGCGCACCGATGCGTAACCGAGGTTGATGCGCGCGGCGGCGACCGCCGCCTTCGCCGCCTTCACCGACGCGGAGGCCGAACGTTCCGCGGCCAGCGCGTTGTCGAGATCGGACTGCGAGATGAATTTCTGCGGCGCGAGGTTGCGCGCGCGCGCGGCGGCGGCGCGCGCGTTCGCGTAGTTGGCGTCCGCCGAGGCTTCCGCCGCGATCGCCTGGCCGAGCGCGGCCTGCAGCGGCGCCGGATCGATCACGAACAGCAACTGGCCTTCCTTCACGTCGCTGCCTTCTTCGTAGGCGCGACGCTGCAGCACGCCGGCCACGCGCGCGCGCACGTCGGCGCTGCGATACGCGGCGAGGCGACCGACGAGTTCCTTCACCAACGGGGCCGGGCCGGGCTTCATCACGACCACGCCCACTTCCGGCGGCGGCATGTTGCCCATGCCGGCATTTGCATCCTGTTTCCCGCATGCAGCGACGAACATCGCGGTTGCGAGCACGCCTGCGATTGCGGCGTTCGCGCCATTGCTTCCAAGCTTCCGGGCCATGCGGGTGCCTCTCGTCCGTTTACTGTACGCGACAGTTTAGCTTGCCCTGACGCGCGAAAGACCCCTGTCGGAAGTCAGGAGGCCATCGCGCAGGAGGCCACGTCGCGCTCAAGCGTGCCGTGAAGGCCACGTTTCAGGCCAAGCAAGGTGGCGCGCCATGCGCGCGGCATCCGGCTTGGAATCGTGTGGGAGGCGGCCGAGGCATGGCGCGCGGAGGCGGCTCGAAAGGAGCGCGAAGTTGTCGTCGGCGCGCGCCATCGCGGGATCGATGCCGGTGGCGATCCAACCGGCGAAGCGGGCGCCGTCGTCTTCGATCGCGCGCGCGGTGAGATACGCGTGGTTGAGGCAGCCCAGCCGCAATCCGACGACGAGCACGACCGGCAGGTCGAGTGCGCGCACCAGGTCGGCCTGGAACACCTGCGTGGCCAGCGGCGCCATCCAGCCACCGACGCCTTCGACGACGACCACGTCGGAATGCGCGCGCAGGCGTGCATGCGCCAGCAGGATCGGATCCAGCGCGACATCGACACCTTCGTCGCGCGATGCAAGCTCCGGCGCCAGCGGCGCGGGGAAGGCATACGGATTGACGTCTTCGTAACGCGGCAGCGGATCGCTCGCCGCCTGCAACGCGAGTGCGTCCTCGTTGCGCCATGCACCCTCGATGCGTTCGCAGCCGCTGGCCACCGGCTTCATGCCGACCGCACGCAGGCCACGTGCGCGCAAGGCATGCAGCAGCGCGGCACTGGCCAGGGTCTTGCCCACGCCCGTATCCGTGCCGGTGACATAAATGCTTTGGGGCAGCGTTGCATCCATGTCGGCAATGGTACCCGGTGGCCGCGCTACACTCGGCGGATGTTCACGACCTCCTCCCTCAGCGGCACCAAGCCGGAGCAGTACGCCGAACTCGCCGAGCAGGCGCGCGCGCTACTGCACGGCGAACGCGACCGCATCGCCAACGCGGCGAACCTGTCCGCGCTCATCTACCACGCGCTGCCCGATCTGAACTGGGCGGGCTTCTACTTCTTCGATGGCACCGAACTTGTCGTGGGCCCCTTCCAGGGCTTGCCGGCGTGCGTGCGCATCCCGCTCGACAAGGGCGTGTGCGGTGCCGCCGCAAGCACGCGCACCACGCAGCGCATCGACGACGTCCACGCCTTCCCCGGCCACATCGCGTGCGATTCGGCCTCCAATTCGGAGCTCGTGGTGCCGCTGGTGCACCAGGGCGCGCTCGTCGGCGTGCTGGACCTCGACAGTCCGGTCCACGCCCGCTTCGACGTTATGGATCAGGAGGGGCTGGAGGAGATCGCCCGACTGTTCATGGAGAGCTTGGGGTGAGCACGGTGAAGCTGCGGAACATCGGCCCGAAGAGTGCGGCCTGGCTTCGCCAGGTCGGCCTGCGCTCGCGCGAGGACCTGGAAGCGGTCGGCGCAGTCGATGCGTTCATGCGCGTGAAGCGCGCCGGCTTCAAGCCCAGCCTCAATCTCCTCTATGCGCTGGAAGGCGCCTTGCTCGACTGCCATTGGCAGGACGTGCCCGAGGCGCGCCGCAGCGAACTCGTCCTTGCCGCCGACGCCGCCACGGCGCTGTTGCCGCCGCCGCGCAATCGACCCGCCGCTTCGCCCGTCACCACCACCCAGGTGGCCGATGCCGAAGACGCCGCGCCGGCCTTCCGGCTGTTCGACGAGCCCGGCGAAGACTGACGACGCCGCATCGGCTGCGCATTCACGCTACACTGCCGCCCGCTTCGAGGTGACCGAGGCGCTGCCCGACAGTGGCAACGCCGAGGTTGAAACGGGAAGCCGGTGCGCGATCCCCATGGATCGCAATTCCGGCGCTGCCCCCGCAACGGTAAGCGCGCAGGCCGACGCAACCGCCACTGTGCATCGCACGGGAAGGCGCGAAGGCCGCGGATCGCGGTGCATTCGCACACGATTCGACGCGCAAGCCCGGAGACCGGCCACGGAGCTCGACTGGTTGCGATGCGGAGGGCATCGTGCGGCCGCTGCATCGCCATGCGCGCGCAGCCCCGTCCGCTTCTCTCCGCTGCTGCAACTTCCCTGCACCGAATGCGCGCGGGCGTGCGCGCTGGAGAGTCGTTCCCATGTTGCGTTCTTCCCTGGCCGGCGCGGTTGCGTTGGCGCTGTCCCTGTCTTCTTCTTTTGCGCTTGCACAGGACGGCACGTCCTCGCAGGAGCTCGACCGCGTCGTCGTCACCGGCACGCGCACCGCCATCACCGTCGACGATTCGCTCGCCGCGGTCGAAGTCATCGATCGCAAGGAGATCGAGCGCACGCAGGCGCATTCGCTGCCCGAACTGTTGCGCGGACGCGCCGGCATCAACCTCGTCAACCAGGGTGGCGCGGGCAAGTTGTCGACGCTGTTCATGCGTGGCGCCGAGTCGGACCACGTGTTGTTCCTCGTCGACGGCGTGCGCGTGGGCTCCTCGACCTCGGGCCTCACCGCGATCCAGGACATTCCGGTCGAATTGATCGATCGCGTCGAAATCGTGCGCGGTCCGCGCTCGAGCCTGTACGGCTCGGACGCGATCGGCGGCGTCATCCAGATCTTCACGCGCAAGGCGCAGAACGGCGTGCGGCCGCATTTCCGCCTCGGCGCGGGCACCGATGACCTGCGTGAACTCAGCGCCGGCATCGACTTCGGCTTCGAGCGCGCGTGGTTCGGCGCGGACTACAGCCACCAGGCCACCGAAGGCTTCCAGTCCTGCCTCGGCGCCGCCACGCCGGTGTTCGCCGGTTGCTTCGTCGACAATCCCGACCCGGATCGCGACGGCTACGAAAGCAATGCGATCTCGCTGCGCGGCGGCGTGCGTCCGATCGATGGCCTGGTGATCGAAGGCAATGCGCTGCGCAACCAGGGCCGCAACGAATACGACTCCGATCCGTTCTACGGCTTGCCCGACGTGTCCAACACCACGCAGCAGGTCGTCGGCGGCAAGATCCGCTACGACGTCGGCCGCACGACGTGGACGATGTCCGCGGGCAGCAACCGCGACGTCTCCTACGACTCGCGCGATCGCAGCTTCGTCGACCAGTTCGCCAGCCAGCGCGACAGCGCCTCGTTGCAGGGCGACGTGCGCGTGGCGGACGGACACACCGTGACGGCCGGCTTCGACTGGCAGCGCGACAAGGCGGACGTCGAGGACCTGTTCAGCGCGTGGTCCGCCGATCGCAACAACCACGCGGTGTTCGGGCAGTACCTCGGCGACTTCGGCGCGAACAACGTGCAGGCCAGCCTGCGCCGCGACGACAACGAACAGTTCGGCGGCCACACCACGGGCGGTTTGGCGTGGGGTTACGCGTTCGCGCACGACCTGCGCCTCACGGCGAGCGTGGGCACCGCGTTCAAGGCGCCGACGTTCAACGAGCTGTACTTCCCGTTCTTCGGCAACCCGGACCTGCGCCCCGAGGAATCGAAAACCTGGGAACTCGGCATCGGCCAGCGCAAGGCCGACTGGAACTGGGCCTTGAACGCGTACCAGACCAAGGTCGACGATCTGATCGTGTACGACATCTCGCTGTTCATGGCGAACAACCTCGACAGCGCGCGGATCCGCGGTGCGGAACTGACCGGTGGCCTGACGCTCGGCGGATGGAACCTCTCGGGTGCGGCGAGCTACGTCGATCCGCGCAACCACAGCCAGGGCTTCGACTACGACAACCTGTTGCCGCGTCGCGCGCGCACGACGGGCCGCATCGACGCCGACCGCGCGTTCGGCGATTTCAGCGTCGGCGCGACGCTGGTCGGCGAAGGCCGCCGCTGGGACGACGTGGCGAACACGCTCGCGGTCGGCGGATTCTCCACGCTGGACCTGCGCGCGGAGTGGCGCGCGTCGCCGGAATGGACCCTGCAGGCGCGCGTGGGCAACGCCTTCGACAAGGACTACCAGACCTCGGCGTACTACGCGCAGCCGGGACGACAGTGGTTCCTGAGCGTGCGATACGCGGCGCAGTAACGTCGGCAGCGTGCGGCGACGTGCATCGTCGCCGCACGCGATTCCATTTACAGGCGATCGCAGCGGCCGATGCGCGCGCCGGCCAGCAGCGCATCGTCCATGCCGTGCGGGAACGCCACATGGCGCGTGACGTCGTTGCCGAGGCCATCGGTTTCGCAAACGGCCACCGACTCCAGGCGCGAGCTCCACGTGATGTTCGCGCCGTCCATCGCGCCCCACCCGACGAGCACCTTGTCGTCGAACGTGATGGCACTCGGCGAGCCGAACAAGAACTGCTCCGCATGTTCGGCTCCCTGTCCGGACAGGAACTCCGCGAGGTTCATCATGCCGAGCACTTCGGTCCAGACGAAGGCGGGGCGATCGAACGCCGATCTGAAGAAGCCGAAGACGGCGGTGCCATCGCGCGATACGACCGTCGCAATGCCGCTGGAATCACCGCCCGGGTCGAGTCGTCCCAGCACGCGACGTTCGCCCGTACGCGTCGCGCGCCACGGCATCGCTGCATCGCCACCGCCACGCCCGCCGACGATGACGGTGCCATCGTGCGAGACGGCGTGCGCCTCGCCCCAGAACTGGTAGGGATTACCAGGCGACGGACTTGCGAACGCCTGGCGTCCGCGGTTCCACCACACGCCCTGTCGTCCGCCGAAGGCGCGATGCCCGTCGTTCCAGCCCGCGATGGTGAGGCCGTCGGCGCTGACCGCATTGGCGCGCGTCATCGGACCGACGCCTCCGACTGCCTGGTACCCCGTCGCTTCCGTCCAACGGAAGGCGAACGGCGAAGTGCAACCCACGCCGCGATACGCGATCCCCACGACGATCTCGCCGTCCTTGGCGATGTCGTACACCGAGCTGCCACCGTCATCGCAGGAGCTCAAGGGAATGTTGCCGCCCGAGAGCGGCGTCCCCGACGCGTCGCCGACGCGCCATCGGCCCGCCCACGAAACACCTGCGCCGTCCGCGAAGCCGGCGTACACCACATCGCCCGTTCCGTTCACGCGCGGGAAACCGCCGACCTCGCGGGTGCCCGGGACGATTTGCAGCCCGTCTTCCTCGGACCATCGCGCGGCAGCAGGGCGGGCGGAGAACTCCCCCGGTTTCGGCGCCACCGCCATGTGGCCGACGATGACGTGCCCGTCATCGGATACGTCGGTGGCTGAGAAGCCGGGGACGGGAATGACGCGCAGGAAGTGTTCGTCACCGGGACGGTTCAACACGATGTCGATGTCCGTGGACGCACCGGCCGCCTGCGCCAGGATGGGCGTGGCGACGCAGCGCGCGTCGGCCGCGCCATCGCCGGACTCGGCGTCGTTCCAGTATTCCTCGCTGAACTTGCCGTAGGGCAGGAAGGTGCGTGGCGTCGAGTATCCGGCGCGGCCGAGCGTGTCGGCGTACACGATGTAATCGGCGCCGGGCACGAGGCCATGCAGCGCGAAGCGACCATCGGGCCCCGCGTAGCCATGCGTGTGGTCGCCGGAGATCGCCGAAATCGCACCCTGGAAGGGTTCGGCGACGTTGCGTGCAATGACGTTGATGCCGGTAAGCGGCGTGCCGTCGGCCTGGAGGATCCGCCCCGTGAGGCTCGCGCCCGATGCAGGCCACCCCGCAGCCGGATACAAGTTGGAGACCGCCGCGCGATCGTCGAGCACGTCGACCGTCCCCATGTGCGAGCCGGTCGACGACAACACGATTTGCGGGTGCATGGTTTCGACCGACGCGTACGGCGCGTTGGAAGGAAATGGAGTGGCACATCCGTCGGGGCCGGTGGATTCCGAACTCCAGGCGGCGGATCCGTTCGTCTGCGAGTGCGCCAGGCCGATCGCATGGCCCACTTCGTGTGCGACGACACCCGACATCTGCTGCGGCGTGGCCCAGGTCGCGGCAGCACCGCCGAGGACGACGAAACTCTCCGTCACGACCGGGCCATCGCCCCATTCCGGCGTCGCGATCCCGAGCACGCTGCCGTCCACCCCGAAGAAATTGCGAAGGATCAGGCCGTCGTCGTCGTAGATCACGTGGATGCCGCCGCCGTTGTCCGTGCCGACGACGCCGGCCACGTTGTGCGACCCGATGTCCGTCAAGCCCAGGTCGCCGACATCGCCGGCGATCGTCGACTCGAACGCGGACGTGTCGACGCCTGTCCACTGTGCGAAGGCCTCCGCCACGAGCGCATCGGCCGTGGCGTTGTCGAAGTTGCCCAACTCACCGAGATCGGTGAACACGCGCACCGGCACGGCGTTGGGCCATGCGACCGGCTGCAGCGTCGCCTTGTCGATGTACAACGGACCGCCGGCCTGCGCTGCAGGCGCGCAGGCGGCGATGGAGAGGGCGAGCGTGGTGCGGCGAATGAGGTCAAGGCGCATGGCGGACGCTCCCGGTTTCGACCCAACGTTGCGCGATCGCGCGGCGGAGGAACGCGAGGAAGGCGTCGGCGTCGTAGCTCGCGGTGGGCGCATCGACGATGGCGCGTTCGTTCGTCGTCAGCGGAGCGCTCCGTGTGTCGACTGCATCGAACAGCGCGCCTTCCCCGGCCGACGATTGCAGCCGGTCGCCGGTCATCGTGAGCTTGCCCTGCAGGAGTCCCACGGTCGTGCGCAGTCCCGTCTGGCGTGCGGGTGGCGTGAGGAACAGCAAGACGCGTTCGCCGGCCGCGAATTGCGGCCAGCCCTGTGGGCGCACCGCGTACAGCGTCCTGCCATCGGGGAGGACACGTGGCGCAAGCAGGCCGAACTGGCGGAACACCAAGGTGTGCGTCGCGTCGCCGCGCAGCGTTTCGCCGACGCCGAGCGTGACCTCCGTGTACGGCACGCCGTTCGGATCGATGCCATCGCTGACCTGGGTCACGCTGCCGACGACGATATCCTGCGCATCTTCGAGCAGGTGGACGACGTTGCGCGGCTGCACGGTCGATGCGATCGCGGCGAAGGGAAGGAGCGCGGCAAACAGTGCGAGCGCGACGCGCGGGAGGTGGAGTGTTGGTCCTGTCATGGAAGGATTCCTCGTGACGGTGCGCATCAGTCGATGCGCAGGTGCAGGGACACGCCGGCGTGGGCGCCGGCGACCTTGGCGTACCAGATGCCCGTGCGCGGATAGCGCACGGTGATCGATTCGCTGTTGCCCGATCGCGCCGAACGCTGGTCGTGGGCGGTCGACATCGGTTCCGCGCCATGTCGGAGCAACAAGGTCGCGTTGCCCGAGCCGCCGAACGTGCGCACGCTGGCAAGGGTCACGCCGACGGGCACTTCGAAGCGATACACGGGTCCGTCGTTCGGGCCAGCGCCGGCGCTGGTTGCGACCGGCACCACGACGCGGTCCGTGGCCAGCACCGATTCCTTCGGCACGCAGCCGGCGGGCAACGCGCAGGTATCGACGGAGGCTGCCGCCGCGACGGCGGCCTCCGCACTCGCGATGCCGGTGCCGATCGGCGTCGATGCGTTGGGCGCGATCGGAAACGCGCGCGTCGTACCGCGCAGCAACGATTCGACACTCGCAGCCGTCAGGCGCTGCGGTGCCACGGCATGCATCAGTGCCGCGATGCCCGCGACATGCGGCGCTGCCATCGACGTACCGACCATGCCGCCGAGGACATCGCCGCCGGACACTGCCTCGCGCGTTCCGCTGTTCATTGCCTGCCAGATCCACCCGCGCGCGCCATCGTCCGGATGCCGCCCGCCGCCCGGCGCGGCCAGGTCGACGACCGTCCCGTAGCTCGAATACGACGTGCGTGCGCCATGCACGTCGGTCGCGCCGACGGTGATGGCCTGGGTGCAGTTCGCCGGCGTCGACCCGGCCGCATCCGCCGCCGCATTGCCCGCAGCAACGACGACCGTCGACCCGCGCGAGACGGCGAACTGGACCGCCGAATGAATCGCCGTCCCCGGCGTGCAACCGCCACCGCCGCCGAGGCTGAGGTTGATCACATCCGCAGGCGTGGTATTCGTCGGGACTCCCGGGACATCGCCGCCCGCTGCCCACACGATGGCGTCGACCACGTCGGACATGCTGCCGCCGCAACGCCCGAGCACGCGCACCGGCAGGACCTTCGCGCCGTGCGCGACGCCGGCACCGAGCATGCCGTTGTGCGTGACCTGCGCGACGGTCGCGGCCACGTGCGTGCCGTGCCAGGAACTGTCGCGCCCGTTCGCGTAGCACTCGCCGGGAAGCGACCAGTCGCCGAGGTCGATGCCACCCGGCGCGCGCCCGTTGACGCCGCGGCCCGAGGTCCAACCGTTGCTGATGAAATCGTAGCCGCCGGGCAGGACGTTCGCGTCCATGTCCGCGTGCGCGACGATGCCCGTATCGATCACCGCCACGACCGTGCCCGCGCCATCGGTCGCCTGCCATGCTTCCGGGGCGCCGATGCCGCCGATCGCATCGTGGAAATGCCATTGGTGGCTGGCGTAGTGCGGATCGTCCGGTGCCGCCGCCATGGCGGCGAGGCCCGTGTGCTGCATGCGCACGTCGGGCTCGACGAACGCGATGCGCTGGTCGGCGGCGAGTGCGGGCAGCAGTCGTCGCATTTCTGCATCGTCGATCGGTTGCGCGAACCGCAACACCTCGCCGAATGCGGAAGTCCGCACGGTCTCCAGGCGCAGGCCGGCGACGGCCGCCTGCGTCGCCGCCGTGGCGAGCGTGGACTGCGCGCGCGAGGTCGCGCTGCGCGCATCGGGGACCTGGCCATTGACGTAACGCACGATCACGCCGTCGTAGCGTTCGCCGGCGCGCACGCCGGACGCATCGAATCGCGTGGAAGCGGACGCCATGCCCGAAACGAGCGCAATGGCGACGACCAAAGGACGTAGCGACGAAGCCTGCATCGTGGATCTCCGTGTGTTGGCTGGGAAGAAGGGCGTCATCGCGATCACCAGCCGAAGCTGAAGCCGACGCCGGCCGATTGCTCGCTGCCGCTGAAGGCGCCGCCGAGCGTCATCGCGGCGCGATCGCTGATGGCGCGCTGGTAACCGACCGAAAGCGCCTGTTCGCCGTTGGACATGCCGGCGCCGACCGCAACGCGGTTGGCCGTGCGCACGCCTGCCGCACTCCCGGCCATGTTCATCGCTGCGGCCGTCATCGCGCTCTGGCGGTCGATGCGGCGATCCTGTTCGCCGAAGCGATCGTGCATCTCCGTGCGCAGTTCGCCGATCGCGGCCATCGGCGCGGCGAGTGCCTGGTCGACGCGCAGGTCGACGTACTGCCGCGCCCGGTTGTAGACCTGCGTGTCGCCGTCCTGCATCTGTTCGACCGTGACCGCGTCGTTGGCTTCCGTGCCGCGTGCGACATGCGTGATCTGCCGCTGCTGCGTTGCGTTTCCGACCGAGACGCTGTCCGCACGATCCGCCACGCTGCCCGCGCCGATCGCGACGCCGTTCGCCGCGTCCACGCGCGCGCCTGCGCCGATCGCGACGCCACGGTGGCCGTCCGTGCCCGTTGCGACGTCGCTGCCGTCGCCGGCACCATCGATATGGATGTAATCCGACTGGCCGCTGGCGGGACCGACGCCCGTTTCCAGCGCCGACAAGCGATCGCGCAGGCGCCGCGATTGGTCCTGCAACGCGCCGAGTGCACTGCCGACGTCGCCGAACGTGCCGTTGTCGAGGACGAAGCTCGGACCGGTGAACGTCGCATCCATGGCAGCATTCGCGCCAAAGACCGTCGCCATGCGGTCGTAAACCGCGAAGACCTGCGCGCCATTGACCGCCTCGCTGCTGTCGACGGCCAGGCGCCCGGCGCCCAGGCCACGCAGGCGCGTGCCCGCCTCGAGCGTGACGATCGCGCGCGTCGCATCGTCGTAATGCACCGCGAGTGCACCGGCATCGCTGACGCCCTGCAACTGCTCGGACAGGCGGCGCACCTGGCCGTAGTTCGCCGCATCGGTATCGTCGACGCCATCGGCCACGTGCACGATGCGCCGCTCCGCACCGGTGGTTCCGATGGACACGGTGTTGACCTGGTCCGCGATCGACCCCGCGCCGAGCGCCAGGCTGTTGTCGGCGATCGCGACGCTATCGAACCCGACGGCGCCCGCACCCTTGCCGAAAGCGAGCGCACCACTGCCGAACGCAAGCGCGCCCTCCCCGTCGGCTGCGCTGCCGGCGCCGACCGCGGAGCTCCCCACGCCCGTTGCCTGCGCACCCGCACCGAAGGCCGATGCGCCCGCGCCCAATGCGATCGCGACATGTCCTGTCGCGTACGCGCCGACGCCCCGCGCAATCGTCTTCGCGCCGAGCGCCATGGCGCCTTCTCCCTGCGCGTTAGCCAGTGCACCGATCGCCGCGGCGTTGACGCCGTTCGCCCAGGTAATTTCTTCGGCATTGAGCAGCCCATCGCCGTTCAGATCGGCGGCGTCCGTGCTGCCGAGCGAAATGGCACCCCGCCCGTTGGCGAACGCATGTCGGCCAACGGCAATCGCGTCGAGCGAGTTCGCGTTGGCTTCCGCCCCGACCGCCGTGCCCCCTTGCGTCGAATACGCTTCGTAACCGATGGCGGTCGCGTGCTGACCGTATGCGTAGGCGCGCGCGCCGAAGGCGGAACTGCCTCCGTCCATCGATGTCGCCACCGCGCTGTCGCCGACGGCCGTCGCGTAACGGCCGCTCGCCGATGCCCCCGTGCCGACGGCGACGACCGACGTTCCGAGCGCACCGAAATCGCTGTCCCAACCCGCGACCGCGGACGCGCCGCCGCCGATGGCCACGGCCCGCTGGCCCCACGCGATGGCGTACGCACCGACGGCCACCTGGTGCTTCTGTTCCTGCGACGACATCGGATCGATGCGCGCCCACGCGCCATATCCGACGGCGAGCCCGTAGAGACCGTCGACTTCGGTCAGCGCGCCGATCGCCGTGCTGCTCTCGCCCAACGCCCACGCACCGGGGCCGATCGCGAAGGAACGCAGTCCGGACGCGAAGGCGTCCCCGAATTCTTCGGCGCCCTCACCGATGCCGACAAAAGGATCGTTCGACACCGAGGCGGGCGCGACGTCCGCTGTCGCTTCGGCGTCGATCGCCGCCGCGTCCTCCGACTCCGTGGCCTGGTCGCTGGCCTGCGCTTCGGTCGCTGGTTTCGCAGGCAGTTCTGCCGCGATCGCCGGCTCGGTTCCCAAAAGCGCTGCGCACAACACGCACGCCAGAACGGCGTTGCATCCCCTCATCGCACTCCCTCCCCGGCAACGGCGGATGTCGAGGGTCGACATCCTCGTCCGAACGCCTTTCATCCATGCTGGAGAGAAAGGCGTTCCCGGAGATATCAGCGCGGAACGCGAAGCGAGTCAGACGCTTCGCGCTTGCTGGGCAGTCAGTGCCTTATTCGACGGTGACCGATTTCGCCAGGTTGCGCGGCTTGTCGACGTCCGTGCCGCGTGCGAGCGCTGCGTGGTAGGCGAGCAACTGCACCGGGATGGCATGCACGATCGGCGACAGCACGCCGACGTGGCGCGGCGTGCGGATCACATGCACCGCCTCGCTCTCGCCGAACTGGCTGTCCGCATCGGCGAAGACGAACATCTCGCCGCCGCGCGCGCGCACTTCCTGGATGTTCGACTTCACCTTCTCGAGCAGGCTGTCGTTCGGCGCGATCACGACGACGGGCATCGCGCTGTCCACCAGCGCCAGCGGCCCGTGCTTGAGCTCGCCCGCCGGATAGGCCTCGGCGTGGATGTACGAGATTTCCTTGAGCTTGAGCGCGCCTTCCAGCGCGATCGGGTAATGCATGCCGCGGCCGAGGAACAGCGCGTGCTGCTTCACCGCGAACTTCTCCGCCCACGCGACGATCTGCGGCTCGAGGTTCAGCGCGTGCTGCACGCTGCCCGGCAGCTGGCGCAGCGCATCGAGGAAGGCCTGTTCCTTGTCGCCGTCCAGGCGCCCGCGCAGCTTGGCGAGCGTCGCGGTCAGCGTGAACAGGGCGACGAGCTGCGTGGTGAACGCCTTGGTCGAAGCAACACCGATTTCCGCACCGGCGCGCGTGTAGTACACGAGGCGGCTGGCGCGCGGGATCGCGCTTTCCGGCACGTTGCAGATCGACAGCGTGCGCGCGTGGCCCAGCGACTTGGCGTACTTCAGCGCTTCCATCGTGTCGAGCGTTTCGCCCGACTGCGAGATGGTGACGACGAGGTTGTCCGGGTTGGCGACGACTTCGCGGTAACGGTATTCGCTGGCGATGTCGACCGCGCAGGGAATGCCGGCGATCGACTCGATCCAGTAGCGCGCGACCAGCCCCGCGTAATAGCTCGTGCCGCAGGCGAGGATCTGCACGCCCTGCACGCCCTTGAACACCTCTTCGGCGCCAGCGCCGAAGAGCGAGGCCGAAAAGCCCTGGTTGTCGATCACCGCTTCCATGGTGTCGGCCACGGCGCGCGGCTGCTCGTGGATTTCCTTCTGCATGAAGTGGCGGTACGGGCCGAGCTCCAGCGAGGCCAGCGAGACGTCGGACATGTGCACGTCGCGCTCGACCCGCGCACCCGTGGCGTCGAACACCTGCACCGCGTCGCGCGTGAGTTCGGCCGTGTCGCCTTCTTCCAGGAAGATCACGCGGCGCGTGGAGGAAACGATCGCGGAGACGTCGGAGGCGACGAAATTCTCGCCCTCGCCCAGGCCCACCAGCAGCGGGCAGCCCATGCGCGCGGCGACCATGCGGTCGGGATCGCGCTTGTCGATCACGGCGATGGCGTAGGCGCCATGCAGCTCCTTCACCGCCTTCTGCAGCGCGCCGAGCAGCGATTCGCCCTGCTGGCGGTAGTGGTGGATCAGGTGCGCGATGACTTCGGTGTCGGTCTGCGATTCGAACGTGTAACCGAGTTTGGTCAAACGTTCGCGCTGCTGTTCGTGGTTCTCGATGATGCCGTTGTGCACCAGCGCGAGTTCGCCGTGGCTCACGTGCGGATGTGCGTTGCCTTCGGTAACGCCGCCGTGCGTGGCCCAGCGCGTGTGGCCGATGCCCAGGCGCGAGGAGAAATGTTCCGCCTGCGCGGCGGCTTCCATCTCCGCGACGCGACCCGTGCGGCGCACGCGGCGCACGTCACCGGCCTGCGCGTCGACGACGGCGATGCCCGCCGAATCGTAGCCGCGGTATTCCAGGCGCTTGAGCCCTTCGATGAGGACGGGGACCACATCGCGATCCGCGATCGCGCCGACGATGCCGCACATATGAGGGGAACACTCCTGCAGGGGCCCACAGTCTAGCGGGCGCGTGAAGAACGGACTGAACGGCCGACCGCGACCGCACACGGATGAGCTGCGGACACTGTCCGGCGGACACCGTCGTGTCCGCGTGGACGCCCGGACACGCGCGCGCACACCCTTTGTATTCAATGACTTGCGGTTGGCACGACTTGTGCTTTCACAGTCTGCAGACAACACCTTGCCGAGCCCCGCCCTCCATGAGCATCCGCGACACCTCCGCCCAGGACCGCCCCATCTCGCACGCCTCGCACGCTTCCCCCACGTCGGGTGCGCGGCGGCTGTCGCTTCCGGCGTTCAAGAAGTCCTACGTGATCGCGGGCGCTGCCGGCCTCGGGCTGCTGCTGCTGGCCGGTTGGGTGGCGAGCGGCTGGAGCTCGGGCAGTCGCTCGGTCGATGCCTCGCGCGTGCGAATCGCGGAAGTCACGCGCGGCGACCTGGTGCGCGACATCTCCGCGGACGGCAAGGTCATCGCCGCCAACAGCCCCACTCTGTATGCGATCGCCGGTGGCGTGGTCACGCTGAAGGTCGTCGCGGGCGATGCGGTCAAGAAGGGCCAGGCGCTCGCCGAGATCGACAGCCCGGAATTGCGCAGCAAGCTCGCGCAGGAAGAAGCCACGCTCGCCAGCCTCGAAGCCGAGGCCGGCCGCGCCGCGCTCGATGCGCAGCTCCAGCGCGCCGCCGCGCGCAAGTCGCTGGATGAAGCGGCCATCGCCCGCCAGGCCGCGGTGCGCGACCTGGAGCGTTACCAGCGTGCGTTCGAAGGCGGCGCGGTCGCGCAGGTCGACGTCGCGAAGGCGCAGGACACGCTGAAGAGCGCCGACATCGGTTTGTCGCACGCCAAGGGCGATGCGGTGCTCACCGGCGAAGGCGCGGGCCTGGATACGCGCAACAAGCGCCTGCTCGCCGATCGCCAGCGTTCGGTCGTCGTCGAAATGCAGCGCCAGGTCGACGCGCTCACGCTGCGCGCGCCCTTCGACGGCCAGGTCGGCCAGGTGCAGGTCGCGCAGCGCGCGAGCGTGGCGCAGAACGCGCCGGTGCTCAGCGTCGTCGACCTGACCGAATTCGAAGTCGAGATCCGCATCCCCGAAAGCTTCGCGCGCGACCTCGGCATCGGCATGCCGGCCGAAATCCGCGCCGGTGGCGCGCCCTACCAGGCGCACGTGGCCGCGGTGTCGCCGGAAGTGGTGAACGGCGAAGTCACCAGCCGCCTGCGCTTCTCCGGCAAGCAGCCCCCCGGTCTGCGCCAGAACCAGCGCCTGTCCGCGCGCATCGTGATGGACACGCGCAAGAACGTATTGCAGGTCGAGCGCGGTCCGTTCGTCGACGAAGGCGGCGGCCGCAGCGCGTGGGTGATGGATGGCGACACCGCCATCAAGCGCCCGGTGCGCATCGGCGCCAGCAGCATCAACGCGGTCGAACTGCTCGACGGCGTGAAGGAAGGCGACCGCATCGTCGTCTCCGGCAGCGACCAGTTCGGCGACGCCGAACAGATTTCGATCCACTGACAGATTTCCCCCGATATGCGAACCCACGAAGAAGGACACACCGTCATGCTCGACATGCGCCAGGTCACCAAGGTCTACCGCACCGAACTCGTCGAAACCCACGCGCTGCGCTCGCTCGACCTGCATGTGCGCGAAGGCGAATTCGTCGCCGTCACCGGCCCCTCGGGCTCGGGCAAGACGACCTTCCTCAACATCGCCGGTTTGCTGGAAACCTTCACTGGCGGGACCTACATGCTCGATAACGTGGACGTGCGCGGCATGTCGGACGATGCGCGCAGCAAGCTGCGCAACCAGAAGATCGGCTTCATCTTCCAGAGCTTCAACCTGATCCCCGACCTGAACCTGTTCGACAACGTCGACGTGCCGCTGCGCTACCGCGGCATGAGCGCGGCCGAGCGCAAGTCGCGCATCGAAGATGCACTCACGCGCGTAGGCTTGGGTTCGCGCATGAAGCACTACCCGGCCGAACTCTCCGGCGGCCAGCAGCAGCGCGCGGCCATCGCGCGTGCGCTCGCGGGCACGCCGCGCCTGCTGCTCGCCGACGAACCCACGGGCAACCTCGACTCGCAGATGGCGCGCGGCGTCATGGAACTGATGGAAGAGATCAACGCCGCGGGCACCACCATCGTGATGGTGACCCACGACCCGGAGCTCGCCGCGCGTGCGCAGCGCAACGTGCACATCGTCGACGGCATGGCGACCGACCTCAGCGTGGAGCCCAGCCTCACGCGCATGGCCGCCGCGACGCTCGCCGAAACCCAGTAAGGGAGCACCCCCATGTTCGCCTATTACTTCGACCTCGCATTGCGCAGCTTCAGGCGCAATCGCGTGCTCACCGCGCTGATGGTGCTGGCGATCGCGCTCGGCATCGGCGCGAGCATGACCACGCTCACCGTCTTCCACGTACTGTCCGGCGATCCGATCCCGCAGAAGAGTTCGCAGCTGTTCTATCCGCAGCTCGATCCCCGCAGCATGGACGGCTTCACCGCGGGCGAAGAGCCCGAAGACCAGATGACCCGCTACGACGCCGAAGCGCTGCTGCGCGACGCGAAGGGCGACCGCCAGGCCGTGATGACCGGTGGCGGCGCGGGCATCACGCCCGAGCGCCAGGGCCTTGCGCCCTTCGCCATCGACGTGCGTTACACCTCCGCGGATTTCTTCCCGATGTTCGAAGTGCCGATGCTGGCCGGCAACGCGTGGACGAAGGTCGAGGACGATCGCCACGAGCGCGTCGTCGTCATCGCGAAGAAGCTTGCCGAAAAGTTGTTCGGCACCACCAACGCGGTGGGCAAGAACATGCGCATGGACGGCCACGACTTCCGCGTGATCGGCGTGATGGCCGACTGGCGCCCGACGCCGCGCTTCTTCGACGTGAACTCCGATCGCTACGGCGACAGCGAACAGGCCTACCTGCCCTTCTCCACCTCGCGCGACCTGGACATGGGCCGCAACGGTTCGATGAACTGCTGGGACGCGGGCGACGATGCGCAGGACGATCCGGAAGGCGAAACCGGCGTCAACGCGCCGTGCACCTGGCTGCAGTATTGGGTGCAGCTCGACACGCCCGAGAAGGCCGAAGCCTACAAGCGCTACCTGGTGAACTATTCCGACCAGCAGCACGCGAGCGGCCGCTACGCGCGCCCGACCAACGTGCGCCTGCGCAACGTGATGGAGTGGCTCGATTTCCGCCGCGTGGTGCCGGGCGACGTGCGCCTGCAGATGTGGCTGGCCTTCGGCTTCCTCGCGGTGTGCCTGCTCAACACCGTCGGCCTGCTGCTCGCCAAGTTCCTGCGCCGCAGTCCGGAGATCGGCGTGCGTCGTGCGCTCGGTGCTTCGCGCAAGGCGATCTTCGCGCAGTGCCTGGTCGAAGCCGGTGCGGTCGGCCTGGCCGGCGGCATCCTCGGCCTCGGCCTGGCGATGCTCGGCCTGTGGGCCGTGCGCCAACAGCCCGCCGCCTACGCCGACCTCGCGCACCTCGACCCCGCGATGCTGGTCACCACCTTCGTCCTCGCGATCGCCTCCAGCGTCATCGCCGGCCTCGTGCCCGCGTGGCACGCCTGCCAGGTGACGCCGGCCGTGCAACTCAAGTCCCAGTGAGGCCTGCCATGGAAATCCGTCCCATCCTTTCGACGCTGCGCCGCCACAAGACCGCGGCTGCGCTGATCGTCCTCGAGATCGCCCTGAGCTGCGCCATCATCTGCAACGCCCTGTTCCTCATTGGCGACCGCATGACGCAGATGCAACGCGTCAGCGGCATCGATGAACAGAATATCGTGCGCATGCAGATCACGGGCATCGGCACCGACGACAACGCGGCCTCGCTCACGCAGACCGACCTCGCTTCGCTGCGCGCGATCCCCGGCGTGCGCAACGCCAGCGTCACCAACCAGGTGCTGTTCAACAACAGCTCCTGGAACAGCAGCGTCAACCTCACCAAGGAACAGACACACCAGAACCTCAACTCGACCATCTACATGGGCGACGTGTCCTTCCTCGACACGCTCGGCCTGAAGCTCGTCGCCGGCCGCAACTTCTCGCCGGACGACATCGTCGAGTGGGACGAGGTCAACAAGCCGAACAGCAAGGTCCAGCCGCACGTCGCGATCCTCAGCAAGTCGACCACCGACAAGCTGTGGCCGGGCGAGAATCCGATCGGCAAGCAGTTCTACAGCTGGGGCGACGACCCCACGCGCGTGGTCGGCGTCGTCGAGCACCTGATGCGTCCGAACCGCAACGGCGGTCCGGGTGAACTGGAATACTCGATGATCCTGCCGATCCGCGTGCCCTTCACGGTCGGCGGCAACTACCTGATCCGCGTCACCGACCCGTCGCGTCGCGCGGAAGTGATCGCCGCCGCGGAGAAGGCGTTCAACCACAATGCGTCCAACCGCATCCTGCTCGAGAAGGCGACCGTCGAAGACATGCGCCGCGATTACTTCCGCGACGACCGTTCGATGGCGTGGCTGATGGTCTCGGTGTGCGTGGCGCTGCTGATCGTCACGGCGCTCGGCATCGTGGGCCTGGCGAGCTTCTGGGTGCAGCAGCGCACGCGCCAGATCGGCGTGCGGCGTGCGCTCGGTGCGACGAAGGGCCAGATCCTGCGCTACTTCCAGACCGAGAACTTCCTGCTCGCCACGCTCGGCATCGTCGTCGGCATGATCCTGGCCTTCGGCATCAACCAGCTCCTGATGGAACGCTACGAACTGCCGCGCCTGCCGCTGCTCTACCTGCCGATCGGTGCGGTGGTGCTGTGGATGCTGGGCCAGGTCTCGGTGTTCGGTCCGGCCCGCCGCGCAGCGGCGGTGCCGCCGGCGGTCGCAACGCGCTCGGTCTGACGTTCCCCCCACGGGACGGGACCCCGGGGGCTGCGCCGCCGAAGCGGTGCAGCCCCTTTTCTTTCGGTACGCTTGGCCACCATATGCCCACGATCCTTGTCATCGACGACAACCCCGCGGTCGCCACGGCGCTGGAAACGCTGTTCTCCCTGCACGACTTCGAGACGCGTGCGGTGCACACGCCGGAGGACGGGCTCGCCCTGCTCGCGCGAGAATCCGTCGACCTCGTGGTGCAGGACATGAACTTCCACGCCGACACCACGTCCGGCGAAGAAGGCGTCGCGCTGTTCGGCGCCATCCGCGAACGACATCCCGACCTTCCGGTGATCCTGCTCACCGCGTGGACGCACCTGGAATCGGCCGTGGACCTGGTGAAAGCCGGCGCCGCCGATTACCTCGCCAAGCCCTGGGACGACCGCAAGCTGCTGGCGACGGTGAACAACCTGCTCGAACTCGCGCAGGCGCGCAGCGAACTGCAACGCCATCGCAGCGGTGAACGTCGTCGCCGCGATGCACTGCTGCGCGAATACGATCTCAAGGGATTGGTGTTTGCCGATGCGGCGAGCGAAGCCACGCTCACCCTCGCCTGCCAGGTCGCGCGCTCGGAGCTGCCCGTGCTCGTCAGCGGCCCCAACGGCACCGGCAAGGAAAAGTACGCGGAGATCATCCACGCGAACTCGAACGTGCGGAACGGCCCCTTCGTCGCGGTGAATTGCGGCGCATTGCCGGGTGAACTGATCGAGGCCGAACTCTTCGGCGCAGACGCCGGTGCGTACACGGGCGCGAACAAGGCGCGCGAGGGCAAGTTCGAAGCCGCCGACGGCGGCACGCTGTTCCTCGACGAAATCGGCACGCTGCCGCTCGCAGGCCAGGTGAAGTTGCTGCGCGTGCTCGAAACCGGTCGCTTCCAGCGCCTGGGCAGCAATCGCGAACGCACGGTGCAGGTGCGCGTGATCAGTGCGACCAACGCGGACCTGCCCACGGCGATCGCCAACGGCCAGTTCCGCGAAGACCTGTTTTATCGCCTCAATGCGATCGAGCTGAAGTTGTTGCCGCTCGCGCAGCGTCCCGACGACATCCTGCCGCTCGCGCGCCACTTCCTCCCGCCGGGCAAGCGGCTCGGCGAAGCGGCCGAACGCGCACTGCTCGCGCATGCATGGCCCGGCAACGTGCGCGAGTTGCGCAACACGCTGCAGCGCGCGGGCCTGCTGGCGCGCGACGAGGAGATCACACCCAACGATCTCGGCCTCGCCGTCGCGCCGCTCGCGCCTGCCACCAACGGCGCGGACGAACCCGATCGCGCCGCCATCGAGCAGGCGCTGGAACGCGCGGGCGGCGTGCTCGCGCAAGCGGCCAGCGACCTCGGCCTGTCGCGCCAGGCGCTGTATCGCCGCCTCGAACGCCTGGGGATCAAGCGTGACTGAGCAAGCGCCCGAACGCGCGGACGGCCGGCGCCAAGTGCCGGCGCCGTGGTGGCGCCACGCACCGTTGAGCGCCAGTTTCACCGTGCTCACGGCCGCGTACATGCTCGCCAGTGCGGCGATCGCATTGCTCCTCACCACGGTCCTGCCCGAGCCGTGGTGGGCGATCGTGATCGCGCCCTTGTTGCTGTTGCCGGTGCTGGTCTTCCACGTGCGCCATGCGTTCGCGCCGATGCGTTCGTTGTTCCGCGCGCTCGCAGGTTCGGTGACGAGCTATCGCGACGGCGATTTCGGCTTCGGCCTGTCGTGGGAGGGCGGCGGCGAACTCGCCGAACTCGTCAACGCGCACAACGCGCTGGGCGATGCCTTGCGCGACCAGCGCATCGCGCTCGTGCAGCGCGAGCTGCTGCTCGACACGATGGTGCAGCACACGCCGGTGGCGATGCTGCTGGTGGATCCGCACGGGCGCGTCGTGCACGGCAATCTCTCCGCGCGCAAGCTGTTGGGCGAAGGCAGGCGCCTGGAAGGCCAGGCCTTCGATGCCATCCTCGATCGTTCCCCCGCCGGGCTGCGCGAAGCCCTGCAACGCGGGGGCGATGGCATGTTCACCGTGGGCGAAGACGACCACGAAGAGATCTACCACCTCTCGCGCCGCACCTTCCGACTCAACCTCCGCAAGCACGAGCTGATCCTGCTGCGCCAGCTCACCGCGGAACTGCGCCGCCAGGAAGTGCAGACGTGGAAGAAGGTGATCCGCGTGATCAGCCACGAGCTCAACAACTCGCTGGCGCCGATCGCGTCGCTCGCGCACTCGGGTGGCGAACTGATCAAGCGCGGGCAATACGAGCGCTTGCCGAATGCGTTGGCGACCATCGAGGACCGCGCACGGCACCTGGAAGGCTTCATCCGCGATTACGCGCGCTTCGCCAAGATGCCCGCGCCGCGCGTGGAAGCGGTCGACTGGCAGCGCTTCGTGTCGCAGCTGCGCTCGCAGGTGGAGTTCCACTACGACGGCGCGGCGGATCCGGGCATCGGTCGCTTCGACCAGGCGCAGTTGGAACAGTGCCTGCTGAACCTGTTGAAGAACGCGCACGAATCGGGCTCGCCCCCGGGCGACGTCACGCTCGCGCTGAAGCGCCTGCCCGGCCTGTGGCGCATCGAAGTGCTCGACCGCGGCACCGGCATGAACGATGCGGTGCTGGCCAATGCGCTGCTGCCGTTCTATTCCACGAAGCGCCACGGCACGGGCCTGGGCCTGGCGCTCGCGCGCGAGATCGCCGAGGCGCACGGCGGACGCATCGCGCTGCTCAACCGCCAGGACGGCGGCTTGTGCGTGGCGATGACGCTGCCGGAGTAGGTTCTACTTCTTCTTCACCGGGCGCTGCCAGCCATCCAACGTGGTCTGCTTGGCGCGCGTGAGCGTGAGCTTGCCGTCCGGCGCGTCCTTGCCGATCACCGAACCCGCGCCGATCGTCGCGTCCTTGCCGATGGTCACCGGCGCAACGAGTGCACTGTTGGAGCCGATGAACGCGCCGTCGCCGATCGTGGTCGTCGACTTGTTCACGCCGTCGTAGTTGCAGGTGATGGTGCCGGCGCCGATGTTCACCGATGCGCCGATCACCGCGTCGCCGAGGTAAGTGAGGTGGTTGGCCTTGCTGCCGACACCGAGCTTCGCGTTCTTGGTTTCCACGAAGTTGCCCACGTGCACGCCGTCGGCGAGCACGGTGCCCGGGCGCAGGCGTGCGAACGGGCCGATGAGCACGGCGCCTTCGGTGCGCGCGCCTTCCAGGTCGCAATGCGCGCGCACTTCGGTGCCCGCGGCGAGCGTGACGTTCTTCAATCGGCAGAACGGCCCGATGCGCACGCCATCGCCCAGCGTCACGTGGCCTTCGAAGATCACGTCGACGTCGATTTCGACATCGCGCCCCACCGTCATCTCGCCGCGGAAATCCACGCGCGCCGGATCGGCGAAGCGCACGCCTTCGGCGCACAACGCGCGCACCGTGCGCAGCTGGAAGGCGCGTTCGAGTTGTGCGAGCTGCCAGGGATCGTTCGCGCCTTCGGTTTCGATGGGATCGGCGGCCACCACGATTTCGGCGGCGCTGAATTCCGATGCGGCTTCGCGGAAGACATCGGTGAGGTAGTACTCGCCTTGTGCGTTGTCGTTCGACACGCGTTGCAGCCAACGCTTCAGCGCCGTGGCTTCCACCGCGATCACGCCGGTGTTGACCAGGCGGATCTGGCGTTCGTCGTTGGTGGCGTCCTTATGTTCGACGATCGCGGCCACGCGGCCTTCGGCGTCGCGCAGGATGCGGCCGTAGCCGGTGGGGTCCGGCAGTTCGGCGGCGAGCACGGCCAGGCGGCCGGGAGCATCGAGCAGGCGTCGCAGCGTGGTCGGCGTGATCAGCGGGACGTCGCCATACAGCACGAGCACGTGCGCGCCATCGGGGACGTTGGGCATGGCCTGCTGCACGGCATGGGCGGTGCCGAGCTGCTGCGCCTGCTCCGACCAGTCGAGGTCGGGCTGGTCGGCGAAGGCCGCGCGGACCTGTTCGCCGCCATGGCCGAACACGATGTGGATGCCCTCGGGCGACAGCGCGCGTGCCGAGGCGATGACCTGCGCCAGCATCGGGCGGCCCGCGATGCGGTGCAGCACCTTGGGCAACGCGGAGCGCATGCGCTTGCCTTCGCCGGCAGCGAGGATGACGACGTGCAGGGGTGCGGACATGGGAACCGGTGCAAGGGCGTTGGTTCGGGGATTCTAACGGCGCCCGCTGTTAGGATGCGTCGCCCCCTCCCTCACGGCTCCCGGATGACGCTAGGTCGACACGCACGCGGCTATCTGATCATCGGCGGCGTGCAATGGCTGGTCGACTGGGCCGTCATGGTCCTCCTCAGCCACTGGGGGATGATCATCGAGCTGGCCAACATCCTCGGGCGCGTCGCTGGGGCGTTGCTTGGCTACTGGCTCAATGGCAAGTTCACCTTCGCCGCGGACCATACGGCCGTGGGGCGGACGCAGCTGGTGCGTTTCATCTCCATGTGGGTGTGCACCACGACGGTCAGCACGCTGTCGATGGGCGCCATCGACGCGCACTTCGGGCTGAAGTGGGCCTGGCTGGCGAAGGGCGGCGTGGAATTCGTGCTCGGCGTGGTGGGCTTCCTGCTCTCGCGGCACTGGGTCTATCGGAAGTAAGCAAACCGGAAATGAAAAACGCCGGCGCGAGGCCGGCGTTCTTCGTTTCGCTTGGCGCGAACCTCAGTGCTTGAGGTTCTTGCGGAGGCGTTCCAGCGCCTGCAGCTGCGCCGTGACTTCGGCGAGCTTGGCCTGGGCTTCGGCGATTTCCATCGCTTCGCCGCGGCGGGACAGGATGCGCTCGGCCTCTTCCTTCGCGGCGCGGACCGCAGCTTCGTCGATGTCCTGCGCGCGCACCGCGGTGTCGGCGAGGACGGTGACGACCTGCGGCTGCACTTCGAGGATGCCGCCGGAAATGGCGAAGTCGAGCTTTTCACCGCCCGGCAGGGTCACGACGACCTTGCCCGGCTTCAGACGCGTGATCAGCGGGGCGTGCTTCGGCGCGATGCCGAGCTCGCCCAGCTCACCGGTGGCGACGATCAGTTCGGCTTCGCCGCGGAAGATTTCCGCTTCGGCGCTGACGATGTCGCAGCGGATGGTGGATGCCATGCCAGGAACTCCTTAGGCCGCGATCTTCTTGGCCTTCTCGATCGCTTCTTCGATGCCGCCGACCATGTAGAACGCCTGCTCCGGCAGGTGGTCCATTTCGCCGTCGACGATCGCCTTGAAGCCGCGGATCGTGTCCTTCAGGGCCACGTACTTGCCCGGCGAACCGGTGAAGACTTCGGCGACGTGGAAGGGCTGCGAGAAGAAGCGCTCGATCTTGCGGGCGCGCGACACGGCCTGCTTGTCTTCTTCCGACAGTTCGTCCATGCCCAGGATCGCGATGATGTCCTTGAGCTCCTTGTACTTCTGGAGCGTGGCCTGCACGCGACGCGCGGTGTCGTAGTGTTCGTTGCCGATCACGTTCGGGTCGAGCTGGCGCGAGGTGGAGTCGAGCGGGTCGACCGCCGGGTAGATGCCCAGCGAGGCGATGTTGCGCGAAAGAACGACGGTGGCGTCGAGGTGCGCGAACGTCGTCGCCGGCGACGGGTCGGTCAGGTCGTCCGCGGGCACGTACACGGCCTGGATCGAGGTGATCGAACCGGTCTTGGTCGAGGTGATGCGTTCCTGCAGCACGCCCATTTCCTCGGCGAGCGTGGGCTGGTAGCCCACCGCCGACGGCATGCGGCCCAGCAGCGCCGACACTTCGGTACCGGCCAGCGTGTAGCGGTAGATGTTGTCGACGAACAGGAGCACGTCGCGGCCTTCGTCGCGGAAGTACTCGGCCATCGTCAGGCCGGTGAGCGCGACGCGCAGGCGGTTGCCCGGCGGCTCGTTCATCTGGCCGTACACCATCGCCACCTTCGACTTCTCCGGCTCCTGCACGTTCACGACGCCGGATTCCTGCATCTCGTGGTAGAAGTCGTTGCCTTCGCGGGTGCGCTCACCCACGCCGGCGAACACCGACAGGCCCGAGTGCTCGGTCGCGATGTTGTTGATCAGTTCCATCATGTTGACGGTCTTGCCCACGCCGGCGCCGCCGAAAAGGCCGACCTTGCCGCCCTTGGCGAACGGGCACATCAGGTCGATGACCTTGATGCCGGTTTCCAGCAGCTCGGAGGTCGAGGACTGGTCTTCGTAGCTCGGCGCCGCACGGTGGATTTCCCACTTCGTGTCGTGCTTGACCGGGCCGGCCTCGTCGATCGGCGTGCCGAGCACGTCCATGATGCGGCCCAGGGTGCCCATGCCGACCGGCACGGAGATCGCCGCGCCGGTGTTGTCGGCCAGCAGGTTGCGCTTCAGGCCGTCGGTCGAACCGAGGGCGATGCAACGCACGATGCCGTCGCCCAGCTGCTGCTGGACCTCGAGCGTGATGTCGGTGTTCTGCACCTTCAGCGCGTCGTACACCTTCGGCACGTTCTCGCGCGGGAATTCGACGTCGACGACCGCGCCGATGATCTGAACGATCTTGCCCTGGTTCATTGCCATAGCCTCAGTAGTAACTCTTGATGTCTTCCAGTAGGTGCGCGCGGTTTACACCGCGGCAGCACCGCCCACGATTTCGGAGATTTCTTGCGTGATCGCCGCCTGGCGCGCCTTGTTGTAGACGAGGTTCAGCGTGCCGATCAGCTTGGTGGCGTTGTCGGACGCGGCCTTCATCGCCACCATGCGCGCGGCATGTTCGGAGGCCACGTTTTCCATGACCGCCTGGTACACCAGCGATTCGATGTAGCGCGTCAGCACGTGCTCCAGCACGGCCTCGGCGTCCGGTTCGTACAGGTAGTCCCAGTCGTGCTTGGCGACCTGCGTCTCCGACGCCGGCAGCGGCAGCAACTGGTCGAACGTCGCCTTCTGCGTCATCGTGTTGACGAAGTCGTTGTAGGCGAGGAACACCTTGTCGACCGAACCGTTGGAGTAGTGGTCGAGCATCACCTTGATGACGCCCACCAGCTGTTCCACGTGCGGCACGTCGCCCAGGTGCGTGACCGAAGCGAGCATGCCGACCTTGATGCGACGGAAGAACACCGACGCCTTCTGGCCGATGGTCACCACGTCGACCTCGACGCCCTGCTGCTGCCACTGGCGGAACTCGCCCAGCAGCTTGCGGAACAGGTTGTTGTTCAGGCCGCCGGCCAGGCCACGATCCGACGAGACCACGACGTAACCCACGCGCTTCACGTTCGCGCGTTCCACCAGGTACGGGTGGCGGTACTCGGAGTTCGCCTGCGCGAGGTGGCCGATGACCTGCTTCATCGCACGCGCATACGGGCGCGAAGCCTTCATGCGCTCCTGCGCCTTGCGGATCTTCGAGGCCGAGACCATCTCGAGCGCGCGCGTCACCTTGCGGGTGTTCTGCACGCTCTTGATCTTGGTTTTGATTTCGCGACCGCCTGCCATCGACTGCTCTCCTGCCTAATGCCGTTCGATTACCAGGTGCCCGTCGACTTGAAGTCGGAGATGCCCTTCTTGAACGCCGCTTCCAGCTCGTCGTTCCAGTCGCCGGTGGCGTTGATCTTGCCGATCACGTCGCCGAGCGTATTGGCGAAGTGCGCCTGCATGGCGGCTTCGAACGCACCGATCTTGGCCACCGGCACGTCGTCCATGTAGCCCTTGTCGACCGCGTAGATGGACAGCGCCTGTTCGGCGACCGACATCGGCGCGTACTGCTTCTGCTTCATCAGTTCGGTGACGCGCTGGCCGCGCTCGAGCTGCTTGCGCGTGGCGTCGTCCAGGTCAGAGGCGAACTGCGCGAACGCAGCGAGCTCACGGTACTGCGCGAGCGCGATGCGGATGCCGCCCGAGAGCTTCTTCATGACCTTGGTCTGCGCCGCGCCACCCACGCGCGACACCGAGATGCCGGCGTTCACGGCCGGGCGGATGCCGGCGTTGAACAGGTCGGTCTCGAGGAAGATCTGGCCGTCGGTGATCGAAATCACGTTGGTCGGCACGAACGCCGAGACGTCGCCCGCCTGCGTTTCGATGATCGGCAGCGCGGTGAGCGAGCCGGTCTTGCCCTTGACGGCGCCGTTGGTGAACTTCTCCACGTACTCTTCCGACACGCGCGCAGCGCGCTCGAGCAGGCGGGAGTGCAGATAGAACACGTCGCCCGGGTAGGCTTCGCGGCCCGGCGGACGGCGCAGCAGCAGCGAGATCTGGCGGTAGGCCACGGCCTGCTTGGACAGGTCGTCGTACACGATCAGCGCGTCTTCGCCGCGGTCGCGGAAGTACTCGCCCATGGTGCAGCCGGAGTAGGCGGCGATGTACTGCATCGCGGCCGATTCCGACGCCGAGGCGGCGACGACGGTGGTGTAGGCCATGGCGCCGAACTCTTCGAGCTTGCGCACGATGTTCGCGATGGTCGAGTTCTTCTGGCCGATCGCGACGTAGATGCACTTAACGCCGGAATTCTTCTGGTTGATGATCGCGTCGATCGCCACCGCGGTCTTGCCGGTCTGGCGGTCGCCGATGATCAGCTCGCGCTGGCCGCGGCCGATCGGGATCATCGAGTCGATGGTCTTGTAACCGGTCTGCACCGGCTGCGAAACCGACTTGCGCCAGATCACGCCCGGCGCGATGGTTTCCACCGGCGCGGAGGTCTTGGCGTCGATCGGGCCCTTGCCGTCGATCGGCTCGCCCAGCGCGTTGACGACGCGGCCGAGCATTTCCGGACCGGTCGGCACTTCGAGGATGCGGCCGGTGGTCTTGGCCACCGCGCCTTCGCGCAGGTGTTCGTAGTCACCCAGGACCACGGCGCCGACGGAGTCGCGCTCGAGGTTGAGCGCCAGCGCGAACGTGGCGTTGGGCAGCTCGATCATTTCGCCCTGCATCACGTCGGCCAGGCCGTGGATGCGCACGATGCCGTCGGACACCGAGGTGACGGTGCCTTCGTTGCGCGCTTCGGCAGCGAGCTTGACCTTCTCGATGCGGGTCTTGATCAGTTCGCTGATTTCGGACGGATTGAGCTGACTGGTAGCCATGTCTTTTTCCCGAGGTTGCCGACGTCGCCGCCGGCGTTTGCAGATGAATACTTAGTTGGACAGCGCGGCCTGGAGGCGACCGAGCTTGCCGCGGAGCGAGCCGTCGATGACCACGTCGCCGGCGTCGATCACCGCGCCGCCGATCAGGTTCTCGTCGACGGCGGTCTCGACTTCCACTTCGCGGCCGAAGCGCTTGCGCAGCGCGGCCTTGATGGTGTCGAGTTCGCTCGCCGGCAGCGCCGTGGCGGAGGTGACGCGCGCCTTGACGACGCGTTCGGCTTCGAAGCGCAGCTCGTCGAACAGGCCGGCGATTTCCGGCAGCAGCGGCAGGCGGCGGTTGTCGGCGAGCAGGCCGATGAAGCGTGCGAACGCTTCGGTGTCGATCGATGCCGACGGCGGGGCCAGCAGCGTGACGGCGTCGTTCGTCGTCAGCGCCGGATGGCCGAGCACCGCGGCGACCTGCGGATCGGCCGAAACGCGCGCGGCGAAGCCGAGCGCGTCGGACCAACCGGCGAGCGCACCAGCGTCGCGCGCCAGCGAGAACGCGGCGCGGGCATAGGGGCGGGCGAGGGTCAGGGCCTGGCTCATCGATGCGTCCTCAGAGCTGCGCGGCCAGGTCGTCGATCAGCGCCTTGTGGGCGTTGGCGTCGATCTCGCGCTTGAGCAGCTTCTCCGCGCCGGTGACGGCGAGCGAGGACACCTGCTTGCGCAGCTCTTCCTTCGCACGGTTGGCGGCCGCGGCGATTTCGGCTTCAGCCAGCGCCTTCTGGCGGTTGGCTTCGGCGACGGCGTCGTTCTTCGCCTGGTCGATGATCTGGTTCGCGCGGGTGTGGGCCTGCTCGATGATCTCGTTGGCCTTCGAGCGCGCTTCCTTCAGCGCGTCGTTGACCTTGTCCTGCGCCTGGGCGAGGTCCTTCTGGCTGCGATCGGCAGCGGCGAGGCCTTCAGCGATCTTCTGCTGGCGTTCCTCGATCGCTTTCATCATCGGCGGCCAGATGAACTTGACCGTGAACCAGATGAGGATCGCGAACGACAGCATCTGGCCAATAAAGGTGATGTAGGTCGGATTCATTTCGTGCCCTGCGAATCGTTCGGCGTCGCGGCACGATGCCGCGACACCCTTTGCGCGTCGGCGCGGGCCGCGAGGCCCGCGCGACGGATCAGCCCTGCTGCAGCGCCGAGAGCAGCGGGTTGGCGAACGCGAACATCATCGCCACGCCGACGCCGATCAGGAACGCCGCGTCGATCAGGCCGGCGAGCAGGAACATGCGGCCCTGGAGCATCGGGACCAGTTCCGGCTGGCGGGCGGCGGATTCGAGGAACTTCGAACCCATGATGCCGATGCCGAGGGCGGCGCCGAGGGCACCCAGGCCGACGATGATGCCGATGGCGACGGCGGTGAGGCCCTGGACGTTGGCGATGAATTCCATGGTGGATCTCCGGATGACTGAGCTAGTTAGAGTGAAAGGTGAAACGAAACAGTGGTGCTTGCCGCTGGAAAACGATTAGTGGTGCTCGTGCGCCATCGCGAGGTACACGACGGTCAGCACCATGAAGATGAAGGCCTGCAACAAGATGATCAGGATGTGGAAGATCGCCCACATCGAGTGGAAGGCCACGCCGAAGGCGAAGGTCCACTTGGAAAGGAACAGGCCCGAGATCAGCATGAAGACGAGCTCGCCGGCGTACATGTTGCCGAACAGTCGCATGCCCAGGCTCACCGGCTTGGACAGGTACTCGACGAGGTTGAGGAAGAGGTTCGGGATCGCGAGGATGATCTTCGCGAACGTGCCGTGCGCGTGGAACGGCGCGGTGAACAGTTCCTTGGTCAGGCCCCAGCCGCCCTTCGCCTTGATCGAGTAGAAGATGATCAGGAGGAAAACGCTGATCGACATCGCGAACGTCGTGTTGATGTCCGCCGTCGGGACCATGCGGAAGTAGGTGTGGTGCGCCGCTTCCGGGCCTGCGGTCGCAGTGATCGCGCTGCTGACCATGTCGAGCGGCAACAGGTCCATGGCGTTCATGAAGAACACCCAGACGAAGATCGTGAGCGCGAGCGGCGCGATGAAGCGGCGGTCGCCGTGGAAAGTGTCCTTGACCTGGCTGTCGACGAACTCGACGACCATCTCCACCAGGGCCTGCGGCTTGGACGGCACGCCGGCGGTCGCCTTGCGCGCCTGCGTCCACAGCAGGAAGCAGCCCAGCAGGCCCACGGCGAGTGCAATCACCCACGAGTCGAAATGGAAACCGTCGCCATTGACCTGCACGACGTTGTGCGTGAGGTGATGGACGATGTATTCGGTCAGGCCACCGCTGCTCTTTTCAGGAGTCACACCGCTTCCTCTATGCCCAAAGTTTCGTCGCAACCAACATTCCGGCCGCAGCGATCGCCGCGCCGGCCAGCACCGCCAACGCGGGCAGGTGCCACACACCGATCGCCAGGAACAGCCCGACGATCAAAATCACCCACTTCGCAGCCAGGCCGAGCAGCAGGCGCCCCAGCGCCATGCCCGCCCCCGCTACGCCCCCACCGAAGGCACTCCATGCAGCCACGAGGCCACCGAGCGTCATCGCGCCACCTCCCGCCAGCGCTCCAAGCGCGGCATCGCGGCCGGACAGCAGGCAGGCCAGCGCTGTCGCGAGCGTGAGCACGCCCTGGAGGGCGGCCGTGCGCTGCGCCAGCCGGCGGCCCGCGGCGACGGTATTCAGCACGCGCGTGGATCCGGGGGAGTTGGCAGGGGCTGCAGGACAAAACCGCCCTGCGAAGCCGCGAAAGTATAGCGGGCCGCCTCCCCGACGGGCAACCGCCGGAACCACGGGAAATCAGTGGTTTAGGCCGATGAATGAGGAGGTCGGGGCGCCACCGGAAACTTTTGCGCGGGCGCCCGGGTCTTTGATCGCGAGCCCGCCGCTACTTCCTCGTCGGTCCTCGCGGCGGCTCCTGAAGCCCCGGCGCCAGTCGCGTCGGGGCTTCGCCTTTTGCACAAGCGACTACTTCTTCTTCGGCACGTAAAGATCAGTGACGGTGCCTTCGTAGACTTCGGCGGCCATGCCGACCGACTCGCTCAACGTCGGATGCGGATGGATCGTCGCGCCGATGTCGCCGGCTTCGGCGCCCATCTCGATCGCGAGCGCGATCTCACTGATGAGATCGCCTGCGTGCACGCCGACGATGCCGCCGCCGATGACGCGATGCGTGGCTTCGTCGAACACGAGCTTGGTGAAGCCTTCGGTGCGATCGATGCCGATCGCGCGGCCGCTCGCGGCCCACGGGAACTTGCCCACGCCGACGTGCAAGCCCTTCGCCGCGGCTTCGCTCTCGGTCACGCCGACCCACGCGATCTCCGGATCGGTGTAGGCCACCGACGGAATCACGCGCGCGACCCACTCGCGCTTCATGCCGCTGGCGACTTCCGCCGCAAGCCGTCCTTCGTGCGAGGCCTTGTGCGCGAGCATCGGGTTACCGACGAGATCGCCGATCGCGAAGATGTGCGGCACGTTGGTGCGCATCTGCTTGTCGACGGGGATGAAGCCGCGTTCGGTGACGTTGACGCCGGCCTTCGCGGCATCGAGCTTGTTGCCGTTCGCGCTGCGGCCCACGGCAACGAGCACGCGGTCGTAACTCTTGCGCTCCGGAATGCTCTCGCCTTCGAAGGTGACGGAGATCCCGTCCTTCTTCGCTTCGCTCGCGGTGACCTTCGTCTTCAGGTGCACCGAAACGCCCTGCTTCTTCAAACGCGCGGCGAGTGGCTTGACCAGGTCGAGGTCGGCGCCCGGCATCAGCTGGTCCAGCAGTTCGACGACGGTGACTTCACTGCCGAGCGCGCGGAACACCGTGGCCATTTCCAGGCCGATGATGCCGCCGCCCACGACGAGCAGCGTCTTCGGGATCTCGGCGAGCTCCAGCGCATCGGTGGAATCCATGACGCGCTTGTCCTTCCAGTCGAAGGACGGCAGCTTCACCGGCTGCGAACCCGCGGCGATGATGCAGAACTTGAATTTCAGCAACTGCGTCGCACCGCCCTCGCCCGCGATCTCGAGCTCGTTGGGCGACACGAACTTCGCCGTGCCCTGCACCGTGCGCACCTTGCGCTGCTTGCCCATGCCGGCCAGGCCCTTCGTGAGCGTGCCGACCACCTTGTCCTTGTACTTGCGCAGCATGTCGAGATCGATCTTCGGCGCACCGAAGGTGATGCCGAAATCCTTCGCGTGCGCGGCTTCGTCGACGACGGCCGCGGCGTGCAGCAGCGCCTTCGACGGAATGCAGCCGACGTTGAGGCACACGCCGCCGAGCGTGGCGTAGCGTTCGACGATCACCGTGTCCATGTTGAGGTCGGCGGCGCGGAACGCGGCGTTGTAACCGCCGGGGCCGGATCCGATGACGACGATCTCGCATTCGACGTCGGCCTTGCGTCCGGTGGCGGCGGCGGGCGCGGGGCCGGCCTGCACGGGTTCGGCGGGGGAAGGCGTGACGGGGGCGGGATGCGCGGGCGCGGCGGGTGCAGGCGCGGCCGGCTTGGGCGCTTCGGCCTTTGCAGGCGCAGCGGCGGCAGGCTTCGCGTCCGTTGCACCTTCGGCTTCGACGATCGCCACGACGCTGCCTTCCGACAACTTGTCGCCGATCTTCACCTTCAATTCGACGATCTTGCCCGCGACCGACGAGGGGACTTCCATCGTCGCCTTGTCCGATTCGAGCGTGACCAGTCCCTGGTCCTGCTTCACCACGTCGCCGACGGCGACGAGCAACTCGATCACCGGGACGTCGTCGTAACCGCCGATGTCGGGGACTTTGACTTCAGTGCGTGCCATGTCCGCGCCCCCTTACAGCATCGCCCGGCGCATGTCGCCGAGCAGTTGCGCGAGGAACGCGGTGAAGCGCGCGGCGGCGGCGCCGTCGATCACGCGGTGGTCGTAGCTCAGCGAGAGCGGGAGGACCAGGCGCGGTTCGAACTGCTTGCCGGCCCACACCGGGCGCATCGCCGACTTCGACACACCGAGGATCGCAACCTCGGGCGCATTGACGATCGGCGTGAACTTCGTGCCGCCGATGCCGCCGAGCGAGCTGATCGAGAAGCAGCCGCCGCTCATGTCCGCCGGCGAGAGCTTGCCGTCGCGCGCCTTCGCGGCGAGTTCGGAGGTTTCCTTCGCGATCTGGAACACGCCCTTCTTGTCGACATCGCGCACCACCGGCACGACCAGGCCGTTCGGCGTGTCGGCGGCGAAGCCGATGTGGAAGTACTTCTTGAGCGTGAGGTTCTCGCCGCTCGCATCGAGCGAGGCATTGAAGTTCGGGTACTTCTGCAGCGCGACGACCGACGCCTTCATCAGGAAGGCGAGCATCGTCAGCTTCAGGCCGCTCTTCTCGTTTTCCTTGTTGAGCTGCACGCGCAGCGCTTCGAGCTCCGTGATGTCGGCATCGTCGTGCTGCGTGACGTGCGGGATCATCGCCCAGTTGCGCGCGAGGTTCGCGCCGGAAATCTTCTGGATGCGCGTGAGCGCCTTGTGTTCGACTTCGCCGAACTTGGAGAAGTCGATCGTCGGCCACGGCAGCAGGTGCAGGCCACCTCCGGCAGGCGCGGCGCCCGCGGCGGCAGGCACGCCACCGGACAGCGCGCGCTTCACGAACTGCTGCACGTCGTCCTTTTCGATGCGGTTGTTGCGGCCGCTGCCCTGCACTTGCATCAGGTCCACGCCAAGCTCGCGCGCGAACAGGCGCACGGCGGGGCTGGCGTAGGGCACCTTGCCGGGCATCAGCGCGTCGGCGTCGAACGCGACGGGCGGCGTGCGCGGCGGCAGCGCTTCTGCATCGATGCCGGGCTTGCTGTCGAGCGTTGCGGCCTGCGTCGTCGGCGCGGCGGGTGCCGGCGCGGGCGCGGCCTTCTGTTCCGGTGCGGGCGCAGCAGGCTTCGCTTCAGCGGCAGGCTTTGCTTCCGCGGCAGGCTTCGCTTCCGTTGCAGGCTTCGCAGCCGCCGCTTCGCCTTCGGCTTCGATCAACGCAACAATGCTGCCTTCCGACAACTTGTCGCCGATCTTCACCTTCAATTCCTTGATCGTGCCTGCGAACGGCGCGGGCACTTCCATCGTCGCCTTGTCCGATTCCAGCGTGACCAGCCCCTGGTCCTGCTTCACGCGATCACCCACGGCCACCAGCAATTCGATCACCGGGACATCGTCATAACCACCGATGTCGGGAACGCGCGCTTCCTGGGGACCGGCCATGGGGGACTTCCGTGCAGATGGGGTTGGCCGTCTATTGTGCAAAAAAACGCCCGCGTGGGGGCGCGGGCGGTGGGGGAATGGCGACGGCGGCAGGCCGGCGCCAGAGTGGGGAGCAGGTCAGCGCGTGGTGATCTGGCGCGGGCGGACCGTGGCGTCGATGAGATCCAGGCGGCGGCCGTCGGGCAGTCGATACACGAGGCCGTTGTCGAGCGTGTCCAGCGATTCCATCTGGCGGCAGAGCGATTCGGCGCGCACTTCCAGCTGGTCCGCGCGCGGCTGCACGCGGCGCTCGATCTCCTTGTCGAGGTTGTTCATGCGCTCCAGGCGCGCCGTGTCGCCGCTGAAGGCGGCCGACACCGCGCCGCCCACGATGTCCCCGATCACCACCGGCAGGACTTCGGAGATGGCGTGGGCAATGCCCTTGCCAAGATCGTTGCCGCTGAAACGATTTGGCGTGATCGCATGTGCGAGGCGTGCGTCGAGTTCCTTGCGCGCCTTGTCGAGGTGGGCCTGGGTGGTGTCCGGGTGCGCGCTGAGGCCGGCGGCGACTTCACCGAGCGCGGTGAAGGCGATATCCGCCGCGTCGCGGCCGATCTGCTGGGCCAGCGGCATTGCAGCGCGGACGGTCTTTTCGTACTCGGCAATGCGCTTGCTGTCCTCGGGCGTCAGCTTCACCCAGGCGTCGTCGACGAACATGCGGCCGTCGCGCATGACGATGGCGCGCGGGGTCCCGGTCTTCTCGGCCGGGCGGGTGAGGATGACCGACTTCGACGTCAGGCTGAGGTCGTAGTCGCTGTTGACGTCGCACTCCAGGTCCTTCGCGCTTGCCGCACCGCACAACGCAGCGGCCGCAAGACCCGTCGAAACCGCAAGCTTCATGCCACGCATCGTCCTGCCCCTCATCGTCCTTTCGGTATGGCCGGATCATGCAACGCGCGTGCCTGAATTCGCACGTGCCGGTCGATGGCATGACTGACGTCATGGTGACTTCATCGACTGCAACCATTCGCGAACAAGGCGCATCTTCCATTGCGTGGTCCCCCCGAACCACACGAGGTCCAGGTCATGTACTCCCCGTACTCCGTACAACATGTGCTGTGGCGTGGTGCGATGGCGTTGAGCCTGCTGGCCGTCGGCGGCGTCGGTGCCGTATCCGTGCCGCAGCAAAAGCAAGCCTCGATCAACGAATGCCACAAAGCCCCTGCGACGCATTCGGCGCCGGTGACGCCGGCCGTTCCTTCCGCTGCGAAGCAGGCCCCGTCGAACTTCCGCTATGTCACGTTCGACACCATCGTGGTCGTTGCACACCCCTCCAAAGAAGCGTGAACGCGGCGTCGCGCTGAGCGACGTCGCTGAACGCTGCGTCATCGAGATTAGCCTGCGGTGAATATTCGCCTTCGATGACGCAGCGCGTGGTTGCCATACCCGTTGCGGTTCATGCGCCTCCGTGGAGGATGGCGCCGCCCCATCTCCCCGGGGCCAAGAACACAACGAGGAGAGCAACACATGCGCAACACCCTTTCGATTGCCCTGATCCTTGCGGCCGCGGCCGCCACGCCTGTCGCCTTTGCGCAGGACAACACCTCTTCCAACGCCACGCCGCATCGCTGGAACGCGACGATCGGCTACGCGCACCAGATCCCCAAGACGAATCCGGGCAACGTCGCCGGCAGCGAAGCGGATCTCGACGGCAGCGGCGCGGCCACGGTGTCGGGCAGCTGGTTCGCCACCGACAACATCGCGGTGGAACTGTGGGGCGCCGACAAGTTCGAGCAGGACGTGAACCTGTCGAACGGCACGCGCGGCAGGTTGAAACAGCAGCCGATCGCCGTGAGCGGCCAGTACCACTTCGGCCAGGCCGCGCAGCCGATCCGCCCCTACGTGGGCCTGGGCTATTACCAGGCGAACATCGACAGCGAGTCCTTCGATCCCACCGTCGCGGGCGGCCAGCACGTCGGCTTCAGCACGCCGAAGGGCGCGATCGCGAGCGCGGGCGTGGACTTCAACGTCACCGATCGCTGGTTCGCGCGCGCCGATGCGCGCTACATGTACGGCGATTCGGACGTGAGTCTCAACGGCAACAGGACCGGTGAGTCGCTGCGCCTCGATCCGTGGGTCGTGGGCGTGGGCATCGGTACGCGCTTCTGATCGGAGCGACGTGAACGAAACGGGCCTTCGGGCCCGTTTCCTTTTTTCAGGGATGTTCGGCCTCGGCGTGCACCTTCTCGCGACGCAGCAGGTACAGGCCGCTCGTCACGATGATCGCCGCGCCGATCCACGTGACCTTGTCGGGCAGCACGCCCCAGATGGCGAGGTCCAGGCACACGCCCCACACGAGCGCGGTGTATTCCAGCGGCGCGATCAGCGACGCCTCGCCCCACTTGAACGCCAGCGTGATCGCGTATTGCCCCAACGCACCCGCGACACCGAGACCTGCGATCAAGGGCAGGTGCGCCGCGTCGATGGGCTTCCATTCCGGATACGCGAGGATGCCCGCACCCACCGCCATCAGCAGCAGCAACCAGACCATCATCGCCTGCACCGAATCGGTCTTCGCGAGCAGGCGCACGGTGATCGCGGAGATCGCGTAGGCCAGCGCGGAAACGAGCACGGCGAGTCCCGCGAGGGTCAGCACGCCCTCGCCCGTCGGGCGCAACACGACGAGCACACCGAGCAGGCCGATGCCGATCGCGATCCAGCGGCGCGGGCCGACCTTCTCGCCGAGGAAGGGCACCGACATCGCGGTGATCAGCAGGGGCGCGACGAAGAAGATCGAATACGTCGTCGACAGCGGCAGCGTGCGCAGCGCGTAGATGAAGCTCACCATCATCAGGATGCCGAGCAGGCCGCGGAACAGGTGCAGGCCCCAGCGGACCTGCACGAGCGGCTTGATGCCGCCTGTGGCCAGGGCCCATGCGAGGACGATCGGCAGCGAGGAAGCGCCGCGCAAAGTCGCCACCTGGAAAGGCGGATAGTGCGCCGACAGCGTCTTCAGCACCGAATCCATCAGCGCGAAGCACATCACGGCGGCGAGCATCAGGAAGATCGCGTGGAGGCGACGGCGATCGTGGGTTTGGGCGGGGGAGTCCATGCGCGGAAGCTTGGGGCATCCCCGCGCATCGCGCTACCCTGCGCGCCATGAGCGAAACCGACCCCATCGAAGACACGCGCCGCTGGCTGGAACGCGCGGTGATCGGACTGAACCTGTGCCCGTTCGCGAAGGCGGTGTACGTGAAGGACCAGGTGCGCTTCGTGCTCAGCGATGCGACCTTGCCCCAGCAGTTGCTCGAAGAACTCGGCGAGGAATTGGCGCGCCTGCGCGATACCGACCCGGCGGAGATCGACACCACGCTCATCGTGCATCCGCAGGTGCTGCAGGACTTCCTCGATTACAACGACTTCCTCGAAGACGCCGACGGGCTCGTGGAAGCGATGGACCTGGACGGCGTGCTGCAGGTCGCGAGCTTCCATCCGCAGTACCAGTTCGCGGAGAGCGACCCGGACGACGTGGAGAACTACACCAACCGCGCGCCCTGGCCCACGCTGCACCTGTTGCGCGAGGACAGCGTGTCGAAGGCGGTGGCGGCGTTCCCGGATCCGGACGTGATCGTGGAGCGCAACGTCGAAACGCTGCGCAAGCTCGGCGTGGAAGGCTGGCGCAAACTGCTAGGCGAATAGCCGCGCGCGATCTGCTTCGCCCAGCGCGCGCCATTCGCCCGGGGGCAAGTCGCCGAGGTCGATCCCACCGATCGCGCTGCGATGCAGCGCATCGACATGATTGCCCACCGCCGCGAACATGCGTCGCGCCTGGTGGTAACGGCCTTCGGTCAGCACGAGGCTGGCGTGGCGCGCATCGCGTACTTCCAGCGTCGCCGGTTTCAGCGGCGTGTCTTCGGATTCCAGCATCAGCGTGCCGCTGGCGAACACTTCCGCTTCGTTGCCGCGCAGGTCATGCGCCAAGGTGGCGTCGTAGCGCTTGGACAAGTGCGACTTCGGCGACACGATGCGGTGGAGCAAGGCGCCGTCGTCGGTCAGGAGCAGCAAACCACTGGTGTCGCGATCCAATCGCCCCACCGTCGACAGCAACGGCGAGCGCAAGCGGAAGCGCGGCGGGAGCAGGTCGTACACGATGCGGCCAGGATCCTTCGTCGAACAGGTGTAGCCGACGGGCTTGTGCAGCATCAGCAACAGGCCCGACGGCGGATCGAGCGGCTCGCCGTCGATGCGGATCGCTTCGTGCGACACCTGGTCATCGGCGTACAGCACTTCACCATCTGGATCGGTGACGCGTCCCTCGCGAAACATCCACGTGACTTCCTTGCGACTGCCGTAGCCGAGGTTCGCGATGTGCTTGACCAGCTTCACTTGCGCACCGCCTCGATCACCTTGAAGGCGCCGCTGTCGGCCAGCGCGCGCACGTGCCCGAAGTGCGCACCGAGCATCGACTCGTAAGGCAGATGGCGATTGGCCACGAGGTACAGCCGTCCGCGCGGCGCCAGGGCTTGCGCGGCGACCTCGATGAAGCGCTGCCCGATATCCGGGCGATCGCCGCGGCCCAGTGCATGGAACGGCGGATTCATGACGATGAAGTCGTAGTGGCGTTGCAGGCCTGCCGTCACGTCGTGCCAGTGGAAGCCGACGTTGGCATGCGCCGCGAGGTTCACCTTCGCCAGCGCCAATGCGCGCGATTCGGCTTCATACAGATCGAGCGCACGCACGCTCGGCGAATGCGCGAGCACTTCGCGCGCGAGATAACCGGTGCCGGCACCGAGGTCCGCCCCATCGCCTGCCAGGTCGCGCGGCAAGTGCTGCGCAAGGAGCGCGGAGGCCGGGTCCACGCGGTCCCAGGCGAAGACGCCGGGACGACTGGTGAGTCCTCCTGCGACGACGCGCGGCGCATCGAGCGTGCGCCATTGGGCGCGCAAAGCGTCGTCGGCGTCGTCGCGCGTGGTGGTCCAGAACACGCGGCAATGGTGCTTGGACAACACGCCGAGCGGGCCCGCGACTTTCGCAAGATCCGTTTGCCCCGTCTTCGCGCCTTCATCGTTGTGCATGCAGGCGACCACGACGCCCGTCTCGCCCGCGCAATCGAGCGCACGCGCGAACAGGCCACGCGCCTCGTCGCGCTGCCGCGGCGGCAGTACGAGCACGAGCGGGAAGGTGCCGCCTGCCTCTTCACTCACGTCCAGGCCCGAGCGCGAAAGCGCATCGAACTCGGGCTTCCAGGTCTGCTCGCACACCAGTCCCGCGCGCGGCGCCGCATGCAGGGGCCAACCGTCGCGGGCGCGCAGGAACAAGGCACCGCCCGCGCGCGGCCACGCGAGCGCGCCCGTGTCGAAGGGATGGAACAGGACATCGAGCGCGGCGTCGGCGTCGCGCGATCCGGGGGTCTTTCGCATCCGCGCAGTTTACGCGGCGTGCGTGCCCTGCTTGTGGCGACGCAACTGCTCGGTCAGCCAAGTCGCGCCGACACAGGCGCCCAGCGCCAGCACCCAGTTCACGGCGACCGAGGAATCCAGGCGCAGCAGTTCCATCGTCGGCGCCAGCCATGCCTTGCCGTAGACGGCAACGACCACCGCTGCGCCCACGCCCAGCACACCGACGAGGAGGCGCGTGAGGTCGCGTTCGAACGGGGAGTCGGGTTCGGCAAGCTTCGGCGCCGCCACGCCGGCCTGCGCCATGCGCGCCATGCTGGCCGCGAAATCCTCGGGCAACGCATCGGGCAGCGGCGCGCGCAGCGCCTGCGAGACCTTGCGATAGCGGGCGACAAGCGGATCGTCGCTGACGCCGCCCATGCGTGCCTCGAGCCGCGCGCGCTCCTGCGCCAGCCACTCGCGTTCGTCGATTTCGGATTCGTGCTTGTTCATGCGACTACTCCCATCTTCGCCTCCAGCACCTGGCGGAGGCGCTGGCGGCTGCGGAACAGATGACTTTTGATGGTGCCCTCGGCGAGGCCGGTCATCGCGGCGATCTCGCCGATCGGCAACTCGTCCAGGTGATACAGCGTGAGCAAGGTGCGCTGCATCGGCGGCAGCGTCTCGATGGCGGCGTGCAGCAGGCGCGAAGACTCCTCGTCCACATTGGCCCGCTCCAGGTCGAAGCCATCGCCCACGTTGTCCAGCAGCGCCTGGTGTTCCTCCGGGTCGGCGGCCTCCTGCACCGGGATGCGCTTGCGCTCCAGGTGCCGCTTGGCGACCGAATAGGCCACCTGGCCGATCCAGGCCTGCAGCGAACTCTCGCCGCGGTACTGGTGCAGGTAGCGGTGCACGCGCAGGAATGTGTCCTGGCAGAGCTCCCGGGTGTCGTCGGGCTGCCGGACCATGCGCTGGATGATGTGGAAGCACAGGCCCTGGTACTGCTTCACCAGGCGCTCGAAGGCTCCGGGGGCGTTGGCGAGGACGGCCTGCGCCAGCGCGCGGTCGGCCGCACGCTCGGCCGTGCGGTCGGGCGCGTCGGCTCCCGGCATTGCGGTCGCGGGCAGGGTCTCCAGCAGGGGGCCTCCTCCATCCATGTGGGTTCTGGATACGCCCCGGGCGCGATCGGTTGCAACGGCCTTTCGTCGGGCCCGGGTGCAACCGGCCCCGCGGACCCCGTATCAACTCCACCGAACGCGGCACACCGCCGACCACCGAACGAGCCACCCCGGAGCACCATCATGAACTTCGAACTGCTGATCCCCATCACCTTCTTCGTCTGCATCGCCTACGTCATCAAGGTCGTGGTCGATGCACGCACCCGCCGCGCGCTGATCGGCGCCAACGGCTCCGAAGAGCTCGTCCGTTCGATCATGGCGGGCGAGGACCTGCGCCAGCGGCACAGTTCGCTGCGCTGGGGCATCACCCTGCTGGCCGTGGGCGCCGGCTTCGGGATGATCGAAGCGGCCGGTTGGCAGCAACTCACCCCGGGCGTAATCGCGGTGCTCGCCGGCGTCACGGGCCTGGGCAACCTCGCCTACTACTTCATCAGCCGCCGCATGGGCGCGGTCGCCTGATCGCCTGACGCACCCCCGGACCGGCGGCGAGCCTCGCGCTTACCGCCGGTTCGACATGTTCGCAACGCCGCTTGGCCGAGGATGTTTCAGGATCATTTCATCGGGAGAAGCGCATGCGAGCCCTCTTTGTCGGTGGCGCGGTGGATAACAGCGAACTGGACATGGATGGCACCTCGCCTCCGAAGCACTACCCCCCGAGCACCGGCGGCGGCACCCCGCGTTATTCGTTGCACCATGTCGGGCAGCGCGACGGCGCGATCGCGTACGCGGTGTACGCCGCACCGGGCCTTGCGCATTCCGAAGTGGAACGCGTCGCGAAGGAACGCGATTACGCGCGACGCTTCGAAGCGACACCGCAAGTCATTGCCTGACTAAAGCGGCGACACCCGCCACACCACGTTGCCGACATCGTCGGCGACCAAGAGCGCGCCATCCTTCGCCATCGCCACGCCCACGGGCCGCCCGTGCGCATTGCCTTGCGCGTCCAGGAAACCGGTGAGCACGTCGACTTCCTTGCCGGAAGGCTTGCCGCCCGCGAACGGGACGAACACGACTTTGTAGCCCGACGGCGGATTGCGATTCCACGAACCGTGCAGGCCGATGAAGGCGCCGTCGCGCAGTGCGGCCGGCAGTTTGTCGCCCGACGCGAATGCCAATCCCAGCGAAGCGACATGCGGGCCGAGCGCGTAGTCCGGCGCGATGGCCTTCGCGACCATGTCGGGGCGCGCGGGTTTGACGCGCGTGTCGACGTGCGCGCCGTAGTAACTCCACGGCCATCCGTAGAACGCGCCCGGCTTCACCGACGTCAGGTAATCGGGCACGAGATCGTTGCCCAGTTCATCGCGCTCGTTGACGACGGCGTACAGGGTTTGCGTGCCCGGCGCCCACGCGATTCCGACGGGATTGCGCAGGCCGCTGGCGTAGACATGCGAGGCGCCGGTGGTCGCATCGACTTCCAGGATCGCAGCGCGGTTGGCTTCGATGTCCATCCCGTGGTCGGCGGCGTTGCTGTTGGAGCCCACGCCTACGTAGAACTTCGAGCCGTCCGCGTTCGCCACCAAACTCTTGGTCCAGTGGTGGTTGCGCGGTGCGCCCGGCAGGTCGGTGAGCTTGGTGGGTGTCGCGTCGATCCGCGTTTCGCCCTGCTTGTAAGGCACCCAGACGAGCGCATCGGCGTTCGCCACGAAGAAGCGATCGCCGACTAGGGCCATGCCGAAGGGCGAGAACAGGTTCCCCAGGAAGGTGGATTTCGTCTCCGCGATGCCGTCGCCATCCTCGTCGCGCAGGAGCGAAATGCGATTGGGGCTTTCGACGTCCGCGCCGGCTTCCTTGAAGGCGTGGTTTATGAAGGCGTTGCGGACCGGGTTGTCCTGCGGATCTTCCGTCGGCGGGCGATTGGTTTCGGCCACGAGGACGTCGCCGTTGGGCAGCACGTACAACCAGCGCGGATGCGTGAGCCCGGTGGCGAAGGGCTGCACGCGCAGGCCTTGCATGGGCGTGGGCATTTCGCCCGCTTTCCAACCGACCACGGGCGCGATCTTCACCGTCGGCACGAGGGCCTTGTCCGGTGCGGGCAACGTGGGGTTTGGTCCGCTGGTCTGCGCGGTCGACAACTCGGCGCGCGGTGCGCAGGCGCTGGCGAAGGTCGCGGCGACCAGCATCGCGAGGGTCGAAGTGCTCGAACTTGTTCGCATCGTTCCGCTCCATGGACGGGATGCTCGGCGTTGCACGAGCGTGCGACCGCTTGCGTGAGCAAGATGCGACGCCGACGATCGCGTGCAACGCACCGCTCGTCGATATCGCTTGCACATTGCAGAACGCAGCGTTAACGTGCGCGCCCTTCGCCACATCCGCCTTCGGCCCGCCCGCATGCCACGCGCCATCGACATCGCACGCAAACCTGCCCTGCGCATCGCGCGGCGGCACCTGCGCGCGTATCCGGCGCCCCGCACCGGCGCGCCACACGGCTGACCTTCCCTTCACCGGAAGTCGGCCACCGACTTCCGGATGAGCGAACCAACGCCTCCGGGATCCATTCCGGAGGCGTTTTTGTTTGCGCGCTCCGGAGCGACAATCGAGCAGCGAGACAACACCATGAGCAACAACTTCGAATTCCTCCACGCCGAAGGCGCCACGCCGATCAAGGGCTGGGTGCGCGGCGTGCCCCTCGAATCCCAGGCGCAGGCGCAATTGCGCAACATCGCCTCGCTTCCGTTCGTGGGCCCGTGGGTGGCGGTGATGCCGGACGTGCACCTGGGTATCGGTGCGACGGTGGGTTCGGTCGTGCCCACGCGCGGCGCGATCATCCCGGCGGCGGTCGGCGTGGACATCGGATGCGGCATGGCGGCGGTGCGCACCACGCTGCGCGCCGACGACTTGCCGGACAACCTCGCAGGTCTGCGCAGCGGCATCGAGCGCAGCGTGCCCGTGGGCAACGGCCCGCATGGCGAGCACCAGCGCATCCCGGACAGCGTCTCCACGCGCCTGGCCGATGCGCAGCTCGAACAGCGCCTTGCCCGCATCCGCGACAAGCACCCGCGCATCCGTCCGGACAAGGTCGAGAAGCAGAACGGCACGCTCGGCGGCGGCAACCATTTCATCGAGTTGTGCCTGGACGAGGACGACCGCGTGTGGGTGATGTTGCATTCGGGTTCGCGCGGCACCGGCAACCTGATCGGCACCTACTTCATCGAACGCGCGCGCAAGGAACTGGAGCGTCGCGTGCTGGGCTTCCACCTGCCGGACAAGGACCTCGCGTTCTTCCTGGAAGGCGAGCCCTTGTTCGACGACTACGTGGAAGCCGTGGGCTGGGCGCAGGACTACGCGCGCACCAACCGCGAGACCATGCTCGCGCGCGTGCTGCACGAGCTGCAGCAGACGCTGCCGAAGTTCCAGCTTGAGAAGGAAGCCGTGAACTGCCACCACAACTACGTGCAGCGCGAAACGCACGCGGGCGAGTCGTTGCTGGTCACGCGCAAGGGCGCGGTAAGCGCGCGCGCGGGTGAGCTCGGCATCATCCCGGGCAGCATGGGCACACGCAGCTACATCGTGCGCGGGCTGGGCAACGCGGACAGCTTCCACAGTTGCAGCCATGGTGCGGGGCGCGTGATGAGCCGCACGCAGGCGCGCAACACGATCACGTTGAAGGAGCACCGGGAAGCGACGGCGCACGTGGAATGCCGCAAGGATGCGGGGGTGATCGATGAATCACCGGCGGCGTACAAGCCGATCGAGGCGGTGATGGCGGCGCAAGCTGATCTGGTGGAAGTCGTACACACCTTGCGGCAGGTGGTGTGTGTGAAGGGGTAATGGGCGCGCCCTTCTGAGCGAAGGGCGCTGACGATGATGCCTCTGGGCCAGCGTTGTCAGAGCGCCTCTTCGATGATGCCTGTGCGGAGGTCCAGGACGGGTGCGCGCGGGAGGCCATGGGAGTGGACGTCGGCAACGCCGATTCGATTCTCGGACTGCCACGGCGAGTCACGGTAGGCCGTCCGGGATTCCGGCCGCCACACGCCAGGTGCGTGGTCGCTACTGACATCAAGGTGGGGGACGGCGTACTGGAGGTTGATGCTGACGTGCCGAAGGTCCGCCGTCCCGCCATCGCGACCTTCGTAAGCTAGGGTCCACTGCTTTGCGGCCCGGATTGCCTCGCGCTCGAGTGTCTTGCAGGCACGCGAAACGGGCATGTCGGCCTGGATCGCATGCACGCGGCATTGCGTCGCTGCGGCATCGATGACGCGACCGGAAGAATCGACGCGCGCGTCGAGGGAAACCAGCGCGCCAACGGCGAAGGTGGGATAGCGTGGCTTCGGCGCAGACTCCACTACGCGGTAGTTCGAAGCAGGCACCTCGACCGAGACCCGCCCTTCCCGTTCGGACACTTTTTGCGCCGGGAAGCTGACGTCGTCGACCCAGACATGGTGTTGGTCCTGCTCCTGGCGACTGGCCAGTGTGATGCGCACCTTTGCGCGGGCAGTCGCGGGCTTGCCGTTCAATACCGGCGGGTGGAAGGTCCAACCGGCAACCGCCTTGTCGACGATGGCGGCGAACTCTTCAGGCAGCGGGGTCTCCGCTTGATACGAGGAGACACGCCCGGTCTTGTCCACCTCGATTTCGCCATCGACGCGGAGCGTCATGAGTTGTTCGATTTCGCCTGGCTTGGTGGACGTTGCCGTCGCGGGGACTGAGAAGAATAAAAGTGCGGATACAAGTACAGAACGCATGTCGAAGTCCGTCTCCAATCGGGCCGCCATGATGGCAAGCGTTCTTGCGTGCATGTTGTAGCGAGATTCGGTTCGGCAGGTGCGAAAGTTCGCTATCTAGCGTCCTTGGCAACTCGCGGGACGTAGTCACCAAGGAGACATCTGAACGCGTCACTCACTCATCCGCGACCAAAGGTAACAACGGCGATCGTCGAGATACTCGCCAGCAAGATCTGATAGATGAAAATGCGTCGCGCGCGCCTACCGAGCCTTGAAGTTGCTTTGCGGCGGTACTCGACATCGGTGACATAGGCTATCGGATTCAGTTCAGTTAACGGTGCAATTACGGCGATGATCCAATGCTGCATGACGCCCCCTTATAGGCATGCACAGTTCTGTACGGAGCTTTCCGGACTGGACGCTTGTTGCTTAAAGATGGTTTGCGGGTCCTTGCAGGATGAAAATGCCATGGGATTTACGTTCGGGCCGCAGACCATTACATCGCAAGATTTTCTGGCATCTTCGTGCCCCCAAGCGGGCCAGATCATTTTCCCGATAGGTGCGTCCCACGCTTGCCTCTTCATGGATTCGGCGTACTCCATGGGGCGTTGGAACCGGTTGTAGTTGGAGAAATACAATCGCGTTGCGGGCTGCGCGCCGGGCGCGTGCGACAAAGGCAATCGAAGTTGATTCGGATTTTGCGCAGTTCGAACCGGCGCGGTTGGCCTAACCACCAGCCCTCTTAGGCCGTCTGGATCGACATATTGCGTTGGATTCGCCCCTACATAGGCGTAAGTGTTGATGCCGCCCACCAATCCAATCGGATCAGTCTGCAAATACCTCCCATCGAGATAGATGCGGTACCCATTCCACCAACTCCCCGATTCAACGTCGTAGAACTGCCCCGGGAACCCTATGTTGAGACCGCCAATCGAATCAACGAGCGTCGCTCCGCGTCCGAACGCGTCGTTTGCGACCCGCCAGACCGTCTGTCGCGACGCATTCGTCACGACCTCGGGGCGCCCTAGGTGGTCGTTGTGCACGGCATTCAATGCGCCGTTGCGCACCGTCCCGACCAGCTCGTTGCCCAGCCACAGATAGTTGCTCCACTTCCCATCACTGCCCACTTCCGACAGCAGTCGATGGCCATCGCTGATGAACCGACGTTGCCCGGCGTTCGGTGACGATTTGCCAACGCGCTGATCGAACGCGTCGATCTCGTAATCCGTCGTCACGCCGCCGCGCGTGTGCTTCGTGACCCGGTTGAGCGCGTCGTAAACAACGCTGTGCGTCGCTCCCGCCAAGGACCACGCTGTCACGTCGCCGTTGGCGTTATGCGTGAACGATGCGGTCTCTCCACCAGCCGTCGAAAGCAAGCGATTGCTACCAGGATCGGTCGCATACGTGGTCCGCACGGCCGCCAGGTCGCGCGCAGTGCGGTTGCCGGTGGCGTCATATGCGAAGGACTCGCTGTTGGCCCGCGTGAGGCGGTCCAGCGCGTCGTAGGCGTAGCTTTGGGTCCGCGCCGCATCGATTCCGTTCGTGATCCGCGTAATGCGGTCTGCGATGTCGTGCTGGTAGGTGAGGCTTTGGCGGACGACGCTCACGTCATGCGCGCTGATGGCGATGACGCGCCCATCGATGTCGCGATCGTACCGGCGCTGCAGGCCATTGCCGTATGTCCATGCATCGACTTCGCCGAACGGGGCATAGGCGATCCCCGAGGCGACGGGAATCGAGCCCGCTCCGAGGTCGGCGGTCATGGCCGTCACGGCGCCGCCCGACCACGCGTAGCCAACCTTGACGCCATTCGGGTGCGTGATGCGCGTCAGGCGCCCCATGCCATCGCGGTCGTACCACGTCCAGTCGTTCACGCCATGGACCGAGTCGCGGCGCGAGCGGATGCCGCCGTGCGCGTCGTAGGTGTAGACCGAGACGCTGCGCGTCGCCTGCGGCGTGAGCACGCCGGCCTGGCACAGGCGACCGACCCCCAGCGTGCAGAAGTCGTACCAGTAGCGCCGCCACTGCACGCCGTCGCCGACGTTCCTCGGGCGGCCAAGCACGTCGTATTCGTAATCCAGGTGACTGCCGTCCGCACGCGTCATGCGGGTGCGTTGGCCGGCGACGTCGTATTGGAACTGGGTTGTGCCGCTGTCCGGGCTGTGCTGCGCCCACACGTCGCCGAATCCGTCGATGTCATAACGCGTCGCAAGTTGGCGCGGATCGACAACGCGCACGACTCGGTCACCGGCGTCGTACGCGACTTGCGTGCGGCCGCCCGCTGGGTCGACCGTCTCCACAAGGCGCTCCAACGCGTCGTAGCGGTAGGTCGTCGTGCGGTTCAGCGCATCGGTAGTCGCGATCGGATTGTCGTTGGCGTCGTAGGTCGTGGTGACGTGCTGGCCGGCATTGCCCCGCACCACCCGCACGCGCCCCAGTTCGTCGTACTCGACGCGGCTGCGTCGCGTCACCGTCGTGGCGCCCAGCGCAACGCGGCCGGTTTCGACCAACGTCACCTGGCTGTTGGCGTTGTAAGTGAATCGCTGGAAGTCGCGCGGGAACGGATGGATGGTGGGTGAAACAGTCGGCGTCTGCGCCCCGAACCACGCGACGCTTTCGCGCACCATGCGCCAGCGGAAGGCCTGTGCACCCGTCGCGGCGGGTGCCGTGATCGTGAAGTCGAAGGTCGCCGTTCCCCCCGGATGCACGTCCGCGGAAAGGTAGGCGCGATGCACGCCCCAGCGCGTGTTGTCGTTCGGATCCTGCGCGCCGAGCCGGTAGTTCTTCGCCGCGGTCCACACGGTGTTGCCGGTGTTGCGCATCTGCACGCGCACCGTGTAGCGGCCACCTGCCTCAATTGCGGTCGGAATTTGCTGGGCGACGAACGTTGCGTCTTCGATCACGGCGGGCACGGTGACGGTGCCCGAGTTCGTCAGCATGGGATTGGGTGCGCCCAGCGGCGAGATGCCGTACACATACAGCGCCTTGCCCGGGTGCGCCCTGCGGAAGCTCTCCGTGAGAGGAATTGCGTAGCGGTGGAAGCTGGTGGTCAATCCGCACTGCGCGCCGATAGCGGGCTCGCTGTACTGGTTGGCCTTGGTGCCGACCACGAAGAGGCCGACGCCCGCCGGACCGCCGACGTACACGTGGACATCGACCGGGTTGTTCCAGCCGCCCGAGCACGCCCATCCGCGCAAGGTCGCCTCACCCGCCGACATCGTGATGTTGTCGATCACGCCCTTCGTCGCGGGCACGCCGGGTTTTTCTTCGTAGTCGCAGTCGTGGCACGCCATCGGCGCGATGGCACTGAAGTGCGCGATGTCCTCTTCTTCTGGAGGAGGGTCGGCTTGCAGGGCCAACGACATCGGAGCAGGTGCGCCAGTGGAGCCGGAGGAGGCGTTGCGCGACACCTCGACCAGGCGGCTCACACCATCGTACGAATAGGAGGTTCGCACGCCGTCCGGCGCGACGCTGGATACCAGGTTTCCGCGACCGTCGTAAGTGAACGAGGCCGTATGTGCTACACCATCGATGCGACGCGTTTCGGTCAGCACGCGACCGCGAGCATCGTGCGTCCGTTCCGTCACCACGCCGTTGGCATCCGTCTCCCGACCGGCCTGGCCCGCCATCGTGTGGAGTGCCCACGTGGTCGCGTGCCCAAGCGAGTTCGCGCGACGCGTGAGATTTCCGAACGCGTCCAGCGTGTTGACGATGGCATCGCCGTCGCCCGCCACCGGGCCATCCTCGGTGATCGTCGCCAGCATGTCGTTGGCGTGGAAGGTGTAACGATAGTCGGTGCTGCGCGATTCGCCGGTGCGGCCTTGCGCTGTCAGGTTCGTCACCGTCACGCGCGACAGAAGGCCATCGCTTCGATATGTGTAATCGACACGCGAAACACCTTCCAGCGTCTGCCTCGTCGTGCGTCCATTCGCGTCCCACGCGTAAGTGGTGGTGCGTTGTTCGGGCGTTCCGACGCCCTCAACTTTGCGCAGCAGCAGGCCCGAAGGGGAGTGATCGTAGTCCGTTAGGTTGCCGGCGAAGTCGGACGCGATGTCCGTGAATCCGTTCGCGTCGTAAGTGACTTCGCGATATGCCGCCGGACAGGAGGCCGACGCATGCCCCGTGGCGGACAGCAGCTTGCCATCGCGATATCGTGAGGTCGTGCGCTTGCCAAGCGGATTGAGGTGTTCGACGATCAGCGTGCCATCGGCGTTGTCGGTATAGGCGAACGTGTGGCGATCTGCGCCACCCGCATGTTCGGTGAGCGTGGCGCGGCCGTTGGCGTCGTAGGCGAAGGTCGAATGGCGTACGCCGTTCAGGCTCTTGCCGAGCAGGACGCGGTCGCGCGTGGGGTAGTGGTATGTGATCGTGGTGCCGGGGGTCCCCGGCTGGCTGACGGTCTGCAGCCGTTGGTATGCGTCGTAGGCGTACGCGTAGGCGTTGCCGGCGGGGTCGACGACGCGCGTCATCTGCGGGCCGATTGGCGTGTCGGTCCATGTGAAACGGATCGTGCGACCCGAGGTGTGCGTGGCTTGTTCCAGCAACGGTGCCCCATGTGTGGCATGGATGCGGTACTGGAATGCGATGCCGACGCCGCGCGGATTACGCTGGCTCGTGATGCGGCCATGCGTGCCGTAGCGTTCGATGGTGTTGTCGGGCGCATACAGCACATGGCCGCCTGCACCGTCGGCGACGATCCGGCCGCGTCCTTCGGGGCGATCCTCCCACCACGCAGCCGATGGCGAGGTGCGATGGACATAGCGAATGCGTGCGCCGTTTGGTCGCGCTGCGGTGATGGATTGCCCGTCGGTGGCAACCTCCAGCCTCAGGTCGAAGTTGCTGCTCCACTTGGTGCCGAAGATCAGCCCCGGTCCGCCGTGGTGATTCCAGGTGCGTTCCAGGTAGAGCGGCATTTCACCCGAGCTGGTGAACTCAACTTCCGATTCGAGCTTGTTGCCCGTGGCGGGCACGATGGGGTTGCCGACTGTGCCGTCGCAGGAACGTCTGTCGTCGGCGTTGCCTTCCGTGCCGTTGCCGCCGATGTCGGCGACCGTCGGCGATGGAAACCCCGTCTGCCGGTTGTAGAGCTCATAGACGTGGCGAGCGACCCACTCGGGCGGACCGATCCCGTGGATCGGATAAGGCTTCCACCCGCCTTCCGTCGGCTCCGGCACGGGCGGCGGAGGCGTGCTCGTTGGCGAACAGACCGTATGCCCTTCGGAGTTGACGTTGCACTCCTGCTCTGACTGCAGCGCGTGTGCCGACCCTGCGCACGCCAGCCACCCCATCACGATCCATCCTGCAACTCGCATGCGCCGAAACGTTCCTTCATTCGAAGGACGGGAGCGTCCGCAATGTCACCCCCGCTTGGAGATCAGCCGGTTCGATTCGTCGCGACGAAAAATCTCGTTTCGCTCAATGCCACCGCCATTCGAACCCGATCGTCGCGCCCCGCCCCGGCGCAGGTTCGTAATAACGCCGGTTCGCTTCATTGACGATCACCGAACCCGCATACATGCGATCCCCCAGGTTGTCCACGGCGAGGAACACGCGTCCGTCGCCGTCGCCTGCCGCGAAGCCATAGCCCGCGCTTGCACCGAACACCGCATAAGGCGGCGCGCTTTCGTCATCGAAGTTGTTGACGCGGACGGCACCAACATAGGCGCCTTCGATGCGCGCATGCCAGCCGACATCGCCGCCCCACTTCACTGCGATTTGCACGGCGCCGCGGGGCAAACCAGGGATTCGCGAATTGGCAGGCACCGGCACATCCGGCGTCGTGCAAGGCGTGGAGGCGCACGCGAGGAAGCCATCGGTGAAGCGCGCATCCAGCCAAGTCAGCGCGAACTCCGCCTGCCACGCGCCGCCCAGCGGCACGTCGCCGGAGAGTTCCAGACCCGTGCGCTCGGCACGGCCGGCGTTCTGATACGTCGTGCGACCACCCGCGCTCGTGTTGACGGTGAGCTCGTCGTCGGTCGATGCCTGGAACAGCGTGAACTCCGTGCGCATGCCGCCGCGCGCGAATTTCAACCCCGCTTCCATGCTGCGCGTTTGCGCGGCCTGCAACGCGAAGTTGAGCCCGCTTCCGCCGTCGCTGCGGTACTGGAGTTCGTTGAAGGTGGGCGTTTCGAAGCCTTCGCCGTAGGCGGCATAGATATCGATGGCATCGTTCGCGCGCCAGCGGATTCCGAACACGGGCGAAGTGGCGGTGTAGGTCACGCGGCCGCTGTCGTCGGGGTTGGCGTCGGTAATGTAGGCATCATCGGAGCGGAAGCGCACACGGCTGTGGCGCACGCCGGCCGTGAGCGACCACGCATCGCTCGGTCGCCACGTGGCTTGCAGGTAGGGATCGAGGGCATCGACGCGATCGGTCTGGTCGGCGCGCATTGCGCCGCGCACGCCGAGGGTGTCGCCGACGAAATTCTCGTAGCCGAGACGGTCCTGCCGTTGCTGGTCGTAGGCGAGCCCCGCGACCCAGGCGAAGGTCGCGCCCGGCGCGCCATCGCTCCAGCGCACGTCGACGCCCGAATACGGCGCATGCAGGTCCACCACGCCGCCGCTGCTCAGCGGATTGCCTTGCGTGGACACCGGCACGGCGAGGAACTGTTCGATGTCGCGACGGCCGGCGTAGGCCATCGCGCGCAGGCCGCCGTGTTCGATCACGGTGCCGACCTGGCGCTGTTCGACTGACTTGCGCGTGTTGAACAACAGCGCATTCGGCGAGGCCTGCGTCGGATCACGTTCGAACTGCGCGCGATCCAAGCCGAGCGGGTCCTGCGCGTGTGGCGCGTCCAAGGTGTCGAGGACGAGCGACGCGTGCGTGGCGTCCCCATCGAACACCAACTTGCCGTGCAGCAGTGTGCGTTCCGCTGCCGAGTGATCGCGAAACCCGTCGGTCGCGAAATGCTGAGCCCCGACGAGCCAACCGAATGCACCGCGCTGGTCGTTGCCTTCGATCGACACGCGCCGCGACGCATCCGCACCCATCGCGCCCGTGACGCGCGCACTTCCCGGCGACGCCGGATCGTCGGTGAACACCTGCACCACGCCACCCGACGCATTGCCGTAGGACACCGAGAACGGCCCACGCAACACCTCGATGCGACGCGCGAACTGCAAAGGCATGTGCGACACCTGCCCCTGCCCGTCCGGCATGGTCGCCGGCACGCCATCCAGATACAGGCGCAGACCGCGAATGCCGAAACTGGCGCGCGTGCCGAAGCCGCGGATCGAAATCTGCTCGTCCTGCGCATAGTTGTGACGGTCGCGCGCGAGCAGCCCGGGCACCGTGGCGAGCCGCTCGGACAGCGTCGCGCCGAGCGCGTCCGTGCGGCCGTCGCCGCGTTCGATGACGCTGACCGACGCGGGCACGTCACGCGCGGGCTCCGCCAATCGCGTCGCCGTGACCTGCACCCGATCCAGGATCGTGGGCGTGGCCGTCTGCGCGAAGGCCGCGGCCGGGGTCAATGCGAGGATCAGGAAGACACGCATGCCGCGACGCTATCGCAGTCTGCGTGATCGAGGCTCAGGCGATCGCCGGGTGCGTGGGCGACAGGCCCTTCGCAGCATCTCCCGAGAGCACCGCCGCCTCAGGTTGCGCCTGGCCGATCAGGTACCCCTGCGCATACCGCACGCCCATCCCGCGCAGCGCCTGGAGTTGCTCGATCGTCTCCACGCCTTCGCACACCACCGACGCGCCGATGCCGTGCGCCATCGCCACGATCGCCCGCACGATCGCCATCGCGCGCTCTGAATCGAACATGTGCCGCGCGAAGGCCTGGTCCACCTTCACGAACTCGAAGTCGAGCTTGTGCAGGTGCGTGAGGTTGGAATACCCGGTGCCAAAATCATCCAGCGCGAAGGGAATCCCGTGCGCGCGGCAATGCTGCATCACCGCCGCGACCGGCGCGTAGTCGAGCATCCGGCTTTCGGTGACTTCGAGCTTGAGCGTGCCCGGCGGCAGCTTCGCCTGTTCGATGCGCGCGACGATCTGGCGCGCCATGCCCGGTTCCACCAACTGCCGCGCCGAAAGATTCACCGCGATGCTCGGCAGCGGCGACACTCCGGCGTCGCGCAACGCGACGAGTACTTCGATCACACGATCGAGCACGTATTCGCCGACCGGCACGATCAGCGAGGTCTCTTCGGCGAGCTTGATGAACTCCGCGGGCGAGACCGCGCCGCGATCCGGCAACTGCCAGCGCACGAGCGCCTCATAGCCGCGCACCGTGCCTTCGACGATGTCGTGGATGGGTTGGTAGCGCACTTCCAGCGTGCGGTTGTCCAGCGCGTCGCGCAGCCGTGCTTCCAGGCGGATCTTGTCCAGGCCTGCGCGCTCTTCGTGCGATTCGGTGGCCAGGTCTTCCGCGGGCAACTGCACTTCCGCAGGCAACGCGGCAAGGATGCTGCGCGTACGGCGCAACAGGCTCAGCACGAGCGTATGCACGATGGGGTCGCCGCTTTCCAGGCGTTCCAGGAACTGGTCGTGGTCGATGGCGAGCAGTTGCGTATCGCCACGCGCGGTGGCGGTGGCGCTGCGCGGCTGTCCATCGAGCATGCCGAGTTCGCCGATCAATTCGCCGGGGCCCAGCACGCCATGGTGGATGGTGCGTCGGCCCTGTTCGGAACTCAGTTCGATCGAGCCGCGTTCGACGAGCCACGCGCAGTCGGACGGATCGCCCTGGCGATACAGGACTTCGCCCGGGAACAATTCTCGGATGATGCTGCTCATGCCTGTCTCCCCCTCAGAAGACATGGTGGAACGACGCTCCCGGAAAGGAACGTGGATCGCCTTGCGAACCGGCCGTTACTTCACCCGCGCCGTGGTGCCGAGCTGCACGGTGATCTGCTTCGGGTTGTCCTTCGTGCCGTCGGCATGCGTGACGCGCACGATGTAGACGCCCACGGGAATCCTCGAGAAGTTGTACTTCCCGTCTTCCTTCAGCGTGGTTTCGCGTTTGACGCCCGTTGCGGGCGCTTCGATGCTGACCGTGTCGCCCGCCTTGCCATCGCCCATGATGCCGCCGCCCGAGTACTGGGCCAGCGCACCTGGGGCGATCAGTCCGGCGAGCATGAGGGCGAACGCGAAACGCGTGCCTTGCGTGGCCATGGGACACCTCCCTCACGTGGGGGACGTGCCAAAAATTCTACGCCCGCTTGGTGTGCAAAAAGCGAAGGGCGCCCCTTGCGAGGCGCCCTCCTGAAACTGAACAGCGCTGTCGCTTACTGCACGCGCGCGGTGGCGCCGACGACGACGCGGACCTGCTTCGGCTGTTCGGTCTGGCCGTCGGCGTGCTTCACCGTCACCACGTAGGTGCCCAGCGGCACGCGGCGGAACTGGTACTTGCCGTCGGTTTCAACGGTGATTTCGCGATGCACGCCAGTTTCCGGCGCCTTGATTTCGATGCTGTCGCCGGCCTTGGCGATACCCATGATGTTACCGTCGGCCTGCTGGGCGTTCGCGCCGAAGGCGATCGCGGAGAGGGCGGCAAGGGCGAGGAACTGACGCTTCATGATGTTTGACTCGTGGGGGTGGGTTGCGGCGCGCATTCTATGCAGCACCACCCCGCTCAAACTGTGCCGAAGGTCATCGGGGTGTTGCACCGTTCACACGCGGTGTTCCAGCGAAAGGCAGTTGCGCGAATGTGTCGCCTTGCTGTAGCGCGTCCGGCCCGAAGCGGCGTTCAGCGAAGATGAATCCGTGCGCATCGGCAAGCACGATGGTGCTGCAACGCGTGCCATAACGCGCGCCGCGCACGAACGGTGGCGACAACATGCGTTCCAGTTCCAGGCCCACGCCCGTGTCCGGCAAACGCGCATCGGGCGCGGGCGTGGTGTCGGCGAGTGCGTCGAACAAAGATGCCAACACGCCCGTTTCGATCTCGCCTTCGCTCGCGGGAGACGCGAGCCACGCTTCGAGCGCGCGCGTTGCGCGTCCGCTCTTCGGCCATGGCGCATCGAAGGCACCGTTGGACATCGCATGCACGCCTGCATCGACAGGCTTGCGATCGAAGTGCGGATGATTGGTGCCGAAGTGCAAGGCCTCGCCGTCCCAGCACAACAGGTTGAAGCGACCGAATTGCGCAGCATCGGGTGCGAGCGCTGCGATGTAATCCGCTGCACTGCCCTCGCCCGTCGCAAACCCGCGCACCAAGCCACCACGCGAACGCGGCGACGCTTCGGGATTCGTCCCCGCGCGCACGTTGGTCACCGCGGTGAAACGCTTGCGCGTGGAGACGAGCAACCAACTGCCGCCCTGCTCCAGGTCGCGTCCACCGAAGACGTCCGCATGCGTCGGATCCTGCGCGGCCGGCGCCGCGGGCCGGCCATGGAATTCGTCGCGGTTGGCGATCACCGCGAGCCGCCAGCGCGGATGCACCTTGTACGCGACGGCGATCAGGCACATCAGGCGCTCGCCTCGCCGTGCTCGAGCGCTTCGGCCTGGCGCTCCTGCTGCTGCAGCTTCCACATCTGCGCGTAATGGCCCTGCCGTGCGATCAGGTCGGGATGCGTGCCGCGCTCGACGATGCGACCTGCATCCATCACCAGGATCTCGTCGGCATCCATCACCGTGGACAGGCGATGGGCGATGGTGAGCGTCGTGCGACCGAGGGCGATGCGATCCAGCTCGGATTGGATCGCCTTTTCCGAACGCGAATCGAGCGCCGAGGTCGCTTCGTCGAAGATCAGGATCGCAGGATTCTTCAGCAGCGCACGCGCGATGGCCACGCGTTGCTTTTCGCCACCGGAAAGCTTCAGGCCGCGCTCGCCCACTTCGGTGTCGTAACCGTCCGGCAGTCCGGAGATCAACTCGTGGATGTGCGCCGCGCGCGCGGCATGTTCGACTTCCTCGCGCGTCGCACCCGGCCGGCCGTACTCGATGTTGTAGTAGATCGTGTCGTTGAACAGCACCGTGTCCTGCGGAACGATGGCGATGGCCGCACGCACCGAATGCTGCGTGTAGTCGCGGATGTCGCGGTCCACGCCCGCCGCGTCGGTGATGGCGATGCGGCCGCCGTCGACGTCGTAGAAGCGATAGAGCAGGCGCGCGAGCGTTGACTTGCCGGACCCCGAGTGCCCCACCACCGCGACGGTCGCGCCCGGCGCGATGCTGAAATCCACGTCGCGCAGGATCTGGCGGCGCGGGTCGTAGGCGAAGCGCACGCGTTCGAAACGCACGCTCGGTTGCGTGGCATGCAGCGGCACGGCGTCCGCGCGATCCTGCACGTCCTGGCGCTCGTCGAGCAGGCCGAACAGGCGCTCGAGGTTGGTCATCGCCTGCTTCACTTCGCGATACATCATGCCGAGCATGTTCAGCGGTGCGGAGAGCTGCAGCAGGTAGGCATTGACCAGCACCAGGTCGCCGACGGTCATGTGGCCCGCCACCACGCCCGCCGCCGCGCGCCACATCATCGCGGACACGCCCAGCGCGACGATCGCGGTCTGCCCGAGGTTGAGCACCGCGAGCGTCTTGCGGCTCATCACCGACGCGTTTTCCAGGCGCTGCAGGTTTTCGTCGTAGCGGCGCGCTTCGTGCTCCTCGTTGCCGAAGTACTTCACGGTCTCGTAGTTGAGCAGCGAGTCCACGGCCCGCTCGTTCGCCTTGGTGTCCGCTTCCACCGCGGCGCGGTAGTAGCGCGTGCGCCATTCGGTGATCGAGACGGTGAAGGCGACATATGCGATGAGCGTGACGAACGTGATGCCGACGAAGCCCCAGTCGTAGTAGTACGCAAGCACCGCCGTGACCATCGCGATCTCCACGATCGTCGGGACGATCGTGTACAGCGTCCAGTCGAGCAGGTCGGAGATGGCGGTGCCGCCGCGTTCGACGTCGCGCGCCACGCCGCCGGTGCGGCGCGCCAGGTGGAAGCGCAGGGACAACGCGTGCAGGTGGCGGAACACCTGCAGCGTCACGCGCCGTGACACACGCGCCATCACGCGCGCGAACACGACCTGGCGCAATTCGGTGAACAGCGTGACCGACACGCGCGAGGCGCCGTAGGCGAGCAACAGGCCCACGGGCAGCACGAGCAAGCTCTTCGGCATGTTCAGCCCGTCGACGAGCTGCTTGAGCACCATCGGCACCACCAGGTTGGCCAGCTTGCCGGCCAGCACCAGGGCGAGCGCGAAGGCGATGCGCGCCGTGAAGGGCTTCAGGAACGGCAGCAGCGTGGACAACACCTGCCAATCGCCGCGCGCGCCCTGCGCCCGCGCGACGGGCGCGCTGCCGGCGACTTCATCGGGGGCGGCCGCGATGTCGTCCGAGGCGATGGGCGGCGGGGTCGGCGTTTCGTCGGGGCTCTGCATGGGTGGGGATGTGGCGGCGCGGTGGACAAGATGCAATGCCGGCGGCCATCCTGCGCCGCATGACGGTCTACGTCGACAACGCGGTGACCCTCTGGCGCGGCCGCCGCTGGGCGCACCTGATGGCCGACACCCTGGACGAGCTCCATGCGATGGCGCAGGCGCTGGGCATGCCGCGCCGCGCCTTCCAGGACAAGACCAGCGGGGCCCACTACGACGTGGATGCCGAGATGCGTGAACGCGCGATCGTCCTCGGGGTCGTCGCAATCTCCCGCCATGCGGACCGCGAGCTGGTCCACCGCGTGATCGCGCGGGCCAAGGCGCAAGGGCGCGGCGAGGCGCCGTAGAATGCGGGCTTTCCAACCAAGCACCGCCCGCCATGACCGACACGCCCCCCGACCACCTCTCCAACGACCCGCGCAGCAAGTTCCATGACGCCTCCGCGCTCGAGCGCGGCATCGGCATCAAGTTCAACGGCGTGGAGCGTCACAACGTCGAGGAATACTGCATCAGCGAAGGCTGGGTGCGCCTGCCGGTGGGCAAGTCGCTGGACCGCCACGGCCAGCCGATGACGATGAAGGTGAAGGGCAAGGTGGAAGCCTGGTTCCTTTCGCCGACCGAACAGCAAGACTGATCGCACGCCACGGAGTCCGCCGATGCAGTTCCTGCTGCTGGTCTACACCGACACCGAATTGATGGACGCGCTGCCGCCCGGCCGTTACGACACGATGATGAAGTCGTGCCTGGAACACGCCGACGAACTGCAGCGCGACGGCACGCTGCTCGGTTTCCAGCAACTGGAAGCGCCGTCGACGGCGCGCGCCGTGCGCATCCGCAACGGCAAGACCAGCGTGATCGATGGTCCGTTCGCGGAGACGAAGGAATTGCTTGGCGGCTTCAACCTGATCGAAGCCGACGACATCGAGGAAGCCGTGCGCATCGCCGCCGAATTCCCCTGGGCGCAGACGGGCTGCATCGAAGTGCGCCCCGTGCGCGACATCGACATCGTGCGCAAGCGCGTGGGCGCCTGATCGACGGCAGCCATGGCCAACAACCACAAGCTCCGGCGCTTTCGAAAGGTCGCGGCGCGTCGCCAGCAACACCGCTGCCACTACTGCAACGCGCCGATGTGGTCGAAGAACCCCGCCGGCTTCGCCGAACAACACGGCCTGCGTCTGGAAGACTGCGGCCATTTCCAGTGCACCGCGGAGCACATGGTGGCGCGTCGCGACGGCGGCGAGGAACGTCGCAACATCGTCGCCGCGTGTCGTCACTGCAACATCGCGCGCCACGAAATGGAGCAACCGCTCCCCGCCGACCTCTACCGCGAGCACGTCCAACGGGAAGTCGCGGCAGCGCGCTGGTTCACGGCGACCCTGCTCCGCTTCACGCCTTGAGCTTGTAGCCCGTTCGGAAGATCCACCACACGGTCAGCAGGCACAGGATCAGGAAGCCGACGATTGCAGCGGCGCTCAATCCCACGTTGACGTCCGAGATGCCGTAGAAACTCCAGCGCATCCCGCTGATGAGATACACCACCGGATTGACCAGCGTGAACGTACGCCACGGCTCGGGCAGCATGTCGATCGAATAGAACGCGCCGCCGAGGAAGGTGAGCGGCGTGATGATCAGCAACGGGATCACCTGCAGGCGCTGGAAGCTGTCCGCCCAGATGCCGATGATGAAACCGAACAGGCTGAAGGTGATCGCCGTGAGGAACAGGAAGCACAGCATCCAGAACGGATGCTGGATTTCGTAGGGCACGAAGGCCCGCGCCGTGACCAGGATCAGCACGCCGAGCATCAGCGACTTGGTCGCCGCCGCACCGACGTAGCCGATCACCGCCTCCAGGTAGGACACCGGCGCCGACAGCAGTTCGAAGATCGTGCCCGACCACTTTGGCAGGTAGATGCCGAAGGACGCGTTGGAAATGCTCTCGTTGAGCAAGGACAGCATGATCAGCCCGGGGATGATGAAGGCCCCGTAGCTCACGCCACCCACGTCGCCCATGCGCGAGCCGATCGCCGCGCCGAAGACGATGAAGTACAGCGACGTCGACAGCACCGGCGACAGGATGCTTTCCAGCGTCGTGCGGAATGTGCGCGCCATCTCGAACCTGTAGATGGCCTTGATCGCATGGGTATTCACGATCATGCCGTTTGCCTCACCAGGCTGACGAAGATGTCCTCGAGCGAGGTCTCGCTCGAATGCAGGTCCTTGAAGTCGATGCCTTGCTCGTTCAATCGACGCAGCAGCGGCGCGATGCCGGTTTCATCCGCCTGCGTGTCGAACGTATAGACCAGCGATTGCCCATCCTCGGACAAGGACAGCGGAAGATCCGCCAGCGCATCCGGAATGCGCTCGAGCGGCGACTGCAACTGGATCGCCAGCTGCTTGCTGCCCAACTTGCGCATCAGGCGCGCCTTCTCTTCCACGAGGATCAGCTCGCCCTTGCGGATGACGCCGATGCGATCGGCCATCTCCTCCGCTTCTTCGATGTAGTGCGTGGTGAGGATGATCGTCGTGCCCTGCTCCTGCAGCCTGCGCACCATCTGCCACATGTCGTGGCGCAGTTCGACGTCGACGCCCGCGGTGGGTTCGTCGAGGAACAGGATCTCCGGTTCGTGCGCGAGCGCCTTGGCGATCAGCACGCGGCGCTTCATGCCGCCGGAGAGCGCCATGATCTTCGAATCCTTCTTGTCCCACAGCGACAGGTCGCGCAGCACGCGCTCCAGGTGCGCGGGATCCGGCTTCTTGCCGAACAGGCCACGGCTGAAGTTCAGCGTGGCCCATACGGTTTCGAAGGTGTCCGTCGACAGCTCCTGCGGCACCAGCCCGATGCGGCTGCGCGCCGCGCGGTAATCGGGACCGATGTCGTGTCCGTCGACATGCACCGTGCCGGAACTCGCGTTGACGATGCCGCAGATGATGCTGATCAGCGTCGTCTTGCCCGCGCCGTTCGGGCCGAGCAGCGCGAAGATTTCGCCACGGTGGATGTCGAGGTCGACATGCTTCAGTGCCTGGAAGCCGCCAGCGTAGGTCTTGCTGACGTTGCGGACGGTAACGACGGAGTCGGCCATCCGCGGATCGTACAGAACTCGCCCGGCATCGTTCATCCCAGCTCGCCGACACTCCTGGCGGCACGAGGGGCGAACATCTGGCGGAGGAAACGGGAAAGAGCGGCGATGACACCGCGGCGTCGATTCGAGCGCATGGTCGACCTCGTTTGGGGGAGAACGGGGACGACCAAGGCTAGAGGCAGATGGCGACAGCGATAAGACTGGATAACGCGGAATCACCGTCCCGCATTCGGGGCAATCACACGACCGAACGCACCACCACGCGATTGCGGCCCTGCGCCTTGGCCGCATACAGCGCGCGGTCGGCGGCATCGATCAAGTGCTCGGGCGAAACGGCCTTGGTGGGGCGCACGGCGCTCACCCCGGCACTCACGGTCACGTAGGGCGCCACCTGCGAATTGGTATGCGGCATCGCCACGGCTTCCACTTCGCGCCGGATCCATTCGGCCAGCGTGGAAGCGGCCGTGAGGTCGCGTCCCGGCAACAGCAACACGAGCTCCTCGCCACCGAAGCGCGCGACGAGATCATCGGGCCCGTCGGCAAAGCGCGTGCAGATGCGCGCGAGTTCGCGCAGGCATTCATCGCCGTACAAGTGTCCGTGCGCATCGTTGAGCGGCTTGAACGCATCGGCGTCGACGAGCACCAGCGCCAGCTCGCGGCCTTCGCCCTGCAGCCATTCCCACTCGGCCGCCAGGCGCTGGTCGAAGCAGCGGCGGTTCGCAATGCCGGTCAGGCCGTCCATCATCGACAGCAGTTCGAGCTTGCGATTGGCCGTTTCGAGTTCGGCCACCACGCGGGAGAGATGGATCGCGCCGGCGACCTGCACCGCGATCGCGTCGAACACGCTGCGCGCCTGCGCATCGAAGAAATCCGCGCGCGTGGTTTCGATGTTGAGCACGCCATGCAGGCGCGCACGATGGCGGATCGGCACCAGGTATTCCGACAGCACGGCCGGGTTGCCCGGCACGTAGTCCGGATCCGTGGCGACGTCGGTGATCAGTTGCGCCTGCCCGGTGCGCGCGCAGCGCCCGGCCGCACCGATGGTCACCGGCCAGTTCGGCGCGAGGTCGGTCGAGGACAGCGCAAGTTCGCCGGCCCACACCTCCTGGATGAAGGTGGTGCCTTCGTCGTCGAGGAGGATGATGCTGGCGATGCCCACGGGCAGGTTGCGCACGAGGCAATCGACGATGTGGCGCAGCACGGCTTCGAGGTCTTCGCCTTCCAGCGCCTCGCGCGAGACTTCGGCCAACAGCTCGGTGAGCCGGGCGCGGAAGCCCCCTTCGGCCACGACGTCGTCCGCCGGGCCCGGGTGCTCGCTGTAGGTGTCGCCCTCCGGACCGGCCATCGCCTCCCCCCAGGGATCGCTGGGGGGCAGTCTAGCCGGGCCGGAGGCGCGTGGATCAACCGCCGCCGGATTTCAGCTCGCCCAGGTCCAGGGCGTCGTCGCCGTTGGTGTCCAGGATGTGGAAGGCCTTCTCCGCGCCGCGATTGAGTTCTTCCTCGGTGAGTTCGCCGTCGTTGTTCATGTCGATGCGACGGATGCGATCGGCCGGGGAGAGCATGCCTTGTTGCTGCGGCGCGCTCGCGCTGGAGAGTTCGTCGGCGCTGACGCGATTGTTGTGGTCGGCATCGAGGTCGCGGAAGACGTTGCGCATGGCGTCTTCGTATTCGTCTTCGCTGATCGTGCCGTTGCCGTCCTTGTCCATCGCCGCCAGGCGCTGCTCGGCGCTCTGCGGCAAGCGCACGGACGCAGGCACGGGGTTGTTGGTGCGCGGCGTGGTGGTGGTCGGGTTGTATTGCCCGTGCGCGGCGCAGGTCCCGATGAGCAGGGAACCCAGGGCCAGGGCCATGCCGAAAACGCGGATCGCAGCGGTGTTCATGACGCACTCCGGTCGGGGGAATCGCGGCAGGCTGGACCCGTGTTCATCAAGCGGCCGTCAAGACGCTGAACCCGGCAATAAGGACGGCCGGGGCGCGTTGAACCCCGGCCCGCCCGGACACACACTCTTGTATGCGTCCCCCGCGTTTCCGGAGTCCCGCCATGAAGTCCCATCGCCTCCTCAGCCTGGCCCTGGCCGGGGTGCTGACCGCCTGTGCCACGGGCGGGATCACGCGGGTCACCGATCCTGCCCTGCCCCACGCCGTCGGCGAAGGCACCCCCGTCACCGTCTCCTGGACCGACCCGGCGCAATTCACCGAGATCCGCTACAGCACTAACCCCAGACTCGCCTCCGAAGGCGATTGGGTGGTGAAGCTCGCCGACTACATGGCCGCGAGCACCGCACGCGCGGTCCCCGCAGGCGACAAGGTCGACGTGCAGATCCTCGACATCCAGCGCGCGGGGCAATACGAGTGGAGTTACGGCGCGACGAGCGACCTGCGCATCCTGCGCGATACCTACCCGCCGCGCATCCAACTGCGCTTCCGCCACCTGGATGCGAACGGCAACGTGGTCGCCGAAGGCGATCGCAAGCTTGCCGACCTCGCGTACCTGATGAGCCCGCCGCCGCTGCCCTCGTCGGACACGCTGCGCTACGAGAAGCGGATGATCGACCAGTGGGTGCGGCGCGAATTCGTCACGCGGCGCTGAGGCCTTCGATCAATCCGGGAAGATGCGCACGAGCGCGTCGGACAAGGATTCCGGTGCGAGCGGCTTGGTCAGGTATTCGCTGAAGCCGGCGTGGAAAGCGGCATCGCGATCGGACTCCTGCCCGTAACCCGTCAGCGCCATCAGCGGCAACGATTCCCCGAATTCCGCGTGGATCAGGTGCGCGAGCGCCATGCCGTCGATCTGCGGCAGGCCGATGTCGAGGATCGCCAGGTCCGGGCGTTGCGCGCGCATCGCTTCGAGCGCGGCATGCGCGTCATGCGCGGTTTGCGTGCGGTACCCCATCTGCTGCAGCAGCGCCGCCAACGTGATGGCCGCATCGCGGTTGTCATCGACCACCAGCACGCTGCGCGCCCGTGCGGCCGCAGCATCCACAGTCGCCGTCACGCTCGCGGTCGGCGCCTTGACCAAGGGCAGGCGCACGATGAATTCCGCGCCCTTGCCCAGGCCTGCGCTGTACGCACTGACCTCGCCACCGTGCAAGGTCACCAACTGCTGCACCAGGCTCAGGCCCAGTCCGAGCCCGCCCTGCGAGCGCGCGGCATCCTGGTCGCCCTGCACGAACAGGCGGAAGACATCGCGCAAGCGATGCGGCGCGATGCCCGGCCCGTTGTCCAGCACGCTGAATTCCACGTAGGGCCCGCTGCAGCGCAGCGTTGCCGCAATCGTTCCGTTGCGCTGGGTGAACTTGGTGGCGTTGCCGATCAGGTTGCTGGCGATCTGCAACAGGCGCGTGCGATCGCCCGCGACCCAGGCCGGCGCCGCGGAAGCATCGAGCGTGAGCGCCTGCGCACGGCTGCGCGCGAAGGGCTCGCTGGTTTCGATGGCTTCGCGCAACACGTCACCGAGTTCGACCGGTTGCATGTCGAGGTGGATCTTCCCCGCCGTGATGCGACCGACGTCGAGCAGGTCGTCCACCAGGCGCGTCATCTGTTGCACCTGGCGCGCGATCACGTCGCGGCACATACGCAGGCGCTCGGATTCGAGTGGCTCCAGCTGCATGATCGAAACGGCGTTGGAGATCGGCGCAAGGGGATTGCGCAGCTCGTGCCCCAGCATCGCCAGGAAGGTCGTGACGCGACGGCCTTCGTCTTCCAACGCCAGCACGCGGCGCTTGTCGGTGAGATCGCGCGTGACCTTGGCGAAGCCGATGTGCTTGCCTGACGCGTCGTACAGCGCGGTGATCACGACGCTGGCCCAGAAGCGCGTGCCGTCCTTGCGCACGCGCCAGTTCTCGTCTTCGCAACGGCCTTCGGCCAGTGCGATTTCCAACTCGCGTTCGGGCCAGCCGCTGGCAACTACCTCCGGCGGGTAGAACACCGAGAAGTGCTGGCCGATGATTTCTTCCGGGGTGTAACCCTTGGCCTGTTGCGCGCCGATGTTCCAGCTGGCCACGTGGCCGGTAGGATCGAGCATGAAGATCGCGTAGTCGCGCACGCCTTCCACCAGCAGGCGGAAGCGTTCCTCGCTCCAGCGCAACGCGACTTCCTGCTCGCGGCGCGTGGTGAGGTCGCGGGTGATCTTGGAGAAGCCGAGCAGCTGCCCGTCGTCGTCGAGCAGGCGGGTGATGACCACGTTCGCCCAGAACCGCGTGCCGTCCTTGCGGACGCGCCAGCCTTCGTCTTCGAAGCGCCCGGTTTCGCGGGCCATCTTCAGTTCGTGGTCGGGCCAGCGCCGTTCGATCTGCTCGGGCGGATAGAAGGCCGAGAAGTGGCGACCGATGATCTCGTTTTCGTCGTATCCCTTGATCTGTTGCGCGCCGGCGTTCCAGCTGCGCACATAGCCCTCGGGATCGAGCAGGAAGATGGCGTAATCGGGCACTGCGCCGACGAGGCGGCGATAGATGGCGTCGTCGTGCTTCCAGTCGCGCGCGTCGGCCGGACCGGTCGTGGATGTCTGGTGCGGCATGGCGTTCCCCCTGCCCCGCATTGGACCATCGCCCACGTTAATCTCCCTTCACACGAAGCCGTGCGCCGTTCCGCATCGAGGCGGAACGGCGCAGGCCCATCGTTTGCTTCAGCCGCCGTTTCGGGAGTGGGTCGGGTCGGCTGGCTTGATCCAGTCAGGTCAGATCAGGTCAGTGATGGTCCTTGGCGACCTGCACCTTGGCCTTCGCGGCGTTCATCTCGTCCTTGGACACGCTGCCGTCCTTGTTGCTGTCCATCGCCGTGAACATGCTCGCCGCACTGGCGTCATGCTCGGCGGCGGAGAGCTTGCCGTCGCCATCGGTGTCCATCTCCTTGATCATGTCGGCGGAGGACATCTTGTCCATGTGCTCGCCGCCCATCTTGGTGCGGGACGCATCCATCTCGGCGGCGGTCACGAAGCCATCGTGGTCGGCATCCATGTCGTTGAAGCGCTTCGTCGCAGCGGCGGCGTGTTCGGCGCTGCTGACCGAGCCGTTGCCGTCGGTGTCCATGGACTTCCATCGATCCTGGCCCGGGCCGTGAGCGAAGGCGACGCCGCTGGTCATTGCCAGGAGTGCAAAAAACAGGGTCTTGCGAGTCATGCCACCACCTCTCTCTGGAAAGAGCCCGGAGGGTGCGCCGCGTTTCGTTACTCGTTCGTCAATTCACGCGCCTTGGCTCATCCATGCGGAACGGGATGATTCAGGTCGCTGACTGCGCGCGTTCAGTCGGGCGTGCCGTAGTCGCCGATCGGGGGCGCGGCTGGCACGTCTTTGTCGTCGACGCGATGCGCCTGCACGTTGCGCACGACGGCGTTGTCCGGATCCACGCGCAGCGTGCCCGACAGCGCCGTATCGCTGACCATCGTGTAGGCCCAGGTGCCCGAGGTGTTGCCGTGCGTGAAATGTTTCGACGCACTGCGGTCGCCGTTGGCGAGTTGCATGTCGAGCGCGCCCATCGGTTCGCGCTTGCCGGCGATGATCTTGTCGGCGTACAGGTACGCGTGTTGCGCATCGTGGCGCACGAAGCGGTAGACGACGACTTCGTTCTTGCAGGCGGCGCGGGCGCCCGGCGTGCAGGTCGACGTGCCCGTCCATGTGCCGATGAGCGCCGCGGGCGAGGCCTGCGCAACGCCCAGCGCGAGCACCGTTGCAAGGAGCAGCACGCGCTTCATTGTCGCGGCCCCAGCGAAGCGAACAGGTCCTTGATGTCGGCTTCCTGCGCCGGATCGAATTCCACGCCGAGGTCGTCCAGGCCCACGCGCGTGACGTGCCCGCGCAGAGTGATCGACTCGTGCTTGTCTTCGTTCTCGAAGTAAAGGCGCAGCGCCGCACCGTTCTCCGGCGACCAATGCTGCGGCAAGGTCACGCGCGCGCCGCCGAGCGAGAGGTCGAGCAGTTGCGCGTCGAGCTTGTGCCCGTTGGGACGCACCAGGATCGCGCGCACCACTTGCTGGCGCGGGTATTTGCGGCGGTCGTCGTACTGTTCGTCGGCCATGGCGGGCGACCCTAGCGCTGGGGGTGTGAAGCCGTCGAAAGGCTCAGGCGGCGTAGGTGATCTTCTTGCCTTCGACCTTCAAGGTGCCGGCGCGTTGCAGGGCCTCCAGCATCGCGTCGATCTCGCCCTCGGCGAAGGGCTGCTTGAAGCTGGCGAGCGAAGAACGCAAGGTCTTCACTGTCCCGGGTCGCGCTTTCTTCATCTTTTCCAGCCGCTCGACGACTTCCTGGAAGCGGGGCGGCGTGGCCACCTTCTTTGCAGCGCGCTTGGCAGGCGCCTTGACGGCGGGCTTCGTCGCTTTCGCCGCCGCCTTGGTCGCTTTCGCGGGGATGGTCGTCACGCGCTTGCACGCGATGCCCTTGGTTTCCAGGTGCTTGATCAGCGGGTCGAACCCCGTATCGCGCGAGACGATGACGAAGCGCGCATCCGGGTGCTCGGTGGAAAACTTGCCGATGTAGTAAGCGATATGGAAGTCGAGCGCATCCTTGCCGTTGCCGACGATCGGGATGTAATCGCCATGGACGCCGAAGGGCTGCAGCTCCCTGGCCAGCACGACATCGACTTTGGTCTGGTGCTGCCCATGGAACACGCGCACCTCCCACTCGCCCGGCTTCAGCGCACCGAGGCTGGCGGGCTGCACGTTCTCGAAATCGACGAGCAGGTACTGGCGCGGCATGGCGGGCCCTTCGTGGAGGACCCGCCGAGTCTAGCGCCCGAAGCCGAACTCAGAGCTTCAGCGTGCCGCCTTCGATGATCGGCTTGCCATCCAATGTCACGGTGGCGCCCGGCAGCGAAACCGTCTGGCCGTACGGCACGTTGTTGTTGCCGCCCGCCCAGGTATTGCCCCCCGTGCCGACGCTGATCGTGCCGGCGGGCACCCAGTTGCCGACCGCGCTGCTGGCCGGCAGCTTCACGCTGGGATTGATGCCGAGGTCGACGAAGGAGAACTCGTCCTTGCGCGGATCGCTGACCGCGTCGTATTCGGCCTTCATGTCCGCGAAGCCCGGGCCGTCGCCGGTCATCGAGGTCATCTTGCCGTCCTTGAAGGTCAGCGTGAGGTTGTCGATTTCCTTGCCGCGATAGAACGACTTGGAGTTCACCAGCTTGCCGTTCGCGGTGCCCGCCACCGGCGTCGTGTAGACCTCGCCCGCAGGCAGGTAGGCCGCGTTCGCGGCGCCGCCGGCCTTCATGTCTTCGGCGGAGATGATGCCGTCGCTCACCAGGATCGGACGGCCCTTGATCTTCACCGTCAGGTCGGTGCCGTTCGGATGCGTGAGCTTCACTTCATCGCCTGCGGCGAGCGCGGCCTTCACTTCGCCGCCGCGCTTCTGCAGGTCGGCGTAATCGATGTTCACGCCGTCCCAGAAAGTCTTCGCCAATTCGTCTTCGGTCATGCCGAAGCGTGCGGCGCGCCAGGGCGTGGGATACAGGTTGTTCCCGAGCTCGATGTTGCGCACGTTGTTCTTCAGGTACAGCTGCGCGAGGCCTTCGTTCGCCTTGCCGCGCGCGGCCATGCGCTTCGGATCGGCGCCTTCGAACAGGTTCTCGCTCATGCCGTTGCCCAGCGAGATGACCACGTTGACGATGCTGGCGAGTTTGGCGTCGAGCGCGTCGGCCTGCGTATCGTATTTTTCCGGCACGTCGAAGAACATGCGCTTGGAGAGACGATCGCTGCTGTGCAGGATCATCGGGAACGCACCGACGCTGCGCACGGCGACGGCGAGGTCTTCTAGCAATTCGGCGTCCTGCGGGCGGCCGTTGATCAACACCACCTCGCCTTCCTTCACGCTGGCGTTGGCGACGACGCGCTTGGCGAGTTGGTCGAAATCGGTCGGGGCGGGCTTGGCGGCCGCTTCACCGCTGGTGGAGGCGGGCGCGGCGGCGGCGGTGGCGGCGGGGGCCGGGGCGGCGGTGGATGCGCCGGCTGGGGTTTCCGCAGAAGGTGCCGGCTTGTTGCACCCGGCGAGTGTGGTGACGAGCGCGGCCGCCAGGGCGGCCGCAAGATGCTGGCGTGTCATGACGGAATCCTCTTGGCCCCAAGGGTGGGCGAAAGGGTGAACGCCGGTGGCCGCGGGCGTCGGCCGACCGTCGGTCGGCGGGCGCTAGACTCAGCAGCATGCCGACGCGTCGCACCCGACTGCCCCGCGCGTTTTATCGTCGCGAGACCACGCTCGTTGCGCGGGACCTGCTGAACAAGGTGCTCGCGATGCCCGACGGGCGCGCGGGACGCATCGTCGAAGTCGAGGCCTACCTGGCGGGCATCGATCCTGCGGCGCACACCTATCGCGGCAAGACGCCGCGCAACGCCACGATGTTCGGCGAGCCGGGGCATCTGTATGTGTACTTCACTTACGGCATGCATTGGTGTGCGAATGCCGTGGCGTGGGAGAAGACGCCGGGTGCGGGTGTGTTGATTCGCGCGTTGGAGCCGATCGCGGGATTACCGGAGATGCATGACGCGCGCGGCGGTGTGTCCGAGCGCTTGTTGTGCAGCGGGCCTGCGCGTTTGACGCAGGCGCTGGGGATTGCGGGGGCGCTCGATGGCGCCGATCTGGTGAAAGGCGATGGGCCGCGCATCGTCGATGACGGGATGCATCCGCCGCTGCATCCGATCGCGACGCCGCGTGTCGGCATTCGCGTGGGAACCGAACACTTGTGGCGGTTCGTCGTTCCGGGCAACGTGCATGTGTCGCCGGCGCGGGTGAAGGCAGTGCAGGTTTAACCCTTGAACGCGCGGAACACCTCGATGGTGCGCGCGATCGCCGCGTCGTCGATATCCAGGTGCGTCACCATGCGGATGCGCGGCATGTAGCCGATCGACATGCGGACCTTGGCGGCGTCCATGTGTTTGCGGAAGGCTTCAAGGCGTTCGGCCGGTACGTCGATGAACACCATGTTGGTGTGGTGCGCGGCGACTCGGACGTGTTCGAGGCCCTTGAGACCCTCTGCGAGTTGCGCGGCGCGGCGGTGATCGTCGGCAAGGCGCTCGACGTGATGGTCGAGCGCGTAGATGCACGCGGCGGCCAGCAGGCCCGCCTGGCGCATGCCGCCGCCGGCGACCTTGCGCCAGCGACGCGCACTGTCGATCAACGCCTTCGAACCCAGCAAGACCGAGCCGACCGGCGCACCGAGGCCCTTCGACAAACAGACGGACACGCTGTCGAAATGCTTCGTGATTTCGCGCGCCGGAACGCCATCGGCGACGGCCGCGTTGAAGAGGCGCGCGCCATCGAGATGCAGGCCAAGACCGCGGCGATCACACAAGGCACGCGCGTCGCGCAAATAGCTATGCGGCAACGCCCGACCATTCCAGGTGTCTTCCAGGCACAGGATCTTGGTCCGCGCGAAATGCGGATCGACCGGCTTGATCGCGCCTTCGATCGCCGCGAGCGACATCGTGCCGTCGTCGTTCTGCGGCAGCGGCTGCGGCTGGATCGAACCGAACACCGCGGCGCCGCCGCCTTCGAACTTGTAGGTGTGCGCGTCCATGCCGACGATGTATTCGTCGCCGCGCTGGCAATGCGCGAGCAGGCCGACGAGGTTGGCCTGCGTGCCGCTGGGCGCGAACAGGCCCGCTTCGAAACCGAGGTCGGAGGCGAGGCGTTCCTGCAATGCGTTGACGGTGGGGTCTTCGCCGTACACGTCGTCGCCGACGTCGGCGCGCAGCATCGCCTCGCGCATGGCGGGGGTGGGACGGGTGACGGTGTCGCTGCGGAGGTCGATGGGGGTGGTCATTTCTTTCGCTTCGAAGTTTTGGTCGCGGGGCGCGGGGCGCGCTTGGCGGCGAGGCTGGCAACCGGACGGACAGGAGCTTTGCGAACAACTCGCTGTACTACAACTGGCGACTCCATCGCCTCGACAGTCAGTCGATAACCGAGGGCCTGGAGGACCTTCCAGACAGTGGCGAAGCTCGGATTGCCGAACTCCGACAATGCTTTGTACAGGCCTTCCCGCGTCAGCCCCGTGTCGCGCGCCAACTGGCTCATGTTTCGCGAGCGCGCGACAGTGCCGACGGCGTGCGCAAAGAATGCAGCGTCTTCGGGCGCTTCTTCCAGGCACGCGAGGAGATAGCCGAGGCGATCCTCCTCCGAAACAAGGTGGCTCGCGGTATCCCAAGGTAGCGTTTTGGTTGCCATGCTCATTCTTCCAGTCCTGCCGCCAACCCGCGCGCCCGGCGGATGTCCTGCTGCTGCGATGCCTTGTTGCCTCCGCAAAGCAATAGGATGACGTGTCCGTTTCGATACGTGTAATACAACCGGTAGCCAGGCCCAAGATCCAGCTTGAGCTCCGCGATTCCGCCCGTCAGCACGCGGTGCTGTCCAGCGTTGCCGTGGGCCAACCGATCGACGCGTGCTTCGATCTGCCGCTTCGCGGCTCGATCCCGCAACCTGGCGAACCAAGCCGCAAAGGTCGGCGTTGTCCTGATGGTGTAGAGCATACACCGACTGTGAAACAGGGTTCACAGCCGATCAATACGGTGGGATCGATGCGCGCCGTTTCTCTTCGCGAATAGGACAACGGCTCAGGGCGCCGCCAACGCCGCCTCCAACACCTTCCCCCGCTCCTCCAGGAATGCCAGCACCTGCTTGCGCTTCTTGAACGATCGCATCTCTGCAATGACATCGATCGATGCATGCGCCACCCCCGGCGCCGGCTCAATCACGATGGACTGCATCTCCGGCTCCAGCGCGAGGAACGCCTGCCATTCGCAGAACGCCTCGTCGGGTTTCCACGACGCGACGGAATCGAGCACCCCGGTGCCACCATACAAGGCTTGCAGGTCTGCGGCGAATCCCGGATCGCCCGCCGCGTGGCGTTGCGTCCCACACACCGGCTCGCGTCCGAAGCACGTGCGGGTGCGCGCAGCCTCCACGCGCGAAGAAGCGAACGCGAAGTCGCCGTTGTGGCCGTTCTTCGGCGCGGCGTCGAAGATAAGCGCGGGAATCGAGGGATCGCGCCAGGTATCGTCGTCTTCCCCCGCACCCGGCAGCCCAATCGCAGCAGGCGTCGCATACGACTGCAGGAAATGCCCCAGCTCGTGGTGCAGGATCTTCAGCAATACCCCGACCGGCCCGCGCAGGCTTTCATCCGCGCCTGGCCGCAGCGTCACGTGCACTTCCGGCCCCTTCGGCATGGGCGCGTAGCGATGCTGCGCAATCAATGTCTTGTTGCGATGCTCGCCGCCGCCGGCAAGCGTCTGGAAACTTTCGTAATACGCCTGGTAGGTCTCGTAACCGTGCTTCGCATCGACGCCGAAGGCCGCCACGTTCGCCGCCACCAGATAGACATCCTTGCCATCGGCATCCTTCACGCCCAGGGACATGCCGTTGACGGGACTGCCGACCAGGATTTCGAGTCGCTTGAGCTTCGGGCTCAGTAGCAGCCGGCGCATCAGCGGCGTGCTGTGGCGAAAGGTAGCGACCAGCGTGTCGCGATAGGACGCAAACGTCGGTTCGTCAGGCTTGCAGGCGTACTGGAACGGCCCCCTGCTCTCCGCGTCGCCAAAATCCGAGTGGTCGCCGTCCGTCACGCACAGGAACGGCCCATTGATCGCCACGGCGGGTTGCTTGTCCACGGCAGGCAGGCGATAGGACGAAGTGCTTTCGAGGCGCGCGCGGAATTGCGCGACCTCCGCATCCGTCGGTGCATCCGCACACGCCACCGCACTCGCCGCGCATAACACCAGCGCAACGATCCCCCTCCCCCGATGCTTCATGTCGGCGCCGCCTCCGTCTGGATCCCCATCAAGCGTTTGTGCACCGGCTTCCCATGATCCGTCACCAGCAGCACGCCGCAGAATCGCAGATCCTCCGCCAGCGACGCCAGGTGCTTGTCCACATCCGTCGTCAACACCTGCACGTCGAATTCGTCCTTGTCCCGCCGCTGCTCGAGCAAGGACACCTGCAGGTTGGTGCGGAAGTCGAGGAAGGCCTGCAGCCGTCGCACGTCATCGAAGAACTGCGCAAAGATCACGCGCTCATCCACGTTGCGGCACAACTGCGTGAACTGCCCATGGCTCGCGTACCACACCGCCGTTTCCAAGTCGGCATGCAGCATCGCCGGGCAGCGCGGCGTGCCGAGCAGGCGCAACAGGCGCTTCGCTTCCGCGGTGTTCTTGATCACGCTGCTGACAATGGAGTCGAAGACGCGATCGAACTCGCCCATCACCCGCGCTTCTTCCTCGGCCGCGTCCTGGACGCGCTTGCGCCGCTCGAACACCAGCGCAAGCCACACGCCCACGAACACCCCGACGATCCCCGACAGCGTCTGGATGGTGAAATCCCACACCATTGCGGTCATGGGATCGCCCCCTCGGCGTGGCGTTGGGCCGGGATCAGAGGGTCTCGGCCGTCGTCGGGTCGATGACGTGGGCCACCTGGAACACGCGCGTCACCGGGAAGCCGCCGAGGCGGCCGTGCTCGCGCACCATCTCTTCGTCCGGCGCCACGTAGACGCAATGCAGGTGATTGCCGGTGACATAGCTCTCGACCCACTGGATCTCGGGGCCGAGCTGGCGCAACACACCATTGGAACGCTTGGCGATGCTCTGCAGTTCGGCCGACGTCAGTTGGCCGGCACCGGGAACCTCGCGTTCGATGACGAACTTGGGCATTGGACTCACCTTCGGTCTTGAGGGACCCATGTGCCGGACACAACGGGAATCGCCGCTGCGTCCGGCCCGCCGTCCATCGCATGCCAATAAATAGGCAATCGGCGTGGATCGGTTCGACAGGATGGGACCACCCCCACCCGGAGTCGTTCCATGAAACGCGCCCTGCTGCCGATGTTGCTGCTGCTCGCCCACCCCGCCTTCGCCGACACGCTGGCCATCGGGCCGCATGTGCTGGTCGACGGCGATCCCTCGGGCAAGGCGCGCCAGTTGCTCGGCAAGCCGGACAACGTCGTGCAGAACGAGAACCGCTTCGGCGCGATGTTGAGCGAGACCTGGGAGTGGTACCGCGACGGCAAGACCATCCGCATCGAGATGCGGGACGGGAAGATCGAGGCGATCAGCGAGGCGCGGTGAGGTGCGCCTCGCGTCAATCGATCAGGGACCCGCGCTCTCGACCCCGCTTGCCGCTTCTTCGTTGATCGATTCCTTCGGCTTCCAACTGCGCGTGAAGCAGTGCTGGCCGGCGCCGTGGTTCCATGGCGTCAGTTCCGCCGGGTAACCCTCGGGCCTCGCATGCGCGGTGTCGGTGGCAAATCGGGCGCACACGCGGAAATGCGTGTCGTCCACGCGCACGTATTCATACGGTGCGGCGGTTTCCGGATCGCGCAGTGCCAATCGACTGCCCGGCTCCGCCGCGATGGGATCGAGGGAGGTCGGGAGGCTGCCTGCTTCCTTCGCGTGGTCTCGAACGGCGTCGACGATCTCGTCGATGTCCTTGACGCGGTGTGCGTCGATGCGGATCTGCCGCATTTCCGACGGCGAGCCGGTGACGACCACCCCCCACACGACCGCGCCGAGGACGGCGAGCGTGCTGGCTGCCGCGAGCAATCCGCCGAACCGGTCGGCGGACGCAGACCCTGCTGGTTCCTCGCCCCGGCGCAGGTCGCGCAGGTAATGGCCGAAGATCGCGCCGGCCACGGCCGCCACCGTGAGCACCTTCAGGAGGAACACCCACCGCAGGTCGCCGCCGAAGAAGCGCGACACCAGCGTGATCGCATCGATGATCAGCGCGAGCGCCGCAAGGAAGAGCGTGAGATAGGTGAGCCAACGGCGCACCGGCGACAAGCGCTGGAGCGGATCGCGCGCGACGTTGCGCCCGACCAGGCGCGACATCCACAGGAACACGGGAAACGCGATGAGCAACGTTGCCATCGACCAGCGAATGTCCGCGCGACTCCTGCCGGCCAACGCATCCGCGGCGCTGTCCGCACCATCCAGCAAATCGAACACCAGATCGCACAGATGGAACGCCGCCATATACAACGCGGCGAACATCAGCAGATAGAAGAAGGCTTCGCGCGCCGACATCGTGGCACGCGGCTTGGGCACCGGAACGACGAAGGGCACGTCCGAGAACGCGGACAAGGCCCGCGTCACTTGCTCCGTCGACCACCCTGCCCCGCCCAACGTCGCGGCGATCTGTTCCTTCGATGCGCCTTTCGCCAATGCGTCACGGACGAACAGGTCGAGATCCTGCGTTGCAGATGCCACGGCGTCCTCTTGCGTCGATGGTGAGTGCGCCGGACTCTAACCCGAATCGCGCACCGCATTCATCGATGGGCGCCTGGCTCCGTCGCCACCACTTGCCGCGGCCTGCGCGAGGCGGCGAGCAGATACACGATCACCACGCATTCGGCGAGCAGCAGGCTCGCCAGCGCGCCTTCCCACCCGAACAGGCCAAGCAGGCAGATCGCACCGAGGATGCGCATCCCCGCGCCCAACGAAAGCGCACGCACGTAGGCATCGCTGCGCCCCGACAACACCGCCGCGTTGCCCAACGTGCCGCGGATAAACCCGAGGATCGGCAACCACCACAACCACGCGACGGCCATCACCGCGATCGTGTAATCCGGCCCCAGGCCGCGCAGCACTTCCGACACGCCCAGCAATAACGCACTCGCCATCACCGCATACAACGCAGGCCACAACAAGGCGCGGCGCCACGCCCCCGCTCGCATCTCCGGACGGGCCTCGAGCAAACGCGGCAAGGCATTGGCGATGGCGACCTGCAGCGGGAAGGAGACCAGGTCGACCACGCGCTGCGCGAGGAACAAGGCACCGCTGGCAACGGGCGCGACGATGCCCGCAACGAAGGGCTTGTCGCCATCGGCGATCACATGCTTCGCGACGCCGTAGCTGCCGTAGCGGAAACCCACGCGCACCAGGCGCACCAGCGAATCCAGTCCGCGCGGCGCATCCTGGCGCTTGACCCGGTTCGCGCCGAGCGCGAGGACGAAGGTCACGCCGAAGGCCAACCACACCCACGTCGCCAATGGCAGCTGGACGCCGGCGCGCACGAACAGCGCCGCCAACCCGAGCCGCACGATGTACGGCGCCGCCTGCCAGGCCCCCATCGAGTTGAACTCCGCCGCCGCCTGGTGGCGCCGCGCGCGCATCTCGACGAACCCCATCAGCACGATGTCGCTGAGCCCGACGAGGAACCACAACCCCCATTGCGTCCATTCGCCCGCCAGCAAGGCCATGCACGCCACCAGCCCGGCGGCGGCCACGCACCCGAGCACCAGCAAGGCGCGCGTCCACACCGTCGCGATCTGCTCGCGGGTGGAACCGAAGGCGGCATGGCTGTCGAGGTAGACGAACGCCGGCCCCACGACCAGCAAGGGCGCGATGCAGGACGCGATGGCGAGCGCCGTTGCGTAGCGCCCGAAGTCCGGCGCATCCATCGCCAGGGCGAGCACGACCACCGTGGCCGTCTGCGCGCCCATCCGGATCCACGGCCACGCGCCGTGGAGCAAGGATTGGCGGATCACGCCGTGCGCAGCCATCGTCCTGATGGACATGAAATCGACTCCCCCATATCGAAATCGTCACTCCAGTGGGTGGTTTCCCACTAGATACCCCGATGCGTGAAGCGGGTTTGAGATGGCCGCTCCCCAGCGGCCAGGTGTTCATCTCACTGTCAGGGTAAACGTCACGCTACGCGTGAATGGGCCATTCGTTCCGTTCACGGTCACCGGGTAGCTACCGGGAGTAGCGCTGCTGGAGGCGCGCAGGCTGACGCGCGGGCCGGAATTGCCGTCGGCGGGCGGGGTGGACGGATTGCCCGTCCAGGTGGCGGTGACGCCCGTGGGGAGCCCGGTGACCGACATCGCCACCGGCGCATTGAATTCCCCGTAGCTGCGGAGGGTGATGATCTTGCCGCCACTCGCACCGCCGCGCGTGATCGAGATGGTGGCCGAGGCGGACAGGAAGTAGTCGCCCACCACGCCCTGGCTGCGGTGGCAGGTGCCTTCGAAGGAATCGGTCCAGGTGCCGCCTGCAACGGGTTCGAATTCCGCGATGTAACCGGTGGCACCCAGGGTCAGTGCGATCACGCCGCGCGTGCTGCTTTGCTTCACTTCGAGCAGCGCATGCGTGCCGTTGACCGGGTACGTCGTGTTGCCGCCCGTGCCGACGATCACCTGCCGCACGCCGTCGGCTTGCGCGACCTTGTTGCCATCCATCGGCGTCCAGCGCTGGTAGTTGTGGTCGTGCCCGGTGAACACCAGGTCCACGCGCGAGGCATACAGGCGATCCCAGAACGCCTTCAGCGCGATGTAGCCGGTGTAGTTGCCGCGACTGATGAAGGGGTGGTGCCAATAGGCCGCCGTGCAGGGCTTGGTGTTCGCGCGCAGGTCGGCATCCAGCCAATCGAGTTGCGCCGTGGAGATCGTGCCGCCGTTGCGGCTGTTCAACGCGATGAAGTGCCAATCGCCCAGGTCGTAGCTGTACCAGCCTTCGCCGCGATTGCCCGCGGGGCCGGATTGGTTGCCGACGCCATTGAAGTAGTCGAAGTAACCGGTGGCGTTCGCCGTGTTGTATTCGTGGTTGCCCGGGACCGGCTGCGTGATCGCCTTGAAGCGGCCCCAGTTGGGGTCGTAGCGGGTGTTGTAGTCGTTGAGGGAGCCGTTCTCGTAGGCGTTGTCGCCGAAGGCGAGCGCGACATTCGGGTTGATCGCGATGACGACATCGGAGCTCGCCTTGCAGCCACTGCCGGTGCCCGCGCACAGATCGCCGGCGCCTGCAGCGATCGACGTGGTGTCGGCCAGCGATTGCATGCCCGCCTGGTAGCCGGACAAGGCGTAGCCGCTTCCGGGGTTGGAGAAGTGCGTGGTAATCGAGACACAGCTGCCGCGGAGTGCGCGCGTGTAGAAACTGCGGTCCTTCCAGCGATCGCCCTTGAGCACCTGCCGCTCGTTCTGCGAACTGGTGAGCTCGAGTGAATCGTTGCCCTGTAACGCCAGCGATTCGAAACCGAGGCGGATCCAGCGCGCGCCTGTGCGGCAGACGCGCGTGGGGGACGTGCCGTTGAGATTGCCGGAGACGGCAGAGTCTTCAGGAAGCTGCAGCGTCTTTTGCGCGGCAGAGGCAGCGCCACAGGCGATCGCCGCGGCCACGGCGAGCGACAACATCGCTTTCATGATTCCAACCCCGGTCCAAAGTGCATGCAAATTCCAACGCGTGATGCAGCGCGAAAGGACATGCACCGTTTAGGGGATGGGTGTCAGGGCGACGGCACGACCGCGACCACGGCCGCTCCTTCGTAGGTGCCATACACGAACCGCGTGAAGTTCGGCGACCACGCCACGGGCGATGTCACGCCGATGCCGGTGCCTGCGTCGAAGTTGTGCCGCAGCGCGCCGTCGGCCACGCGGAAGAAGCGGATCGCCCCGCGCTGGTTCAGCGTGCCGTCGTTCGCCACGAAGGGCGTGTAACCCGTTGTGACCAGGCGCGTGCCGCCAGGCGAGAAGCGCAGCGCGACCACGCCCGCGTTGTTCGTCGCATCGGGGAAGCGCATCACCAGCGCGCCGTCGGAGATGCGGAACAGATCGGTTTCATCTGGCGTGGAGGCCCAGGCCGCCAGCTGCGTGCTATCCGGTGAGAACGCCATCGGCGTCGTACCACGCGATGCCCCCGCGGTGAGCAGGCGCACGGTGGCCCCATCGCTGCGTCGCTGGATCGTAATGGTGCCTTGCGACGCGGAGGCCTGCAGCGTGCGATCCGGTGAGAACACCCAGTTGGTGGCGATCTTGGGATAGCCGCTGCCGACCAAGCGCACGACAGAGAAGTCGGCGATGCGGAAACGCGCGTCGGTGGTGTCGCCCGTCGCCGCCGTCAGTTGTGCATCGGGGGTGAACGTGACTACGCCATTGGGCTGGATGGTGATGACCAGCGTGCCGAGGAACACGCCATCGGACGCGCGATGGATGCGGAACGCGCCGCCGCGATCGCTGTTGTGTACGCCGAGCAGGGTGCTGTCGGTGGAATAGAACACCTGGTCGGCGGAGCCGGAGCGATGCGGTTGCAGGACGGAGAAGAGCAGCGCGCCGTTGGCCGAGTTACGCGAGCGCACCCATCGATCCGTCGAGCCGACGGAGACGCGGCCATTGGCCGGCGCCCACGCGACGCCTTGGATGGAGTTGGCAAGCAGATTGGGATTCGGCGCGGACCAGACGATCTGCGGCGCGGTTTGCGCGTGCGCGCCCATCGCGACCCAAAGTGCCAGCGCAAGCAACGTTCGAATGGAAGAGTTCGCGCGCATGACGCACCTCCGGCGCAGCGAGATCGGCCCCACAAGGTCAATGGCATCCTGCGCGCGCGTGGTTCAACGCAGCGCCCACGCGCGCGTATTAAGGTGCGCATGCCCCCGAACCCAGGACGCCCCATGTCGCGCCCGATGCTTTTCGAACCGCTTGCGATCCGGAACCTCACGCTCGCCAACCGCATCGTCATCGCGCCCATGTGCCAGTACGCCTGCGAGGGCGGGCGCATGAACGACTGGCACACGATCCACCTCGGCCAGCTCGCAATGAGCTGCGCCGCGCTGCTGACGATCGAAGCCACGGCCGTGCTCCCCGAAGGACGCATCACGCATGCCGACCTCGGCCTGTGGGACGACGACACCGAGGCCGCGATGCGCCCGACGCTCGCCGCGATCCGCCGCTGGTCCGACATGCCGATCGCGATTCAACTCGCGCACGCAGGACGCAAGGCCTCGTGTGAAGTGCCTTGGGACGGCGGCGCGCAACTGCCGCCCGACGATGCGCGCGGTTGGCAGACCCAAGCGCCCTCCGCCGTCCCGCAACACGATGGCGAACATCCCCCGCACGCGCTCGACCAGGACGGCCTGCACCGCGTGCGCGACGCCTTTGCCGCCGCCGCGCAACGCGCCGCGCGCCTGGGCATCAACGCCGTGCAGATCCATAGCGCGCACGGCTACCTGCTGCACCAGTTCCTGTCACCCCTCTCCAACCAGCGTGGCGACCGCTACGGCGGCAGCCTGGAAAACCGCATGCGCTTCCCGCTGGAAGTGTTCGAAGCGGTGCGCGAGGCCTTCCCGCGCGAGCGCGCCGTGAGCGTGCGCGTCTCCGGCACCGACTGGATGGACGGCGGCTGGGACATCGCGCAGACCATCGAATATGCGAAGGCGTTGCAGGCGCGCGGTTGCGATGCCATCCATGTGTCGAGCGGCGGCGTGCATCCGCAACAACGCATCCCGCTCGGCCCCGGTTACCAAGTGCCGCTTGCCCGCGCTGTGAAGCAGGCCGTGGACATTCCCGTGGTCGCGGTCGGGCTGATCACCGAACCCGAGCACGCGGAAGCGATCGTGCAGCATGGCGATGCAGACCTGATTGCGATCGCGCGCGGTGTGTTGTGGGATCCGCGCTGGCCGTGGCATGCAGCGGCGACGTTGGGCGCGAGCGTGCGCCCGCCGAATCAGTACCTGCGCTGCGAGCCGCGGCGCGACCGCGGGGTGTTTGCGCGTTGATGCAGGCCATCCCGGTATGCTGGCGTCTGCCTCAGGGGGAAGGGTCGCCGTGTCGTCGGATGCCGTGCGCTTCTGGAGTTTTGTCGCCGTCTCGCTGATCGCCTTCGTCGCGATCCTGCACCTCGTCACCCGGCATCGCAGCGTGCGCCCGCGCGCGGCGGCGATCGCGGGCGTGGCCTCCATCGTGGTCGTCGGTGGGATGGTGTTCGCCAAGTACGGCAATAACGCCGGCCTGCCGTGGTGGATCTATTACACGGTGCCGGCGCTCGCGACGCTGGTGCTGCCGCCGCTGGCGTTCCGACTCACGGGCCGCGAGTTGGTGAAGTACCTGGTGCTGGCCTTCCTCTCGTCGCCGGCGATCCATGTGGCGTTCTCCTTCCTGTTCGGATGGAAGGAGTACATGCCGTTCATTCCGGTGCCGGCGTGGTGGGAAGTGTTCTAGCGCGCACCACCGCAGGTGGCGATGCCCTTCGACGCCATCGGCCGAGGATAGCGGGATTCACCCGGGACTTTTTCTTGGTTCTCACGTAAATGTGTTCAATCCTGCGAATCTTGCTGTCATACGCAAACACGGAGCCTTTGAAGAATGTCGCCTTCTACCCTTCTTGTGATTGCGTCCGTCTTTGTGCCTACCGCTCTCGCCATTGCCTTTCTTTGGCTGCATCGGAAGTGGCAAGAACGCGACGGGCGGCGGTCTCCCCTGGAAGGAAAAGCGATCTTTGGCGCCGGCGAGCAATTACGAAAGCGGATAGAAGATCACACGGACAACCTTCAGTCAGCACTTGTTCTGCTGTTTTGGCTGGGTCCGTATTTTCTCGCTTTTTTTGGAGGCGCAGTTGCATACATTATTCGCCACGGAACGCTTAGGCGGCGCGCACGCGAAGGGCTCAAAGCTGAGTTGTTTACCGCACAAGAATTGAACCGACTTGTCGCCTCCGGCTGCTCGGTGCTTCACGACGTTCCGGCTGAAGGCTTCAACCTGGATCACGTGGTAATTGGGCCGCGTGCCGTCTATATGGTTGAGACCAAGTCGGTTCGTAAACCAGCTAAGTCGACGAACGATAGTCATAAGTTGAAGTTTGACGGCGAATCCCTGCGATTTCCTCATTGCGTTTCTAAGGCGCCACTGGAGCAAGCCTCTCGCCAGGCTCAGTGGTTGCGTAACTATTTACAGAAAACCTTGAATACCGCGGTACCTGTTGAGCCCGCCCTAGCGCTACCAGGCTGGTGGATTGACATCACAGGGCGGAACACAAGGGAGAACGTGCGTGTCTTCAATCCCTCTGGAAGGGGCGCATCGTTCATGGCCGATGAGCGGGGCCAACGCGCGATCAGTACTGAATTGGCGGGCCTTATCGCCCAGGCGTTGCTGATCCGATATCCGACTGGTGACCAAAAGTAATCAGCCTGTGCGCTTGCGATGGCGTCAGGGAGCCAATAGGAATAGTTCCATCGTGGAGTAAGATTTCTCTAGGCAGGGGCCTGGGAAATCTCGCATGTACGGGGAAGACGCGGTTGAGCGTCCAATTAGATGGGCCTATGGCGCGCCCGTCGAAGACTTTCTTCGCGCAGATCCGGAAGCGATTCTCGGTGGCCTCGTCGTGCGCTCGTGGGCAGATATCACTCCACTAGATCGCGGCGCTTGGGTTGGTCAGATATCGGTATTGCAACGAGAGCTGGTGGAGTTCTCAGGTCGAGGCTCTATCTACCTTGAGTTCGATGTCCCCCGCTTGGGCCGGCGAATCGACACAGTGGTCGTACTAGACCACGCATTGTTCGTGATCGAATTCAAGGTAGGTGCAGTTCGATTCTCGCGAGCCGCAGTCGACCAGGTGTGGGATTACGCGCTGGACCTTAAGTACTTCCACAGCTCGAGCCTAGATCTTCCTATTGTTCCTGTCGTTGTGGCGACGGAGGCGAATGGCATAGCACGGCTGGCACATGCGGGAGTAGCGGACGGGGTATTGCCGCCGATTGGCTGCTCGGGCTCAACGCTCCGCGAAGCGCTCCTACTAGGTCTAGGGGAAACGTCGGGACTGACAATCTCAGCCTCATGGTGGGAGTCAGGTAGGTACCAACCGACGCCCACTATCGTCGAGGCTGCTCGCGTTCTTTACGCGGGGCATGGCGTTACGGAAATTACGCGCAATGATGCCGGCGCGGAGAATCTCGCCGTTACGAGCAATAGAGTTTCTGACCTTATCCGGCTGGCTGAGCTCGCTCAAAAGAAGATCATCTGCTTCGTGACTGGAGTTCCGGGTGCTGGCAAGACGCTGGTTGGTTTAGATGTCGCCACCCGGCAGGCAGGACGCGCCGACCGCTCTCACAGCGTGTTTCTATCGGGCAATGGTCCGCTCGTCGCAGTCCTTCAGGCCGCCTTAGCTCGCGATGAGGTGCGGAAGCGGGAATTGTTGGGCGAGAGGCTCACCGTGCGGGATGCTGCTCGAAAGGTGAAGACGTTCATTCAGAACATCCATCACTTTAGAGATGAGTACTACCGCGATCGTCGCCCGCCGATCAACAACGTGGTGCTATTCGACGAAGCGCAGCGCGCTTGGGATCACAAGACCACTTCCGTCTTCATGCAGGCGCAGCATGGCGATGTGGATTTCCGGGATTCAGAGCCTGAATTTCTGATCTCCTGCATGGATCGCCACGAATGGGCGGTGATTGTCTGCCTAGTCGGCATGGGACAAGAGATCAATAAGGGCGAGGCCGGAATCGGAGCGTGGCTGGCTGCGATCAAAGAACGCTTTCCACACTGGCATGTGCACGTATCGCCATGCCTAGTCAATGAATCGTCCCTCGACACGACGCTGTTGAGCGAGTTGGAGTCAGTCGCAACTGTCCAATACGATCCGTCTCTTCATTTAGCGTCGTCTGTGCGCTCGTTTCGTGCGGATCAGGTTTCTAGCTTCGTCAACGATTTCCTCGATCTGCGGTTAGACGAGGCAAGAGCCGCGTTGAAAAGGATCCTTGTGCAGTACCCGGTGTTCTTGGGACGAGACCTCTCACTTGCCAAGAGATGGCTAAGGTCGAAGGCGCGTGGCAGCGAGCGATTCGGGATAGTGGTGTCGTCTGGTGCGCAGCGCCTTCGGCCGCTTGGCGTTGATGTACGAGTAAAAACGGATCCAGTGCCTTGGTTTCTGAGTGACGCAGAGGACGTTCGATCTTCGTACTTCCTTGAGGATCCGGCCACCGAATTTCAGATTCAGGGGCTAGAACTGGATTGGACGTGCGTCGTTTGGGATGGTGATTTGAGATTCGAAGACGACGCCTGGAGCTTCCACAAGTTCCAGGGAAGCAAATGGAAGCGCGTTGTTGACGAGAGGCGTCGTCGATATCTGCTCAATGCGTATCGCGTTCTCTTAACCCGTGCTAGGCAAGGCATGGTGATAGTTGTTCCTGAGGGTGACTCCGAGGATTGGACTCGACCACCAAGGCACTATGACGCGGTATTCGAACTGCTCCTGTCGCTCGGAATTCCTGAGCTTTCAGGTATTGATCGCGGCGAGTAGCTGCCCGCGCGTGCCGAATTTTCGGCACAAGAGCGATGTGACTCATAGTCCGTAGCCAAATCGATGCCACGCTGCTGCAATCAGAGCCCCCCGCTAGTCACGAGGCTCCCAATGTCCGACTTCCGCCGCCAATTCATCCTCCACCGCGACGCCCGCCTCCGTTGGCGCTGGGCCCTCTACGAAGACGGCATGCACCAGGTCGCCGTGGGCAGCGGGAGCCATCGCACCTGGGAGGAATGCATCGAAAGCGCGCGCCGGGTGGCGGGCATCGCGGGCGAGGCCGATGTGTGGAATGCCGCCCACCAGCGCTGGGTCGACGAGGCGGTCGATCGGGCGCCGGCAGTGGCCGTCGGCTGAGGGCGTCCGGGCCGGGACGCGCGCGATCCCGCGATTGCTTGTTCCAACGCCATCGATGACGTCCTGGTGGGCGTCGATGGCGTTGTTTTGGCCGTCGTTGGGGTGGCGGACCCCATCGATGGCATTTTTATTGCTCCATTGCAGCTTTGAATTGCTCCATTGCAGCTTTTCACTGCTCCATTTCAACTTCGAATAGCTACGTTGCAGCTTTTTACTGCTCCATTTCAGGTTTGGATAGCTACATCGCAGCGATCCACTGCTCCATTTCAGGTTCGAATAGCTACGTTGCAGCTTTTCACTGCTCCATTTCAGGTTTGAGTAGCTACATTGCAGCGATTCACTGCTCCATTTCAGGTTTGGGTCGCTACATTGCAGCGATTAACTGCTCCGTTTGATCTTTGGGCAGCTATGTTGCCGGACATGACGGGTTACTGTGTCCGAACTACCGCACTCCCCCGAGCCAACCCATGCCCAGGCCGAACGATCTGTCCGTCATCTACGGCAAGATCCAGATCGTGAATCGATTCGCCGACTACAAGGTTCAGGTGGTCGAGCACCTCGCGGATCTCCACGTTCAACTCGTCGATGACTTCGCCAACTCGCCGGGCCGATGGCAGATCGTCAAGCAGTTCCCCGACTACAAGATCCAGATCGTCAACCGCTTTGCCGATTTCAAGATCAAGTACGTGAAGACGTTCCCCGGCGTGAAGTAGCCTTGCACCGGTCCAAGGCATACGCTTCCCCCATGCCCGACTTCGACGACTTCGACCCCGACGACAACTTCGCCCAGTCCTTCCATTCCTCGGAAGACCTGGACGACGACGCCGCGCTCGAAGCCGTTGCGTGGCAGTTCCTGTTGCTCATCAATCCCGGCGACGAGGACGCTGCCCTGCTCCAGTTCAACCAGGCGCGCGAAGGCCTCGCCTCCGGTGACGCGCCCACCGAAGTCCTGCGCGACGCGATCGATTGGAAATCCGGCTTCTGGATCGCCGAGCGCGATGTCGGCGGGCTGGTCGAAGTCCTCGATGAGCTTGCCGCGCGCTTCGGCCTCCGGATCGATTGGGACACCGAAGACCCCTCCGACGCCGAGTTCCTCGCCAACACCGACGCCCCCGCCCTGCTGCAGCGCGCCTTCGACCAATTGCGCGAGTACCACTACACCCTCTGGACCTACGAAACCGGCGCCGATGCCTACGCGGGTTGGATCGCGCACATGCGCGACGACGAGGCGGTGCCGGTGGTGGCCAACGCGTTGGGTTTCCACGCGCGACCCGGGGTCTGACGGCCGCGCTACCCACAGCTGACCTCTCCCGGAGCGCGTCGCCGTTACAGCGGCTGTATCCTCACGCCAAGCCGCGGAGACCTTCATGCACAAGCGCATCGCACTCGGCAGCATGGCCTTGATCGCTTCGACGCTGGCAGGCGCGCAAACGCCGCCCTCGCCCGTCGAAGCCGTCCTCCGCGATTACACCCGCGACTGCGACGCCGTCGGCCGCGGTCTCTGGAACATGTCGCTCTGCGCGCCCATCGTGGTCGTCGGGCCGGACGGCAAGATCCTGCTGACCAGCGAGCCCCGGCCGGCGGCGCCCTTGCCTGCCACGCGCGCCAACACGTCCGTGGATTGGGGCGGACGCAAGTGGGTGATGGTCCTCGGGCCGCTGCCGGAAGACGCCGCAGAGGTGCGCGCGCTCATCTACCACGAGTCCTTCCACGTCCACCAGGCCGAGATCGGGCTGCCGAACAACATGGCGGTCGCCTCGCACCTGGATTCGGAGGACGCGCGCTATTGGATGCGCCTGGAATGGAAGGCGCTCGAGTTTGCGTTGAACACTGGCGGCGACGAACGCACGCACCACACCGAACAGGCGCTCGCCTTCCGCCAGAAGCGCCTGGCGTTGGCGCCCGATGCCGCGAAAGAAGAGCGCGAGCAGATGCGCCACGAGGGGCTCGCGGAGTACACGGGCGTCAAGCTGTCGACCGATCCGCTGTGGCTGACGCAGAAGGCGCTGGTGCACGGTGCCGAGCGGCCGTCGTTCTCGCGCAGCTTCGCTTACGTGAGCGGGCCGGCGTGGGGCTTGCTGCTCGACATGCTCGAACCGGAGTGGCGGACCAAGTTGCGCAAGCAACCCGACGCCGATCTTCCGGATCTCGTTCCGCGCCGCAAACCCGCGAAGGAACTCGACACGGTGGCCTACGGCGGCGAGTCGATCCGCTACGAGGAACACACGCGCGCGGTGAAGCGCCTGGCGGTGCTCAATGCCGCGACGACCGAAACCTCCGATGCCAAGGGTCTGCGCTTGCCGCTCGCACGCATCCAGCTCGACTTCGATCCCAATCGCGTCTATCCGATGCCCGATGGTTCATCGGTCTACGACAAGATCACGCTCACCAGCGATTGGGGTTCGCTGCAATCCGAGGGCGCGCCCGTGCGCATCGAGCACGATTGGAAGGCGGTGTACGTGCCGTGGCCGACGCCGCAAGGCATGACGCTGAAGTTGGCGAGCGGTTGGTCGGCGCAGAAGGATGCCGACGGCCGCATGCGCCTGGCGCAGGCCACGCCGACGCCTTAGTGCCGCGGCGAAGGATCGTGGTGGCGCACGCCGTAGAACTGCGAGGCGGTGAGCACGGCGAACGCTTCGAACTCCAGGTCGCGCGCGAGCTGGCGTTGCACGCGTTCGTCGAACGAGTCGGTCGAGACGTAGCCGAGCCATGTGTAATGCGGACAGGGCACGCCTTCAGGCTTGGGCGCAAGCAGGTACCCGTGCGGCGCGCGGTAGACGTTGAGCAGACGCATCTGACTCATCCTCCCCAACTGCGCCCCATGCGCAGCGGCCGCAAACGCTACGCGTTTCGCATTGCGTTTGCGTAAAGGTTTCGCTTTGCGTGCGTGATGCCGCGTAAATGACTCAGCAACTTCACTCGTTCGGGGGATTGCCGTCGCCGACCACGGTTTCCGCCGGCTGTACGATTTTCACGCCGAAGAACTGATCAGCACTGAGCGTCACGAACTCTGCATCCTGCAAGTCGCGTTCGATCTGGTCGCGCAGCGGTGCCTCGAAGACTTCGGGCGAGACGCAACCGAGCCATGCATAGGAGGGACACGGCACTGCCTCGGCGTTCGTGGCGAGCACGTAGCCGTCGGGCGCGCGGTACACGTTGAGCAGGCCCATCGTCAGCCTTCGGTTGTTCGCGCTGCGGGGGCAGCGTGGGCGCACGCTAACCGGTTCGCGGATGGGCTGCGTGAAAGTTTCGCTCGCACGTTGCGCTGCCATCAGCAACGCGAGGCGCGCGTGAAGGCGTCACGCCATCGGCCTTGCGGGCAGGGGCTCGCACCTGCACTGCGGGCCTTCGGTTTCCGGCGCGGTCGCGTCGAGCCATGCGGTGGCCGAGTCGCGGTCGTAGAAGCGCCGCGCGACGAAGCCTGCGACATGCGAGGCGTGTTCGGTGGGCATGGTGTGCGATTCGGAGCCGTGGACGAAGGCCAGGCACGCGCCCGCCATCGCCGGCTCGGCTTCGATGCGTGCGATGAACTCCGCGCGCGTCGCGCCGAGGGTGGTGTTGGGCCAGGCGTTGCTGAAATCGAGCAGCACGCGGGTGAATTTGTGGACGAGCAGGATGGGGCAGACGATGTCCATCGTGTCCATCCGATCCTGGTAGCTCACAGGACCGTGGAAGACGACCTCCACCCGACACGCGTCGAAGCGCACCTTTACATTGCCGATCATGCGACTGCTGCCAACCCTGGAATCCCGCGGCGACGGTAAGGGGGCGGCGGTGAATTCGCGGTTAAGTCGCGGCCGCATTAACAAGCGCCTGAGATTGGGCTGAGACAAACCACATAGGGCGCGCAGCAAGCTGGCCCCGTCCCGTTCTCGGGAGCCCCTCGCGCATGCCGCTCGATGTCGCCTTTCCGACGGGTGCGCCGACCGCACCGGCGATCAGCCGCACGGTTTCGGCACGGGCGCAGTGGATCGTCGCGCTGGTCGCGGTCGTCCTGGCCTTCGCCTTCCTCGGCAGTCGCGGGTTGTGGGACCCCGACGAAGGGCGTTACACCAACGTCGCGGCCAACATGGTGTCCAGCGGCGACTGGATCATGCCGCACCGCAACCACGAGGTCGGTCACTGGACCAAGCCGCCGCTGACGTATTGGGCGATCGCGGCGAGCTTCAGCGTGTTCGGGATGAATACGTGGTCTGCGCGATTGCCCGTGGCGCTGGCCTACTTGTTCGCGACGTGGTGCGTGATGCGCACTGCGCGGAGGGTGGCGCCGGGGCGCGAGGTGTTTGCGGCGCTGGTGTTCGCGACGATGTTGGCGCCGGCGCTCGCTTCGCAATTGGTCACGACGGATTTCCTGCTCACCGCGTGGGAGACGCTCGCGTTGTGGGCCTATGCGGAGTTGCGATGGGGCGACGGGCGACTGTTCTGGGACGTGCTGATGTGGGCGGCGTTCGCGCTCGCCTTCCTGACCAAGGGGCCGCCGGGGTTGTTGCCCTTGCTCGCCATCGTGGCGGTGGAGCTCCTCGCGCCTTCGCGTCGTCGCGCGTTCCATCCGTTTGCGCTGCTGGTGTTCGTGGTGCTCGCGCTCTGGTGGTTCGTCGTGGTGGTCTCGCGCAATCCCGCGTTGCTGCATTACTTCCTGGGGCGCGAGGTCGCCGATCGCGTGGCGACCAATGAGTTCAGCCGGCACGGGGAGTGGTACGGGTGGTTGGTGGTGTATGTGCCGACCTTGTTGATCGGGACGATGCCGTGGACGCTGGAATGGCTCGCGTGGCTGCGCCGGTTGCCGCAACGCGGACTGGTATGGCTGACGAAGGAGAAGTCGCAGGGCGACAGCAGGGCGTTGCTGTTGTTCGCGTGGTGGTTCCTGCCGCTGGTGGTGTTCTGCATCGCGCGTTCGCGGCTGCCCTTGTACGTGCTGCCCTTGTTCGCGCCGATCGCGTTGATGGTGGCGCAGCGGCAAGGGGAGTTCGAGGATGCGTTGCCCTGGCGCCGCTTGATCGTGTGGGTGCCGCTGCTCATCGCGCTGCGCTTCGCAGGCGGGATGCTCGAGTCAATGCAGGATGCGCGTGCGTTGGCGCAAGCCATCCAGACGCGCGTGGGCGGGCCGGTGCGCGAGGTGGTGTTCGTCGACCAGGTGCCGCGCTATGGGTTGCGCGTGCATCTGAATGCGGAAGTGGAGGACATCACGCTCGCGGCGTTCCCGCGACCGCCGACGTCGGCGATCAACCCGCGCTTCGACGAAGACGCACGCAGCGAGCTGATCGACGACCGCAACAATCCCCACGACGTGTGGGTGACCTCGACCGCGCACTGGCCGGAGGTGCAGCGCTACATGCAGGCGCAGGGACAGCACGCGGAAGCCTTGGGCACGCCGTATCGCGACAACGTGATCTTCCGCGTGCGACCCGGTTAAAGCGCCGGGATCAGCTCCTGCGTGAGCAGCTTGAACGTGAGCAGGTGCGGCTGGCGCTCGTTGTAGTTGGTGGTGGTGATGACGACCACCGCGTGCTTGTCCTGCAGCAGGAAGACCGCATTGCCACCGGTGCCCGCCATCGTGGGTGCCACGACGGTCTTGTCGCCGACGGGGATCTTCATCAGCCACCACAGGTAGCCGTAGTCGGCCTCGTCGCGCGCGAAGGCCTGCGGCGAGAGCGATGCGCGCACCCAAGCCTCGGGCATCACCTGCTTGCCGTTCGCGCGGCCGCCGTCGAGATACAACTGGCCGAGCTTCCACAGGTCACGCGTGCGCAAGCCCAAACCACCGCCCGCCTGCGCCAGGCCCAGCGGCGAGAACTGCCATTCGGGTTTCTGGATGCCGAGCGGATCGAACAGACGGCGTTGTGCGTATTCCTGCAGCGGCTCGTGCACGGCGGACTGGACGACTTCACCCAGCGTGGTCACGCCGGACGTGCAGTAACGAAAGCTGCGGCCGTGCGGGGAATCGGCGGGCTTCGGCATCCACGCGGGGAAGCCCTGCACCGGCAGGTCGACGTAGAACTGCACCCAATCCTCGATCAGGTACATGCGCTCTTCGTTGCCGCGCGACATCTGGTTTTCGTCGTCGCATTCGACGATCGAGGACATCGTGAGCAGGTCTTCGACCGTGATCGCTTCCTTGCGCGGGTCGCGGTTCTGCATGTTGGCGCGGCGCGCGGGCGGGAGGACGTCGAAGATGCGCGCCTTCGGGCCCGGGAGCTTGCCGTCTTCGACCGCCAGGCCCGCGAGCATGCCCGCGATGGTTTTGGTCGCCGAACGTGTGTTGCGCCGCGCTTCTGCGCCGTCCTTGTCGAAGTAATGCTCGTAGACGATCTTGCCGTCCTGCGCGACCAGGATGCTGGTGATGGTCTTGAAGTCACCGTTTTCGACCGCCTTGGTGGCGTGGTCGAACTTGGCAGGATCCGCGGCGGTGGCGGAGAAGGTGGCAGCGGCGAGGCCGCAAGTCAGCAGGGTGCGTTTCATGCCGCGCAAGCTAACACCTGCGCAGGCGGGCATCTTGTATCTGCGAAACCTCGGCGCGGCCGAGGGCGAGGCGGCGGAAGGCGCCCGGCGTCATGCCGAACTCGGCGACGAAGCTGCGGTGCAGGTGGCTTTCGTCGACGAAGCCCAGTTCCGCAGCGGCGTTGGCGAGGGTGCGGCCTTGCGCGATCAGCGAGATCGCGCGGTGCAGGCGGCGCTTGCGGATGTAATCGCTGGGCGAGACGCCGAAGCGTTTGCGGAAGGCGCGGGCGAGGTAGACGGGGTGGAAGTCGGCGAGGGTCGCGAGTTCCTGCAGCGAGGGGGTGGTGGTGTCGGCTTCGAGGCGGTCGAGGACGCGTTGGAGTTTGTCGGTCGCGTCGGTCGTGGGTGGTTGCTGCGCATCGACGACGAGTTCGCTGAAGATCGATTCGATGGCGAGCGGCGAGGCGTCTTCCCACGCCCACACTTCGCGCAGCAAACGCATCGCGGTGGGCAGTGATTGGCGTGGCAAGCGGCGGGGCTGGTCGTTGCTCGGCATGCCATCGCAGAAGCGCGCGAAGGTGTCGGCGGGCATCGTCAGCGTGAGGAACAGGCCGTCGCGTGAGCGGAAGCGATCGCGATGCTCGGTGCCCGGTGGGTTGAAGATGACGGCGGGCTCGGCGCAAACATCCGGCATACCCGCTGCATCGCTGACGTAGCGGCCCGCCAACAGCAACACCAGGTGCATGTCGGTGTGCTGGTGGTGGTGGATGTCGTGCTCGGGGATCGTGGGGCGCAGGTGTGCGATGGCGAGATCAGGCGTCGCCTGCTGCCGCAGGACCTGTCCGTTCACGCCGATGTTCGCGACGCGGGTCGGCATGGCTACGATTCCGGATCCCATCGCGACAACGGCACGTCGCCTTCCAGCTCAACCTCCATGAGCGCCGCGAGGATGGCATCGCGCAGCGGTGGCGGAAGCGCCTGGTAACTGTCCGCTTGGGCATCGAACTTCAGTTCGAGCGAAGTCGACCGATCGAACCCCGTGGCGGCTGCGCGAATGACGAGCAGCGTGCACAACGCAAACTCGCGTTCGTGGCCCTGCTCCAGGTGGTGCGCGCAGAGCTCGACGACTTCGTAGGGATACCCGTTGTCGCCTGCTGCGAACTCGCCGCGCTGGTCGAACAACACGCGACGCAACGCCGTCAGATGGGCATCGAGCTCGCAACCGTAGTCGCGGCCGGCGATGTAACGCAGCTCGGCGTCCGTCATCGAGGCGATCAGGTCATCCAACACGCGTTTCTCCCGGCACGGCCGCGTGTGCCATATTGCGCCGCGCGGCCCGCCCGGGCCAGCGATGCGACCGGAGCCCGAGCGATGGACGACCCCGAGACCGCCCTCCCGACCCTCGAAGCCCGATGGATGCAGGCGTGGCTCGACAAGGATCGCGCGACTTGCGAGGCGATCCTGGCGGACGACTTCCTGCTCACCAGCGCGCGCGGCATGTTGTTGGACAAGACCGCGTGGCTCGATGGCGCGATGGGCCCCATTCGCGGCACGTCCTTCACCTGGGACGAAGTGCGCGTGCGGCCCTTCGGCGATGTCGCGATCGTGCACGCGCGTACGCGCCAGAAGGCGACGGTGGGCGATCAGGATTGGAGCGGCGCGTTCCTGGTGACCGACGTGTGGGTGCGGCGCAACGGGCGGTGGCAGGTAGTCTCGCGGCACGGCACGGGGCCGTTGCCCGCGTGACTCACGGCTGCGGGCTCGTGTTCGATGGAATCAGGCTCATCTCGCTGCGGTAACGCCAGATCTCGCTGGTGACTTCGTCGACGCTCGCGGCGTAAGCGGCGAGCAACTGACGCCCGGTTGCAGCGTCATCGACGCTCGCCAGCGCGGATTCGAGATCGCCGGGCACGCGGTCGAAACTCGCCCACCCATCGCGCGCCACCATCAGCATGTACTCCGGCGACGCGGTGCCACCCACGCCCTGGTACCACGTGTACACACCCTTCCCGCCCGCGACGTCGCGCATGCGCTTGGCGAGCTGCTCGAACTGCACCGTCTTGCCGAGCTTCACTTTGTAATGGCGCACCTCGACCATCGACGTCGGCTGCCACTGTTCCAGCGGCGTGCCGGTGCTGAGGTCGCGGCGCAGGCGATAGGCTTCGCGAAAGGCCGGCTGCGCGAAAGGCATGAAAGTGCGATCCGCATCCTTGCCGTCTTCGGCGGGCGCCACGCGCTGATCGAAGGCCGCGAACGGCGCACCAAACGTGCCGTCGATGAACATCCCCATGCGCGGCCCGTGCGTCACGCTCCAGCCGTACCAGACCAGCGGATCCTGGTGCGCGTGGTGCCACGCGAGGTGCTTCTGGTAGCCCGAGTCGAATTGCTCTTCCATCCCGGGCTTCGGCGTGTAGCCGAAGAGGTGGACGGCGTCGCCGGAGTCGCGCGTGGTGGTTGGCGTCTCCGCGGCGATCGCGGAGGCGATGGAAGGCGCGAGAGCAAGCGTGAGGAGGAACTGCGCGAATCGATTGCGGGTCATGCCAACGAGCCTGGTCAGCGGATGAGTACAGCTTAGGGAGAATTGTCCTGCATTCGATGCGGCTGGAGCCACTTGCGCTCGCAATGCTCCATCGCCAGAATCCCGGCCGATCTCGTCGGCATGGCCGACATCCCAAGACCTCCGCCAGGCCGCAAGGTAGTAACGGAGGCAGGGCCAGCAAGGTGATGACAAGCCTGCTGGTTCTCGTATTCGGCCCCGCTTCGGCGGGGCTGTCTTTTCAGGCCAAACATTGTGTTGACCGCATCGGTCACTGCGACACGATCGCCCCCGCCACCACGATCCCGAACACCAGCACCACGATCGCCGCCCACATCGGCACCTGCGGCTCCGCTGCAACGGGCGTGATCTCCGCCGGCTCGTCATCCACCAACATCCGCTCCAACACTTCCACCGCCCGCGCGTAATCGTCCGGTGCGACATACACGCGCGTCTGCGGGCCCGACATCGGCTCCTCGAGCGTCGTCGCCGGATCTTCCGCCTCCGAGCAGAACGCGCGAATGCCTTCGCCTTCCAATGCGGTGCGCAACGTGTGCCCGAAGCCGAAGCTCGGCGAGGCATAGAGCAACTGCATGGTGTGCTCCCTGGGGTGTCCTTCCCCGGGGCGCTGTGTAACACGACACCGCAGTGCGGCAAGACCCGCCACCGGTGGTAACGCAGTGACCGCGCTTGGCGAGAATTTTTCTCGGTCCGCCGGCGCCGGATTCGGCGTTGTTCGAGGGTATGAGCGTCTTCCTCGTCACCTTCGACCTCAGCGAGCCCGGCCAGCGGCGCCCCGCCGTGCTCGAGGAAATCAAGAAGTCGCCGGGCTGGGCGAAGCTCTCCTCGTCGGCCTATGCGGTGACCACGGCGGAATTCGCGAACCAGTTGCTGGCACGGATCCGCAAGCAGGCGCACCCCGAGGACACCATCTACGTCATCTCGCTCCGCAAGGCCTGGGAAGGCCACGGGGCGGAGGAAGTGAGCGAGTGGCTAAGTACCCATTTGCATTACTGACTGGGGGAAAGGACGCCCCGGGCGGCCGCTTGTCCGGCCCGAGCGAGCCCCCGCGTTGGAATGGCAAAACCCACAAGGATCGGGAAGCAGGGGGCGGCGCCATGTGGCTGATGAACGCGTATCGCGGGCGGGACGGGAACTACATCCTGGTGACGTATCCGCGGAAGTACGAAGGGCGCGAGGAAGCGCTGTACCTGGGGGTCATGACGTCGGCGTCCCTCGGGTTGGATGCGCGCCGCGGGATCATGCGGCAGTTGGTCGATCATCCGTATGCGCGGATCACGCCGGATCAGTTTTATGGGCAGTCGGCGGCGGTGCGTTGACCTGCTGATTCCGGCATCCTCGGCGGGACGACTTCGCCAAGGACGACCATGCGTGCGTTCCGATTGCCCTTCCCGACGGTGTGGGCCACGTTGGCTTCGGCGCTCGCGCCGGCGTTTCTCGTGTGGATCTTGCTGCTGTTCCTCGAGAAGGACTCCGCGCGCAACGTCGCCATCCTGGTCTTCCTGTTCGCCTTGGTTTTCGCGTGCGTGCTCGGTGTCCCGACGGCGTGGTGGTTGCGTCGCAAGGGGTGGTTTCGCCTGCACTGGATGGCCTTGGCGGGTGCCGCTGTCGGTTATGTGCCGATCCTGATCGCATCGATCCCACGAGACAGGCCCGGCGTGAGTTCGTCGGTCAACGGCGTGGACTTGATGGTCGATGGAAAGGTCACACCCGCAGCGTGGTTGCACTGGCCGATGGATCCTTGGCCCTTCGCACTAGCGGGCTTCATTGGAGCGATCGCGTTCTACGGCGTTTATCGCGCGATTGCGCGCGATATGCCGACCGCTCCCGTTCAAGGGCCCCAATAGTCGAACCTGTAGACCGTTCCGGACTTCACGTCGAAAGCGCTGCCAACGCCGCAAAAGATCTGATGCACGCCTGGCGCGATCGGCCCGGGCTCACCGATGCGATAACCCCATGGCTTGCCATCGACCAGGAGGGGGCCGCACTGGCCGCCGTTGTCGTCAGCGACGACGAGGTACGTGCCGCCATCCTTTGATCGTTCCGAAGAGCCACGCAGGTCTCCGTCGCTGCATGCGGTGATCAGAAGGGCCATCGATGCAAACGCGATCAAACGCGCGCTGGATTCATGCATGCGCTGCTTCTCCCCAAAAAGAAAGGGCGCCTGACAGGCGCCCTTTCGTGTCTTACGCACCCAGCGGATTCCCGCGTTCGGTATCGATCTTGTAAAGCTTGATCGCCCGCGCCACATCCTTCCCCGCCATCTTCCCTTCCGCCGCAAGCGCCGCGATGGCCGCATGCGCGATGTAGTAACGATCCACTTCGAAGTGGCGACGCAGGTTGGCGCGCGTATCCGAACGACCGAAGCCATCCGTCCCCAGCACCGTGTAATGCCCCGGCACGAACGCGCGGATCTGATCCGCAAACGCGCGCACGTAATCCGTCGCCGCAATCGCCGGGCCTTGGCGGCCTTCCAGCATCTGCGTGACATACGCCTTGCGCGGCTTGTCTTCCGGATGCAGGCGGTTCCAGCGTTCCGCGTCGAAACCATCGCGACGCAGTTCGGTGAAGCTCGGGCAGCTCCAGATGTCGCTGGTCACGCCGAAGTCCTTGTCCAGCAATTCCGCCGCGGCGATCGCTTCGCGCAGGATCGTGCCGCTGCCCAGCAACTGCACGCGCAGCTCGCCCTTCTTCGGCTTGCCGGCATCCTTCAACAAGTACATGCCCTTGATGATCCCGTCGGCTGCACCTTCCGGCATGTCCGGGTGGGTGTAGTTCTCGTTCATCAGGGTGAGATAGAAGTACTCGTCCTGCTGTTCGTCGAGCATGCGCTGCATGCCGTGCTGCAGGATCACCGCGACTTCGAAGCCGAAGGTCGGGTCGTACGCGCGACAGTTCGGAATCGCGCCCGCGAGCAGATGGCTGTGGCCGTCTTCGTGCTGCAGGCCTTCGCCGTTGAGCGTGGTGCGACCCGCGGTGGCGCCGAGCAGGAAGCCGCGCGCGCGCATGTCCGCCGCCTGCCAGGCGCTGTCGCCGATGCGCTGGAAGCCGAACATCGAGTAGTAGATGTAGAACGGCAGCATCGGCAGGTCGTTCGTGCTGTAGCTGGTGGCCGCGGCCATCCAGCTCGAGAACGCACCGCACTCGGTGATGCCTTCTTCCAGCACCTGGCCCGCCGCATCTTCGCGGTAGTACATCAGCTGGTCGCGGTCGACCGGCTTGTACTTCTGGCCCTGCGGCGCATAGATGCCGAGCTGGCGGAACATGCCTTCCATGCCGAAGGTGCGCGCTTCGTCGGCGACGATCGGCACGCAGCGCGGGCCCACCTGCTTGTCGCGCAACACGATCGACAGGCTCTGCACGAAGGCCATGGTCGTGCTGATCTCGCGGTCGCCGCTGCTCTTGAGCAAACGGTCGAACACTTCGAGCTTCGGCGCGGTGAGCGTCTCGGTGCTCTTCTTGCGACGCTGCGGCAGGTAACCCTGCAGCGCCTTGCGGCGCTCGTGCATGTATTCCACTTCCGGGCTCTTCTCGCCGGGGTGGAAGAACGGCACGGCGCTGTCCTTCAGTTGTTCGTCGGTGACGGGGATGTTGAAGCGGTCGCGGAAGATGCGGACGGCTTCGTCGTCGAGCTTCTTGGTCTGGTGCGTCGGGTTGAGCGCTTCGCCCGCCGCGCCCATGCCGTAGCCCTTCACCGTCTTGGCGAGGATCACGGTGGGCATGCCCTTGGTCTGCACGGCCTGGTTGTAGGCGGCGTAAACCTTGTGCGGGTCGTGGCCGCCGCGGTTGAGGCGCCAGATGTCGTCGTCGGAGAGGTTGGCCACCATCGCGGCCGTCTCCGGGTACTTGCCGAAGAAATGCTCGCGCGTGTACGCGCCGCCGAAGGCCTTGCAGTTCTGGTACTCGCCGTCGACCGTTTCCATCATCAGCTTCTTCAGCACGCCATGCGTGTCGCGTGCGAGGAGCGGATCCCAGTAGCTGCCCCAGATGAGCTTGAGGACATTCCAGCCCGCGCCGCGGAAGCTGCCTTCGAGTTCCTGGATGATCTTGCCGTTGCCGCGCACCGGGCCGTCGAGGCGCTGCAGGTTGCAGTTGATGACGAAGACCAGGTTGTCCAGGCCTTCGCGGCCCGCGACGGAGATCGCGCCCAGGGATTCGGGTTCGTCCGTTTCGCCGTCGCCGAGGAAGCACCACACCTTGCGGTCGGTCTTCGGCATCAGGCCGCGTCCTTCCAGGTACTTCCAGAAGCGCGCCTGGTAGATGGCGGAGATCGGGCCCAGGCCCATGCTCACCGTCGGCGTCTGCCAGTAATCGGGCATCAGCCACGGATGCGGATACGAGGAGATGCCGCGGTGGTCGACTTCCATGCGGAAGTTGTCCAGCTGCGATTCGCTCAGGCGGCCTTCGAGGAAGCTGCGCGCGTAGATGCCCGGCGAGCTGTGGCCCTGGATGTAGAGCAGGTCGCCCGGATGCTCGGCACTCGGGCCGCGCCAGAAATGATTGAAGCCGACGTCATACAACGTGGCCGCCGATGCGAACGAGGCGATGTGGCCACCGAGGTCGCCGGGCTTGCGGTTCGCACGCACCACCATCGCCAACGCGTTCCAGCGGATGATCGAACGGATGCGCCATTCCATCGCGGCATCGCCGGGGCTCTTCGCTTCCAGGTGCGCGGGGATGGTGTTGATGTATTCGGTGGTCGGTGCGAACGGCAGGTGCGCGCCGGCGCGGCGCGTGAGTTCGACCATGTGGTCGAGCAACTGGTGCGCGCGCTCGGCGCCGTCGTTGTCGATGACCGCCTTGATCGACTCGACCCATTCGCGGGTTTCGGTGGGGTCGGGATCGTTCTGCAGCAGATCGGTCAGCCAGTTCATTGCGGCGGGGGGCCTGGACGAAGTAGAGCCGCGATTCTAACAAGCGAGGCTGGAAGCGGTTTCCATGCTTTCCGGTGCAACTATCGCAGCGGCCGTTGGGTAGAGTGCAGACCATGACCTCCGACCTACCCCGCGTCTCCGTCGCCCTGTGCGTCTTCAATGGCGCGCGGTGGCTGCCGGCCCAGCTGGACTCGGTGCTGGCGCAGGAGGGCGTGGACCTGGAAGTGGTGGCGCTCGACGACTTCTCCTCGGACGACTCCCTCCAGGTGCTCCGCGAATACGCGCGCCGCGACCCCCGCATCCGGGTGTACGAGAACGACCAGAACCTCGGGCACCTGAAGAGCTTCGAGACCTGCATGGGCCTGTGCACGGCGCCGCTGATCGCGCCCTGCGACCAGGACGACGTGTGGCACCCGCGCAAGCTGGCTGCCCTGGTCGAGGCGATGGGCGAGGCGGACCTGGCGTACTGCGATTCGGAATTCGTCGACGGCGAAGGCCGCCCGCTCGGACGCACCGTGTCGCAGGACATCGGGCCGATGCTCGCCGGCCGCGACGCGCTGTGGTTCGCTTTCCGCAATACCGCCTCCGGGCACGCGATGCTGCTGCGGCGTTCGGTCTTCGACACGGCGCTGCCCTTCCCCTCGATCCTCTACCACGACTGGTGGCTGGCGCTGCGCGCGGCGGCCGGCCATGGCGTGGTGTACCTCGACGATCCCCTGGTCCGGTTCCGCCGCCACGACATGGCGGCCTCGCCGATGGGCAAGGGGCTCGGCGGGATGCATCGCAAGCGGTCGCCCTGGCGCAACCGGAAGTGGCTGGCGCAGTGGCTGTATGTGTTCGAGCAACTGATGAACGTCGATTGGTTCCCGCGGCGCGTGGCGGTGGACTGGCACGCGGCGATCCGTGCCGGCGAAAGCGGGCGGATCTGGCCCCTGTGGCGGGTGGCCTGGCGTTACCGGGCGTCGATCCCGCCCCACGAGGGGGCCCGCTGGGTGGCTGCGCTGCGCTTCTGGTTGAAATATGCGAACAAGGTCCGCCGCGCGCGGCGCGAGCGGGCGTTTGAAGGTCCTTTGTTCAAGTAGGCTAGGCCCATGGCGAACGCGAACCGCAGGATTCCTGTCTGGCTGATCGGCATCACCGCGATCGCCCTGGTCGTGGTCGGCTGGATCGAATGGAACTCGCGACACCACGAGGCGCCACCGGTGGAGACGCCGGTGCCCGAAGAAAAGGCGCCCGTCGCCGCGGCCCCTGCCGCGAAACCCGTGGGCAACGTCGTGCAGCAGCCGACGCAGGTGGCCGCGGTCGATCTCACCGCGAAGGCCGCGGACGATGAAGCGCGCGAGGCCGAGTGGGCGAAGATGCGCGAGCAATCCATCGAAGTGCAGAAGAAGTTGCGCGCCGAACAGCAGGCACAGAAGACGCAGGCGCTCGATGCGAACGAGCGCTGCATGGACGGGGTGAAGTTCAAACGCGTCGGCAACGGTTGGGTGCAGACGGGGAATTGCTAACCCGGTTCGAACCACGGACGCGCGAGCGAGACGCGCGGCGGCGATGCGTAATGGAAGCGCCCGCTCGGCCCCAGGTTGTCGTTGTAATGCGCATCGCGCAATTCGGCGAATCTCCAACGTCCTGCCACGCGCGCGGCATCGATGGCGGCGATGCGGCGCGCGCTCCAATGGCGCGAGACGATCGTCGCTTCGACCGTCGGGACCCAATGGTTGCGCCGGCCATAGGCGTTCAGGCGGAACGTGAAGTCGACGATGGCGGCATCCATGTCGCGGTAGGACGCATCGACCCAACCCACTTTGCGCAGGTGCTCGGCGCGCACGACGACGCAGCCTTCGCCGAGGGCACTGACGTGCTGCGGCAAGCGTGCGCGACCGAAATAGCCGCCGCGATGCGCGCGGGTCTGGCTGGCCAGCGCGACATAGGCGCCGCCGGCGCCGAGGAGTTGCGCATTACCGACGATGCGCCCGCGCGTGGACAGCAACTTCACGCCGATGGCGCCGGCCTCGGGAAGACAGGCACGCGCGACGAGCGATTCCAGTGCATCGGGTGCGTGCAATCTGCAGCGACTGTCGATGAGGGCGACGACGTCCGCTTCCGACGACGCGATCGCGCGATTGCATGCGTCGGGCAAGGTCACGTCGCTGCTTGCATGCGCGATGACGATGTCCATCGCCGCATACGTCTGACGGTGTAGCGATTCGATGCAGGTCTTCAGGCGACGCGGGCCCGCGGAATCCGCCACGACCACAAGTACGCGCGGCGGCGGGTTCGGCGAACGATAGGTGCAGCGATACCAACCAGCCGGCTCGGATTCGACATCGCATGCGATACCGAGTCGCCTGAAATGCGCCTCCAGCGCGCGACACCCCGCAAGATGCGCATAAGGCTTGGCCGCCCCGCCCGACGCCGTGCTGCGCGGATGCATGCGCCAGTGATACAGCACATGCGGAATGTGCACGATCTGCCCGGGTTCGATCACCTCCACGCAACGCAGGGCGAGATCGTAGTCCTGCGCGCCTTCCAGGCCCGGGCTGAAGCCGCCGACCGCGCGCGCCAGCCCCGTGCGATACACGCCGAGGTGCGACACCATGTTTTGGCTGCGGAACAACTCCAGGTTCCAGTCGCTCTTGAAGTAGGGCTCGCAGCGATTGCCGTCGACGTTGAGCTTGTCTTCGTCGGAATACAGCACCTGCGCATGGGGGAACCGCGCCAGGGTTTCGGCGACGCACAGCAAGGCGTGTTCCGGCAGGCGGTCGTCGTGGTCCAGCAGGGCGATGTAGTCGCCGCGCGCCATGTCGAGCGCGGTGTTGGATGCAACGGAGATATGCCCGTTGCGCGCGCGCCAACCGATGCGGATGCGCAGCGGATCCGCGGCCGCGTGGCGGGCCAGGACATTGCGCACGCGGGGATCGCTCGATGCGTCGTCGGCGATGCACAGTTCCCAATGGTCGTAGAGCTGGGCCCGCACGGACCGGATGGCTTCGTCGAGCCAGGCCGGTTCGGGATCGTGCACGGGCATGAGCACGGAAATTAGCGGCCTCGCGGATAAACGCGCGGCGCGCTCCAGCAAGCGGGCACGCGCCATGTCGTCAAGCGTGTCGTACTGCGCGACCCAACGCGCGTAATCGTGCAGTTCACCGCTTTGTTGCGCGCGGCGCGCCTGTCGTCGGAGGAGGCGCAGGCGATTGAATTTCCGCAGCGTTTGCGTGAGGGAGATCGGCATCGCGCGACGGTACGGGCCGCGCGCGCGATGAAGCGAGGCGACGATTCCCCTACGGTCGCTGAACCGTACGTCCGGAATCTGCATCCTCATCCATAACACAGTGCAGAAAGTCCCACCCCACCCCTTACCATTGCCCAATTCGGACAACACCGCCCCTTTATGGATATGCAGGCAGGCGTCGAACAAAGGGCGGACAGGACGTCCCCGCAGGCTCCGACCCTGCCGCGGGTGTCCGTCGCGCTGTGCGTCTACAACGGCGCGCGTTACTTGCCCGAGCAGTTGGATTCCCTGCTGGCGCAGCAGGACGTCGACTTTGAAGTCGTGGCGATCGACGATCAATCCACCGACGACTCCCTCAGGATCCTGCGCGATTACGCGCTGCGCGATTCGCGCATCCGCGTCCATGCGAACTTCACGAACCTCGGGCACCTGCGCAGCTTCGTCAATTGCATGGCGCTGTGCACGGCCGACCTGATCGCGCCCTGCGACCAGGACGACGTGTGGCATCCGCGCAAGCTGGCCATGCTGGCGAATGCGATCGGCGACGCCGACCTGGCGTATTGCGACTCGGCCTACATCGATCACGAAGGCCGTCCGCTGGGACGCAGGATTTCGGAAGACCTCGAAGCGATGCATTCGGGCCGCGACCCGTTGCGCTACGCCTTCCAGAACACTGTGTCCGGGCACGCGATGCTGGTGCGTCGCGACGTGTTCGACGCCGCCCTTCCCTTCCCTGCGAAGCTTTACCACGACTGGTGGTTGGCGATCCGCGCGGCGGCTGGCGCGGGCGTGGTGTATGTCGACGAACCGCTCGTGCAGTTCCGCCGCCATGTGCAGGCGTGTTCGCCGCTGGGCAAGGACGCGGATTCGGCGATGAACGACGAACGCGCGCGCCGCCATGCGGCCTCGCGCGCGTCGCGCAATCGCAAGTGGCTGGAACAACTGATGTACGTGACCGGCGCCATCGCGGAAACGAACTGGCCGCAGAGTGCGAAGGCACGCGAGTGGAACCGCGCGCTGCAGGCGGGGATGGACGACGATTTCGCACCGCTGCGCCGACTGTCCTGGCGCGATCGCGCGTCGGTGCCGCCGTGGAAGGGGCCGTTGTGGCTGCGTGCCCTGCGCTCCTTCGTGCGGTGTCGCCGCAAGGTACGTCGCGCGCGCGCCGAGCCCGCACTCTCGACGCCGTTGTTCAGCGGCTGATCGTCAGCGGTTCGCCGCGATCGCGCGGCTGCTTGCGCCGCAATGCAGCGGCACGCGCGGCGGGTGCGCGAACCACCAACGCGTCGAGGCGATGCCCAGGTTCGGGTTGTAGGCCGGATCCAGCAGCGTGGCGAGCGACCAGCGCGTTTCGAGCTTGTGCCGATCCGCGTCCGTCGCTTCCAACATCGCGCGGCCGCCGTCGAAACGCATGCGCAGCGCGGGCAGCCACGTGTTGCGCAGGCCCGCCTGGCCGAGGCGCAAGGTGAGATCGATCGTTGCAGCGGCCATCGCGTCGTAGCGCGCGTCGAAGCCGCCTGCGGCGGTGAAGGCGTCGCGGGTGATCACCACCAGGCCGTGCGTCAACGCACTGAGATTCTGCGGCAGCTTCGCGCGCCGCGCGTAACCGTCGCCGTCGGCGCGCGCACCGCCGTCCATCGCCGACCATGCACCCGCGACGCCGAGCAGCACGCCGTTGCCGATGACGCGTCCGTCTTCTTCGTACAACTTGCCACCGATGGCGCCTGTGCCGGGACGCATCGCCCAAGCGATGGCGCGCTCCAACCACTGCGCGTCGTCGGGCACGCAATGGCCATCGAGGAAGACCAGGACGTCGGCGTCGCCTTCGAGCGCCGCGCCGTTGCAGGCGGCGGGCGTGGCCTTGGCCGTGCGCAGGTCGAGTGCCGGATAGCCGACGCGTTCGATGGCGGCGCGCAGCGCATCGCTCGGTTCGACCAGCACCACTGTTGCGCGCGGGATCGGTGCTGGCAGCGCGTAATCGATCCGATAGCCCGACGGATCCGCGTGCACCACGCCCTCGATGCCATTGCGTTGCAGGTGCTCGGCGATCGCGCGACGTCCCGCTTCCACCGCATACGGCTTCGCCGCATCGCCGCCGGACGTACTCGCTTCGTGCAGGCGCCAGTGATACAGCACGTGCGGGATGTGCACGATCTGCGACGGGGAGATGCGGTCCACGCAGCGCAGCATCAGGTCGTAGTCCTGCGCGCCTTCAAAGCCCGTGCGGAAGCCGCCGATCGCGCGCAGCAACTCGGTGCTGTACACGCCGAAGTGCGACACCATGTTGTAGCTGCGCGCCAGGTCGGGATTCCAGTCCGGTTTGAAATGCGGCTCGCGACGCTGGCCGGTGGCGTCGATCTTGTCTTCGTCGGAGTACAGCACCGCGGCTTCGGGATGCGCGGCGATCGCTTCAGCCACGCAAAGCAGCGCGTGTTCCGGCAGCAGGTCGTCGTGGTCGAGCAGGCCGACGTACGACGCCGTGACCATCGCAAGCCCCGTGTTGGAGGCCGCGGAGATGTGCCCGTTCTCGGTGCGGTGCGCGACGCGGATGCGGGGATCGCGGCGTGCGGAGTCGTTGAGCAACGCGATGACGGCCGGATCGGTCGACAGATCGTCGGCGATGCACAGTTCCCAATGCGGATACACCTGCGCGATCACCGAATCGATCGCTTCGGCCAGCATCGCCGGCGAGGGATCGTGGACCGGCATGACGATGGCGATGGTCACCGCGGGCAATGCTCGCGCGCGTTCAATCAGATCGGCGCGATTGGCGTCGGTCGTGGTGTCGAATGTCTCCACCCACGCGGCGTAATCGATGCCTTCCCCGCGCTGGTCGGCGACGCGGATGCGGCGCTTGTCCACGCGATTGCGATTCCAGTCGCGCAGGCGGCTCCCCAAACCCGCCACCACGTCCGTGCGTCCGAACGTGCTCCGCGGCAGGAACAGCTTCACCGCGCGCTCCAGGCTCTTCCGACGCAAGCCAGGATGCCGCACGCCGCGCCACAAGGGCCCGAGCCAACGATGGCGCGGCGCATCGAGCACGGCTTCCCGCATGTCGGCTTCGAGCGCGTACATGTCGGCGAGTTGTGCGCCCAGTCGGCGACGCTCGATCGGCAATTCGGGGTGCGCCGCCAGGCACTTGCGCTGGTCGGCCGCGATCTCGCGATACATCGCGAGCACGCGACGATTGCGGCGCTCGTACACCGCCGGATCGTTGGCACTGCGATCGAACACCCATGACCCGAGGTTGCCTTCGTGCCGGCGATAGCCGAGCAGCGATTCCTGCAGGCAGAAGCAACGCCCCGCGAGCACTGCGCGCAGCGTGAGCATGTTGTCTTCCACCTGCCCTTCCATCGGCGGGAAGTCGGTGAACAACGTGCGGCGCACGGCCATCGAGGCGCCGAGCACGGCGGCGAGCTTTCCGCGGTGCAGCAGCCAACGCTGGTCGATTTCGTGCGGTGTGCCGCGCACGCCGGCCTCGATCACCTTGCCGGTCGGATCGATGTCGTCGACGAGCGAACCGACGATCTGCGCGTCCGCATGTTCGGCGAACACCTGCAGCAGGCGCTGCACGCGCTGCGGATAGCCCACGTCGTCGCCCGCCTGGAACACGAGCACGTCGCCGGTGGCGATGGACGCCAGTTCGGTGAGGTGCGCGCACAGACCAAGGTTGCGCGGCGTGCTGCGCACGGTGATGCGATGCGGGCCTGTGTAGCCTTCCACCGCCTTGCGTGCGGCCTCGAGCGTGCCGTCGGGCGAGCAATCGTCGGAGACGATGATCTCGCACGGCACGGTCTGCGCGAGCGCGGAGTCGATGGCCTGCCCGATCATCGCCTCCATCTTGTAGGCGATGACCAGGATCGTTGCGGTCGGTGCTTCGATGGGCATCGGGCGGCCGCGTCGGGAGGGCTGGATCAGAAGCCGCGTTGCGCCTTGCGGATCTGCGCTTCGACCGCCGCGATCGCGGTCATGTTGACCACGCGGCGCGGCGTCGAGGCCGGCGTGAGCACGTGCGCCGGCTGGTCCACGCCCATCAGGATCGGGCCGATCGCCACGCCGTCGGTCATCACGCGCACCATGTTGTAGGTGATGTTGGCGGCGTCGAGGTTGGGCATCACGTACAGGTTCGCGCGGCCCTTCAACGTGGTGTTCGGCATGATGCGCACGCGCAGGTCTTCGTCCCACGCGGTGTCGGCCATCATTTCGCCGTCCACTTCGAGCTTGGGCACGCGCGCCTTCAGGATTTCGCGGACCTCGCGCATCTTGCGCGCGCTCGCGTCGTCGTGGCTGCCGAAGTTGGAATGCGAGAGCAGCGCGATCTTCGGCTCGATTCCGAACAGCTTCAGGCGGTAGCTCGCCTGCAGCGTGCTTTCGGCGATCTGCTCGGCGGTGGGATCCAGCTGCACGTGCGTGTCGAGGAAGAACCACACGCCCTGCTCGTTGATCACGCCGGTCATCGCCGAGGTGCTGGTCACGCCGGGATCCAGGCCGAACACGCTGCGCAGGTAACCGAGCTTCTTGTGGTAACGACCGACCAGGCCGCAGATCATCGCGTCGGCTTCGCCGCGCTCCACCATCAGCGAGGCGATCAGCGTCGGACGCGAACGCATCAGGTTCTTCGCCGCCGCCGGCGTCACCCCGCGGCGTTCGGTCAGCGCGTGGTACTGCTGCCAGTACTCGTTGAAGCGCGGATCGTCGTTGATGTTGGTCAGTTCGAAATCCACGCCCGCGCGCATGCGCAGGCCGAGGCGCTTGATGCGCGATTCGATCACGTCCGGACGGCCGATCAGGATCGGCGAAGCCAGGCCTTCGTCGATCACGGTCTGCACCGCGCGCAGCACGGTTTCTTCTTCGCCTTCGGCGTAGACCACGCGCTTGATGTCCTTGCGCGCGCGGTCGTACACCGGCTTCATCAACAGGCCGGTGCGGTAGATGAACTGGCCGAGCTTTTCTTCATACGCAGCGAAGTCGATGATCGGGCGCGTCGCCATGCCCGACGCCATCGCGGCTTTCGCCACCGCGGGCGCGAGCATGACCAGCAGGCGCGGATCGAACGGACGCGGGATCAGGTAATCCGGTCCGAAGGACGGCACGTCGCCGCCGTAGGCCGCGCCGAGGTCGGAGGCTTCGCGACGCGCGAGCGCGGCGATGGCGCGCACACAGGCGAGCTTCATCGCCTCGTTGATTTCCGTCGCGCCCACGTCGAGCGCGCCGCGGAAGATGTAGGGGAAGCACAGCGCGTTGTTGACCTGGTTCGGATAGTCCGAACGGCCGGTGGCGATGATCGCGTCGGGGCGCACGCGCTTGGCGTCTTCCGGCAGGATCTCCGGGTTGGGATTGGCGAGCGCGAGGATGACCGGCTGCTTGGCCATCTTCTCGACCATGTCCGGCTTGAGCACGCCGCCAGCGGAGAGGCCGAGGAAGATGTCCGCGCCGTCGACGATCTCGGCGAGCGTGCGCTTGTCCGTGTCGCGCGCGTAGCGCTGCTTGTCCGGGTCCATGTGGCCGCGGCCGGTGTACAGCACGCCTTCGCGGTCGTAGGCGAGGATGTTCTCCGGCTTCATGCCGAGCGCGACCAGCATGTCCAGGCACGCGATGCCCGCGGCACCCGCACCCGACGTGGCGAGCTTCACCTCGCCGATCTTCTTGCCCACGATCTCCAGCGCGTTGAGCACCGCGGCGCCGACGATGATGGCGGTGCCGTGCTGGTCGTCGTGGAAGACCGGGATGTTCATCCGTTCGCGCAACTTGCGCTCGACGATGAAGCACTCCGGTGCCTTGATGTCTTCGAGGTTGATGCCGCCGAAGGTGGGTTCGAGCGAGGCGATGATGTCGACCAGCTTGTCCGGGTCGCGTTCGTCGATCTCGATGTCGAACACGTCGATGCCGGCGAACTTCTGGAACAGCACGCCCTTGCCTTCCATCACCGGCTTGCCGGCCAGCGGACCGATGTCGCCCAGGCCGAGCACGGCGGTGCCGTTGGTGATCACGGCCACGAGGTTGCCGCGCGCGGTGACGGCGCTGGCTTCGTTCGGGTCGGCGACGATGGCCTCGCACGCGAAGGCCACGCCCGGCGAGTACGCCAGCGACAGGTCGCGCTGGGTCACCATCGGCTTGGTCGGGACGACCTTGATCTTCCCGCGCGGCTCAAGGCGGTGGTAGTCGAGCGCGGCGTGCTTGAGATCGTCGGTCATCGTGGCCTGGTTCCGGATGCGCTGCGGCGGCGCGTGGGGGGCCGTCGATTCTACCCATCCCCCACTTAGAATCGCGGCTTTCCCCGTGAGCCATGTCCCGGATGGAGCAACGCCCGCACTTCCCGATGCCCGCGATGGCCCCGTTGTGGGTGCTGGCGATCGCCTTCGTGCTCCAGCTGCCGCTCGCGCTGGCCCCCGGCTACTTCAGCCACGATGAGCTGCAGTGGGCCTGGCGCGCGGGCACCGTGGACTTTGTGCCGTGGTGGGATCACCGCGAGACCTTCCAGTTCCGCCCGCTCACCTTCAACCTGTGGATGGCCCTGTCGCGGGCCTTCTTCGACACGCCCAGGGCCTTCCATTCGATCCTGGTGCTGTGGGGGTCGCTGAACGCGGCGCTGTTGTTCGCGGTCGGGCGCCGCTTCGGCATGGGGACGCGGGCCGCGGCCATCGGTGCCATCGGGTTCGTGCTCACGCCCTTCGCGGCCTACGTGCACGGTTGGGTGGCCACCATCGCGGACCTGATCTGGGTCTCCTGCGCGCTCGTGCTGGCCTGGTGCGTGCTGCGCATCGAACGCGGCTGGGTGATCGCATGCCTGGCCTTCGCCTTGTCGCTCTTCGCCATCCTCGGGAAGGAAGCGGCGGCAGCGATCCCGGTGTTGTGCGCGGTGGCGTGGCTGCTCGATCCGGCGCGGCGCGGGCGTTGGGCGGCGGCCACGATCGGTGCGGGCATCGCGATCGCGCTGTTCCTGGCCTGGCGCGCGCCCGCATTGCTGCATGCGCCGCGCGACGGCGGGTCGCAGTACGTGCCGTCGTTGTTGAACGTGCCGGTGCGCTGGTTCGAGTACCAGGTGTTCCCGCCGATCTTCAACCTGCTGGAAGCGCATACGACCTTGTTGCGCACCAAGCCGGTGATCGTCGCGGCGGCGCTGTGGGTCGCGATGGTCGCGGCCTTGTGGCAAGCGCATCGGCGCATCGCGCTGGCCTTCCTGTTCGGCGGATTTGCGGCGCTTTCGCCGGTGTTGACGCTCGGCGTGAGCACCAACCATTACGGCTACGGGTTCGCCGCGGTCAGCGCGATGTGCGTGGCGGCGGCGTGGCGGCATGCCTCGCGGCAGGGGCGCATCGCGATCGCGGTGTTCTCGGCGTTGACCGTGCTCCACGGTGTGTTCGTGATCCTGGCGATCCACCAGGTGGCACGCATCCAGTCGGTGTTCTCGCCTGCGCTTGCGCAGCTCGTGTCTTCGCAGCCGGGCATGGTGCGCCTGCGACCGGCGCCGGATGCGAAGGAATGGATCTTCGTTCGACTGACGCACGAGATTCCGACGTACCACGGCGTGCCGGTGGCCGGCCGCGTGGAGCTCGTCGCTGCAGGGCAGCCCGCGGATTACGAGATCCGCCCCGACGGCAGCCTCATTCCAGTTCGAACAGGCCTTCCGACGCGATGACCTGATCCAGCCGGATGCGGTTGGCGAACAGCGAGAACGCCAGCATTCCCGCCAGGCCGTTCGCGCGCGACACCCATTGCGGCAGGAATTTCGGCGGCACCAGCGCGCCGCAATCGAACATCGGTTCGAATCGCTGCACGTCCGCGAGCGTCATCTTGCCCGCGAACAACATGCGGCACAGGCGCAGCTTCCTCTGGCGCAACGCCCAGCGGAAGAAGGTATGCACGCCGATCAGGCCGCGCACATACACCGTGTCCTTGGTGAAGGCGCAGCCGCCCGTGGTCGGCACGCCGCGGAACACGCGCTGCGCGGAGACGAAGCTCTCCGCCTGCGGGTTGCCGGAGTCGACGAAGTAGCGGAAGACTTCGATGAAGTCCGCGCCCGCCATCGCCATCGACACCGCTTCGATGCGCAGGCTGATGCGCTTCATGCGTTCGATGTCGATGCTGCCGGTGATCTGTTCGGCAAAGGTGGCCAGGCCTTCCTGCGTGGCGGTGGTGCGCGGCGATGACAGCGACAGGCTCTGCAGTTGCGGCTGCTCGCGGCCGTTGAGCGCCGTGAGCGAGTGCACGAAGGCCTCGTGTTCCAGCAGCTGGTGTTTGTCGTAATCGCTGAAGGCCGCGCTCGAACGCAGGCGGATGCGCGTGGCGCCGGCGGCCGCCTTGGCGATCAGCTCGGGGTCGAGCACCACTTCGATCATCCGCTCGTTGAAGAAATCATCGAGCGATGCCTGCAGTTGCAACTGCAGCGCGGTCGCGGAAATCTGCACCTGCTCTTCCGGGGCGAGCAGTTCCTTGTCGAGTTCGTTGGCGATGTCGATGAAGTGGTGCGCGGCTTCGCGGGTGGTCGGGCCGCCGCCGGGCAGCGGCTCGTCCGGACGGCCGAACAGCCGGATCGAATGCGTCATCGCCTCGGGTGTGCCGAGGTTTTCCAGCAGCTCGGCGGCAATGCCCCAGCTGCGCGCGGAGTCGCAGACGTAGTGGCCCAGCGGGTGGTCGCGGTCCGCGGCCTTTTCGACGTAGGCAAGCTCGCGCCGCACTTCGGTGAAGTCGTACTTCGGATATTCGTGGCGCGGCAGTTCGAAAACGCCGCGGTTGTATCCATCCAGGAAGCGCTTCTGCTCGCTCGCTGCCCAGCTCACCATGTTGAGCAGCCGGATGCCGCGCGCGGCCTTGACCATCCGTGCATCGAGCGCCGCGTGGTGGAGGATGTCGTCCGCGAGCTCGACCATGGGTCAGTGCCGTCCGTATTTCTCGTCGAGGCGTTTGTTGAGCGACTTGCCTTGCACGCGCTCGTTGGATTTCTGCTGCAGCCGGTTGGCGAGCTTGTCGGCCGCACCGGCGACTTCGTCGCGCAGCTTCAGATAATTGCCGAAACGGTGTGCATCCAGCGTGCCGGCCTCGATGGCGGCGCGCACGGCACAGCCGGGTTCCTTCGCATGGCGGCAGTCGCGGAACCGGCATTGCTCGGCGAGCGCTTCGATGTCGCTGAAATTCTCCGCGACGTCTTCCTCGCCCGTCGGCTTGAGTTCGCGCATGCCGGGCGTATCGATGAGGCAGGCGCCGGAGGGCAGCGGGATCAGCGCGCGATGCGTGGTCGTGTGGCGGCCGCGCGAATCGCTCTCTCGGACTTCGTTGGTCTTCATCTTCTCGATGCCGAGCAACGTGTTCGTGAGCGTGGATTTGCCTGCACCGGAGGAACCGACGAGCACGACGCTGTGCCCTTCCTGCAGCCAGGGCTCGAGCGCGGACACGCTCTCGCGGTCCTTCGCGTTCACGGCGACGACGGTCACGTCCTGCGACGCCACGCCCGCGAGCGCGGCGCGCGCCATGTCGATGCTGCCGGGCATCGCGGCTTCGGCCTTGTCCGCCTTCGTCAGCACGACGATCGGTTGCACGCCGCTGCCGCCGATGAGCACGAGGTAGCGTTCGATGCGGCGCGGATTGAAGTCGGCATCCAGGCCGCACACGACGAACACCGTATCGATGTTGGCCGCGATCAATTGCTGCTTGTAGTGCTCGCCCGCGGCACCGCGCTTGATCGCGGTCCGGCGCGGAAGCAGCGCCACGATCTTCTTGCCCTGCAGCAGCACCCAGTCGCCGACCGCCGCGCGTTCTTCCGGCGCGATCCCGCCCTTGCGATAGCTCGAGGCGCGCTGCCATTCGGGCGGGGATTCGGCCTTCAGGCCCTCGCCCGGGCCTTCGGCCACCACGTAACCGGAGCGGTGCTGCTCGATCACCCGCGCGGGGCGGGCACCGGGGTGCGCCGAAATCGTTTCCCGCCAGGCAGCGTCTTCGGGATCGCCGGCCCAAGGCCAGCCGATGGCGCGTAGCGGGGTCATGCAGGGCGGTGGCAGGGCGTGCTTTCAGTCATGTGGGCTGGAGTGTAAAGGGGTTCGGCCGCGCGCGGTTTGCCTGTAGGCTGAAGCGCCACTCCGTGCCCAGTTGCCCGATGTCGATGCCCAGCCTGAAGACCCGCGAACGCCTGTCCGAAGTCCGATACGAGATCCGCGGTGAGCTGGCACGACGCGCCCGCGAGCTCGAAGCCCAGGGACGCACGCTGGTCAAGCTCAATATCGGCAATCCGGGCGCGTTCGGGTTCCGCGCGCCGGAACACCTGCAGCGCGCGATCGCCGATCACATCGCCGGCACCGATCCCTACACGCACCAGCAGGGCCTGCCGGCCGCGCGCGAGGCGATCGCGGCCCACCATCGCAAGCGCGGGACGCCGAATGCCTCGCCCGAGCGCGTGTTCGTCGGCAACGGCGTGAGCGAACTGATCGACCTCAGCCTGCGCGCGCTGCTCAACCCGGGCGACGAAGTGCTGCTGCCCTCGCCCGACTATCCGCTGTGGTCGGCGGCGACGATCCTCAACGACGGGCGGCCGGTCTATTACCGCTGCCTGCCGGAGAACAATTTCCTTCCGGATCCCGAAGAGATTGCCTCGCTCGTGTCGCCGCGCACGCGCGCGATCGTGCTGATCAATCCGAACAACCCGACGGGCGCGACGTATCCGCGCGCGTTGCTCGAACGCATCGTCGCCATCGCCGCGAAGCATCATCTGTTGTTGATGTCCGACGAGATCTACGACGAGATCCTGTACGACGAAGCGACGTTCCAACCGCTCGCACCGCTCGCGGGCGACGTGCCCTGCCTGTCCTTCGGTGGCCTGTCGAAGGTGCATCGCGCGTGCGGCTGGCGCGTGGGTTGGGCCGTGCTCAGCGGCGATCCGCTGGCGAGCGGCGACTTCCACCATGCAATGGACCTGCTGGGTGCGCTGCGCTTGTGCGCGAACGTGCCGGGGCAGTTCGCCATCGAGCAGGCATTGCATGGTGAGGAAACGATTCGCGCATTGACTGCGCCGGGCGGTCGACTGCACGACACGCGCGCTGCGCTGATCGACTGTTGCGAGCGCAGCGACCATCTGTCGCTGGTGGCTCCGCAAGGCGCGCTGTATGGATTCCCGGCGGTGGTGGGCGCGGCGGCGGAAGGCTTCGACGACCATGCCTTCGCGCTGGAAATGCTGGAACGCGAGGACGTGCTGATCGTGCCGGGCTCGAGTTTCAACGTCCCCTTCCGCAACCACTTCCGCGTGACGCTGCTGCCGGAAGCGAAGGTGCTGCGCGATGTGTTCGCGCGCATCGAACGCGTGCTCGCGCGTCGCGCCGAGGCTGCCGTCGCGCGCAGGAGCGCGGTGGCCTGATGGCGACGAAGGCGACGAAGGCGAAAGTCTCCGTGTTGCCGAGCGGCATGCGTTACCTGGCGCTGGGCGACAGTTACACCATCGGCGAAGGCGTGGAAGCCGCGGGCCGCTGGCCCGTGCAGCTCGCCACGGCCTTGCGCGAAGGCGGCGTCCCGCTGCGCGATCCGCGCATCATCGCCACGACGGGTTGGACCACCGACGAGTTGTGGAGCGCCATCGACCTGGCCGAGCCGCTCGGCCACTGGGACCTGGTCACGCTGCTGATCGGCGTGAACAATCAGTATCGCGGGCGCAGTGTGGTGGACTACAAGCGCGAATTCACCGAACTGCTCGACCGCGCGATCGGCTTCGCGCGCGACCGCAAGGACCGCGTGATGGTGCTGAGCATTCCGGATTGGGGCGTCACGCCCTTCGCCGTCCACGAAGCCGGCAACCGCGGCAACATTGCGGCGGAGATCGATGCGTTCAACGCGGCGGCCCGTGCGGTGTGCGAACAGCGGGGCGTCGCCTTCGTCGACATCACGCCCACCAGCCGCGATCGCGGCGGTGAAGCGGACCAGGTAGCCGAGGACGAACTGCATCCTTCCGCAGCGATGTATACGCGCTGGACCGAGCTCGCCCTCCCCGTCGCGCAACGTCTTCTGAACGCATGACCGCGGCGACGCTGCCGGCCGGGGACGCGTTGCGCATCGCGCGCGCCTTCCTGCCGGAGCGGTGGTACGGCAATCGCTACCACTACTACTACACGCGCGCGAAGCTGCGCAGCGATCCCTTGTACCCGGGTGTGATCGATGCGCTGCGCGGGACTTCGCAGCCCGTGCTCGATCTCGGCTGCGGGATCGGCCTGCTCGCGCATGCGTTGCGGGCGAGCGGGATCGCGCTGCCGTATCGCGGCGTGGACAACGATGCGACGAAGGTTACGCAGGCCCGTCGCGCGGCGCAGCGTGCGGAATTGCACGGTGCGGCGTTCGATGTCGTCGACCTCGCCGCGGGCATGCCGTCGCATTCCGGCAGCGTCACGATCCTCGATGTGCTGCAGTTCGTCCCACCGGAAGCGCAGGACGCCATCCTCGAAGCAGCGACCGCCATGATCGCGCCGGGCGGCGCCCTCGTGATCCGCACCGGACTGGATGACGGCAGCGCGCGGGCCCGCACGACGCGCGGGGTCGATGCGCTCTCGCGCATCTTCGGCTGGATGAACGCGGGACCGAAGCGTTATCCGGATGCCGATGCGTTGCGCGCGCGGTTCCAGTCCGCGGGGCTGCGTGCGCGCTTCGATCCGTTGTTTGGCGACACACCATTCAACAATTGGCGGATCGTCGCGACGCGCGATTGATTCAGTCGGGGCGATCCAAGCGATATCCGAGCGCGCGCAGTCGCTCCAGTACCAGGCGCATCACTTCCACGCTGTTCCCGTGCTTCGCGCCTTCGTGCATCAGCACGATCGCACCCGGTGCCAGGTTGCGCTCGATGCGCGCCACGACGCGTGCGGGATCCGCAGCGAGCGCGTCGTAACCCCGCGCACTCCAGGCCACGCGCGTCATGCCGTGTTCCTTCAGCACCGCGGACACGAAGGGATTCGCCATCCCCACCACGGCGCGGAACCAATGCGGCGTGGTGCCGGTGAGTTCGCGCAGCGTGGTTTGCGTGCGCTGGATTTCCTCGCGCATGCGCGCCGGCGGCAAGGCCCAGAACCAGGCCTGCGGATGCGTCGCACTGTGGTTGCCGATGCCGTGCCCGCGCCAGGCGATCTCGTGCACCAGCTCGGGCCGCGCCTTTGCGCGATCGCCGACGAGGAAGAAGGTGGCCTTCGCATGGTGCGCATCCAGCAGGTCGAGCATCGCGCGCGTGTCGTCCGAGGGGCCGTCATCGATGGTGATCCACGCGACGCGCTCGGTGGTCGGCAGGCGCCGCAGCACCGGGCTGAACAGGGCCGACCCGGGCTTGAGCGTGCCCCACCAGAACGGCGCATGGGACAGCACCATCACGGGCAGGCCCACCCGCCAGCCGAAGCGCACCCAGATCCAGACGACCAATACCTGCGACGCCACCAGGCACCACGCCCAGACGTGCGGGAAGCGGGGAACGCGGCGCAGGGCGTCGGAGGCGAGCACGGGTCGATGATCCACGATTTCGTGACCTGAGCGAACGAAGCCGGCCCGGGCGCTAAAATGGCGGTCCCCCAAGCAGTTCCTGGATCGCCCCATGTCCCTCGACCCCGCCCTCCGCAGCCGCATCTCCACCCTGCTCGCGGACAACCGCGTCGTGCTCTTCATGAAGGGCCATCCGCAGTCGCCGCAGTGCGGCTTCTCCGCCAAGGCCGCGGGTGCGTTGAATGCCCTCGGCATCGAGTACGCGCACGTCGACGTGCTGGCCGATCCGGAAATCCGCGAGGGCATCAAGCTCTATGGCGACTGGCCGACGATCCCGCAGCTGTACATCGGCGGCGAACTCGTGGGCGGCAGCGACATCATCGAGCAGATGGCGAATTCGGGCGAGCTGCATGGCGCGCTCGGCCTGGCGCCGCCGGACCGCACGCCGCCGCGCATCGAGATCGGCGCCGCTGCGATCGAGATGCTGCGCAACGCGATCAAGGACGCGGGTGGTGATGTTGTCGTGCGCATGGACATCGATTCGCAGTACCGCACGCGCTTGCACCTGGCGCAGGCGGATTCGAATGCGGTGACCGCGGAATTCGACGGCATCCGCGTGCAATTCGACCTCGCCGGCGCGCGCCGCGCCAACGGCCTGCGCATCGACTGGGCCGACGACGAACGCGGCCGCGGCCTGGTCATCGAGAACCCGAACGCGCCGGCGCCGGTGCGCAACCTGTCTGCCGCCGATGCGAAGGCGCGGATGGAAGCCGGCACCTTGCGCATCGTCGACGTGCGTCCTGGCGAAGAACGTCAGCTCGCGTCGGTGACCGGTCCGGTGCTGACCTTCGACAATGGGCTCGATGCCATCGAGGCGCTGCCGAAGGACACCGCACTGGCGTTCCTCTGCCACCACGGCAACCGCAGCCAGCAGGCGGCGGAGCATTTCCGGCAGAAGGGATTCCGCGAGGTTTACAACATCGCGGGTGGGATCGAGGCGTGGGCGGATGTGGATGCGGGCGTCGCGCGGTACTGAGCGACGCCGTCCGCTTACTGCGTGAACGACACTTCGAACGAAATGTAGAAGGGCGCCTTCGCCGGAATGTAGAACGGCGCGCGCGACAGTTTGTCTTCCATGCACTTCGCGAGATTGGTTTCCGCGTTTCGCCAATGCCGCGTGACCTTGCCGCTCGCGTCCAGCTCGAGCACGACGATGAACGGCGCGGGCTTCTCGTCGCTGCGGCACGCATTCGCCGCGCGATCGAGCACGCCGGACTGCGAGTTGCGCAGCATGGTCGAAGCGACCTTGGACATCGCGGCCTCGTCGGCATCGGCGAGGGCCTTGGCGGCGGGGTAGTCGAGCGTGGGCGCAGTAGTCGGCAGCGCGACTGGGGCACCCGCCGTGGCGGCGAGAAGCATCAGCAGAGTGATCATCGGCAGATCGTAAGCACATTCGACGTCAGAACCCACCCCCTTCCCGCAAATACGCGAACTCCGCCGGCGTACTCTGCCTCCCCAACGCCGCATTCCGATGCGGGAACCGCCCGAACTTGCGGATCACCTCGTAGTGCTTCCGCGCCCATCCATCCGGATTGGGCCCCGGCAGCTCTGCATGCAAGCGCAGCGAGAACTCCTGGTCGTCCAGGTCTTCCGAATGTTCGAACGGCAGGTAGAAGAAGATGCGCAACTGCGCATCCACCTGCTTGTCATGCCCCGCGGCCACCGCCTGCCGCGCGAAATCCCGCGCCAGCGGATCCGTCGCAAACGCATGCGCCGTATCGCGAAAAATGTTCCGCGGGATCTGATCCAACAACAGCAACAACGCCAACGCCTCGTCCGGCGTCTCGATCCACGCATCCAACGTGCGCAGCGCCGCCGCGAAATGCGCATCGAAGAAATTCGCCTCGCACTCCCGGTCGAAGGCCGCGCCGCCGTTGAACCATTTCTTCGGCCCGGCCTCGCGCCAGAACGACACGATGTCGATCGCGTCCAGCATTCCCCGCCCCCTTTATTCGTCGAATCGCAGATGGCGCACGGACTTGCCGTGGCGCCGGATCAATCGTAGTGCCTCGATGCCCACCTGGATGTGGCGCTCGACGAACTCCCCGCTGACGCGCGCGTCGGACGCTTCGGTCTTCACCCCTTCGGGCACCATCGGTTGGTCGCTGACGAGCAACAATGCGCCGATGGGAAGCCGATTCGCGAAACCCGCGGCGAACAGCGTCGCCGTTTCCATGTCGATCGCCATGCAGCGCATCGCGCGCAGGCGCTCCTTGAAGGCTTCGTCGTGTTCCCACACGCGCCGGTTGGTCGTGTAGACCGTGCCGGTCCAGTAATCCAGGCCCATGTCGCGGATCATCGTGGACACCGCGCGTTGCAGCGCGAATGCCGGCAACGCGGGCACTTCGGGCAGCAGGTAATCGTCGGAGGTGCCTTCGCCGCGGATCGCCGCGATCGGCAGCACCAGGTCGCCCAACTGGTTCTTGCGCTTCAGGCCGCCGCACTTGCCGAGGAACAATACCGCCTTCGGCATGATCGCCGAGAGCAGGTCCATCATCGTCGCGGCATTGGGGCTGCCCATGCCGAAGTTGATCATGGTGATGCCGTCGGCCGTCGCGCTCGGCATCGGGCGGTCCATGCCCACGACCTCCGCGCCCGTCAGTCGCGCGAAATGGCCCAGGTAGCCGCCGAAATTGGTGAGCAGGATGTGCTCGCCGAAGCCGTCCAACGGGACGCCCGTGTAGCGCGGCAACCAGTTTTCGACGATCTGCGGCTTGTCCTTCATGCACGCGATTCTGGCACGGGTGACGAACGGCAGGCTTGTGGCCTGCAAGCCACCAAGGCTAGCGTTCGGGGGCTACCAAGGGGAGCCATCATGATCAAACCGATTGCCGCCGCCGTCGCCGCGGTCCTGCTGGTCGGCTGCGCCACCGGTCAGGTCAAGGACGACAAGGGTGCGTCCACCACGACGACCAAGCCGAGCTGGCTCGACGATCCATATCCGAGCACCTACCAGCGCGTGCCTTCGCCGCCGGTGCTGATCACGGGCGCCACGGTGCTCACCGGCACGGGCACGCGCCTGGACAATGCCGACGTGCTGCTGCAGGACGGCAAGATCGTCGCGGTCGGCACGGGCCTGGAAGCGCCGGCCGGTGCGACGCGCGTGGATGCGCACGGCAAGTGGGTCACGCCCGGCATCATCGACATCCATTCGCACCTGGGCGTGTATCCGAGCCCCGGTATGAGTGCGCATAGCGACGGCAACGAAGCGACTGCACCGGTCACGCCCAACGTGTGGGCCGAGCATTCGATCTGGCCGCAGGACCCGGGCTTCCTCACTGCACTCGCTGGCGGCATCACGAGCCTGCAGGTCTTGCCGGGCTCGGCCAACCTCATCGGCGGCCGCGGCGTCACCTTGAAGAACGTGCCGTCCACGACCTACCAGGCGATGAAATTCCCGGGCGCACCGTGGGGCCTGAAGATGGCCTGCGGCGAAAACCCGAAGCGCGTGTACGGCAACAAGGGCGGCCCGGCGACGCGCATGGCGAATGTCGCCGGCTACCGCGCGGCCTTCATCGAAGCCGCCGATTACATGAAGAAGCTCAAGAAGGCCGGAGGCGACGGCAAGGGCGACGGCGACACCAAGCGCGACCTGAAGAACGACACCCTGGCCGGCGCGATCAACGGCGACATCCGCGTGCACATCCACTGCTATCGCGCGGATGAGATGACCACGATGCTGGATCTCGCCAAGGAGTTCGGCTTCAAGATCTCCGCCTTCCACCATGGCGTGGAGGCCTACAAGATCGCCGACCGCCTCGCCGCCGATGGTGTGTGCGGTGCACTGTGGGCCGACTGGTGGGGCTTCAAGATGGAAGCCTTCGACGGCATCCAGGAAAACATCGCGCTCGTCGACCGCGCGCCGAACGGCTGCGCGATCGTGCATTCGGATTCCGAGGAAGGCATCCAGCGCCTCAACCAGGAAGCGGCGAAGGCGATCGCGAGCGCGCATCGCGCCGGCATGGACATCCCGCCGGAACGCGCGATCCGCTGGCTCACGCAGAACCCGGCGAAGGCCATGGGCATCCTTGACATGACCGGCACGCTCGAGCCCGGAAAGATGGGCGACTTGGTGGTGTGGAACGGCAATCCCTTCACCGTGTACGCGAAGGCCGAGCAGGTCTACATCGACGGTGCACGCCTGTACGACCGCAACGATCCGTCGCGGCAACCGAAGTCGGACTTCATGCTGGGTCAGAACGTGCGCGGAGGTGTGCAATGAATCGCCCCACGATGACCAGGGCGCTCGTCGCCGCATGTGCGCTCGCGCTGTCGGGTTCAGTGTTTGCGCAGGACGTGCTGATCCGTCACGCGAAGGTGCATACCGCGACCGCGAAGGGCACGCTCGACAACGCCGACGTACTCGTGCGCAACGGCCGCATCAGCGCGGTCGGCACGGGCCTGGCTGCAGGCAATGCCACGGTCGTGGAAGCCAACGGACGCGAGCTCACGCCGGCGTTCTTCGGCGGCATCACCGACATCGGGCTGGAAGAAGTGTCGGGTGAACAGACGACGGTCGACAGCGCGCAGTCGCTCGGCGCCGGCACGCACGAGATGACGGTGCGTCCTGAGTTCGACGTCACCCTCGCCTTCAATCCCGCGTCCGTGCTGATTCCCGTGGCGCGCGTGGAAGGCCTGGGTTGGACGATGCTGTCCGCAGGTCCCACCGAAGGCGGTTCGATCATCGGCGGCCAGGGCGGCGTGGTGCGACTGGACGGCAGCATGGAGCCGGTGGGGCCGCGCGCCTTGTTCGTGTCGATCGGTTCGGGCGCCGCGTCGATGACCGGCAATTCGCGCGCGGCGCAGTGGATGGTGCTCGACCAGCTCGTCGACGAAGCGCGCGGCCGCATCGCGCCGGATTCGAAGTTCGCGCTGCTCACGCCCGCCGGGCGCAAGTCCTTCGCGCAGTTCCTGGATCGCCGCGGGCTGATGGTGTTCAACGTCAACCGCGCCTCCGACATCGTGCAGTTGCTGCGCTGGAGCAAGCGCCAGAACGTGCGCGTGGCCGTGGCGGGTGGCGCCGAAGCGTGGGAAGTCGCCGACCAGCTCGCTGCGGCGAAGGTGCCCGTGTTCGTCGACACGCTGGCCGACCTGCCGCAGGACTTCGACCAGATCGGCGCCACGCTCGATAACGCCGCGCGCTTGCGCACGGCGGGCGTGCCGGTGGCGATCCTGGGTGCGGGCTCGCACCACGCGCGCAAGGTGCGGCAGATGGCGGGCATCGCGGTGGCGAACGGGTTGCCGTGGGAAGACGGCCTGGCCTCGCTGACGCGCGTGCCGGCGGAAGCCTTCGGCGTCGCCAATGATTTCGGCACGATCGCCCCGGGCCAGCGCGCCGACCTCGTGCTGTGGGACGGCGATCCGCTCGATGTCACCTCGCTCGCGCAACAAGTGTGGCTGGGCGGGCAGGCGGTGCCGATGCGTTCGCGCCAGACCGAACTGCGCGACCGCTACATGCACGCGCCGAATGGGTTGCCGCGCGCGTATCCTGCGGGCTCCGAGTAATCGCCGGGGAGCGATGCCATGCATGAACATTTGAACTGGTTCGCGATCGTCGCCGCTGCCGTGTCCGCCTTCGTATTGGGCGGCCTCTGGTACGGCCCCTTGTTCAAGCATGCATGGTGTCGCGAAGCGGGCATGGACCCGGATGCGAAGCCGAAGGGTCATCCGGCGAAGACCTTCGGCATCGCCTTCCTCGCGGCGTTGATCGCGGCCTACGGATTCGCATGGTTCGTCGGACCGGCGCCGGACGTGCACCGCTCGATCCACATGGGCCTGTTCGTCGGCGCGATGTTCGTGGCGATGAGCTTCGCCATCAACTACGCCTTCGCCCAGCGCAGCCTCAAGCTGTGGCTGATCGATGCGGGCTACCACACGCTGCAGTTCGGGTTGTACGGCCTGATCCTGGGGCTGTGGCACTGACCGTGAGCGACGCGCTGCGCTGGTATTTCGATTTCCTCTCGCCCTTCTCCTACCTGCACTGGCAGAAGGTGAAGGTGCTGCGCGCCTCGCATGTCGTGGAGCCCGTGCCGGTCGTCTTCGGCGCGGTGCTCTCCGCCTGCGGGCAGAAGGGGCCGGCTGAAATCCCGGGCAAGCGCGAGTTCACCTATCGCCACGTGCTGTGGCAGGCGCGCGCGGAAGGCGTGCCGCTGACCTTCCCGCCGTCCCATCCGTTCAATCCGCTCGGCGCGCTGCGCGCGTGCATCGCTGCGGGGAGCACGGCCGATGCGGTGGATGCGATCTTCGACTGGATCTGGCGCGACGGCCGCGCCGTCGACACGGAGGCAGACCTGCAACCTTTGCTCGACCGCCTGGGTGTGTCGCGGGCGTCCGTCGACGCACCGGACACCAAGGCCGCGCTGCGCGCCAACACCGACGCCGCCATTGCCGCGGGCGTGTTCGGCGTTCCGACCTTGCAGATCGGCCAGGCGCTGTTCTGGGGCAACGACGCCCATGCCTTCGCGCTTGCTGCACTGCACGATCCGGCGTTGCTGGCCGATGCGGACATGCAGCAGATCTCCACGTTGCCGGTCGGTATTTCCCGCAAGGCCTGATTTGCGCTAGTTTCCACGCTTCTTCGCGGAGGGACCCGCGCACAACGCAGCTTTGGCGGAGGGTTCCATGCGGATTGGCTTGGTGGTGGATTCGGCGTGCGACCTGCCCGACGATTACCTGCGACGCAACGGCTTCACGATCCTCCCCATCACGGTCCGCATCGGCGACGAAATCCGCGAGGACCAGCGCGACGAAAAGGTCGCCCTCGACTTCCTCCGAACGCACATCGCCGAACAGGGCGCGGGCGCGGAAACCATGCCCTTCAGCGTGGAGCAGATCACCGACCTGTTCCTCAAGCGCCTGGTGATCGACTACGACTACGTGTTCTGCATGACGATCACGCGGACGCGCAGCCCGATCTATGACAACGCGCTGCAGGCCAGCTACGCGATCCTCAACGAATACCGCGGGCCGCGTTCGTCGGCGGGGCATGACACGCCCTTCGCCTTGCGCGTGATCGACACGCAGACGCTGTTCGCCGCGCAGGGCATCACTGCCGTCGAAGCGGTGCGCCTGATCGCCGCGGGCGAAGGCGCACCGAAGATCCGCGCGCGCCTGGAAAACCTCGCGCTGCACACCTACGGCTTCATGATCCCGCGCGACCTGTATTACCTGCGCGCCCGTGCGCGCACCAAGGGCGATCGCAGCGTGGGGCTGGTGAGTGCGGCGCTGGGCTCGGCGCTGGACATCAAACCGGTGCTGCGCGGGTATCGCGGCGCGACCGAGCCGGTCGGCAAGATCAAGGGTTTCGACAATGCGGTGCAGCGCCTGTTCGCGCATACCGCCCAGCGCGTGCGCAAGGGCCTGATGACGCCCACCGTGTGCCTGAGCTATGGCGGCGAGCTCGACGAAATGCGCGCCCTGCCCGGTTACGAGGACCTGCGCGTGACGTGCCAGAGCTACAACGTGGAGCTCTACGAGAGCGTGATGAGCCTGACGGGCATGGTCAACGTCGGCAAGGGCGCACTCGTGGTGGGCTTCGCGTCGGAGCCGCACGCGTTCGAAGGCTGAGGCGTTGACGCCGCGCTGTCGCGGCGCCGACGATGCTGGGGCCCATCGACCAAAGGAGCTGGCCCATGGCAACCCGGTATTACCTGTCCCTGCCCGATCCGAAGCAGGCGCGCGGCGGCGATCCGCGCACGTCCTTCAGCGCGAATGGCGCGGAGGAATTCGCGACGCAACTGCAGGATGCCTTGCGGACGCGTTCGTTGTTCGAACGCTGGAGCAGCACGCAGGACGATCCCGACGATGTCGACGAAGCCCTCGCGGCCACCGATCCGAGTGCGACGGTGACCGGCGCGCAGCACGACCTCCGCATCGATCTGGTCGCGACCACGTCGCTGGCCGGCAACATCGTGAAGCATCGCCTGCGCCTGCTCGCGGGCAATGGCTGGGAATTGCGGGACGTGACCTCGGCCTGAGCTACTGCGCCTTGGTGTCGCCCAGGTGCGCGGCGAGCAGCGCCATGCGTCCGTGGACGCCTTCGCGTTCGAACACATGATGCAGGTGGGTCTTCACGGTCTCGGGGCTGATGCCGAGCTGGCGCGCGATCTGTTTGTTGCTCATCCCGCGTGCGGCCCAACGCACGATTTCACGCTGGCGTTCGGTGAGCGCGGACCAGTTGCCGTGGTGGTCCGTCGCGCCGTGCAAGGGCGGTTCGGGCAGCGGCGAGGGCGCGGGCACGTCGGTGCCCTCATGCAAGGCATCCAGCAGGAGGTCCGGCGCCACCACGAACAGGCCGGACTCGGCAGCGCGGATCGCGCGCATCACGGTGTCGGGCGAATCGTGCTTGTCCAGGCAGGCATGGCCCTGGCTTTCGACGCAGTGCTGGAGCGCCGCGACGTTGGGATGGCGATAGAAATACAGACGACGCGGGGCAGGCAATTGGGGCTTGCGGCGCTCGCGTTCGACACCGGGGTCGTCACCGTCGAGCAACAGCAACGCAGGCGTGCCAGGGCGCTCGACGCGCTTTTCGGCGGGCGCGAACGCGCCCAGCCAGTCGAGTTCACCCCGCATCGCAAGCAGGCGCTGCATCCGCGCGCGCCATGCAGCATCCAGGCCAATCACCAGCACGGGCATTGCAGCCATCAGGAGGGGCTCTCCCTAAGTCCCAGGACATGCGGCGTCCCCTCCACGCCGGCTATCCCGGTAACGCCGGGGCCATGCGAAACCGGACAGATGCGTGATCCCCTTCTCGCGCGATTCCCGACGCGCGACGTTGGGAGGATGCTGCAAGCCTGCCAGTTGTCCCAACTGAGCAGTATCGCTCTCGCCGCGTGTTCCCCCTTCGCGCGGCGGACCTGGGCGGCGGTCCATTTCCCCCGGACCGTCGCCCCTTTTTTTGGTCAGACCACCGAGCGCAGCGCTGCGAGGAACAGCAACGCAAACACCGCGCCGAGCGCGAAGACCACGATGCGAAGCGCGCGGCCGAAATTGGGCGAATGCATGTAGGACACGAAACCGACTCCACGAGGTGCGCCTTGCCGCCAATGCTCCAAAGGCCCGACCCGGGTTTTTGGGCACTGATCCGCACTCGTGGCGCACCTCACGCCGCGAATGTGATGATGCGGGAATGGAACGATTCGAACGCGCCGTCCTCCTCAGCTGGAGCGGCGGGAAAGACGCCGCCTACGCCCTGTACGACCTGCGCCGGCGCGGCGAGTTCGATGTCGTGGGACTGGTGACGACGGTGACGTCCGGTTACGAGCGCATCGCGATGCACGGCATTCGCCGCGACCTGCTGGCGGCGCAGGCGCAAGCGACCGGACTGCCGGTGATCGAGGCCGTGATTCCGCCGCAGTGCGACAACGCGACGTACGAGGCCGCGTTCGAACAGGCGCTGGCCCAGGCGCGCGAACGCTGGCCCGGCCTCACGAACATCGCATTCGGCGACCTGTTCCTCGCCGATGTGCGCGCCTGGCGCGAAGCCCTGTGCGCGCGCCTGGGATGGACGCCGGTGTTCCCCTTGTTCGGCAGCGACACCACCGTGCTAGCCCGCGAGATGATCGACAGCGGGCTGCAGGCGTCGTTGTGCTGCGTCGACACGGAGCAACTCGACGCGAGCTTCAGCGGCCGTGCGTTCGATGCCGCGTTGCTCGCGGATTTGCCCGCAAGTTGCGACCCCTGCGGTGAGAACGGCGAGTTCCACACGCTCGTGCACGCCGGCCCGATGTTCTCGCATCCGATCGCCATCGAACGCGGCGGGTCGGTGTTGCGCGACGGGCGCTTCGCTTACACGGACTTCAGGGCCGTGGCGTGATGCGCGATGTGCTCGCCCACGAACGAAGCGACGAAGTAGAAGCCGTGGCCGTAGCCGGGCCGCATGCGCAGGTCCAGCGCATGGCCGCCTTCGGCGCACGCGGCGCGCAGCAGGTCCGGTTGCAGCCGGTCCTGCAGGAACGGGTCTGCGTCGCCCTGGTCCACGCGCAGTTGCAGGCGTTGCGTGGACTTGCGCAACAGGTCGCAGGCATCCCACTGGCGCCAGGTGTCGGGGTCGTCGCCGAAGTAGGCCGCGAAAGCCTTGCGGCCCCAGCCGCGCGAGGCCGAACAGATCGGCGCGAGCGCGGACACGCTGCGATACATCCCGGGATGGCGTAGCGCGCAGATCAACGCGCCATGCCCGCCCATCGAATGGCCGGTGATGCCGCGCACGTCGCTCGCGGGGAACGTGCCTTCGATCAATGGCGGCAGTTCCTGCGTCACATACGCGTGCATACGGTACTGCGCCGACCACGGAGCCTGCGTCGCATCGACGTAGAAGCCCGCGCTCGTACCGATGTCGTCGCCTTCCGCATCCGGCACACCTTCGCCGCGCGGGCTCGTGTCCGGCGCGACGAGGATCAGCCCATGCTCCGCCGCGTAACGCTGCGCGCCGCCCTTGGTGATGAAGTTCTGTTCGGTGCAGGTGAGCCCCGACAGGAAATACAGCACGGGGCAGCGCCCGCGTTGCGCCTGCGGGGGCAGGTACACGCCGAAGCGCATCTCGCACGAGGTCGACGTCGCCTCGTGCGCCCACACCTCCTGCGTGCCGCCGAAACTGGCGTGCGATTCGATCCTGCGCATCAGAAATGAATGACCGTGCGGATGGACTTGCCCTCGTGCATGAGGTCGAAGGCTTCGTTGATGCGATCGAGCGGCAAGGTATGCGTGATGAAAGGATCGAGCCGGATCTCGCCGCGCATCGCCTCCTGCACCATGCCGGGCAACTGCGTGCGGCCTTTGACGCCACCGAAGGCCGTGCCGCGCCACACGCGGCCCGTCACCAGTTGGAAGGGTCGCGTGCGAATTTCCTGCCCCGCGCCCGCCACGCCGATGATGACGCTCTCGCCCCAGCCCTTGTGGCAGCACTCCAGCGCGGAACGCATCACGTCGACGCTGCCGATGCATTCGAAGCTGAAGTCCACGCCACCGTCGGTCATCTCGACGATGACCTCCTGGATCGGCTTCGCGTGGTCCTTCGGATTGACGAAGTCGGTCGCGCCCATGTCCTTGGCGAGCGGGAATTTCGAAGGATTGGTGTCGACGGCGATGATGCGGCCAGCGCGCGCCTGCTGCGCCCCCTGCACCACCGCGAGCCCGATGCCGCCCAGGCCGAACACCGCGACGCTGTCGCCCGGCTTCACCTTCGCCGTGTTGTGCACGGCCCCTATCCCGGTGGTGACGCCGCAACCGAGCAAACACACTTTCTCCAGCGGCGCCTGCGGATCGATCTTCGCCAGCGAGACCTCCGCGCACACGGTGTATTCGCTGAAGGTGCTCGTGCCCATGTAGTGGTACAGCGGCTGGCCTTCGAACGAAAAGCGCGAGGTGCCATCCGGCATCACGCCCTTGCCCTGCGTGGCGCGCACGGCCTGGCACAGGTTGGTCTTGCCGGAACGGCAGAACTTGCACACGCCGCATTCGGCCGTGTAGAGCGGAATCACGTGGTCGCCCGGCTGCACGCTGGTGACGCCCTCGCCCACTTCCACCACGATGCCGCCGCCTTCATGGCCGAGCACGGCGGGGAACAAACCTTCGGGATCGTCTCCGCTGAGCGTGAACGCATCGGTGTGGCACACGCCGGTGTGCGTGATGCGCACGAGCACTTCGCCGGCGCGCGGCGGTGCGACGTCGATCTCCACGATCCTGAGCGGCTGTCCCGGGGCAAAAGCGACGGCGGCGCGCGATTTCATCGGGGCACTCCGGCAGGGGGAACGCGAACGCTACCGCAAATGGATGCGGCCGTTGTATCGGGCTTGTTTCGTTATGGCGTCTGACTCCCCCGGTCCAAGGTCGCCGCCCATGCGCTGCACGCTCGTCGCCACGCTCGTCGCCACTGCCCTGCTCGCCGGCTGCGGAGGCAGTCCCGCGCCGCGCGCGGATGTCGCTGCGGTCCCCGATACGGCGCCGCCGCTGTTCGAGACCTTCGGCAGCCTGCATCGCGACATCGGCTCCAGCGTCCCCGCAGCGCAGCGCTACTTCGACCAGGGCCTGCGTCTGGCCTATGGCTTCAACCACGAAGCGGCCGGGCGCGCGTTCGAGGAAGCTGCGCGGCTGGATCCCGATTGCGCCATCTGCGTGTGGGGCCAGGCGCTCGTGCTCGGGCCGAACATCAACCTGCCGATGGATCCGGCACTCGCCTCGCAGGCGACGCAGCTCGCGCGCAAGGCGCAGTCGCTGTCCGCGCATGCGAAGCCGGCGGATCGCGCGCTGATCGACGCGCTCGTTGCGCGCTACTCGGATCCGTCACCCGCCGATCGCGCGCCGCTCGATCATGCGTATGCCGATGCGATGGCGAAGGTCGTCGCGCAGTTCCCCGAAGACGACGACGCGCAGGCGATGTACGCCGAAGCGCTGATGGACCTGACGCCCTGGAATTACTGGACGGCCGGCAAGCCGAACCCGGACACGCCGAAGATCCTCGGTGCGATCGAGACGGTGCTCAAGCGCAATCCGCAGCACATCGGTGCGATCCATTACTACATCCACGCCGTCGAGGCCTCCGACAACCCGGGGCGCGCTGAAGCGCTCGCCGATACGCTTGGCAAGCTCGCGCCCGGGTCTGGCCACCTGGTGCACATGCCCGCGCACATCTACATCCGCACGGGCCGTTACAACGACGCGACGCTCGTGAACTTCAGTGCTTCCAAGGCCGACAAGGATTTCCTCGCGGTCTGCCACGGCACCAACGGCATGTATCCGCTCGGCTACGTGCCGCACAACTGGCACTTCGCCACCCTGAGCGCGGGCCTGATGGGATCGCGCACGCTCGCCACGCAAGCCTCGGAGCAAACGTTGCAGCGCGCGGACATGGCGAAGCTGGACGAACTCAACTTCATGCAGCACTTCGTGGTGGTGCCGATGCAGACCGAGGTGCGCTTCGGGCAATGGGACGCGATCCTCGCGCGCACGCAATCGCCTGCGCCGCAGCCCTACGTTACCGGCATCTGGCATTTCGCGCGCGGCATGGCACAGCTGCGCAAGGGCAACGTGGCCGAGGCGAAGAACGACCTCGCCGCGCTGCAGAAGCTCGCGGACGATCCGGACATGGTCAAGATGATGCTCGGCACCACCAACACCGCCGGCGCCCTGCTGCAGGTCGGCGCAGGCGTGCTGCGCGGCGAGATCGAATCGACGCAAGGCAAGCACGACGCGGCCATCGCGACGCTGCGCAAGGCGGCGGAGCTCGAGAGCAAGCTGACCTACAACGAACCCGCGGACTGGCCGCTGCCCGTCAGCAACTACCTGGGCAATGCGCTGTTGCGTGCGAAGCGCCCCGCCGAAGCGGCAAAGGCGTTCCAGGACGATCTGCAGATGTTCCCGAAGAACGGCTGGGGCTTGTTCGGCCTCGCGCAGGCGCAGGAGGCGATGGGCGACAAGCAGGCCGCGGCGGACACGCGCACGCAGTTCAAGGCAGCCTGGCAGTGGGCCGATACGGAGCTGCAGGCCGCGGTGTTCTGACGCTTAGTACGCGAACTCCGCGAACACGCGATCGATGTCGCCGGCCCACGGGCCTTCGTAGAGCGCGAGCTTGCGCTCGGCCGGCGTCTGGTTGGCTTCGGCCGATTCGATCAGCGGATCGAGGAACACGCTTTCGTCCGAACCGCTGCGGTTGCGTCGCGCGCGGCGCTGCAGGCCGGCGGACGAAATCTTCAGCGCTTCGATCGCGAGCTCTCGCACCGTGGCCTTCGTGTTGCCCAGGCGTGCCGGCAGCTTGAGCGCGTGGCGCGGCACGCCGTCGCGCAGGGCGTGGCGCTCTTCGCGCGAGAAGTCCTTCACCAGGTCCCAGGCCGCATCCAGCGATGCATCGTCGTACAACAGGCCGACCCAGAACGCGGGCAACGCGCAGATGCGATTCCACGGACCGGAATCCGCTCCGCGCATCTCCAGGTACTTCTTCAGGCGCACTTCCGGGAACGCGGTGGTCATGTGGTCGGACCAATCACGCAGCGTCGGCAGCGTGCCGGGCAGCACGTCGAGCTTGCCGTCCATGAACTTGCGGAAGGACTTGCCCGAGGCATCGAGGTATTCGCCGTTGCGGTAGGCGAAGTACATCGGGACGTCGAGCAGGTAATCGGTGTAGCGCTCGAAGCCGAAGCCGTCTTCGAACACGAAGTCGAGCATGCCCGTGCGATCCGGATCGGTGTCGGTCCAGATGTGCGAGCGATACGACAGGAATCCGTTGGGCTTGCCTTCGGTGAACGGCGAGTCGGCGAACAGCGCGGTCGCGATCGGCTGCATTGCGAGCGACACGCGGAACTTCTTCACCATGTCTGCTTCGCTGGCGAAGTCCAGGTTGACCTGCACCGTGCAGGTGCGCGTCATCATGTCCAGGCCCAGGTCGCCGCGCTTGGGCATGTAGGCGCGCATGATCTTGTAGCGACCCTTCGGCATCCACGGCATTTCGTCGCGGCGCCACTTGGGCTGGAAGCCCATGCCGATGAAGCCCAGGCCGAGTTCGTTCGCGACCGTCTTCACCTCGGCGAGGTGGCCGTTGGTTTCGCGGCAGGTGTCGTGGATCGATTCCAGCGGTGCGCCGGAGAGTTCGAGCTGGCCGGCGGGTTCGAGCGTCACGCTCGCGCCGTCGCGGGTCAGGGCGATGGTGCGGCCGTGCTCCTGCACGGGCGTCCAGCCGAAGCGGACCAGACCTTCGAGCAGCGCTTCGATGCCGCGCTCACCGTCGAAGGTGGGCGGGCGCAGGTCGTCGTTGCGGAAGCCGAACTTCTCGTGCTCGGTGCCGATGCGCCAGTCGGCGCGCGGGCGGGCGCCACTCGCGAGGTAATCGACCAGTTCGCGGCGGTCGGTGACCGGTAGTTCGGCGACGTTGCTCAGGCTCGACATCGACGGCTCTTCGTGGGGGCGGCGAGTGGGGGAATCCCCGGGAACACAGGGGGCCCGGTCGCCGCGCTGGCGGGCACTATAGGCCCGGCAACGTCGTGCGAGTCGTCACGCGATTGGGACACTGCTGTTCTGCCGCTGGCCTTGTGTTGCAGTGGCGGAATCGTGTTCAGGTTCCCGGCGCACCCCCGTTCGACTGGGGGCAACGCGGGATCTGGCGTTTACAGGCCGAGCCAGCGCGCGGCGACCGCGCGCAATTCGTCCACGCCTTGCTTGGACTCGGCCGAGAAGGTCTGCACCGAGACCGAGTCGCCCCAGATGCGCGAGAGCTCCATGCGCACGGCCTGCAGCGTGTTGCCGCCTGCGCCGCGCCCCAGCTTGTCGGCCTTGGTCAACACGGCATGCGCGGGGATACCGCGGTTCACCGCGTAGCCCAGCATCTGCCGGTCGTAGTCCTTCAGCGGGTGGCGGATGTCCATGATGACCACCAGGCCCTGCAGCGCCTCGCGCGTGGAGAAGTAGCCGTCGAGGAACTGCTGCCAGTGCGCCTGCAGGTCCTGCGGCACCTTGGCGTAGCCGTAGCCCGGCAGGTCGACCAGGTGCTTGAGCGGGGCCACTTCGAAAAAGACGAGCTGCTGGGTACGGCCCGGCGTCTTCGACACGCGGGCGAGCGCGTTCTGCTGGGTCAGGGCATTGAGTGCGCTGGACTTGCCGGCGTTGGAGCGGCCGGCGAACGCGACCTCGGCACCGGCATCGGGCGGCAGCTGACGGAAGTTGTGCGCCGAAAGCGCGTAGCGGGCGCGGGCAAACGGATTGGACATGTGCACAGGATCGCATGCGGGGGTGTCGAACGGTTTGACCCGCTGCCGCACGGCCGTCGATAATCCCGCGCCTTGGCGGGCGGAACTGCCCGCGATCTCGTCTTTCGGAGCTTTGCATGCGCCACGCACGCGTCCTGCGCTATGTCGGCCTGACCGCGGCCCTCGCCGTCGGCGCCGCCGCTTTCGCCCAGTCCACGGTGACCCCGGTTGCCCCGGAGGCTCCGGTGGAAACCAAGCCGCTGGTGGAAGCCAAGCCGGTGTGGGGCGATGCGAAGAAGGGCGCGACCAAGGCCGGCACCTGCGCGGCCTGCCACGGCCTGGACGGCAACCCGAGCGACGCGCAGTACCCGCGCCTGGCCGGCATGCCGGAGCGCTACATCGCGCACCAGCTCGAGCTGATCAAGGGTGGCCAGCGCACCGGCGGCATGGCCGCGGTGATGAAGCCTTTCGCCGACGCCCTGAGCGCGCAGGACATGCGCGACCTCGGCGCCTATTTCGCGACGCAGAAGGCGGGCGCCGGCGTGGCCGACGACACCGCGATCGCCGATGGCCCCAACAAGGGCATGAAGTTCTACGAAGTCGGTGAGCGCCTGTACCACCAGGGCGACTACGCCCGCGGCATCCCGGCGTGCATGGCGTGCCACGGCCCGTCGGGCGCCGGCAACCCGGGTCCGGCGTTCCCGGCCCTCGCCGGCCAGCAGTCGGCCTACGTGCAGCGTCGCCTCGAGGAATACCGCACGGGCACGACCACGCAGACCGATCCGCACCTGTTCAACATCATGGCCAAGGTCGCGCAGCCGCTGACGGACGAAGAGATCCGTTCGCTCGCCAGCTACGTCCAGGGCCTGCACCATCGCGCCGACGAAGCCACGCAGTAAACGCGCGCGGAACTCCCCGTCGCGCAAGCTGTCGGAGTGTCCACGACCTTGATCAGTACGCCGGCCCCACACTGAGGCCGGCGTTTTTTTATCCGGATGACCCTACGCATGATCCGTCGTTTTGCGCTGCTGCTTGCCCTGCTGCTGCCCCTGTCCGCCTTCGCGGCCTCGCCGGCGCCGGCACCGCTGGTGGAAGGCGTGGATTACGACGTGCTCGCCCAGCCGGGCACGCTGATGCCGACCAAGCCCGGCGAAGTCGAAATCGTCGAAGTCTTCGCCTACACCTGCCCGCACTGCGCGCACTTCGCACCGATGGTGGAAGAATGGAAGGCGAAGTTGCCGACGAACGTGGTGCTGCGCCTGACCCCGCCGGGTTACAACCCTGCCGATCCGCTGGAGCGCGCGTACTTCGCGTCCCAGGAGATCGGCACGCTGGGCCTGACGCACCTGCAGACCTTCCAGGCGATCCACGAAGCGCATGATCTGCCGCGCAACCCGACCGATTCGGAGCTCACCGCGTACTACACGACGCTCGGCGTCGACGCGGCCAAGTTCCAGGCGGCGCTGGATGGTGCGAAGGTGATGCAGCGCATGCAGGCCGCCAAGCAGTTCTCGCTGCGCATCGAACTGCCGGGAACGCCGACGATGGTGGTCGCCGGTCGCTGGCGCGTGCTGGGCAAGTCCTACGAGGACATGCTGCGCATCGCCGCCGCGCTCGCGACCAATCCGCCCAACTGATCCAAACTCGCTGCATCAGCCAGAGGACCGACCGATGACCCGACGCCTTCTCCCCCTGCTGCTCGTTGCGCTCGCCGCGTGCAGCCAGTCGAACACGCCGCCTGCCGCCGCCCCGACCGCAGCCGCCACCGCCGCACAGCCGGCCAGCGCAGACGAACCGGCCGCCAGCGCCTCCTCCGCGGCGCCCGCCACGGCGACGACCGCCGCCGCTGCCGCGAATCCGTCTGCCGATGCCGCCGCTGCGAACGCGCTCGCCAGTGCGAACAATCCCGACGGTCTGGTGGAAGGTCGCGACTACGAGCTCGTGAAGGATCCGGAGCCGTGGAAGCCGCTCAACGGCAAGATCGAAATCGTCGAAGTCTTCGGCTACGTCTGCCCGGCCTGCGCCGCGTTCGATCCGCTCGTGTCCGCGTGGAAGGCCAAGCTTCCCGCCGACGTGCGCTTCAGCTACGTGCCCGCGCCCTTCGGCCCCGAGTGGAATCCCTACGCGAAGGCCTTCTACGTCTCCGAGGCCATGGGCCTGGTCGACAAGACGCACAGCGCGCTGATCCATGAAATCCACGTCACCCAGACGATGCCGGGCGAAGGCGACAAGCCGGACGAGCAGAAGATCGCCGATTTCTACGGCAAGTACGGCGCCAACCCGAAGGAATTCCTGAGCACGATGAACTCCTTCTCGGTGGCCGGCCAGGTCAACCGCGGTCGCCAGTTCATGATGCACGTGGGTGCCAACAGCACGCCGACGCTCGTCGTGAACGGCAAGTATCGCGTGATGGGCAACAGCTTCGAAGACATGCTGCGCAACGCCAGCCAGCTGATCGCACGCGAACGCGCCGCCGGTGGCGCCGCCGCCGCTGCGCCGGCCGCGGCGACGACCGCGCCGTCGAAGGGCTGATCCACGGGACGATGGGAAAGCGCCGCCTCAAGCTGCTCAGCGCCAACATCCAGGCCGGATCGAGTACCCGGCGCTACACCGACTACGCAACGCGCAGTTGGTCCCACGTGCTGCCGGCCGGCAACAAGCGCGGCAGCCTGGATGCGATCGCGCAGCTGGCGGGCCAGCACGACATCGTCGGCCTCAACGAAAGCGACCCGGGCAGCCTGCGGTCCGGGTTCACCAACCAGACGCATTACCTCGCGCAACGCGGCGGCTTTGCGTACTGGAGCCACCAGCCCAACCGCAGCGTGGGCGGCGTGGCCTCGAGTGCGAACGGGCTGTTGTCGAAGCTCGAACCGGTGGAAGTCCACGACCATCCCCTGCCCGGCCGCGTGCGCGGACGTGGCGTGTTGCTCGCGCAGTTCGGCAACGGGCGCGACGGGCTCGCGGTGGCGGTGGCGCATCTCTCGCTCGGCGCGGGCTCGCGCGCCTCGCAGATCGACTTCATCGCCGACCTGCTGCACGACCATCCGCACGCGATCCTGATGGGCGACTTCAACTGCGATCCGGATCGTCCGGAGATGCAGTCGCTGTACAAGCACACGCGCCTGCAGCCGCCCGCGATGTGCGTGCCGACCTTCCCCAGCTGGCGCCCGCAGCGCGCGATCGACCACATCCTGACGACGAGCGACCTGCAGGTGGCGAACATGGAAGCCTTCGCGGCGGCCTATTCGGACCATCTCGCGCTCGCCGCGGAGATCGACGTGCCGGATCACGCGCTGCGCTGATTCGCGGCCGGATTCGCGGGACTTTTACGTCGATCGCCGTTCACGTCGCTTCGCTATAGTCGGCCCATGTTGCGCAACATGCTGCCGCTGCTCGCCGCCCTCGTTTGCTGTGCTTCCGCGCCGCTGGAAGCGCAGCAAGCGCCCGCGCAGAATTCCCCGTCGACGATCAAGCCACCGCCGCTCACCAGCGCGCCGATCCGCCTGGATCCGCGTCGCGACGAACTGCGCGCCGCCATCGAAGCCGCCGACCGCGGCACGCTCTCGACGGCGCAATCGGAGGCGATCGCCACGCACCCGGCGGCGGCATGGGTCGAATACGCCGCACTCAAGCGCGACATCGACACACTGCCCGCGAGCCGCGGCCAGGCCTTCCTCGCGAAGTACAAAGGCCAGGCCGTCGCCGGCGCGTTCCGCGAGATCTGGCTCGCATCGCTTTCGCGCAAGCAGGATTGGCCGACCTTCCGCCTCGCGTGGTCCAACGACATCGACGATCTCGGGCTGCGCTGCGCGGAACTCGATGCACGCCAGGCCACCGGCAACGCCGATGCGCAATGGGTGCGCGATGCGCAGGCGGCGTGGTCGGGCACCGCCAAAGCGTTTCCCGAAACCTGCGATGCGCCGTTCGCGATCCTCGCGTCGAAGGGCGGCCTGACGTCGGCGATGCGTTGGGAACGCATCGACAAGGTCGCGGCGAATTGGGATTCGGCTTCGATGCGCGCCGCCGCGCGCGGCTTGCCGTCCGAAGAAAAAGCGCTCGCCGAGGATTACGCGTCGTTCTTCGATGCCGTGAACGATCGCGCGCTCGGTTGGCCGAAGACGGCGCGCAGCCGGATGATGGCGTCGCAAGGGCTCGCGCGCCTGGCGAAGTCGCTGCCGATGTCCGTCGACACGCAGTTACCGAAGTACGCGCAGGCTTTCGATTTCACCGAAGCCGACCGCGGGCGCGTGCTGTACCAGGCCGCGCTGTGGACGGTGGCCTCCTACGAACCGGATTCCGCGAAGCGCCTCGCCGACGTGCCCGCTTCCGCCTACGACGAGCGCCTGCACGAGTGGCGCGTGCGCGAGGCGATGTCGCGCAGCGATTGGCCCGCTGCCTTGTCGGCGATCGAGAAGATGGGCGACAAGCAGCGCAGCGATTCGCGCTGGACCTACTTCGAGGCGCGCCTGAAGGAAATGACGGGCGACAAGGCCGGCGCGCAAGCGCTCTATCGCCAGGCCGCGCGCAAGCCGGAATTCCACGGATTCCTCGCCGCCGATCGCATCGACCAGCCGTATGCGCTGTGCCCGGTGGATCCGCAGGTCGGCGGCGCCGCGCAGGCGCAGGTGGCGCGCGATCCGGCGATCGTGCGCGCAATGGCGCTGTACCAGGTGGATCGCCCGGGTTGGGCGCAGCGCGAATGGGACGATGCGCTCTCGCGCTTCGACGACATGCAGCGTCGGAATGCGGTGGCGGTGGCGCAGGAGAACGGTTGGTTCGACCGTGCCGTGTTCGCGCTCGGCAAGCAGCCGGAAGAACAACGCATGTACGCGCTGCGCTTCCCGATCCACCACGACGCGACCATCCGCCGTGAAGCGGCGAAGAACGGACTCGATCCGGCGTGGGTCGCCGCGGAGATCCGCGCCGAGAGCGTGTTCAATCCGAACGCGCGCTCGGGTGCGAATGCGATGGGCCTGATGCAGATCGTGCCGACCACGGGCCTTGCGACCGCGCGCCGCATCGGCGTGCCCTGGAACGGCGTGCAGACCCTGTACGACCCCGACGCGAACATCGCCATCGGCGCGGCCTATCTGCGCGAGCTCTACGACAAGTACGGCCCGCCGTACATGGTGCTCGCCGGTTACAACGCAGGCCCGGCGCCCCTGGCGCGCTGGCAGGCGCAGCGGCCCGGCATGGATCCGGATTTCTGGATCGAGACCCTCAGCTACAAGGAAACGCGCGAGTACGTCGCGCGCGTGCTGGCCTTCAGCGTGATCTACGACTGGCGCCTCAACGGCGACGCCGCACCGATATCGCAGCGGATGCTGGGCAAGACCGCGGCGCGCAAGTCCTTCGAATGCCCGGGGCCCCTTGCGGCGGCCTCGAAATCCGAGGCGCAATAGGCCACATAATCGGCGGCATGCAGACCTACCTCGTCGGCGGCGCGGTGCGGGATCGTCTCCTCGGCTTGCCGCCGGGGGATCGCGACTTCGTGGTCGTGGGCGAAACGCCCGAAGCGATGCATGCGCGCGGATTCAAGACGGTGGGCCGTGATTTCCCGGTCTTCCTGCATCCGAAAACGGGCGAGGAGTACGCGCTCGCGCGCACCGAACGCAAGTCCGGCCGCGGCCATCGCGGCTTCGTCGTGGATGCGCACCCGGACGTGACGCTCGAGCAGGACCTGGAGCGTCGCGACTTCACCATCAACGCCATCGCGCAAGCCGAGGACGGCACGCTCGTCGATCCCTTTGGTGGCGAGCGCGATCTGAAGGCGCGCGTCTTGCGCCACGTTGGCGCTGCGTTCTCCGAGGATCCGCTGCGCGTGTTGCGCGCGGCGCGCTTCATGGCGCGGTTCGGGTCACTGGGCTTTACTGTCGCGCCGGAAACGATGGCGTTGATGCGCGGAATGGTCGAGAGCGGCGAGCTCGCCGAACTCGTGCCCGAGCGCGTGTGGCAGGAACTGGTGCGCGCGCTCGCTTCGGCCACGCCTTCGGCCTTCCTGCAAACGCTGCGTTCCTGCGGTGCGCTCGGTGTGGTGCTGCCTGAAGTCGACGCGCTCTACGGCGTGCCGCAGCGCGCCGAATACCACCCGGAAGTCGATACGGGCGTGCATATCGAACTCGTGTGCGACATGGCCGCGATGATTGCACCTGGCGACGATGTCGTGGGCTTCGCCGCGCTCGTGCACGACCTGGGCAAGGCGCTCACGCCTGCCGATGTACTGCCGCGGCACGTGGGCCACGAACATGCAGGCGTCGCCCCGCTGCGCGCCTTGTGCGAACGCCTCAAGGTGCCGCGCCAACATGCGGACCTCGGGCGCATCGCCTGTCGCGAGCATCTCAACGTGCATCGTCTGTTCGAACTGCGCGACCGCACCGTGCACGAATTGCTGGTGCGTTGCGATGCGTTCCGCCAGCCCGAGCGTCTGGCGCAACTCGCGCTCGTGTGCGAAGCGGACAAGCGTGGGCGCGCGGGATTGCAGGATTCCGCATATCCGCAGCGCGAGGAGTTGTTGCGCTTGCTGGCGGCGGCGCAATCCGTGCGCGCGGCGGATGTCGCGCGAGAAGGACTCGAAGGCCCGGCCCTCGGCGAAGCGTTGGCGCAGGCGCGCATCCGCGCGATCCGTGCCGCGCGTGCAACGCCGGTGCCCGACGACGAAGACGCCTAAGCGGCGCTGGGTTCGAGCTTCAGCAACGCATCCCGGATCGGCAGCCACAGCGTCGCCAGGCCCAACGCAACACCGATCGTATTGGCGAGCGCATCCCACGGATCCATCGAGCGCGACGTCGTCAGCGTGCCCTGCGCGATTTCCACCAGCACGCCCATCGTAACGAGGCCGCCCGCCGCACGCCATACCGCCGCGCGCGATGCGAACAACTGGACCGCCGTGGCAGACAACAGCGCGTAGCCGATGAGATGTTCCGCCTTGTCGCCGCCCTCAGGCACGTGCGGCAGCAGCAACGCAGGCAGCAGCGATCCGACGACGACCGCCGCGATCATCGTCCACCAGGTGCCCAGCCAACGCTGCGGACGCACGAACGGTTTGAGTGCGCCGCTCCCCGGCCAGCGGATCACAGGCGCCAGCTCAGGTCGCCGGCGAGGAAGGCGACGCCGAGTTCGACGTCGCGCTGGAAGCCCATCACCTGGAAACGCTCGCCCATCTCGCCGGGCAAGGTGAGGTGCTTGGCTTCCTGGCGCAGGCGATAACGCCCTGCTTCGTCCTGCGCACGCGATTCGGCCGCGGCGAGGTTGCGTTCCAGGCCGTTGCCGATGAGGAAGCTTGCCTGCGCGCAGTAACCGGTGAAATCGAACCCCGCACCGGTCCCCGCCTCGGCGAGCGCGGTGAAGTCGACGGACGCGGTGAGATCCTGCAACCCGGGCCATGCGTACACGTCTTCGCGCATGCGGTGTCGATAGAACGCGCGCAAGGTGCCGTCGCTGCGTTGCGCGGAGTAGTACTCGCCGCGCGGATAGCCGTAATCGACGAACAGCATCGCGCCGCTGCGCAAGCCACCGATGACGGCCTGGATCCAGTACGGCAATTGCGGCAGCAGCTCGGAGCGATAGCCGTCGGGGAAATCGCCTTCCTTGCGCTGGCGTTCGACGTGTCGCACTGCGGCGGCGAGCAGCGCATCGGCGGGGCGATCGGTGCGCACGAAGCGCCCTTCCCCATCCAGCGCCACGTGTTCTTCGAATACTTCGCCGTCGCGCAAGGTAAAGCGCGGCGTCGGCAAGGCATCGATCACTTCATTGGCGAACAGCACGCCGTTCCAGGAGTCCTGCGGCGGCGCATCGAGCCAGTCGACCAGATCGTAGAGCAGCGGATTGAGTTGCTGGCGCAAGCGCTCCTGTTGGCGTGCGCGCAGGTCGGCGCTCGGTTCGAGGATGGCGTAGCGCGAAGGCAGGGCGTCGGCCGCGAGCAGTTTCTTGAGCGCGACTTCCGCGAACGCGCCGCTGCCACCGCCGAGCTCGACGATGTCGGCGCCCGGGCCGAGTTGCTGCATCACCGGCGCGAGGCTGTCGGCCACGCAGGCCGCGAACAGGGGCCCGAGCTCGGGGGCGGTGATGAAGTCGCCCGCCGCGCCGAACTTCGTCGCGCCCGCGCTGTAGTAGCCCAATCCCGGCGCGTAGAGGCAGAGCTCCATGAAGCGGGAGAACGGGATCGCCCCGCCCGCACCGTGGATCTGCGCGCGGATCAGGTTGGCCAGGCGCTCGCTATGAGCGAGGGCGTCGGCGTCGGGGAGCGGAAGTCGGGCGGGATCGTCCGGGGAAGAGGCGGACATGGCAGGCGAATGCGGCAACATTGCCGGCAGGATAGCCGGAAGCAGCGCAACTCCCCATGATGGCGCCCATGAGCATCGAACCCCACGTCGTCCTGGTCACCGGCAGCGCCCGTCGCCTGGGCGCGACCATCGCACGCACGCTGCACGGGGCGGGCTACTCGGTGGCGCTGCATTGCGGTCGCTCGCGCGAGGAGGCGGATGCGCTGGCGGCCTCGCTGGAAGCCGCGCGCGCCGGCAGTACGCGCGTGCTGCAGGCGGACCTCACGCAATTCGATCGATTGCCGGAACTGATCGCGCAGACCGTGGGCCACTTCGGCCGGCTCGATGCGCTGGTGAACAACGCCTCGGCGTTCTTCCCCACGCCCGTCGGCGAGGCGACACCCGCGCAATGGGATGCGCTGTTCGGTGCGAATGCGCGCGCGCCCTACTTCCTTGCGCAGGCCGCGGCACCGCACTTGCGCGCCACGCACGGTGCGATCGTCAACCTGGTCGACATCTACGGCGAACGCCCGATGCGAGCGCACACGCTCTACGGCATGAGCAAGGCGGCGCTGGCGTACATGACGCGCTCGCTTGCGCTGGAACTGGCGCCGGAGGTACGCGTCAACGGCGTGGCGCCAGGCGCGATCCTGTGGCCCGATTCGGGCAAGGACGATGCGGCGAAACAGGCGATGCTCGAACGCACGCCGCTCGGACGCACGGGCACGCCCGAGGAAGTGGCCGAAGCCGTGCGCTGGTTGCTGCGCGATGCCACCTATACGACCGGCCAGGTGTTGCGCCTGGACGGCGGGCGCATGCTCGAGGGCTAAAGCGCGACGGTCTGCAGCAGCGCGTCGTGGTCCGGATGCGCGCGCCACATCGTGGCCAATGTTTCGCCGCGCACCGGATCCACGAATCCGGGCGCGATGTCGGCGAGCGGGCGCAGCACGAAGGCGTGGCGCAACTCGGGGCGCGGAAGCTGCAGTTGTGGCGTGTCGAGCACGAGATCGCCGAAGTACACCAGGTCGATGTCGAGCGTGCGGTCGTTGAACTTCACCGGGCCGCGCACACGGCCGTTTGCGCTTTCCAGCGCGTGCAGCCAATCGACGAGCGCATGCGCATCGAGGTCGGATTCGACGATCGCCGCGGCGTTGAGGAAATCCGGGCCGTCGAAGCCGACCGCGGGGAAGCGATAGATCGGCGACAGGACCACTTCGCCGAAGCGCGCGCGCAGCGCATCGATCGCCGCGCGCAGGTGCCGCTCGGGTTCGACGTTGCTGCCGAGGCTGAGGTAAGACTTGGTCACTCGCGACTGCGTTCGATGATCACGCCCACCGCCGTCGCACCGCGCACGGCGCCGGGCTTGCTGAGCTTCAATCGCACGTGCCGCACGCCGAACTCGTCGAGGATCAGCGCGGCGCAACGCTCGGCCAGCGTTTCGACGAGACCGAAGTCGGATGCGGTCACGAAGGCGATCAGGCGCTTGCTCACCGCCTTATAATCGAGCGTGTCTTCGATGGCGTCGGTGGCCGCGGGCTTGCGGTTGTCGAAGGCCATCTCGACGTCGAAGCGCAGCGGCTGGCGGATGCGCCGCTCCCAATCGTAGATGCCGATCAGGGCCTCGATCTCGAGGCCTTCGATGAAGACTTTGTCGTGGCTCATGCAGGCGTGCGCGACTGGACGGCGGGCAACGATGCCATATCCCAGCGCGGTTGCACCGTGACTTCCGCGTTCGCGCGCTGGCCGTCGACCAGACGCAGCGCGCCGGCGAAGGCGATCATCGCGCCGTTGTCGGTGCACAGCGACGGACGCGGGAAGCACACGCGGCCACCGCGCTTTTCCGCGATCTGCTGGAGCTTGGCGCGCAGGCGCTTGTTCGCGCCCACGCCGCCGGCCACCACGAGCGTGTCGCAACCGGCGGCATCCAGCGCGCGTTCGCACTTGATGGCGAGCGTGTCGACCACCGCGTCTTCGAAGCCGCGCGCGATGTCGGCCTTGGTCGTATCGCTGTGGTCGCTGTCGCGCCAAGCCAGCAGCACCTGCGTCTTCAGGCCGCTGAAACTGAAATCGAGGCCGGGGCGGTCGGTCATTGGACGCGCGAACTTGTAGGCGCCCGGGCGTCCGGTTTCGGCCAACGCCGCGAGTTGCGGACCGCCGGGGTACGGCAGCCCCATCAGCTTGGCGGTCTTGTCGAAGGCCTCGCCTGCGGCGTCGTCCAGGGTTTCGCCCAACAGCCGGTAGGAGCCGATCGCATCGACTTCCACCAGCTGCGTATGGCCGCCGGAGACGAGCAATGCGACGAACGGCGGCGCGAGGTCGGGGTCCTCCAGCAGTGGCGCCAACAGGTGGCCTTCCATGTGATGGACGCCGATGGCGGGCAGATCGAGGGCCCAGGCCAGCGACCGGGCCACGCCCGCCCCCACCAGCAGGGCGCCGACGAGGCCGGGACCGGCCGTATAGGCCACGCCATCCAGGTCCGAGGTCGACAGGCCTGCTTCTGCAAGGGTCTGCCGGATCAGCGGCAGGAGCTTGCGAACGTGGTCGCGACTCGCGAGTTCGGGCACCACGCCGCCATATTCGGCGTGCAGCGCGATCTGGCTGTAGACCGCGTGCGCGCGCAGGCCCTCGGGGCCGGGGCGTGCGGTGTCGTAGACGGCCACGCCGGTTTCGTCGCAGGAGGTTTCGATGCCGAGGACGCGCATGGCCTGAAATGTGGGGATTGGAGCACCGGATCCGAAGGAGCGGGGCGTGCGCGGTTGCGCCTTCGGAAAGGGTGCCGGTATCATACGCGGCTCGCCGGGCCTTCCCCGGCTCAAGCGCCCTTCACGGGGCGACCTTCCAGAACAGAGAAACCGTATGCCGAGCGTCAAAGTCCGCGAAAACGAGCCTTTCGAGTTTGCCCTGCGCCGCTTCAAGCGCACCTGCGAGAAGGCCGGCGTCCTCGCCGAGACCCGCAAGCGCGAGTTCTACGAGAAGCCCACGCAGGAACGCAAGCGCAAGGCCGCCGCCGCGGTGAAGCGCCAGGCCCGTCGCACCTCGCGCGACGTGACCAAGCGCCAGCGCCTGTACTGATCGCTTCGGGGCTTCGGCCCCAATCGTGATCCCGCGAAGCCGGCTGCGCTCCTAGCGCGCCGGCTTTTCGCATTTCTGCCGACCGCCATCGAGGGACCGCCATGAGCCTCAAGACCCAGCTCACCGACGACATGAAGACCGCCATGAAGGCGGGTGACAAGGAACGCCTCGGCGTGATCCGCCTCGTCAACGCGGCGATCAAGCAGAAGGAAGTGGACGAGCGCATCGAACTCGACGACGCCCAGGTGCTCGCCGTGCTCGACAAGATGGTCAAGCAGCGCCGCGATTCGGTGTCGCAGTACGACGCGGCCGGTCGCGAAGACCTCGCCGGGATCGAGCGCGCGGAGATCGCGGTGATCGAGCACTACCTGCCGGCGAAGTTGTCGGAAGCGGAGATCGTGGACATCGTCGACGGCGCGATCCGCGACAGCGGCGCCGCGGGCCCGGCCGACATGGGCAAGCTGATGGGCGTGCTCAAGCCGCGCCTGGCCGGCAAGGCCGACATGGGCGATGTTTCGGCGATCGTGAAGCGGCGCCTGGCCGGCGGCTGAGTCTGGCGCCGCCGCGTGGCATGCTGACGAACAATGGCCCGCATCCCCGACGCCTTCATCGATGACCTGCTCGCGCGCTCCGACATCGTCGAGGTGATCGCAGCGCGCGTGCCGTTGAAGCGCCAGGGCAAGGAATTCGCGGCGCGCTGCCCCTTCCACGACGAACGTTCGGCGAGCTTCACCGTTTCGCCGACCAAGCAGTTCTACCACTGCTTCGGCTGCGGCGCGCACGGCACCGCCATCTCCTTCCTGATGAATTACGACCGCCTCGAGTTCCTCGACGCGGTCGACGAGCTCGCCAAGCGCGTCGGCATGGAAGTGCCGCGCGATACGCAGCAGCGCAACCAGGATTCGGACACGCACGACCTGTACGCCGCGCTCGACGCGGCGGCGAAATTCTTCCGCAAGCACCTGGCCGGCAGCGACAAGGCGAAGGCCTACGTCGAGCGCCGCGAGATTTCCGCGGACATCGCCGAGCGCTACCTCATCGGCTACGCGCCGGACGGCTTCAACGCGCTACGCGATGCGCTCGGCACCGACCAGCGCCGCATGCAACTGCTCGAGCGCGCGGGCCTGTTTTCGAAGAACGACAAGGGCCACGTCTACGACAAGTTCCGCGATCGCCTGATGTTCCCGATCGCGGATCGACGCGGGCGCACCATCGCCTTCGGCGGCCGCGTCATCGATCCCGAGGACTCGCCGAAGTACCTCAATTCGCCGGAGACCGCGCTCTTCCACAAGGGCCGCGAGTTGTACGGCCTGTGGCAGGCGCGCCAGGTCAACAGCAAGCTCGAACGGCTGATCGTGGTCGAGGGCTACATGGACGTCGTCGCGCTTGCGCAGTACGGCGTGACGCAGGCAGTGGCGACGCTCGGCACGGCGACCACGCCCGACCATGCGGAGCTGTTGTTCCGCAACGCGGCGGATGTGTATTTCTGTTTCGACGGCGATCGCGCAGGACGCGGCGCCGCGTGGAAAGCGCTGGAGTCGGTGCTGCCGCGCATGAAGGATGGCCGGCAGGCGTTCTTCCTGTTCCTGCCCGACGGCGAGGATCCCGACACCATCGTGCGCAAGGAAGGGGTGGAAGGCTTCGATGCGCGCCTGCGCCAGGCGACGCCGCTCTCCGAGTTCTTCTACGGGCAGATGACCGCCGACGTGAACCTGTCGAGCCTCGACGGCAAGGCGCGCCTGGCCGAACGCTGCAAGCCCCTGCTCGCGCAGATTCCGGATGGCGCGTTCGGCGACCTGATGAAGCAGCGGCTGACGGAGCTCACCGGCGTCGGCGCGCGGTCGAGCCAGCCCGAGCAACACGTCCCCGCGCAGCGCGCGCGCAACGCCCCGCCCGTGCATGCGCCCAAGCGCAGCCTCGTGCGCAGTGCGATCGCGCTGTTGTTGCAGCAACCTTCCGTCGCACTCGCACTGCAGCCGCCCTATCGCTTCGCCGCCCTGCGCCAGCCGGGCATCGAGCTGCTGTCCGAACTCGTGGCGCTGGTGCGCGAACGTCCGGACATCCGCACCGGCGGCGTGCTGGAACATTTCGGCGAGCGCGAAGAGGCGGCCGCGTTGCACAAGCTCGCCACGCAAACGCTGCCGGGCAACGACGCCATGTGGCAGGCCGAATTCCTCGACACGATGGCGCAGCTCGAAAAGCAGACCGTGCAGCAACGCATCGACGAGCTGCAGGAAAAGCAGCGCGAAGGCGCGCTCGACGATCGCGACAAGGACGAACTGCGCGGGCTCCTGCTCACCCGCGCCTGATCAGTAGCCGCCCGGATAAGGATTCGGATTCGGGTTGGGCATCGGATAGGGTTCGGGCTCCGACGCATCGTCGAAGTCGTGCACGGCCGCTACGCTCCAGGCCTGCCCCGGCACCGTGCCGACCGGTGTCTGCGTCGCTGCATTGCCCGAACGCCAGATCACGTCGTGCCCGCTTGCGCTGTCGCGCCACAGGATGTCGGCGATGCCGTCGTCGTTGAAATCGCCGACACCCGCCACCTGCCAGCTCGCTGCCGCCACCGTCGACAGCACGATGGCTTGCGCGCCGTTCGCCGCGCGCCAGAGCACGTTCTGCCCGGTCGTCGCATTGCGCCACAGCACATCGTCGCGATGGTCGCCGTTGAAATCGCCGACGCCGACGACGTGCCATGCGGGATTCGCCACCGTGACCAGCGAAACCGCAGACCCCGCGTTGCCGCGACGCCATGCGACGTTGCGCCCCGTGACGCGATCACGCCACAGGATGTCGGCGTACAGGTCGCCGTCGAAGTCGCCGACGCCCACGATCTGCCAGTTCTGGCTCGTGACCGTGGCCACCGGCATCGCCATCGAACTCATGCCGCGCCGCCAGATGACATTGGCGCCGCTGCGGTTGTGGTGCCAGAGGATGTCGTCGGCGCCGTCGTAGTCGAAATCGCCGATGCCGGCGACCACCCAATCCTGGCTCGGCACCGCAGTGATCGCCATCGCCGACATGTTGTTGCAGCCGCCCCAGGCGCTGTTCGCGCCGGTCTGCATGTCGCGCCACAACACATCCCCCACGCCGTCGCCGTTGAAGTCGCCGACGCCGACCACGTGCCAGCGCGTGGCCACCGTCGAGACCGTCCGGGTCATCCCGCCGCTGGCGGATTTCCAGATCACGTTCTGCCCGGTCTGGCCGTTGCGCCAGAGCACGTCGGCCTGGCCGGCAACGACGGTCGCGGGCACGCACGCCAAGGCGATGGCCAGGGAAGAGATCGTGGGAATGAATGCGCGCATGCCAAGCCTCCGCATGGGAGGGAGCGCTCGGACGCTGCAAGCTAGATACGCCCGCTGGTCGGATGCGGGCGTGAAGGATGCGAGGGGCGGCTGGCCTCAGGCGGGCGCGGACGCCAGCGCCCAGAGCACGGCGGCGCACAGTGTCAGGAACAGCAGTACGCGCGCGCTGCGCTCGCTGCGGTCGGAGTCGGTCGAACGGTGCATGGCAATTTCCCCTGTACGCACCCCTTCCCCGGTGCGCAGCCCGATGAAACGCCGATGCAGGACGATGCGATGCGAAATGCGTCACAGGCTGGGCGTCGTGTAACAGGCAGGGGTTGTTACAGCGCGGAATCGCGACGAATTCCGCGGTTTTTCCACAAGACGGGCGAATCGCCATGAGGTGTCGGGTGTGTCTTGTCCACTCCATACGACAAGTCGCGGCCAAGACACACCCGACACCTCACGTCGCTCCGCTCGCGATTTGATGCCCTCGCGGAGCGTCTGGGGTTGTGGGCGCGCCGCAATCCACCGCTTCCGCGCCTACACCGTAAATTCTGATGGACGGCCCCTGCCCACCTCGGCGCTGCGCCGTCGCGTGCGTCACCTTCGGCAGGCAACGTGCCTAGCGACATTTGTGGGCACGCGCCCCTTCGGACCGAAGGTGCGTCCCCAAAAATTGATATCTAGGCACCTTGCCCTCCGAAGCGGGACGCACATGCCGATGCAGCGAGCGAGGGGGCAAAGTGCCGACCGTCCGGAGCCGGAAGTTGGCGCACGCGATCGCATCGCGGTGGCACGCGGCCTCCAGACGCTCCGCGCAAACATCGGATCGCGAGCGGAGCGACGCGAGACGTCGTGTGTCTCCTGGACGGGAGTGCGTCATCGAGCGGCCAGGAGACACACGACGGCTCGTGGCGGTCCGCCCTTCTGGTGTCAGTCAGTCACCCAACCGGCTGGAATTGCATCCCAGGCGCACCCTGCAGGAACGGCATCAGCCAGTGGTCCAGCAGCAGGAAGGCGAACAGCGCCATCAGGTACACGATCGAATACTGGAAGGTCTTCATCGCGAAGAACTCATCCGGCGGATCCAGCAACTTCCACGCATACCAAAGGAAGACCGCACCGAGCACGATGGCACCACCGAGATAGAAGTTGCCGCTCATCTCGATCACCCGCGGCAGCATCGTCGCCACCACCAACAGCACCGTGTAGAACAGGATCTGCCAGCGCGTGTAGGTCACCCCGTGCGTCACCGGCAGCATCGGGATCATCGCCTTCGCGTAATCCTCGCGGCGGAAAATCGCCAGCGCCCAGAAGTGCGGCGGCGTCCACAGGAAGATGATCAGCACCAGCAGCAACGCGTGCGGCCAATCCCACTCGCCCTGCATGCCGGTCACCGCGGACCAGCCAAGCAGCGGCGGCGCCGCGCCGGCGATGCCGCCGATCACGATGTTCTGCGGCGTCGCGCGCTTCAGGTACCCGGTGTAGACGATCGCGTAGCCGATCAGCGACGCGAAGGTCAGCAGCGCGCAAATCACGTTGACGAGCAACACCAGGATCGCCATCGACGCGATGCCCAGCGTCAGCGCGAAGGCAACCGCCTGCGACGTGCGCAAGCCACCGGTCGGCAACGGACGATCGTGCGTGCGCGCCATCACCGCATCGATGCGCTGGTCGAGCACGTGGTTGATCGCCGCCGCCGAGGCCGCGGCCAGCCAGATGCCCAGCAGGCCGAACACGCTTTCCTGCAGCGGTGGCAGGCCCGGCACGGCCAGGAACATGCCGACGAGCGCGGTGAACACGATCAGCGCCACCACGCGCGGCTTGGTCAACGTCCAGTACTGGGCCACCTGCGAACGCATGCTGTCCTCAGGTCTCCGGCGGGCGCACGCGCGCGATCAGGGAGACGAGCACGAACAGCAGCAGCGCCGCGCCCGCGTTGTGCAGCACCGCGACGTGCAGCGGCAGGCCGAGCTTCACGTTGGCGATGCCGAGTGCGACCTGCGCCAGCAGCAACGCACCCAGCGTCACGCCCCAGGCAAGCATGCCCGGGATGCGCACGAGTCGGAACGCCAGGAACGCGAGGTAGCAGAACGCGACGCCCGCCATCATGCGATGCGCCATCTGGATCGCGATGCGCGACTGGCCGTCGAGCACGCCGCCTTCGTAATCCACGCCGATGCCGCGCCAGAGCACGAATCCCTGGTGGAAATCGGTCGGGGGCCACCACTGGCCCACGCACTTCGGGAAATCATTGCCGCACGAGAGCGCGGCGTAATTGGCGCTGGTCCAGCCGCCGAGCGCGATCTGGATCGCGAGCAAGGCCAGGCCGATGTAGAGCAGCGTGCGCACGCGGCCTGCGTCGGCGAGGCGGATCGGCAGGTCGGTCGCGCGCCACGCCATCCAGGTCAGGAACGAGAACGTGGTCAGGCCGCCGAGCAGGTGCCCCATCACGACGATGGGTTTGAGCAGCCACGTCACGGTCCACATGCCCAGCAAGGCCTGGAAGATGATGATGGCAAGCGTGAGCGTGGCGGCGCGTGCGAGATCCACGTTGGACCATCGCAAGGCTGCGAACAGCAACACGCCCTCGCCTGCGATCGCGAACGCCGATGCGGCGGCATGTTGGCCATGCATGTACAAGGGAATGCCGATGCCCACGAGGATCGCGGCGATCAGCACCTGCGCGATGCCATGCTGGCGACGACGCGCGGCAAGCAGTGCAAGCGAGAGCACGAGGATGCCGAGCGAACCGGCGAGCATGCGGTGCACCTGCTCGCGCCACGCCTTGTGCGGTTCGACCGCGCGGATGGCGGTGGCAGCGTGGTCGACAGCGTCCGTCGCGAGCTTGGGCCAGGTGGCGCGGCCGTAGCAGGTCGGCCAGTCGGGGCAGCTCAGGCCCGCATTCGACAAGCGCACGAAGGCGCCGAACACGATCACGCCGAAGGCGAGCGCGACCGCGAGCCACGCGATGCGATGGAAATTGCGGTGCAACACGACGGGTTTCTGCGGCGCCATCTCAGTTCACCTTGAGCAAACGGGACAGGTCGGTCCGCAGGCCGGACGCGTCGAAGCCGGGAGCGTAGCGCAGAACCACCCAGCCGTTGGGGTCGAGCACGTACACGGGGAACCCCTTCGCGTCCTCCGCGCGCGGCATGCCGTCGCGCAGCGCATCGCTCATCTTCAGGTTGTGCAGCGTGGCCGGGCGCGGGCCGCCCTGCGGCAGCGGGCCCACCCACAGCACGTGCACGCGGTCGGCGTCTTTTCCGGAGAGCTGCCACACCTTGTCGAGCTGCTCGAGCAGCGATTCGCACGCGCGGCGCTGCGCGCCATCGCAGTCATGCGTCATCGCCACGATGCGCCACGTGCGCGGTGCGTCGCTCCACTTGTACGGCGTGCCGTCGACCTGCATCGGCACGACCTGGCGCAGGTCCGCCGGCGGCTGCAGCAGTTCGCCCGCGTTCTTCATGCCGGCCGGGCGCCAGCCGGAGAAGCGCAGCAGGCCTGCGAGGATCAGCGCGCCGAAGAACAGCGCCGCGATGGCGACGAGCGCCCAGCGGTTGCGATTTCGGGTGGCGCGATCGATGGCGTCTTGGTGCTGCGTCATTTGCGGGGTTTCCGGAGCGTCAGGACCACCGCGGTGACGAGCACCGCGAGTGCGAGCGCCCACCATTGCACGGCGTAGCCGAGGTGGCGTTCGGGGGGAAGGGTGTTGGGGAGGATGTCGAGGTCGCGTGCGTAGCCGCCGGGGAGTGCGGGGTCGAGGCGGATGACGCGATCGATCGTGCCGATGTGCGTCGCGGCGGCAATGGCCTCGTTGTCGACGCGTGTCATCACCCAGCGCGTCTTGCTGATGTCCTGCATCGCCGGCCCAAGTTTCAGGCCGCTCGACGGCAAGGGCGTGCTGAGGCCGCGAATGTGTTGTCGGCCGGTCGGGCAGGATTCGCGCGGCATCGTGCGGTCGCCGCCGACGGGCAGCCATCCGAAGTCGATCAAACGCCGTGGCGCCGCCGCGTCCGGCTGGACGATGCAGTACATGTGCACGCCCGCCCGGCCTTCGCGCATCTGGTTGTCGAGGAACAGGGTCGGCGGGAGCATCTGCCCTTCGCCGTCCACCCATTCGATGCCGCCGATGACGTCCGAGTCGAGGGCATGCACGGGCTTGTCGCGCAGCACTTCCGCCACGCTGGCCAGCAGCGCCTGCTTCTCATGCATCCGATCCCACTGCCAGAACCCCAGGCGCGCAAACCCCGCCATGGCCAGCAGCGCCAGCGCCCAGCCGAACCAGAGCGTCTTCGTACGGGTCACGCGACTTTCCCCGCGTGGCGCGATAATGCGGACGAACCCACTTCGAGCTCCAACCCCGCCATGAGCGATTCGCTGAAGACGCTGGTCATCGTCGCGGTCCTGATCCTCATCCTCTGGAACCTCGGCGCCGGGCTCTACTACATGCTGGTCGACAAGGGCACGACCAAGCGGACGGTCAACGCGCTGACCAAGCGCATCGCGCTGTCGGTCGCACTCATCCTGTTCGTCATCCTGGCGATCTACATGGGGTGGATCACGCCGCACGGCATCGGCCGCGCACCGCCGCACTAAACCCCCGGAGACCAGACGGGCCGGCAAGCCGGCCCGTGGTGTCGAACGCTTCGCTCCGCGCTTACAGCACGTAGACGAAGAGGAACAGGCCCAGCCACACCACGTCGACGAAGTGCCAGTACCAGGCCACGGCTTCGAAGGCGAAGTGGTTTTCGCGGTTGAAATGGCCCGCAGCGCAACGGAACCAGATGATCGCCAGCATGATAGTGCCGAGCGTCACGTGCGCGCCGTGGAAGCCGGTGAGCATGAAGAAAGTGGAACCGTAGATGCCCGAGCCGAGCGTCAGGTTCAGTTCCTTGTAGGCGTGCAGGTACTCGTGCGCCTGGAAGTACAGGAAGAGCGCGCCGAGCATCACCGTCATGCCGAGGAACAGCAGCAGCTGCTTGCGGTGGCCGGCCTTCAGCGCGTGGTGCGCGATGGTGACGGTCACGCCCGAGGACAGCAGGATCAGGGTGTTGAGCAGCGGGAGGCCCCACGCCGGGATCGTGTTGTACACGCCACCGATGTCGCCCGGGCCGTTGCTCGGCCAGCCGCCAGTGAAGCCCGGCCACAGCAGCATGTGCGTGGCGACCTTCTGGCCTTCGCCGGTGAGCCACGGCAACGCGAACGTGCGCGCGTAGAACAGCGCACCGAAGAACGCGGCGAAGAACATCACCTCGGAGAAGATGAACCACACCATCCCCATGCGGAAGGAGGTGTCCACCTGCTTGTTGTAGAAACCGCGCAGCGACTCGCGGATGACGTCGCGGAACCAGTTGAACAAGATGGCGGCGAGGAACGCGATGCCGAGGAAGAAGACGATCTTGCCGACGGGCTCGTCATTGAGCCAGAAGGCGAAACCAATCATCGTCGTGAACAACGCGACCGAGGCGATCACCGGCCAGCGGCTGCCGTGCGGCACGTAGTAGACGTTCGCGTCGTGGGAGTCGTGGTGCGCTTGGGCCATGGCTGGTCTTCCGATGATTCGTATGGGGCTCAGGGAGCCGCGTGCGGCAGGTTCGAACCACCCTTCGGCGCGTTGATCTGCGCGGTCTGGGCATCGTTCTTGTAGAAGGTGTACGAGAGCGTGATCGTGTTGACGTCGTCCGGCAACGCCGGGTCGACGATGAAGCGCACCGGCATGTCGCGGCCTTCCCCGGCCTCGAGCGTCTGTGCGGTGAAGCAGAAGCATTCGGTCTTGCTGAAGTAACCCGACGCGCGCGCCGGCGCCACGGAGGGCACGGCGTTGCCGACGATCGCGCGGTCGCTGGTGTTGCGCGCGAAGTACTTCGCCTCGTACTGCTCGCCCGGGTGGACCTGCATCGTCGCCTGTTCGGGCTTGAAGGCCCAGGGCAGCTTGGAGTTCACGCCGCCGTCGAACACGACGGTCACCGTGCGGCCGACCTGCGCCTTTCCACCCACCGGCGCTTCGACGGCCTGCTTTTCCAGGCGCACGCCGAACACCTTCTCGCAGGCGATGCGATACAGCGGCACGAGCGCGAAGGTGAAAGCGAACGCGGCAATCGCCACGCCCACCATCTTCGCGATGCCCATCGTCTTCTTCGGGGCGGGCGCGTTCATGCCTTGAACACTCCCGACAGCATGAAGGCCACGTACACCGCCACCGCGACCGCAGCGACGATCAGCGCAGTGCGGCGCGCGCTCTTGCGGCGCGCGGCGACTTGCGGATCGTTCATCGGAGGCAGGGATTCGGCCATGGGGGTCGCTCGACGGCGCTGCGCGCCGTCAGTCGAAGTCCATGTGGGCGAAGTCGCCGTGGGCCAGGTCGCCGTCCTTGATCACCGGCGGCGTGCTGAAGGTGTGGTGCGGGGCCGGCGACGGCACCGTCCATTCCAGGCCGCGCGCGCTTTCCCACACGCGATCCGTCGCCTTCGCACCGTTACGCAGCGAGGAGTACAGGATGGCGAACATCATGAACGGCGTGAGGAACATGCCGAACGCGCCGATCGAGCTGACCATGTTCCAGTCCGCGAACACGACGTTGTAGTCCGGGATGCGGCGCGGCATGCCGGCCAGGCCCAGGAAGTGCTGCGGGAAGAACAGCAGGTTGACGAAGATCACCGACCACCAGAAGTGGAACTTGGCGGCGGTCTCGTTGTACATGCGGCCCGTCCACTTCGGCCACCAGTAGTACACGGCGGCGATGATGGAGAACAGCGCGCCGGTCACGAGCACGTAGTGGAAGTGCGCGACCACGAAGTAGGTGTCGTGGTACTGGAAGTCCGCCGGCACGATCGCGAGCATCAGGCCCGAGAAGCCGCCGATGGTGAACAGGATGACGAAGGCGATCGCCCACAGCATCGGGGCTTCGAAGGAGATCGAGCCCTTCCACATCGTGGTGACCCAGTTGAACACCTTCACGCCCGTCGGCACCGCGATGAGCATGGTGGCGAACATGAAGTAGATCTCGCCGCCCAGCGGCATGCCCACCGTGAACATGTGGTGCGCCCACACGATGAACGACAGGAACGCGATCGACGCGGTGGCGTACACCATCGCCTGGTAGCCGAACAGCGGCTTGCGCGAGAAGGTCGGGATGATCTCCGAGGCCACGCCGAAGGCGGGCAGGATCATGATGTAGACCTCGGGGTGCCCGAAGAACCAGAAGATGTGCTGGAACATCACCGGGTCGCCGCCGCCCGCCGCCGAGAAGAAGCTGGTGGCGAAGAACTTGTCGGTGAGCAGCATCGTCACGGCGCCCGCGAGCACCGGCATGACGGCGATCAGCAGGAACGCGGTGATCAGCCAGGTCCAGCAGAAGATCGGCATCTTCAGCAGGTCCACGCCCGGCGCGCGCATGTTGAGGATCGTCGCGATGACGTTGATCGCGCCCATGATCGAGCTGATGCCCATCATGTGGATGGCGAAGATCGCGAAGGCGACGTTGTAGCCACCCTGCAGCGACAACGGCGGATACAGCGTCCAACCGCCGGCGGGCGCGCCGCCCGGCAGGAACAGCGTCATCAGCAGCAGCGTGAAGGCGAACGGCAGGATCCAGAAGGACCAGTTGTTCATGCGCGGCAGCGCCATGTCCGGCGCGCCGATCTGCAGCGGCACCATCCAGTTGGCCAGGCCGACGAAGGCCGGCATCACGCCGCCGAAGATCATCACCAGTGCGTGCACGGTGGTCATCTGGTTGAAGAACTCGGGCTTCACGAACTGCAGGCCCGGCTGCATCAACTCGGCGCGGATCACGACCGACATCGCGGCGCCGATGATGAACATCATGAACGAGAACAGCAGGTACAGCGTCCCGATGTCCTTGTGGTTCGTGGAGAAGAACCACCGCTCGACGAAGCCCTGCTTGTGGTCGTGGGCGTCGTGGTGGACGGCGTCGTAGTTGGCCATGGCCTAACCTCGGGTAATGCGAATGCGGAAGAGTCGTGGCGCGGTAAGGCGTGTGGCCTTACGGCGCCGCGGTCGCGGTGGCGGTGGCCGAAGCCGCGGCGGGCTGCTTCTGCGAAGCGAGCCACTGGCGGAATTCGGCCTTGGAGACGGCCTTGACCACGATCGGCATGAAGCCGTGGTCCTTGCCGCACAGTTCGGCGCACTGGCCGCGGTAGATGCCCGGTTCCTTGATGTCGGTCCAGGCCTCGTTGATGATCCCGGGGATCGCGTCCTGCTTCCAACCCAGCGACGGCACCCACCAGGCGTGGATCACGTCGTCGGCGGTGATGACGAAGCGGATCTTCGTGTCGACCGGCACGACGAGCATGTTGTCGACTTCGAGCAAATAGTTGCGCTGCTCGGGGTTGTTCCAGGAAGGCACTTGGTGGGACTGGCGCATCGCGTCGCTGGCCTTGGCCAGGCGGCTGGTGAAGTGCACGTCCTCGCCGAGGTACTCGTACTTCCACATCCACTGGTAGCCGGTGATCTTCACCGTCATCTCGGCGTTGCGGGTGTCGTACATCGCGATGAGCTTGGCGGTCGCCGGCCACGCCATGCCGACCAGCAGGATGACCGGGACGAGCGTCCACACGATCTCCAGCTTGGTGCTGTGCGTGAAGTTGACGTCGGCGACGGCGCCCTTGGAGTGGCGGAACTTGAACATCGCGTAGGCCATCGCGCCGAACACAATGATGCCGATCACGACGCAGATCCACAGCGCCACCATGTGCGCTTCCCACGCCATCTGCGAGGAATGCGTGACGCCCTGGCGCATGTTCAGCTGCCAGGGGTGCGGTGCGGAGGGCTCGGCGACCGGCGCCGCGAACGCGGCGGCGGAGGCCATCAAGGCGAACACCGCAGCAGCGGCGCGAACGCCCCATGCCTTGGCGCCGAAGGTGTTGAAGCCTGCTTTCATCAGATCGAGCCCCGCAGCTGAATGCAATTCATGTTCGTGTGTTGGTCGCCCGGCTCGCTTCGAGCATCGCGCGAAGGCGTTGCGCGAGCTGGAGGCGTTCGGACGGACCGAGGAAGGCGCCGACTTCGCAACGGACTCCGCTGCTCGCCAGCTCGATGGACCCATCGTCGTCCGCGACTTCCAGGCGCACCCACACGGGATGTGCGCGGAACACGGGCGCCGGCTGCGCCGACCGCCAGACCTCGACCGCTTCCGGCCCGATCGAAATGACTTCCCGACGCTCGCCCAGCCGCCAGAGCCACCGCAGCGCCGCCGCGACCATCACGCTGTCGAGCAGCGCGAATGCCGGGGCGAAGACGTTGCCGGCCCACCAGCCCAACAGGGCCACCAGCCACATTGCAGCGGCCAGCGTGGCGAACAGCGCAACGAATTGCCGGGCCGTCATCGCCCGGGGCGGCCGCAACCGGAGTTGCGTACCCGTACCAGGGCCCGACGGCACCATCTCGATCATGCCGAACCGCAACCGGGCGCATCACGCAACCGGGTGCGGAAAACCGCGAAATGGTAGCCCCCGGCGCCGTGCGGCGGCAAGCGCGCGCCCGCTACACTATGCGGCTCGACACGGTTCCCCCTGGGCGAAATGACCGAGCTTTCCTCCCCCGCGGCGGCGATGAGGCCGCTGTTGTCGCCGGAATTGCCTCCGGCAGCCGATCCGCTCCGCGCTGCGATCACCGCCGCCTGGGTGCGCGACGAATCCGAGCATGTGCGCGAACTCCTCGCACAGGCCCGCCAACCCGACGCCGACCGCGCCGCCATCCAGGCCACGGCCGCCGACCTGGTGCGCCGCGTGCGCGACCGGGCGCAGGACCAGGGCGCCATCGAAGCCTTCATGCGGCAGTACGACCTCGGCAGCGAGGAAGGCGTGCTGCTGATGTGCGTGGCCGAGGCCCTGCTGCGCATCCCCGACCAGGACACCGCCGACAAGCTGATCCGCGACAAGCTCGGCGATGCGGACTGGAAGAAGCACATGGGCCAGTCCGACTCGATCCTCGTGAACGCGTCGACCTGGGGCCTGATGCTGACCGGCCACCTCGTGGACCTGGCCGACGACACCAAGCGCGACGTCCACAACGCCTTCAAGCGGCTGATCGGCCGCGTCGGCGAGCCCGTGGTGCGCCTGGCCGTGCGCCAGGCGATGCGCATCATGGGACACCAGTTCGTCATGGGCCGCACCATCGGCGAGGCGCTCTCGCGTTCGCGCAAGGGCGACAACGCGGCCTACCGCTACTCCTTCGACATGCTCGGCGAAGGGGCGCTGACCACCAAGGACGCGCTGCGTTACCTCGGCGCCTATCGCGAAGCGATCAAGGCGATCGGCCAGAGCGGCCACTTCGTCGGCACCGACGTGTTCGCCGCGCCGTCGATCTCGGTGAAGCTCTCCGCGCTGCACCCGCGCTACGAGCACGCCAAGCGCGCGCGCGTGATGGATGAACTCGTGCCGCGCGTGCTGGAACTCGCGCAGCTCGCCAAGTCCTTCGGCATCGGCTTCACCATCGACGCCGAAGAAGCCGACCGCCTCGAACTCTCGCTCGACGTCATCGCGGCTGCGTACGCCGACAAGTCGCTCGACGGCTGGGAAGGCTATGGCCTGGCGATCCAGGCCTACCAGAAGCGCGCGCCGTTCGTGATCGATTACATCGCCGGCCTTGCGCGCCGCACCGGCCGCCGCATTCCGGTGCGCCTGGTGAAGGGCGCGTACTGGGACAGCGAGGTGAAGCGCGCGCAGGTGGACGGCCAGCCGGGCTACCCGACGTTCACGCGCAAGCCGAACACGGACGTGAGCTATCTCGCCAACGCGCGCCGCATGCTGGACGCGCCGGATGCGATCTATCCGATGTTCGCCACGCACAACGCGCACACGATCGCGGCGATCCATCGCCTCGCGCGCAGCGGGCAGCAGAAGAAGAACTTCGAATTCCAGAAGTTGCACGGCATGGGCGACGATCTTTACGCCGAAGTCGTGCCCGCCGACCGCCTCGATGCGCCCTGCCGCGTGTATGCGCCGGTGGGATCGCACGAAGACCTGCTGCCCTACCTGGTGCGCCGCCTGCTCGAGAACGGCGCGAACTCCAGCTTCGTCAACCGCATCACGGACGAAGACGTGGCGATCGACGACCTGATCCGAGATCCGGTCGAAACCGTCGAAGCCTTTGCCAGCATCCCGCATCCGCGCATTCCGCTGCCGCGCGATCTGTACCGCAGCCAGGCGACCGATGTCGCCGACGAGAGAGACAATTCCATGGGCATCAACCTCGCCAACGACGCGCAGCTGCGCGCCCTCGCCGAACAGGTCAACGCCGCGACGAAGCACGTCTGGCGCGCTGCGCCGCTGGTGCCGGGTGCGAACGTGGGGGGCACCGACATCGACGTGACCAATCCCGCCGACCGCCGTGAAGTCGTCGGCAAGTGGCGCCCGGCCGACAGCGCGACCGTGGAGAAGGCGTTGCAGAACGCCGTCGCGGCGCAGCCCGCGTGGGATGCCACGCCCGCCGCGTCGCGCGCCGCCATCCTCGAACACGCCGCGACGCTGCTCGAAAAGCGCATGCCCGACTACATCGCGCTGTGCACGAAGGAAGCCGGCAAGACCATCCCCGACGGCATCGCCGAAGTGCGCGAAGCCGTCGACTTCCTGCGTTACTACGCGGGCCAGGCGCGCAAGCTGTTCGGTCATCCGGAAAAGCTGCCGGGGCCGACCGGCGAATCGAACGAACTGCGCCTGCAGGGCCGCGGCGTGTTCGTGTGCATTTCGCCGTGGAATTTCCCGCTCGCGATTTTCCTCGGCCAGGTCGCGGCCGCGCTGGCCGCGGGCAACAGCGTGATCGCCAAGCCGGCCGAGCAGACCAACCTCATCGGATACGCAGCGGTGAGGCTGCTGCACGAAGCGGGCATTCCGGAAGCCGTGGTGCAGTTCCTGCCGGGCGACGGTGCGACGGTCGGCGCTGCGCTCACCAAGGATCCGCGCGTGGCGGGCGTCGCGTTCACCGGTTCGACCGACACCGCGCGCGCCATCAATCGTGCGCTGGCCGCGCGCGATGCCGCGATCGGCGTGCTGATCGCCGAGACCGGCGGCCAGAACGCGTTGATCGGCGATTCCTCGGCGCTGCCGGAACAGCTGATCAAGGACGCGCTGTCCTCGGCGTTCACGTCCGCGGGCCAGCGTTGCTCGGCCGCGCGCGTGCTGTTCGTGCAGGACGACATCGCCGACAAGACGATCGGCATGCTCGCCGGCGCGATGGCGGAACTGCAGGTCGGCGACCCGGGCCTGCTCTCGACCGACGTCGGCCCGGTGATCGACACCGATGCGCTGGGCATGCTCGACGCCCACGCCACGCGCATGCGCGGCGAAGCGAAGCTGATCGCGCAGGCGAAGATGGGCGAGGCGACCGAACACGGGACGTACTTCGCGCCGAGCGCGTGGGAGATCGACTCGATCGACCGCCTGCACAAGGAAGTCTTCGGTCCCGCGCTGCACGTCGTGCGCTGGAAGGCGGACGACCTGGACAAGGTGATCGATGCGATCAACGCGACCGGTTACGGCCTGACGCTCGGCATCCATTCGCGCATCGACGAGACGATCGACCACATCGTGGCGCGCGTGAAGGTCGGCAACGCCTACGTCAACCGAAACCAGATCGGCGCGGTCGTCGGCGTGCAGCCCTTCGGCGGCCAGAACCTGAGCGGCACCGGCCCGAAGGCCGGCGGCCCGCACTACCTCCCGCGCTTCGGCACGGAGAAGACGGTGACGGTGAACACGACGGCGGCGGGCGGCAACGCGTCGCTGTTGACGCTGGGCGACTGATCGAGCGAAGACATCGCAGGAACAAAAAAAGCCCCGCTTTCGCGGGGCTTTTTCCTGACTATTGCATCGATCTCAACTCAGAAGCGGTACTGCGCGCTCAGGCCCCACAGGTTGACGCTCGAGTCGTACGAACCAACCAGCGTGCTGCCGCTGGTGGCCACCGACGGGGTGGTCAGCTGGATGGCCGGGTCGTCCACGATGATGTGCGTGTAGCCACCGTTGATTTCCCACGACTCGCTCGGGGTCCAGGTCAGGCCGACCGAGAACCACTGGCGGTCACCGTCGGGCAGGCGCGGCGTGCGCGTGTCGGCGTGCGTCGGCGTCTGGTCTTCCGCGTAACCACCACGCAGCGTGAACTGATCGCTGATGTCCCACTCGGCGCCGAGCGACCAGTAGGTCGTGTCGGTCCACTTGAACTCTTCCGAGGCCGAAGCCTGGTGCGGGTTAGCCGGGAAATCGATGACCACGCTCTGCAGCGTGCTCCACTGCGTGAACGAGACGTCGCCCATCAGACGCCAGTCGTCGTTGATGCCGTAGGTCACGCTGATCGTGTCGACGGCCGGCGTGGCCAGCGTCGCGTGGGCGTTGGTGTCGACGTACTGGCCCGGCGCGCCGATGGCGAGCAGCGGCGAAACATTCGCCGGCACGGTGAAGTCGGCGGTACCGACGATATCGTGGCCGATTTCCGAGCGGTGCGAGTAACCGATCGCGAGCTGGTCGTTCGGGTGGATGTGCACGCCGGCGATCCAGCCGATGCCGGTGTCGTCGCCGTTGACTTCGATGAAGCCATCGTTCTTCTGCGGGCCGTACGGCGCGGCGACCGGGTTCGGCGTGATGCAGAGCGCGATGTTGATGCCGCACACGGCGGAACCGAAGTCGATGGACTTGGACAGCGTCGCTTCGGCGCGCTGGTAGACCAGGCCGAGGCCGAAGGACACGCTGGAGCCGAAGTCGAACGCGGCCGACATCGTCAGGTCCATCGTCTTCACTTCGGACTTCACGGCGGTGTAGCGACCGACCCAGCCGGCGTCGTATTCGGTCTTCAGACCGAACGGCGCGCTGACCATGGCGCCGAGCGTCACGCCCGAGTCGCCCATCGGGAAGATCGCGGAGATCGCCGGGACCGGCGTCTGGTCGCCCGCGTTGCCACCGTTGCCGCCGGACAGCGGCTGCTGCAGCGGCGTGCCCGCAGCGGCGAAGCCGCCACCGGTGAAGTCGGCGGACAGGTCGATCAGGGTGACGTCGGCCTGCAGGGTGTTCTTCTTGAAGGTCGACATGGCCGCCGGGTTGGCGGTGACGACCGAGGCGTCGCCCGACGCCGAGCCGCTGCCCGCGAACGCACGGCCCATGGCCTTGACGCTGCTTTCCTTCAGCTGGAAGCCCGAGGCCTGCGCCTGGCCGCCGAACGCAAGCGCACCGGCCACGGCCAGCGCGAGAGCGGAGATACGAGTGACGTGGATCTGTTGCATTGCGAGTTGTCTCCGGTGACGAATTTTTGGGTGTCGGTCGGCCTGGCAGCCAGGACCGGCGCGTGCCGGAACCCCTCCCGACATACGACGCCGTAGGGGACTATAGCCCAGCTTTAACCCGTTGCTAACAACCCCGTGTCGGCGCACTAACGGAACGGCCGCCGGGTAGCATGCGCGGCATGTTCGTTCCGCTGCCGACCCGCCAGAAGCGTGGCCTGCGCTGGGCCACCCCGGCGCTGTTCGCCCTACTGCTCGGCGTGTTCGTGTGGGCGCGGTTGGCCTCGGGCAGCGAGCAGCGGGCCCTCATCGTCGGCTGGGGCGCGCTGTCCGGCGGCCTCGCCGACCCGGCGGCCTGGCAGGAGGCCTTCCGCGACGGCCGCGCCCTGCGCCTGGTGACCGCCCTGTTCCTCCATGCCGACTGGGCCCACCTGGTCGGCAACCTCGTCTTCCTGCTGATCTTCGGCCTTCCGGCCGAGCGCGCGATGGGCGCGTGGCGCTTCCTGCTGTTGTTCCTGCTCGGCGGCGCGATCGCCAACCTCGCCGCAGCGCTGAGCATCGGAGAACCGGACCGGATCATCATCGGCTCGAGCGGCGCGGTGTCCGCGGTCATCGGCGCCTATCTCGCCTTGTTCCCGCGCGCCAAGCTCGGCGTGGTGCTGCCGCTGGGCCTGTTCCTGGAATTCGTGCGCGCACCGGCGGCCTTGCTGATCGGCGTATGGGCCGCGTTGCAGGTCGTGTTCGCCTACATCGGCCCGGCGCTGGGCGCGGTGGCGTGGTGGGCGCACCTGGCGGGCTTCGCGTTCGGGATCGTGTACGCGATGTTCGTGCGCGCGGCGATTGCGCGGCGGCTGCGTCGACAGCGCGGTTATTGAGCGCGCACCTATAATCGCGCCATGGCCAAGCCGCTCTACAAGGTCGTGTTCCTCAACGCCGGCCGCATCTACGAGCTGTATGCGCGGCGCGTGTCGTCCGGTGCGCTCTGGGGCTTCACCGAAGTCGCCGAGCTGGAGTTCGACGTGCACGGCGGCGTGGTCGTGGATCCGACGGAAGAACGCCTGCGCGACGAATTCGGCAACACGCGCGTGCTGCACCTGCCGATGCAGAGCATCGTGCGCATCGAGGAAGTCGAGAAGAAGGGGCAGTCGGCGATCCGCGATGCGGCGACGGGCGAAGCCGTCGTCACGCCGTTTCCAATGCCCGCGAAGCCGCGCTGAAGCCGCAAGCCGCGCTGAGGCGACGCGTTACTGCTTGTTCGGTGCCACCGGCGCGATCGGCGCAACGGCCACCGGCTTCTTGAGCGCCGCCAAGGCCGCGGCGATGGGCGCATCGCCGTCGAGCACTTCGCCCGCGTTCGAGCCCGCGGTTTCTTCGTCGCCATGCAGGTGGCCCGGCAGCGAGGCTTCGTTGTAGTCCGCCTTGCCGTCGTGGTCGGCACCCTTCTCCGGGTGCAGCACGATGTCCGGCTCGATGCCGCGCGCCTGGATCGATTTGCCGCTCGGCGTGTAGTAGCGCGCGGTGGTGAGCTTCACCGAGTCGCCGTTGTCCAGGGGCAGCAAGGTCTGCACCGAGCCCTTGCCGAAGGTGCGGCTGCCGACCACGCGCGCGCGGCCGTTGTCGCGCAAGGCACCGGCAAGGACCTCCGATGCGCTCGCCGAGCCGGCATCCACCAGCACCACGACCGGTGCGCCGTTCAACTTGTCGCCCGGCGTCGCGCTGAATTCCGCATCGCTGATGGCCACGCGGCCGCGCGTGCTGACGATCTTGCCCTTGTCGAGCAGTTCGTCGGCGATCTGCACCGCGGCGGTGAGCAGGCCGCCCGGGTTGCTGCGCAGGTCGAGCACGAGGCCGTTGAGCTTGCCGTTGGCCTTCAGCTTGTCGAGCGCGCGCGCGAAGTCGGCGGCGGTGTCGGCCTGGAACGTCGCGACGCGGATGTAGCCGTAACCGGGCTCGAGCATGCGCGAGCGCACGCTCGCCACGCGGATGCGTTCGCGGGTGAGCGTGACATCGAAGGGCTTCGGCGTGCCATCGCGCACGATGGTGAGCACGACTTTCGTGCCCGGCGCACCACGCAGCGGGCCCGAACCGCCTTCGCCGTCGTCCTGGCGGTCGGCGATCGGCTTGCCGTCGATGGCGATCACCACGTCGCCGGCCTTGATGCCTGCGCGCGCGGCGGGCGTGTCGTCGATGGGCGAGACCACCTTGAGCGTGCGGTCGGGCATCGTCATCAGCTCGACGCCGACGCCCGTGTAGGCGCCCGTGGTCTGCTCGTCGAACGAGCGCGCTTCGCTCTTCTGCAGGTAGGCGCTGTGCGGATCCAGGTCGAGCAACAGGCCACGCACCGCGGACTGCATCAGCTTCTTGTCGTCGACCGGGTCGACGTAGGCTTCCTTCACCGCGTTGTACACGGCGACGTAACGCCGGATCTCGTCGAGCGGCACCTTGGAGGTGGTGGATTCGGCGTCGTCGGGATCGTCGCTGGAGGAGACCTCGCGACCTTGCTGCGTGTCCTGCTGCGTGTCTTGCGGGGGCGCCGTTTGCGCCTCCTGCGCGAGCGCCGCGCCGGCGAAGGACAGCAACATTGCGGCGAACAGGGCGGTCTTGCGCATGGGGATTCCGGGACGCGGGGTCGGTTCGATTATGCAAGCGTGGCGCGCAGCTGCGTTAACGCCGCGTTGCGCCCGTGTGCAGCGCTTACTGGCGTTTCAGCCAGGCGTCCGGATCCACCGGTTGCCCGTTGCGGCGCAGTTCGAAGTACAAAGCCGACCGCCCCTGCCCGCCGGAGTTCCCGACGCTGGCGAGCGGGTCGCCGCGCTTGACCGTGTCGCCGGCGTCGCGCAGCAGCGCATCGTTGTGCGCGTACAGGCTCATGTAGCCGTTGCCGTGGTCCACGATGAGGATGAGGCCGTAGCCGTTCATCCAGTCGGCGAAGACCACGCGGCCGTCGGCGACCGCCTTGACCGTGGTTCCGGGCGCGGCGGCGATCAGCACGCCTTCGCTGCGGCGGCCGTCGGGCAGCGTGCCGCCATAGGCGGCGACCAAGCTGCCGGACACGGGCCAGCCGAGGCCACCGACCTGCAGTGCGGGGCCGGTGAAGGCCGGCGGCTTGGGCGTCGCGGGGGTCGAGGTGCCGCGCGATGCGGCGGCCTTCGCCTCGCGCAGGGCGGCGGCCTTGCGTTCGGCCTCCGCCTTCGCCGCGGTGGCGCGGAGTTTCGCGAGCAGTTGCTGCAAGTCTTTCGCGTCTTCGCCGAGTGCTTTTTCGCGGCTGGCGCGATCCTTGTATTTGCGATCGAGCTGGTCCACCAGCGCCGCGCGGTCGTGGCGCGCCTGTTCGAGCGAGGCCAGTTGCGAACGCTGCGTGCGGCGCGTGGTGTCGAGCACGGTGCGCCGCTGGGTGATCTGTTGTTCCAGCGTGTCGAGTTCGTGCAGTTCTGCGGTGAGCTGGCGGATGCGCTCGGCGCGGTCCGTTTGCGCGTAGCGGTGGTAGGCCAGCGTGCGCTGCGCGTCGTCGATGGAATCCTGGGCGAGCAATGCTTTGAGCGGCGCGTCGTCGCCGACGGTGTAGGCCGCGCGCACCAGGCCGCGCAGTTCGGCGCGGCGCGAAGCGAGCGAAGTGTTGAGGGCGTCGCGTCGTTGCTGCAGTTCGGCGAGCGCGGCGCTTTCGTGCGCGAGGGCGCGTTCGGTGTCCTGCACGGCGCGCCCCGTACGGCCGACTTGTTCGTCGGCGGCACGCAACTGGCGCGAGGCATCGCCGCGCTGGCCTTCGATCTTGCGGCGTTCGGCGGCGACGCTCTTCAGCTCGGTGCGGACTTGCTTCAGGCGTTGCTCGGTCTCGCGACCGCTCTGCGCGGAAGCGCTTCCCGCTGTCATCGACAGCAGGCAACCGAGTGCGAGCGCGAGCGTCCTCAAGCAGCGCCGAGCAGGCTGCGGCCGGTCATTTCGGCGGGCTGCGGCAGGCCCAGGAGATCGAGCATCGTCGGCGCCACGTCGCGCAGGGCACCGCCGCTGCGCAGCGTGGCCACGCGCGGGCCGACGTACACCAACGGCACGGGGCCGACGGTGTGCGCGGTGTGCGGTTGTCCGGACTCGGGATCTCGCATGAGTTCGAGGTTGCCGTGGTCCGCGGTGATGAGCAAGGCACCCCCCACGCGGCGCACCGCGCCTTCGACTGCACCGATGGCGACGTCCACCGCTTCGGCGGCCTGGATCGCGGCCTGGAGGATGCCGGTGTGGCCGACCATGTCGGGGTTGGCGATGTTGCACACGATGACGTCGAAGGCCTGCGTGTCGATGGCTTCGACGAGTTTCGCGGTGACCTCGGGGCAGCTCATTTCCGGCTGCAGGTCGTAAGTGGCGACCTTCGGGCTCGGCACGAGGATGCGGGTTTCGCCGGCGTAGGGGTCTTCGCGACCGCCGCTGAAGAAGAACGTGACGTGCGCGTACTTTTCCGTTTCGGCGATGCGCAGCTGTGTCATGCCGTTGTCGGCAAGCAGTTCGCCGAGTGTGTGGCGCAGGTCGTCGGGAGCGAAGGCGACCGGGGCCGGCAGCTTCGCGTCGTATTCGGTGAGGCAGGTGAAACGCGACAGCGCGGGCTTGTGCGCGGTGAAGCCGTCGAACTTCGGGTCGACGAACGCAGCGGTGAGCTGGCGGGCGCGGTCGGCGCGGAAATTCATGAAGACGACGGCATCGCCATCGTGCATCGGCGTGGCGCCTGCGAGCACGGTCGGCGCGACGAATTCATCGGTTTCACCGCGCTCGTAGGCGGCGGCGAGCGCGGCGATGGCATCGGGGGCGCGGTGGTCGCTTTGCGCTTCGACGATGGCGTCCCATGCGCGGCGGACGCGGTCCCAGCGCTTGTCGCGATCCATCGCGAAGTAGCGCCCGCCGACGGTGGCGATGCGCGCGTTGCCCAGTTGGTCGCACTTCGCCTGCAAGGCGTCCAGGCTGGCGCGCGCGGATTGCGGCGGCGTGTCGCGGCCGTCCAGGAACGCGTGGACGCGCACGCGCTCGACGCCTTCGCGCTTGGCCAGCTCGAGCATCGCCGCGATGTGCGCTTCATGGCTGTGCACGCCGCCGGGCGAGAGCAGGCCCATGACATGCAGCATGCCGCCCGAGCTGCGCGCGGCGGCGCAGGCTTTGTTGAGTTCGGCGTTGTCGAAGAAGGAACCGTCTTCGATCGCCGCATCCACGCGGGTGAGGTCCTGGTAGACGATGCGGCCCGCGCCGAGGTTCATGTGGCCGACCTCGGAGTTGCCCATCTGCCCGTCGGGCAGGCCGACGTGGCGGCCTTCGGTGTGGATGAGCGTGTGCGGGGCGCCGGCCCAGAGGCGGCGCCAGTTCGGGAGGTCGGCCTGGGCGAGGGCGTTGTCGGCCGTCTCCTCGCGATATCCCCAGCCGTCCAGGATCAGCAGGACGACGGGCTTGGGGCGGGAAATCGCGTCGGGCACAAGAACTCCGGGGCATGCATGACGAAGGACAGGGGTGGATTGTAGCGAAGGGGGTTAAACCGAATGCCCGGTCGACGCATCCATTGCGGACCACCCATCGATTCCACGGACCCCACACCATGTCGCGCACCCGCCTCGCCTTCGCCCTGAGCTTCGCGCTGGCCCTCGCCAGCGGCGCCGTCTTCGCCCAAGACCACGAGGACATCGACAAGGTCAACGGCAGCATCACCGCGGAATCCGGCCAGACCTACGGCGACCTGTCGACCGTCAACGGCAGCATCCGCATCGAGTCGAACGCCCGCACCGGCGACGCCGAGACGGTGAACGGCAGCATCCAGGCCGCCGACAACATCAGCACTGGCGGCCTGACCACCGTCAACGGCAGCATCCGCGTGGGAACGCAGGCGCGCATCGCCGACGGTCTTGAGACCGTGAACGGCAGCATCTTCGTCGACCGCGGTGGCGACGTCGCCAAGGGCGTGGAGACCGTCAACGGCGCGATCGGCCTGGTGGATACCGACCTGGGCGAAGGTATCGAAACGGTCAACGGCGACATCACGGTGGGCGTCGGTTCGCACGTGCATGGCGGCATCCATGTCGAGAAGCCGGGCCCGAGCTGGATCTCGATGCACAAGCCCAAGGTGCCGCGCATCATCATCGGCCCGAACGCGCAGGTGGACGGTCCGATGGTGTTCGAGCGCGAGGTCGTGCTCTACGTGCATTCGACGGCCAAGGTCGGCTCGATCCGCGGCGCGACGGCGATTCCCTTCAGCACGGACAAGGCGCCCGAGGCGCAGTAATCCGGGAGTCGCCCTGTTTAGAATCCGGGGGGTCCCCATCGGAGACCTCCCGGATGTTGCGTAACCCGAAGTCCTGCCACTGGATGGTGTGTCTCGCCGGCGTGGTGGCGCTGGCCGCCTGCAATCGCACGCCATCGCCTGAAGCACCCGCCGCATCGGCCACCGTGGCCGCGCCTGCGCCGGCAGTGACCAGCTCCCACGCCTTCGTGCCCGATATCGCCAAGGGCGATTTCGCCGAACACGTGCGCGTGCTGGCCTCCGATGACTTCGAAGGACGCGCGCCCGGGAGCGCGGGCGAAGACAAGACCGTCGCGTACATCACTGCGCAATTCGAGCGCATGGGACTGAAGCCCGGCAACAACGGCAGCTGGACGCAGACCGTGCCGATGACCGAGACCACCGCCGACGACAAGACGGTGTTGAACGTGTCGGTGAAGGGCAAGCCGCATGCGTTGAACTTCGGCACCGACATGGTGATCGGCACGCGCAGCGGGCAGAAGCATGTCGAGGTGAAGGACAGCGACGTCGTGTTCGTCGGGTACGGCGTCGATGCGCCGGAACAGCAGTGGAACGATTACGCGGGCCTGGACGTGAAGGGCAAGACGGTGGTCATCCTCGTCAACGATCCTGGTTTCCACGCCAACGATCCGACGTTGTTCGAAGGCCGACGCATGACCTGGTACGGCCGCTGGGTCTACAAGTTCGAAGAAGCTGCGCGCAAAGGCGCTGCGATGGCGTTGATCGTGCACGACGACGCCGGTGCGTCGTACGGCTGGGACGTGGTGCGGGGTTCGTGGAGCGGCGCGCAGTTCGACCTGCGTGCAAGCGACGATCCGGCGCCGCGTTTGCCCGTGCAGGGTTGGATCACGGGCGCGCAGGCGAAATCCTTGTTCGCCGATGCCGGGCTGGATTTCGATGCGTTGCGCGCCGCCGCCAACAAGCGCGGTTTCAAGGCGGTGCCGCTGCCGGCGAAGGCCTCGGTGACGCTCGACAGCGAGGTCGTCGAGAAGTCCTCGCGCAACGTGGTGGGGATGGTGCCGGGCACCGAGCGACCGAACGAAGCGGTTGTTTACATGGCGCACTGGGACCACCTCGGCAAGCATCCCGACGAGCCCGGCGACAACATCTACAACGGTGCGATCGACAACGCGACGGGCGTGGCGGGGATCATGGAGATCGCCGGCAAGTTCGCGCAGGCACCGGCGAAGCGTTCGGTGCTGTTCCTGGCGGTGACGCTCGAGGAATCCGGGCTGCTCGGTTCGAAGTACTACGTGGCGCATCCGGTGGTGCCGCTGAAGGACACGGTGGCCGCGATCAACATCGATGCGATGTCGACCTCCGGGCCTTCGAAGGACATCGTGGTGACGGGCCTGGGCAATTCGGAACTCGACGACGTGCTGAAGTCGATCGCCGACAAGCAGGGGCGCGTGTTGCACGCGGAGGCGACGCCGGAAAGCGGATTCTATTTCCGCTCCGACCACTTCAACTTCGCGAAGGCCGGCGTGCCGGCGCTGTATGCCGAAGGTGGCGAGGATCTCGTCGCCGGCGGTACGGAGGCCGGGCGCAAGGCATCGGAGGCGTATACCGAAATGCGCTACCACAAGCCGGCGGACGAGTTCGACCCGAACTGGAACCTCGACGGCGTGGTGCAGGATCTGGACACGATGTACCAGGTCGGGCGCGAGGTGGCCGATGGGTCGGGCTGGCCGAACTGGCGCGTGGGTAATCCTTTCCGCGCGGCGCGTGATGCGTCGCGTCCTGCTGCGAAGCCCTGATCGCCCAACGACGGAGATCCCAGATGACGATCGCAACGGCTTATGTGTGCGTGATCCTGGCGGCGTTGTTGCCGTATGTGTGGACGACGGTCGCCAAGGCGAGCGGTGAGCGTTACGACAATCGCGATCCGCGCGGTTGGGTCGCACGACAGACGGATCCGCGCGTACATCGTGCGAATTCGGCGCAGCTCAATGCGTTCGAGGCGTTTGCGCCGTTCGCAGTGGCCGTGGTGATGGCGCAGCTGGCCGGCGTGCAGGAGTCGCGCATCGCGGTGTTGGCGATCGCTTTCGTGGTGCTCCGGTTCCTGCATGGGTTGGTTTACACGATGGGGCTGAAGGCTCCGCTTCGCAGCCTGGTGTGGGCCGTCGCGTTCGCATGCGTGGTGGCGCTGATGGTGATGGCGGCACTGCGACTGGGGGCGATGGGGTGAACACCGGCGTGGCGATCGACGTGGCGAGTGCGCAGTGCGTGGATGTCGTGCGCGCGCAGGGGTTTTGTTTCGTGCATGCCGATGCGATGCGCGCCGCCTTGTCGCACGTCGGTGGGCTCGACGACTGGGAGCGGTTCATAGCCTCCTGGGAAGCCCTGGCGCCCGATACGTACCTGGCGCAGACCGGTCGCTATCGGCGGCGACGGCATTCGGTATTCAGCGCGTCGCGCGCCGGCGACGTCGTGCGTGAAGCGCACCAGCCGCATTACCAGGGTCGCGAGTACAACCCGCTGCAGGGGGACCTGGAGCGGTGGTTCGAGCCAATCGAGGATGCGATCGCGAGTGGTGCCTGCCTTTCGACAGTGCTGCGTTATTGCGTGGGATTCTTCGGTGCGCTGTCGCCGGACGTGGCGCGCTGGCGCATCGAGGTGCATCAGTTCCGCATCGAGGCCCGGCCCGATGCTGCGGGCGAGCCGACGCCGGAAGGCGTGCATCGCGATGGCGTGGATTACGTGCTGGTGCTGATGGTCGATCGCCGGAACATCGCCAGCGGCACGACGACGATCCACTCGGGCGATGGGGCGCTGTTGGGGAGCTTTACGCTGGTCGATGCATTCGACGCTGCGCTGGTCGACGACGCGCGCGTGTTCCATGGGGTCACGCCGGTGACGGCGCTGGATCCGTCGCTGCCGTCGCATCGCGACGTGCTCGTCGTGACGCTCAAGCGCAGCAACTAACCCATTCCACCGCGCAAAGAAAAACCCCGCCGGAGTTCCGGCGGGGTTTTGTTGTAAGGCCCTGGCGATGACCTACTCTCGCATGCGGATGCACACTACCATCGGCGCGGCTGCGTTTCACTTCCGAGTTCGGAATGGGATCGGGTGGTGCCACAGCGCTATTGTCACCAGGGAGAGGGTGGAGGGTCGCGGTCCAATCGATGGATTGGTCGCGCTCACGCTCTCAGAGGGTGGGAAGTAGCGAGTTGCTTCTTGCGAAGCTTGGGGCGAATGCCATCGACGTGTTGTCGAGGATAAGGCCACTTGAGGTGATATGGTCAAGCCACACGGATCATTAGTACACGTTAGCTCAACAGGTTGCCCTGCTTACACACCGTGCCTATCAACCACCTGGTCTTGATGGTTCCTTCAGGGGACTAAAGTCCCGGGAGATCTCATCTTGAGGCGCGCTTCCCGCTTAGATGCTTTCAGCGGTTATCGCTTCCGAACGTAGCTACCCGGCAATGCCACTGGCGTGACAACCGGAACACCAGGGGTTCGTCCACTCCGGTCCTCTCGTACTAGGAGCAGCCCCTCTCAAATCTCCAACGCCCACGACAGATAGGGACCGAACTGTCTCACGACGTTCTGAACCCAGCTCGCGTACCACTTTAAATGGCGAACAGCCATACCCTTGGGACCGACTACAGCCCCAGGATGTGATGAGCCGACATCGAGGTGCCAAACACCGCCGTCGATATGAACTCTTGGGCGGTATCAGCCTGTTATCCCCGGAGTACCTTTTATCCGTTGAGCGATGGCCCTTCCATACAGAACCACCGGATCACTAAGACCTACTTTCGTACCTGCTTGATCCGTCGATCTTGCAGTCAAGCACGCTTATGCCTTTGCACACAGTGCGCGATGTCCGACCGCGCTGAGCGTACCTTCGTGCTCCTCCGTTACACTTTGGGAGGAGACCGCCCCAGTCAAACTACCCACCATACACGGTCCCCGACCCGGATCACGGGCCCAGGTTAGAACGTCAAGCACATCAGGGTGGTATTTCAAGGTTGCCTCCACCGAAGCTAGCGCCTCGGTTTCACAGGCTCCCACCTATCCTACACAGACGAACTCAACGTTCAGTGTAAAGCTGTAGTAAAGGTTCACGGGGTCTTTCCGTCTTGCCGCGGGAACGCTGCATCTTCACAGCGATTTCAATTTCACTGAGTCTCGGGTGGAGACAGCGCCGCTGTCGTTACGCCATTCGTGCAGGTCGGAACTTACCCGACAAGGAATTTCGCTACCTTAGGACCGTTATAGTTACGGCCGCCGTTTACTGGGGCTTCGATCAAGAGCTTCGCCTTGCGGCTGACCCCATCAATTAACCTTCCAGCACCGGGCAGGCGTCACACCCTATACGTCCACTTTCGTGTTTGCAGAGTGCTGTGTTTTTGATAAACAGTCGCAGCGGCCTGGTTTCTGCGACCGCTCCCAGCTATAGCCCGCATGGGCCACCAGAAGCGGTGCACCTTCTCCCGAAGTTACGGTGCCATGTTGCCTAGTTCCTTCACCCGAGTTCTCTCAAGCGCCTGAGAATTCTCATCCTGCCCACCTGTGTCGGATTACGGTACGGTCTGCGTCAGCTGAAGCTTAGGGGCTTTTCCTGGAAGCGTGGGATTAGTGACTTCAGCCAAATGGCCTGGTCTCGCTGCTCGGTGTTGACCCTCCGGATTTGCCAAGAGGATCCACCTACCTGCTTTCCCCGGGACAACCAACGCCCGGTACACCTACCCTTCTCCGTCCCCCCATCGCACTGACGCGAGGTGCTGGAATATTAACCAGCTTCCCATCGACTACGCATTTCTGCCTCGCCTTAGGGGCCGACTCACCCTGCGCCGATGAACGTTGCGCAAGGAAACCTTGGGCTTTCGGCGTGGAGGCTTTTCACCCCCATTATCGTTACTCATGTCAGCATTCGCACTTCCGATACCTCCAGCGGACTTCTCAATCCACCTTCATCGGCTTACGGAACGCTCCTCTACCGCGCACATTGCTGTGCACCCCAAGCTTCGGTTCATCGCTTAGCCCCGTTAAATCTTCCGCGCAGACCGACTCGACCAGTGAGCTATTACGCTTTCTTTAAAGGGTGGCTGCTTCTAAGCCAACCTCCTGGCTGTCTGTGCCTTTCCACATCGTTCACCACTGAGCGATGAATTTGGGACCTTAGCTGTGGGTCTGGGTTGTTTCCCTTTTCACGACGGACGTTAGCACCCGCCGTGTGTCTCCCATGCAGTCCGTCTCGGTATTCGGAGTTTGCCATGGTTTGGTAAGTCGCAATGACCCCCTAGCCATAACAGTGCTCTACCCCCGAGAGGATTCACATGAGGCGCTACCTAAATAGCTTTCGAGGAGAACCAGCTATCTCCGGGTTCGATTAGCTTTTCACTCCTAATCACACCTCATCCCCTACCTTTGCAACGGGAGTGGGTTCGGGCCTCCAGTTGATGTTACTCAACCTTCACCCTGGGCATGACTAGATCACCCGGTTTCGGGTCTACTGCCTGCGACTATGCGCCCTTATCAGACTCGGTTTCCCTTCGCCTCCCCTATACGGTTAAGCTCGCCACAAACAGTAAGTCGCTGACCCATTATACAAAAGGTACGCCGTCACCCTTGCGGGCTCCGACTGCTTGTACGCACACGGTTTCAGGGTCTATTTCACTCCCTTCACCAGGGTTCTTTTCGCCTTTCCCTCACGGTACTGGTTCACTATCGGTCGGTCAGGAGTATTTAGCCTTGGAGGATGGTCCCCCCATGTTCAGACAGGGTTTCACGTGCCCCGCCCTACTCAATTTCATCCGTACGGCCCTTTCGCATACCGGGCTGTCACCGTCTACGGCCACGCTTCCCAACGTGTTTTGCTAAAACCGTACGGACTTTTGGGCTAGTCCCCGTTCGCTCGTCGCTACTGAGGGAATCTCGGTTGATTTCTTTTCCTCCGGGTACTTAGATATTTCAGTTCCCCGGGTTCGCCTTGCATGGCTATGTATTCACCATGCAATACCCTTGCGGGTGGGTTTCCCCATTCGGACATTGCCGGATCAAAGCTTGTTGCCAGCTCCCCGACACTTTTCGCAGGCTGCCACGTCCTTCATCGCCTCTGACCGCCAAGGCATCCACCGTGTGCGCTTATTCGCTTGACCATATCACCCCAAGTCGCCTCGGGCTGATACGACGTCGCGAACATCAACGTCTTATCACTACTTCAATAAAGGTGCTCTCGCACCTCGCCTTAGCCTCTACGACACGTCATGGACATTCGTCTCAAAACGCTCGCTACTTCCCGATTGTCAAAGAACACGCACCTGGCTTCAGCGCCAGGCGCGTTTCAGATCTTCGTGTGCGCTATGTCATTCAGAGTTGGTGGGTCTGGGAGGACTCGAACCACCGGCCTCACCCTTATCAGGGGTGCGCTCTAACCACCTGAGCTACAGACCCAAAAGCTTTGGCCGGTAAAGAGTGGTGGAGCCAGTCGGGATCGAACCGACGACCCCCTGCTTGCAAAGCAGGTGCTCTCCCAGCTGAGCTATGGCCCCGTGTGCCGGGACGCTCTGAATGCAGGTCACTTGTGCGGACGCCTGACAGGCAATGCGCTGTCTTTTGTCTCTAAAGGAGGTGATCCAGCCGCACCTTCCGATACGGCTACCTTGTTACGACTTCACCCCAGTCATCGGCCACACCGTGGCAAGCGCCCTCCCGAAGGTTAAGCTACCTGCTTCTGGTGCAACAAACTCCCATGGTGTGACGGGCGGTGTGTACAAGGCCCGGGAACGTATTCACCGCAGCAATGCTGATCTGCGATTACTAGCGATTCCGACTTCATGGAGTCGAGTTGCAGACTCCAATCCGGACTGAGAGAAGGTTTCTGGGATTGGCTCCCCCTCGCGGGATTGCAGCCCTCTGTCCTTCCCATTGTAGTACGTGTGTAGCCCTGGCCGTAAGGGCCATGATGACTTGACGTCATCCCCACCTTCCTCCGGTTTGTCACCGGCGGTCTCCCTAGAGTTCCCACCATTACGTGCTGGCAACTAGGGACAAGGGTTGCGCTCGTTGCGGGACTTAACCCAACATCTCACGACACGAGCTGACGACAGCCATGCAGCACCTGTCTCACGGTTCCCGAAGGCACCAATCCATCTCTGGAAAGTTCCGTGGATGTCAAGGCCAGGTAAGGTTCTGCGCGTTGCATCGAATTAAACCACATACTCCACCGCTTGTGCGGGCCCCCGTCAATTCCTTTGAGTTTCAGTCTTGCGACCGTACTCCCCAGGCGGCGAACTTAACGCGTTAGCTTCGATACTGAGTGCCTAGTTGCACCCAACATCCAGTTCGCATCGTTTAGGGCGTGGACTACCAGGGTATCTAATCCTGTTTGCTCCCCACGCTTTCGTGCCTCAGTGTCAGTGCTGGTCCAGGTAGTCGCCTTCGCCACAGATGTTCCTCCCGATCTCTACGCATTTCACTGCTACACCGGGAATTCCACTACCCTCTACCGCACTCTAGGTCGCCAGTTTCCAATGCCATTCCCAGGTTGAGCCCAGGGCTTTCACATCAGACTTAACGAACCACCTACGCACGCTTTACGCCCAGTAATTCCGAGTAACGCTTGCACCCTTCGTATTACCGCGGCTGCTGGCACGAAGTTAGCCGGTGCTTATTCTTCCGGTACCGTCATCACCCCCGGGTATTAACCGAAGGCTTTTCTTTCCGGACAAAAGAGCTTTACAACCCGAAGGCCTTCTTCACTCACGCGGCATGGCTGGATCAGGCTTGCGCCCATTGTCCAATATTCCCCACTGCTGCCTCCCGTAGGAGTCTGGACCGTGTCTCAGTTCCAGTGTGGCTGATCATCCTCTCAGACCAGCTACGGATCGTCGCCTTGGTGGGCCTTTACCCCGCCAACTAGCTAATCCGACATGGGCTCATCCAATCGCGCGACGCCTTGCGGTCCGCCGCTTTCACCTCTCGGTCGTATGCGGTATTAGCGTAAGTTTCCCTACGTTATCCCCCACGACAGGGTAGATTCCCATGTATTCCTCACCCGTCCGCCACTCGCCACCCACAGTATTGCTACTGCTGTGCTGCCGTTCGACTTGCATGTGTTAGGCCTGCCGCCAGCGTTCACTCTGAGCCAGGATCAAACTCTTCACTTAAGTTTTTCGACAGGACCGAAGTCCCGTCTAATGCTTTGAGTGCAGTCGTCGTCCCAGGCTCGAAATCACTCGCTGGCTCGCGATTGCTCGCTTGCCATTTGAATTGACTTGTTGCTCTGTTACGAACGTCTGCAAGATGGACAACTTTCCACCCGCCAGACGCCCGCACAAGTCACCTGCGCACACTGTCAAAGATCTTCGGAACCGGCCTCAGCGCCGCGTCCCAACCCTCCGCACCAGAAGTGCCCGAGGGAGCCGCACATCATACAGGCGATTCGAAGATCGTCAACACCTGATGAAGAAAAATTTCAGAGGACTTGCACGCGATTCAGTGGATCGAATCGCTGCGGCGTGTCGCGTGCCGCACCCCGTCCTCGAGGGCCGCGAATTATGCACGCTCGCGGGAAAGGTGCAACGCTTTTTTGAATGATTTTTTTCGACGAAGCGATGCGGCTTACGCGGCGACCAATCGCACCCGCGCGAAATTCCGCTTGCCGATCGCGATGACGCCTTCGAAACCCGGCACGAAAACCCGCTGCGGATCCTCGACGACTTCGCCGTCCACGCGCACCGCGCGTTCTTTCAGCTTGCGATTGGCTTCCGAATTGCTCGGCGCCAGGCCCGCCGCCGTCAGCAACGCCGCGATGCGCAAACCCGCGGCCGGCACCGCGACATCGGTGAGCGCCAGTGTCGCGATGTCGCCTTCGCCGCGCACGGCTGCATTCCACCCGGCGACCGCGGTCTCCGCAGCCGCATCACCGTGGAAACGCGCCGCAAGCTCGCGCGCAAGCCGCAGCTTCACGTCGCGCGGATTCAACGCACCGGATGCGACTTCCTCGCGCAAACGCACGGCTTCCGCCGCGCCGATGTCGAAACTCAATAGCTCGATCCAGCGCCACATCAGCGCATCGCCGATCTTCATCGTCTTGGTGACCATGTCGATCGCCGGCTCGTTGATGCCGATGTAGTTGCCGAGCGACTTGCTCATCTTCTGCACGCCGTCGAGGCCTTCCAGCAATGGCATCGTCAGCACGATCTGCGGCGCCTGGCCGAAGTGTTCCTGCAGGCCGCGTCCCATCAGCAGATTGAACTTCTGGTCGGTGCCACCGAGTTCGACGTCGCTCTTCAGCGCCACCGAGTCGTAGCCCTGCACCAGCGGATACAGGAATTCGTGGATCGCGATGGGTTGCTGCGCGGCGTAGCGCTTGGAGAAATCGTCGCGCTCCAGCATGCGCGCGACCGTGTGCTGCGCAGCGAGCTTGATCATGTCCGCCGCGCTCATCGCGCCGAACCATTCGCTGTTGAAGCGAAGCTCGGTGCGCTCCCGATCGAGCACCTTGAAGACCTGGTCCGCATAGGTCTTCGCGTTGGCCTCGACGTCTTCGCGGGTCAGCGGCTTGCGGGTGACGTTCTTTCCCGTCGGGTCCCCGATCATTCCCGTGAAGTCGCCGATCAGGAAGATGACCTGGTGCCCCAGGTCCTGGAACTGCCGCATCTTGTTGAGCAGGACCGTATGGCCCAGGTGCAGGTCCGGGGCGGTCGGGTCGAATCCGGCCTTGATGCGCAGCGGGCGGCCGAGCTTGAGGCGGGCCTCCAGCTCGTCGCGCTTGAGGATTTCATCGGCACCACGGCCGATCAGTTCGAGGGCGGCTTGGATCGACACTTCGGGGACTCAGGACTCGTGGGGAAGGACCGATCCGTGATCGGGGTCGTGAAGGTACCGTTAAAGGACGGTTAAAACAAAAAACCCATCCCGCTCAAGGGTTTGACGCACGTTTCTTCGGTGTCTATGGTAGCGCCGTTACGTGCCCGTCACCGGGTCGTAACAGCATTTCGGAAGGGGGAATCACCATGGGCAAATCCGGCATCGGCAAGGCGCGCCGCGCGCGACTCGACATCCTGCGCGAAGCTGCGCTCCATCGCGACACCGGCGTGCGTCGCCTGCCCGCGGGCTTCAATGGCCGCTGGACCCGTCGCCAGTGGGCCCATGCAAGCCTGTTCGCCACGCTCGCCGCACTCGTGGCCGCCATCGTCCCCGGTTTTGCCCCTGCCACGCAGGTGGGTGCGAGCAACACGGCCCGTACCACCCTCGCCCTGTCCCTTCCGCCGCTGTCGCTCGCCAAGCAGCATGGCCAGGCCGGCGACAGCTGGCAGATCGTGCATCTCGAGCGCGGCCAGACGCTGGGCTCGCTGTTCGACGACCTCGACCTGCCCGCCGCCACGATGCACCAGCTGCTCGGCCAGCCCGGCGCCCAGCAGGCGCTGACGCGCATGAAGCCCGGCACCGAGCTCGCCTTCGACCTGCCGGTCGGCGGTGGCCTGCGGGGTTTCCGCTACGACCGCGATGAAACCCATCGCGTCGAATACCGCCTCGACGGCGACAAGATCGTCGAAAAGGTCATCGAGCGCCCCACCCAGTCGCGCACCGTCGTGATCAGCGGCACCGTCGGCAAGTCGCTGTTCGCCTCCGCCCGCAAGCTGGGCCTGTCGGGCAGCGCGATCAACACGCTCACCGACGACATCTTCAAGTACGACATCGACTTCAACGACGACGTCGGTTCCAACGACCGTTTCAGCGTCGTGGTCGAGCAGACCTGGCGCGACGGCGAGCTGATCCGCACCGGTCCGGTGCAGGCGGCCACGTTCACGGTCGGCGGCAAGCTGCACTCGGGTTTCCGATTCGAACGCAACGGCAAGGCGGAGTACTTCACCGCCGATGGCCGCCCGCTGAAGAAGAGCTTCATCCGCATGCCGATCCCGTATGCGCGCCTGACCTCCACCTTCGGTTCGCGGCGCCATCCGATCCTCGGCACCGTGCGCCAGCACCAGGGCGTGGATTACGCCGCGTCCACCGGCACGCCGATCATGGCCGCGGGCGATGCGCGCGTGCAGTTCGTGGGCTGGAAGGGCGGTTACGGCCGCGCGGTCATCCTCGACCACGGTCGCGGCTACACCACGCTGTACGGCCACATGTCGCGCTTCGGCAACGAGAAGGTGGGCCAGCGCATCCCGCAGGGCACCGTCATCGGTTACGTCGGCATGACGGGCCTGGCCACCGGCCCGCACCTGCATTACGAATTCCGTATCAACGGCGTGCACCGCAACCCGCTGTCGATCACCATGCCGCCGCCGGAACCGCTGAACGGCGCCGCGCTCGCGCAGTTCCGCTCGCAGACGTCGAACGCCCTCGCGCGCATCCAGCGCGTGGAGAAGGTGATCTACGCCGACAACGACGCCGACGTCGCTCCGGCGAAGCCGGCGAAGCCGAAGAAGGCCTGATCGTCGCGGTGGACGACCGCGACGCAACGCAGCCCGAACTCCATGTCGGCCTGATTTCCGGCACGAGCGCCGACGGCATCGATGCCGCGCTCGTGCGCTTCGACGGCGCGCATTGCACGCTGGTCAAAGGCGACACCTATCCCTGGAACGCCGCGCTGCGCACGCGCCTGGTCGAACTCGGCCAGGGCGGCGATGCCACTTCGCTCGACGAACTCGGCGCGCTCGATATCCAGGTCGCCGAAGCCTTCGCGCAAGCGGCGTTGCAGGTGATCGCCGCCGCACGCGTCTCGCCGAAGGACGTCCGTTCGATCGGTTCGCACGGCCAGACCGTGCGCCATCGCCCCGCTGCAAAACATCCTTTCACCTGGCAACTCGGCGACGGCAACGTCATCGCCGAACGCACGGACATCGACAGCGTCGCGGATTTCCGTCGACGGGACGTTGCCGCCGGCGGCCAGGGCGCACCGCTCGTGCCTGCCTTCCACGCAGCGATGCTGCAAGACGCAAACGAAGACCGCGCCGTGCTCAACCTCGGCGGCATCGCGAACTTCACCTTGCTGCCCGCACGTGGCGACGTCCGTGGCTTCGACACCGGCCCCGCGAACGCGTTGATGGACGCCTGGTGCGAACGCCATCGCGGCACGCCCTACGACGCACACGGCGCATTCGCCGCGAGCGGCACTGCCGACATGGCGCTACTCGAACGCCTGCGCGCCGAACCCTGGTTCGCATTGCCCCCACCGAAGAGCAGCGGGCGCGAGCAATTCCATTTGTCGTGGGTGCAATCGCACCTGTCGGGCACCGAGCGCGCGGAAGACGTGCAGGCCACGTTGCTCGAACTCACCGCCGTGACCGTCGTCGATGCATTGCGCGCGCACCAGCCGCAGACGCGCCGCGTGCTCGTGTGCGGCGGCGGCGTGCACAACCCGATCCTGCTCGCGCGCATCGCTGCGCAACTGCCCGGCGTGCACGTGGAATCCACGCAGGCGCACGGGCTGGATCCGGATTTCGTCGAAGCGATGGCCTTCGCGTGGCTCGCGCGCGAAACGCTGGCCGGGCGGCCGGGCAACCTGCCGGCGGTGACGGGCGCGCGCGGTGCGCGCGTGCTCGGCGTCGTGTATCCCCGCTAAGCGCTCAATCCTCGCGCCAGCGTTCCAGGATGTGCTGCGGCGCCGGCGCTTCAGGCGCGCGACCGATCAGGCCGTAGCCCATATCGTCCTGCACCTCCTCCATCGCCGCGATCGCGTGCTGCAACGCCATCGCCTCGGGATCGTTGAAGTGCACGTTCGCGCCGCTCTCGCAGGCGAACAGGCCCTGCTCGATGAGCGTCTCCAGGCAGGTGTGCATGGTCCAGCCGCGCAGGTCGGCCAGCCGCTTGATGCGGTCGGAAAGAACCGGATCGATGTCTCGCAACACCAGGTCGGTCATGGCGTCCTCCAAACCCGTTCAACGACGTTCGGGGGCGCGGGCGGCCCTCAGCGCTCCGCGGGCGCGTCGATGTGCCTGAAACGCGGCCACAGGTAGAGGAACAGCAGAGTTGCCGGCAGCACCGCCAGGGTGGCGATGATGAAGTAGTTCGAATAGCTGGTCGCTTCCACGATGCCGCCGGCGAACACCCCGAGGACCTTGCCCGGCAGGTTCACCATCGAGCTCAGCAGTGCGTATTGGGTGGCGGTGTGCTGTCGGTTGACGAGCGCGGACAGGAACGCCACGGCGGCCGTGCCGAGGAATCCGAGGGTCATGTTTTCGGCGGAGATCACGACCGTCAGCGCACCCAGGTTGCCCGGATGCAGCGTCAGCCATACGTAGAGCAGGTTGCAGCTGGCGCACAGCACGACGGCTGCGAGCAGTGGCGCGCGCACGCCCCATCGTGCGATGGCCGCGCCACCCAGGAACACACCGACGATCCCCATCCAGATGCCGTAGATCTTCGTGATCGCTCCGATCTCGCTCAGGGTGAAGCCCATGTCCAGGTAGAACGGGCTCATGATCCCGCCGACCAGCGCCTGCTCCGGGATCTTGAACAAGAGGATGAAGAGCAGCGTCAGCAGTGCGGTCGATTTGCCGTAGCGCCGGAAGAAATCCGCGAACGGATCCACGATCGCCAGCCGCATGGCATCGCCCCAGTTGTCCGGCAACTTGCGGATCACCTCGGGCTCGCGCGCAATCAGCGTCACGCCCACCGGCAGCAACATCAGCAATGCCAGCACGAGGTACACCGTGCTCCACGCCATGTGTTCCGCCATGAAAAGCGCGAACGCACCGGTCACGATCAGCGCAATGCGGTAGCCCAGCGAGTAAGTCGCGACCAGCGCGCCCTGATCCGACGGCGAGCCGATCTCGATGCGGTACGCATCCACCGCGATGTCCTGCGTCGCGCCCGCGAACGCCACCAGCAGGGTGAATCCGACGAACGTCCCCAGCTGCGACGGCGTGACCATCGCCATGCCCACCAGTCCCGCCACCACGCCGATCTGGGCGAACAACAGCCACCCGCGCCTTTGCCCCAGCCGCGAGAACAGTGGCAGCCGCGCGTGGTCCAGCAACGGCGCCCACAGGAATTTCAGCGCATAGGTCATGCCTGCGCTGGCGATGATCGTGATCTCCTTGAGCACGATCCCGTTCTGCTTCAACCAGTACGCGAGCGTGCCCGCCACCAGCAGGAAGGGCAGCCCGGATGCGAACCCGAAGAAGAACATCGTCCATGCGGCGGGTTGCGTGAACGCCTTCCAGACAGAAGGCTTCTTCGGCTTCGCGGCAGTGGCGGAATCGCGGGCGGCTGTACTCAAAGGGCGTAATCCACGACGAAAGGCGCATGGTCGGAAAAGCGCGGCGACGGATGGATGGAACATCCGGCGAGCATGTCGCGCAGCGAAGGCGTGCAGAACTGGTAGTCGATGCGCCAGCCCACGTCCTTGGTGCGCGCCGCGCCGCGATTGCTCCACCAGGTGTAATCCTGGCCGTCGGCGCGCAGCGCGCGATACGCGTCGACCCAACCTGTCTTGTCGGCGCACATGCCGTTCAACCAATCACGCTCGCGCGGCAGGCAGCCGGAGTTCTTCTGGTTCGACTTCCAGTTCTTGATGTCCAGCTCGCTGCGCACGATGTTCCAGTCGCCGCAGAGCACGTAGTCGCGGCCGCTGTGCAGCCAGTGGTGGAGGATCGGCGCGAGCCACTCCATCACCTCGAACTTGAAGCCCTGGCGCAGCTCGCCCGAGGAACCGGACGGAATGTAGAACGACACGACGCTCAGGTTGCCGAAGCGCGCCTCGATGTAGCGCCCCTCGTCGTCGAACGGCGCCCACCCCAGTCCCGTGCGTACCTCGTCGGGCTCGCGCCTGGCGTACAGGGCCACGCCGCTGTAGCCCTTCTTCGTGGTGGCGTCGCGGAAATACGCGCGATAGCCCTCGGGGATGAAGTCGGGGCCGGTGACCTGGTGCTCCTGCGCCTTGGTTTCCTGCAGGCACAGCACGTCGGCGTCCTGCGCGCGGAACCAGTCGAAGAAGCCCTTGCCGGCGGCGGAGCGGACGCCATTGGCGTTGAAGCTGACGATGCGCAAATCGTGGCCCGGTCTTGAGTCTTTCCCAAGCGTAGCGGATTCGCCGGCCTTAAAATGGCGCCATGGCCGACCATCGCACCCGCTTTCTGACCCTCGCGCTGCGCGCGCAGGCCCTGCGCTTCGGCGCGTTCACGCTGAAGTCGGGCCGCGAAAGCCCGTACTTCTTCAATGCCGGCCGCTTCGACAGCGGCGCCGCCCTGGCCGAGTTGGCCGCGTGCTACGCCGATGCGCTGGCGGAGGCGGGCGTGGCGTTCGACGTCCTGTTCGGGCCGGCCTACAAGGGCATCCCGCTGGCGACGGCGGTGGCCTGCGAATTCGCCCGCCGTGGCCGCGACGTGCCCCTGGCCTTCAACCGGAAGGAAGCCAAGGCCCACGGCGAAGGCGGCCTGCTGATCGGGGCGCCGCTGGCGGGCAAGCGCGTGCTGATCGTGGACGACGTGATCACCGCCGGCACCGCGATCCGCGAAGCGCTCGGCATGATTCGCGAGGTCGGCGGCGTGCCCGCCGGCATCGTCATCGCACTCGACCGCCAGGAGCGCGCCAGCGAAGCGCACGCACAGTCGGCGGCGCAGGCGGTCGCGGAAGAACACGGACTGCCCGTGGTGGCCGTCGCCACCCTCGGGGACCTGCTTGCGTTCGCGGGCGAAAGCGCGGACCTTGTCGACCATCGCGATGCCCTGCTCGCCTATCGGGCGCGCTATGGCAGCGCATCCGCGTCGTAAGACGCCACACCGCCGGACGGACTGCAGAACAGGGGCTGCAACCATGCCAGCAAGAACCAAGCACCACACACTTCGACTGCTCGCCGTCGCCACGCTGATGTCGCTGGCCGCCACGGCGGGCGCGCAGGCCACGAAGACGAAGAAGCTGTATTGCTGGAACGACAGCACCGGCCACAAGGTCTGCGGCGATGCACTGCCGGCGGAACTGGCCGGCAGCTCGCGCACCGAATTCAATTCCACCAGCGGCATGCGCACGGGTGAAATCGCGCGCGCAATGACGCCGGAAGAACGCGCCGCCGCCGAGAAGGCCGCCGCGGATGCGGCCGCGCAAGCCGAAATCGATGCCGCGCGCGCGCGCCGCGAAATGGCGATGGTGGAGTCGTACGCCACCGAAGCCGACCTGCGCAAGGCGTTCCAGGAACGCATCGACCTGCTCGAGGAGACGCTGAAGGCTTCCGAGTTGAGCGTGGTGGGCCTGCGGGCAAGCCTCGTCGGCCTGCTGCGCCAGGCGGGCGACCTCGAACTCGCCGGCAAGTCGGTGCCGTTCAACGCACGCACGAACATCGCGGCGCAACACACGGAGCTGCGTCGTCGCGAGCGGATCTACGCGCAGCAGAAGATCGAACGCGCGCAACTCGACGAGGAACTCGCGTCGGTGCTCCAGCGGTATCGCGACCTCAAGGACGGCGTGCGTCCCACCGCCGCCGAAGCGGCCGCCACGGCAGCCGCGCCGCCGCAAGGCTGATCCGGCGATCGACGCGCGCCTTGCGCGCGTCGATCCCTTCCGCGTCCATCAGAACGGCAGGTTCAGGTCCGGCCGCAGCGCGAGCAGCTGCGTGCGGAACGCGTCCTGGATGCGGATCAGCGCTTCCTTCGAGTCGCCGTCGAAACGCAGCACCAGCACCGGCGTGGTGTTCGACGCGCGCACCAGGCCCCATCCGTCCGGCCAATCCACGCGCAGGCCGTCGATGGTCGACAGGCGCGCGCCTTCGAACTTCGCCACCGCGCGGAAGCGGTCGACGAACGCATGCGGATCGCCATCGGGCGCATCCACCTTGATCTCCGGCGTCGACACGCCCTCGGGCAATGCGTCCAGCGTTTCGCTCGGCGTCTGGCTGCGGCTGGCGAGGATCTCGAGCAGGCGCGCGGCGGCATAGATGCCGTCGTCGAAGCCGTACCAGCGTTCCTTGAAGAAGAAGTGGCCGCTCATCTCGCCCGCGAGCTCGGCGTCGGTCTCGCGCATCTTGGCCTTGATCAGCGAGTGGCCCGTCTTCCACATCAGTGGACTGCCGCCGTGGCGCAGGATCTGGCCCGGCAGGCGGCCGGTGCACTTCACGTCGTACACGATCACCGCGCCCGGATTGCGTTCGAGCACGTCGGCCGCGAACAGCATCAGCAGGCGGTCGGGGAAGATGTTCTTGCCTTCCTTCGTGACCACGCCCAGGCGGTCGCCGTCGCCGTCGAAGGCCACGCCGAGGTCGGCGTCCAGGCGCTTGACCATCTGGATGAGGCTTTCGAGGTTGTGCGGCTCGCTCGGGTCCGGATGGTGGTTCGGGAACGTGCCGTCGACTTCGCAGAACAGCGGCGTGACCTCCGCACCGATCGCGGCCAGCACCTGCGGCGCGATCGCACCGGCGACGCCGTTGCCCGCGTCGATGACCACCTTGAGGCGGCGATCCAGCTGCACGTCGGACGTGATGCGATCGATGTAATCCTGCGCGACGTCGCGGTGCTGCAGGTTGCCCAGCATGTGCGCTTCCTGCAGGCGACCTTCGGCGATGCGCGCGTACAGGTCGTCGATCGCCTTGCCCGCCAGCGTTTCGCCGCCGACGACGATCTTGAAGCCGTTGTAGTCGGGCGGATTGTGGCTGCCGGTCACCGCGATCGCGCAACCGGTGCGCAACTGGTAGGCGGCGAAGTACACGACGGGCGTCGCCGCCATGCCGATGTCGATGACGTTGCGGCCCGCCTTGCGTAGGCCGGCGACAAGGCCGGAGACCATGTCGGGACCGGAGAGGCGCCCATCGCGGCCGACCACGATGTCCATGAGGCCCTTGTCCGCCATCAGCGAACCCACGGACTGGCCGATCAGTTCCGCGATGCCGACGTCGAGCGTCTTCCCGACGACGCCGCGGATGTCGTACGCGCGGAAGATGCCCTTGTCGATGAGCACCTTGCCGACCGGGTGCGGCACCTCTTCACGCACCACGACGGGCGCGGCGACCGGCGCGCGCGCGGTCGGGTTCTGTTCCATCGCCTCGGCGAGCGTCGGCGCTTGCGCGGCGTCTTCGTCATGCGCCTCCGCAACCACCGGATTGCGGCTCGATCGGAAGGCCAGGAATGCGAGCAGCGCGAGGATCGCCGCGGTGCCGAAGCACGGGATGGCGCCGAGTTCGAAAGGCGCCTTGGCCGTATCCGGCAGGCCGGCCGCGATGCGCCACGGGCTGCCCGGGACAGGCGATGCGAGCACTTCCGCGCCGCCGGCGAGCGCCGTATCGCCGCGCTCGACCACGCTGAAGGCGCCCTGGCGCAACGCGATGTAGCTGGCGTCGTCCACCTTGCGGCCCTCCACCGGGCCGGTGACCGTCGTGAGCGGCAGGCGCACGTAGGCCACGCCGGGCGTGGTGCCGCCATGCGCCGCGAGCGTGGCCAGGCCGAGGTGTGCACTCCCGCCGTCGCGCACGATCGCGGCAATCGGTTCCTTCTGGGTCAGGGCCGATTCCATCAGGCCGACCTTGCCGAAGCCGGTCGCCGGCAATCCGGCATAGGCGCCCTCGAAACCGTCGCCGAGCACTTCGGCGGCCTGCGCTTCGGGATAGGTCGCCTTCAGCGCCGCTGCCGCGCCCGCGAAGTCGTTCGCGGCCAGCGCCGACTGCACCGGCGCGGACGCCACGGCGGCGGCGAGCTTGGCGAGGTGTTTCTTCACCGCCTCGCTGACCTGTCCCACCATCGCATCGCGCGCGTGGACCAATTCGGCGCGGCGCGTGTCGGCGCGGAACTGCTGGAACCCGCTCCACGCCATCCAGGCCGCGATCAGCGCGCAGACCAGCGCGATCGCCGGCAGCGCCGGGCGCAATTGCGCCTTGAATGCGAGCTTTGGCGGCGGTGCCGCCGTGGCGTCCTGGTTGTCGCTCTTGTCGCTCATGTCCCCCATCCCCCTGACTCCGTGCAATTCAGCGCACGCCGGTGTGGCCGAAGCCACCTTCGCCGCGCGCGCTTTCTTCGAAAGTATCCACTACCTGCAACGTCGCGCGCACGATTGGCAGCACGACGAGCTGTGCGATCCGGTCGCCGGGCGCGATGGTGAAGGCCTCGCGTCCGCGATTCCACGTGCTGATCAGCAGCGGCCCCTGGTAATCGGCGTCGATCAGGCCCGTGCCGTTGCCGAGCACGATGCCGTGCCGATGCCCCAGGCCCGAGCGCGGCAGGATCACCGCACACAGCGTGGGATCGGCGAGATGGATGGACAGGCCGGAGGGAATCAGCGCGGTGTCGCCGGGTTCGAGCAGCAGCGGCGCGTCGAGCGCGGCGCGCAGGTCCAGGCCCGCGCTCGATGCGGTGGCGTACGCCGGCATCGGCCATTCATCGCCGAAGCGGGGATCGAGCAACTTCACTTCCAGCGTTCGCATCATCGGGGCCATCGCTCCTCAACCAGATCCAGCAATGCGTCGGCAAGCGCGGTCTTCGGCGCAGGGCCGAGCACGCGTTCGCCGTCGTTCCAATACACGGTCAATGCGTTGTCGTCGCTTTCGAATCCACTGCCGGCGATGCCGACGCGGTTGGCGGCGATGAAGTCCACGCGCTTGCGTACCAGTTTGGCGCGCGCGTAACCCGCGACGTCCGAGGTTTCCGCGGCGAACCCGACCACCACGCGCGGGCGGCGCGCATCGCCGGCGACGGCGGCGAGGATGTCGGGCGTGCGCACGAGTTCCAGCGACAGCGTGTCCTGGCCGGCGACCTTCTTGATCTTGTCGGCCGCCACGGCGCGCGGCGTGAAATCCGCGACGGCGGCGGCACCGACATAGACATCGGCGGGCAACGCGGCGAGCACCGCTTCGTGCATCTGCGCGGCCGAACGCACGTCGACGCGCTGCACGCCCTGCGGCGTGGGCAGGTGCACCGGTCCGGCGACGAGCACCGTGTCGGCGCCACGGCGCGCGGCCGCGGCGGCGATCGCGAAACCCATCTTCCCGCTGCTGCGATTGCCGATGAACCGCACGGGATCGAGATCCTCGTACGTTGGGCCCGCGCTGACGACGACGCGGGCGCCGGCGAGGCTCAAGCGAACGCCCCCGCCATGGCCGCGACGATCTCCATCGGCTCGGACATGCGGCCCGGCCCGGATTCGCCTTCGGCCAGCGGGCCGTCGGCGGGACCGACGATGCGCACGCCGCGTGCGCGCAAGGTGTCGACGTTCGCCTGCGTGGCCGGATGCAGCCACATGCGATGGTTCATCGCCGGCGCGAGCGTGATTGGCGCGGTGGTGGCCAGGCAGAGCGTGGCGACGAGATCGTCCGCGAAGCCGTGCGCGAGCTTGGCGATCGTGTTGGCGGTGGCCGGGGCGACGAGGATCGCATCGGCCCAGCGAGCGAGTTCCAGATGGCCCATCGCCTGTTCGGCGGCGGCGTCCCACAGCGAGGTGCGCACCGGCAGGCCGGACAAGGCCTGGAAGGTCTGCGCGCCGACGAAGCGTTGCGCGTTCTCGGTCATCGCGACCTGGACCACGGCGCCGGCGTCGCGCAGACGGCGGACCAGGTCGGCCGACTTGTACGCCGCGATGCCGCCGCACACGCAGAGCAGCAGCTTCCGGCCAGCCAGGGCGGCGACGGGTTCGGCCTTCATGCGCGTCGGGATTTCCCCACGAGGATTCGAGGCGGCAGCTTACCCCAAGCCCCGTATTCCCCCGATACGCAGCGGCCGATCGATCGCGCACCGTGGGCCGCATGCGCATCCGCGACTGGCCCATCGACGAGCGTCCCCGCGAAAAGCTTCTGGCACGGGGCGCGTCGGTGCTGTCCGATGCGGAATTGCTGGCCCTGTTCCTCGGTTCGGGCCTGCGCGGCCAGGACGCCGTGGCTACCGCGCGCCAGTTGCTGACGGTCCACGGCCCGCTGCGAACGCTGATGGACCGGCCGGCGGTGCACCTGGCCGACCTCCCCGGACTCGGAAAAGCGCGCGCCTGCCTGCTCAGTGCAGCGCTCGAACTCGGCCATCGTCACTTCGCCGCCGGCATGGACCGCGGGGAAACCCTGTCCGATCCCGGTTCGGCCGGCCTGTATTTCGCGCGCCGCCTCCGCGGCCATCCCGTGGAAACCTTCGCTGCCTTGTTCCTTGACGTGCGCCTGCGCCGGATCGCCTTCGAGGAGTTGTTCCGGGGCACCGTCGACAGCACCCAGATCCATCCGCGCGAAGTGGTCCGCCGCGCGCTCGCGCACAACGCAGCGGCCGTGATCGTCGGCCACAACCATCCCAGCGGAAGCTCCGAGCCCAGCGACGCCGACCGTGCCGCCACCCAGCGGCTGAAACAGGCGCTGGAGCTGGTCGACATGCGATTGCTCGACCATTTCATCGTCGGTGACGGCCCGCCGCTGTCGATGGCCGCACGAGGGCTGGTGTGATGCATCCCGTAGACTATGCGGCCGTCGTTTCCGGCCTCCGCACCCGTCGTGAAAGCCTCCCTCCGCGCCCTGGTGGACCAGGGCATCGCCGCCCTGCGTACCGCGGGCACGCTCCCCTCGGACGTCGCGGTCCCCGCGTTCGTCGTCGAGCGCCCCAAGGACCGTTCGCGCGGCGATTTCTCCACCAACGTCGCGATGGTGCTGGCGAAAGCCGCGCGCACCAATCCGCGCGCGCTCGCGCAGGCCCTCGTCGCGGCGCTGCCGGCCTCGGACGACGTCGCCAAGGTCGAGATCGCAGGCCCGGGCTTCATCAACTTCCACCTGGCACCCGAAGCCTATACGCGCGAACTGCGCGAGATCGTCGCGCGCGGCAACGCCTATGGCCGCAACGACTCCGGTTCGGGCCGCACCTGCGGCGTCGAATACGTGTCGGCCAATCCCACCGGCCCGCTGCATGTCGGCCACGGCCGCGCGGCGGCGATCGGCGACTGCATCGCGCGCGTCCTGGCCGCAAACGGCTGGAAGGTGATGCGCGAGTTCTATTACAACGACGCCGGCGCGCAGATCGACAACCTCGCCAAGTCCGTGCAGGCGCGCGCGCTCGGCAAGGGGCCGGGCGATCCGACATGGCCGGAGGACGGCTATCGCGGCGATTACATCGTGGACGTGGCGCAGGGTTACCTGCGCGGCGACACCGTGGAATTCGAAGACCACATCGTCCAGGGCGCGAAGGATCCGAACGACTTCGATGCGATCCGCCGCTTCGCCGTGGCCTACCTGCGCCGCGAACAGAATGCGGACCTCGCCGCCTACGGCGTGGCCTTCGACGTCTACTTCCTCGAGTCCTCGCTGTACAACGACGGCAAGGTGGAAGAGACGGTGCGCGAACTCGTCGCACACGGCCACACCTACGAGGAAGGCGGCGCGCTGTGGCTGCGCACCACCGACTTCGGGGACGACAAGGACCGCGTGATGCGCAAGTCCGACGGCACGTTCACCTACTTCCTGCCGGACGTCGCCTACCACCGCTCCAAGTGGCTGCGCGGCTACGAGCGCGCGATCACCGAACTCGGCGCGGACCACCACGGCTCGCTGCAGCGCGTGATCGCGGGCCTGCAGGCGCTGGACTGCGGCATCCCGGACAACTGGCCGGAATACGTGCTGCACCAGATGGTCACCGTCATGCGCGGCGGCGAGGAAGTGAAGCTCTCCAAGCGCGCCGGCAGCTACCTGACGCTGCGCGACCTGATCGAGGAAGTCGGCCGCGACGCCACGCGCTGGTTCCTCATCGCGCGCAAGGCCGATTCGCAGCTCACCTTCGACATCGACCTGGCGCGCTCGCAGAGCAACGACAACCCGGTCTACTACGTGCAGTACGCGCACGCCCGCGTGTGCAGCCTGCTGCGCCAGGCCGGCGAGAAGGGCTTTACGTTCGATCTCGCCAACGGCCTGCGCCACGTCGACACGCTCGTGGATGAACAGGCGCAGGGCCTGATGGTCGAGCTCTCGCGCTACCCCGAAGTGGTCGAAGCGGCCGCGGACACGCTGGAGCCGCATGCCATCGCGCAATACCTGCGCGAGTTGGCGAATGCCTTCCACGGCTGGTACCACGCGCAACCCATCCTGGTGGATGATGCGAACCAACGCGACGCGCGCCTTGCGCTGAGCGTCGGCACCGGCCAGGTGCTGAAGAACGGATTGGATTTGTTGGGCGTTTCGGCCCCGGAGAAGATGTGATGGCGGCAAAACGCGGCAAGTCGCAGGCGCGACGCAACGGCGGCAACCACAATCCCGCGTGGATGTGGGTGCTCGTGGGGCTGGCGGTCGGCGTCGGGCTGATCGTCGCGGTGCCCAAGCTGATGCCCAAGGGCGACGGCGACGGCTTCTTCCGTCCCAAGCCGAACCCCGATGCGCAGCCGGTGGCGAGCAACAGCGCCGAGGAAGACGACGCGATCGTCCCCGAAGACGCGCCGGCGCCGGGCAAGAAGCCGGACAAGCCCAAGCCGACCACCTACGACTTCTACACGCTGCTGCCGGCCAACGAAGTCGCGCTCTCCGACGACGAGCTCGCCGCGAGCGAACGCGCCGAAGCCGCGGGCAAGCCCGGCGATGCGCCGAAGTCGGAACCGGCCGTGCAGACCGCGAAGGCCAGCGACACGGTCGTCGCGCAGCAGCCGAACGCCGCGCCGACCACGACGAACGCAAACGCCACCACCCCCGCCAAGCCCGTGACGGCCGAAGCGAAGGACGACGGCGCGCACTACATCCTGCAGGCCGGCGCCTTCCAGGCGAGCGGCGATGCCGAAGCGGTGAAGGCGAAGATCGCGATGCTCGGCCTGACCGCGCGCGTCGAGTCGGCGCAGATCTCGGACAAGACCGTGTTCCGCGTGCGCATGGGGCCCTACGGCAGTGCGTCCGAACTCGCCGATGCCAAGCGCCGGCTGAGCGGCGGCGGCCTGCCGGCGATGGCGATCAAGTCGCGCTGATCGCATGACGACGACCGCGCGCACCGCATTCATCACCGGCGCCACCTCCGGGTTCGGCGCCGCGGCGGCGAAGCGGTTCGTCGCCGATGGCTGGCGCGTGGTCGCCACGGGCCGTCGCGAGGATCGCCTCAATGCGCTCGTCGAATCGCTGGGGGCCGACAACGTCCACCCCGCCGTGTTCGACGTGCGCGACGAGGCCGCGATGCGCGCGGCGATCGACGCATTGCCGCCCGCCTTTCGCAACATCGACCTGCTGGTGAACAACGCCGGCCTCGCGCAGGGCACGCTGCCCGCACAGCGCGCGGTGCTCAGCGACTGGCAGACGATGATCGACACCAACATCCGCGCGCTCGTCGTCGTGACGCACGCGCTGCTGCCCACGCTGATCGAACGCCGCGGCGCGATCATCAACGTCAGCTCGACGGCGGCGACCTACCCCTACACCGGCGGCAACGTATACGGCGGCAGCAAGGCCTTCGTCTCGCAGTTCTCACTGGGCTTGCGCGCCGACCTGCATGGCACCGGCGTGCGCGTGACCGCGCTCGAGCCGGGCATGGCCGAAACCGAGTTCACGCTGGTGCGCACGCACGGCGACCAGGCGGCGTCGGATGCGCTCTACAAGGGCGCGCACCCGATGACGGCGGAAGACATCGCCGACACGATCCACTGGATCGCGACGCTCCCGCCGCACCTGAACATCAATCGCCTGGAAATGATGCCGACGAGCCAATCCTTCGCCGGCTTCCAGATCGCGCGCCAGTAACGTCAGACCGGCTCATCGCTGAGATAGGTGTACGCGGTGAGGCCGGCTTCGAGCGCGTCCTTCATGCGCGCGCTTTCTTCGGCCGACAGGCCCGCGGCGTCCACCTTCTTCGCATACGCACCGCGCAGCGCATCCAGCTTGTAGCCCACGTAGTCGAGCATCACGTCGGTCGTGTCGCCGCGACGCTGCTGGCTCATCGCGTATCCGTTGCCGTCGAGGTGCACTTCGACCGCATCCGTATCGCCGAACAGGTTGTGGATGTCGCCCAGGATTTCCTGGTACGCGCCAACGAGGAAGAAGCCGAGGCGATACACCTCGCCCGCGCGCAGCGGATGCAGCGGCATCGAGCTGTCGAGGCCTTCGTTTTCGACGTAGGTGTCGATCTTGCCGTCGGAGTCGCAGGTCATGTCCGCGATCACGCCGCGACGCACCGGTGCTTCGTCCAGGCGCTCGATTGGCACGATCGGGAATACCTGGTCGATCGCCCACACGTCCGGCATCGATTCGAACACGCTGAAGTTGACGAAATACTTGTCGACCAGGCGCTCGTTCAATTCGTCCAGCAGGTCGCGATGCGAACGCTCGCCCACGTCCAGGCGCGCGCGCACGGCATGCGCGATCGCGTAGAACAGATCGTCTATCCGCGCGCGATGCACGAGATCGATCTGGCCGAGCGCGTAAAGCGACAGGCCTTCGCTGTGGTGGTGCTGCGCTTCGTGGAAGAGCTCCACCGCGGGGCGTGCATCGAGCTCGCCGTGCAGTTCGCGCAGGTGGCGGATGACGGCGGGTTCGTCGCCGTGCACATCCGGCACGCGGCCTTCCGGCGCTTCTTCGACTTCCGAGACGTTCGCGACCAGCACCGCATGATGCGCCGTCATCGCGCGACCGCATTCGGTGACGATGCGCGGCGGCGCGAGCTTGTACTGTTCGCAGGCTTCCGCCAGCGGCTGCACGATGTTGTTCGCGTACTGGCCGATGCCGTAGTTGATCGAGCAGTAGCTGCGCGAGCGCGTGCCTTCGTAGTCGATGCCCAGGCCGCCACCGACGTCCATGTACTGGACCTTCGCACCGAGCTTGGACAGCTCGACGAAGTAACGCACCGCCTCGCGCATGCCGTTGGCGATGTCGCGCACGTTGGAGATCTGCGAGCCCATGTGGAAGTGCAGCAGGCCGAGGCAATCGCCATAGCCGTTGTCGCGGAGCGTCTTCCACAGGTCGAGCACTTGGCGCGGCGAGAGGCCGAACTTCGCCTTGTCGCCGCCGCTGTTCTGCCACTTGCCCGCACCGAGCGAAGCCAGCCGCATGCGCACGCCGAGACCGGGGCGCACGTCGAGCGCGCGCGCTTCCTCGATCACGAGCTTCAGCTCGCTCGGCTTCTCCACCACGATGAAGGTCTGCAGGCCGAGCTTGCGGCCGATCAGCGCGAGGCGGATGTATTCGCGGTCCTTGTAACCGTTGCAGACGATGAGGCCGCCGGGGCGGCTCAGGGCGAGCACGGCCATCAGCTCGGGCTTGCTGCCCGCTTCCAGGCCGAAGCCTTCGCCCGCGTGCGAGGCCAACGTGCCGGCGACGCCCTGGTGCTGGTTCACCTTGATCGGATAGACGGCCGTATAGCCGCCCTTGTAATCCCAGTCGGCCTGCGCCTGCGCGAACGCGGCCTGCAGCTTGCCGAGCCGGTCGCCGAGGATGTCGGGGAAGCGCACGAGCAGCGGCAGCTTCGCGCCGTTGGCCTTGGCCTTGTCGACGACCTCCGCGAGCGCGATGTCCGGTCCCTTCTCGCCACGCGGGCGCACCGTGATGCGGCCGGCGCCGTCGATGTCGAAATACCCCTCGGCCCAGTGCGGGATGGAGTAGGTCTTGCGGGCCTGGTCGACGGACCATGCGCTCATCGGCGGATTACCTCGTGTCGGGGGGAAGAAAGGGCGCGAAGTGTACCCCCCCTTGGCCGATGGCACCGCCAAAACGCCCCACGCCCTACAATGCGCGCCCCCACGACTGGCCGGACCCGCCGCGATGACCGCTCCCACCTGGATGTACGAGAACTTCGAACCCGCCGGCTCGGCCATCGGCTACCGCATCACGCGCAAGCTCGACGAGGTCCAGTCGCCGTTCCAGAAGATCGAGATCTACGAGAGCACCGACTGGGGCAACCTGATGCTCATCGACGGCGCGATGATGCTCACCACGCGCGACAATTTCCTCTACCACGAGATGATGTCGCACCCGGCGTTGTTCACGCATGCGAACCCGAAGCGCGTGGTCATCATCGGCGGCGGCGACTGCGGCACGCTGCGCGAAGTGCTCAAGCACAAGGGCGTGGAATCGGCCACGCAGTGCGACATCGACGAGCAGGTCACGCGCATGGCGGAGAAGTGGTTCCCCGAGCTGTGCGATTCGAACAACGACGCACGCGCGGAACTGTTGTTCGACGACGGCATCGCCTACATGGCCAATTGTCCCGCGGGCAGCGTGGACATCGTGATCGTGGATTCCACCGATCCGGTCGGCCCGGCCGAAGGCCTGTTCAACAAGGCCTTTTATGAAAGCTGCTTCCGCGCATTGAAGGACGACGGCATCCTGGTGCAGCAATCCGAGTCGCCGCTCGTGCTGCTGGATCTCATCAAGGAGATGCGCGGCGAGATGGGCAAAGCGGGCTTCAAGACTTTCAAGACACTGCCGTTCCCGCAGCCGTGCTATCCGACGGGCTGGTGGAGCTGCACGCTGGCACGCAAGGGCGGCAACTTCGATTTCCGCGCAGTGGACGCGCGTGCGAAGACCTTCGACACGAAGTACTACACCGCCGACATCCACCAGGGCGCGAGCACCTTGCCGCCCTTCGTGGCCGCGGCGCTGGGCGAGTAAACACAGCGCGGGTGTATAAGCGGCGGTGTCATGAACGACAACGCGCCCTGGACGTGCCCGACCTGCCAGCGGGTGCTGTCCACGCCGTTCTGCCCGACCTGCGGCGAACGCCGCCTGCGGGCACGCGACCTGACTTTGCGCGGCCTGCTGGCACAGGTCGCGCAGTCGGTCACCAACCTCGATGCGCGCTTGATCCGCACGGTGCGCTGCCTGGTCACGCAACCGGGCGAGCTCACCGTTCGTTACCTGCAGGGGCCGCGCAAGCCCTACATCGGGCCGTTCGCGTTCTTCCTGCTGACGAACGTGTTGTTCGTCGCGATGGAAGTGCTGACCCGGTCGAACGTGTTCTCGACGCCGCTGGCCGAGCACCTGCGCACCCAACCGTGGAGCGAATGGGCGCGCCCGCTCGTGGCGCACCGCCTCGCGCACCTGCACATGACCTTCGACGCGTTTGCGCCCGTGTTCGACGCCGCGGTCGCGGACCACGCGAAGTCCTTCGTCGCCCTGATGGTGCTGCCCTTCGCGATCGCGCCGGCGATCGTGTTCCATCGCAGCCATCGCCCGTTCGTCACGCACGTGGCGTATTCGCTGCACTTCCACGCGTTCATGCTGTTGCTGCTCAGCGTGTCGCTGGTGGTGCCCTTCGTCGATATCGCGATGGGCGGGCGCGGACTCCAGAACCAGGTGCTGGACAACAGCCTCGCGCTCGCGCACCTGGCGATCTGCGCGGTGTACCTGTTCCTGTCCGCCGGGCCGGTCTATGGCGCGCGCGGGGTGGCGCGCTGGTTCCAGACGCTCGCGCTGACCCTCGCGGCGATGGCGACCTTCCTCGGCTATCGCTTCGTGCTGTTCCTGGCCACGCTCTACACGGCCTGACGGCCGTTACAATGCGTCGCCGTCGAGTTCACCGGTGCGGATGCGCACCACCTTGTCGAGGTCCCACACGAAAATCTTGCCGTCGCCGATCTTGCCGGTGCCCGCCGCCTGCATGATGGCCTCGACCACGGCGTCGACCTGGTCGTCGGTGACGGCGACCTCGAGCTTGATCTTCGGCAGGAAGTCGACCACGTACTCGGCCCCGCGATAGAGCTCGGTATGCCCCTTCTGGCGCCCGAAGCCCTTGACCTCGGTCGCCGTGATCCCCGCCACCCCCGCCTCCGACAGCGCCTCGCGCACGTCGTCCAGCTTGAAGGGCTTGATGATCGCCATGACCATCTTCATTTCACGTCGTCTCCATGTCCCGAGCCAGCAGCATAACGCCGGTCGCGCCCGGAGCGACGCCGGGGTCGGAAACCCCCGACGCCCGGACGCGGCCAACGCCGACGGCGGAAGCGGGATGCACCAAGACACACTGTCCGTGACTTCCACGGAAGGAGCCAGGGAATGAGTGCCATGATCGATTTCGACAAGCTGGACGAACTCGCCCGCCGCCTCAGCAGCCTGGTGCCGCCGTCGGTGCGCGAAGGGCGCGAGGAGCTGCAGGAGAACTTCAAGTCGGTGCTGCAGACCGGGCTGGCCAAGCTCGACCTGGTCACGCGCGAGGAGTTCGAAGTGCAGCGCGCGGTGCTGCTGCGCACGCGCGAGAAGCTCGACGAGCTGCAGCGCACCGTGGCCGATCTCGAAGCGCAGATCGATCCGCCGCAGCCGCCGCGGCACTAAGCCGGTTTCGCCACCATGGGGTTGTCGCTCGTGCACAGCCGTGCACGCGTGGGTGCGCGCGCGCCTGCGGTCCAGGTGGAAGTGCATGTGGGCGGCGGCTTGCCGACGATGTCGATCGTCGGGCTGCCGCAGGGCGCGGTGCGCGAAGCGAAGGACCGTGTGCGGGCTGCGATCCATTGCGCGCAGTTCGAATTTCCCAATGGGCGCATCACCGTCAATCTTGCGCCGGCGGATTTGCCGAAGAGTGGTGGGCGCTTCGATCTGCCCATCGCGCTGGGCGTGCTGGCGGCGAGCGGGCAATTGCCGAACGAGGCACTGCGCGATGTCGAGTTCCTGGGCGAACTCGGGCTGACCGGCGAACTGCGGGCCGTCGATGGCGTGTTGCCGGCTGCGATGGCCGCGCGCGAAACAGGGCGACGGTTGATCGTGCCCCTCGCCAACGGCGCGGAAGCGGCGCTCGTGGAGTCGGCCGACGTCCGCGTGGCGCGCACGTTGTCGGAAGTCTGTGCCGCGCTGGTGAATGCGAAAGAATTGCCGAGCGCCGAACGCATCGATGCGCGCGCCGCGGTCGTGCCGGACTTGCTGGACGTGCGCGGCCAGGCGCAGGCGCGGCGCGCTTTGGAAGTTGCGGCCGCGGGTCAACATCACGTGTTGTTCGTCGGCACGCCCGGATGCGGCAAGACCTTGCTGGCCTCGCGACTCCCGGGCCTGTTGCCCGAAGCGAGCGCGGCCGAAGCGCTGGAGTCGGCGTCGATCGCCTCCGTCAGCGGTCGCGGATTCGACCCGGCGACCTGGCGCGTTCGCCCGTTCCGATCGCCGCACCACGAGGCGAGTTCGGCGGCGCTGGTCGGTGGCGGGCCGGGGGCGCGTCCCGGTGAAATCTCGCTCGCGCACAACGGCGTGCTGTTCCTCGACGAGCTGCCTGAGTGGAACCGCCACGCGCTGCAGATGCTGCGCGAGCCGCTGGAATCGGGCATCGCGACGATTTCGCGCGCGTCGCTGCGTTGCGACTACCCCGCGCGCTTCCAGCTGGTCGCCGCAATGAATCCCTGCCCTTGCGGCTGGGCCGGCGACATCTCGGATCGCTGTCGGTGCACGCCGCAGCAGATCGATACCTATCTTGCGCGGATCTCCGGTCCGCTGCTCGATCGCATCGACCTGCACGTCGACGTGCCGCGGCTGCCACCGAGTGCCTTGCGCGACGATGCGGCGCGCGGCGAGCCCACGGCCGTGGTGCGCGAGCGCGTCGTTGCGGCGCGCGAACGGCAACTCGCGCGCGCCGGCCGGTCGAATGCGCACCTGGACACGCAAGGCACCGAAGCCACGTGCCGCCTCGAACACGACGACCGGCTGCTTCTGGAGCGCGCAATCGAAACGCTGCACCTCTCCGCGCGGTCGCTGCACCGCATCCTGCGTGTCGCGCGCACCATCGCGGACCTGGCGGCCAGCGAGCGGATCGAAACGGCGCACCTCACGGAAGCCATCGGCTACCGGCGGCTGGATCGTCGTTAGATGTCCGAAAGCGGCGAGTCGCGCCGCGCCCGCGCTGTTAGCCTGTCTCCACGATGATCTTCCACCGCATCCACGACAGCCCCGTCGGTCCGCTGCGCCTGGCCGCGTCCGACGATGGCGTGCACGCGATCGAATTCCATGCGCCGCGCCACGCGGTGTCGCGCGATGCGCGTTGGTGCGAAGGCGACCACCCGATGCTGGACCGGGTGGCCGCGCAGCTCGATGAATACTTCGCCGGCCAGCGTCGCCGCTTCGACCTGCCACTCGCCCCGGAAGGCACCGAATTCCAATGCACGGTGTGGCACGCGCTGGCGACGATCCCCTTCGGCGAAACCATCAGCTACGCGCAGCTCGCCGCGCACATCGGAAAACCGGCGGCGGTGCGCGCAGTCGGCGCCGCCAACGGCCGCAATCCGATCCCGATCGTCCTGCCCTGCCATCGCGTCATCGGCGCGGACGGGAGCCTGACGGGATTCGGCGGCGGTCTGCCGACCAAGCGCTTCCTGCTGGAGCTGGAAGGCGCCCTGCCCGCCGCCACCGATCTGTTCGCCTGACTCAGTCGGCCCGCAGCCAACGCTGCGTGTCCTCCACGCGGTACTTGCCCGAATCGGTGGCCAACTGGCGCAACCAGTTGCCATGGCCCGCGCCGTAGATCACGAGCACGCGATCACCCGGCTGCGTGCGCCGCACGATGTTGTTGAAGATCGTGAGGTTGCGCCCGTACCAGAGCATGTCCCAGTTCGCGCCGACCGGATCGTCTTCCGTCCCGTACAGGCCGATGCGGAAATACGCATGCGCGTTCGCGCGCATCCACTCGGGCGAATTCAGGCGCATCAGCATGTCGCCGACGGTGCCCTTGTCCAGCGTGCGCTGATCCTCGTCGGCGAGCGCCTTGCCGATGGCATCGTCCTGCGCGCGTTGCGCCTGCTGGCCGTGACGCTCGATCGCCTTGATCCAATCGATGCTGTCCTCGCTCTTGATCGGCCCCATATCGTTCCAGTCGACCGCGACCACGCCCTTGAGCTTCTGATCGCAGGCGATGCGGAAGGCGAGCTGTTCGACCTCGTCGCGCTTCAACGGTCGCTCGCCCTTGCACGAAGCGGAGAACGCTTCGTCCAGCTTCGCCTGCGACTTGGGCTCGGCCTCGACCATGATCTTCGTGGGCTTGAAGCGCGCAATGAGGCGCGCGATGTCCACGATCTCGCCTTGGCGCTTCGGCGCGAGCATGTCGTCGGCCTTCGTGTTGTGCACGTCGCGGCCGGGGTTGTTCATGTGGAAGCTGCCGACGAAGAGGAAGTCGGCGTCGGGTTGCGGATCGGTCGCGGGCGTCGCCGCGAGGCACATCATCGACGCGACAAGGGCGGCCGATGCCAGGGGGAGGGTGAAGCGGGCGTTCCATCGGGACATTGCGGACTCCGTACGTGGGGGGAGCGGGAGGGCGTCCGGTGTCGGATGCGGGAAGCGGCCGCGACGTTTAACACCCGCTGTTAACCCGCCGCCCTCCACGACCGTCCATGACACGAACGGACGGAGACGACGATGGCGAAGCGGTTGCAATGGCGATGGGTCCTGGCGGCGGCGTGCGTGCCGTTGGTGGTCGCGGGCGGTGCCTTCGGGTATGAAGCCTGGATCTCGCAACGCGCGGACTACGGCTGGCGGCCGACGATCGACCGGCCCGCGTTTGCCCAGGACACCGGGCCGACGGTCGAGATCGACCACGCGCACCACAACGCCTCGACGGCGAACTGGTGGGGGCGCTTCTGGCCATTCGGCCGATTGCTCCGGGCGGACGGGTATCGCGTGGTCTACAACACGTCGCCGTTCACCGCCGCTGCGCTCTCGCAAACGCAGGTCCTGGTGATCGCGAATGCCTCCGGCGGCGCGAAGCCGCAATTCCTCGGCATCAACCTGCCGTGGGGCGGCGGCGCGGATCGCGCGGCGCCCGCGTTCGATGCGCGCGAGATCGAAGCGATTCGCCAGTGGGTCGCCAACGGCGGCGCGTTGTTGCTGGTTGCGGACCATGCGCCCTTCGGCGCGGCGAATGCATCGCTCGCGCAGGCCTTTGGAGTGCGCATGCACGCCGGCTTCGCGGAAGTCCCCGGTGAGGTGTCGGATCCGCTGCGCTTCACGCGCGCGAACGGGCGACTCGACGTCGCGCATCCCATCGTTTCGGGTGCCGGTGGCGGCACGCCGGTCAGCTGCGTGCAGACGTTCACGGGCCAATCGATCGACGGTCCTGCCGACGCGGCGATTCTCATGCGTTTGCCGGGCAAGGCGATCGAAACCATCGACGACCACGGCACCTTGCGCCCAACCCGGGCCGGCGCCGCGCAAGGCCTTGCGTTCACCAATGGCAAGGGACGCGTCGTCGTGCTGGGCGAGGCGGCGATGCTCACCGCGCAGGTCGCCGATCGCACACCGTTCGGGATGCAGCTCCCCGGTTGCGACAACATGGCATTTGCGCGCAACGTGCTGCGCTGGCTGAGTACTCGCGGGACCACGGCAACCGGAGGCGATCATGGCAAGCGATGAGCTGATGATGGTGGTGGTATTGGTGGTCGGCATCGTCGCGTTCGCCGGCGTGCACGCGTGGCGACGGCGACTCCATGTGCAACGGCGCATCGCGCGCGACACGATGATCGCGCGCCTCGTCGAACGATTCGGCGACGGGGATGCGTTTGTCGCTTTCGCACGTTCGCCCGAGGGCCGCACGCTGCTGGAAAACGAATACGCACCGGCGGCCATGGCGTATCGCGTGCTCGGTCTGCTGCAGTTCGGCATCGTCGCTTGCGCGATCGGCGCGGCGTTCCTCGTCAACGGCGTCGCGCCGCCGGTGGGTGCCGACATCAACCTCGTGCGCGAAGCGGACAACGCACGCTGGTGGGGCTGGCTCACGATCGGCCTGGGGATCGGACTCGTGTTCGCCAGTGGCGTCAGTGCGTACGTTGCGCGTCGATGGCGCGTGCTGGGCGAATGAACGATGCCGGTCGAAGCGGCGTTCGCGTCCTTCTATGCGGCACACCACCGGGGTGTCTGGGCGTACTTGGTGCGCCTGGGCGCGACGCCGGCGGTGGCGGCGGACCTGGCGCAGGATACGTTCGTGCGCTGGCTGGAACGCGACGCGTCGATGTCCCACGACAACCCGCGCGCTTACGTGTATCGCATCGCGCAGCACTTGTTCATCGACCATGTGCGGCGCAACCGGCGCGAGGTCGCGTGGGATGTGGAGATGGAGAACGTGGCCTCGCCGGACATTGTCGAAGCGCCAGTGATTCCGCCACGCGTGTGGTCGCGGCTGACGCTGCGGCAACGCCAGCTGCTATGGCTGGCGCATGCGGAAGGGTTTACCCACGACGAGATCGCGGCGATTACGGGGCTGGCGTCCGACAGCATCCGGGTTCTGTTGTCGCGCGCGCGGGCGCGGTTCCAGGCACTTCAGGAGGAACGCGGTGATGCATGACGAACTGCAAACGCTGTTCGATGCCGATGCGCGTGCCCTTCGCGCGTCTGCACCCCCGATGTCGCCGGCCTGGCGCATCGCGCAAATCGCACGCGAGCGCGCTGCGCGCCGGATGGCGCGTCGCGTCCGCTGGATGTGGCGCATCGCGTTGGGTGCGTTCATCGCGGGCGCCCTTCCGCTGGCGGCGCACGATCCGCGGGCCTTGCCCGCGCTCGTGCTGCCGTTGCTGCTGGGCGCCCTGCCCTGCTGGCGCGACGAACCCGGGACGCTGCGCGAACGCTAGAACGCGTGGTCGAAGCCCACTTCGCCCTGCACGCCCACCTGGTAGGCCGACACTCTGCGCTCGAAGAAGTTGGTCAGTTCCTGCACGTCCTGCAGGTCCATGAAGGGAAACGGATTGCGCGAGCCGAAATGCGCCGGCAGGCCGAGCTGCGCCATGCGCTGATCCGCGCAGTACTGCAGGTATTCGCGCATGTCGCGGATCGACAGGCCCGCGACGCCACCGGACAGCGTGTCTTCGGCAAACGCTACTTCGCACTCGACCGCTTCGGTCATCATCTCCACGACCTGCGCGCGGAACTCGTCGTCGATCAGTTCGGGCTCTTCCTCGCGCGCTGTGCGGAACACTTCGAACGCGAAGGCCATGTGCCCGCTCTCGTCGCGAAACACCCAGTTCGTGCCGCTCGCCAAACCATGCAGCAGCCCGCGCGAGCGCAGGTAATACACGTAGGCGAAGGCGCCGAAGAAGAACAGCCCTTCGATGCAACCGGCGAAGCACGCGAGGTTGAGCAGGAACTGGCGCCGCTGTTCCCGCGTCTCCAGTCGCTGCAGGTCGCGGATCGACTCCATCCACTTGAAACAGAACTCCGCCTTGCGACGGATCGAAGGTATGCGCTCGACCGCCGCGAAGGCCCGCGCACGTTCCGCCGGATCCGGCAGGTAGGTGTCCAGCAGCGTGAGGTAGAACTGCACGTGCAGCGCTTCCTCGTACAACTGGCGCGAGAGATACATACGCGCTTCCGGAGCGTTGACGTGCTGGTACAGGTTCAGCACCAGGTTGTTGGAGACGATCGAATCGCCGGTGGCGAAGAAGGCCACCAGGCGTTCGATCAGGTGCCGCTCGGCCGGGCCAAACTTGTGGCGCAGGTCGTTCACGTCGAGCGCGAAGTCGACCTCCTCCACCGTCCACGTGTTGCGCACCGCATTGCGATACATCTCGTAGAACTGCGGGTAGCGCATCGGGCGCAGGGTGAGCTCGAAACCGGGATCGAGCAGCATGGGACGGGCGGCGCTCACTGGCAGGCCTCGCAGGATTCGGGGTTTTCGAGAGAACAGGCGATCGCTTCGACAGGCGTGGGCGAGGGGGCGACGGTGGTCTTGGCGATCTTCGTGGCCGGGCGCGAGCGCAGGTAGTAGGTCGTCTTGATGCCCTGCTTCCAGGCGTACATGTACATCGACGAGAGCGCGCCGATGCTCGGGCTTTCCATGAAGAGGTTGAGTGAGGCGGATTGGTCGATGTACGCGCCGCGCGCGGCGGCCATGTCGATCAGCGCACGCATGGGCAGTTCCCATGCGGTGCGATAGATCACCCGCAGCGGCTCGGGGATCGCGGCGATGCCCTGGATCGAGCCTTCCGCAAGCTTGATGGCGTCCCGCATCTCGGGTGTCCATTGGCCGAGCTTCTTCAACTCCTCCACCAGGTAACGATTCACCTGCAGGAAGTCGCCCGACAGCGTTTCGCGCTTGAACAGGTTGCTCACCTGCGGCTCGACGCATTCGTAGCAGCCCGCGATCGAGGCAATGGTGGCGGTCGGTGCAATCGCGACCAGCAGCGAGTTGCGCAGCCCATGCGCCTGGATGCGCTCGCGCAGCGCGTCCCAGCGCCCGGCCTCATCCGGCACCACGCCCCACGCATCGAACTGCAGCTCGCCTACCGATGCCCGCGTATCCGCGAACGACGGATGCGCCCCGCGTTCCATCGCCAGTTCGCAGGACGTATCGAGCGCGTGGAAGTAGATGGTCTCTGCGATCTTCGTCGACAGCGTCCGCGCCTGCTCGCTGTCGAACGGCAGCCGTAGCGCGAAGAGCACATCCTGCAAGCCCATGCAGCCCAACCCCACCGGCCGCCAGCGCAGGTTGCCGCGGCGCGCACTTTCGATCGGATAGAAGTTGAGGTCGATGACGCGGTCGAGCTGACGCACGGCCAGACGCACGGTTTCGGCGAGCTTGTCGAAATCGAAGCCGGCCTCGGCGTCCACGTGGCGTGCGAGGTTGATCGAGCCGAGGTTGCACACCGCGGTTTCCTCTGCGGACGTGATCTCCAGGATCTCGGTGCACAGGTTCGACAGGTGGATGACGTTGTGCGCGCGCAGCGTCTGGTTACTCGCGCGGTTGCACTTGTCCTTGAAGGTCATCCAGCCGTTGCCGGTCTGCGCGAGCGTGCGCATCATCCGCGCGTACAACTCGCGCGCGCGGGTCGTGCGCGCCGCTTTGCCCTGGGCTTCAGCCTGTTCGTAGGCGCGCTCGAAGGCTTCGCCGTACAGGTCGGTGAATTCCGGCACGACGCGCGGATCGAACAGCGACCACTCGGCATCCGCCTCCACGCGCCGCATGAACAGATCCGGCACCCAGTTGGCGAGGTTGAGATTGTGCGTGCGCCGCGCCTCGTCGCCCGTGTTGTCGCGCAGCTCGAGGAATTCCTCCACGTCCGCATGCCACGGCTCCAGGTACACGCAGGCCGCGCCCTTGCGCTTGCCGCCCTGGTTCACCGCGGCGACGGACGCGTCCAGCGTCTTCAGCCAGGGCACGATGCCGTTGGAATGCCCGTTGGTCGATTTGATCAGCGAACCGCGCGAACGCACGCGCGTGTAACTCACGCCGATGCCGCCGCTGAACTTGGACAACTGCGCGATGTCGCCGTAGCGCTGGTAAATCGATTCCAGCGTGTCCTGCGGCGAATCGAGCAGGAAGCACGAGGACAGCTGCTCGTGGTTGGTGCCGCTGTTGAACAGGGTGGGCGAGGACGGCAGGTAATCGAGGTTGGCCATCGCGCGATACAGCGCGAGCGCACCGGGCACGTCTTCCCCAAGCGCGCAGCCGATGCGCAGGAAGAACTGCTGCGGGGTTTCGATCACCTTGCGCGTACGCGGGTGGCGCAGGAGATACCGGTCGTAGAGCGTACGCAGGCCGAAGTAGTCAAAGCCGAAGTCGAGCGTCGGATCGATTGCATCGTTGAGCTTGCGCGCGTTGGCCTGCACGAAGCCAAGCAGGCGGTCGTTGATCAACCCGACTTCATGCCCGCGCGCGATGGACTGCGAAAACGCGTGGATTTCCTGCCCCGCCACTTCCTTGGCGATCACACCGGCGAGCAAGCGCGCGGCCAGGCGTCCGTATTCGGGTTCTTCGCCCGTGAGCAGCGCGGCGGTGCGGATGGAGAGTTCGTCGAGCTCGCGCGTGGTTGCACCGTCGTAAAGGCCCGAGATGGTGCGCGTGGCCACGCGCATCGGTTCCACCGCATGCAGCCCTTCGGCCGCGCGCGTCACCGCGCGCACGATCTTGTTGAGGTCGACGGCTTCGCTCGCACCGTTGCGCTTGGTCACGCGCATGGTGGTCGCGGTCGGCGGCGGCGTGAGGTCGAAGGTCGGCGAAGCGACGGGCGCCGCGAGCGCGGCGTCGTGGGTGTCCTGGTGCATGGTCGGCTCCCTGCTGTGGCGCACCGTGGCCGTCGCTCCCTCGGCGATCGACATGGGCGTTGGAGGCGGGAGGTTGGGAAAGCGGCGTCGCAACGGTCGCGACGCGCACGAAGGAATCGGCGGCCGACGTTGCTCCACCAGCCATCTCCCCCCGGAGATTCCGCGGCCGGCACCGCGCGGCGTGCATCGCGCGGCTGTCGGCAGGTCTTCGGGCTCGTGGACTCGATGCGGGCGCGTTGCCGAACCTGCATCACCTACTTGTCGCCGCTTCCCGGGGTCACTGCCCCAGTGCGTTGTCGCGACTTCGTTTCCACCTACCGCTGCGGGGCAGCGCCGGTATTGGACCGGCTTCCCTTTTCATCCGCTGGCTTGTGGCCACCGGAACCGACGGCCACAAGATATCGTGGTTACGATCCTTGTCAATCGCGGACGGGGCACCGGCTACACTCGCTGCACGCGAAGGAGAAGGCCGGCTTGGAGCACCTGCACGCCATCGACCTGCGCCTGCTCTTCGGCGCGTTGCTGATCCTGGCGGGCATCGCCTCGTCGCTCCTCGCGCGTCGGTTCGGTGCGCCGTTGCTGCTGGTGTTCCTGCTGCTCGGCCTGGTGCTCGGCGAAGACGGGCCCGGCGGCATTCGTTACTCGGACCTGGGCTTCACCTATCTCGTCGGGTCGCTGGCGCTGGCGGTGATCCTGTTCGATGGCGGTTTGCGCACGCGCGCGCAGCATGTGCGCGGCAGCGTGGTGCCGTCGGTGGTGCTTGCCAGCGTGGGCGTGGTGATCACCGCGGCGCTTACCGCCGTCGCAGCGGTTTATCTGCTCGATCTGCCCTGGCTGGAGGCGGCGCTGCTCGGCGTCGTGGTCTCTTCGACGGATGCGGCCGCGGTGTTCTTCCTGTTGCGCGCGGGCGGCCTGCATCTCGAACGACGCACGAATGCCACGCTCGAAATCGAATCGGGCAGCAACGATCCGATGGCGGTGTTCCTCACGCTCGCGTTGACGACGTGGATCGCGGGCAAGGGCATCGATGCGGAACCTTGGTTGCTCGCATTGGAATTGGCGTGGGCCATGGCCGCGGGCCTGGTCGCCGGTTATCTCGGCGGACGCCTGATGGTGTGGACGCTCAATACCTTCACGATGCCGCCGGGATTGCATCCGTGGCTTGCGCTCGCGGGCGCCGTCGCCTTGTTCGCGATGACCAACCTCGTGCGCGGCAGCGGCTACCTCGCGGTGTACCTCGCAGGCATCGTGGTCGCCAACCGCCCGATGCGCTCGCGCAATGAAGTTCTCGCCGTGCAGGACGCGGCCACGTGGTTCGCGCAGCTGGTGATGTTCCTGCTGCTCGGCCTGCTGGCCACGCCGACGAAGATCCTCGACCTCTTCTGGCCCGCGCTCGGTGTCGCCGCCTTCCTGATGTTCGTCGCGCGGCCCGCGGCGGTGGTCGCCTGCTTGCTGCCCTTCGGTTATCGCCGCGCGGAAATCGGCTTCATTGCATGGACGGGGCTGCGCGGTGCGGTCGGCATCTTCCTCGCGTCCATTCCGCTGCTTGCGGGATTGCCGAACGCGGCGCTGTATTTCAACGTCGCCTTCGTCGTCGTGTTCGCCTCGCTGATCGTGCAAGGCTGGACGCTCGCGAGCGCTGCGTACTTGCTGCAGGTCGCGGTGCCGCGCGCGGATCCGAATACGCGCCGGATCCAGCTCGACCTGCCAGGTCAGCTCGAGTACGACATGGTCGGCTATCGCATCGCACCCGGCAGCGCGGTGTTGCGCGGCGATGCCCTGCCCGGCCGCGTGCGCATGGCGATGGTGGTGCGCGAGGGGCGCGTGTTGCTGCCGGAAGATGCTGGCACGTTGCTGGCGGACGATTACGCCTACGTGCTCGCGCCGACGGGGCAGGCGCCGCGACTGGATTGGTTGTTCGCCGAAGGCAGCGATGCGCGATTGGCGGAGCGCGATCTGTTCGGTGTCTTCACGCTGCCGGGCGATGTGCCGCTCGGTGAGCTTGCATCGTTCTACGGATTGCCGATTCCCGAGCGCTTCAATGAAGCGACGGCCGCGGAGTTGTTCGATGCGCGCTTCGATGAGCAGCCGCAGGTGGGGGATCGCCTCGCGCTGGGCGGGAAGGCGGTGCTCGTCGTGCGCAGCGTCAAGGACGAGCGCGTGGCGCAGGTCGGGTTGAAGTTCGCGGGCGTGGGTGAGCGCTTGCTGGGCGGGCGTTGATCAGCGCGGCCAACTCGTGCGATTGGGATCGAGCTCCGGCGTCGTCATGCGATCTGCGCGGATGCCGAAGCCGCACACGGCGATGGGACTTTCGACAAAGCTCGTCAGCCCGAACGCACGCTCGATGTCGATCTCGTTGATCGCCGCGGTGATGAACGCGCCCAGGCCCAGTTCCGTTGCGGTGAGCAACAAGGTCTGCGACAGATGTCCGACGTCGAGGATCGCGACGCGATACGCCTTCGGGTGGTTCTGGTACTTCCAGTAATTGCGCGCAAAGCGCGGCACCAACGCTACCTGCACGGGTGCATCGGAGAACCAGTCCTGACCGCCAACCGCGAGGCGAGCGAACGCTTCGAGCGCTTCCGGCGTTCCCTCCCAGGCGATCGGTCGCATCGCATGTTCGATCGCGTTGTAGTGATACAGGCCGGGCGCGAGACCCTCCACGCGATGCACGATGAAGTACGCCTCGGTCGCGTGCATCGCACCGCCCGACGGGCTGGTCTTCTTCACCATGTCGAAGACTTCGGTGCCCTTCACTTGTCCGCGCGCACCGAACACGCGTTCGACGACGTGGGAGAACGCCGCCATCGGCAGCACGCTGGCCTTGTCGAAGTTGCGGCAGCTGCTGCGCCGATCCAGCAACGCGTCGAACGCGGTGTGCGGCACGCGCGGCAGCGCGTGGCTGTCTCCTTGCACGAAGTCGGCATGCAGGACCGGCGGGGGCGTGCCATAGCGCTCCACCAGGCCCGCGGCGGTATCCACGCCGGCTTCGGCGACCTCGCGCGCGGCATCGAGTCCCACCCAGCGCGAACGCGCATGGGCGATGGCGGACAGGCCGAACCAGTGTTGCGCGCGATAGCGCTCGTCGGCCGCGTGCTGGGGCGAGAAGCCCGCGTCGTCGGTGACCAGCAGTCCGAGCTGCAGGAGTGCGTCGACGCGCGCGTTGCCGTGCGCATCACGCAAGAGACCCGCCTGCACCCAATCGGTCGGGCTCAGGCGCCCCAGCAACAGGACGTCCTCGTCCTCCAGCACCAGGGCGTCTTCGAGCTGCGGCGCATGCGCGAACCACTGCACCTGGCTGACCACGCCCGTGCCGCCGGACAGCAGAGCGTCGAGTTCGAACTCCGCCGTCTCCCGCGGTTCGAGCCACAGCACCGCGCAACGGCGTACTAGCATCCCGGTGTCCTGCAAAGGAAAGCACGCACGTTAGTGCTTGAGAATGCCGCGGGACAAGGGTAGCGTCGCCCGCCGGGGCACAACCACGAAGGGGAATACCGCATGGCAATGAAGAAAGGGCCCGGTCCGACGGAGCGGCTCGATCCCAAGGTCGTCCGCACGCTGCTGGACCGACTCTCCACCGACGACGCCTTCCGCGACCTGTTCCAGCGCGATGCGCACGCTGCGCTGGTCGAAGCGGGCTGGACGGCGCCGGCGAGCGCCGCGAAGTCCATGACGACGACCGACGCTGCCGCGATGTCGGGCGGTTCCTGCCTCCAGCTCGCGGCCGGAACGCAGCTGGCGTCGAAGGAGCAGATCCAGCGCGAGCGCACCAAGCTCGAGCAATCGCTCAACGCGATCGTCAACTATGCGGTGCCGAAGGCGCTTCAGGCCGACTGAGGCTTGAGGGCATCCACGCGCTGCTGCAGGTACCGTGGCAGCGCGGTCTTCCAGGCGGCCTGGAAGCGCGCCAACTCCTGTTGCGCCGCAGCCTTCTCGCCCGACTTCGCCAGGAGTTCGGCGAGTTCAAGGTGGGCAAGCGTCGTCTGCGCCACGTCCAGCGGCCTCAGCGCGCCTTCCGCCGCCCAATCCATGTAGGCCCGGCCGCGATGCGCGGCGAGCCACTGCCATTCGCGCGTGGCGATACGGTCGTTGCCCGCATCGCGCCCAGCGCGCGCGAGTGCGGCGTGCACGGACACGAGCGCCATGGGTGAACGCGAGAGCTTGTCCAGTGCTTCGACGGCGGTTTCCGCATGTCCGGACAGTCGATCTCGCTCGGCCTCCAGCACAGTGCGCATCTGCTCCATCAGGGGAAAGCCCGCGATGTCCTGCGTGCCTTCCAGCTGGCGCAATGCCGCCTCCACCGTCTTGCGCGAATCCAGCGACGCGCCGACGTCACCGATCGCGAGCACGAGCACTTCGCTGTAGTTCGACGCGATGGCATCCGTGCTCGCCGCCTGTTCGCGGACGCGCGCCAGCTCGGCCAGCAAGGCACGCTCGATATCCGCCGTCGGCTTGTTTCGTGCGAGCGATTCGACCGACAGGGATTGGATGCGCCACACGGGCGCGGAGAACAACGGTTCGGCGCGCGTCGCCTGTTCGGTGCCGGTGGTGGCCGCTGCGCTCGCTTCGCGCCATTGCCCCTGGTCAAGGGCGAACAACATGTCGTGCAGGGGCTCGCGCAGGTCGCTGACTGCCATGCCCGTCGACTTGTCCGACTGCATGATGCGATACGCACTAGTGAAGTCGCGCCGCACGGCGTACGCCCTCGCGTAGTCGCTCGCGGCGCCCTTGTAACCGAACTTGAATTGCGTCGCGTATGCCTTCAATGCCTCGTCGGTGCGTTCCAGCCCCGTCAGCAACATGCCCTGCAGGCCCAGGGCGACATCGCGCTGCGGATTCTGCGGGACCGCCGCGGCCTCGGCGTGCCCGAGCGCGTCCTCGAAGCGATTCGCGCGCAACATCATCTCGATGCCCAGGATGAAGTGCGCGTCGAAGTTGTCGGGGTACAGGTCGATCAGCTGTTGCCAGCGTTCGAGCATCGGGTCGACGGCGCCGAAGCGCGCGAGTTGTGCGTCGAGCACAAGTTGTTCGCGCGGCGCGAGGTGGTCGCGGCGCGCCTTGGCCAGGTCGAATTCGCGGCGGATGCCGGGCACGTCGCCGATGCCGCCGTACACGCGGCCCGCGGCCAGGTGCGCGAGGGCGAAGTTGGGGTCGAGCTCGGTGGCGCGCTTGAAGAATGACAGCGCTTGCTTCGCCTTCCCGTCGAAGTGAGCGCGCAAGCCGAGGGAATAGGCCTTCAGCGCGTCCAGGTTATTCGTGCTCACTTGCGGCAAAGGTTCGGAATCGCGCTGGATGCTCGCGATCGCCTCGCCGAGCTTTTCGCGCAATTCGCCGGTCACCTTGTCGATCGAGCCGAGTGCGGAGCCCGCGCCGACGCCATCGGCCGACTCGGCGTACACGGTGGTCTGCGTATGCGGATCGATCACTTCCGCGCTCACGCGCACGCGGCCACCCACTTCGGCCACCGTGGGCAGGATGACGGCGCGCGCGCCATCGCGCAGCGCGATTTCGCTGGCGACCGTCCGGTCCAGCGCCGCGTTTGGCTCACGCTTCATCAACGCCAACGTGTCGCGCACCTTCAGGTCGCTCAGCACGTTGACGTAGCGCGACTGCTCCAGCGAGATGCGGAAGGCCTGCTCGAGCGATTCATCCAGCACGGGTTCGCCGGTGAGGTTGCGCAGGTCGCCGACGACCACCCAATCGCGCTCGTTGAACGCGATGGCCGGCGTCGGCCGCGTCAGGAACCACGCGCCGGTGCCGATGCCGACAACAAGCATCATCTCGGCAGCCAGCGCCGCGGGACGCCGCCACACCGGAATGTCGCGCCACGCCTTGCCACCGTTCTGCTTCGGCGCACGGAGCGGCGCATAGCCGGGCTCGCCGACTTCGAAGACTTCCTGCCCGTCCGGCACGCCCTTGAAACGCCAGCGCCCGTGCGATTTCCAGATCAGGTGTTCGCTGCGATCGCCGAGTTCGCGCGAGGCGCGGCGCGCCAGCGGTTCGGCCGTCGCCGACAACAGGATCTGCCCAGGCCGCGCGAGCGTCATCAAGCGGCCCGCGAGCGGCTTGGCAAGGCCTTCGACTTCCAGCGGCTTCGCACCCGCCTGCACCGCGGCTTCGCTGTTGTGCCAGGTGAGCACTTCGCCCACATGCAGGCCGGCGCGCGCCTGCAGGTTCAACTTGAGTTGCTTGAGTTCCGGGCGATCGGCGAGCTCGCGCAAACCGCGCGCGTAATCGAGCGCGAAGCCCAAGCCGTCGACAGGGCGTTCGAACAGGAGCAGCAGGCCATCGGAGCGATCGATCAGTCGGCCGCGCCAGCGCTGCTGCAATTCGAGAACCAATCGATCGTGCGCACGAAACAGTTCCGCCGCCGGCGTATCACCGAGGCGTTCGACGAGCGAGGTCGAATCGCACAGGTCGGTGAGGAGCAGCGTCCGGACTTGCGGACTGTTGTTGGCAGGGTCGTTGGGCGACTGGGTGAAGTCGTTCATGCGTTGATCCGTGCGAGACGCGGCCTCAGGCCGGTTCGAACGCGGCGTCCTGCCATTCGACGCGATTGCCGCCCAGGCGCTTGGCGCGATAGAGCGCGGCGTCGGCGAGCGCGTACCAGTCGTCCCATTCGCCATCCGGCGACACCAGGCAGGCGCCGACGCTGAGCGTGGCGATCTGCGGCGGCGAAGGCTGGAGTTCGTGCAGTGCGTGCGCAGTGGTGGTGATGAATTCGGCCACGCGCATCACGTCGGCCGGCGTTTCGGCCTTGATCATCAGGCAGAACTCGTCGCCGCCGAGGCGGCAGGCGATGTCGTCCGGGCCCGCGGCGCTGCGCAGGATGTTGGCCACGCCCTGCAGCACGCGGTCGCCCGTCAGGTGCCCGTGTTCGTCGTTGATGCCCTTGAAGCGGTCGCAGTCGATCAGCAACAGGCCACGACCGACGAGGATGTCGGTGCGGCGGCGCTGCTGCAGGTGCAGGTGGAAGCCGCGCCGGTTCGCCAGGCCCGTGAGTTCATCCGTTCGGGTGAGTTCTTCGGTCTGGGTGAGGCGATGCGTGGTGGCGCGCAGCGTGTCGAGTGCGGTCTGCAGGTCGAGGTTGCGGCGGCGCAGGCGGCCGATGAGGCTCTGTTCGTTCAGCACCACGCGCATGATCGCGCGGCGCAGGAAGTGGGCGAGCAGGCGCGGGTCGCGCTCCACCAGCGTTTCGAACTCCGCTTGCTCCAGCTCGACCACGACGCCGGGGCTGGACACGGTGGCATCCGCGCTGCGCGCATGGTCGCCGATGAGCAGGCCGAGCTCGCCGAAGAACTCGCGCGCGCCAAGGCGCTTGGCCACCAGGTCGTCCCCGAAGTCGAGGTCGACCGAGCCCTGCGAGATGACATACATGGTCGTGCCGAGATCGCCACGGCGAAAGAGTTTCTCGCCGGGTTCGACGCGGCGTTGGCGGCCGATCTGAGCGAAAAGCGCGTATTCCTCCGACGTCAGCGACGCAGCAGGCTCGAGCACTTCGATGTCGGCGCGTCGGCGGTGCGGCGCGCTATCGCGATTCACCCTGTGATCCCCTGGCGTCACCGGCGACCGAGGATACCATTTGAAAGGATTCATGCCGGGGCAAACGGAGGGCGGCCCCGAGGGAGGCCGCCGCCATCATTCTTGGCCCCGTGAACCGTGATGGCCGCCGCGTAACTACGCGGCTGCGGCGGGTTTCGCGGCGTGGAATTGCTCCTCCTCGGTCGAGCCCTTCAGGGCCACGGTCGAGCTCTGCGCTCCCTGAATGGTCTGGGTGACCGCATCGAAGTAGCCGGTGCCGACCTCGCGCTGGTGCTTGACCGCCGTGAAGCCGCGTTCACCCGCGGCGAACTCCGCCTGCTGCAGCTCGACGAACGCACTCATCTGCCGGCGCGCGTAGCCGTGCGCGAGGTTGAACATCGAGTAGTTGAGCGCGTGGAAGCCCGCCAGGGTGATGAACTGGAACTTGTAGCCGTAGCTCGCAAGTTCCTTCTGGAATTTCGCGATGGTCGCGTCGTCCAGGTGTTGCTTCCAGTTGAACGAGGGCGAGCAGTTGTAGGCGAGCAGCTTGCCCGGGAATTTCGCGTGGATCGCTTCGGCGAAGGCCTTGGCGAATTTCAGGTCCGGCTTGCCGGTTTCGCACCACACCAGGTCCGCGTACGGCGCATAGGCCAGGCCGCGCGAGACCGCCTGGTCCAGGCCTTTGTTCGTCTTGTAGAAGCCTTCCACCGTGCGCTCGCCGGTGCAGAACGGCTTGTCGTTGTCGTCGATGTCGCTGGTGACCAGGTCCGCGGCTTCTGCGTCGGTGCGCGCGACGATCAGCGTGGGCACGCCCATCACGTCGCTGGCCAGGCGCGCGGCGACGAGCTTTTCCACCGCCTCGCGCGTGGGCACCAGCACCTTGCCGCCCATGTGGCCGCACTTCTTCACCGAGGCGAGCTGGTCTTCGAAGTGCACGCCGGCGGCGCCGGCTTCGATCATCGCCTTCATCAGTTCGAAGGCGTTGAGCACGCCGCCGAAGCCGGCTTCGGCGTCGGCAACGATGGGTTGCAGGAAGTCGATCGCATCGTCGCCTTCCGCGTGATGCAACTGGTCGGCGCGCAGCAGCGTGTTGTTGATGCGCTTGACGACCTGCGGGACGGAGTTCGCGGGATACAGCGATTGGTCGGGATACATCTCGCCGGCGACGTTCGCGTCGGCCGCGACCTGCCAGCCGGAGAGGTAGATCGCCTTCAGGCCGGCCTTCACCTGCTGCATCGCCTGGTTGCCGGTGAGCGCGCCCAGTGCGTTGACGAAGTCTTCGGTCTGCAGCGAGCGCCACAGCTTCTCGGCGCCCAGCCGCGCGATGGAGTATTCGATGGGCACGGTGCCGCGCAGGCGCACGACGTCGTCGGCGGTGTAGGGACGCTCGATGCCCGTCCAACGCGGGTTGTTGGTCCAGTCGAGGCGGAGTTGTTCGGCGGTCGGCAGGTGCTTCATCGCAAGACTCCTTGTTGGGCGTGGCCGGCGGTCAGTCGATCCGTGCGTAGGCCGGCAGGGTGAGGAAGGCTTCTAGGGTGTCGGCCTCGGTGAGTTGTTCGAGCATCGCGATCGCTTCGGGGATGCGCTGCGCGCCGGGCAGCTGCATGCGGTCGGCGAATTTGCTGGGCAGGCCGATCAGCGCGCGTTCGAGCAGCGCGAAGTCGATGGGCGTGCCGTCGTCCAGGTGCAGCGGCGGTTCGGCGTGCAGCCATTGCCAGAGCTGCGTGCGCGAAATCTCCGCGGTGGCGGCGTCTTCCATCAGCCAATGGATCGGCACGCAGCCGTTGCCGTCGAGCCACGCGGCGAGGTAGCGCACGCAGACTTCGACGTTGTTTTCGAAACCCGCACGCGTGATGGTGCCGAGCGAGGGTTTGAGCAGCGCTTCGCGCAGTTGCGCGTCGGTTTTCGCGCGCACGTCGTTGCGCAGGACGAAGTGCTGGTGCGCGCCGAGCATCCAGGTGTCGAAGACCTCGCGCGCCAACGGGATCAGCGCGGGATGCGCCACCCACGTGCCGTCATGGCCGGCGCCGACTTCGCGCACCTTGTCGGCGCGCACGCGATCGAGCGCGCGTTGGTTGGCCGCCTCGTCGCCTGCGATCGGCACCTGCGCCGCCATGCCGCCCATCGCGTGCGCGCCGCGGCGGTGGCAGGTGTGGATCAGCAGTTCGGAATAGGTTTTGAGGAAGGGCTGCGTCATCGTGACCTGGCCGCGTTCGGGCAGCACGCGGTCGCGATGGCGGCGGAAGGTCTTCAGGTAGGAAAAGATGTAATCCCAGCGTCCGCAATTGAGCCCGGCGATGCGCTTGCGCAGCGCGTGCAGGATCTCGTCCATCTCGAACACGGCGGGCAGCGTTTCGATGAGGACCGTGACTTTCATCTGCCCATCGGGCAGTTGCAGCGTTTGTTCGATATGCGCGAGCACGTCCTCCCACAGCGCCGCTTCTTCCATCGCCTCCATCTTCGGCAGGTAGAAGTACGGGCCGCGGTCCTTGGCCGCGAGCGCGCGCGCGTTGTGGAAGGCGAACAGGCCCAGGTCGAAGAGCGAAGCCGACATCGGCTGGCCGTCGACGCGCACGTGTTTCTCGTCCAGGTGCCAGCCGCGCGGGCGCACCATCAGCACCGCCTGCTCGGCGAAGGGCTTGAGCACGTAGTGCTTTGCGCCGTCGGGCGCCATCCAGTCGAGCGTGCCGGCGATGGCCTTGCCCAACGCGCGCTGGCCGGTGAGCAGGTTGTCCCAGGTGGGCGAGGTCGAATCCTCGAAGTCGGCCATGTAGCAGTTCGCGCCGGAGTTCAGCGCGTTGATGACCATCTTCGGATCGGTGGGACCGGTGATCTCCACGCGGCGGTCGAGCAGCGCCTTCGGAAGCTCGGCGACGCGCCAGTCGCCGCTGCGCAGCTCGGCGGTGTCCGTGCGGAAGTCGGGGAGCAGGCCGGCATCGAACGCGGCCTGGCGGGTGCGGCGTGCGAGGAGCCGTTCCTGGCGTCGGGGGTCGAAGCGGCGATGCAGGTCGGCCAGGAAGGCCAGGGCCGCAGGGGTGAGGAGCTGTTCCTGACCGGGCAGCGCGCGGGTGACGACCACCCCGGGGGCGACTTCCGTTTCGTTCCGCACTGCCGACATCGGGTTCGATCCTTGGCGCGTAGCAAGGCTCGACCGTACGACCGGGTACTGTATTGGACAAAACAGTTTTATCAATGCATATCATTAGGTGGGCTTATATGAAGGCCGTGTCATGACCAAGCCGGGCTCCGACAGCGACCACACCGCCCCACCACGTTTCGCGTACAAGGCGGATCGTTTGAAGCCGTTGCGTGCGTTTTGCCAGACGGCACGGCTTGGATCGGTGTCCCGCGCGGCCGAAGCGCTGTACGTTTCACAGCCCGCCATCACCCTCCAGCTGCAGGCCCTGGAGCGGGAATTGGGGGTGCGATTGTTCGATCGGGTGGGCCGCCGACTGACCCCAAGCCGTGAAGGCCAGGTGCTTTACGAGCTGGCCAAGCCCCTCGTCGAAGGGCTCGACGGGCTCGATGCGGCCTTCCACGACAAGGTGCAGGGGCTCGATGCGGGCGAGCTCAACGTCGCCGCCGGCAGTTCCACCATCCTCTACCTGCTGCCCGGGATCGTCGAAGCCTTCCGCCAGCGCAGACCCGACGTGCGACTGACGCTGCACAACGTCACCGGCGCGGGCGGCCTCGATCTGTTGCGCACCGACGCGGTGGATCTTGCGGTGGGCTCGATGCTCGATGTGCCGGCGGACCTGCGCTACATGCCGGTCTATCGCTTCGAGCCGATGCTGATCACGCCGCCCGACCATCCGCTGGCGCACCAGCCAAACCTGCGACTCGAAGACCTGTCGCCTTACGGCCTGATCCTGCCGCCGAAGCGCCTGACCACGTATCGCCTCGTCGACCTCGTCTTCCAGCAGAACCGCGTGCCTTACACCGTCGCGCTCGAGGTCGGCGGCTGGGAAGTCATCAAGCAATACGTCGCGATGGGCCTTGGGATCAGCATCGTCACGGCGATCTGCCTGACCGAAGCGGATCGCACGCGCTTGGCGGCGCGATCGCTTGCGCAGTACTTCCCGTCACGCAGTTACGGCGTGGTGGTGCGCAAGGGGAAGTTCCTGTCGCCGCAGGCGCGCGCCTTCATCGAGTTGATCCAACCGGATCAACCCGATCACTCCGAGCGCTGATCAGGGGCAGCGGCCCATGTTGAATTCGCAGAAGCGATAGCGCATCTGCACGCCGAACGAGCGACCGTTGTACTTGCCGAACTCGTTGAGGCGTTCGCTGTAGCCGGCGTTCGCGACCACCTGCCAATGGCTGAAGATGCCGAAGGTCAGGCCGACGCCGAAGTCGGTCGCGCGCTTCCAGCCGTCGAAGGTTTCGTCGCGCTGCACGCCCACGGCGCCCGACAGGTAGAGCGAGACCTCGGGGCCGAACGCGATGTAGCTCGACACGATCGGGGCAAAACGTCGGTAATCGCTCGGGCTGTAGTAGCCGTTGTGCGGATCGCCGGAGTAACCGAGCCAATCGCCCTGCACGCCCACGTCCACGTAGGCCTGCGTGCCGCGATACACCTGGTGGCGCCAGTCGGCCGTGATCGCATGGCGACGGTTGTTGTCGCTGAAGTTGTCGGCGGCCAGGCGCACGGAGATGTTGTCGCGCAAAGTCGGCGTCAGGCGCGCGTCGAAGTAGCCCGAGTCGCGCATGATGCCGAGCGACAGCGCGCGCGGCGAATAGGCGACGCGATCGCGTTCCAGCCCGGCGGTGTAGCTGAAATCGTCCGTCGCGCGGTGAGAGAGCAGCAGGCGACCGATGGCGGCGCTGTCGCTGCCGCTGTTCTGGAAGTCGAGCCGCGACGTGCCGCCCCAGGCTTCGATCGCCACGTCCGTCGTGAGCGACAGGCGCGCACCGACGCCCGCGCGCATTTCGTCGATCGAATCGCCGCCGCCGATGGGGGCGAAGGGACCGTTCAACGTGGCCTGGTGCGTGCGCCGCGTGCCATCGGCGAGCACGCGCACCAGGTCGGACACGCGCATGTTCGCTTCCAGGCTGCGCCCGCGGATGTCGATGTCGTCCGAATCGGTGTACGTCGAGGCCGGCATGCCGATGTAGGAATACAAGGGCAGGCGCACGGCGTCTTCGAGCGAGAGCGTGTCCTTCGAACCCGGCTGCAGGCGCTGCACGGTGGCGAGCGGTTCCAGCGCAAGTTCGGGACGCTCGCCGAGGCGTTCGGCGAGGGCCTGGGTCCACGCGATGCCGTATTCGTCTTCCGTGGGCGCCGCGATGGCATCGTTGGACGCGGAGGCGACCTGCGTGCTGTACGGCTGCACGGCGAGATGCTCGCGATCGTACAGCGGCGTGTTGAGCGCGAGCGCCGCGTCGCGGCGTCCCGCCCACGCCTGCACGCGCGCACGCAGCGCGCGCATTTCGGCATCGTCGCCGCCAAGCTTGTCGAGCGATTCGATGGACGCGGCGTAATCGCCGTTCCATGCGAGCCAGCGCGCGCGATCGAGCAAGGCGTCGCGGTCGTCGGGATGTTGCGCAAGATGCTGATCGAGCAGGTGCAGCGCCTGTCCGGTGCGCCCGGCCCACGCCAGTTCGCGCGCCTGCTGGCGCAGCAGCATCGGATCCTGCGCAAGGGCCGGCAGCGCGGCCAGGCCCAGCGCGAGCGCAATCGCGGCCACCAGCGGCGCGCGCATGGAAGTCACTTGCGCCATTTGCGATTCCCCGTGATCCACAGATCGATGGCGAAGCGCGCCATCGTGAAGGTGTCGGCGACGATCAGCACGTAGCGCACCGGCGTCACCGCGATGCCCTTGAGCAGCATCGAGAAGCGTTGTCCCTTGCTGCCCACGAACAGCACGGTCAGCGACACGATCATCTCCGCCAGCACCGTGACCGCAAGTGGCTCCCACATGCGCAGGATGAGCATGATGACGAGTGCGGTGGGGAACCCGACCTTCTCGAGCGCACCGAGGAACATCGCCCAACCGATCGGGCGGCCGTATACCTTTGTTTCCTTTTCGCCGAAGGTCTGGCGGTACTGTTCCTTGATCAGCCGCAGGTCCTGCACGCCCGCCTCCTTGTCGCGGGCGTTGCGGCGGCTCCGCTTGAAGCTCTTGAACGGCGAGCGCATCAGCGCGTCGAAGTAGTAGCAGCTTTGCAGGAACGAGGACGACCACAGGTACACCTGCCGCGGCAGGCGCTGCACTTCAGGCTCTTCCGATCGCGCGAGCACGTCCTGCAGCTGGATGTTGCGGTAGCCCTCGTTGTTCAGCGCGAAGCCGATGAAGATGTCTTCGGAGTTGGTGAGGTCGTCGCCGAAGATCGGCTCGTAGTGGTCGAACAGGTCCTTGATGTACTTGCGGCGATACGCCACCGCGCAGCCCACCGGGTTGGTGATGCTGCCGAAAAACACCATCTGGCCCTTGTAGACGAAGCGCTGCAGGAACGAATACAGGCATTCGCGGTAGGTATTGGTGATCCACCACCACAGGCCGTGCAACGGGCCGCGCTTTGCGTGCGGATCGTCGTACTGCTGCGCACCGTGCCATTGCTGGAAATCGCGCGTCTGCGCCAGCGCATGCCGGTCGGCGGGCCGCATCGGCAGGATGTTGCCGCAGGCGCTGGCGATGCCGACGCCCTGGTAGAGCTCCTGCACGCAGCGTTCGATGTAGTTCGGCGATTCCAGGAAGGTGTCGCCGTCGAGGATGAACTCCACGTCGCAGTCGAATTCGCGCGCCTGGCGCTTGATCGTCGGCGTCTTGCCGATCGAGGACGCGCGTTCGATCACCGTCAGGTTGAGCCCGGCCGCCGCGGCGAACTCGCGCGCGCGCGGCACGGTGCGGTCCTTGCCACCGTCGTCGACGAGGATGATGTTGCGCGGCGCAAAGCTCTGGCGCGCGATCGACGCCAGGCAATGGATGATGTTGTCTTCTTCCTTGAATGCCGGGATGACGACGTCGACGATCGCCGCGCGCCAGTCCAGCGCCGGCGTGGGGACCGTCTTGTCGGGCCCGCGCAGCAGGCCGACCGCACTAAGCAGCGCGTTCGGACTGAGGACGAACCAGGGTGCAGTAGCCATCGCGACCTTCTTCCAGTTTGGTGCGTTCGATCGCGATCAGATCGTCGATCGTGCGCTCGAGCGCGAACTTGTGTTCGAACCCGGTGAGGGAGCGCAAGCGCGCGAGGCTCGGCCGGCGGCGGCGGATGTCTTCGAAATCCTCGCCGTAGGCCTCGCGCAGCGTGGCGTGCTGGATGGGGGAACGACTGCCGGCGCGCTCGATCACGAGCTCGGCGAGTTCCAGGATGCTGATCTCGCGATCGTTGCCGACGTTGGCGACGACCGTGTTGCGGCCCGCGCGGTCGGCGAGCGCATCCAGCGCCACCACCGTGTCGCGCGCATCGCAGAACGAACGCGTCTGCTTGCCGCCGCCGAAGACCGTGATCGGTTCGTTGCGCACGGCCGCCGAGACGAAGCGCGGCACGACCATGCCGTAACGGCCGACCTGCCGCGGACCCACGGTGTTGAAGAAGCGTGCGATCACCGCGGGGATGCCGTAGCGCTGCGCGTACGACAGACCCAGCGCTTCGTCGGCGATCTTGCTCACCGAGTAACCCCAACGCGTGCCTGCGCGCGTGCTGACTGACAGGTCCTGGTCTTCGCGCAGGATCTCTTCGTCGTTGTGGCCGTACACCTCCGAGCTGGAGGCCAGCACCACCTGCGGCTTCCAACTGCCGGCGTGCGCGGCGCGCAGCAGGCGCTCGCAACCGGCGATGTTGGTGGCGAGCACCTTCGTCGGTTCGGCGAGCACGCGGTACACACCGACGACGGCCGCGAGGTGGTAGATGCGGTCGGCCCAGCCCACGACGCGTTCGATCTTGTCGAAGGTCAGGATGTCGGCTTCGTCGAAGCGGAAGTTCGGGTTGTCGTCGTGGGCCGCGAGGTTCGCGCGCACGCCGGTCGACAGATCGTCGACCACATGGACCTGGTCGCCTCGCGCAAGGTGGAGGTCGACGAGGTGGGAGCCGATGAAGCCGGCCCCTCCGGTAATGAGGATGTGCATGGGAGCCCTCCCCCTGGTGAGGGCTTCGAACCGCCGCGCTGCGTCACGAAATGTGATGGCTTTCCCGGTTTAGACGCAAACCGCGTGCCACGGAGGCCAGCGGGCGGAAAAAACCGCCCTTCAGGGGGTTCCGTGGTGGCGGCCCTGCCAAGGGCGGTACCAGGCGCGGATCCGGGCGATGTCCCCGGGCATGTCATCGGTAAGCTCAAAGACCGGCCCGATGCCGATGATTTTCTCCGGATAGTGGAAGTACGCAGGCAATACCGGCACGTTGGCCGCTTTTGCGATTTTCCAGAACCCGGGCTTCCAGCGCTCGACGGGCTTGCGGGTGCCCTCGGGCGCCAGGCCGAACCAGAACTGATCGGCTTGGGCAATCATTGACGCAGCTTGTTCCACAACGCCGCTTGCGGCACTGCGGTCGACGGCCACCACCCCGATCTTCCTGAGGATCGGGCCGAGCGGCCACCAGAACAGCTGGTGCTTGCCGAGGATCCGGATGTCCAGGCCGAGGGCGAGCTTGGCACCGAGCCCCCAGATGCCGTCCCAGTTCGAGGAATGCGGCGCGCCGATCAGGACCACCTTCGCCAGGTCCGGGAACTCCCCGACCATGCGCCAGCCGCCCAGGCGCAGGAGGGTGCGGCCGAACCAGCGCCCGAACGCGCTGGATTTCACGCGCGGGGCGGAAGGCGGGAGCGGCAGGATGTAACCCGCCTCGTCTGGCTTGCGTGGCATGCGGTGTGGGGTCCCCGGCGCGCGATCAGTCCCAGTTCTTCGACGCGCGATCGCGTTTGATCGTACTGCGTCCGCGCTTTTCGTCCAGTCGGCGTTGTTTGGCGGCGCGCGACGGCCGCGTGGCGATGCGCGGCTTCGGCGCCCGCAGGCCGCTCTCGATGAAGGCGCGCAGGCGCTCGCGTGCGTCTTCCCGATTGCGATCCTGGGTACGGAAGCGCTGCGCGCTCAGGACCAGCACGCCTTCATCCGTGACGCGGCGATCGCGCTTGGCGAGCAGGCGCGCGCGGACCGGCTCGGGCAGGCTCGGCGAGCCGGCGATGTCGAAGCGCAGTTCGACTGCGGTGGCGACCTTGTTGACGTTCTGCCCGCCGGGACCCGACGAACGCACGAAGCGTTCGACGAGTTCTTCGTCGGGGATGGCCAGCTTGTCGTCGATCTCGAGCATCCGGCAAATGTACGATGGCGCCCTTCTCCAGGGGAACCCGAATACATGCGCCGTCTCGTCCTTTCCATCGCCCTCGCGCTTGCCGCGCCGCTCGCCTTCGCCGGCACGCCGACCGATGCGCAAGTCGATCGCCTGTTCGACGTCATGCACACGCGCCAGACGCTCGAGACCACGCTGGGCCAGATGGAAACCATGCAGGACCAGATGATCGCGAAGATGACCGCCGACAAGCCGATGAGCGCCGAGGAAAAGGCCAGGCTCGATCGCGTCATGGCCATCAGCCGCACGCGCGTGCGCGAAACGCTGGCGTGGGACAAGATCGCGCCGCTCTTCCGCAAGATCTACGCGGAATCCTTCGACAGCGCGGACGTGGATGCACTGATTGCCTTCTACGGCTCGCCCGCCGGCCAGCACTTCATCGAAAGGATGCCGGTGGCGATGCAGAAGACGATGACGGCGATGCAGGACCTCGTCGTGCCGATGCTGCAGCAGATGCAGCAGGATCTGCAGAAGGAAATGGCCGCGCAGGCCGACCCTGTTCCCGTCGACGTGCAGTAATCAGGCGCCCGGCACGTCGCCGAACAACACCAACGCCTTCGCAAATTCCGCATCCAGCGGCGCGCGCACTTCGATGCGCGCGCCCGTTGCGGGATGGTCGAACGCCAAGCGTCGCGCATGCAGCAACATCCGATGGATGCCCATCATGCGGAAGGCACGGTTGTGGCGCCCGTCGCCGTGGCTCGTGTCGCCGATCAGATGGTGCGAGACGTGCTTGAGGTGGCGGCGGATCTGGCGGAAACGCCCCGTCAGCGGATGTGCGCGCAACAACGCGTAGCGTGAAGTCGGAAACCCCGCGGACGGCATCTCCAGCTCGCACGTGGCCAGGCGTTCGAAGCTGGTCTGCGCCGGCTTCTTCACCGGCTTGCCCGGGCCGCCGTCGAGCGGATGGTCGATGGTGAAGCGCTCCTCGGCCGGCCAGCCGCGGCACACCGCGAGGTAATCCTTCTCCACGTCGCGCACCATCAGGGTCTTGCCGAGGGCGGAGGCGATGTCGCGATCGAAAGCGAGCAGCAGGCAACCGCTCGTCGCACGGTCGAGGCGATGCACGAGGAAGATCGGGCGCGAGAACTGTTCACGCAGTCGATCGGCGGCGAAGTCGGTTTCGCCGCGCGCGAGCGCACTGTCGTGGACCATCAGGCCCGCAGGTTTGTCGACCACCGCCAGCGCGTCGTCGCGAAACAGCACCGCGAGCGCCGAAGGCGCCTCGCCTTCCATCGACGTCACTTCCTGCGTGGCCAGGCCGCGAGCAGGGCCCAGATCCCGCCGATGCCGGCGACCCAAACCGCAGCCGACACACCGAGCACGCGCGGGCCACCCGCTTCCAACCCGTACAACACCGCCGCGACCACCAACAGGCCCACGCCGAGGATCGCGGCGATCACGCGCCGCTGCGCGCGCCGGATCGTGCTGTTGAGCTCGCGGATGTCCTGCGAACGCATGTTGAGCGCGTGCTTGCCTTCCACCTGCTGCGTGAGCCAGGCGTGCAGCAGGCGCGGCATTTCCGGCGCGCGCGTCACCATCTCGGGCAGGCGCTTGCGGAATTCGGCGGCGAGTTGCTGCGGGCTGTAACGCTCCACGAGGATGCGTTCCAGCACCGGGCGCGCGACCGCCCAGATGTCGATGTTGGGATCGAGCTGGCGCCCGACGCCTTCGATGTTGAGCAGCGTCTTCTGCAGCAGGATCAACTGCGGCTGCAAGGTGAGCTCGTAGCGCTGCGCGGTGCGGAACAGCTTCATCAGCACTTCGGCCAGCGAGATCTCCGACAGCGGCCGCGTGAAATACGGCTCGCACACCGCGCGCGCCGCCGCCTCGAGCTCGTCGATGCGGATGTGCGAAGGCATCCAGCCGGCCTGCACGTGCAACTCGGCGATGCGGCGGTAGTCGCGGTTGAAGATCGCCATGAAGTTCTCGGCGAGGTAGTACTGATCCTCGCTGGAGAGCTGCCCCATGATGCCGAAGTCCAGCGCGATGAAGCGCGGATCCGTCTTGCGCTCGGAATCCACCCAGATATTGCCGGCGTGCGCATCGGCGTGGAAGAAGTTGTCGCGGAACACTTGCGTGTAGAACACGCGCACGCCCTTGGCCGCGAGCGCCTTGCGGTCGATGCCGGCGGCGTCGAGCGCGGCGATGTCGTCGCTCGGGATGCCGCGCACGCGTTCCATCGTCAGCGCGCGTTCGGCGGTGTGCGACCAGATCGGCTCGGGGACGTACAGGTCCTTCGAATCCAGCCAGTTGCGGCGCAGCACCGAGGCGTTCGCCGCTTCGCGCTGCAGGTCGAGTTCCGCGGCGAGCGTGTTCTCGATCTCGGCGACGATCTCGCGCGGGCGGATCTTGTCGGCGGACGGATGCGTGCGATCCACCAGCGCGGCCATGGACTTGAGCAGCGCGACGTCGGCGGAAATCTGCTTGTCGATGCCGGGGCGCAACACCTTCACCACCACTTCGCGCGGCGGCGCATCGCCCACGGGATGCAAGGTCGCCGCATGCACCTGCGCGATGGAGGCCGATGCGAGCGGAGTCGTGTCGAAGCTGGCGAAGGCGACGTCGATCGGCCGCGCGAGCGACTGCTCCACCAACGTGCGCGCCATGTTGCCGTCGAAGGGCGCGACGCGGTCCTGCAGCAGCGTGAGTTCCTGGGCGATGTCCGGCGGCACGAGGTCGCGCCGCGTGGACAGGATCTGGCCGAACTTGACGAAGATCGGGCCGAGTTCCTGCAAGGCCAGGCGCAGGCGCGCGCCGCGCGATTGCGCCGCGATCTCGCGCGACGCACTCGGCACGAAAGGACGCATCAGGCGCAGCCAGGGTTCGACCGGCGTGTCGTCCAGCAGATCGTCGAGGCGATAGCGCAACAGCACGCGTCCGATGCGTGCGGCGCGGAGCACGGGCGTCACGCGCGCGCCCCGCGTTGCAGGCGCGCCACGCGCGCGGCGAGGCGTTCGGTGTCGTCGCGCAGTGTGTCCACGTCGTCGCAGAAGGCGTGCAGTTCGTCCTTGGCGACGACGTCGCGCGATTCCTCGGTGAGGAACTCGGCGGCGCTTTCGGCCGCGCCCTGCCCCGCGCTCTTCGCTTCGCGCAGCGCAGCGGCGACGCCCTTGGCGACCTGCACGCCGATCACCTCACCGAACACGACGACGAAGGGTTTCTGCCAATCCGGATCGAAGCGTTCGGCCATGCGTTGCAGGCGACGCGCGAGGTCCGCATCGCCGGCGACGCGCACGCGCCCGACGGGCGGCGCATCGTCGCGCTTGAAGAAGGGCAGTTGCGAAAGCAGGCCACCGAGCGTGGCGCGCACGCCGAGGTCGGGTTCGCGCGCATCGTCGACGGGGCCGACGACCAGGCGTTCGCCCTCGACGGTGATCTGCAGCGCGAGCGGCGGCGATTCCACGGCAAGCGCGATGCGGCGGCCGTCGAGCGCCTTCAGTGCCGCGCGCGTATCGGGATCGAGCGCGAGCGCGCGGTTGAGCGCGGCTTCGAGCGCACGGCCGGCGTGGACCTTCCACTGGAAGGGCGAGCCCGGGTCGCTGCGATGGGAGGAGGCCGCGGTCATGGCCGCATTCTAGCGGGACGCGGCGTGTGCTTCGGCGAGATGGTGCAGGCCCTGGGCGATGGTGACCTTGGGGACGTAGCCGAAGTCGCGCGTGGCCGGGCCCATGTCGTACCAGTGCGCGGTGGCGAGTTGCTCGGCGAGGAAGCGGGTCAGCGGCGGCTCGCCGCGCAGGGGCAGCACCGTCCAGGCGGCCTCGCAGAGCGCGCCGATCGCATAGGCGGTGCGGAACGAGAGGTGTTGCTCCACCGGCGGTGCGCCCACTGCACGCAGCAGCGCATTGACCAGCGTGCGCGCCTGCATCGGTTCGCCGTTGCTGATGAAGTACGCGCGCCCGGCGCAGGCCGCGCCCGGAACGAGGTGGTGGAACGCATCGATGTGCGCCTGCGCGGCGTTGTCGATGTAGGTGGTGTCGATGAGGTTGGTGCCGTCGCCGACGATGCGCAGGCGGCCCTTGCGCGCGCGATCGGCCAGGCGGGGCACGAGCTGGTTGTCACCGGGGCCCCAGATCAGGCGCGGGCGCAACGCAACGGTGGCGAGCGTGTCGCCATTCGCCTGCAGGACTTCCTGTTCGGCGATGGTCTTGGTCGTCGCGTAATGCGCCTTGAAGCCGGAACCGTAGGGCACGGTGTCGGCGGTGCCGCCTTCGACCGGATGCGTGGCGCGATGGGTCACGCTCGGCGTGGAGGTGTAGACCAATCGGCCGATGTCGTGCGTGCGGCATGCGTCGATGACATGGCGCGTGCCCAGCACGTTCGCGCGGTGGTAGCTCTCGTAGCTGCCCCAGGCACCGGCCTTCGCGGCGTTGTGGAAGATCGCGCCGACGCCCTTCGCCGCAGCGACGACGGCATCGCGTTCGGCGAGGTCGCCCTGCACCTGGCGCACGCCGATGGCATCCAGCGCCGGATACGTGCCGCGATTGAAACTCACGACCTCGAACCCGCGTTCGACCAGGTTGCGACAGATCGCCTGGCCGAGGAAACCACCACCGCCGGTCACCAGGACTTTCATTCCTTCAGACCCTTTGCCGCCCACGCCGCCAGCTTCTCACGTCCGATCTTCGCGTTGTGGCGGATGTCGACGGGGAAGCCGGGATGGCGCAGGAAGTGGCGGACCTTCGCGGTGTGCACGAAGCCTTCGCCGATGTGGCGCAGTTCGTCTTCGATGTCGGACTTCTCGCGCGGGTCCGCCAGCTCATAGCAGAGCACCGGCACCTGCGCGCCCGGTGCGCCGACGCCCACCAGCGCCGTGCGCTTCACGCGCGGGTGCGTGTTGAAGACCGGTTCGATCTGTTCGGTACACAGCGTCGTGTCGGCATCCACCACCACGCGCTGCGTCTTGCGTCCGCAGAACCACAACCGCCCGTCCGTATCGAACCAGCCGAGGTCGCCCATGCGATGCACGATGCGCTCGCTGCCGTCGTCGCGACGTTCGCGGATCTTGGACAGCGCGGTGGCGGCGTCGCGGCGGAAGTAGGTATCCGTTGCCGTGGGACCGGCGACGGTGATTTCGCCGACATGGCCGGGCGTGACAAGCAACGCGTCGGACCATGTGTCGATCGCACCGTCGTCGATGCGGATGATGCGCACCTCGTTGGGCGGCACGGGGCGGCCGACGCAGGTGCCCGCACCACGCTCGGTGGCCTCGCGCGTGCTCTGCAGTTCGCGGCCTTCGATGACGCTGACGGGCAGGCATTCGGTGGCGCCATAAGGCGTCCACAGTTGCGCATCCTGCGGCAGCAGTTCGCGCATGCGGGCCACGACATCGGGGGGCACCGGCGCGCCCGCGGACAACACGCGCTTCACCGTCGGCAGGTGCGCGCCATGGCGCGCGAGCACCGCAACCAGCGCGGGTGAACCGAACAGTTGGGTGACGCCGAAACGCTCGATGGCCTGCAGCAGGCGACGCGGATTCGCGCGCGCGGGCCGCGTCGGATCCATGTCGGGGATGATCGAAGTGACGCCAAGCGCGGGGTCGAACAGCGCGAACGGCGGGAACGTCGGGAGATCCACGCCGCCCGCTTCGAGCCCGAAGGCCGCGCGCAGCATCTCGATCTGCGCGACGAAGTGGCGATGGCGATACATCACGCCCTTCGGCACGCCGGTGGAGCCGCTGGTGAACAGGATGCCCGCGACGTCATCGGGGGCCGTGTCGGCGAGTTGCGGACCGGCGTTCGCGCCCTCGCGTTCAATGTCCGCCAGCGTCGCATCGGTGAACAGCGCGCGACGCCCCGTCGTGATGCGCACGCGCGCCGATGGCGCCCAGCGCAACAGCGTGCGCGCGAACTGCGCGAGCGGAATACCGATGAACGCCTCGGGCTCCGCCTCCTGCAGGCATTGCCGCAGCGCGCGCTTGTCGATGCCCGGATCCACCAGCACCGGCACCGCGCCCGCCTTGAACAAGGCGAACATCAGCAGGAAGAACTCGGGCGTCGGCCGCACCATCACCACTGTGCGCGTGCCGCGCACGATGCCGCGGCGCGCCAGGCCCGCGGCGATCGCGTCGCTGCGGCGGTCCAGGTCCGCGTAGGTCAGCGCCACGTCGTAACGGCCGTTCCGGCCCGGGCAACGCATCGCAACCTGGTCGGGGTGCTCGCGCGCCAGGCGCGGCAGGCTCGCGGCGATGTTGCAGGCGTCCATCAGGCCGCCAGCGGATGGTGCTCGAGGAAGGTGCGAATCGCGGGCACGAGGACTTCATGCTTGTCTTCGAGCACGTAATGGTTCGCGTCGTCGAACGCGGTGACCTCGGCCTGCGGCCATGCGCGCGTCATCGCATCGAGGCAGTGCTTGTCGAACACGAAATCGCGCAGGCCCCAGCCCAGGAAGGCCGGGCGATCGGCGAACGACGGCAACGCACGACCCGCGGCGGACACCAACTCCCACGCGGGGTCGCCTTCGCGCAGCGGGATGTCCTGCATGAAGCGCAGCGTGGAGATGCGATTGCGCCAGTTGTCGTAAGGCGCGACATACGCACGGCGCACGTCGGCCGGCATGCGGCGCTCGACACCCCAGTACGACGCGAGGCCGGAGAACGCATTGAATCCGCGCACCAGCAGGCCACCGATCTTGAGATCACGCCCGAGCGACAACTGCCATGGCATCGGCTTGGCTTCGGGCAGCGTGAACATCGCGGTGTTGAGCACCACCCATCGCTTCACGCGCCCGGCGTGGCGCATCGCCCAACCCATGCCGATCATGCCGCCCCAATCGTGCACGGCCAGCGTAACCGGACCATCGATGCCGAGCTTGTCGAGCAGCGTGTCCAGGTCGTCCACGCGCGATTGCAGCGTGTAGCGATACGCCGCATCGTCGGGCTTGTCGGACAGGCCCATGCCCACGTGGTCGGGCACGATGCAGCGATAGCGATCGCGCAGGCCGAGCACGAGATGCCGCCAGTAATAGCTCCACGACGGATTGCCGTGGAGCATCACGACCACCTCGCCGTCGCGCGGACCTTCGTCCAGGTACGACAGCGCAATGCCGGGGCGGACCTGGATCCGCTGCGGGTCGAACGGATAGTCGGGAAACCCGCGGGTGCTTCCGCTTACCAAACCACTTCGACCATCGAGCAGTTCAACCCCGAGCCGATGCCGAGCAGCGCGATGCGGCTGCCCTTCTTCAGACGGCCCATCTCGCGCAGCTTCGACAGCACGATCGGCACCGAGGCCGGACCGATGTTGCCGTGCTCGTTGAAGATGGTCAGGACCTTCTTCGGATTGATGCCGAAGGCCTTCACGAACGCGGCCGTGTGCACCTGGCTGACCTGGTGGATCACGAACTCGTCCATCTCGTCGGCCACCCAACCCAGCGCCTGCTTGGCGGCGATCCAGGTCTTCTTCGCGAGCTTGATGCCTTCGATCAGCAGCATGCGCGTGTCGGTGACCATGCGGTCGAGGTTGCCGCGGCACAGCTTGTTCCACTCGGTCGCCGCGCGCGTGACGCCGCCCTTGTAGCGCGGCGCGCCCGGTGCGAGTTCGGCGCGCGCGAGCACCATCGCGGCGGCGCCGGAGCCCAGCGTCAGCGTGGCGAGTTCGTTCTTGAATTCTTCTTCCGTCGTTTCGACGCGCAGCAGGCGTTCGACGGTCTTTTCGTACGCAAGATTGGCGGTTTCGCCGTCCACGACGAGCGCGTAGTCGATCTCGCCGCGTTCGATCATGCGGCTGGCGATGTCCATGCCGTTGAGGAACGCCAGGCACGCGTTGGCCACGTCGAAGTTCTGGCAGGTGTCGGGCAGGCCGAGGTTGCCGCTCACGATCGACGCCGTCGACGGCTCGAGGTAATCGCGGCTCACCGAGGTGTTGACCAGCAGGCCGACCTTGTCCGGATCGATGCCGGCATCGGCGAGCGCCTTGACGCCGGCGAGCGTCGCCGCGTCGGACGCCTGCATGCCTTCGTCCCAGAGACGACGCGCATGGATGCCCGCAACGTCCTTGAGCACATCGGTCTTGATGCCGAGGCGATCAAGCGTGGGCTTCAGGCGTTCGTTGAGTTCATCCGAGCTCAATCGACGCGGCGCGTCGACGTGGGCGAGGCCGGCGATGGCGACGTGTTGGAACAACATGGGGCGATGCCTTGCGAAGGAATGGGTGCCGCGTACGGCCGCGTACTGCCGGTCGGGAGCGCGACAGGATACCGGCTTCACCGGCCCTGCACACTCGAACGGAGGTGAAACGGGCCCCGAAGGGCCCGGGGACTCACGATTTGTGCGCGAATACCGCCGTGGATCGCGTGAAGGCGACCGTAAGGGCGGTCGATCAGCGCCTGGCCACGCCGCACTTCCAGGCCGCGTAGCGCTGGGCGCCGTCCTTGGGCGGCGCCAGCGCCTGGACCGCGTCGGCGCCGAGGCCGGGCGCCTCGTTGCGGGCGAGCGTCTCGAGTTCGTCCTGCACGCGAAGCGCATTGCGGTCGTAGAAGGCCACGCTGTTCTTCACCGAGACCTCGACCTCGCCGCGCTTCTCGCAACCCGCGGGCGGGCCGGTCACTACTTTGACCGCGCTCGCACCCTCGGTCATGTGGACCCAGGTGCAGGACGTTGCAGCGATGGTGAGCACGGCGATGGCACAGGCGAACGAGGGGCGCATGGCGTTCCTTACTTCGTCGTCGTCGACGCGGCCGACTGTACCGGCTTGCCGTCCGCATCGACGATGGTCACCGTGCCCAGGTTCAGCGCGCGCACGGACTTCTCGATCTTCGACAGGTCGCCCACGACCACGTAGGTCAGCGCGTTCGGATCGATGGCCTTGGCCGCATCCGCCACCTGCGCGGGCGTCAGGCCTTCGACTTCCTTCTCGCGGCGCTGCACGAAATCGTCCGGACGGTCGTAGCGCACGTTGCCGCCGAGGGTGGACATCACCGCGCCCGCGGTTTCGTACGAACCGGGGAGGCCGCGGATCTCCACCGCCTGGAACTTCTGCACTTCGTCGGCCGTCGGCGGCGCCTTGCCGTCGGCGAAGTTCGTGATCTCCTTGCGCATCTCGGCGAGCGATTCGGCGGTCTTGTCGATCTGCACCGCCGCGTACGCCATCCACGGGCGCTGGCCCTGTGCGTTGTTCAGCCAGCTGTAGGAACCGTAGGCCCAGTGCTTGTCTTCGCGCAGGTTCATGTTCAGGCGCGCGGAGAACTCGCCGCCCAGCACGGTGTTCGCGAATTCGAGCTTGGTGGCGTTCGGATCGCGCGTGGAAGGCATCAGCTGGCCGACATAGATGTTGGCCTGCACCGCGCCCGGCTGGTCGATCAGGTACACGCGCGGTTGCTTGGGCAGCGCAACCGCGGGAATCGCCGCGGCCTGCGTGCTCGTGCCATCGACCTTCCAGTCGCCGAAGTGCTTCTCGAGCAACGGCGTGATGTCCTTGAGCGTCGTGTCGCCCACGACCAGCAGCGTCGCGCCGTCCGGGCGCAGCCACGCGTGGTGGTAGCCGACCAGGTCGTCGCGCGTGAGCGATTGGATCGAGGCTTCGCTGCCCGTGCCGCTGAAGGGAATCGCATACGGATGGCCTTCGCCATACAGCAACGGCGGCAACACGCGACCGGCGGCGCCCTGCGGACGCGCCTTCTCCTGCTTGATGCCCGCGATCCACGTCGCCTTGACGCGATCGATTTCCTTCTGGTCGAAGCGCGGTGCGCGGATCATGTCCGCGAACAGTTCGAGCGAAGGATCGAGCTTTTCCTTCAGCGCCGACATATAGACCGTCGCGCCGTCGAGCGAAGCGGATGCACCGAGGTTCGCACCGAGCGCTTCGGCACGGTTGCCGAACGTGAGCGCGTCCATGCCGTCGGCGCCTTCGTCGAGCATGCCCATCGTGAAGCTGGAGGTGCCGAGCTTGTGGCCGAGGTCGGCCGCATAGCCGCCGTTGAACATGTAGCTCATCTGCACGACCGGGATGTCGTGGCGCTGCGCCAGGATCACCTTGGTGCCGTTGCTCAGCGTCGTGCGCTGCAGGCTCGGCCAGGTCAGCGAAGGGAAGGTGTCGGTGATCGGCACGCCCTTGCTGCGGTCGACGGTGCTCGCGGTCGTCTTGTACTTCGGATCCGCCTTCGGGATCACGAACGGCGCGGGCTTGCCGGCGGGTTCTTCCGGAATGTCGATGCGCTTGCCCGGATTGACGACAAGCACATGGTCGCCCTGCGACAACCAATCCTTGCCGGCCTTCTGCACGTCGGCGACCGACGCGGTCTCGATGGTCTTCAGGCTGTCGCGGAAGCAACCGGGGTCGCCGGTGAAGGTGGCGCATTCGGCGAGCGCGTCGGCCTTGCCGTTGACGCGTTCGATGCCGCGCACGAAGCCGGCCTTGAACACGGTGCGCGCCTGGTCGAGTTCGGCCGCCGTCGGTCCCTGCGCGATCAGCTTCTTCATTTCGTCGTCGATCGCGGCTTCGACCTTCTTCTCGTCCACGCCCTGCTTCACGTCGGCCTGGATGAGGAAGTTGGAACCGAGCTGCGAGCCGTACACCGCGGCGGACACCTTGTCGACGAGCTTGTCGTCGAACACCAGGCGCTTGTCGAGGCGCGAAGACTTGCTGCCGCCCAGCACCTGCGCGAACAGCTGCAGGCGATCGAGGTCCGGCACGCCGTATTCGGCGACGTTCCAGACGCGGTAGATGCGCGTCTGCGGCACCTTGTCTTCCGTCGTCGCGCGCGTGCTCTGCGTGCGGCGGGCGGGATCGACCTTCGGCTGCGCCATGGTCGGGCCGGCCGGGAGGTCGCCGAAGAATTCGGTCGCCTTCTTCTTCGCGGTTTCAAGGTCGATGTCGCCGGCGAGCACGAGCACGGCGTTGTTCGGGCCGTACCAGGTGCGGAACCAGTTCTTGACGTCTTCCAGCGACGCCGCGTTGAGGTCGTTCATCGACCCGATCGTGGTGTGGTGGTACGGGTGCGCCTCGGGATACATCGTCTTCTGCAGCTCGTCCCACACCTGGCCGTAAGGCTGGTTCTGGCCTTCGCGCTTTTCGTTCTGCACCACGCCGCGCTGTTCGTCGAGCACGGACTGGTCGATCGCGCCGACCAGGTGGCCCATGCGATCGGATTCCATCCACAGCGCGGTGTCGAGCGCGGTGGTCGGGACGTTCTCGTAATAGTTGGTGCGATCGGTGTTCGTCGTGCCGTTGAGGTCGGTGGCGCCGACGGTCTCCAGCGGCGGGAAGTAATCGCCCTTGTGGTTCTCCGAGCCGTTGAACATCAGGTGCTCGAACAGGTGCGCAAAGCCCGTGCGACCCGACGGCTCGTCCTTGCTGCCCACGTGGTACCAGAGGTTGACCGCGACGATCGGCGCCTTGCGATCGGTGTGCACGATCACGCGCAGGCCGTTGGGCAGGGTGAACGTTTCGTAGGGGATGTCGACCTTGGCCCCGGCCGGCACGTCGGCGTGCGCGGTCGTCGGGACGAAGGCCGTGCCACCGAGGGCGACGGACAGGGCGAGCGCGAGGGCGCCGGTGGTGAAGGGGCGGTGCGCGACGCGGGTCCTGCGGGTCGGGTTCATCGGGTGCGGCTCTCGGAGGTGCACAGGGGGGCACGATGCTAGCCGGACACTGCCGCCGATACACTAGGCCGGACGGCACCCCGAAGGATCGCGCATGGCCACAGGGATTCGACACAGCCTCGTCACCGGCGCGAACCGCGGCCTCGGCCTCGCTTTCGTCCGCCGCCTGCTCGCACGCGGCGATCGCGTGATCGCCACCGCGCGGCATCCGGGCAAGGCCACCGCCTTGAACACGCTTACCGGCGATTACCCCGGGCGCCTGCATGTGCTGCCACTGGACGTGGGCAACGACAAGTCGCGCGAGGAACTCGCACGCGAGTTGCCGCTGGTGCTGGACGATGCGCACCTCGACCTGCTCATCAACAACGCCGGCGTCCTGCACAGCGGCGAACGCTGGGGAAAACTGCAATCCGGCATCCTCGAAGACAGCCTGCGCGTGAATGCCGTGGGCCCGTTGTTCCTCACCCAGGCCATCGCACCGCTGCTCGCCGACGGTGCGACGGTGGCGAACATCTCCACGCAGATGGCGTCGATGGCCACGCGCACCGAATTCCGTTCGCCGAGCTATGCGATGAGCAAGGCCGCGCAGAACATGGCGACGGTGCAGATGGCCAAGGCGTTCGCACCGCGCCACATCAAGGTCGTCGCGTTGAATCCCGGCTGGGTGCGCACCGACATGGGCGGAACGGAAGGACAACTCACGCCCGAGGAATCGGCGGAAGGCCTGCTCAAGCTCATCGATGGCCTGCGCGAGGCGGACAGCGGGCGCTTCTTCGACTGGCAAGGCGAGGCCATGGCCTGGTGACCGGTGGCCGGACGTCCGCGGACACCTGTTTTCGCTGCGTGCGCCCCAGTGGAATCAACCACTTGCGATTGGCACGACTCCTGCGTTGATACACGCAACGAAGTGTCGGATGTCCGGCACGCCAAGGAGTCAAGGATGTCCATCCACACCCAACTGACGCGCGGCCTGGTCGCCCTCCCCGTCGCCGCATTGCTGCTCGCCGCCGGTGCGCTCTCCCCGGTCCGCTCGCTCCCCTGCCCCGTTCCGGGTGCCGAAACCGCCGAAGCGGCCGAGGCCACCGTGGCCCTTCCGCGGACGGTCGAGTTCCATTCGATGATCCCGGGCGCGCTGCACATCGTGAAGCACGTGAAGGTCGGCACCGGGACCTGAAGAGGGCCGGGCGCATTCGATAATGCGCCCATGTTCGACGTCATCCTCTTCCAGCCCGAGATCCCGCCCAACACGGGCAACGCCATCCGCCTCTGCGCGAACGCCGGTGCGAGACTGCACCTGGTCAAACCCCTGGGCTTCACGCTCGAAGACGCGCAACTGCGGCGCGCGGGGCTGGATTACCACGAGTACGCGCAGCTGCAGGTGCACGACACGCTCGACGCTGCGCTCATCGCCATCGCGCCGAAGCGCGTCTTCGCGTTGAGCACGCGCAACAGCGTGCGTTACGACATGCCAGCCTTCGCCCCCGGCGATGCCTTCCTCTTCGGTCCGGAAACGCGCGGCCTGCCCGACGACGTGCTGGCACGCATCCCCGACACGCAACGCCTGCGCCTGCCGATGCGGCCGCGAAATCGCAGCCTCAACCTGTCGAATGCGATCGCGGTGGTGGTGTTCGAAGCGTGGCGGCAGAACGGTTTCGACGGCGGCGCCTGAGCGTCACGCCGTCAACGCTTCCAGGAACTTGCGTCGCCACGCGGTGATGTCGTGGCGCTGCAGGCGCCGGAACAAGGTGCGCCAACGTTCCTTGCGCTCTTCCAGCGGCATCGCATGCGCGCGCGCGATGGCGTCGGCGACGCCGTCGAGGTCGTAGGGATTCACGATCAGCGCTTCGTGCATTTCCGCCGCGGCACCCGCGAACCGCGAGAGCACCAGCACGCCCGGATCGTGCGGATCCTGCGCAGCGATGAATTCCTTCGCCACCAGGTTCATGCCGTCGCGCAGCGGCGTGACGAGCCCGAGTTGCGCCTGCCGATAGAAGCCGGTCAGCACGCCATGCGAGAAATCGCGATTGACGTAGCGCACCGGCGTCCAGTCTGGCGCGGCATGGCGGCCGTTGATGTGGCCCGCGAGGCCTTCGAGTTCGCGCCGCAGCGCCTGGTATTCGGGCACTTCGCTGCGCGAGACAGGGGCGAGTTGCAGGAAGGTCATCTGCCCGTGCAGCTCGGGGAAGCGATCGAGGAAGTGTTCGAACGCGCGGAAGCGATCCGGCAGGCCCTTGGAGTAGTCGAGGCGATCCACGCCGATGGCGAGCACGCGCGAGCCAAGACTCTCGCGCAGGCGACGCACCGACGCGCGCGTCACCGCCGCCTCGGCCTGGCGCGCGATCAGGTTCGCATCGATGCTGATGGGGAAGGCGCCCGCGCGGAACTCGCGCCCGTCCGCCGAACGCATGCGCCCGTCCGCGAACGCGCGGCCACCACCGTACAGGCGCGTGTAGCTCTGGAAACGATCCAGGTCGCGCTCGGTCTGGAAGCCGACGAGGTCGTAGGACGAGAGCGCGCCGAACAGCACGTCGTGGTTCGGCATCGCCGCCAGCAGGTCCGAAGAGGGCATCGGCACGTGCAGGAAGAAGCCGATGCGATTGCCCACGCCGAGTGCGCGCAGGCTCTGGCCGAGCGGGATGAGGTGGTAGTCCTGTACCCAGATGATGTCGTCCTCGCGCAGCAGCGGCGCGAGCTTTTCGGCGAACAGCGCGTTGACACGGTAATAGCCTTCGTAGGTGTCGCGCCGGTAGTCGACGAGATCGAGGCGGAAGTGCAGCAGCGGCCAGAGCGTGCGGTTCGCGAAGCCGTTGTAGTAGTGGTCGAAGTCCTCGTGCGACAGGTCCATCGTCGTGTAGGTCAGCGATCCATCGCGCAGCGTGTGCAGCGCACCGGACGCATCGCGCACGCGCTTGCCGCTCCAGCCGAACCACAGGCCTTCGGATTCGCGCATCGCCGCGCGCATCGCCACGGCGAGCCCGCCCGCGCGCGGCTCCGCAGGAAGCGCCACGCGGTTGGACACCACGACGAGGCGACTCATGGTCGCCCCTCGCTCACGTCGCGTCCTGCCAGGGCCGCGAGAGCCGCATCGCGGCGCTGATCAGGCCGACGTGCGAATAGGTCTGCGGGAAGTTGCCCCAGGCTTCGCCATCTTCGAAGCCGAGGTCTTCCGACAGCAGGCCCAGCGGATTGCGCCGCGCGAGCACGGTTTCGAACAGGGCGCGCGCTTCTTCGTGCCGACCAATCGATGCCAGCGCTTCCACGTACCAGAACGTGCAGATGGTGAAGCTGGTTTCCGGTGCACCGAAATCGTCGGGCGCGATGTAGCGATACAAGCCGTGGCCACGGCGCAGGCCCTTGCCGATCGCTTCCACCGTGGCGACGTAGCGCGGATCGTCGGCGGCGATGAATCCGGTGTCGGCGAGCAGCAGCAGGCTCGCATCGAGGCGGTCGCCGCCGAAGGCATCGGCGAAGTGCCCGCGTTCTTCGTTCCAGGCCGAGGCGAGGACTTTCTCGCGGATGCGCTCCGCACGGCCGCGCCAATGCTGCGCGCGTTCGGTCAGTCCGAAGCGCATGGCCACCTTCGCCAAGCGGTCGCATGCGGCCCAGCACATCACCGACGAGTACGTGTGCACCGACGCGCGCCCGCGGAATTCCCAGAGGCCCGCATCCGGCTGGTCGTGCATCAGCCAGGCTTGTTCGCCCAGCGGTTCCAGTCGCGCGAAGGTCGCTGCGTCACCCGGCTTCTGCAGGCGCTGGTCGAAGAACAACTGCGTGGAGGCGAGCATCACGCTGCCATAGACGTCGTGCTGCACTTGCTTCCACGCCAGGTTGCCGACGCGCACGGGGCCCATGCCGCGATATCCCGCGAGGTGCTCGGCTTCCTCTTCGTGCAGTTCCGCTTCGAAGCCGATGCCGTACAGCGGCTGCAGGTCCTTGCGTTCGCCGGTGACGAGGTTGAAGACGTAGCGGATGTATTCCTCCATCGTCAGCGTGGCGCCGAGGCGGTTCAACGCACGCACGACGAATGCGGCGTCGCGCAGCCAGCAGTAGCGGTAGTCCCAGTTGCGCGTGGTGTGCGGCGCTTCCGGGATGGAGGTGGTCATCGCGGCGATGATCGCGCCGGTGTCTTCGTACTGGCACAGCTTCAATGTGATCGCGCTGCGGATCACCGCGTCCTGCCACTCCAGCGGGATGGAGAGATAGCGCACCCATTCGCGCCAATAGATCGTCGTGCGCTCTTCCGCGTCGCGGATGAAGGCCCCGATGGGTTGCGTCAGCGTTTCGTCGGGGCCGAGGACGAAATGCAGTTCGCGATCGAGCACGAAGGGCAGTTCGTCCCGCACCATGCGCAGCGAGAGGTCGGTGGTCAGGCGCAGCACGTGGCCCGGCAACAACCACCGCATGTGGTTGCTGCCCCAGGTGCGTTCGGGTTCGCGCGCGCCCCAATCGGCGAGCGGTTGCAGGCGGACGCGGATGCGCGGCGCGCCTGCAAGCGGACGCACGCGGCGGAACAGCCCGACGGGGCGGTACAGGCGGTTGTAGTGGCGCCAGCGCGGCGCGAAGTCGGTGATCTCCACCACGCCGCCCTGCGTATCGCGCAGGAGCGTCTTGAGGATCGCGGTATTCGGCACGTACTGCTGCTCGCTGGAAGCGAACTGTTCGAGCTCGACCGTCCACTCGCCGCCCTCGCGCTTGGGCGAAAGCAATCCACAGAAGGCCGGATCGCCATCGAAGGCCGGGAGGCAGCACCACACCACGCTGCCAATGCTGTCGATCAGCGCACCGAAAGTCCCGTTGCCGATGACGCCGAGGTCGAGGTTCGCCGGTTGCTTCATGCATGCACTCCATCGGAAACGACCGCGCGCGCGATCCAGTCGCGCACTGCCGCGGGATCGGCCAGGTGCCAGCGCGCCTCGCTGCGCAGGCGCGGGCCGACGAGGATGCTCAGGCCGTCGTGTGCGTTGACGACGGCGAAGGCGTGTTCGTCGGTGAGGTCGTCGCCGACGAACACGGGCGTGCGACCGCGGAACGGCGATTGCGCGAGGAAGCCTTCGACTGCGCTGCCTTTGTCGGGCGTCGCGCCGCCGGGGCGCAGCTCCAGCACGTGGTCGCCACCCTGCACGCGATAGTCGGGCAGCACGCGCAATGCAGCGGCGGCGAATGCGCGAAACGCATCCTGCGCGATGGGCGCCCCCCGCCAGTGCAAGGCCAGGTTCGGCCCCTTGCGTTCGACGATGGCCCCAGGATAGGCAGCGGCGATGTGCAAGGCTTCGGCGGCGACCGTCCTCAGCGACTCCGGCGCATCGGGCGCATGGGTGCGCCGTCCGTCCAGTTCACGGCGCTCCAGCCCATGCATGCCGGCCGCGGGAAGATGGTGCAGCTCACCGAACACCGCGTCGATCGCATCGAGCGAACGCCCGCTCACCAATGCGAGCGCCCCATCGAGCTGCTTCGCCAGTTGCGCGATGTGCTCCTGCAGCCGCGCAGGCACGACGACACCGGACGGGTGCGGCGCGAAATCGAGCAGGCAACCATCGACGTCGAGGAACAGGGCCCAATCGTGCGCGGGCAGTGGCGGCGACGGACGCTGTTGTTCCGTGTCGTGCGATTCCATCCGGCCGATTGTGGTGACGGCCGCGTGAGAACCGGGTGGACGCGCGTGCGATGTCAGGCGGAGAAGCCGCTTCCCGGATCACCGCCGGTTCGCGTCGCTTGCCCCGGATGTCCCAGTTCGCGCGGATCGCCACCGACGCGGATGCGGTTGTCGACCTCCGACACACCAGCCACGCGATGCGCGATCTCTTCCGCATCGTGCTTCATCGAGCGCTCGGGCACCCAACCGTTGAGCGTGACGTGGCCTTCGGTGACGGCCACGATGACGGCGCTGGCATCGATGGTGTCGGCGCCGGTCAGGCGTTCGTGCAGGTCTTCTTCGATGCGCCAGTCGGCGCGCCAGCGATCCTTCGGTCCCACGCCGGCGTAACCGCCCATTTTCAGGTGTTCGCCGTAACCGCCCTGCCCCGCGTAGCCGAATCCGTCGCCGGCATCGACGTCGCCGAAGCTCCGGTTGGTCAGCGACGGGAGGTTCTCGTACAACTCGCGGCGCTCCATGCGGACATCGCGATCGTGCGGTCGGGCGTCGGCGCGCGGTTCGCGCCATTCCACCGGGCGGTGCCTGCGGTCGTGGGAGTCGTTGTGCGGTTCGCGTGGCATGGACGTGCTCCGTGTCTTGTGCGGCGCGGACGGTAGCGCCCGTCGCGTGATGGCGCGGCGATGCACGCAGCGCGCCTGAATGCGGTAACCACGCGAACATCGCGGTTCGCAAACGCTGGCTTTACGGCGGTCCTTCTAGCCTGCTGGTCCGGCCGCGAAGGGGCGGCAGACGGGATCGGATCGCTTTGAAGATTGCCCAGGTCACACCGCTGTACGAAGCGGTTCCCCCCAAGTTGTATGGCGGCACCGAACGCGTGGTCGCCTGGCTGTGCGATGCGCTCGTCGATGCGGGGCACGAGGTGACGTTGTTCGCTTCCGCCGATGCGGAAACCAAGGCGACGCTGGTGCCCGTACGCGACCAGGCCATCCGCCTGGATCCGGCCGAACTCAAGTCCGACCTCGCCGCGCACCTCGGGATGTTGCAGGAAGTGCGCAGCCGCATGGCCGATTTCGACGTGCTGCATTTCCACGTCGACATGATCCACTTCCCCTTCTTCGAGGACTGCGCCGAACGCACGCTCACGACGCTGCATGGTCGGCTGGATCTCAAGGACCTGCCGGGCGTGTACCGGCGGTGGCGGCAGTTCCCGCTCGCGTCGATCTCGATGGACCAGCGCAAGCCCCTGCGCAATGCGAACTGGCTCGGGTGCGTGCACCATGGACTGCCGGAGTCGCTGTGCCGCTTCACTGCGCACCCGACGGGCGATTACCTGGCCTTCCTCGGACGCATCTCTCCGGAGAAGCGCGTGGATCGCGCGATCGCGATTGCGCGCCGCGTGGGCCTGCCGCTGAAGGTGGCCGCGAAGATCGACACCGCCGACAAGGCCTACTACGAGCGCGAGATCGAACCCTTGCTCGCGCATGCGCACGTGGAATTCGTCGGCGAGATCAACGATGCGCAGAAGCCGGAGTTCCTGGGCAACGCGCGCGCACTGTTGTTCCCGATCGACTGGCCGGAGCCCTTCGGCCTGGTGATGATCGAAGCGATGGCCTGCGGTACGCCCGTGGTCGCCTGGAACTGCGGGTCGGTGCCGGAAGTCCTGGACGACCATGTCACCGGACGCATCGTCGACAACGAAGACGACGCGGTGGCGGCGACGCGCGAGGTGATCGGCTACGACCGCGCCACCGTGCGCGCGACCTACGAACGGCGTTTCACCGCACGCGCGATGGCCGATCGTTACGTGCAGTTGTACGACCGCCTCGCGGCGGGGCGCGAGACCGACTTCGGGCTGCGGCTGGCCTGAGCGATGGATCCGGCCGCGACCGCAGCGTTGTATGCGAGCCATGTGCTGAAGGACGGCGACAGCTTCCTCGTCGCCAACGGGTACGGCGACATCGACGAAGGCAGCACGGGCCTGTTCCGCGACGACACGCGCTTGCTGTCGGTGTTCCGTTTGCGCCTGGCCGAAACCCAGCCGGCGTTGCTCAGCGCCGCGGTGACCGACGACAACGTGTTCTTCATGGCGCACATGACGAACCGGCCGTTGCCGGAACTCGGCGCGCCGCCTGCGCCGCACGGGTTGATCCATGTGCTGCGCTCGCGCTTCCTGTACGAGGAACGCCTGTTCGAACGCGTCGGCTTCGTGAACTACGGCAACCAATCAGTCGTCGCGCCCTTGCGCATCGAAGTGGCGGCCGATTTCCGCGACATGTTCGAAGTGCGCGGGCAGGTGCGCGCCGCGCGCGGCACCCTGCTCGACAAGGAAACCATCGGCGGTCCGCAGGGCGTCGTGTTCCGTTACCGCGGGCTCGACGATGTCGTGCGCAGCTCGGTGGTGGCGTTCTCGCGCACGGCATCGCGCGTGGACGGCAACCTGTTCGAATTCCTGCTGAAGCTCGCGCCCGGCGCGAAGGAGGAAGTGTTCATCGAGGTAGGCAGCGAACCTGGCGAGCCGCCGACGCGCGCACGCTATCGCACCGCTGCGGCCTGTGCGCGGCGCCGCATGCGCGCACGGAGCCGACGCGGCGCGCGCGTCCGCAGTCGCGGGCCCCTGTTCGATGCGTGGATGCAACGCTCGCGCGCGGACCTGGCGCTGCTCACCAGCGAACTGGAGACCGGTCCTTATCCGTACGCGGGCATCCCCTGGTTCTCCACGCCCTTCGGCCGCGATGCGGTGATCACCGCACTGCAGACCTTGTGGCTCGATCCGGGCATCGCGCGCGGCGTGCTCGGTTTCCTCGCCGCGCACCAGGCGCAGGAGGAGTCCTCGTTCCTGGATTCGGCGCCGGGCAAGATCATGCACGAGACGCGGCGCGGCGAGATGTCCGCGCTGAAGGAGCTGCCCTTCGGTCGTTATTACGGCGGCGTGGATACGACCCCCTTGTTCGTCATGCTCGCCGGTGCGTATGCGCGACGCACGGGCGAACTGGAGTTCGTCGAATCCTTGTGGCCTGCGTTGCTGGCCGCGACCGCATGGATCGAGCGCGTGTGCGATGCCAACCAGTTCGGTCTGCTCGATTACGCGCGCGGCGAGAACAGCGGCCTGTCGAACCAGGGCTGGAAGGACAGCGAGGACTCGGTCTTCCACGACGACGGTCGCTTCCCGCCCGGCCCCATCGCGCTGGTCGAAGTGCAGGGCTACGCCTTCGCCGCGTTCCGCGCGATGGCCGAGCTGTCGATGCGCCGGCACGACGCGCAGGCGGCGAACCATTGGGAAGCACGCGCCGAACGCATGCGCAGGACGGTGGAAGACAAGTTCTGGATGCCGGCGCACGGGTTCTATGGCATCGCGATCGATGGCGAAGGCGCGTTGTGCGCCGTGCGTTCCAGCAATCCGGGGCACCTGCTGTATTGCGGCCTGCCTGCGGTGGAGCGCGCCGATGCCGTGGCGCAGCAGCTGATGACGCCCGCCTTCCACACCGGTTGGGGCCTGCGCACGCTGGCGATGGGTGAAGCGCGCTACAACCCGATGTCCTATCACAACGGCTCGGTGTGGCCGCACGACAGCGCCTTGTGTGCGGCAGGCATCTCGCGCTACGGGCATCGCGATGCGGTGGTGCTGCTGTTGCGCAGCGCGTTCGAGTCGGCGGTGAACTTCGACATGCGCCTGCCGGAGTTGTTCTGCGGCTTCCCGCGCGTGCAGGGCGCGCCGCCGATCGCCTACCCCGTCGCCTGCATGCCCCAGGCCTGGGCGGCGGGTGCGCCGTTCATGCTGCTGCGGTCTTGCCTCGGGGTGAAGATCGATGGCATGCGCGGCGAGATCGATGTCGATCGCCCTCGCCTTCCCGTCGGCATCGACGAGGTCCGCGTGCATGACATCGCGTTGGGCGAAGGCCGCATCGATCTCACGTTCCGCCGCGTGGGCGCGCGCATCGGCGTGTTCGTCGACGCCCGCGGCGGCGCGGTGCCACCCGTTCGCCTGCGCGCCTAGATCTCGTAAGCCGACTCGCCATGCGCGCTGATGTCGAGCCCTTCGCGCTCGGCGTCGTGGTCCACGCGCAAGCCGCGCACGCGATGCGCGATCTGGAACGCCGCGAAGGCCACCAGGCCCGACCACGCGATCGTCAGCACCACGCCCAGCACCTGCACGCCGACCTGGTGCGCGATGGCGAAGTCCGCTGCACCGGTGCCGCCGAGCGCGGGCGAAGTGAACACGCCCGTGAGCACCGCGCCGACGATGCCGCATACGCCATGGATGCCGAACACATCCAGCGAGTCGTCCGCGCGCAGGTGGCGCTTCAATGCATTCACGCCCCAGAAGCCCGCGACGCCACCAAACGCGCCGATGACCAGCGCACCGCCCACGCCCACGGTGCCGCACGCCGGTGTGATCGCCACCAGGCCCGCCACCGCACCCGACGCCGCACCGAGCATCGAAGCACGCCCGCGCAGCATCGCTTCCACCGCGCTCCACGCAAGCACCGCTGCCGCCGCGGCGAGCAAGGTATTCACGAAGGCCAGCGCCGCCGTACCGTTCGCTTCCAGCGCGGACCCCGCGTTGAAGCCGAACCAGCCGACCCACAACAGCGACGCACCGACGAACGTCAGCGGCAGGTTGTGCGGCGACAACCGCTCGCGCCCGAAGCCGATGCGCGGCCCGAGCATGTAAGCGCCCACCAACCCGGCGACGCCCGCGTTGATGTGCACCACCGTGCCGCCCGCGAAATCGAGCGCGCCCATGCGGAACAACCACCCGTTGCCCGCCCACACCATGTGCGCGAGCGGGAGATAGGCGAAGGTGAACCAGATCGCGGCGAACAGCAGCACCGCAACGAACTTCGCGCGCTCGGCGATCGCGCCCACCACGAGCGCGCAACTGATGGCGGCGAAGGCGCCCTGGAAGGCGACGTAGGCGAGCTCGGGAATGCGTGCAGCACTGAACGTCGCGACGCTCGAGCCGGGCGTGACGCCGAGCAGCATCGCCTTGCCGAAACCGCCGATCCACGCATTGCCGCCATCGAAGGCCAGCGAGTATCCGTAGACCGCCCATAGCACGAGTGCGAGCGAGGCCACGACGAGGACCTGCATCAGCACCGAGAGGATGTTCTTCGCGCGGACGAGGCCGCCGTAGAAGAGCGCAAGGCCGGGGACGATCATGAGCATGACGAGCGTGGTCGCCATGAACATCCATGCGGTGTCGCCCTTGTCGACCATCGCAATCTCCCCGGATTGAAACCCGCCCCTGCGTTGCGCAGGGGCGGGGCGGAACGATTACAGCGTGTAGTACATCTGGTACTCGAGCGGGTGCGTCGCGGCGCGGAAGCGCGTGACTTCCTGCATCTTCAGCGCGATGTAGCCGTCGATGAAGTCGTCGGTGAACACGCCGCCGGCCTTGAGGAAGTCGCGGTCCTTGTCGAGCGCTTCGAGCGCCTGGTCCAGCGAGTGGCAGACGGTCGGGATGCCCTTCTCTTCTTCCGGCGGCAGGTCGTACAGGTCCTTGTCGCTCGGCGCGCCCGGATCGATCTGGTTCTTGATGCCATCCAGGCCCGCCATCATCAGCGCGGCGAAAATCAGGTAACCGGAGTTCATCGGATCGGGGAAGCGGATCTCGATGCGGCGCGCCTTCGGGTTCGACACATACGGGATGCGGCAGGAAGCCGAGCGATTGCGCGCCGAGTAGGCGAGCATCACCGGCGCCTCGTAGCCCGGGACCAGGCGCTTGTACGAGTTGGTCGTGGAGTTGGCGAACGCGTTGATCGCGCGCGCGTGCTTGAAGATGCCGCCGATGTACCACAGCGCCATCTGCGACAGGCCGCCGTAGCCGTCGCCCGAGAACAGGTTCACGCCGCCCTTGGCGAGCGACTGGTGCACGTGCATGCCGCTGCCGTTGTCGCCGACCAGCGGCTTAGGCATGAAGGTGACGGTCTTGCCGTTGCGGTGGGCGACGTTCTTGATGACGTACTTCATCGTCAGCAGCTCGTCGGCCTTCTTCACCAGCGAGTTGAACTTGGTACCGATTTCGCACTGGCCCGCGTTCGCCACTTCGTGGTGGTGCACTTCGACTTCCATACCCACTTCTTCCAGCGTCTTGCACATCTCGGCGCGCAGGTCGTGCAGCGAATCCAGCGGCGCGACGGGGAAGTAGCCGCCCTTCACCATCGGGCGATAGCCGGTGTTGCCGCCTTCGTATTCACGGCCCGAGTTCCACGCGGCTTCTTCCGAATCGACGTGGAAGAAAGTGTGGCCCATGTCGTTCGCGAAGCGGACGCTGTCGAAGATGAAGAATTCCGGCTCCGGGCCGAAGAAGGCCTGGTCGGCGATGCCGCTGGACTTGAGGAAGGCTTCGGCGCGCTTGGCCACGCCGCGCGGATCGCGGCCGTAGGCCTGCATGGTGGCCGGGTCGAGGATGTCGCAGGTCAGCACGAGCGTCGGATCGGCGGTGAACGGATCCAGGAACGCGGTGGTCGAGTCGGGGAGCAGCACCATGTCCGATTCGTTGATGCCCTTCCAGCCGGAGATCGACGAGCCGTCGAACATCTTGCCGTCCTCGAACAGCGAGGCGTCGACGATCGACTTCGGGAAGGTCACGTGGTGCTGGACGCCACGCATGTCGCAGAAGCGCAGGTCGACGAATTCGACCTTGTGGTCCTTGATGAGCTTTTCGACGTGTTCGAGGGACATGGGCGGGTTTCCTGCTTGGGAGGGATGACCGGACGGGCCGGGACCGCTTCTACAGAGCAAGCCGCGTGCCAACCCTTCTGGCCGCGCAAAGCATTGATTCGCAAGGATTACCGGCCGTTCGCGCAAACGTCGTGCACGAATTTGGTGCGCCCGCGGATCGCATTTGCACCCTTTTGCACCGCAAGCGGCCGTGATCCCGCCCGCCACGCGCGATGCCCTACGATGCGCGCTGCTTCTGCCCCTTTCCGTCCCGGCACCCAATGACCGACCTCCTCGCCGCGCTCCTGCTCGGCATCATCGAAGGCATCACCGAGTTCCTCCCGATTTCGAGCACCGGCCACCTGCTGATCGCCGAGCGCTGGCTCGGACATCGCAGCGACCTGTTCAACGTCGCCATCCAGGCCGGCGCGATCCTCGCCGTCGTGCTGATCTACCGGCAGCGCCTGTGGCAACTCGCCGACAGCTTCCTGCACCCCGCGCGCGCCGAACCGGTGCACGGGCAGTCGCCGCGCGATTACGCGTGGAAGCTCGCGGTGGCCTTCGGCGTGACCGCGGTGCTGGGCCTGGTGGTGAAGAAACTCGGCTTCGAATTGCCCGAGGAAGTCGCGCCCGTCGCCTGGGCGCTGGTGATCGGTGCGATCTGGATGGTGATCGCCGAACAGCTCGCAGCGAAGCGCGCGCAGGCGCTGGGCGAACGCAGCGAGATTACGTGGCTGGTTGCGGTGCTCGTCGGTGTCGCGCAGGTCGTTGCGGGTGTGTTCCCGGGCACGTCGCGTTCGGCGTCGACGATCTTCGTTGCGCTGTTGCTCGGCACGACCAACCGCGCGGCCGCAACGGAGTTCGCCTTCCTTGTCGGCATCCCGACGATGTTCGCGGCGACCGGCTACGAGCTGCTGCATGTCGCGCGCGCCGGCGGGCTCGCCGGTGAAGACTGGAGCGCGCTCGCCGTCGCCTTCGTGGCGTCCGCGCTGACCGCCTTCATCGCGGTGAAGTGGCTGCTGCGCTACATCCAGTCGCACACCTTCACGGTGTTCGCGATCTATCGCGTGATCCTCGGCGTGGCCCTGCTGGCCTTCCTGCCGCGCTGAGGCGTCAGAGCGTGCGGGTCTGCCCGCCGTCCACGTCCACGATCGCGCCTTGCATGTAGCTGGCGCGATCGGAGGCGAGGAAGGCGACGACCTCCGCGATTTCTTCCGGCCGGCCGAAGCGCGCGACGCGCAGTTCGCGCGCAAGTTCGGTGGCCGCGGCTCCGGGTTCGATGCCCCGCTCCGCCGCGAGCCGATCGATGCGCACCTGCGTGCGCTCGGTCGCGATGGCGCTCGGGTTCACTGCATTCACGCGCACGCCGTCGCGCACGCCGCGATCGGCCAGCGCCTTGGTGAAGTTGAGCAGCGCCGCGTTGACGCTGCCGCCGATGGTGAATTCCGCGCTGCCGGTGCGTCCGCCGATGCCCGCGATGTTCACGATGCAGCCTTGCGTGGCGACGAGGTGCGGCCACGCCACGCGACACAAGCGTGTGGCGCCAAAGAACTTGAGTGCGAAGCCTTCGCGCCAGGCCGCGTCGTCGAAGGCGAGGAAATCACCGCGCGGGGTCGCGCCCGCGTTGTTCACCACGATGTCGATGCGACCGAAACGCTGCACTGCGATGTCGACCAGGTGCGCCGCAGCCTCCGCTTGCGTGAGATCGCAGGGCACCGCAACGGACGCCACCGGCAGCGCATCGACCACCGCCTGCAAGGCCTCCGCGGAACGCGCCGCCGCCACCACGTGCACGCCGTCGGCCGCGAGGGCCTTTGCGATCGCCGCTCCGATGCCGCGGCTCGCACCCGTGACGAGCGCGACGCGCGCGCTCACCCCTTGACCTTCGGATTCAGCGAGTAGGTGCCGTAGATCGCCGCTTCGGTGATTTCATGCGGCTGCAGCGCGTGGAAGACATCGGCCGCGGTGAAGTCGTCCGGCAATTCGAGCTTCGGCACGCGCAGCGCGAACAGGCGGAAGAAATACCGATGCAGGCGCAGGTCGTTGGACGGCGGATACGGGCCGTCGTAACCGCGCCAGTCGCCGCCCATGTCCGCGTCGCCCGCGAACCAGCCGGTGTAATCGTTGAGGCCCTGGCGCGCACCGGCCGGGCCCTTCGGCGTTTGCTTGCCGCGCTTGGTGATGCCATCGCTGGCGCTGCCCGCTTCGATCGCCTGCACGTTCGCGGGAATGTCCACCATCGCCCAATGCACGAAATCGGCGCGCGGTTGTTCGACCGGAATCTCCAGGTCGTCGCGCCCCACCGTCGACGGATCGGTCGGCACGTCGGTGTCGATGCACAGCAGCACGAACGACTGCGTGCCTTCCGGCGCATCCGCCCACGCGAGGTGCGGATTGCGGTTGCCGCCGAATCCTTCCGGCGCGCCCATCGCGAATTCCGAGGGAATGCGGTGGCGGTGTTCGAAACTGTCGCTCCAGATGCGCATGTGGCGTGCTCCTTCAGGCCGTGACCGACAATGGTGCCATGGTCGCGTGGACCGCCGCGTCCAGTCGCTCGGCGACCCAGCGTTCGGCGAAGCCGTCGCCGTGCCAATTCTCGAGGAATCCGCAGTGCCCGCCATGCTTGGCGATCTCCAGGTCGGCGTTCGCCGGCAGGCGCAGCGCATGGAAATCCGCCAGCGGAATCACCGGGTCGTCTTCCGCCATCAGGATGCTCGCGGGCACGCGCAGCGATGCAAGGCGGTCGCCTGCGATCGAGTAGCCCTCGAAGTAGCGGTCGAGCGTGCCGAATTCCGTATGGCGCTCGACCATCCACTGCGTGAGCGGACGCATGCGCAGGCCGAGCACGCGGTCGTCGAAGTCGTGGGAGGTCGGGAACAGCTTGCGCTTGCGCGCCAGCGATTCGCGCCACTTGCGCTCGAAGTACCACATGTACAGCTGCGGCCCGGCTTCCATCGCATCCATCGTGCGCGCCGGATCGAGCACCGGGCACACGGCCGCCACGTGCGCGAGCGGCAGCGAGGTGGCCGAGGCACGCAATGCCACGCGCAGCGCAAAATTGCCGCCAAGCGAATACCCGGCGATGACCATCGGCCGCGTGGCATGGCGGCGCGCGACTTCTTTCGCCGCGTGCACCACCTCGTCGATGCGGTTGGAATGGAACAGGCCTTCGTTGAGGTGGTGCGTGTCGCCGTGGTCGCGGAAGTTCAGGCGGAAGACTTCGAAGCCGCGCACGAGCAGGCGCGCGGCGGTGAGCTGCATGTAGCTCGACTCGGCACTGCCTTCCCAGCCATGCAGCAACAGCGCCAGCGCGCGCGGCTGCGCCCCGGGCAGGACGGAATGCAGACCCTGCAGCCGCACGCCTTCGCCGGCATCGATGATGTGCGGCGTGGTGACCGCGCCCGCTGCGGCCAGCGCCTCGCGACCGCGGCGATGGCGCAGCGCGCTGGATCCGAGCACCGATTGCAGGTGCGGGCTGCGCAACGACCAGGGCGGTCGGTAATCACGGGCGTTCAACATGGGTCCGAGGCTAGCGCGTTCGGCGTGGAGGCCGTGCTCTAGCCGTCACGGGGCCGCCATCGCGGCCACGATGCGCTCCCGCGCGAGTTCGGCGATGCGGCGGCGCCCGCCGGCGTCGGAGACGTCGATCGGTTCCAGGAACCAGATTTCGGTGTCGCGCGCGGGCTCACCCAGCAGGCGCAGGAAATTGGCGGCGAAGTTCTCGCCCGGGGCGAAGGCGACCACGGTCTGCGCGGAACCGCCCTTGCCGTAGCGCAGCGCAACCGGCTGAACGCGCACGCCCGCCTCCACCGCGGCCAGGAAGATGCGCGCGTGGAACGGGCCGATCTCGCGCCCGTCGCGCGTGCGGCCTTCCGGGAACACGCCCACCGAACGCCCCGCGCGCAGGCGCGAGAGCATTTCGTGCAGCACGCCGCCCATCGATTCGCTGCTGCCGCGCTCGTGGTAGATCGTCTCCCCGCGCGAGGCGAGCCAACCGACGACCGGCCATCCGCTGATCTCGCGCTTGGCGACGAATCCCATCATGCGCTGGCTGTGCAGCGCCACGATGTCGACCCAGCTGACGTGGTTGGAGACGAACAACGTCGGCCCCTTCAAGGGCACGCCGCGTCGATGGATGCGGAAGCCGAACACGCGCATCAGCCCGCCCTGCCACCACCGGATCATGCGGTGTTCCAGCGGTTCGCCGCGCACGTCGATGCGCCCGAGCGGGGGCAGCATCAGCAGCAGCGTGATGGGCAGGTGGATGAGCGCATGCCACAGCAACAACGGCAGGCGATACGCGAAGCGAAAGGTGTTGGCGTTCACTGCGAAGATTTGGGGAGCGGGATCACCGCGAGCGTGATGCGCGAGACGCACACCAGGCGCTGGCGTTCGTCCTCGATGCGGATTTCCCAGACCTGCGTCTGGCGGCCGACGTGCAACGGACGCGCGGTGCCGGTGACCAGGCCCTCGCGCACGCCACGCACATGGTTGGCGTTGATCTCGATGCCGACGACGCCTTCGCCCTCGCCCACGCACGCCATGCCGGCGCTGCTGCCAAGCGTTTCGGCGAGCAGCACCGAGGCGCCGCCGTGCAGCAGGCCATAAGGCTGGCGGGTGCGCGCATCCACGGGCATGGTCGCGCGGAGGAAATCGGGACCGATCTCGGTGAACAGGATGCCGAGCGGCTCCATCGCGGTGCCGCGCGACATCGCATTCAGCGATTCGACGCTGGTGTCTGCCCGGAACATGGCCGTCTCAGCCGGCGATGCCGGCCACCGATCAGCGCAGCTTGAAGGTGCCGGGGCGCCAGCCGCGCAGGTACGACGGGCGCGGGGACGCGTAGCCGCTGCTGCTGCCGTAGCCGGTGCCGAAGTCGCGTTCGCGGCGCACGTGCATGCGGTCGACCAGTTCGTCGCGGCGCGAGTCCAGCCACTCGGCGCGGCCGAGCGAGGCCGGATCCATGCCGCGGCGGCGCGCTTCGGATTCGCGGTAGTCGCAGAAGTCGTCGTAGGCCTCGATCTCGTGCTTCAGGTCGATCGAGCACAGCTCGATCATGACCGCGTCGTCGAGGAAGCCCAGCACTTCGACGTTGTCCGGGATGATGTCCTTCGGATCGCAGAAATAGACCAGGGCCGAGAGCACGCGCGAACGATCTTCGTCGCCCAGGTGCCAGCCTTCGTCGCGCACCATGGCGATCATGTCGTCCAGGCGGACCAGGCGTTCCTTGATGAACTCGGGGATGTGGACCTTCTGCGAGTCGAGCAGGAGCTTGCTCGCGCAGTCGACGATGTCCTGCTCGCTGCGGCCCTTGGCAGATTCCTTTGCCGCCGCCATCGCCTTCTGGAAGTGTTCGAGGTCGCGGTCGTTGAGTTCGAAGTTCAGCGAAATCGACATGGCGGCAATCCGATCCGTGGGACGTGGGGGAAAGGCCGGCAGCCTAGCAGAGTCGCCGGGTTGTTCGGAACATTCGTCACCTGGTGGTAACGAAAGCGCTGACGTCTTAAAGAACGTGCGCGCTACAGGATGGGGGCCAAGCCCGCGCCGAAAGCGGTAAAGATCCGGGTGGTGATCCCCTTCAGGCTGAGGCTGACTTCGGGGAACGGGCCCACCGGCCGGTAGCACTGGCGGAAGCGCGGGTCGTCGCGCGGCAGCGGCAAGGGGCACTCGGGGCCGGGGACGAACTCGTAGCTCGTGGCGTACTTCCATGGCCACAGGTCGAAGACCGGCAGCTGCTCGGAGACCTTGCCCAGCGAATAGTCGAGTCCGGAAAACACCGGCGCCTTGTCGCGGCGCGCGATCACCCAGGCGTTTTCCGGGCGCATGTCGATGCGGATGCTGTCGGCGAGGGCCTTGGCGAAGGCCGGGTCCTCGATGGCGATCACGCTTTCGGTGTTGTAGCGATCGCCGCGCGGATCGAAGTTGTGGGTGCCGACCACGCCGATGCGCTCGTCGATGACCATCGACTTCGCATGCAGGCCCACGCGCACGCCCGCGCGGCGCAGCGGCACGGGGTAGTTGGCGCCCACGCCGGAACCGCTGCCGAAGTGGCGTTCGGCGACGTTTTCGCGCATCTGCTGCGGTGACTGCCGGCGCTCGCTGCCGTTCGGCGCCGATCCCGAGCCCAGGCTGCCGCCGGGCATCTCGTCGCGCGGCGCTTCGGTTGCGCTCGTATTGCCCTCGTCGCTCGCGAGCACGGCGGCCTTGCTCTCTTCCGCCCCGGCCGCGATCGCCTTCAGGTCGATGGTGGAGGTCGCGGGGAAGGGTTTGAATTCGTAGATGTGGAAGCCGAACTCGCGCAGGTAGCGGCGCTTGTACTTGTGCGAGAGCGCGTAGGCGATGAACGCGTCGGTCGCGGCGAGGCTGTTGGTGGAGATCACCACGCGCGGCGGCTTGGGCTCGCGCTGCAGATCGCGGAACATCTGCTGCGCCTCGTCGGACAACACCAGGTAGGGCGTCTGCATCAGCACTTCCGAGTGCGCGCCCTCCACCATTTCGCGCAGCCGGGTGCTGGCGGTATTCGGGTCGTTTTCCGGCGCGCTGCGGCGGTGCTTCTGCGGGAGGTCGGCGAAGAAATGGACGGTTCCGACCTCCAGCGCGTGCGCCACGAGGCGTTCGCGGACGAGATCGGGGTCGCTGGCGTCGCGCGACATCCGGGCCACGCGATCGGGGGCCGCGAAAGGCGCGTGGCGCATGGGCGTGGCGCCTTCGCGCAGCAGGATGCGCGCCACGTCGTCCAGGCGTTCGGCCGGCACGCTGCGGCGGGAATTCCAGAAGGCTTCGAAGTTGCCGGCCATGTCCAGCGCGACGGGGCCGGCCACCAGCACGTCGCGATCGCGGAAGTCGTAGTCCGAATCCCAGTCGTAGTAATCGTCCGCGTAATTCCGCCCGCCGGTGATGCCCACCGCTTCGTCCACGAGCAGCAGCTTGCTGTGCATGCGCTGGTTGAGCCGCTTCCAGCAGCACATCGAAGCGACGAGGTACTGCGGGTAGCGCAGGCGCGAGTCGTTGAAGATCGGGTTGTACAGGCGCACGTCGAAGTTGACGTGCTGCGAGGCGATCTGCGCCAGCGTATCGGCCTTCCGCAGGGCCGAGAGCTGGTCGACGATCACGCGCACCCGCACGCCGCGCCGCGCCGCCGCCAGCAGTTCGTCGAGCACGAGCAGGCCGCTGTCGTCCTCGTCGAAGATGTAGGTCTGCAGGTCGATCGAATGACGCGCGCTGCGGATGAGGTTGATGCGCGCCAGCATCGAATCGGGGCCGCGGTCGAGGATCAGCGCGTAGTGTTTCGGCGCGTCCGGCGTGGAGGCCTGGAAGGCGGCATCGCCCAGGTCACGCAGCGGGGATTCCAGCGCGCAGCCCTGCGTGGAAACGCAGGTGAGGTCCGACGAGCGCGCGGCGAAGGCCACGCCCTGCGCACGGTCGAGCTTGCCGGTGGCCATCGTCGCGCAACCGGACGTGGCCAGGAACAGGAAGCCGAGGAACAGGGATCGAAGCGGGCGCTGCAGCGCGGCCATCCGACGCGCGTGGATCATCGCGCCTCCGCGGGCCCGACGTCGCGGAGCCGCACTTCGAGCGAGAAACGCACTTCGTCGCGCATCGCCATGCGCCAGGTATCGAGGTCGTAGTTCCCGCGCAGCACCACGCCCTGCGCGAAGATCGCGCAATCGCGCCCGGGCCGCGCGCATTGCGCGGGCGCGACGATGAAGTGCTCGCGCCGTTCGATGCCGTGCATGCGCAACTTGCCGTGCAGGTCGCCGCCGGTCTTCAGCAAGTCTGCGGAATAGGGATCGGAGACGAATTGCACTTGGGGGAAGCGATCGGAATCGAAGAAGCGGGGGCCGCGCGCGAAGCGCGTGTAGCGCGAATGATCGACGATTTCGACGGTGGACGTCGCCAGCGTCAGGCGGACCTGGCGAAGTCCTTCGGGCAAGGCGACGACTTCACCGGAACTGTCGTGGAAACGTCCGACCAGCACCTGCCCCCAGCGCGTGCGCATGGAGAATTCGAAGCGCGAAGCGGGTTCCAGCGTGGCGATGCGTGCATGCGATTGGGCCGCCGCCACGCCGGCGCCGACCCCTGCCAGCAATAGCGTGGCGATCCATGCGTGCATCGATCAATCCGTCACGGCCACCAGAATGCGGACAGCGTGGCGACGCCCGGCTCGATCGCGGCGTCGGCGGGAATGCCCAGCACCGCGATCCCCGCCGGCGGCATGCCGCGGTAATCGCCCGACTGCCCGCTGTGCAACAACGCGGCGAGTTGTTCGAAGCCCGGGTTGTGGCCGACGAGCAGCAAGCGTTCGACGTCGCGGTGGCCATCGGCGAGTTCCATCAGCGTGCCGGGCGTGGCGTCGAAGATGGACGGCTCCAGGCGCTGGTCGACGTAACCCACCGCGGCGAGGACCGCTTCGAGGGTTTCGCGCGTGCGCCGCGAAGGCGAGCACAGCACGCGATCGGGCACGAGGCCGCGTTCGCGCAACCAGCGTCCCGCGGCTTCGGCCTCGGCGAGGCCTTCGGGCGAAAGCGGGCGATCGATGTCGGCCTGGCCCGTGCTGGCGGGTTCGGCGTGGGCGTGACGCAGCAGGATGAGTTCGCGCATATGGCGTCGAGCTTAGCCGAGAGTGCGGGGCGCGCGGGGTGAAGTCTTGCTCATGCGCGCTTGAGCCATTTCAGCAGGGGTGCCCAGTCGGCCTGGTGTTCGCGCACCTGCTGCGACTGGTAGTCGAACAGGCTGCGGCCGAGCCCGGCCATCAGCACGTAGGCCTGCGTATCGCGCAGCTCTGCAACCAGCGGATACGGCCATTGCCGCAGCGTGTCCATGCTCTGCTGCGAGGCGGTCGTCCACGGACGGAGTCGGTTGCCGACCAGCCCCACCGGCAGCTTGCCCTTCCGGATGCGCGGATGTTTCGCGAGGCTGTCGAGGAAAGGCACCGTGGCTTCCATGTCGATCGTCGACGGCATGATCGGGACGACGACCGCATCGGCCGCGTTGAGGAAATGTTCGAGCTCGTCGGCGTGCGACCCGGCTGCGGCATCCACGATCACGCGCTGCGCGTCGTCCGGCACCTTGCGGTCCCAGTCGCGGCGCGTGCCGTCGACCGGCAGCACCGCGTGTTCCAGGTGCGCGCGCTTGGTGGCCCAGTGGCGCGAGGATCCCTGTCGGTCGGCATCGACCAGCACGGTGCGCTTGCCGTCCAGCGCAAAGCGCGCGGCGAGGTTGGTCGACAGCGTGGTCTTGCCCACGCCCCCTTTCGAACTGGCCACGAGTACCGTCTTCATCAGACCCCCGGCGACGTCAGGAACGGGCAGCCTACACGTTCGCGACCATGCTCATCCGGGGCGGGGCTCATCGGGGCCAGCGCCCTTCCGCCCACAAGGTCAGGCGATGCACCGCGGTGGCCACGTCGGCCACCAGCGGGGGCACCACGGACCAGTCCTGGCCGCGCGCGGCGGCCTCGAGCTGCCCTGCGGCCTCGGCCAGCTCCACGGCCCCCACGATCCGCGCAGCACCTTTGATCTTGTGCGCCTCGCGGGTGATCGCGACGAATTCGCCCGAGGCGCGGGCCGCTTCCAGGCTCGCCAGGTCGGTCGCCGTGCTGGCGAGGAAGTCGTCGAGCAGCGCCCGCGTTTCCCGCGGATCGCCGTGGGTCAGTTCCTCGAGCACGTGCAGGTCGATGGGCGAGGGGCGCTCGGTCTGCGGCAACGGGGTTGGCGGCGCGGCTTCGGGGGTGGCCGGCAACGGGTCCGGTCGCGTGTGCGGCAGCCAGCGTCCGAGCGTCGCGGCGAGCGCGGGAATGCCGACGGGCTTGGCGAGGTAGTCGTCCATGCCGGCGGCGAGGCAACGATCCGCTTCGCCCTTCAGCGCGGCCGCAGTGAGCGCGACGATCGGCGTGCGCTTCAGGTTCTCGCGCGACTCGTCCTCCCGGATCGCGCGCGCGAGTTGGTAGCCATCCATGCGCGGCATGTGCACGTCGCTCAACACCAGGGCGTAACGGCCCGTGCGCCAGCGCGCGAGTCCCTGCTCGCCATCTTCCGCCGGTTCGCTCGCATAACCGGCGAGGGCGAGTTGGCGTGCAATGACGGCGCGATTGGTCGGGTGATCGTCGACGAGCAGCACGAGGCTGCGCTCGCGTTCGGCTTCCTCCACGCTCGGCAGGCGGCGCGGCGCGAGCGTGCCGGCCGCGATGCGCTCGGGTTCGGCCGGGATGTCCGCCGGATCGGCGCGCGGCAGCACGAGGTCCAGGCGCATCGTCGTGCCGACACCGGGTGCGCTGTCCATGGTGACCGCGCCGCCCATGAGATCGGCGAGGCGCCGGCAGATCGCCAGGCCCAGGCCCGTGCCGCCGAAGCGGCGCGTGGTGTCGGTGTCGGCCTGCGAGAACGGTTCGAACAAGCGCGCCTGTTGCGCCTCGCTGACACCGATGCCCGTATCGGTGACGCGGAAGCGCAAACGATCGCCGCCGAGCGGACCCGCCGCGCGATCGGCGGACTGCCATTCCAGCGCGGCCTCCACGGCGCCGGTCTCGGTGAACTTGATCGCATTCGACAGGAAGTTCGACAGGATCTGCCGCAGGCGCAGCCCGTCTGCGATGTAGGCCGGCGCCACGCGCGCGTCGATGTCGCAGGTGAGCAACAGTCCCTTGCTCGACGCCGATCCGCCGAAGTTCGCCACCGTCATGCGCATCACGCGCGCGAGGTCGATCGGTGAAGGCGCGATCTCCAGGCGCCCCGCTTCGATCTTCGAGAAGTCGAGGATGTCGCCGATGATCTGCAGCAGCGATTCGGCGGACGACTGGATGATGTTGAGCGCGCGGCGCTGCTCGGTATCCAGGTCGGTGTGCGCGAGGATCTCCACCATGCCGGTCACGCCGATCATCGGCGTGCGGATCTCGTGGCTCATCGCCGCAAGGAAGGCGCTCTTGGCGATGTTGGCTTCGTTCGCACGCATTTCGCTGCTGCGCAACGCCTGTTCGAGCGCCTTGCGTTCGGACAGGTCGGTGGCCACGACGATGAGGCCGCCCGGTTGGCCTTGCGCATCCTGGAACGCGGCCATCGCCAGGACGACCGGGACGAGGTGGCCGTCGCGATGCACCAGGTTGGATTCGTGCGGGGGCTGGTTCAAAGCGGCGAGCGCATACATCGTGCGCCAGTCGCGCGGCACCGGTTGGCCGGTCTTCTCTTCCAGCGCCGCAGCCACGCGTTCCACTTCGCTGCCGGGCACCAGCATCGGCGAGTCGTCCGGCAGCGGCGCGCTGCCGTGGCGCGGCACCTTGCCGAGCACTTCATTCGGCTTCCAGCCAAGCATGTGCTCGGCGAAGGGGTTGTACATGATCCAACGCCCCTGCCCGTCCATCGCAAGGATGGCGACCTGCGCGGCGTTGAGCAGCGAGCGCTGGAATTCCTCGCGCCGCTCCAGTTCGTTGCGCACGGCCTCGTTCACCGCGAGCTGGCCTGTGAGGTCGGACTCGAAGCCCATGATGTCGCGGCGCATGTCCATGAACGCATCCATCACTTCGCCGAGTTCGCCGCGCGGCCGATAGGGCGGCTCGACTTCGGTGAAATCGTGGCGACGCAGGTCGGCGGCGACGGTCGTCAGCGATTCGACGCCCTTGTAGACGTTGCGCAACAAGCGGCGCGCCATCAGCACGGCGAGGGTGAATGCGAGCAGCGACAGGCCGATCCGCACCACGCTCGTGCGCCGCGTCTGTTCCACCTGCTCGTGCACGATCTCCTCGGCGTCCACGAGCGCAAGATCGGCCCACTTCACCATGCGCGTGGTGACCGGGTCGACGGACGGATACAACTCGGTGTCGGCGAAGCGCCCCAGCGCGGGAAGGTCGCGTTGCATCAGGATGCTGCGCAAGGTCGCCATCGCGGCATCCGCGCGCACGCGGGCCTGCTTCACCTGCAGGAACAAGGCCTGTTCTTCCGGCCCGCGTGGCATCGGCTCCAGCGCGCGCCAGTTCCGTCCGACCTTCGCTTGCGCGCGGTCGATCACCGCGATGCCCTGTTCCCAGGAGATCAGGTTGTTGCGCACGCGGAAGGTGGTGTCCACCACGTCCAGGCCATACACGTCGGACACGGCCTTGATGTAGCGCATCCGCCGCAGCGAGTAGTCCTTCATCTGCTGCAGCGATTCGCGCGCTTCGTACTGCGACCATTCGGCGATCGCCTGCACCGTTCCGCCGGCCAGCAGGAACAGGCCGAACAGCCCCAGCAGCTGCTGTCGGATTCCGAGGTTGGGCATGCGCAGGCGCAATGCCATGGCGTGCTCAGTGCGGTGCGCGCCAGCGGCGCACGGATTCGGCGAGATCTTCCGCCGCCACCGGCATGCCGACGAGATAACCCTGTGCGATGCCGCAGCCGAGCTCGGCCAGCATCTGCCAATCCTCCACCGCTTCGACGCCTTCCGCGACGGTTTCCAACTGCAGCTTCCGCGCCAGGTCCAGGCTCGCTTCCACCACTGCGCGCTTGCGCGATTGCGCATGGGCGCCGAACACGAAGCCCTGGTCGATCTTCAGTTCGGTGAAGGGCACTTGCGAGAGCTGCGCGAGCGAGGAATAGCCTGTGCCGAAGTCGTCGATCGACAAACCGAAGCCCTTCAAGCGCAGGCGCGCGAGCACGCCCAGGCCCAGGGCGGCATCGGCCATCAATTGGCTTTCGGTGACTTCCAGCACGACTTCCGACGGCGACAGGCCGTGCGATTCGACCATCTGCTGGTAGCGATCGGCGGCGCCCGGATCGTGCAGCGTGGCGGGCGAGACGTTCACCGACAGGTTCAGGCGCATGCCGTCGTCCTGCCAGCGACGCTTCCAGCGCAGCGCGCCTTCGAGGATGACGTCGGTGAGCTCGGTGGCGAGTCCGTCGGCTTCCAACAGATGCACGAAATGCTGCGGACGAATCACCAGCCCATCGCGTTCCCAGCGCGCGAGCGCTTCCACGCCGACCACCTTGCCGTTCGAGAACTCCGCCTGCGGCTGGAACCACGGGACGATCTCGCCTTCGCGCAAGGCGCGGCGCAGGTCGACCAGATCGACATCGACGTGGTCGTCCTTCTCCACTTCGAGCAGGTGTTCTTCGTAGCGCGTGAGCAGGTCTTCGAGTTTCTCGATACTCAGCGGCTTCTCGATCGACCCGAGCACGTAGAGCCCGTAGGCACGCGCCATCATCTGCACGGTGTTGAGCAGGGCCGGGTCCAGCGCGCTGACCAGGGCGACCGCGCGCGCGAGGCGGCGCTGTGCGACATGGCCGATGAACTCGATGCCGTCCATGCCGGGCATGTCGAGGTCGACCAGGATGACGTCGGGCGGGCTGCTCGCCGTCTCCAGGACATGCAGCGCAGCCGCGCCTTCGGCGGCCTCCTGGACCTGGCCGATGCCCAGGTCGGCGAGCAGGCGCAGCGCCATCCTGCGCTGGAAGCCGTGGTCCTCCACCACCATCACGCGAAGTGCGGCCAAGCTCATCCGTGCCCTCCCCCGACCGCGGGATTCAAAGGAGCGTACTCCAGCGCACGGAGCGCAAACATGGGGCGAAAGGGAGGGGTGGCCGGGTCGGGCAATTCGCCACTGCTATAATTCCGGGTCTTTTTTCCCGGCTTTGGCCGCGCGACGTCCGCACTCATGACCAGCACCGCCGAACTTTCTTCACCCGCCTCCGCCAACACGTCGCTGACCCGCTCCTTCGTCGACGGCGATTACACGCTCGACCACAAGTACACGCGCGAGTCGGGCCGCATCTATCTCTCCGGCGTGCAGGCGCTCGTGCGCTTGCCGCTGATGCAGAAGTTGCGCGACGCGGCCGCGGGTTTGAACACCGCCGGCTTCGTCAGCGGTTATCGCGGTTCGCCGCTCGGCGGTTTCGACCTCGAGCTGTGGCGCGCGCGCAAGCATCTTGAAAAGGCGGGCGTGAAGTTCACGCCGGGCCTCAACGAAGACCTCGGCGCCACGATGGTGTGGGGCACGCAGCAGACCAACCTGTTCCCGGGTGCGAAGGTCGAAGGCGTGTTCGGCATGTGGTACGGCAAGGGCCCGGGCGTCGATCGCACCGGCGACGTGTTCAAGCATGCGAACGCCGCAGGCACCGCGCCGAAGGGCGGCGTGCTCGCGCTCGCGGCCGACGACCATGCCTGCCGCAGTTCGACGCTGCCGCACGGTTCGGAACACGAATTCGTCAGCGCGATGATGCCGGTGCTCAATCCCGCCGGCGTGCAGGACATCCTCGACCTCGGCCTCATCGGCTGGGCGATGTCGCGCTACACGGGCCGCTGGGTGGGCTTCAAGACGATCGCGGAAACGGTCGAGTCCTCCTCGTCGGTCGACGTGGATCCGCTCGCGCTGCAGATCGTGCTGCCGGAAGATTTCGAGATGCCGCGCGGCGGCCTCAACATCCGTTGGCCCGACCCGCCGATGGACCAGGAAATGCGCCTGCACCAGTACGCGGTGAAGGCCGCGCAGGCCTTCGCGCGTGCGAACAAGATCGACCGCGTGGTCATCGACTCGCCGAACGCACGCCTGGGCATCATCACCACCGGCAAGTCCTACCTCGACGTGCTGCAGGCGCTGGAATACCTCGGCCTCGACGCGCGCGCCTGCGCCGACCTCGGCATCCGCGTGTACAAGGTCGCAATGACCTGGCCGCTGGAGCCGGTGGGCCTGCGCAACTTCGCGCGCGGCCTGCAGGACATCCTGGTGGTCGAGGAAAAGCACGCCTTCATCGAAAGCCAGATGAAGGAGTCGATGTACAACTGGACGGGCGAGCGTCCGTCCATCGTCGGCAAGTACGACGAGGCGGGCGAATGGATCCTGCCCTCCACCGGCGAGCTCACGCCGGCGCGCATCGCGCGCGTCATCGCGCGCCGCATCCAGAAGTTCCATGACAGCGAACACATCCGCGACGTCATGCGCTGGATGGAAGGCAAGGAATCCGAACTCGCCCTGCCCCGCGCCGCGTTCCCGCGCGTGCCGCATTACTGCTCGGGCTGCCCGCACAACACCTCCACGGTGGTGCCGGAAGGCTCGCGCGCGCTCGGCGGCATCGGTTGCCATTACATGGTCACGTGGATGGACCGCCGCACCGACACCTTCACGCACATGGGCGGCGAAGGCGTGACGTGGGCGGGCCAGGCCTCGTTCACCGAGACGCCGCACGTGTTCCAGAACCTCGGCGACGGCACCTACTTCCACTCCGGCTCGCTGGCGATCCGCCAGTCGATCGCCGCGGGCGTGAACATCACCTACAAGATCCTCTACAACGACGCCGTCGCGATGACGGGCGGCCAGCCGGTCGACGGCACGCTGAGCGTGCCGCAGATCGCGCACCAGGTGCGCAGCGAAGGCGTGCAGAAGATCGTCGTGCTCTCCGACGACATCGCCAAGTGGAGCGATCCGTCGATCTTCCCGCACGACGTGGAGTTCCAGGACCGCAGCGAACTCGATGCGGTGCAGAAGCAGTTGCGCGAAACGCCCGGCACCACCGTGCTGATCTACGACCAGACCTGTGCGACCGAAAAGCGCCGCCGCCGCAAGCGCGGCAAGATGGTCGATCCGCAGAAGCGCGTGATGATCAACTCGCTGGTCTGCGAAGGCTGCGGCGACTGCGGCAAGAAGTCGTTCTGCGTCTCCGTGCTGCCGAAGGAAACCGAGTTCGGCCGCAAGCGCGAGATCGACCAGAGCAACTGCAACAAGGATTACAGCTGCGTCAACGGCTTCTGCCCGAGCTTCGTGACGGTGCACGGCGGCCAGCTGAAGAAAAAGAAAGGCACGGGCGCCGCAGATCGCCTGCAGAACCTGCCGGCACCCACGCTGCCCAACCTCGACCAGCCCTGGAACATCCTGATCACCGGCGTCGGCGGCACGGGCGTGGTGACCATCGGCGCGCTGCTCGGCATGGCCGGCCACCTCGAAGGCAAGGGCGCGTCGGTGCTCGACCAGACGGGCCTGGCGCAGAAGGGTGGCGCAGTCACCACGCACATCCGCATCGCGAAGTCGCCGGCCGACATCCACGCCGTGCGCATCGCCGCGGGCGAAGCCGACCTCGTGCTCGGCTGCGACATGGTGGTGGTCAACGACTACTGGCCGCTGTCGAAGATCCGCAGCGGCCGCACGCAGGTCGTGCTCAACAGCTACGAAGCGATGCCCGGCACGTTCACCACGCGCCCGGACATGCAGTTCCCCGCGCAGGACATCGTCGGCGCGATCAAGCTGGCGCTCGGCGGGAATGATCCGCACGTGGTCGATGCCACGCAGCTCGCCACCGCGCTGATGGGCGATGCGATCGCGACCAACCTGTTCATCCTCGGCTATGCCTGGCAGCGCGCGCTGGTGCCGGTGACGTTCGAAGCGCTGATGCGCGCAGTCGAGCTCAACGGCGCGGCGATCGAGATGAACAAGACCGCGTTCGCGTGGGGCCGCCTGGCCGCGATCGACCTGCCGGCGGTGCTCGATGCCGCGGGCCTGGCGCGCAGCATTCCGTCGCAGGACACGCCGCACGAATTGCCGATCCTCTCGCCGGGCGAATGGGAAGGCCACGAGTGGGGCGCGAACGTCGCGCCGAAGCCGCATGCGATCGAAGACGAACTGCGCCACGTGCCCGCGCACGGCGGTGCCGACGTCGCGTTCCTCCCGCTCGACGATGCGCGCTTGTCGCGTTCGCTGGATGAAGTCGTCGCGCGCCGCGTCGCCTTCCTCACCGAGTACCAGAACGCCGCCTACGCCAAGCGTTACTCCGACCTCGTCGCGAAGGTGCGTGCCGCCGAACAGCAGCGCGCCCCGGGCAGCAGCGACCTCGGCGAAGCCGTCGCGCGTTACGCGTTCAAGCTGATGGCCTACAAGGACGAGTACGAAGTCGCGCGCCTGTACACGAGCGGCGATTTCGAGCGCCGCCTGAAGCAGCAGTTCGAAGGCGACTTCAAGCTGCACTTCCACCTGGCGCCGCCGCTGTTCGCCAAGAAGGATGCCGAAGGCCGCCTGCAGAAGGCCGAGTACGGCGCGTGGGTGTTCACGGCGTTCCGCGTGATGGCCAAGCTGCGTTTCCTGCGCGGCACGGCGCTGGACGTGTTCGGTTACACCGCCGAGCGCAAGGGTGAGCGCCAGTTGATCGCCGAGTACTTCACCACCGTGCAGTCGCTGCTCGATGGCCTGGACGCGGGCAATGCGAAGCTCGCGGCGGACATCGCCTCGGTGCCGGAGCACATCCGCGGCTTCGGCCACGTCAAGGAAGCGCACCTGCATACGGCGAAGCAGCGCGAAGCGGAACTGCTCGCGCAGTGGAAGTCGCCGAAGGCGCCGGTGGCTGCGGCGGCGTAAGCCCGGCCGCAATCGCAGGCACAAAAAAAGCCCCGCAATCGCGGGGCTTTTTTCTTGTCCGCCGAATTACTTCTTCGGCGCGTAGATCGCCGACAGGCGGTCCGGCTTGCCTTCGATGCGCTCCAGGTGCGGGTAGCGCAGGCCGTCGTAGTACGGCAGCTGGATGGTGCGGAAGGTGTCGAACTCCTTCACCAGCAGCGCGATCGGCTTCTTGTCGGCCTTGGCCTGCTTCACCGCGTCTTCCAGCACGTCGCTGCTGTAGGCGCGATCGTTGACCGCCATCAGCGTCATGCCCGGGCCCATGCCGGCCTTGAACGCGGGGCTGTCCCAGCGCACGTCGCTGATGGTGCTGTCCTTGCCGACGCTGATGCCCAGCGAGTAGTTGAAGTCCGCGCCGCCGCCGTATTCGGCCATCGCGGCCTTCGCGTAGGCATTCGGCGTGTCCTTGAACACCAGGCGCCAGCCGCTGGCTTCGATGCCGCCGGTGAGCGGCTTCTTGCCGTCCAGGCGATCGCGCAGGAAGGTGTGCCAGTCGTAGGGCATGACATCGTTGAGCGTCTTCACCACGTCGTCGAAGGTGTACGGATTCACCTTCCAGTCGCCGTCGTTCACGCCGAAGAACTTGCGCGCGAAATCATCCAGCGACAGCTTGTTGTTGCTGCGCTCGCGCAGCAGCGAGTCCACTTCCAGCCAGATCATCTGGCCGCCGGAGTAGTAGTCCTCGCTCAACTGCCAGCTGCGGTAGGACTTCGAGGTGCGCTTGGCGATGATCGGATCGTTGGTGGTGTCCTGCAGCGCGCGCCAGTCCAGGCCCGGGCGGCCTTCGGCGTAGGTCGCGGCGACGAGTGCGAGCGCGTCCTTCGCGGTGTCGAAATTGCGCAGGCCCGAGCGCGCCGTGATCACGTTGCCCCAGTACTGCGTCTGGCCTTCGTACACCCACAGCAGGCTGCCCTGCATCGGCGTGTTGAAGCTCGGCGTTGCGAGGTCGGCGCCGCGGCGGTACTTGCCGTCCCACGAGTGGTTGAACTCGTGCGCGAGCAGGTCGCTGCTGCCCTTCTTCGGATCCCACGAGGTGAAGTACTTCACGCCCACGCCGTTTTCGCTCGAGCGCTGGTGTTCCAGGCCGATGCCCGACATCTGGCCGCTGAGCGCGAACAGGAAGTCGTAGTGGTTGTAGTGGCGCGCGCCGTACAGCTTGTACATCTGCTGCACGAGGTTGCGGTGCGCTTCGATGTGGTCGGGCTTGGCGTCCAGGTACTTCGCGTCATCGGCGAAGACGTTCAGGTGCACCGGCACCTTGGCGCCCGGGTCGAGGTCGAACACCTTCGAGTAGCGGCCCGCGAACATCGGCGAGTCGACGAGCACTTCGAAGTTCACCGGCTTGTAGCTCACGGCATCGCCGGCGCGCGACTGTTCTTCCAGCGCGGTGGCGAACTTCCAGCCGGTCGGCAGCTTCACGCTCGGCGCAAAGGTGATCGCGCTCGCGTCATAGCCGGCCGGATACAGCGCGACCATGTTCCACTGCAGGTTGAGCATCGCCGGCGTCATGACCACGCGGCCCTGGTCGCCGCCGGTGGGCGTGAGGAACTGGAATTCCACGTCGATGTTCGACACGCCTTCCGGCACGTCGACCTTGAACGCGAACACGTCGAGCGGGTCGCGCACCCATTCCAGGCGCTTGCCGTTGGCGGTGATGACCAGGCCGGCGACCTTGTCGACGCGGCCGTAGTCGGCGTGGTTGCCCGGCAGCCACTTCGGATAGAGCAACGTGAGCGGGCCGGCCTGCACCGGAATGCGCTCCTTCACCTGGAACACGCGCTGCGACAGGTTGGTCGCGTCGACGTCGAGCGTGATGGTGCCGGGGTACGGGGTCGTGCTCGTGGCATAGACCGGTGCCTGCGGCGAGGTCTGCGCCTGGACGGCGGTGAAGGCGCCGAGCGCGGGCACTGCGAGCGCAAGGGCGGCGGCGAGAAGGGTCTTGCGAGGCAGCATGCAGTTGTTCCGATGAGGTGCAAACGCTGCATCCTCCGGTTTCACGGGCCCGGCGCCTCTGCCATTCGGCATGGTCGGGCGTGCAGGGTCCGCGTTTTGATTTGGCGTCCACGCGCCCGGGGGTTAGCGTTCACGCCTGCCCCCGTCAGGAGTCCCCCATGCGCCTGCACCCCGCCCCGTTGTCCCTCGTCCTCGTCGCCGTGCTCGGCCTGGGCGCCTGCGCCACGAAACAGGACACCGCGACCGCGGCACAAGACGCCGCGCCCGTGGCGGGCGACAGCTCCAAGCTCGACATGCCGATCGAGAACGCGCCGGCGCATCCGGCGACCTACGCAATGCCGGAGCCTGCCGCGACCTGCAACGCCGATGCCGCGCACGACGCGGTGGGCAAAAAGGCCACGGACGAGGTGGTGGAGAAGGCGCGCGTTGCCGCCGGCGCTGCGACCACGCGCGTCGTCCGCCCCAACCAACCGGTCACGATGGATTACCGCGGCGATCGCCTGAACGTACAGACGGACGCGAAGGACAAGATCGTCGGCACCAGCTGCGGCTGAGCGACGCGCTCAACCCGGCGCGGGCGTGGGCGCGCCGTCCAGGATGATCCGCGCCAGGGCCTGTTCGCCGTCGGCGAGCAGTTGCACGGGCGTGCGCGTGAAATCGCACAGCACCATCGCTTCGGTCACGCACCATTCGCGCTCTTCGCGCGTGAGCGAACGCCGGCCTTCGGCGACCTCGCGCAGTTCGTCGCGCGTGGGCGCGATGTCGGCGGGATCCAGGCGGCGGTGCGCGGGCGGCGGCAGGCCGCTGCCGCGCGATCCGGCGTCGATCAGCATGCGCATGCGCAGGCGCGTGGCTTCGGCGGCGGGGATCCGGGCGTCGACGCCGGGCACGGCGTCGGAAAGCGAACGACGGAGGTCGTCGAGTTCGCGCCGCGCGGTTTCGGCCGACGAAAACGCCATCGCCTGCGAGGCCTGCAGGCGCTGGATTTCGACGCCCGGATCCACCAGGTCGCCGTCGTCGAGCAGCTTGCGCACCTTCGCGAACAACTGCGCGTGCAACTCCGGGTGCGCGAAGCGCAGGTCGCGCGCAGCCACCTGCCAGGCGTAGGCGACCTGCTGGGCCACGTGCGTTTCGGGCACGGGCACTTCGGGCTTCGGGGAACGTTTTTCCTCGCCCTGCGCGATTTCGAGGATCGCGTCGTCGAGCCGCTCGTGCAGCGTGCTCGACTCGAAATCCGGGTCGATGCGCCGCAAGGCGGACCGGCAATCCAGCAGAAGCAGGCGCAGGGGCTTCATGGCGGCGGAGCTTAGCCCTTTGCTTGGGGCGCCGGCGTCGCGGCTTCGTCGGGCGCCAGCGTGGGCGGCGCGTAGTCCTCGAACTCGGCGGGCGGTTCCAGTTCGGCGTCGTCCACGCGGAACTGGTTCTGCCAATACCGGTTGTCGGCGGTCTTTTCGACCGCGCGGTGGGGTTGCTTCTGCATGGCGGGACCTCCGGCCAGGGCTGGGTCAGGTCACCCTTCGCTGCAAGTGAACCCGACCCCCCGTCGCCGCGAGGTCAACGCCCCGGCTGGAGCGTCCGGTCGAACAGTTCCAGGATCCGGCGGTACTCGTCGTACCAGCTGTCGGGGTGCACGAAGCCGTGGCGCTCCATCGGATAAGGCGCGAGCTCCCACTTGTCCTTGCGCAGTTCGATCAGCTTCTGCGTGAGCATCACCGAATCGCGGAAGAACACGTTGTCGTCGATCATCCCGTGCGCGATGAGCAGGTTGTCCTGCAGCCCGTCGGCGAATTCGATCGGCGAGGAGATCTTGTAGGCCTCGGGGTCGATCTCCGGGGTGTTGAGGATGTTCGAGGTGTACTCGTGGTTGTACTGCGACCAGTCGCTCACCGGGCGCAGCGCAGCGCCGGCCTTGAACACGCCGGGCTTCTTGAACAGCGCCATGAAGGTCATGAAGCCGCCGTAGCTGCCGCCGTAGATGCCCGCGCGCGCGCGATCGCCCTGCTTGTGGTCGACGAGCCAGTCCAGGCCATCGAGGTAATCCTCGAGTTCCGGCGTGCCCATGCGGCGATAGATGTCGGTGCGCCACTTGCGGCCGTAGCCTTCGGAGGCGCGGTAGTCGAGTTCCATCACGATGTAGCCGCGCTCCACGAGCAGGTCATGGAACATCTGCTCGCGGAAGTAATTCGGGTAACGCGCGCTCACGTTCTGCAGGTAGCCCGCGCCATGCACGAACATGACGATCGGATAGTGCTTGCCGGGCTCCAGCGTCTTCGGCCCGTAGTACTTGCCCCAGATCGTGCCCGCACCGTGCTTCGACGGCACCTGCACGTACTCGGGCTTGATCCACGTGCGCGCCTTGAAGGCCGGGGTGCGCGTGTCGGTGAGTTCGACGACGCCGTCGCCACCGCGGTTCACCACCGCGACCTGCGGCGGGACGTAGCTGTCGGAGTGGCGCACGAGCAGCTTGGTTTCGTCGGGCGAGACGGCGAAGTCCTCCACGCCATCCATCGCCGTCACCTCGCGCACCACGCCGCCGTTGCGATCGACTTCGCACACTTCGTAGTCGCCCGGCCAGGCGCGGTTGCACAGGAACAGGAAGCGCTTGCCGTCCGCGGACAGCTGCGGCTGCGAGGCTTCCCACTTGCCCGAGGTGATCGTGCGCGGCGCACCGTTGCCGTCGCTCACGTACAGGTGCGACCAACCGCTTTCTTCGGACAGGAACCACAGCGCGCCGTCGGGCGCGAAGCCGAAGTCGTTGAAGCTCCAGTTGATCCAGGCCGGATCGGTGAGGCGATGGCGCGTCTGCAGCTTGGCGCCAGCGAAGTCCACGCCGGCGATCCAGCGATCCTTGTTGTCGATGGCGCGGATCATCACGGCGGCCTGGTGGCCGTCGGGCGACCAGCGGATCGACGGGCCACCGCTGTTGTCGCCGGAGGTGAGCACCTGCACGGGGCGCTCGCCTTCCAGCGCCGGCTTGCCCGCGGCCTTGCGCAGTGCGGCGAGAGGATCGGTCTTGATGCCGGGCAGCGTGTCGAACTTGAGCTCGCGCACGCTGGCGTTGCCGATGTCCACCAGCCACAGGCGCTGCGGCAACGGGTTGTTGCGGCCGACGCGCGTGCGCGCCTCCTCGAATTCTTCGTAACCGGACTCGGTGATGTACTTCGGCATCTTGCCGGGCGTGCCGATGTCGCCGCCCTTTTCGGTCGTCACGACCAGCAACCAGCGGCCATCCGGCGACATCGAGGAATCGGCGATGTCGACGTCCGCGCCCAGGTAGGCCGGTGCGGGCGCGCGCGAGGGATCGGTCTTCTGCCACAGCGCGTTCTGTTCGCGCGCGGCGTCGCGTTGTTCGCGTTCCTTGCGCAGCGTGTCGAACAGGCGCATCTGGCGATCGCGCAGGTCGTCGGCTTCCGGCTTGGTGCCCGGCGCCTTTTCCGCGAGCACCAGCGCGGCCTGTCGCACGCCGCCGCCGGCGGTCCAGCGATACCAGGTGTTGCCGACGCGCCAGGCCAGGCCGCCATCGCCCGCCCACTGCGGCTGCGCTTCTTCGTCGTTGGTGCGCGTGAGTTGCTGCAGCGCGCCGCTGCGCAGGTCGCGCACGAACACGTCGCCGCTGCGCACGAAGGCCATGCGCGTGCGTTGCGCGTCGTACACCGGTTGCGCGCCGTCTTCCGTCGCGCGTGCGCTGCCGTCGAGCACCGTTGCCGCGCCGCCGGCGATCGGTTGCACGAAGACGTCGCGGATCGTCGCGCCCTGGCGCTTGCGCTGCGTGTAGGCCTGCTTGCCATCCCACGACCACCACGCCTGTTCGATCGGCGGGCCGATCCAGTCGGGATCGGACATCACGCGCGCGAGCGTGAGCGGCGCATTGGCGTCGGACGCGTCATTGGCAGGCGTGTCCTGCGCGAAGGCGGCGGGCGCCAGGCACAGGGTGAGGCAGAAGGCGAGTGAGGCAGGCTTGCGCATCGTGGGCATCGGCAAAACGAAATGCGCGCAAGCGTAGCAGCCCGGGCAAGCGGGCCCGGGGGCCGAAGGTCATGAGGAAGCTTCGTCCTGACTAGCGCGGCTCTTATAAGCGCAGCAGTGGGGGCCCTTCCGCACCGGCGATGTCGGGGGCCGAGTGCGGGCTCGCCAGTGGCGCCAATCCACGGGTCGCCGGGCCATTCAGGCGATGGCCGTCGACGGCGTCGAAGCGCGAACCGTGGCAGGGGCAATCCCAGCTGCGTTCCGCGTCGTTCCAGTGCACCACGCAACCCAGGTGCGGACACACGGCCGAATGCAGGTGGAGGCCGCCGGCCTGGTCGCGCATGGCGGCCACCTTGTGCAGGCCGCGGCGCAGCACGGCGCCTTCGCCCGGGGCGAGTCCTTCGAGGCCTTCGATCTCGCCACCGCTCACCCAGTCCGCGTAGTACGGCACGAAGTTCAGGTTTTCGCGCAGGTAGGCGTCGGCCGCGCGCAGGTTGCGGCGGTTCGGCGCATACAGCGCGCGCCACGGGGAATCGCCTTCCACGATGAGGTCGCCGATCAGCAGGCCCGCGATCGTGCCGTGCGTGATCCCGTTGCCCGAATCGCCCGTGGCCACGTACACGTTGTCCGCGAAGCCCGGGTTGTGGCCGATGAAAGCCAGCGAATCGATCGGTTCGATCACCTGCCCCGACCAGCGATAGCCGACATCCAGCGCCATCGGGAAGTGTTCGCGCGCCCAGGATTCGAGGACTTCGTAGCGCACCAGCGGCGCTTCGTCCTGCCCGGTCTTGCGGTCTTCGCCGCCGACGATGAGCCAGGTGCCGTTGCGCGCGTGGGCGATGCGCACGTAGTGGTAGGGGTCCAGCGTGTCCCACAGCAAGGCATCGGGCACCGCGCCCGGGTCCATGCGCAGGGCGACGACGTAAGTGCGATAGGCCGCCTGCTTGGTATGGATCGCGAGGCGATCGTTAAAGGGCACGTTGGTCGCCACGACCACGTGCTCGGCCTGCACGCGCGCGCCGTTGGCGGCGGTCGCACCCGCGTTCGCGCCGCCCTCGATCGCATCCACGCGCGTGCCGGTATGGATGCGCCCGCCGTGGCGCACGATCGCGCGCGCCAGTCCACCGAGGTAATCCAGCGAATGAAAGCGCGCCTGGTGCTTGAACAGGATCGCGTTGCCGAATGCCGCCATCGCGCCCGGCGGCGCGGGAACGCGTTCGACATCCAACCCCGCGCGCACCGCGGCTTCGTACTCGTGGTCGAGCAGGCCGATGCGTCCATCGCCTTCGCCGCGCACGAGGTACCCGTCGCAACGCGCGAAGCCGCAGTCGATCTCTTCATCGCGACAGATGCGCTCGATCGTGTCGATCGCCACCGCATGGCTGTGCGCCGCCATGCGCGCGCCTTCGGCACCATGCAATTGTTCGAGCTCGAACCAGCGATCGTCGAGCGCATCGCACAGGTGTCCCGTGGTGCGCGCGGTCTGTCCGCCGTGCAGGTCCGATTCCTCCAGCACTACCACGTCCACGCCCGACTTCGCGAGGCGATACGCCGTGCTCAGGCCCGCGATGCCGGCGCCCACGACGCAAACGCGTGCGTGGGCATCGGCGATGAGAGGCGCGAAGACCGGTGGGTCTGCCGTCGCCATCCACAACGAGCGACTGGCACCGGTGCGTTCCATGGTCGGGTTGCGTTCCATCGATCCACCTGGGTTCGCGCGAGCCCGAGCCTGCGCGCCACCCGGTGAATCCTGCGTGCAAGAGGCGCACACTATGCGGCGCGGCGCCTCCCCCCAGTTGCCGCGGAGGCATTGCGTGGATGCTCTGCTGCTCTCGCGAATCCAGTTCGGCTTCGTGATTTCGTTCCATATCCTCTTCCCTGCATTCACCATCGGCCTCGCCAGTTGGCTCGCCTTCCTCGAATGGCGATGGCTGCGCACGCAAAACACCGTGTGGCGCGAGCTGTACCTGTGGTGGTTGAAGATCTTCGCCGTCTCCTTCGGCATGGGCGTGGTCAGCGGCATCGTCATGAGCTTCCAGTTCGGCACGAACTGGGCGGTGCTCAGCGAACGCGCGGGCAACATCCTCGGCCCGCTGCTCTCCTACGAAGTGCTCACCGCGTTCTTCCTGGAAGCGACCTTCCTCGGCGTGATGCTGTTCGGATGGAAGCGCGTGCCGCCGAAGATGCATTTCATGGCGACGTGCCTGGTCGCGCTGGGCACCTTGTTCTCGACGTTCTGGATCATCTCGGCGAACAGCTGGATGCAGACGCCGCAGGGCTACATGATCGACGCCAACGGCGTGTTCCAGCCCGCGGACTGGTGGGCGATCGTCTTCAATCCTTCGTTCCCCTACCGCCTGGCGCACATGGTGCTGGCGGCGTTCATCACGACGTGTTTCGTCGTCGGCGGCATCGCGGCGTGGTACCTGCGGCGCGGCGTGCATGTCGAAGCGGCTAAGAAGATGCTGAAGCTCGCAGTCGTCTTCGCTGCGATCGCCGTGCCGGCGCAGATGTTCGCCGGCGACCAGCATGGTCTGAACGTCCTCGAGCACCAACCGATCAAGCTCGCGGCGATCGAAGGGCATTGGCGCGAGCAACCGGGCGAACGCAGCGTGCCGCTGGTGCTGTTCGCGGTGCCGAACGAACAGGCCGAACGCAACGATTACGAAGTCGCCGTGCCGGTGCTGGGCAGCGTGATCCTCACGCATTCGCTGGAAGGTCGCATCCAGCCGTTGACGAGCGTGCCCGCGAGCGAGCGTCCGCCGGTGAAGCCGGTGTTCTACGCATTCCGCGTGATGGTGGGGCTCGGCACGCTGATGCTGCTGCTCGTGCTGGCCTCGCTGTGGCAATGGCGGCGCGGGCGCTTGTTCGACACGCCGTGGTTGCTGCGCGGATGGAACGTGATGCTGCCTTCGGGCTTCGTGTGCATCCTCGCCGGCTGGTACGTCGTGGAGATCGGGCGCCAGCCCTACGTCGTCTACGGCCTGCTGCGCACCGCCGATGCGGTGACGCCCACGCTCGCCGTCGGCAGCGTGTGGGCCTCGCTGCTCACGTTCGCGGTGGTCTACGGAATCGTGTTCGGCTCAGGCATCTGGTACCTGCTGCAATTGGTGCGCAAGGGCCCGATGCCGCATGAGCCCGCGCCGGACACGCAGGACGGCGTGAAGACGCCGGCGCGTCCGTTGTCCGTCGGCAACGTTTCGCTCGAAGGCAAGGAGTCGCGCTGATGGCGTACTGGCTGCCCGTGGCGTGGTTCGGCGTGATCGGCTTCGGCGTGCTGATGTACGTGCTGCTCGATGGCTTCGTGCTCGGGCTCGGCATCCTCGCGCCCTTCGCCGAAGACGAGCACCAGCTGGACCACATGATGAATACCGCCGCGCCTATCTGGGACGGCAACGAAACCTGGCTGGTGCTCGGCGGCGCAGGTCTGCTGGCGGCGTTCCCGAAGGCGTACGCGACCATCCTTTCGGCGCTCTACCTGCCCGTGCTGCTGATGCTGATCGCGCTGGTGTTCCGCGGGGTCGCGTTCGAATTCCGATTCAAGGCGCATCGCGGCAAGCCGTGGTGGGGCGCGGCGTTCTCGCTGGGGTCGGTGTTCGCGGCCTTCGCGCAGGGCGTGATCCTCGGATCGCTGGTGGAAGGCATGCCGCTGCAGGCGGGCAAATATGTCGGCGGCGCGTTCGGGTGGTTCAGTCCCTTCTCGATGCTCACGGGCGTGGCGGTGGTGTTCGGCTATGCGCTGCTCGGGTCGACCTGGCTGATCCTGAAGACCGAGGGCCGCATGCAGCTGGTGGCGCGCACCCTCACGCGTCCGCTGGTGCTGGTGGTCGTGGCCTTCATGGGGCTGGTGAGCGCCTGGCTGCCCTTCCTCGACTCGCGGATCATGGCGCGCTGGTTCGAGGCCGGGAATTTCTGGTGGCTCTCGCCGGTGCCGGTCGCCGCGCTGGTCAACGCGTGGCTGTTGTGGCGCGCGGCGATGCGGGAAGGCCGCGACCTGGCGCCATTCATCCTCGCGCTCAGCTTCTTCGCCCTGGGGTTCGCGGGCCTGGTGCTGGGGCTGTGGCCTTATCTCGTGCCGCCCTCCCTCACGTTGTGGCAGGCGGCCGCGGCGCCGTCCTCGCAGCTGTTCGTGCTGGTCGGGCTGGTGGTGCTGCTTCCCGCGATCCTGGGCTACACGTGGTGGTCGTATTCGGTGTTCCGGGGGAAGGTGGCCGCCGACGCCGGCTACCACTGATCCAGAGCCGCTGATGCGCGAACGCTGAAGCATCTTCACGTCCCGCGCGAATTGCGGGTTCCGTCACAACGTCGTTTCCTACACAATCGTGGCGTCTTCTGCCGAGCCCGCGATGCACGCCTACGTCTACAAAAGCCTGCGGCAGGCCGATACCTACGTCTTCCTGGCGGCGCGCGACGATTTCGCGCGCCTGCCGCCTGCGTTGCTGACCCAGATGGGCGAGATGCGTTTCGTGCTCGAAGTGGCGCTGACCAGCGAGCGCAAGCTCGCGCGGGCCGATGCCGATGTCGTGCGCCGCAACCTCGCCGAGCGAGGTTTCCACATCCAGTTCCCGCCCACCATGCTCGATCCGATGACCGAAGACTGGGGCACCGATGCCTGAGTCGACGCGTCCCTGGCTGCGGATCGGTGCGGCGACGCTGGTCGGCGTCGTGCTCACGCTCGTGCTCGGCCTCGATGCCTGGCCGGTCGCGCTCGCCGGCGCGCTCGCGCAGCCGGGCTTCGCGCTGGCGGTGTCGTGGTGGCGCGGCACGCGCACCTCGCCGCGCTGGCAGCGCGATGCGATGGCGCTCGCCGGTGCGTGGGTCGCCGGGCTTGCGATCGTCGCCGTGCTCGTGGCCTGGCCGCTCGCCGCATTGCGCGAAACCGGCAGCCTGTCGGCCGCGATCGGGCTGAGCATCGTCGCCGGCGTCGCGCTGTTGTTGCTGTGGCGGACGTGGCCGGTGTGGCACGCGCTCGAACGCGAAGGCGGGCCGATGGCCACGCTGTGGCGTTCGCTGGGCGAAGTGGAAATCGGTGCGTGGCGCGGGCTCGCGGTCGCGGCCATCGTCGCTACGGTGCTGGCCGCAATGCTGGCGCTCGCGTGGCCGGGCCTGGTCCCCGCAGCGCTGCGTTGGCCCGTGGTCGCCGCGCTCGTCATCGCCGCTCCGCTGCTGCACCTGTTGTTGCAGCGCGTGGCCGCGGCCTCGCCGTTGCCGATCGAAGCGCAGCTCGCCGCGTTCGAAGACCACGACGATGCGATCGAACCCGAGCGCCTGGACGACGACCTCGACGTTGCGTTGTATTCCGCCGCGCGCAGCGGCCGCGTCGACCGCGCCCTTGCGCTGCTCGAGGGTGGTGCGAATGCCCACGCCTTCCCGCCGCCGGACGAGCGCGACCAACGCACGTTGCCGATGCTTGCGGCGATCCTCCCGGACCTGCGCCTGCTGCGCATGCTGATCCAGCATGGCGCCGACCTGAACGCTGCGCACGGTGGCATGGCGCCGCTGCTCGCCGCCACGCGCGACAGCTGGCATGGCCGCCCCGAAGCCGTGATGACGCTGCTCGCCAACGGCGCCGATCCGCGCGTGGCCGACAGCGACGGCAACACGCCGCTGCACCACGCCGCACGCAGTTCCGATCCGGGCGTCGCGGCACTGTTGCGCGATGCAGCGGCCGACATCGATGCGATCAACCGCGACGGCGTCACGCCACTCGGCATCGCATGCGCCGCGGGCAACTGGCGCCTCGCGCGCTTCCTGCTCGAACGCGGTGCGAAATCGGAACTGCCGAACGCCTCGCCTGCCCTGCTCGCGGCCGCGGGCACGGAAGAAGACGATCTCGCCGGCGTGCAGTTGCTGCTCAAGCACAAGGCGAAGGTGGATGCGCACGACGCCCGCCATCGCCGCGCCTTGCATGAAGCCGCGCGCAGCGGTCATGTCGAGATCGTCGGCGCGCTGCTCGCCGCGGGTGCCGACGTGCAGGCGCGCGACGTGGATGGCCGTACGCCGTGGCTCGACGCCGCGCGCGGTGGGCATCTCGAAGTCCTCGAACGCTTGCTGCCGCATCGCCCCGAAGTGGCGCTCGTCGACCATGACGGCCGCGACGCGCTGATGCTCGCGAGCACCGCCGAGCGCGCGGATCCGGCGCTGGTGCGTCGCCTGCTGGAACTTGGCCTGGATTCTTCGCGCCGCGACCACGAAGGTCGTCGCGCCGCAGAACACGCCGCCGCGGCAGGACGCTGGACTGTCCTCGCCGTGCTCGATCCCGAATATCCGCTGCCCGCCGCGGTCGCCGATGCGGGCATCACGGGTTCGCCGGTCATGGATCGCGCGCCGATCGCCCTGTTGCGCGACGCCATGCGCGAAGGCCGCTTCGACGACGTGCGCTCGGTGGTCGGGCTGTTGTCGCCGGCCGAGTTGGGCGCGGAGTTGCGCGCCTTGCCGGAAGCCGCCAATGGCGCCGCGGCGAACATGGGCACGCGCATCGAGTGGTTGCTTGCGCAGGGCGCCGATCCCGATGTGCGCGAAGGCTTGGGCGACAACGCGATGTTCGCGTTCCTGTCGCAGGGTCCGGTGGCCGCGAGCGCGGTGCAGACCTTGCTGCGGCGCGCGGTATCTCCCGCAGGCCGCGGCGGACTCGCGCGCTTCCTTGCCGCCTGCGTGGCGAGCGACCACGCCGGTCGCGGCCTGGAATCGTTGGCGCTCGATCTTCTCGAACGCGGCGCCGATCCGTTCGCCTCCTCGCCCGCGGGCGATCCGCCGCTCGCCCTCTCGGTGCGCTTGGGATGGCTGCGGGTGATGGAGCGCCTCGTGGCGCATGGCGTCGATCTCGACGCGCGCGATTCGCACGGCATGACGGCCCTGCATCTCGCCGCCGCGCTCGGTCGCGAAGCCGCATTGAAGACGTTGATCGCACAAGGCGCCGACCCGGAAATGCGCGCGGCCGATGGACAGACGCCGCTCGGTGTTGCCTTGTCGTCGGGCCGCCGCGATCTCGCCGACTGGCTCGACTGGCGCGGTTGGCCGCTGCCGGGTCGTCCGTTGCAAGCGTCCGACCTGCCGTCCGCCGCCATCGTCGGTGAAGTGGATGCGGTGCGACGCCTGCTCGACCTCGGGCTCCCCGTCGATGCGACCGATACGCAAGGCTGCACGGCGTTGCTGCGCGCTTCGGGCGGTGGGCATCGCGGTGTCGTCGACCTGCTGCTCGCACGCGGTGCGGATCCGCGCATCGCGGCGCGTTCGGGTGCGACGCCCTTGTCGGCCGCGGTGAGCATGCGCCAGGTCGACATCGTCGAACGCTTGCTGGCCGCCGGCGCGCCGCTCGAACAACGCCTGCCGGGCGAAGTGACGGTGCTGATGCTCGCCGCTGCGTTGGGCCTGCCCGACCTCGTCGCGCGCCTGCTCACCGCCGGCGCCGACGTGCACGCAAGCGATGCGCAGGGCCTGGCGCCCTTGCATTGCGCGGCGCTGTACGGCTTCACCGCGCGCGAGCGTCCCCGCCTCGTTGCGCTGCTCGACACCTTGCTGCTCGCCGGTGCCGAAGCGGATCAACCGGCGGCGGGTGGCGTGACGCCGTTGCTGTTGTTGCTCGGCGCGCGCGCGGAGCCCGGCACGGCCTGCGATGAAGACGTCGTGCTCGCCGGCCTGGAACGCCTGCTCGATGAAACCGTCGTGCTCGATGCGCGCGATCCGCGCGGCTTCGGTCCGCTGCACCTCGCAGCCCTACACGGGTTGTTGCAGGTGGTGCAACGCCTGCTGCGCGCGGGCGCCAACCCGGAACTGCGCGATGGCCTCAACCGCAGCGCGCGCGAGATCGCGGTGATGCGCGGCTTCGTGGATGTCGCGGCGGAGTTCGTGCCTGCCACGCAGGGTGGCGTGTCGATGGCGCGGTTCCTGCGCGAACCGCGCTGAGGTCCTGGCTCAGGGCTCGCCGCTGGGGAACGCGGCTTCGCTCGCCGGCTTCGGCCTCGCTTCCTTCTCCGGCGCACCCAAGCCACCGAGTTCGCCTTCGCCGCGGTCCGCGCCGAACAGCTGTTCGAGTTCGCGCCGTGCCTGCTGCGCGGTCTGCAGGATCGCCTCGTCGTCGTCGTAGACCAGGTACTGCGTGCGCAGCAGCGCTTCGTCGTGGTCGCGGAAGCGCTGCGCACGCTCGGCGGCGACTGCCGGCGGCAGGCCCATGGCGACGAGCACCTGCTCGCCCATCACCAGGCTCGAATGGAAGGTCTCGCGCACGACGCTCGCGCCCAGGTCCATCAGTTCCCAGGCATGGCGGCGATTGCGCGCACGCGCGAACACCTTGGCTTCCGGATAGATGCGGCGAATGGTGCGCACCGTGCGCATGTTGGTCTCGACATCGTCGATGGCGATGACGAACACGCGCACGTTGGTCGCACCCGCCGAGCGCAGCAATTCGCCGTTGGCCGGATCGCCGTAGTAGACCTTGCTGCCGAACCGGCGCATGAACTCCACCTGGTCCTGGCTGTGCTCGATGGCGATGAAGGGAATGCGCTGCGCGGCGAGCAAGCGCGCGACGACCTGCCCGAAGCGCCCGAAGCCGGCGATCAGCACTTCCGGCGACTGGTCTTCGATGATGTCGAAGGCGCGTTCCTCGCGCGGCTTCGCGGCGATCCAGCGCGACAGCGCGATGTACAGCGGCGGCGTGAGCGCCATCGACACGCCGACGATGGCGATGAGATGCCCGCGGAAGGTGGCATCGATCAAGCCGAAGCGGTAGGCATCGCCGAACACCACGAAGGCGAACTCGCCGCCCAGGGCCAGCACGCTCGCGAGCAGCAGGGAGTCGCGCGTCGGCAACCCGCCGGCGGTGCGGCCGACCAGGGTGATCAATGCGAACTTCGCCACCATCAGCAGCAACACGCCGATGGCCACGAACCACGGATCGGCGAGCACCGCCTGGATGTCGATCGTCATGCCGATCGCGATGAAGAACAGGCCGAGCAGCAAGCCTTCGAAGGGTTTGATCTGCGCTTCGAGCTCGTGGCGGAATTCCGAATCGGCGAGCAGCACGCCCGCGAGGAAGGCGCCCAGGCCCATCGTCAGGCCCGCGAGCTGCATGATCCAGGCCGCGCCGAGCACCACCAGCAACGCGCATGCGGTAAACACCTCGGGCATGTCGGTGCGCGCGACGATGCGGAACATCTGCCGCAGCAACAGTCGGCCGCCGATGATCACGCCACCGATCGCACCCACGGCTTTCGCGATGGCGATCCACGACACGCCGTTGCCGTGCATGCCGCCGATCAGCGGGATCGCAGCGAGCAAGGGAATGGCGGCGAGGTCCTGGAACAGCAGGATCGCGAACCCCACGCGACCGTAACCCGTGTTCAGCGCCTTGCGTTCGGCGAGCAGTTGCAGGCCCACGGCCGTGGACGAGAACGCCATGCTCAGGCCGATGACCACCGCGGCACCCCAGTGCAGCCCACGGGTGAATGCCAGTAGCGAGAGGACGATGCCGCAGGTCAACATCTGCAGGCCGCCCGCGCCGAACACCGGCTTGCGCATCACCTGCAGGCGCGAAGGCGAGAGCTCCAGGCCGATGACGAACAGCAGCATCACCACGCCGATCTCGCTCGCGGCGAACACCGGCGCGACATCGCGGATCACGCGCAGGCCGAACGGCCCGAGCACCACGCCCGCGGCGAGGTAACCGAGCACCGCGCCGAGGCCGAAGCGACGGAACACCGGCACCGCGATGACCGCGGCCAGCAGGAAGACCAGCGCAAGCTCCAACCCGCCACCGTGCATGTGAACCTCCGTGCGGGCGATTATGTAGGATGCAGGCGCATGCGGCATGACGGCCGCACGGGGAGACAAGGATGCGTCGTTATCTGGGGATGGCGTGCCTGGCGGCCGCCTGCGTCATCGCGCCCGTGGGTGCGAAGGAAGAAGCAGCGCCGTCGGGCGCGCTCGAGGACCTCATCACCATGCGCGTGGACGGCGAGCTCGTCGTTGGCACGGATGGGAAGGTCGCTTCGTATGTCGTGAAGACGAAGGTCGATGACAAGCTGAAGACGCTCATCGACCAGAACGTGGCGCAATGGCGCTTCGAGACGGTCTCGAAGGACGGCCAGGCCACGCGGGCGCGCAGCGACATGCGCATCACGCTCGTCGCCAAACAGGCCGCCAACGGTTACGACGTGCACATCGACAACGTGGTGTTCATGCCGCCGGGCCTCGATGCCGCCGACGCCGCGGCGGCCGCCCAAGGGACGACGCGCACCACCATCGAGATCACGAAGCAGCGACCGATGCCGCAGTACCCGCACTACAGCGTCAACGGCCTGGTGACGTTGATGGTGCACGTGGCGCCGGACGGAACGGTGGCCGATATCGACGCGACGCAGTGCAGCCTGTACTTCGCGGGTGGCAGCGAAGTGAACAAGAAGCGCGCGTGCAAGGCGATGGAGGACAACGCCCTCCGCGCGATCCGCCAGTGGCATTTCAAGCTGTCGGACAAACCCGGGGCCGAGACCGTCGGCGTGATGCCGGTGCAGTACCGGATGCCCGGCGCGCGCGCAGAGCAGATCCTGGCGACCAGCAAGCCTGGCAAATGGCGACTGGAATCGCGCGGCCCCTATCGCAAACCGGCCTGGGCCCGCGATGCGAACGGGCAACGCGTCGGCACCGCCGATGCAGTGGGCGATGAGTTGCTTCCGTCGAATTCGATTCTCAAGTTCCGCAGCGGCGGCCCGGAGGGGGCATGAAGACTTTTAGTGCGATTGTTCTGTCGGGCGCGCTCGTCGCGTGCGCCGCCTCCGCGGCGCCGACGGCGCAAGCGCCCAAGCCCGTGTCCTTCATGGCCGACGCGAAAGTGGAGGTCGATCCCGAAGGCAAGCTCGTCAAGGTCGAAGCGTCGCAGGACTTGCCCGACAGCGTGCGCCACTACATCGAACAGCAAGTCGGGAAGTGGACCTTCAAGCGCAACCTGCGCGAAGGCGAAACGGGCAATGCGACGACGTACCTGATGCTCGGCGCCTGCGCCGTGCCGACGCCGGGCGGCGGCTATTCGATGGGGCTGGCGTACCACTGGGCGGGTCCGCGCGTCATCGGCGGCAGCGGGAGGTTCCCCGTGACGCAGGAACTCCTGACCGCCGTGTCTCGCACGCAGGCCAGCGCGGTCACCCAGGTGCACTTCACGGTCGCGGCCGATGGCACGACCCACCTGGACCAGGTCGATGGACTCCATGCGCGAGTGAAGAAGGGCCTCGAACCGCCCATCAAGCGTTGGATCGAAGCCCTGCGCTTCGATCCGGAAACCATCGGCGGCAAGGCGGTCGCTACGCGCTCGACCTTGCCGGTGGAATTCAGGCAGTACGGTAGATCGGAAGACCTGCATCCGGATCCGATGGTCTCGCCGCAGTGCCGGCAGGCGGGGATGGCCGGTGCCGGCGGCATGGCACCCGTGGCGGTGGACTCGGTGATCTCCGTGACGCCGCTGATCTGAAAAGGAATCGATCGATGAAACGCTTTGCAGCCATGTGGTTGGCCTTGTGCGCGTGCTTCGCCTTCGTGGCGGTGGCGGAAGAACCCTCGTCGATGTCCGTCGGTGGCGACGTCGTGATCGCGGCGGATGGCAGCGTGCGCGAGTGCACAGTGAACGGCGCGCCGACGCCCGCGCTTCGCGCGCTGGTCGAACAGTCCGTGCGCAAGTGGCAATTCGAGCCCATCGTGCGCGACGGCAAGCCCATCGTCGCGCGCACGTCCTATTCGCTGAAGCTGGTCGCCACGCCCGTGGGTGCGGGTTATTCGATTCGCGTGGAGAAGATCGGCTTCTACGTTCCCCGCAAGATCCTCAAGCAACCGATGCCGCACCTGTTCACGCCGCAGGACCTCGACATCCTCGCCGCGATCCGCGTGGACGCGACGGGCAAGGTCGTGGATTCGGCGGTACTCGCGATCCAAACGATCGTCGGCGACGACGCGGTCCTGGACAAGAAGCTCCTCGAGAAGGCGTTCAGGACGGCGCTCAAGCAGTGGCGCTACGAGCCCGCGCGGACGGATCTGGGCGATCCGGAAACCTTCAGCGGCACGATCCGATTCACCATCGCGCGGAGCAACTCGGAGTACGCCCGCTCGCCGTGGCGCTCACCGACGTTCGCCAACGCGAAGCCGATTCCGTGGGACACGGCGCGCCCCGTGGACGACAAGGCATTGCAGGAAGGGCAGCTCGCGTCGCTCGACGATGACGTGAAGTTGCGCACCGATGTCGTGGGCAAGCCGCTTTGATCCGCGTCCCTGGATGGATGTTCGTGTTGCTGGGCCTGTTCGTTGCCGGTTTCGCGTTTGCGCGCCAGCCCGAAACGGCGAACCTGCAAGTACGCGGCGATCTGTACCTGACCGCGGACGGCACCGTCGAGCGCGTGGTGTTCGACGATGCGACGGCGCCCGCGTTGAAGTCGCTGATCGAGACGACGGTGCAGCGTTGGCGCTTCGCGCCGGTCCTGCGCGAGGGCGTGGCGACGCGCCTGCGCACGGCGATGACGCTCGACCTCGAAGGTGTGCAGGTGGACGGTGGATTCAAAATGCGCGTCAAGCGCGTGGCGTTCGCCAACGCGCGCACGAAGTACGCCCGACTCGCATTGCCGATGATCCCCATCTCACTCGACGTGGTGGCCGCACTGCGCGTGGATGCGCAGGGCAATGTCGTCGACGCTGCCGTGGTCTACCTGAATGGCCAACTCGGCGGCGGGACGACCGAGCGCGACGTGAGGAACACGCTCGTCCGCATCCTCAAGAAATCGAAACTGCGGCCCGCGGAACTCGCCTACGGCGAACCGGCGGATGAAACCTTCTTCATGCCGATCGACTTCCGGACTTCACCGACGCGAAGCAGGGGAGATCCCCGGGAGCGGTTCCGCCACCTGAGCCCGGTGCCCTGGCTCGATGCGGCGCATCCGCCCGACGTCGCCATCGATGCGATGACGCCAGGCGATCCGATCGCCCTGCAGCGCGACCAGGTGACCTTGCAGTCGGACATCGTCGGCAAGATGCTCTGAACAAAAAAACGCCCCGCATTGCGGGGCGTTCCTTTTCCTGCCGATCCGCGCCTCAGCGCTTCATCGAAGCGAAGAACTCGTCGTTGGACTTCGTGTTCTTCATCTTGTCGAGCAGGAATTCCATCGCGGCGATCTCGTCCATCGGGTGGAGGAGCTTGCGCAGGATCCAGATCTTCTGCAGCAGGTCCGGTTCGATGAGCAGGTCTTCGCGACGCGTGCCCGAGCGGTTGATGTCGATCGCCGGGTAGACGCGCTTTTCGGTGATGCGGCGGTTGAGGTGCACTTCGGAGTTGCCGGTGCCCTTGAACTCTTCGTAGATCACCTCGTCCATCTTCGAGCCGGTCTCGACCAGCGCGGTGGCGATGATGGTCAGCGAGCCGCCTTCTTCGACGTTGCGCGCGGCGCCGAAGAAACGCTTCGGACGGTGCAGCGCGTTGGCGTCCACGCCGCCGGTGAGCACCTTGCCGGAGCTCGGGACGACGTTGTTGTAGGCGCGGGCCAGGCGGGTGATCGAGTCGAGCAGGATCACCACGTCCTTCTTGTGTTCCACCAGGCGCTTGGCACGCTCGATCACCATTTCGGCGACCTGCACGTGGCGGGCGGCGGGTTCGTCGAAGGTCGAGGAGATCACTTCGCCGCGCACGGTGCGCTGCATTTCGGTCACTTCTTCCGGGCGCTCGTCGATGAGCAGCACGATGAGGTGCACGTCCGGATGGTTGGTCGTGATCGCCGTGGCGACCTGCTGCAGCATCATCGTCTTGCCGGCCTTCGGCGGCGAAACGATCAGCGCGCGCTGGCCTTTGCCCTGCGGGGCCATCAGGTCGAGGATGCGGCCGGCGATGTCTTCGGTGCTGCCGTTGCCGCGTTCCAGCGTGAAGCGGCGGCGCGGGAACAGCGGCGTCAGGTTTTCGAACAGGACCTTGTTCTTCGAGGCTTCCAGCGGCTCGCCGTTGATCGTGTCGACCACCGACAGCGCGAAGTAGCGTTCGCCGTCCTTCGGGAAGCGGATGCGACCCGACAGGTGGTCGCCGGTGCGCAGGTTGAAGCGGCGGATCTGGCTCGGCGAGATGTAGGTGTCGTCCGGGCCGGCGAGGTAGCTCGCCTCGGCCGCGCGGAGGAAGCCGAAGCCGTCGGGCAGGATTTCCAGCACGCCGTCGGCGGCCACGCCTTCACCGTGGCGGGTGAGGACCTTCAGCAGGGCGAAGATCACGTCCTGCTTGCGGGCGCGGGCGACGCCTTCGGAGATGTTCAGCTGTTCGGCGATCTCCAGCAGCTTCGGCGCAGGCATGCGCTTGAGGTCGCTGAGGGAGTACTGCGGGAAGCCTTCGGGGACGCTCGGGTTGTTGCGCGGCACGAAGGGCTCGTTGGCGCCGTTGTCCTGCGGCATGCCGCCGCCTTCTTCGCGATAACGCTCGCGCTGGCGTTCACGGCGATTGCGGAAGCGGTCGCGGCGGTTGTTGTTCTGGTTGTTGAAGCGGCCATCGCGCTGGCCGCCCTCCCCGCCTTCCTGGCCACCGCCCTGGTCGCCCGCGTCCTGCTGGTGCTGCTGCTGATGTTGCTGCGGCGGCGCGGACTGGGTGGGGGCCGGCGGAGGCGGTGCGGCCTCGACGGGCGGCGGCGGCGGAGCCGCGGCGGAGGCGGCAGCGTCGGCGGCCTTGGAAGCGGCGTCGGCGGTGGCGCGCGGCTTGCGCACGCGCTTCTCGGCGACGTCGCCGGAGTCGTTGGTGTTCTCGGACAAGCTAGGAATCCTCGCTAAGCGGCGAGCGCTCGCGGTGCGCGAGCGGGGTTTCGGAAGAGGGTTTCAGAAGGGTGCGGCGCGCGAATGCATGCGCCGGGTGAGGCGAAACTAGCACCGGCCCGGCGCGACGGCAAGGGCGTCGCGACGGTGGAGAGTGTGGGCTTCAGGGAGTGGCGGCGGCGCGAAGACGGGCCGCGGGCCACGGGGCGGCGCTCAGAGCGCCTTGTCGAGCATCTGCGCCAGCTGGGCCTTGCCCACGGCGCCGATCTGGGTGGCCTGGACCTGGCCGCCCTTGAAAAGCAGGAGGGTCGGGATCGAGCGCACGTGGTACTTCATGGCGGTATTGCGGTTCTGGTCGATGTCGACCTTCACCACCTTGGCGCGGCCGGCATAGCTGGCCGCCAGCTCGTCGAGGGCCGGGGCGATCATCTTGCAGGGGCCACACCAGGTCGCCCAGAAATCCACGAGGACCGGACCGTCGGCGTTGATGACCTGGTGGTCGAAATCGGCGTCGGTGGCGTGGATGACGTGCTCGCTCATGGGATCCTCGGACTGCGAAGGGGTACTTGGCTGCTAGACTTGGGTGCTTCCCGCGGCGGCTTCAAGCCCCGCCCGCACCCACGATTGGCCGGCAGTCTGCTTCGCGGACGCCCCCCGACGCAAGGGCGCCCACCCGCGCCAGAGACGCCGCAGCCCGCATGAGCGACAAACCGCTAACCGATATCGCCTTCTCCGAGTTCGACCTCCATCCGGCGCTGCTTGCAGGCCTGGAGGCGGCAGGATTCAACCGTTGCACGCCGATCCAGGCGCTCACGCTGCCGATTGCCCTCGCCGGCCGCGACGTCGCCGGCCAGGCCCAGACGGGCACCGGCAAGACGCTCGCCTTCCTGATCGCGGTCATCAACCGGTTGCTCACGCGCCCGGCGCTCGCTGAACGCAAGCCCGAAGACCCGCGCGCGCTGATCCTGGCGCCGACGCGCGAGCTCGCGATCCAGATCCACAAGGATGCGGTGAAGTTCGCATCCGACCTGGGCCTGAAGTTCGCCCTGGTCTACGGCGGCGTGGACTACGACAAGCAGCGTTCGCTGCTGCAGGCCGGCGCCGACGTGATCATCGCCACCCCGGGCCGCCTGATCGACTACGTGAAGCAGCACCGCGTCGTCTCCCTGCACGCGTGCGAGATCTGCGTGCTGGACGAGGCCGACCGCATGTTCGATCTCGGCTTCATCAAGGACATCCGTTTCCTGCTGCGCCGCATGCCCGAGCGCGGCACGCGCCAGACGTTGCTGTTCTCCGCCACCTTGTCGCACCGCGTGCTCGAGCTGGCGTATGAGCACATGAACGAGCCGGAGAAGCTGGTCGTGGAGACCGAATCGGTCACCGCCGCCCGCGTCCGCCAGAAAATCTACTACCCGTCCGACGAAGAGAAGGTGCCGCTGCTGATCGGCCTGCTCTCGCGCAGCGAAGGCGCGCGGACGATGGTGTTCGTGAATACGAAGGCCTTCGTGGAGCGCGTCGCGCGCTCGCTGGAGAAGGCCGGTTACCGCGTCGGCGTGCTCTCCGGCGACGTGCCGCAGAAGAAGCGCGAGTCGCTGCTGAAGAAGTTCCAGGCCGGCCAGCTCGAAATCCTGGTGGCCACCGACGTCGCCGCGCGCGGCCTGCACATCGACGGCGTCTCGCACGTCTACAACTTCGACCTGCCCTTCGATGCCGAGGACTACGTCCACCGCATCGGCCGCACCGCGCGCCTCGGCGCCGAGGGCGACGCGATCAGCTTCGCCTGCGAGCGCTATGCGATGTCGCTGCCGGACATCGAGGCCTACATCGAGCAGAAGATCCCCTCCGAGCCGGTCACGCGGGAACTGCTGATCGCGCAGCCGCGTACGCCGCGCCCGGTGGTCGAGGGCGCGGACGCCGAGGACGACGGCGAAAGCATCGGCGCGATCTTCCGCGAGGCGCGCGAGCAGCGCGCCGCCGACGAACAACGCCGCGGCGGCAAGCCCGGGGCCGGTCGCAGCGGCAAGCCTTCGGGCGGCCGCGGTGGCCCGGGCGAGCGTCGCGAACGCGGCCCGCGTCCGCCGCGCAAGCCGGAAGGCGAACACGCCCCCGCAGCGCAGGCCGACGCACAGGCGCCGCAACCTGCCGCTCCCAAGCCCCCGCGCGCACCCGCCCCGCAGCACGCCGGCGCCGAACACCCCGAGGGCGAACGCGCGCCGCGCAAGCGTCGTCGTCGCCGCGGCGGTCGTCGCATCGAAGGCGGCGACGCACTGTCGATGCCCGCCAACGGCGCACCGGCCTCGGCCGCGGCGGTTCCGGCCGATGTCCGTCCGTCCTTGCTTTCGCGCCTGGGCAAGGGCCTGAAGGCGCTGGTCACGCGCGCACCGCGTTCGCAGCACTGATGCATGACCGTCGTGCCCGCGCGGGCATGACGGAAGCCTCCCGTCCGGCGATACTGCGCCAATGACGGTCCTGCGCTTCGACAATGTCAGCAAGCAATATCCCGGCGGGCACGTTGCGCTCACCGAGGTGAGCTTTGCGGTGGCCCCCGGCGAAATGTTGTTCGTCACCGGCCATTCGGGCGCGGGCAAGAGCACGCTGCTCAAACTGATCCAGCTCGCCGAGCGCCCGTCGCGCGGCGCCGTGCTGTTCGGCGAAAAGAACCTGGCGAAGGTGCGCGGCGGCAAGGTCGCGCTGCATCGTCGCTCGGTGGGCGTGGTCTACCAGAACCACCAATTGCTGATGGATCGCAGCGTGGGCGAGAACGTCGCGCTGCCGCTGATCCTGCGCGGCATGAAGCGCGGCGAGATCGGCAAGCGCGTGCGCTCGATGCTCGAACGCCTCGGCCTGGCCGCACGCGAACGCGCCCTGCCCTCGCAACTGTCCGCCGGAGAGCAGCAGCGCGTGGGCATTGCGCGCGCGCTCGTCGCCGAGCCGTCGCTGCTGGTCGCCGACGAACCCACCGGCAACCTCGATCCCACCTTGTCCGCGGAAATCATGGCGCTGTTCGCCGCCCTGCCCGAACGCGGCACGAGCGTGCTCGTGGCCAGCCACGACCTGGGCCTGATCAAGCGCATGAAAAAGCGTGTCCTCGTACTGGACCAGGGCCGCCTGGCCGACGACATCTCGCCGGAGGAACTGGCCGATGCCTGAGGCCGTCAAGCGCGACAAGCGCGTGCAGTCGTCGGGCTTCGGCGCCTGGTTCGACCATCACATGTACAGCCTCGTGGCCAGCTTCGGGCGTTTCTTCCGCCGACCGTGGGCCACCTTGCTCACCATCGGCGTGATGGCGGTGGCGCTCGCGCTGCCGCTCGGCCTGTGGGTGGTGCTGGGCAACGTGCAGCGCTTCGCCGGCGAGGTGCAGACCTCGCGGCAGATTTCGATCTTCCTGAAGGACGGCACCGACGCCGCACGGGCGAACGCGCTGGCCGGCGAGCTGCGCAAGCGCTCGGACATCGCGTCGGTCACGCTGCGCACGCCGGAGGAAGGCCTGCAACAGTTGCGCGCGCGCAGTGGCCTGGGCGATGCGATCGATGCGCTCGCCGCCACCGGCGACGAAGCGAATCCCCTGCCCTGGCTGTTGCTGGTGACGCCGAGCGGCGACGACCAGACGCTCGCCGATTCGCTGCGCACGCTGCCCGAAGCCGACCTCGTGCAACACGATGCGGTTTGGCGCGGGCGCCTGGACAACTGGCTGCGCTTCGGCGGCCGCGTCGCGCTCGTGCTCGCGCTGCTGCTCGGGCTCGGTGCCTTGCTCGTCGTCGGCAACACGGTGCGCCTGGACATCCAGTCGCGGCGCGACGAAATCGGCGTGCTGCAGTTGCTCGGCGCGAGCGACGGCTTCATCCGCCGTCCCTTCCTGTATCTCGGCGCGTGGTACGGCCTGGCGGCGGGTGCGCTCGCGCTGGCCCTGCTGACCGGCGCCTGGGTGGCACTGCGCACGCCGCTGGCGGACCTCGCGGGCAGTTATGGCAGCGGATTCTCGTTGCAGGGCGTGGATCCTTTGCAGGCTGTGATCGTCGTCGGTGGCGCGACCTTGCTCGGCTGGATCGGCGCAGGCATCGTGGCGGGACACTTCCTGCGCCAGACCCGCCCGACCTCGCACTGATGAACAGCGAACTCCGCCACCTGATCAGCGACGCCCCGCGCGTCATGGTCGTCGACGGGTCGAAGCTCGTGCGCAAGCTGGTGGGCGACGTGTTGTTGAAGGAGTTGCCGAACGTGGAAGTGGTGGCGTGCGCCGGCCTGGCCGAAGCGCAGGCCGCACTCGCGAGCGGGCCGTTCCATCTGGTGACCACGTCGCTCGCGCTGCCCGATGGCGATGGCCTCGCGCTCGCGAAGGCGGTGCGCACCGCGTCGGGCCAGGCGTACGTGCCGGTGATCGTGGTGTCCGGCGAAGTGCAATCGCGCCTGGAAGACCGCAGCCTCAGCGAAGACGTCACCGACTATTTCGACAAAGCGCTGGGCCACGGCGCGCTCGCCACCTTCATTCGCGGCTACGTGCAACCCGAGCCCGTGCAGGGTGCGCGCGTGTTGTACGTGGAAGACAGCCGCGTGGTCGCGCTGGCGACCAAGCGCATGCTCGAACGCCAGGGCCTCACGGTCGTGCACACGATCAGCGCGGAAGACGCGCTCAAGCACCTGGACGCGCATCGCGACAGCGACGACGCGCCCGGCGCCGACCTCGTGCTCACCGACGTGTACCTCAAGGGCGAGCTCAGCGGCCGCGACCTGCTCGGCCGCATCCGCAACGACTTCGGCTATGGCAAGCGCCAGTTGCCGGTGCTCGTGATGACGGGCGACGAGAACAAGGAAAACCAGAGCAACCTGTTGCGCGAAGGCGCCAACGACCTGGTGCTCAAGCCGATCGAAGAGCGCCTGCTCGTCACCAAGACGCTGTTCCAGCTCCGCGTGGCGAAGCTGCCGGAGCAGCGCAGCCTCGACGCATGAGCGAAGCGGCGGCGTCCACGGGCGCGGACCGCATCCGCCTGGAGCCGGGCTGGAAGGCGCGCGTCGGCGAGTACCTGCAACGCGAGGACATGCAGCAGTTGCGTGCGTTCCTCGGCGAGCGCCTCCGCAAAGGCGTGAATGTGTTCCCGCCGATGACGCAGGTGTTCGCGGCGCTGGATGCCACGCCGTTCGGCAAGGTGAAGGTCGTCGTCCTCGGGCAGGATCCGTATCACGGCGTCGGGCAGGCGCATGGTTTGTGTTTTTCCGTGCAGCGCGGCACGCCGGTGCCACCGTCGCTCGAGAACATCTTCAAGGAATTGAACCGCGACCTCGGGATCGCGCGGCCCTCGCATGGATGTCTGACCCATTGGGCCGAGCAGGGGGTGTTGCTGCTCAATTCGGTGCTGACCGTGGAGGAAGGCCGCGCAGGTGCGCACCAGGGCAAGGGATGGGAGGGCTTCACCGACCACATCGTCGAAGTCCTGAACCGCGAACGCGAGCACCTGGTGTTCCTGCTGTGGGGCAGCTACGCGCAGGCGAAGGGCAAGATGATCGACACCTCGAAGCATCGCGTGCTGAAGGCGCCGCATCCTTCGCCGCTGTCCGCGCACCGCGGGTTCATCGGATGCGGGCATTTTTCGAAGACCAACGAGTACCTGGCGCGCAACGGAATGGCGCCGATCGACTGGTCGTTGCCCACCTAAGCGTCCGCGAGGAAACGCAGCCCCACGCCGGGCTCCGTTGCGATCCACTTCGGCGACGCCGCATCGTCCCCCAGCTTCTGCCGCAACTTGGCGACGAGGATGCGCACGTAATGCGTGTCCTGCTGGTGCGTCGGACCCCAGAGTTCGCGCAGCAACTGCGGCTGCGTCACCACTTGTCCCGCATGGCGCACGAGCAAAGCGAGCAGCGCGAATTCCTTGCGGGAAAGCACCAGCGCCTCACCATCGAGCGTGACGATGCGGCGTGCAATGTCTACGCGCAAACGACCGTCGTCGAACATCGCCGGCGCGTCGCCCGGCGTGTTGCGCGCGCGCAACAGCACGCGCAGGCGTGCGAGCAGTTCCTGCACGCCGAAAGGTTTGGTGACGTAGTCGTCCGCGCCAGCGTCGAGCGCGGCGACTTTCTCCGCTTCGTCCGCACGCACCGTGAGCACGAGCACCGGCACGCGCGACCACTCGCGGAGATCGCGCAGCGCATCGAGGCCGTCGCGATCCGGCAGGCCGAGGTCGAGGATCACCACCTCCGAGCCCTGCAGCGCGAGCGCTTCCAGTCCCGCTTGCGCGGTCTCGGCGACGGCGACCATGTAGCCCTGCGCGCGCAAGGCGATCTCGAGGAACCGGCGAATCTGCGGCTCGTCGTCGATGACGAGCACGCGCGCGGCGGCGCTGGCCTGCGTCGTACTCAAGCTGCGTCCTCGTCGGGGGCGACGGGTTGCGAAGGCGCACGCGGCAAGGTGATGCGCAGGCAGGCGCCACCGCCGTCGGGGTTTGCGCCCGCCGTGACATCGCCGCCATGCGCACGCAACATGCCGCGCGCGATCGCGAGTCCAAGGCCGGAACCTCGACGCCCGCGATCGCCCTGCGCCATCGATCGGAACATGTCGAACACGCGTTCGCGCTCCGTTTCGGTGATGCCGGGCCCGCGATCGCGCACGTCGATGCGCGTGCCGCCCGCCTCCGTGCGCTGCGCGTCGATGGCGATGGGCGCGTGCCCCGCGAACTTCACCGCGTTGTCCAGCAGGTTGTAGAGCGCCTGTTCGATCAGCGCGGGTTGGACGTGCAGCGGCGCAAGGTCGGGCGCGATCAACGTGGCGACCTGCGCTTCTGGATGCGCGCGGCGCAGGCGCGCGAGTGCCGCACCGATCAGTTCGTCCGTGCCGATCCAGTCGCGCTCCGGCACGAGTTGCCCGTGCGCGATGCGCGTCATGTCGAGCAGGTTGCGGATGTAGCCGTCGAGGCGCTCGCCTTCGCTGCGCACGATGTCGAGCAGGGCGTCGCGGTCGGCGTCGGTGAGGGCGGCCACGCCGCTCGCCTGCAGGCTGCCGGCGGCGCCGAGGATCGCGGCCAAAGGCGTGCGCAGATCATGCGAGACGGACGCGAGCAAGGCGCTGCGCAGGCGCTCGGTTTCGTTGGCGATGCGGGCATCGTTCAAGGCCAATGACAAGCGCGTGCGCAGCAGGGCCTGCGCGATGTCGTCGGCCATCGCCAGCGCCATGCGTCGTTCGGCGATGTCGAAGGCTTCGCGACCCGGCGCACGCTTGAGCGCCAGTGCGCCGAGCGGTTGGTCGCCGGCGCGCAAGGGCAGGAACCACCAGCCGTGCTGGCCCGTGCTCGCCACCTGGTCGACATCGGAGCGCAACCACGCTTCGGCATCGAGCCCTTCGGCGAATGCCGCGCGCGCGATGGCGACGACATTCGCCTCGTCGGTCGCGCTGCCGAGCGCGCGCGCCAGGCGTTCCAGCGTTTCGGTATGCCGATTGGTTTCGCGTAATGCTTCCAATTGCATGACCAGCCGCGACGCGAGCCGCCCGGCGATCACTGCCGCGCACAGGAACAGCACCACCGTCGCAACGCCATGAGGCGCGTCGACGTAGAAGGTGTAGCGCGGCGAAATGAAGAAGTAGTTGTAGGCGAGGAAGCACAACACCGCGCAGACCATCGCAGGCCCGGTGCGCGTGCGCGTGGCGACGATCAGCACCGCGAGCATGAACACCAGCGACACATCGGCCAGGCCGAGCCATCGTTCGGCGAGTGCCGCCACACCCGTCGCCAGCGCAGCACCCACGATGGCGAGCACGAGTCCGGTCGCGAAGTCGGTCGCAGGCTGGGTGCGCTTCTTGCGCTTCGGTGCGGGGGCATCCATGGCGCGCATTCTGCCGCTGCGCGGGGCTGCGTGCGCGTGGAATTTACGCAGGTTTTACGCGGCGCGCGGCCGGCGCGGCTGTCGCCTTGATGCCGGGCCGCCGCACAGTGGCGCCGCCCTCCCCTGCCCCCTGCCCTCGCTCATGCATGCCGTCGCCGCTCCCTCCCGCACCCGTTTCGGGTCCCTGATGCTTGGTGCCATCGGCGTCGTGTTTGGCGACATCGGCACGAGTCCGCTGTACACCATCAAGGAAGCCTTCACGCCTCACTACGGGCTGTCGCCGGACATGCCGACGGTGCTCGGCATCCTGTCGCTGGTGCTTTGGACCCTGATCATCGTGATCACCGTGAAGTACGTGGCGGTGATCATGCGCGCGGACAACGAAGGCGAAGGCGGGATCATGGCGCTCACCGCACTCGCGCAGCGCACCTTGCCCGGTGCGTCGAAGGCCGCGTATGTCGTGGGCATCCTCGGGGTGTTCGGTGCCGCGTTGTTCTTCGGCGATGGCGTGCTCACGCCTGCGATCTCGGTGTTGTCGGCGGTCGAAGGCCTCGAGGTCGCAGCGCCGGGGCTCGCGCACTGGGTGCTGCCGATCACCGTGGGCGTGCTCGTGGCCCTGTTCGCGACGCAACGCTTCGGCACCGAGCGCGTCGGCAAGGCCTTCGGGCCCGTCATCGTCGTCTGGTTCGGCGCACTCGCCGCCATCGGCGTCACCAACATCCTGCGCAACCCGCAGGTGTTGCACGCGTTGAATCCGTGGTGGGGCCTGCGTTTCTTCCTCGACCACGGCCCGCACGGCATGTTCATCCTCGGCGCGGTGGTGCTTGCAGTGACGGGTGGTGAAGCGCTGTACGCCGACATGGGGCACTTCGGTCGCAGGCCGATCCAGATGGCGTGGAATACCTTCGTGCTGCCGTCGCTCGCGTTGAACTACCTGGGCCAGGGCGCGTTGCTGCTGGCCAATCCGACTGCCATCGACAACCCCTTCTACCTGGGCGTGCCGGCGTGGGCGCTGTTTCCGATGATCGGGCTTTCCACTGCAGCGACGGTCATTGCCTCGCAGGCGGTGATCAGCGGCGGGTATTCCGCGGCGCGCCAGGCGATCCAGCTCGGCTACCTGCCGCGCATGACGATCCACCACACCTCGCACGAAACGATCGGGCAGATCTACATGCCCACGATCAACTGGCTGCTGATGATCGGCACGGTGGCGACGGTGATCGGCTTCGGTAGTTCGACGGCGTTGGCGACGGCTTATGGCGTATCGGTGACAGGCACGATGCTGATCACCAGCATCCTGCTCATCGTGACGATGCGCCGCCGCGCCGCGCTGCCGCCGCTGGTGTTCTGGCCGCTCGCTGCGCTGTTCGTGCTGGTCGACGTGGCCTTCCTGTCGGCGAACATGGCGAAGTTCTTCGACGGCGCATGGTTCCCGCTGCTGCTCGGCGTGCTGGTGTTCGCGCTGCTGCGCACCTGGGGTCGCGGCCGCCAGCTGCTGCAGGCGGAAGTGCGCAAGGACGGCCTGCGCCTCGATACCTTCCTGACCGGCCTGATGCTCGCGCCGCCTGCGCGCGTGCCGGGTACTGCGGTGTTCCTCACCGCGCAGCCCGACCTCGTGCCGAAGGCGCTGCTGCACAACCTCAAGCACAACAAGGTGCTGCATGAGCGCAACGTGCTGCTGACGGTCGAAACCCTGGCGGTGCCGTTCGTGCCCTTGGCGCAGCGACTGGAGCTTGCGCCGGTGGCCGACGACTTTTATCGCGCGACGCTGCGCTACGGCTTCATGGAATCGCCTGACGTCCCGCTCGCACTGATGCGTTGCGGCGACGACGGCGGATTCTGTTTCGATCCGATGGAGACCACGTATTTCGCGAGCCGCGAGTCGATCGTCGCGGGCCCGCGCCGCGGGATGGCGCTGTGGCGCGACCACATCTTTCGTTTCCTCCATCGCAACGCTACGCCGGCCTCCGACTTCTTCCGGATCCCTGGCACCCGCCTGGTGGAGCTGGGCGCGCCGGTCGAGATCTGATTCGCCAACGGCGGCCATTCGCACTACATTGGTGCAATGGCCGCCGACCCCGCCCCCTTCGACCTGCTGACCACCCCGGTGGCCTGGACGGATGCGGAAGGCCGCATCGAAGGGGCAAATGCCGCTTGTGCCCGCTGGCTCGGGGTCAGTGCAAAGCGCTTGGCCGGGGTTCCGCTGGCGGCGTTGGAGTTCGAGGGCGAAGCCTTTGCCCGCGCCATTTCGGGGCAAAGCGACGGGGCCCGGCTCCGCCGCATCCCCCTCGCCTTCCCCGGGGCCGACGCCCCCCGTTTCGCCGACGTCACCCTGACGGCGCGGGAGACCGGGGGCTGGTGGGTCGAGGCGCACCCGGTCGACGAGTTCCCGGGCGAGGATCCCGCGCAACTGCTGCCGAGCGCCTTGTCCGCAGCCCTGAAGGGTCTCGCGCATGAGCTGCGCAATCCCCTCGCGGGTTTGAAGGGCGCGGCGCAGTTGCTCGAGCGGCGCGTGACTGGCGATGCAACATCCAGCGAACTCGTCGCCCTCATCGAATCCGAGGTCGATCGCCTCACCGGCCTGCTCGATCGCCTGCTCTCCCCTGCACCGCCGCGCCCGTTCGAGGCTGCGAACATCCACGCCGTGCTCGAGCGCGTGCTGCGCCTGGCCGAAGCCGACGCGGGTTGGGCCGTACGCCTGGTCCGCGATTACGACCCGTCGCTGCCCGACGTGCACGGCGATTTCGATCGCCTCACGCAGGCGCTCTGGAACCTCGTGCGCAACGCGATCGATGCCGGCGCGGCCAACATCACGCTGCGCACGCGCGCCGAACACGGCGTGCGCATCGGCGACGTCCCGCATGCACTCGCGCTGCGCCTGGAAATCATCGACGACGGACGCGGCGTGCCGGAGGAACTGGCCGAACGCATCTTCCTGCCGCTGGTGAGCGGACATGCGGCGGGGACCGGGCTCGGCCTCGCGCTTGCGCAGCAGGTGGCGCGCGAGCATCGCGGCTCGCTCGCGTATCGCTCGCGGCCGGGGCACACCGTGTTCACCTTGTTGCTGCCCTTGTGGATGGAAGCGGAGGAGGGCGCCGATGCCGTGTGAACCTGCTCGCATCTGGATCGTCGACGACGATCGCGCGGTGCGCTTCGTCCTTGCGACCGCGCTTCGCGAAGCCGGTTACGCCGTCGATGGCTTCGAAAACGCGCGCGACGCACTCGCGGCCTTGCGCGACCGCGGCGCACCGGCGTTGTTGTTCACCGACGTGCGCATGCCGGGCGAAGACGGCCTCGCGTTACTGGACAAGCTGAAAGCCGCCGCGCCGCAATTGCCCGTCATCGTGATGAGCGCCTACACGGACATCGCGAGCACGGCCGGCGCATTCCGCGGCGGTGCTTATGAATTCCTGTCGAAGCCGTTCGACCTCGATGCGGCGGTCGCGCTCGCAGGCCGCGCGATACCGGAGCAGGGGAGTGCGGTCGTCGCGCCTGCGGCCGCGCCCGCCTTCAACACCGACCTGATCGGCGACACACCGGCGATGCGCGCCTTGTTCCGCAGCATCGGGCGACTCGCGCAGGCGCCGTTGTCGGTGCTCATCACCGGCGAGACGGGCACGGGCAAGGAACTCGTCGCGCGCGCCCTGCATCGCGAATCGCCGCGCGCGCATCGCCCCTTCGTCGCGCTCAACACCGCGGCGATCCCCGCAGAGCTGCTCGAAAGCGAACTGTTCGGGCACGAGGCGGGCGCCTTCACGGGCGCGCAGAAGCGCCACGTCGGCCGCTTCGAACAGGCCGACGGCGGCACCCTGTTCCTCGATGAGATCGGCGACATGCCGCTGTCGCTGCAGACGCGCCTGCTGCGCGTGTTGGCCGAAGGCGAGTTCTTCCGCGTCGGCGGCCGCGAACTGATCCGCGTGGACGTGCGCGTGATCGCCGCGACGCACCAGGACCTCGAACGCCTGGTCGCCGACGGCAGGTTCCGCGCGGACGTCCTGCATCGCCTGGATGTCGTGCGCCTGCAATTGCCGCCTCTGCGCGAACGCCGCGACGACGTCCCGGCACTCGCGGAGCGCTTCCTCGCCGCGGCCGCGCGCAAGCTCGACACGCCGGCGAAGAAGTTCACCAAGCCCGCGCTCGAACGCCTGAAGCGCCACGATTGGCCGGGCAACGTGCGTGAACTCGAGAACCTCTGCTGGCGCCTGGTCGCGCTGGCGCCGGGCGACACGATCGGTACCGCAGAGCTCGACGCCGCCTTCGTACGGACGAGCGAACGCGCAGGGCAGGGCGAGGATTGGGAAGTCGGCCTCGCCAGCTGGGCGCGCATGCGCCTGGCCGACGGCGCACCCGACCTGCATGGCGAGGCACTCGCGAAGTTCGAACACGTGCTGTTCGACGCCGCGCTCGAGCATACCCACGGGCACCGGGGCGAAGCCGCGAGCCGGCTTGGACTCGGTCGTAACACGCTCACCCGCAAGCTCGGACCCGGCCGCAAGCGGCCCTGACGCAAGGAGATCCCCCAATGCGCAACCTCGCCTTCGCCGTTCTCGCCTCCGCCATCGTTGCGGGCTGCAGCAGCTCGACGCCCAAGACCGCGGAACCGCAGCAACCCACGGCGCAAAGCACCGCGATGCACGCGCAAGCCAACCTCGCCTCCGCGTCGGGCAGCCTGGTCAGCGGTCGCGTCGAATTCGATCCGATGGGCGACGGCGTGCATCTCACCGGCACCATCGGCGGCCTGCAGCCCAACAGCGTGCATGGCATCCATGTGCACGAGAAGGGCGATTGCAGCGCGGCCGATGCGAGCAGCGCGGGCGGGCACTTCAATCCTGCCGGCAGTGCGCACGGGCGTGCGAGTTCCACCACGCACCATGCGGGCGACATGGACAACATCACGGCCGGCGCCGACGGCACGGCGGCGATCAGCATCCACCTCGCCGGCGTGACGCTCGGCGGCGGCGCAGCGAACGACATCGCCAATCGCGCACTGGTCGTGCACGCCGCGGCGGACGACTACACCACGCAACCCTCCGGCAATTCCGGCGCGCGCGTGGCCTGCGGCGTCATCCGCATCACGCAATGACGCACGCCCTCCGCATCCGCGCGGCGCACGCCGCAGACGCCACGCTCATCGCCGAATGGAACGCGGCGATGGCGATGGAGACCGAAGGCAAGCACCTGGATCCGGCCACCGTGCACGCGGGCGTGACCAACGGCATCGCCGATCCGGCGAAGTCGCGCTACTTCATCGCCATGGAAGACGCTGCGGTGGCGGGCGCGGAAACGCTCGGCGTTCCCGTCGGCACGCTCATGCTCACCACCGAGTGGAGCGACTGGCGCAACGGCCACTGGTGGTGGATCCAGAGCGTGTACGTGCCGCCGCAACATCGGCGCAAGGGCGTGTTTTCCGCGCTGTACCGCCATGTCGAATCGCTCGCGCGCGAGGCGCCCGATGTCGTCGGCCTGCGCCTGTTCGTCGAACATGCCAATGCGAATGCGCAGCGCACGTATGCCGCGATGGGCATGCAGGACGAGGGCTACAAGGTGTACTACGCGCGCACCGACAGCGCGTAAGCGTCAGGCCAGCTGCGCGTGCGAATCCATGTCCGTGTCGCAGTGCACGAACGTCACCGGTACGCCGTGCGCCATCAGCAGCGCGGAGAACTGGCGTTGCCGCGCCTGGTACATCTCGAAGGCACGTTCCAGGCGCGCGCAGTCGCGCACGGAGTCGTGCGCGGATTCCGGGTGGTAGCGCTCGCGCCAGGCCTGCGGCGTGAACAAGGCGATGCGCGCTTCGCGATCGGTGTAGTGCACGATCGGTTCGGGGCCTTGCTCCAGCCACTCTTCCGCATCGGGTTCGAGCATCGCGGCTTCGAGCACGGGCCAGAGCGGCGCGAGGCCCGCGTGTTCGTATTGCAGGGCCATCATCGCAGCGAGGTCGTGCAGGGTCAGGTAACGCGCGTGCTCGACGCGCAGGCCGAAGGCCTCCTGCGCAAGGAGCGCGGTGGCCGCGCCCGCCATGCCGCGTTCCATCAGGTCGCGTTCGAAGGCATCGCCCACGCGTGACGCCACCTCGGCGTCGCCGCCGAGCACGAAGGGCACGAGGCGTAGGGGGCCGCCCGCGTACTCGGTCTGCGGCGTCAACGCACCCGGCAAGGTGCCGTCATGCGCGCCGAAGGCGATGATGCGACCGCCCGCATCGCCGGGTGCGCGCGCGGCCAGCTGATCGAGTTCGCGATGCAGCGGCCAGCCGGGCCGCAACAGTTCGACCACGTCGTAGTGGGCCCCGACGGTCACCAGTTGCAGCGCGCTCGCCTCGGCCGCGAAGCCCGCCAGGTCGTGCGCCATGCGGGCCGCCAGCGCGCCGGCGCCGTCCTGGTCCAGCGCATCGCGCGCGGCACCCGTGCCGGGTGCGAGCTCCAGCGCGAGTGCGCCGAGGAGTTGCAGGTCCGGGGCGGCGTCGTTCATCTGTCGTCTTGGCTCGTGGATTGGCCGCGCACGGAGGCGGGTTTACACTCCGGCGCATTATGCCCGTGCGCCCATGCACGCGGGCCGTGATCGCGAGGTTCCCCCAATGTTGCACGGCCGTCCCGTCGCCATCCTAGGCGGCGTCCGCATCCCCTTCTGCAAGCAGAACACGGCCTACAGCGATGTCGGGAACCTGGGCATGTCGGTGCGCACGCTCGGCGCGCTCGTCGAAAAGTTCGGCCTTCACGGCCAGCAGCTGGGCGAGGTCGCGCTCGGTGCGGTGATCAAGCACTCAAGCGACTGGAACCTGGGGCGTGAAGCCACGCTGTCCTCGGGCCTGTCGCCGCTTACGCCCGGCATCACGCTGCAGCGCGCCTGCGGCACCGGGCTCGATGCGATCGTGCACATCGCCAACAAGATCGCGACGGGGCAGATCGAAGTGGGCGTCGGCGGCGGGTCGGACACCACCTCCGACGTGCCGATCGTCTATGGCCAGTCGCTGCGCCGCCGCGTGCTCTCCGCAGCGATGGCGAAAACCACCAAGGACAAGCTCGCCGCGTTCAAGGGCTTCCACCTGCGCGAGCTCAAGCCCGATTTCCCCGGAGTGGCCGAACCGCGCACCGGCAAGTCGATGGGCGAACACTGCGAGGACATGGCGAAGGAGTGGAACATCTCCCGCGATTCGCAGGACGAGCTCGCCGTCGCATCACACCACAAGCTCGCCGCGGCCTACGAGCGCGGTTTCTTCGATGACCTGGTGGTGAGCTTCCGCGGCGTCACGCGCGACAACATCCTGCGCGCCGATACGTCCATCGAAAAGCTCGCCACGCTCAAGCCCGCGTTCGACAAGACCAGCGGGCGCGGCACGCTCACGGCCGGCAACTCGACGCCGCTCACCGATGGTGCGTCCGCGTGCCTGGTGGCCACCGACGAATGGGCGCAGGCGCACGACCTGGAAGTGCTGTGCCACCTGCGCGATGCGCATGTCTCCGCCGTCGACTTCGTGCACGGCGAAGGCCTGCTGATGGCGCCGACGATCGCGGTGGCGGAGATGCTCCGCCGCAACGGGCTCACGCTGCAGGATTTCGATTTCTACGAGATCCACGAAGCCTTCGCCGCGCAGGTGCTGTGCACGCTGCGCGCGTGGGAAAGCCAGGATTACTGCCGCAACCGGCTCGGGCTCGAGGCGCCGATGGGGCGCATCGATCCTTTGAAGATCAATCCGAACGGATCCTCGCTCGCGGCGGGGCATCCGTTCGCGGCGACGGGTGCGCGCATCGTCGCCACCGCCGCGAAGGAACTGAAGCAGCGCGGCAGCGGGCGGTGCCTGGTGTCGATCTGCACCGCCGGCGGGATGGGCGTGGTCGCGATCCTCGAGCGCTGACGCTCAACCTTCGCTTGCGGTGACCGGTGCCGGCGCGACGTGCGCCGCTTCCTTCGGCGCGCGCGCAAACCGCCACGCCACCATCCCCGCGCACGCGAGCAACATGCCTGCCAGCAGGAAGGGTGCACCCGGCAACTTCGCCGGTGCGTGGTCGCTGATGAACAACGCGAACACCGAGGTGTAGATCGCCGGGCCCAGGATGCCCGCGAAACTTGCGAGGCTCGTGAGCGCGCCCTGGATGCGACCCTGCACTTCGGGCCCGACCTGGCGCGAAACGAGCGCCTGCGTCGACGGCATCGCCAGCGCCCACAACGACATGATCGGCATACCAGCGAGGAACCAGATACCCGTCGGTGCGACGCCATAAATGGTGAAGCCGACCACGCCGCACATCAGGCCGATCAGCAACGCGCGACGCTCGCCGAACTTCGCCACGACGCGCTTCACCAGCAAGGCATTGACGATCACGCTCAGCACGCCGACCACCGCGAGCACGCGGCCGACGACGCGCTCGTCCCAGCCGTACGCGAAATCGGCGAACAGCACGAACACGCTCGGATACACGTAGTGCGCGAGGTTGATCAGGAACACCACGCCGGCCAGGCCCCAGATCGCGCGATAGCGGCCGAGCAACTTCAACGAGCCGAGCGGATTGGCGTGGGCCCAGTCGAACTTCGGGCTGCGACGCTCCTTCGGGTGGGACTCGGGCAGCACGAACAGGCCGTACGCGAAGTTCAACAACGCGAGTCCTGCAGCGAACCAGAACGGCAGCCGAATGTTGATGTGGCCGAGCTCGCCGCCGATCGCCGGACCGATGATGAAGCCCAGGCCGAAGGCCGCGCCGATCATGCCGAAGGCTTGCGCGCGCTTCGCCGGTTCGGTCACGTCTGCGATGTACGCATTGGCGGTTGTGAAGCTGGCGGAGAACACCGCCGAGAACACGCGCCCGACCAGCAGCCACGGCAGCGACTGCGCGACCGCCATGAAGATGAAATCCACGCCGAGGCCGAAGCACGAGAGCAGGATCGTCGGCCGCCGGCCGAAGCGATCGGACATCGCGCCCTGGATCGGCGCGCACACGAACTGGATGGCGGCGAACAACACGCCGAACACACCGACCCAATGCGCCGCGCGCACGGTATCGCCGCCGACGAACTCCTTCAGCAGGTGCGGCAGCACCGGGATGATGAGGCCGAAGGCGAGGATGTCGATGAGGACGGTGACGAAGATGAAGACGAGCGCGGCCTGGCGCGCGCCGGGTGCGGCGGTATCGTTCACTTGGGGGATCGGCTGGCGGAACGTGAGGGCACGCAGTCTAGCGCGCGACCGTCCGTCGGCGCGCTGTCCGCTGCGCGCAGGCCGGGGCGTTGGTCCAACGTCCCCCGACTCCGGCCCGGCCTTGCAGCGGGCCAAAGCCCGTGCGCTATCGCGCCTTCCTCAGCTACAGCCACGTCGACGCCCACTGGGCGCGCTGGCTGCTGCGTCGGCTGGAGTCGTATCGCGTGCCTGCACGCCTGGTCGGTTCGCCGGGACGTGATGGCCCGATTCCTGCTCGCCTCGGCCCGATGTTCCGGGACCGCGACGAGCTGCCCACCGCAGGCGACCTGAGCACGACCATCCGCGAAGCGCTCGCCGAATCGGCCACGCTCGTCGTCATCTGCTCGCCGGCCGCTGCGCAGTCGCGCTGGGTGGATGCGGAAGTGCAGGCCTTCCGCGCGCGCCACAGCGGCGACCGCGTGTTGTGTTTCGTCGTCGACGGCAATCCCGCGCAAAGCGATTGCTTCCCGCCGTCGCTGCTCGCACCGGATGCGGAGGGACACGTGCGCGAGCCGCTCGCGGCGGATGCGCGCAAGGACGGCGACGGCAAGGATCGTGCGGCGCTCAAGTTGATCGCGGGCCTGTTGGGCGTCGGCTTCGATACGCTCGTGCAACGCGAAGCCCAGCGACGCAACAAGCGCATGGCGATCGTGGCGGCCGCATCGGTGGCGGGCATGGCGCTCACGTCCACGCTCGCGATCAGCGCGTATGTCGCGCGCAACGACGCGCAACGCAGGCAAGCGCAGGCGGAAGACCTGATGGGCTTCATGATGGGCGACCTGCGCCAGAAGCTCACCACGGTCGGGCGCCTGGACCTGATGCGCTCGGTCGACGACAAGGCAACGAAGTATTTCGCCACGCTGGATCCGCGCGACCTCAGCGATCACACGCTGGAGGAACAGGCGCGCTCGCTCACCGGCATTGGCCAGGTGCGCCTGGAGGAAGGCAACCATCCTGCTGCCGCCGCGGCCTTCCACGAAGCCTATGTGCGCAGCAGCGCGTTGTACGACCGCAAGCCGAGCGAAGGGCAGCGTCTGTTCGATCGCGCGCAGGCCGAATACTGGATCGGCTACGTCGCCTGGCAACAGGATCGCTTCGACGATGCGGAGAAGTGGTTGACGCAGTATCGCGACAGCGCGCTGAAGCTCGCGGCGATGGATCGGAAGAACTTCGATTGGCAGAAGGAAGTCGCCTACGGCCACCACAACCTCGCGGTGCTGGACGAAGCGCGCGGGCAACACGCGAAGGCCGAGCAGGCGATGCTGCAGGAACTGGATCTGTTCCGCGGCTGGGTGCGCGCGCGGCCGAACGATCTGCCGCTGCGCTCCGAGAAGGCGACCGTGGTGTCCTGGCTGGGCAGCAACGCGCTGCAGCAAGGGCGCCTGCAGGAAAGCGAAGGGTGGTTCGCCGATTCGCTGGCCGACCTCGATGCGTTGCGGAAGCGGGCACCGAAGGACAGTCGCTGGCGCGAGGACTGGGTGGACCAGCAACTGCTGCTCGCCGATGTGCGCTCGCAGCGCGGCCGCATGGCGGAAGCGCATGCGGCGGTCGAAGCGGCTAACCACGAAGCCGATGCGATGGTGCGGCAGGATCCGGACAACAAGAAGTGGGCGTCGGTGCACGCCGTCGCGCGCTTCTGGCGCGCACAACTCGACGCGGAGTCGCCTGCGGTCGCGGCGCCGGAAGCACTGGAAGCAGAGCGCCTGCTCACCGCGGTGCACACCGCCGAACCGAAGGACATGCGCATGCGCCAGTGGCTTGGCCGCACGCGGATGCTGCAGGCACGCCTGGCGTTCGAGCAGCACGACGACGCGGCCACGCACGAGCGCATCGCGGCCGCGCATGCGGTGATCGACCCTGGTTGGAAGTCGGGCGAAGGCGAGAACCTGCGGGTCACGCTCGCGGAGCTGCAGACGCTGGAAGGCGAAGTCGCCAAGCGTGCGGGCGACGACACGACGGCCACCACGCGCTGGCGCGATGCGCAGGCCTTGCTGATGGCCGGCAAGGACACCGAAGGCCCGCCGTTCGCGCGCCTGGATCCCTTGGTGCGCACGCTCCACAACCTCGAACAGGATGACGCCGCGATGCCGTATCGGCAGCGCCTGGTGGCGGCCGCTTACGTTCCGATCGATCCGCTGCCGCCGCTGCCGGGGATCGCGGCGCGCTGATTGTCAGGAGGAATTGCTCCATGAAACGACCGAAGGTGATGACGCTCAACATCACGCCCGGCAAGCCGGATGGGAAGCACGGCTGGCAGCAGGCGACGGCCGACGAAGCGGGCGACGATCTCTTCGACTACAGGTACGTGCCGAAGGAAGTGCGGCAAAAGATCAACAAGCCAGGCGACCGATCCATCGTCACGATCCACATCAAGCTGCAGAACAAGGCCAGGGAAGGCTACGAAATCGCCGACGTGACCTTGGTCGATCCCTGTGACCAGATCAGCGGGACGTTCACGCGCAGGCACATCACGCTGAGAAACCTCAACACAAAAGTGCAGCAGGCCTACTGCAACGTGATCATCAGGAAGGGGCGCCAGGAGATCCACTGCGATCCCATGATCGGCAACGACCCCAGGAAATAAGGAGCCCACCATGCGCACCGACGGGAATACCAAGCACGTCGTGCTCCACGTCGACGACAACGGCGGCTTCCGCTACACCGGGGGCATCAACGACAACGGCGACCTGAAGGGCAAGAGCGACGAGAACGCCGTCAACTTCACCATCGAAGTCGTCGGCAACAAGTTCACCATCGACAACATCGAATTCACCGGCGATACGAAGAGCCAGCTCACTGTGGCTCGCAATTCCGACCGGTCAATGACGATCCATGATGAGAACACCATGGAAATGAGCGCGAAGTACAGCGTGCTGGTTCGCGCGCAGGACGGCCGCATCATCCGATGCGACCCGATGATCGGCAACGAGCCGCGTGGCCGTTGACTCCCTCCACCCCCAATCGGGAGCACAGCAATGCCGAGTAACGAAAGCGTCACCCTCAAGCTCAAGCCAGGCGCAGCCAACGGCCAGGGCTGGACCACCACCACTGCCTCCAACGGACAGCAGTACAGCTACAAGTACACCGGTGGCCATAACGACAACGGCAGCATGAAGACGAAGGTGGGCGACGGCACCGCCACCCTCAATCTCACCGTGGACGCGGACAATCGCTACGGGTTGAGCAACGTGACCTTCCAGAACGATACCTACAACCAGCTCACCTGGTCGGCGAGTCCGGACATGCAGAGCGGCACGATCACCGACGTCAACACGCAGGTCGAAACCGCGAACTACACGACCATCGCGTACGACGCGCAGAACGGCAACGCGACCATCCCCTGCGATCCGATGATCGGCAACGATCCGCGCGGGCCCTGCGCGCAGATCCACCACCAGCAGGCCGGCTACTGATCGACGTCAGCCGGGGCTCGGCAGGTCCGCTGCCGACTCCGGCTGGCTGTCCGGATCCTCGCGGAAGTTGCCCGGCAGGCGGTTGTGCACCGCCGTGGCCGCGATCGCCGCGTGCCCGACGGCCACGCTGATCTGGTTCAGCGAACTGACGATGTCGCCGATGGCATAGAGGCCTTCGACGCTGGTCTGCTGCTTCGCATCCACGCGCAGCGCGCCGATGTCGTCGACGGCCGCGCCAAGCGCGATCGCAAGGTCCGACTGCGTTTCGCAGCCGAGCGCGGGATACACCGTGTCGAAGCGATGCGTGCTGCCGTCTTCCAGGTGGAAGACGCAGCAGGTGCCGTCGTGTTCCAGGCGCGTGGCCACGGGCAGCACGGAGACGTTCGCTTCGCGCGCACGCCTTGCGTTCTCTTCGTCGGGCTCGCCGGGTTCGGAGCGCACTGCCGCCACGCGCCGCGAGAACGTGCGCAGGAAGACGGCGTGCCGGATGGCGTCGTCCACGGGTGCGTACACGGCGATGTGGTCGTCGCTCGCCTCGTAGCCATCGCACACGGCGCACATGCGCACGACGTTGTGCTCGATGGCGGTTTCCAGCCCGGGCATCGCGGGCATCCGGTCGACGATGCCGGTGGCGAGGATCACGTGGCGGGCTTCCCAGCGCGTGCCGTCGTCGGCGGTGGCGATGAAGCCGTCGGCGTCGTGTTCGAGGCGCGCGATGTGTCCCGACACGATCTCCGCGCCGTAACCCGTCGCCTGCTCGCGCAACTTGTCCAGCAAGTCCGTGCCCGCGACGCCGAACGGGAAGCCCGGGCAGTTGTGGCTCTTCGGAATCCAGCGAGCACGGCTCTTGCCCGCATCGACGACGACGGCGCGGCGATGGAACCGTGCGAGGTAGGTCGCCGCCGTCAGGCCCGCGGGGCCGGCGCCAACGATCAGGCAATCGAGCGGCGGCGGCGCGTCGTTCAGCGGTGCCCGGATCCCACCGAAACGAACTGCAGGAATTCAGAGCGCGTGCGTGCGTCTTCGCGGAAGCTGCCGAGCATCGTGGAGGTCACCATGCTCACGCCGCGCTTGTGCACGCCGCGCGTGGTCATGCATTCGTGCGCGGCTTCGATCACCACGCCGACGCCGAGCGGTTGCAGCGCGCGCTCGATGCAGTTGGCGATCTGCGCCGTCATCTTCTCCTGCACCTGGAAGCGGCGTGCATAGGCTTCCACCACGCGCGCCAGCTTGCTGATGCCCACCACCTTGCCGTTCGGCAGGTAGCCCACGTGGGCGCGGCCGATGATCGGCGCCATGTGGTGCTCGCAATGACTCTCGAACTGGATGTCGCGCAGCACGATCAGCTCGTCGTAGCCGCACACTTCTTCGAAGGTGCGCGCGAGGTAATCGTCCGGATCCATCGCGTAACCGCTGAACCAGTCCTCGTAGGCGCGCACCACGCGCTTGGGCGTGTCGAGCAGGCCTTCGCGGTCGGGGTTTTCGCCGGACCAGCGCAGCAGCGTGCGGACGGCGTCTTCGGCTTCGCTGCGTGGGACGTTGTGGCGGATATCGCTCATGGCGCGTCGGGCCCTGCTTGCGGGGGCCGCCATGGTACCGGCAGCGGCCGCGCTCAGCGCGGCCGGGGTTCGTGCTCGGCCTTGCCGAGGGCTTCGTCCATCGAACGCCAGGCGTGTTCGACGGCCGGGCGCGCTTCCAGCCAGCTCAGGCGCGAGCCGAAGCGTGCGTTCGCTTCCCAGGCACCCTGCAGGCTCGATTCGGAATCGGCGAAGGACTGCGTGCCGTACTTTTCGTAGGTCTCCAGGCCGTAGCGATAGGCCGGCGCGTAGTCGTGCCAGTCATGGCCTGCGCGGTAGTAGGGCATCGACTGGTAGATCTGTTCGAAGTGGCCGAGGTTCTCGCGGCGATCGCGTGCCTCGGCAATGCGGTCGCCCGCGGTGGCGCCCAATGCAACGCCGACCACGCCGCCGACCGCCATGCCCGGCGGCCCCGCCACGACCGCGCCGATGGCCGCTCCGGCTGCGCCGCCGGCCAGCGCCGCGCCTCCCGTCCCGACCACATGGTCTTTTCTGAGAATGCTCATGCGCGCGGCCTCCGGTTGAGCCTCCAACCTAGGCAGGACGGTGTTTAGCAACGGTGAAAAGCAAAGGCCACCGTGAGGTGGCCCTTGCGTCCGGGTTGCCCCGGCTCGTCTTGCGGCGCCGACAGCGGAGGCGACCGCGAGTCCTGACTGAAACGCGGATCAGCGGCCGTCGCGGTCGGCGTCGCCCGGCATCGCACGTTCGATGTAATGCCAACCGTCGCGCACCGCACCCTTGGCTTCGTTCCACGCCAGGCGCGAGTTCGCCTTGCCCGAGTTCCAGCCGCGTTCGAGGTCGCCTTCGACATCGTTGAACTGCTGGCCGCGATACTGGCCGTAGGTGTCGTAGCCGTACTTGTAGGCCGGCTCGTAATCGCTCCAGTCGCGCGCGTTGTTGTAGTACGCGGTGTCGCGATAGGACGTCTTCCAGTGATCCGCATACTCGGTGGGATTCACCGCTTCGGCGATCTTGCCGCCGGCCTTCGCGCCGAGCGCGCCACCGGCCAACGCACCGACGACGGTGCCGACCGGACCGCCCGCGGAGCCGACCACCGCACCTGTCACGGCACCCGTCACTGCGCCGGTGCCTTCGCCAATGCTGTGGTCCTTCTTGATATCGCTCATTCTGATGCTCCTGCTACGTGGGGAACGGCGCGCAGTGCGCGCGACGAGGGGCAACGGTATGCAGCGCGTGGTGCAGTGATGGTGAAAGTTGCGCGCGTTGCGTGAACCGATTTCGAATGCGCGTGCGCGTGCACATTGCGTGCACATCGCGGCGTGTTCAGGAGGCTGACGCGTTCAGGAAATCATGCGCCGCGCAATCGCGATGCAAGACCCGAGACGCGTTGTGCACGCATTCCGAGCGCTGCACGCAGGCTCGTCTCCGATGCGCACACGTGCAACGCATTGCGTGCGCGCGTCATGGCGGTATAGACCAGTTCGCGCGACAAGGTGCGCGCGGGCTGCCGCGGCAATTGCACCCACGTCGTGTCGAATTCCGAGCCCTGCGCCTTGTGCACCGTCATCGCGAATGCACCTGCATGCGCGGGCAGGGCGCCCGGATGGAACGGGCGAAGCCCCGCTGCCGTGCGGAACCACACGGCGGTGCCGTCTTCGCCACGCAGGCACAGGCCCAGGTCGCCGTTGAACAGGCCGTGGCGATAGCTGTTTTCGGTGATCGCCACGAGTCGGCCGTGGAAATACGGATCGCGCTGCGCGCCGGCGAGCGCTTCTTCGATGCGGGCGTTCAATGCGATCGCGCCTTGCGGGCCGTTGCGCAGCGCCGTGAGCAGGCGTGCGCGTCCTGCTAGCGCGAGCGCAGCGGCAATGTCATCCGCATTGGCCGCATCGACGCTGCCGAGCTCCCGCCACGGCGTGAGCAGCACATCGCGCAGCGGAGGCGCCAGTGGATCGGCGACGTCTTCGTGGAAATCGACGCCGCGCAAGGTACCGCTGCGCAAGAGGGCGAGTGCCGTGTCTGCGTCGCCCTCGCGCACGGCCGTGGCGAGCGGTGCGAGATCGAGTGCATCGGACTGGCGGAAGGCACGCTGCAGGTTGACGCGGATGCCGCCGAAACCCTGCGTCGCCGCGACGGGCGCATCGCGCTCCATGGTGGTCGCTGCATCCGCGATCGCGGCGAGCACGTCGCCGGCTTCCACCGACGGCAACTGGTCGCGATCGCCGAGCAACACCAGGCGCGCGCCGTCGGGGATCGCTTCGACGAGCTTGCACATCAAGGGCAGGTCGACCATCGAGGCCTCGTCGACCACGACGAGATCGAATGCGAGCGGAAGGTCGGGGCCGTGGCGGAAGCGCGGACGATCGTGGATCGTGCCCAGCAGGCGATGCAGCGTGCCGGCGTCGCGGGGCAGTGCGTCGCACAAGGTGGCGTCGACGCCGTCGTTGCGCATTCCGTCGATCGCATTGCGCAGGCTTTCGGCCATGCGTTCGGCGGCGCGCCCGGTGGGGGCAGCGAGCGCGATGCGCAGCGCGCGGCCTCCTGCGATCGCGTGCGCCATGGAGAGCAACAACATGCGCGCGATCGTCGTGGTCTTGCCGGTGCCGGGGCCACCGGTGATCACCAGCAAGGGATGGCGCAACGCGAGCGCAGCGGCGCGGGCCTGGTGCGGATCGCGCGTCGCAGGCGGGAACAGGGTGTCGAACAACGGGGCGATGGGCGCGGCTTCCGCGTCGGGAAGCGATGCCGATGCGATGCGGCGCAGGCCTTGCGCGAGGCGACGTTCGTATTCGCGGTAGCGGCGAAGGAACAGCAGGTCGCCTTCCAGGACGAGCGGTAGCGCCGGGTCCGCGGGGTCCTGCGGCGCGGGCGTGTCGATCCAGCGCGACGCGCGCAGGGCCGCGCGGAGATCGTGCGCATCGGGTTCGCCGGCGATGTCGAACGCCGCATGCCCCTGCGCGATCGCGAACGCCGCGCGCTCGGCCGCGTCGAGCACGCGCGGATCGGTCGCCGGGTCCAGGCGTCGCAGCGTTTCGGCGAACGTGCGATCGAAGGTGCGCGGTGCGTCGTCATTCATCGGGAATGTGGCGCTCATGCAAGCTCCCGCGTGCCGCCGAGCAACGCATCCACCGCCTCGATGAGCGCGGGCGGGAACACAGGCGCGGCGATGCCGTGATCGCCTTCGAGCCCGCGACAGAACAGGTAGCGCACGCCGCCGAGGTGTATGCCCGGGTCGTACGACGCCCCCAGCCGCATGCGCAGCCAGCGATGCACGGCCACTGCGTAGAGCAAGGCCTGCAGGTCGTACTCGCTTGCGATCATCGCGTGCGCCAGCGCGTCGGCGTCGTACGCAGGCAAACGGTTCGACTTGTAATCGACCACGTACACGCGCCCGTCCACGCGATAGGTCAGGTCGATCTTGCCCGTCATCAGGCCCGCCAGCCGCGGCCACGCGCCGAAATCGCGGCGGCCCGGCGCGATGCCGTGCGCCTGCAGCAGCGCAAGAAGCGCCTGCGCATCCGCATCGGCCAGCGTGAAATGGAATTCCAGCTCGGCCACGCGCTCGGTCGGCGCGAGATCGGCCAGGCTCCCGCCTTCGGGCAAGGCGGCGTTGAGCGTGCGCGCGATCAGCGGCGCCAGTTCGCGCACGCCGGCATCGAAATCGGATTCGACGTAGTCCTGCGATAGCAGCGCCGCCTCCAGCAAAGGACGCTGTCCTTCCGGGATCGCACTGCCGTCGCCGCCGCGCCATGCGGCGAAATCGACATGCTCGAGCGCGTGGTGAATCGCGTTGCCGAAGCGCGTGCCGCTGAAACGCAGGCTCGCCGGGTCAACGGGGATCTCGGTCACCAGCATGGTGCGCTCATCGTCGGCGGGTGCATCTTCGACCAGGGCTTGCGCACCGTGCGCATGCTGGCGATGCAACTGGCTGAAGCTGTGGATCCACCAGTCGCGACGCAGGCGTCGGTGCGGCGTGCGCGGGGCGGGGACGCGTTCGGGACGCATGGGGGCGAGGCGCTGGCGGTCGCCGAGGTCCGGCGGTGTGTCGCGCAATTGCAGCGCGGGGCCGAGCGCGAGCCGCACTTCCGCATTCGGCAGGACGCCGCCGAACAGGCGATGCAAGGACGACACCTCGTTCGAAGCGAAAGGCGCTGTGCACAGCCACAAGGCATCGCGCGCACGCGTGAGCCCGACGTACAGCAGGCGCATGTCCTCGGCGGCGTCTTCGCGTTTGGAAGCAGCGCACGCCGCGTCCCACGCGGGCGCACCCGGATGCTGCATGCGTGTCTTGCGTTGGCGCACGCGTCGGCCGGCCTCGTCGTGGTAACCGACGAACTTGTCGTCGCGGCCGTTGCTGCGCCCGATGGCCGCGAAGGGCAGGAACACGAGCGGGAACTCCAGGCCCTTGCTCTTGTGCAGCGTGAGGATCTGGACGCGGCTCGCGTCGGATTCCAGGCGCGGCTGTTGTTCTTCGTCGTCGCGGTCGGCATGCGCGATGGCCGCGCGCAACCAGTCGACCTGGCCTTGCGGGCCGAGGCGACGCGCACGCGCTTCCTGCAGCTGTTCGCCGAGCTGCAGCAGGTGCGTGAGGCTGCGCTCGCCGCCGGCGAAGGCGAGCAGGCGCGACGCCTGTCCCGACAGCACTTCGGCGAGCATCGGTTGCGGCCCGTGCGTTTCCCAGCGCAGGCGCCAGTCGGCGAGGTCCTGCTGCCAGCGGCGATGGGCGTCGCCGTCGCTGTCCAGGGCCTGCAAGGCTTGCGCGTCGTAACCGAACAAGGGGGTCGCGAGCACCGCGCGCAGGCGGCGATCGTCGCCGGGCGTGCTCAGTGCGAGCAGCAGGGCCAGCAGATGCTGCGCCTCGTCCGATTCGTACAGGCTGCCGCGCCCCGCGCTCACGGCCGGGATGCCCAGGCGCGTCAGCGCGTCGCGGATTGCGATGCCTTCCTTGTGGCTGCGCACGAGCACCGCACAATCGCGCGCTTCGATCGGCCGCATCACATCGCCGTCGCGGCGCAGCGCGTGGCCTTCGCGTGCGGCGGCGAGCAGGTCCCGGATCTCGAGTGCGCAGCAGTCTGCAGCGGTGGCTATGGAATCCGGCGCGTTCCAGCGACCACCCGGCTTGTTCGGCAAGGCCTGCACCACGAGCGCGGGCGCGATGTGTCCCCCGCGCATGAAGTCGGCATCGCTGGCGCTGCCGCCCGCCGAAGTCAGCGCGAATGCGATGCCGTCGCCGAGCAGGCCGGCCTGTTGCGTGGCATGCGTGAACAGGGCGTTGACCGCGTCGAGCACGCATGGCCTCGAGCGGAAGTTGCGGTCGAGCGGCGCGGCGACCCGCGCGGTATCGCGTGCGGCAAGATAGGTCTGCACATCGCCGCCGCGGAATCGATAGATCGCCTGCTTCGGGTCGCCGACGAGCAGCAGCCCGCCTTCGCCGAACAAGCGTTCGAAGATCGTCCATTGCCGCGCGTCGGTGTCCTGGAATTCGTCCACGAGCACGAGGGGATATTGCGCGCGGAGTGCAGCAGCGAGTGCGTCGGCGGAATCCGGATCGGAGATGGCGACGAACACGTCTTCGACCAGGTCGTCGAAGTCGCGCACGTGGGCGTTGCGCTTCGCGGCCTGGTCGTGGCGGCGTGCGTCGTCGCGTATCGCATGCAGGCGGGCGAGGTCGCAGGCCTCGTCGGCGAGGAGCCAGCGTTCGACCACATCCGACAACGCGAGCTCGGGCGCGCGCGCGCCCCTCTGCGCGAGCGCATCGAGTCCGCTGCGCGTCAGGCGCACGAGTTCGGCGGGCGTACGGGTGGGTGGCGCGTCGGATTGCGCGTCGAACCATTGCCACAACGCGTCGACCGGCATGCCCTTGCGCTTGTCGCGGCTGAGCTGGCCGCGCGCCATCTGCGAGAGCAGGGTTTCGCGCGCATCCGCGCCGGTGTCGAGATAGACCTGGCGCACGTGGCGCCATGCATCGGTCCGCGATGCTTCGGCGTCGCCCCGCGGTGGCGGCGGGAGCAGCGGCTCGGGCGCGAGCATGTCGCGCATCGCGTCGGCGTGGGTGTCGAGACTGCCGAATGTGCGTTGCAGGAATTCGACGCCTTCGGCGGTCTTCGCATGTTCGCGCCACACGGCGACCGCCAGCGCGCTGCGCTGCGCCGCGTTGGCCGGTTCGATGTCGGTGTGGACCATCGGGTGTCCGGCGACCAGCGCGTGCTCGGCGAGCAGTCGTTGGCAGAAGCCGTGGATGGTGGTGATGGCCGCGAGGTCGAGGTCGCGCACGGCGCGGCGCAGGCGCAGGCGCAAGGCGGGGAGCGATTCGCTGGCCAATGCGGCGTGCAGCAGGCGACGCAGCAGCGCGGTATCCGCCGCGTCCCCGGCTTGCTCGGCAGGTGCGCCCTCCTGCCAGGCCTCCGCGAGCTTGGCGGCGCGCTGCAAGCGCAAGCGAACGCGCTCGTGGAGTTCCTGCGTCGCGGCCACGGTGTAGGTGACGGCGAGGATCTGCGGCACCGCGAGGCGTTCGACGATGACCGCGCGCGCGAACAAGCCCGCCAACGCATAGGTCTTGCCCGTGCCCGCGCTCGCTTCGATGAGGCTGCGGGCGTCGAGTGGCGTATCGAACACGGTGCTGCTCACTCGAGCACCTCCGCGTCCAACGGCACGGCGTCCTGGCCCAGGGCGCGGAACACGGCTTCTGCGAGTCGTGCGAAACGGAGCTGCGATTCGACGTCCTCGTCGATGAAGGGATCGCGGCCGCGCAAGGCGACGTGCGTGGCGGCGGTGGCTTCCGCGCGTTCGGTCTGGCCGTAGCGGTCGCCCGTCCAGGTCTGGCGCGCGGCGCGCAGCGCGGCGACGGCGTCCTTCTCCGCGAGCACCTGCACGTAGTCGTGCGCGCTCTTGGGCAGGAATACTTGCGGCGCGCGCAACGCCGCGTCGTGCCAGGCGAACAGCGAGTCGAGCGCGGCGATGGCGCGCTTTTCCGTCAGTGGCTTGAGGATGTTGAACTCGGGCGCGTCGTCCTTCGACGGCTTGGCGAGCTCGTACATCGGCAGGCCGAGCAGCGAGGCACACAGGCGATCCAGGCCGTGGCGGATCGCGTGGCCGCCATGCACGCCATCGGGCCGCAGGACCACGCGCAGCACGCGATCGCGATGCACGCCATCGAGCGTGCCGCGCAACACGCCGGCCGAGGAGGCATGCGCGACGGCCCGTCGCCGTGGTGCATCGCTGAAGCCCTTTTCGACGGCACGCATCGCGAAGGGGGCGATCTCTTCCAGCACCTTCGCGACCTGTGCACGCCCTTCCGCGCCCGGCGCCACCAAGGCACGCGCCAGCAAGCGCGCATGCAGCACGTGCGCATCCGGCTGGCCGCTCGCGCGCAACCAGGCATCGAACACCGCATTGCGCAACGCGTACTGTTCCAGCGCATCCGGTGCGCCGAGCGGTTCGTGTTCTGCGAGCGGCGCTTCGTCTTCCGGCAGGCGCAGGCCCAGGCCTTCCTGCAGGTAGACCGCGTGCGGCCGCATCAGCGAACGACGCAGGCGATCCAACGACAAGGGCGCGTGCACGAGGTCGCGCGCGGGCAGGCGCAGCGTGACGGGTGCGAATGGCGGCGATGCATCGGTCCCCGCGGTTTCCGTGGACGCCGCCTGCCACGCGGCGTCGTAACTGAAACGCCGCGGCTCGGTGCCATCGCCTTCGGCCAACACTTCGCCCGCATGCGGCGCGCCGTACGCGGACGGGGAGAAGGGCTGGAGGGCGTGGCGGACGACGAGCGTCTCGCGCACGTGGTCGGGATCGCCGCCGTGGTAGGCCGCCGCGGTGTCCAGCAATTCCGCCACCAGCGTGGAGGGCTCGCGGCGACTGTTGTCGCGCGGGTCCATGCCGCACCAGCTCAAGGACAGCACGCGACCGGCGGAAGCGAACAATTGCAGGAACAGGTAACGATCCGCGTCGCGCCGCGAGGGATCGCCCGTGCGGCGTTCCTTCGTGCCCAGTGCATTGGCGATGCGGTTGATCGGATCGCGGCCTTCGAATGCAGGGAACGCTTCGGCGTCCATGCCGAGCAGGCACACGACGCGGAAGGGGATCAGGCGCATCGGCACCATGCGGCCGAAGCAGATGCCGCCGGACAGGAACGGCGCACGCGCGTCGGCGCTTCCGAGTTCGGTGCGCAATTGTTCGAGCACGATCGCGTGTTCGACCGGTGTGTCGTAGTCGGCGCGCGCAGCGCCATCGGAGAAGCGGCCGATGGCATCGCGCAGGCGGCGCAGCAGCGCTGCGTCGGCGGTGTCGCGCGCGGGGGCAAAGGCTTCGCCGAGCAGGCGTTCCAGCAAGGTGGCCCACTTCGCGGGCGCATGCGGCCCGGTCAGCTGCGTGCGTGCATCGCGCAGCATGGCCACGCAACGCAGCAAGGCATCAAGCGATTCGGCGGCCTGGCCTTCCAGTTCCGGCCACGGCGCGATGCCGGCGATGTCTTCGCCGTCGCCGCTCGCATAACCGAGCAGGAGACGATCGATCGCGAATTCGAGCGTGTAAGCCTCGCCCTCGGCGCCGTGCCGCTGGCGATCGCGTGCATCCAGGCCCCAGCGCGCGCCGGCGGATTCCAGCCAATCCTGCACGCGCATGCGGTCGGCATCTTCCAGCCCGAAACGCGCGGCGATCGCGGGAACGGCGAGCAGGTCGAGCACGTCGGCGAGCGACGGCGCACGCAGCGGCAGTTCCAGCAATCGCAGGAACGCCTCGGCGATCGGGGCGCTCGCGAGCGGGCTCGTGTCGGCGATGGTGTAGGGCAGCTCGCGCGCCGTGCCGAGCGCGCCACCGAACACCGCTTCGATATGCGGCGCGTACGCATCGATGTCGGGCGCGAGCACCGCGATGTCGCGCGGTTGCAGCGGCGGTTCGCCTTCGCGCCCCTCGGCCTCGAGCAACGCGCGCAGCTGATCGTGCAGCACCTGCACTTCGCGCAGGCGCGTGTGGCAGGCATGGAATTGCAGGCTCGCGTCGAACTTGTCGACCTGCACGCGCGGCCACGCGGCATCGCTGTTCTCGCGCAGGGCCGCGCGGTTGTCGAGCAGGTCGGCCTGCATGCGGCCGAGCAGCGTGTCGCGCACGGGTTCGACGAAGGGCGCGATGTCGAAGGACGGCGTGGCGATGTCGCCGCCCACGAGCATCGCGACGAAATCGCGGCCGGCCTGGCCCCAGGCGGCGAGCAGCGGATTGGGGGCATCGGTGTGGGTGCCATCGCCCAGGAAGGCGTCGTCATCGGCGGGCGCGTAGCGCGCCCAGCGCCCGATGTCGCCCCAGAAGCCGCGGGCGGGCGAATGCAGGTAGAAGTGCTGCGTGCCGGCGCGCGACTGGCTGGCGATCACCTGCAATACGTCGGGCGAGACGTTCTGGCAGGCGAAGACGAACAGGCGCGGGGGCAGGCCGACCGGGGCCGTGCCGTCCTCGCCGAAGCGCGCGAGGTAATCGCCTACGCGGCGCGCACGATGGGCGCGATCCCGCGCGATGTTGCGCCAGAGGGTGGCTTCCCAATCATCCTTCGGCGGCCGTTGTTCCCATGCGCGCAGCCAGTCGCGGCGCCAGGCTTGGTACTTCTCATAGGTGTCGGCCAGCGCGTTGGCGAGCGACCAGGGCTTGCGCACGTCGTCGCCGTCCAGGAAGCGCGCGAGCGCCGGGGGCGGGCGACGCTGCAGTTCGCGCAGCACGTGCCAGCGCAGGGTGTCGGGGTCGAGGCGGTCTTCGGGCGGGGCCGGGCCGAGGTTGGCGTCGAGGGCGAGGTCGACGAATTCACCGGGTGTGAGGAAACGCAGGTTCGCGCAGATGCCGGTGGCTTCGGCCAGCGCCTGCTGCAACCAGCGGCGCATCGAAAACTGCGGGACGAGGACGATATCGGGCCGCAACCAGTCGCCATCGGCCGGCGCGCGTGCGATTTCCGCCGCCAGCAAACCGGCGAGCACGTCGAGCGCGTTGCCGTGGTAGAGCCGGAAGTCGGGGCGTCCCTGCATCCGGGCATGATGCCGGACGCGGTCGCATCCGCTAAGACCGGGCCGGGAATCGCCGCTGCGCATCGCGAACCTGAGAGAATGCGCGACCGCGCTAGGCTGGCATTCAGCGCCCGCTGGCCAAGCTGCGCCGCATTTTCTTGAATACGCATCCAGGATCCGAGCCCCGCGTGTCCGCGTCGCCCGACTCTCCCGCCGTCCGCATCACCGACCTCCGCCTCGACCGCGGCGGCCGCACCGTGCTGCGCGATGTCGCGCTCGAAGTGCCGCGCGGCAGCGTCACGGCCGTGCTGGGTCCCTCGGGCAGCGGCAAGTCGACGCTGCTGGCGGCGCTGACCGGCGAACTCGTTCCCGCCGCCGGCCGGGTCGAAGTGTTCGGCGCGGCGGTCCCGCGCTCCCAACGGGCGCTCCTCGAGATGCGCAAGCGCATCGGCGTCCTGTTGCAGGGCAACGGCCTGCTGACGGACCTCACCGCGGCCGAGAACGTCGCGCTGCCTCTGCGCGCGCACACGAACCTGCCCGATCCGGTGATTCGCCGCCTGGTCGAAATGAAATTGCACGCGGTGGGCCTGCGCGCCGCCGCGGACCTGTTCCCGCGCGAGCTGTCCGGCGGCATGGCGCGCCGCGTCGCGCTCGCCCGCGCGCTGGCGCTCGATCCGCCGCTGATGATCTACGACGAACCGCTGACGGGCCTGGATCCCATCGCGAGCGGCGTGGTCATGAGCCTGGTGCGCCGTTTGAACGACACGCTCGGCCTGACCAGCATCGTGGTCACCCACCACGTGCACGAAACCATGCCGGTGGCCGACCACGCGATCGTGATCGCGAACGGCCGCATCGTGTTCTCGGGCACGCCGGATGCGCTGGCGGAATCGCGCGACCCGCTCGTGCGCCAGTTCCTCGATGGCCAGCCCGACGGTCCCATCGCCTTCGATACTGCGGCGCGCGCGCCGGAGGCTGCCTGATGCCCTTCGTTGCCGCCACCCGGTCGCTCGGCGCCGCCGGCCTGTTCGCCCTGTCGGTGCTGCGCGCGTCGAAGCCGACCCGTGATTTTTTCGCAGAGCTCACCCGCGAGATCTACAAGATCGGTGCGCGTTCGCTGCCGATCGTGGCCGCGGGCGGTGCATTCGTGGGCCTGTCGGTCACGTTGCTCGGCTATCGCGCGCTGGAAACCTACGGTGCGACGGGCCAGGTGAGCGCGTTGCTCGGCCTGGGCCTGTATCGCGAACTCGGGCCGGTGCTCACGGCGCTGCTGTTCGTCGGGCGCGCCGGTTCGTCGATCGCGGCCGAACTCGGCCTGATGCGCGCGACCGACCAGATCACCGCGCTCGGCCTGATGGCGATCGATCCGGTGGCCAAGACCGTCGCGCCGCGCTTCTGGGCCGCGGTACTGTGCGTGCCGCTGCTGACCGCGTTCTTCATCAGCCTGGCGGTCACCGCCGGCTACTTCGAAGCCGTGCACGTGATCGGCATCGACGGCGGCACGTTCTGGCAGACGATGAAGGACAGCGTCGATTTCCACGACGATTTCCTCGTCGCCTTCATCAAGGCTGCGATCTTCGGCGCGACGTCCGCGCTGGTCGCCGCCTACGTCGGTTTCCACGCCGAACCGACGATCGAGGGCACCTCGGTCGCCACCACCCGCGCGGTCGTCAATGCCTCGCTGCTGGTGCTGATGTTCAATTTCGTCCTTTCCGCCTTGTTGTTCAGGAGCTGATGGCCATGCGCGGTCCCCGTCTCGAATTCGCGGTCGGCGCGTTCCTGCTGCTCGCCCTGGCGAGCCTGCTGGTCCTGGCGCTGGCCTCCACCAACAACAAGTGGGGCTTCGGCGGCCACACGTATCCGCTCAAGGCGCGCTTCTCCTCCATCGGCCAGCTGCGCACCTCGGCGCCGGTGAAGATCGGCGGCGTCGTGGTCGGCCAGGTCTCGGACATCAGCCTGGATCCGGTGAAGTTCGACTCCATCGTGACGCTGTCGATCGACGACCGTTACAAGGACCTGCCCGCCGACACCTCGGCCGGTGTGTTCACGGCCGGCCTGCTCGGCGAAAGCTACGTCGGCCTCTCGCCGGGCGGCGATGTCGAAACCCTGAAGACCGGCGACGAGATCGCCTTGACGCAGTCGGCCGTCGACCTCATGCAACTGGTCGGCAAATACATGTTCGCGGGCGGCGGCGAGAAGCCGGCCGCCGCGTCCACCACGTCCACTCCCTCCGACGCCCCCACGGAGCAGTCCAAATGAAGCGTTCGCAATCCGCCACTCGCGTGTCCCTGCGCGGGCTGACCTACCAGGCCCTCACCGTCGCTGCGTTCGTCGCCGCAACGGCGCCGGCGCTCGTGCATGCGCAGGCCGCCACGCCGGCTGCCGCACCGGCCGCCGCCGCCACCACGCAGGGCACGCCGAGCCAGCTCGTGCTGGCCAACAGCAACCGCATCGTGGCCACGCTCGAAAAGCGCCGCAGCGAGTTCAAGTCGAACCCCGCCGCGCTCGACAAGTTCATCTCCACCGAATTCAACACGATGTTCGACCGCGACTACGCGGCGCGCCTCGTGCTCGGCCGTCACGGCCGCGGCGCGTCGGATGCCGACGTGAAGCTGTTCGCCGACGCGCTGGCCGACAGCCTGATGTCCCGTTACGGCTCGGCGCTCCTGAGCTTCGACACCGGCCTGAAGGTGCGCGTGAAGTCGGAAACACCGCTGCGCGGCGGCGCGATCGTCAAGGTGTCCAGCGAGTATCTGCGCGCGGGCGGCCAGACCACGCCGGTCGACTACCTGATGCGCAAGACCGGTGCGAACTGGCAGGTGTTCGACGTGATGGTCGAAGGCGTGTCCTTCGTGCAGACCTTCCGCAACCAGTTCGATGCGCCGTTGAACAACAAGTCGATCAAGCAGGTCGCCGCCGACCTGCGTGCCGGCAAGATGCAGGCCGATGCGGCCCAATGACGCCCCGGCCGGCGTGACGCGCGATGGGGACACGCTCGTGTTCTCCGGCGTGTTGTCCCGCGATGCCGTTGCGTCCCTCTGGCCACGTGCGCTGGCACAGGTGGCCGGCGTTCGCCGGTTCTCGCTGGACGCCGTACCGTCGGTGGACAGCGCCGGGCTCGCGCTGCTGGCCGAACTTGCCTCGCGCGCCGGCGGCGGGATCACCGTGGCCGGTGCACCGCGGGGCCTGGCCGAACTGCGCAGTGCGTATCGGCTGGATGCGGCGCTCGCCTTCGCCGCCGCCTGAACGCGGCGCCCACCCCTTTACAATCGTCGGCATGGATCGCCCCTCCGTACTTGTTCGCGCGCCCTTTCCGCGTGCGCTGATCGTCGGTTCCCTCGCCCTGTGCGCGCATGCGGCGCTGGCGCAGGACATCGCGTCGCCGCTTTCCCTGCCCGCGCCGGTGACGGCGTCGGTGCCTGCCGCGACGAGCGTGTCGCTGCCGAGCGCAACGAGCATCGCGCCGCCGGCTGCCACCAGCGTCGACATGCCCGTCGCCGGCACCATCCAGGTGCCTGTCGCTTCGAGCGTGGCACTGCCGTCCGGTGCCAGCGTCGCGATGCCTGCTGAAGGCGGTGTGCCGACCACGGCCGAATCCGATTACGACGCGCTCTATGGCACCGATGCGACGTCCTCGGCCGACGACGGGCTGCCCGCGCCAGCGGCCCAGTTCGAAGCGTTCGACCCGTGGGAGCCGTTCAACCGCAAGATGCATGCGTTCAACAACGGCGTCGACCGCCACATCGCCAAGCCCTTGGCGAAGTTCTACATGGCGGTGCTGCCGCGTCCCGTGCGCCTGGGCGTGAGCAACTTCTTTTCCAACCTGTCGCAGCCGCTGACGATGATCAACTCGCTGCTGCAGGGCAAGCCGAAGGAAGCGGCGCAGGCGCTCGGGCGCTTCACGATCAACACGACGCTCGGCATCGGCGGCCTGTTCGATCCGGCGACCGAAGCGAAGATCCCGCACAACACCGAAGACTTCGGGCAGACGCTTGGCGTGTGGGGATGGAAGCGTTCGCGCTACGTCGAGCTGCCGCTGTTCGGGCCTCGTACGGTGCGCGACATGTTCGGCATGGCCAGCGATGCGCCGTTCGGCCTGACGCGCCAGGTCGATAACGACACGGTGCGTTGGTTCCTCCAGGGCCTGAACCTCGTGGACGTGCGCACGCAGCTGATGTCCGTGGATGCGATGCGCGAAGGCGCCACCGACGATTACACCTTGGTGCGCGATGCGTGGCTGCAGCGCCGCAATTACCAGATCTGGGGCGACCGCACGACGCAGGACGACTCGTCGCTGCCGGATTACCTGCGCGACGACTCCAATCCGGACGTGCCGGTCGACGCGATCCCGATCACGCCGATGGACGGCGGGCGCTGATCAGCGCTCGTCGGAGAGCGTTTCGGGATCCAGGTCGATCTCGTCCGGCAGCAGTTCGGTCGGCAGCTTCTTCTTCCCCTTCACGCCGAGTTCGACCAGGCGCCGCGCACGCGGGATGACCGCCTGCGTGGAATCCTCCAGGCGATCGCGCGCGGATCGGTACGCCTTCGCCGCGTCCTCCAGGCCGGTGCCGACGGAGGCGAAGTCGGCAAGGAAGTTGATCACCGAATCCAGCAGCAGGCCGCCGGTCTTGCTGATTTCCAGCGCCTGCTTCTGCAACTTTTCCTTCGTCCACAGGCGCTCGACCACGCGCAGGACGGCCATCAGCGTATTGGGCGAAGCGAAGACGACACCCTTGCCGAAGGCTTCGGACTGCAGCTCGCCGTCGAAGCCGAGCGCGGCCGACAGCGCGCCTTCGATCGGCACGAAAGCCACGGTGACATCCAATGCGGAATCGCCCAGCGCCTTCGGATAGTTGCGGTCGGCGAGGTCGCGCACGTGCTGGCGCAGGCCGACCGCGTGCCGGCGCAGCGCTTCCTGCTGCGCTTCCGGCGTCTCCGCATTCATCGCTTCTTCCCACGCGACGAGATTGACCTTGCTGTCGACGACGACGCAGCGATCGCCCGGCAGGCGGATCACGATGTCGGGGCGCAGGCGGCGGCCTTCGTCGTCGGTGCTGGAGTGCTGGCGCTCGTAATGCGCGCCTTCTTCCAGGCCCGAGCTGCGCAGCACGCTCTCGAGCATCAGCTCGCCCCAGTCGCCGCGCACCTTCGCGTTGCCCTTCAGCGCGCGCGCCAGGGCCGAAGCCTGCGTGGCCATGTCCTGGTTGAGCGTCTTGAGTTCCTGCACGGCGCCGAACAACGAGGCGCGCTCCTTGGATTCCTCGCCGTACACCGTGTCGATGCGCTGGCGGAAGGCGCCAAGCTGGTCGGCGAAGGGCTTGAGCATCAGCTCGATGTCCGCCTTCGACTGGCCGGTGGCCACGCGCACGTTCTGTTCGAACTGCTGGCCACGCTCGTGGAAGGCCTTGCCGGCGAGCTCGGTGAACTTGGCCGACAACTCGTTCTGGGCGTTGCGCACGAAGGCTTCGGTCTCGGCGCGCGCGCGCTGGGCCTGCTCGGCTTCGGCGCGTGCGCGTTCGATGGCGGTGGCATCGTCGCGGGCGCGTTCGCGCAAGCGGGCGATCTCCGCGCGCAGTTCTTCGCGTTCGCCCGCGCGGGCCTGCAATTCGCCTTCCAGGGCGGCGGTGCGCATCTGGGCGTCGATCCGGGCGGTGTCGTCCCCTGTGGCCGGCTTCGGCTTGATCAGCAGGGCGCCGACGGCGAGCCCCAGCGCCAGTGCGAACACACAGGCGACGATGAGCGTCATGGTCATGGCGGCGGTCCTCCCTCTGGCGTGGGCAGTGTATGCGCTGCGCGCATCTCAATGCCTGCGACCGCCGCCGATCGCGATGCGGGTTGCTTCAATCCAGCACGCGGCAGAACGCTGCCTTCAGGTACCGCGATTCCTGGACCTGGGCGAGGAACGGATGGTCGGCGCCCGCGCCGGAGACCTTCAGCACCTGCACGGTGCGGCCGGCGTAGAACGCGGCGCGGCGCAGCATGTCGAGGAACTGTTCCTCGCTCACCAGGCCCGTGCACGAGAAAGTCGCGAACAAGCCGCCCGGCTTCACCACGCCCAGCGCCAGCTTGTTCATGTCCAGGTACTTCTTGAGCGCGGGGATCACCTGCTCGCGGTCGCGCGTCATCTTGGCGGGATCGAGGATGACCACGTCGAACTGCTCGCCGTTGTTCCCCGCATCGCGCAGCCACGGGAAAATGTCGGCCTGCACGAAGCGCGGGCGCACGTTGTTGAGGCGGGCGTTGGCCTTGGCGATCTCGATGACGTCGTTGTCGATGTCGATGCCCACCACTTCGGTCGCTCCGCGCGCCGAGGCGTACACCGCGAAGCCGCCGGTGTTGCAGCACAGGTCGAGCACGCGTTTGCCGGTGCACAGGTGCGACAGCCACTCGCGGTTGTCGCGCTGGTCGGCGAAGAAGCCGGTCTTGTGCGCGCCCGCGGGATCGGCGCGGAAACGGATGCCGTGCTCGGTGATCGTCGCCGGCGCCGCAGGCTCGGAGCCGCGGAAGTCGAAGGACTCCTGCTTCTGCACGTGTTCATCGGCGAAGGCATGGAAGCGGCAGCCGGGGAACTGCGCGCGCAACGCGTCGTAGATCCACTCGCGGTGGCGGAACATGCCTGCGCTGAAGAATTCGACGACCAGCAGGTCCGCATAGCGATCGACGACGAGTCCGCTCAGGCCGTCGCCTTCCGAATGAACGACGCGCCAGGCGTCGCTCACCTTGTCGAGCTGCAGGATGTCGCGACGCAGGCGCACGGCCTCGGCGATCTTGCGGGCGAACCAGTCGGCGTCGACGGCGATGTCCTGGTCGGCCTCGAGCAGGCGGATGGCGATGCGCGAGTGCCCGTTGTAGAAGCCGCGGCCGACCCAGTCGCCTTCCACGCCGAAGACATCGACGAGACTGCCGGGCTTGGGCTTGGTCGGGGGTTTTTCGACGAGCTTCTGGAAAATCCAGGGATGCGAGGACCGCCAGGCGTTGCGCAGGCGGACGGTGGGGAGTGCGAGGGCGTCCATCCGGCGATTTTACGCGGTGCGGCCCTTGCAACCGTGAGGCCGCACCGCCATCACCGGTTCCATGGACCTGCCCACCCACGCGATGCCCGCCGATCCCCGCGCCCAGCGGGCCCATGACCGCCGTCGCGTGAAGCGCGCCGCGCTCCTGAGCGCGGGGGCCGCGGTGCTGCTCACCCTCGTGTATTCGGCGCAGGACACCTTCGACGTCGGCGCCTGGTCGGTCATCCCCGGCGCGTGGTCGGGCCTGCTCGGCGTGCTGACGGCGCCGCTGTTGCACGGGTCCATGGACCACCTGCTCTCCAACGTGCTCGCCCTGCTGTTGCTGGGCACGCTCGCCGGCAGCGTGTATCCGCGGGCGACCTTGCGCACGATCCCGCTCGCGTGGCTCGGCTCCGGGCTCGCCGCGTGGTGGCTCGGTTCGCCGGGCTCGCATCATCTCGGCGCGAGCGGCGTGTTGCAGGGGCTGGCGTACCTGGTCGTCGTGCTCGGCCTGTTGCGGCGCGACCGGCCTTCGATCGCGGCGGCCATGGTCGCGCTGACGTTCTCGGGCGGCTTGCTGGTGACGGTGCTGCCGCACGATCCGACGGTGTCGTGGCAATCGCACCTGGGCGGCGCCATCGCGGGCATCGTGTCGGCCTGGCTGTTCCGCAACGCGGATCCTATGGGACCGCGGCACCGCTACAGCTGGGAATTCGAGGACGAAACGACGGAAGACACCGACGCGGGTTAAGTCAGTTCCAGGAAACCCGATGGCACCAAGGCCGTCGCGAGCATCACGCCGTTGATGTCTTCGTGCGCGCGCCAGCTACTGTCGCCGCCCTGTTGTTCGACGTCGAGCCACGTCGCCGTGATCGTCCGCGCGATGGGCACCTGCGCCACGAGCGAATCCAATGCCGCGCGCAACGCGGGTTGCGTGTCGAGCGAAGCCGCATCGCGTTCCAGCGCCGCCCACAGGCGCGTGGTGGCCTGCAATCCGATCGCAAGCCCGAGTTCGCGGAATGCCAGGCGTTGGGAGGTCGGCCGCGAGAACGGTTGCGTCGCGAGATAGCGCGTCAATCCGCTCGCCGCCGCGCCCACGACCAGGCCCAGCAAGGGGTTGTCGCCAGGCCGCACGCGCAACAATTGCGCGAGCCGATAAGCGTCCGTGAGCAGTCCGCCAATGCCGAGCGGATCGTCGGTGAGCAGGTTCGTGCCCGCGACGATCGCCGCCATCTCGCGCAGTTCTCCATCCAGTTCCGGTCCATGCCCCACGCGTTGCGGCGGGCGATGCGCGCGCAATTGCAGGTAGGTGATCAGGCCATCCAACGGATCGTGCTGGCCCATCGAAGGCACGAGGGGCGCGGACAGATCGATGCGCATCTTCCAGTACATGCGTTGCGGCGCACCCGGCACCGGCGTGTAGGTGAAGGCGCGATGCGCCGCTTGCGCGAGTTCGCGCGCCCAGCGGCCGGCATCGGCCTGCCCGGTGCGGCGCGCGACGAGATCGAGCGCGTGCATCCACTTCGTCAGGTAATGGAAGTACTGCCCGTCGCGGTCCCATTCGAGCTCTGGATCCACGCCTGCATCGGCGTCGCGTTCCGGCAAAGGCTTGCCGATGCGCAGGCCGCCGCGCGTGGGATGCACTTCGCCGGTTTCTTCGTCCATGCCGCCGATCCATCCCTTGCGCGCATCGTCTTCGCGATGGCGGCCGAGGACGGCATGCACCTGGTCGACCAAGCGTTCGGCGAGTTCGTATTCCTCGAGCGCGATGAAGTTGCACACCGCGAACGCATCGGTCCACAGGTACCGGCGCGGCGGCAGTGCGCCGACAAGGCCGGTGCGCTCGGCGAACGACCGCATGAGTGCAGCAGCCGTGCGGGTGTTCTCATCGACCGGCGCGGCGTGCGCCCGGCGTGCAGGATGGGAGGCCATGACCCCGATGATCGGGTCGCGTTCGCTGCCGTTTCGTGAAAATCGTCGTTCGGTTAGCGCAGGCCCAACTGCCGGTCGTGAATGCGCGACAGCAGCAACAACGACGCGATCGCACCGCACAGGCACATGAACATGTCCCACTGCGTGTCCCACACATCGCCCTGGGCCGCGAGGAAGGCGTCGGCGTCCGCGCCCATCGCCAACGCGGCCCACCATTCGAGCAACTCGAAGAAGGCGCTGAAGCTCAAGGCCGCGGCGACGCACAGGTAGGCCAGCCAGGCACCGGGGCGCAGCGGCGTGCAGCGCACGAGCAGTTCGCGCGCGAGGATCGCCGGTACGAAGCCCTGCATGAAATGCCCGAGACGGTCCCAGGGATTGCGCACCGCGTCGAAACCCATCGCGCGGAACGCATCGCGCATCGCGAAGCCCAGGGGCGTTTGTGCATACGTGTACATGCCGCCGTGGATCAGGACGAGGGCATGCAGCGCCAGCAGCACGCACAGCAACAACGTGAGGGGAAAGGCTTTCCACCGCCACGCGATGAAGGGCAAGCCGAGGATCACCCACACCACTTCCATCAGCCAGGTCGTGCGATCCCGGGCCAGGAGACCGGAGACCACGAGGGCCCCGGCCACGAGGAGGGCGAGCACCCAGGCTTCGGCCGGGCGCGGAGGACGGGCGATGGACGCGGTCATGGGCCCCCTTTCACGCGAATTTCGCGCGGGGATCATCCGCCCGGCCGGAGGATCGGCGCAACAACGCAAGTCCATTGCGCCCGAACCGGCTAGCATCTTTCACAGGAATCCTTCGGTCCCCCGCCATGGCCAACCCCACCGCCGCCACGCCCAACCGCGTCGAACACCAGCTCACCGACAAGGGCTACGTGCCGGTGTACACGACGGCCGTGGTCGAACAACCCTGGGCGAGCTACACGTCCGACGACCATGGCGTGTGGGCCACGCTGTTCGAGCGCCAGCAGCAGGTCCTCGTGGGCCGCGCGAGCGACGAATTCCTGCGCAACCAGCGCGCGATGGGCATGACGCCCGATCGCATCCCGAAGTTCGACGACCTCAACGCCGTGCTGCGCAAGACGACCGGTTGGGAACTCGTCGGCGTGGAAGGCCTGTTGCCCGAACTCACCTTCTTCGACCACCTCGCCAATCGCCGCTTCCCGGTGACGTGGTGGATCCGCAAGCCCGAGCAGCTCGATTACCTGAGCGAGCCGGATCTTTTCCACGATCTCTTCGGCCACGTGCCGCTGTTGATGAACCCCGTGTTCGCCGACTACATGGAAGCCTACGGGCGCGGCGGCGTGAAGGCGCACGGCATCGGGCCGGAGGCGTTGGTCAACCTGACGCGGCTGTATTGGTACACGGTGGAATTCGGGTTGATCAAACAGGCCGACGGTTTGCGCATCTACGGGAGCGGCATCGTCAGTTCGAAGGGCGAGTCGATCCATTGCCTCGAGAGCGCGGCGCCGAACCGCATCGGGTTCGATCTCGAGCGCATCATGCGCACGCGTTATCGGATCGATACCTACCAGAAGACGTATTTCGTCATCGACAGCTATGAGCAGTTGATGGAAGCGACGCGCCCGGATTTCACGCCGATCTACGCCAAGCTTGGGCAGCAGGACTCGTTCCCGGCTGGCAAGGTGCTCGATACCGACGCGGTGTTCAACCGCGGTACGGGGGAAGGGTGGCTTAACGACGGGGACGTCTGAGGGTCGCTAGACGCCGTTCCACAAGACGGGCGTTCCGCCGCGAGCTGCCGTGTGCTCCTCGCCGCTCACATACGGCAAGCTCCCGTCGAGGAGCACACGACATCTCACGTCGGCCCGCTCGCGATCCGATGTTTGCGCGGAGCGTCTGGAATGCGCGTGTCACCGCGATGCGATCGCGTGCGCCAATTCCCGGCTGCGGAGGGTCGGCACTTTGCCCCCTCGCTCGCTGCATCGGCATGCTGCGTCCCGCTTCGGAGGGCAAGGTGCCTAGCGACAAAGTTGGAAGCGCTCCTTCGGATGGAGGGAGCGTTTTCGCTTTTGCCGAAGGCGCGGATCTGGCAAATGAGGTGAGGCACGTCGCCCTTCGAAGCGGGACGCAGCATGCCGATGCAGCGAGCGAGGGGGCGATGTGCCGTCCTTCCGGAGCCGGGTGTAGGTGCGAGGCATTCGGATTGCGGCGGCCCTTCACACCAGACGCTCCGCGAGGGCATCAAGTTGCGAGCGGTCCGACGTGAGACGTCGTGTGCTCCTCGACGGGAGCTTGCCGTATGTGAGCGGCGAGGAGCACACGACGGCTCATGGCGGAACGCCCCTCTCGTGGAGCGTCAATTCCCGCCGCCCACCGTACGCAAGTAACCCGCCAGCCCACGCACGTCGGTCTCCTCGAACACCTCGCCCGTTTCCTCGAAGGACTCGATGCGATCGGGCCGGAAGCTGCGGAAATCCGTGCGCAGGCGACACCATGCACCGATCGTCCAGCTTCCGCCCCAGAACGCGAGGCACAAAGGCTCGATCTCGCGCGTGCTCGTCGCCTCGTCCTGCGCGCGGTAATGCAGGCGCAACACGCGATGGCCCTCGATCGCATCGTGCAGACGATCGATCATCCCGCTGGATTCCAGGCGCGCGACCTCCGGCGCGAAGATGCGGCTGCGCGCACTGCGTTCGCGCAGCTCCGGCGGCAACACCGCCTCGATCTTCAGCAACGCCGCCTTGGCGCCATTGCCCAAACGCGTACCACCGAACGCGCGCACGAAACGCGTCCCGACGACGAGGGCCTCGAGTTCGTCTGCGTTGAACATCAGCGGGGGAATGTCCGCCCCCTTGCGCAGCACGTAACCGACGCCCGCCTCGCCTTCGATCGGCACGCCCGAGAGCTGCAGGTCGGCGACGTCGCGGTACACCGTGCGCAGCGACACGCCGAGCGTGTCGGCCAGGCGATGCGCGGGCAGGGCTGCGCGACGACCGCGCAGGGCGTGGATGAGGAGGAACAGGCGGTCGGCACGGCGCATCGCGCCATGATGGCGCGACCTCAACGCAGGCGCGAGCGCGACGTGGGGGCCAGGCGCAGCACCTGGGGCGGCCCTTGCAGGCGACGACCGAGCGCGACGGCCAATGCACGCCAGCCGGGCGCGGACACGAGCTTTTCGCGATACGCGGCGTGCGCGCCCACGTCGGCGAAACGCGCGAACCATGTGAAGACGTGCTCGCCTTCGCGCACCGGCAGGCGCGGGAAGGTGTTGGGTGCGTATTCGGTGGAGAAGCTCGCGATCGCGGGACCGCCCGCTGCGGCGAAGGCCGGATGCAATTCGGCGGCGAAGAAATCGAGGAAGTCGATGTCGACGGGGGCGTCGAAGCTGTAGATCGTCGCAACGATCACGCCGCCATCGCGCACCTCACCCCGCGCGGGCAATGCATCGTCGAGCACGAACGCGGATGCGGGCGCGGCGGGACGCAGCAACAACACGTCGTCCGAATCGATCATGGTCGCGTTGGCGGCATCGCGATGCGCCTGCCACGCCGGGCCGCCGTAGAAGCGCTCGAGCGCAGCGCGGCGAACGTCCATGTCCTCGAATCCGCGCAACCACACGAAACGATCCGGCGCATCGAGATCGCGGAACTGCCCGAGCACCGAGATCCCCGCCTCCGCCTGCGTGTCGAGGAACTCTCGTTCGAAGAGGTCAATCAACGTATCGCGGCGCCCCGGATGCAGCGTGTACTGGCGCAACTCGACGATAGGCGAATGCAAGGCCGGCGCGATCGCACGCGGCAGGGACTGCGGATGTTCGAGCAACATGCGGGCGGCCTCGAGCGGGAAGCCTGCAGCCTGCGCCCGGGCTGCTGACAGCCTGTTGTCAGCAAGGATGAGGGCCAGCGTGCCTCAATCGACCGGGGGCGGCTGGGGCCAATCGCCCGCATCTTCCATCGGTTGCACATCGGCGGGGTCGACGCCTTCGGTCGCCCGTCCCGCGCGCACCACGACGATCTGCAACTCATGCGTACAAGCCGCGGCGTCCGGCACGCGCGTGCAATCGGTGAAGCCCACGCGCGAATCCGGCGCGTCTTCGGGCACGGCGAGCACGAGGTAGTCGCCGCGCGGCAGCTTGTCGATGCGAAAATGGCGTTGGCCGTCGGGCGTTGTCGTGCAGGTCGGCACGCCGTCGGCGAGTTCGAATGCGCACACGCGAACCGAGGCGGACGGGTCGCCCTGGCGCTGCACGGTGCCCGTGATCGCGCCGGGCGCGAGGGCTTCGTCGGTGAGCGCGCATTGCACGGTGGTGTCGCCCAGGTCGGTGCCTTCCGACAGCATGCCCACGCCGGTGGACAGCGAGGTGCGCAGCGATTCAGGCGGCGCGGGCAGGATGATCGTGGAGATCTCGTTCTCCGGACGCCCGATCACGAACCAACCGATATCCGCCTGCGCCAGGTGCAGCGGCGGCGCGATCGCGCATTGCAGCGGTGCGGCGTTCGTCGGCGGACCGGGCGCGACGCTGCACTTCATGCCGGGGATCTTCGACAAATGACGCTGCTGCAGGTCGATATCGCTGCGCAGGAACGCGCGGTCGCCGCAGGTCAGCATGCTGGCGAGCCATGCGCGCATCGACGCATCGGCTTCCTCGCGCGCGGTGCTCGCATCGACCGGCGCCGTCGTCGCGGGCGCCTGGGCGTCCTTGCTGCACGCGGCGGGCAGCAAGGCGGCGCCAGCGAGCACGCCCAACACCAGGATGCGAATGCAGGCCATGCGGTCCGCCCTCGAATGGATGGGTTGGACGTTACCGCCTTTCCCGGTCCGCGAGGCGACAGCGGCTGAACGACCGGCGACTAAGCGCGCGGCTTGCGACGAATGGGGATGGAGCCCACGGGAACGGTCGTGACTTCGAACCCGCCCTCACGAATGGGCGCGCCCGGCTCGGGCGCCCAGGCCATCGCGGTGATGGTTTCCCAGGTGGCGGGCAGGGTGCCGTCCTCCGCGCGGAAGGTCTCGTAGGCCCGCGCGGCGGCGGCGAAGCGCGCGCGGCCGGTCAGCGTATGGCGCCGCGATTGCAGCGCGTTGGTCGCGCCGATCGCGCGCAATTCGCGCATGAGGGCGGGCAGGTCCGCGTAGCGCGTTTCGTGGAGGTCGCGGTCGAGCACGGGATTGCGGAAGCCCGCGTGCACCAGCGCATCGCCGAACTGCGCGATGGTGGCGAAGGGGCTCACGTGCGGTGCCGCATCGGCATGCGCGAAGGATTCGCGCAGTTCGAACAGCGTGTCCGGGCCGAAGGTCGACACCAGCATCAGGCCACCGGGCTTGAGCACGCGACGGAAGCCCGCGAAGGCCGCCGGCAGGTCCTCGACCCATTGCAGGCAGAGATTGGAGAACAACACATCGACGCTGCCTTCGGCGAACGGCAGCGCGCGCACGTCGGCGCACACGCGATCGAACGGACGCCACCAGCCGCTGCGCTTGCCGGCTTCGCGCAGCATCGGCATCGCAAGGTCGACCGCGACCACGCGCGCCTTCGGCCAACGCTTGCGCATCGCGGCAGTGGCGCGGCCCGGGCCTGCGCCCAGGTCGAGCACGCATTGCGGCGGCGGGAGCGCGAGCTTGGGGTCGTCGCGATAGTCCAGCGATTCCAGCAAGTGGCCTTCGACTTCGTGCTGCAGCGCGGCCGCGGCGTCGTAACCATGCGCGGAACGCGAGAAGGCGCGGCGGACGTGTCGTTTGTCGAACAGTTCGGTCACTGCGCCATGTCCTGCAGGAAGCCTTCGAGGCGCAAGGCGACTTCATCGGCGTGGGTGAGGAAGGGCGCGTGGCCCGCGTGTTCGATCACGTGCATGTGCGCCCCGGGGGCGAGTGCGGCGGCGTCGCGCATCGCACGCGGGTCGACGAGGCGATCGCGGCGGCCGGCGAGCCACAGGCTCGGCGTGCGCAGCGTCGGCAGTTCGGCGCGCAGGTCGGTGGTTTCGAGCAGTTCCAGTCCATCCGCCAGCACCTGCGCGGACGGTTCGCCGCGCGCGAACAGATCGTTGCGCAGGGCATGGATTTCATCCTTCGCATGGTCGGAGCCAAAGGCTTCGAGGGCGACGAAGCGATCGAGCGTGGCGCGATAGTCGTTGCGCAGGCCAGCCGCGAAGTCGCGGAAGATTTCCGCCGACACACCGTACTTCCAGTCCTCGCCGCGCACGAAGCGCGGGCTCGCGCAGAGCATGGCCAGGCGCGGCACGGCTTCCGGGCGCGTCGCGGCCGCATGCAATGCGATCAGTCCGCCGAGCGACCAACCGCACCAAGGCGCGACGGGCACGTGAGCGGCGATCGCGTCCACGCAGGGATCGAGCGCGAGCGGCAGGTCGCAGGCGCGGCTGAGGCCGTGACCCGGCAGGTCGACGACGTGCAAGGTGAAACTCTCGCGCAGGCGCGCCACGAGCGGCGCGAACACGCCGCCGTGCATCGCCCACCCGTGCAGCAGCACGAGCGGCGGACCGTTGCCGACCACGTCGATGTGCAGGCCCGCACTCATCCGTGCGGTTCCTCGGGCAGCGGGATCGGCGTTTTCGACGGACGCGAAGCGAGCCACGCGAAGGCCACGATGCCGATCATCACGACGCACGCCCCCCACACGGCAATGCCGTGCGGCCACGTTTCACCGAGGAATGCGACGCCGATGACCATCGCGAACAGCAGCTCCGCCGCCTGCATCGCTTCGGCGGCCCCGAGTGCGGCGGGCTGGTTGCGCACCATGCCGGTCGCCTGGAAGAACAGGATGGTCGCCACGATGCCCGCGCTCATCGCCACGCCGCCGGCGAGCGACACCTGTTCCCACGACGGCCACCCGACGTGCTGCCACGCGAATGCAGCCACGAGCAGCCACAAGGGTTGGCTCGCGAGCGTCATGCCGAACACGCGCTGGGTCGCGGTGAGATGTTCGCCCGTGCGCTCCAGGTGCAGCAGCAACAGGCGATTGCCGATGGGATACAGCGTGGCGGAGGCCAGCACGCAGGCGAAGGCGATCCAGCCCGCGCGATCCAGGTGTCCCTTCGCATGGCCGATCTGCAACATCGCCACGCCGACGAGGATCAGCGCGCCGACGGCGAGCGCGGAGGTCGGCACCTTGGCGCGCGCATCGCGGTACAGCAGCGGCGCGCACAACATGCCCGCCACCACGGTGAACTGGAAGCTGCCCGCCACGAGCCACGAAGGACCACTGTTCGCTGCGAACGACAACAACAGGTAGAACGCGACGAAGCCGATCGACGCACACGAGAACCATGGCCCCGGATGCGCACGTATCGCGCGCAGCACCGGCCCGACGCCACCTTGCCAAGGCATCAGCGGCAAGAGCAGCGGCAGCGTGATGAGGTAACGAAGCGCAGCGATCCACGCCCAGTGGCCACCTTCGTTCGCGCTCACCCGGTTGAGCACGTAGGTCATGGTGAAGAACAGCGCCGACAGCAACGCAATGCCGATCGCCGCGAGCGCGCGGCGCGTGTCGTGCGGGCCCGCGGTCATGCGTGCTCGAGCGCGGGTGCGCCGTTGCCGAAGCCCTGGTCGATGGCATCGCGCGCCCATGACAGGGCGTTGAGCAGCGCGTCGATGTCCGCCGGCGTGTGCAGAGCCGACAGGGTGATGCGCAGGCGCGACTTGCCTTCGGGCACGGTCGGCGGGCGGATCGCGGAGATCCAGAAACCCTGCGCTTCCAGCGCCTTCGCGTAGGCCAGGGCGTGTTCTTCGTCGCCGCAGGGCAAGGGCTGGATCGCCGTGTTCGACGCCATCAGTTCGAAGCCGCGCTTGCGCGCACCTTCGCGGAAGCGTGCGATCGCGGCTTCGAGTTTTTCGCGGCGCCAATGTTCGCGGCGTGCAAGCTTCACCGCGGCGAGCGAGGCCGCGGCCTGCGCCGGCGGCAAGGCCGTGGTGTAGATGTAGGGGCGCGCGGTTTCGGCGAGGTGGCGCACGAGGTCCGCGTCGCCGACGACAGCGGCGCCATAACTGCCCAGCGCCTTGCCGAACGTGACCAGTTGCAGCGGCACGGCGGTGGTGTCCAGGCGCGCGGCGGCGACGCTGCCGCGCCCGTCGGGCCCGAGCGTGCCGACGCCATGCGCATCGTCGACGTACAGCAACGCGTGCTGCACGCGCGAGACAAGGGCGAGTTCGCGCAGCGGCGCGAGGTCGCCATCCATGCTGAAGACACCGTCGGTGGCCACCATCGCGCCCACGTCCGGCACGCTGCGCAACTGGCGCAGCGCACCTTCGGCATCGCAATGCGGATAGCGGCGCAGCTTGCAGCCGGCCAGGCGCGCCGCATCGATCAGGCTCGCGTGGTTGAGGCGATCCTGCACGCACACATCGTCATCACCGAGCAGTGCCTGCACGACGGCAAGGTTGGCGAGATAGCCGCTTCCGAACAGCAGCGCGCGCGGTACCTGCAACCAATCCGCGAGTTCACGCTCCAGCGCGTCGTGCACCTGGTGGTGGCCGCAGACCAGGTGCGAGGCCATCCCGCCCGCGCCATCGCGCGCCGCGGAATCCTGCAGCGCGTTCACCACGCCGAACTGATGCGCGAGTCCGAGATAGTCGTTGCTGCAGAAGCCGACGAGCCAGTGGCCATCGACTTCGTAACGCACGCCGTCGCGCCGCGCCACGTGGCGACGGACGCGGATGCGCGATTGCGCGTCCCGCTGCGCGCGCGCCTGGGCGATGCGCTCGTGCAGGCGGGGACGCATGTCAGGCCGCTTCGCCGGTGATCCCGGCGTGCACGGTGGTGCTGCAATCCGACGCCATTTCGGTGGACGCCACGTGCATCGGGCGCATGCCGAGGCGCTCGAACAGCTGGCGGTCGTGGTCCGTGTCCGGGTTGCCGGTGGTCAGCAGCTTTTCGCCGTAGAAGATCGAGTTCGCACCGGCGGCGAAGCACAGCGCCTGCAACTCGTCGCTCATCGTTTCGCGGCCGGCCGAGAGGCGCACCATCGAGCGCGGCATCAGGATGCGCGCGACCGCGATGCTGCGGACGAATTCGAACGGATCCAGCTCCTTCGTCCCGGCCAGCGGGGTGCCCGCGACCTGCACGAGGCGGTTGATCGGCACCGAATCCGGATGCGCGGGCAGCGTGGCGAGCGTGTGCAGCAGGCCCGCGCGTTGTTCGCGCGACTCGCCCATGCCGACGATGCCGCCGCAGCAGGTCTTCATGCCGGCGTCGCGCACGTGCGAGAGCGTGTCGAGGCGATCCTGGAATTCGCGGGTGTGGATGATCTCGCCGTAGAAATCGGGCGCGGTGTCCAGGTTGTGGTTGTAGTAGTCCAGGCCCGCGTCGCGCAGCGCGTGTGCCTGCGGCTCGGTGAGCATGCCGAGCGTGGCGCAGGTTTCCAGGCCGAGCGCCTTCACCTCGCGGATCATCGCGGCGACCTTCGGGATGTCGCGGTCCTTCGGCGAGCGCCACGCGGCGCCCATGCAGAAGCGCGAGGCACCGGCGTCGCGGGCCTGGCGGGCCTTTTCGACCACCGCCTCGGTGCTCATCAGCTTCGTGGCTTCCACGCCCGTGTGGTAGCGCGCGGCCTGCGGGCAGTAGCCGCAATCCTCGGGACAACCGCCGGTCTTCACCGACAGCAGGGTCGACACCTGCACTTCGGTCGGGTCGAAGTTCTCCCGGTGGACGCTGCCGGCGCGATGCAGCAGTTCGGTGAAGGGCAGCGCGAACAGCGCGAGCACTTCGTCGCGGGACCAATCGTTGCGCACAGGGCTGACAGCAGGCATGGGGGTTTTCCGACAGCGACGGCAGGACAGGCCGGGCAGTCTGGAAACCATGTCCCTTGCTGTCAACCAATCGCCGCTGCCGTCGGTTGACGGCCCTTCCTCCGTCCGCCGGCTGCGGGCGCGGCTGGGGTTCTGGCTGCGCAACGACGCGAGCCGGCTGCTCTGGCCCAGCCGCTGCCAGGTCTGCGAAGAGGATGGGCTGGACGGCATGGACCTCTGCGCGGCCTGCGAGCGGGACCTGCCCCGGATCCGCGCGGCCTGCCGGCGGTGCGCCTTGCCGCTGCCGGCGCCCGGGGTCTGCGGGGCGTGCCTGCGCGTGCCCTCGCCGCTGCAGGAGGTGCATGCGCCTTTCGCGTATGCCGCACCGCTGGATCGCCTGTTGCCGCGCTTCAAGTTCCACGACGACCTGGCGGCGGGGCGCTTGCTGGCGCAACTGATGAGCGAAGCATTCGCGGCCTTGCAGAAGCCCGATGCGCTGGTGCCCGTTCCACTGCACACCGGGCGGCTGCGTTCGCGCGGCTACGACCAGGCGCTGGAACTCGCGCGGCCCCTCGCACGCGCACTCGACATCCCGCTGCGCACGCGCTGGCTGGTGCGCCGGCGCGCCACGGCGCCGCAATCCGAGCGCGATGCGATGTCGCGGCGGCGCAACGTGCGCAACGCGTTCGTCGTGCGAGAAAGCGCGTGCGTCCCCCCGCATGTAGTGCTCATCGACGACGTAATGACCACCGGTGCAACGCTGCGCGCCGCCGCGCACGCACTCCGCCGCGCAGGCGCGTTGCGCGTGGATGCCTGGGTCTGCGCACGCACGCCATGACCCTCACGCACTCAGGCGGCGGGGATCACCGGCGGCACATAGGCGAGCGTCGCGCCGAGCAGCCACAACAGCCCGAGCACGAGCGGCACGTGCACGAGCAACTGCACGAACGTGTAGCCGACGATGTCTTTCGCGCGCAGGCCCAGCACACCGAGCAGGGGCAGCATCCAGAACGGATTCACCAGGTTGGGCAGTGCTTCGGCCGCGTTGTACACCTGCACCGCCCAGCCCAGGTGGAAGCGCAGGTCGTTCGCCGCCTGCATCACGTAGGGCGCTTCGATCAGCCACTTGCCGCCACCCGAAGGCACGAAGAATCCAAGCACGGCCGAATACGTGCCCATCACGAGCGCGAAGGTGTCGCGGTTCGCCACCTGCACGAACAGATCCGAAAGCCGATGCGCCAGCGTGGTGCCGTCGGCGCCTGCGGCGCCCGTGAGCATCGCGGCGATGCCGCCATACAGCGGGAACTGGATCAACACGCCCGCGGTGCCGGGCACCGCCTTGCCCACGGCGTCCAGGAAACTGCGCGGACGCCAGTGCAGCAGCAGGCCGAGCGAGAGGAAGAGCAGGTTGTAGGTGTTGAGGTCGGCGATCGCGGCAGTGAACGGACGCGAGGTGAACTCGCTGGCGAGCCAGCCGAAGGCGAGCAGCGACAGCGCGATGGTCAGCAGCGGCGTGGTTTCGAGCCAGTCACCGGGGCGGCGCGCGCTGCGCGCGGTCGGGGCAGGCGGAGGCGTTTCGGCGGGCGCACCGCGCACGGCATCACCCGTCGGCGCCGTCCACCATGCGATCGCCACCGACACCGCGATCAGCACCGTCGTGAGCGCGATCGATTGCCACAGGAAGATCGTCTGCGAGAACGGCAGCACGCCGGTGATTGCGAGCAACGCCGGCGGCATGCTCGCGGGATTGGCCTGCAACTGCGCGGCGGAGGAACTCAGGCCCATTGCCCACACCGCGCCCAGGCCCAGGTACGCGGCGGCGCCCGCGGCGCGGTAGTCCATCTGCAGCGCATCGCGCCTGGCCAGCGCGCGCACGAGCAGGCCGGCGAACACGAGCGAGAACCCCCAGCTGAGCAAGGAGGTCAGCATCGACAGCGTAGCGACAAACGCCACCGCGCCGCGTCCCGTGCGCGGAATGCGCGCGAGCGCATCGATCGCGCGCGACACCACGGGCGCGCTCGCCAGCACGTAGCCGCCGATCACGACGAACACCATCTGCATCGTGAAAGGAATCAGGCTCCAGTAGCCCTTGCCGAAAGCACCCGCGGTCTCGCGCGGCGACGCGCCGAACGCGAGCGCCACGACGGCCACGACCACCACGGCGAGCGCAGCGAACACATAGGCATCGGGGAACCAGCGCTCCGCCCAGTCGGCGCAGCGACGGGCGAAGCGCGACGGCCAGGCCTCGCGCGCCACTCAGTGGGCCTTCTGCCAGAGCGCGATCGCGATGCCCGCGAACACCGTCGCCCCGACCCATTGGTTGTGCAGGAACGCGCGGAAGCACGCCTCGCGCTCGCGATGCCGGGCAATCACGAACTCCCAGGCGACCAGCAGCGCGGCGATGCCGAGTGCGATCCAGTACGCCTGCCCCAGCGCGGCCTGGCGGCCCACCAGGAACAGCGCGAAAAAGAAGCACGCGTACAGCACGCCCTGCGCGATGAGATCGAGGTCGCCGAACAGGATCGCGGTGGACTTCGCGCCGGCGCGCAGGTCGTCGTCGCGGTCGACCATCGCGTACCAGGTGTCGTAGGCCGTCGCCCACAGGATGTTCGCGGCGTAGAGCACCCACGCGATCGGCGGCACTTCGCCGTGGATCGCGGCGAATCCCAGCGGGATGCCCCATCCGAATGCGAGCCCGAGGTACACCTGCGGCAAATAGGTATAGCGCTTGAGGTAGGGATAACTGGCGGCGAGCAGCACGCCGACGACGCTGAGATAGATCGTGAGCCGATTCATCGTCAGCACGAGGGCGAAAGCGGCCAGCATGAGGACGGCGAACACCATCAGCGCTTCGCGCCCGCGCACCGCGCCGGTGGCCAACGGCCGGTCGCGCGTGCGTTCCACCTGCGGGTCGAGCCAGCGATCGGCGTAGTCGTTGATGACGCAGCCCGCCGAGCGCGTGAGCCACACGCCGGCGCTGAAGACGATCAGGGTCCACCACGGCGGGATGCCGTCGGCAGCGATCCACAGCCCCCACCACGTCGGCCACAACAGGAGCAGCCAGCCGACCGGGCGGTCACCGCGCACCAGTTGCCAGTACAGGCCAAGGCGCACGCGCCAGGCCGGGACCGGTGGCGGGACCGGCGCGTAATCGCGTTCGTAGCTCATCGTCGTCCCCCTCCTGTGCGAGAATGCGCGCCCCGTGGGCACCCGCGGGATTCCATCGCAAAGCGCCCGTAGCTCAGCCGGATAGAGTAGTGGCTTCCGAAGCCATTGGTCGGGGGTTCGAATCCCTCCGGGCGCGCCAAACCCCCCGACTCGCGCGAATTCGGCGCTTCTGGAATAATCCGCGGCTCTTTGATTGGCTTTGCGCGGCAACGCGCACCTGGACGGATCGTGCGCAACTACGACCTCGACTTCCTCAAGAAATTCTCGATGGTGATCGGCTTCCTGGCCGCCCTCACCGTCTCGCTCATCCTGTTCGCCCACCACCTGCAGGGCCGCGTCCCGGCCGAAGTGGATCCGGCGACCGTGCAGCGCCAGCTCAACCGCATCGCGCCGGCCGGCGCGGTCTACGCGGGCCAGACCGGCGCTGCGGCGCAGGCGGCGGCCGTTGCGGCGGCGGCGGCGAAGGCCGCGTCCTCGGTCGCCTACGGCGGCACGATGGACGGCTCGGTGATCTTCAACAACCTGTGCACCGGCTGCCACACCTCGGGTGCGGGCGGCGCGCCGATGCTGACCGCGGCCGGCCTGGGCGCACGCGCCTCCAAGGGCGTCGAGACGCTGCACAAGCACGCGATCAAAGGCTTCCAGGGCACGGCGGGCGTGATGCCCCCGAAGGGCGGCAACCCGGCTCTCACCGACGACCAGGTCAAGGCCACGGTCGACTGGATGCTGGCCAACGTGAAGTAAGGCCTGCCCACCCGGCAGCCCGCGAACGCCGTCCCCCGTGGGCGGCGTTTTCGTTTACGGGAATGGAAATGCGCGGTCCCGACAGCCGCTCCGGCATCATGATGCGATGAGCACTCCCGTTCCCCCAGGCGTCGCCCCCGCGGACCAGGCCTTCCTGATCGATGGCCCCGCCGGCAAGCTCGAAGTCGGCGTCGACGTTCCGGAAGACGACGCCGCGCCGCTGCCGCTGGTCGCGGTCGTCTGCCACCCGCTGCCCACCGAGGGCGGGACGATGCACAACAAGGTCGTGACCATGGCCGCGCGCGCCCTGCGCGAATCCGGCGCGACCACGGTGCGCTTCAACTTCCGTGGCGTCGGGCGTTCGGAAGGCAGCTTCGACGAAGGCCGGGGCGAGAGCGACGACCTGCGCGCCGTCGTTGCATGGACCCGTGCGCAGCATCCGGGCAAACAGTTGTGGCTCGCCGGCTTCAGCTTCGGCGCCTATGTCACTTACAAGAACGCCGCGGACCTGCAGCCCGGCATGCTGCTGTCGATCGCGCCGCCCGTGGGACGCAGCTGGGACTTCACGGACATCGCCCATCCCCAGTGCCCGTGGCTCGTGATCCAGGGCGAAGCCGACGAAATCGTGGACGCGCAGGCAGTGAAGGCCTGGGCCGAACAGCTGAAACCGCCGCCGGAACTCGTGCTGATGCCCGAGACCAGCCACTTCTTCCACCGCAAGCTGATGGACCTGCGCGGTGCGATCAAGAGCGGCGTGCGGCCCTGGTTGCCGGGCGCATGAGCGAATCGACGATGCCATCGGCGGCCTACGCCGCCGGTGTGGCGCGAGGCGAATGGCAGGACGATCCGGCGCAGCATCCCGCGTTGCGCGAACTGGATCGGATGCACGACGCCTTGTCGCAGCCCGTCGAGGGGCGCGGGTTCTTCGGGCGCCTGTTCGGCAATGGGAATGCGACGCCTGCCGCGCCGCAAGGCCTGTACCTGTGGGGCGGCGTGGGCCGCGGCAAGACCTTCCTGATCGACCTGTTCTACGACGGTCTGCCGATCACGCAGAAGCGCCGCACGCATTTCCACCGCTTCATGCGCGAAGTGCACGAGCGGCTGCGCGCGCATGCCGGCGAACGCGATCCGCTCGCCGCGATCGCGAAGGAATGGCGCGCGTCCCTGCGCGTGCTGGTGCTCGATGAATTCTTCGTCAGCGACATCGGCGATGCGATGTTGCTCGCGCGCCTGCTCGAACGCCTGTTCGCCGAAGGCATCGCGCTGGTCACCAGCTCCAACGCCGCGCCCGCCGACCTCTACAAGGACGGCCTGCAGCGCGCGCGCTTCCTGCCGGCGATCGCGCTGGTGCAGCAGCATTGCGTCGTCGTGCACCTGGACAGCCCGCAGGACTATCGCCTGCGCGCGTTGACGCAATCACCCGTTTATCGCGCGCCGCTCGACGCGGAGTCCGATGCGTGGCTGCGCGAACGCTGGGAGGCCTTGAGCCACGGTTGCCCGCGCGAAGAAGGGCCCTTCGTCGTCGACGGCCGCACGATTGCTTCGCGCGAACTGGCCGAGGGCCTGGCCTGGTTCGATTTCGCGGCGCTCTGCGAAGGCCCGCGTGGTACGTCGGATTACATCGAACTCGCGCGCGAATGCCACACGCTGCTCCTCGGCGGCATCCCGCATTTCACGCCGCTGAAGGACGATGCCGCGCGGCGCTTCGTCAATCTCGTCGACGAGCTCTACGACCGCCACGTCAACCTGGTCTGCACCGCGGACGCCACGCCGATGCAGCTGTATTCCGGCGAACGCCTGCTCGGCGCCTTCGAGCGCACTGCATCGCGCCTGATCGAGATGCAGTCGGCCGATTACCTCGCGCTCGAACACCGCGCTTAAGCGCGGCGGCGAACGAACACCAGCCCGGCGTAGACCGCGACGAGCGCCGCGAGCGCAATGCCGATCGCAGCGAACTCCTTCTGCGTCAGCGTCATCACGATCAGCACCATCGCACCCACCGCGAGCGCCGGCACGAGTGGGCCACCGCGCAGCACGAAGGGCGCATCGCCGCGTTCGCGCAGGTCCCGGCGCTGCGCACGCCAGGCCGCCATGCTGACCAAGCCGTACACCAGGCAGATCGCGCCGCCCGAAATGAGCGCGAGCGAATCGAAGTTGCCCGCGATCGCGAGCACCCAGGCCGGCACCGCGTGCGCGACCAGCGCCCACATCGGCACGCGATGCGATTCGGTCACGCGACCGAACACGCGCGGCAGGTAACCGTCGCGGCCGAGCGCGTACACCAGGCGCGACGTGCCGAGCAGGTTGCCCATCATGAAGCCCGTCATCGAAATGCAGGCGGTGATGAGGAAGATCACGCGCGCCGGCGTCCACAACGCGGCTGCCGTGTCGGCGACGGGCACGCTGCTCTTGCCCAGGCCCGCGCCGAGGACGCCCTGGCCGACGATCTGCAGGCCGAGATACAGCAGCACGACCAGCAGGATCGCCGCGACCGTCGCACGCGGCACGTTGCGCGAAGGATCGCGCAGTTCGCCGGAGGGCACGAGCGCGGTTTCCATGCCGGAGTACGCGAACATCACCAGCGCCATCGACGCGCCGAGCGCACTCCACGAAGGCACGTCGCCGACCGCGAAGCTCACCTGGCTCCAGTCCACGAACCAGATGCCGATGGCGGCGAGCAGGAACAGCGGTGTGAGTTTCAGCGCCGCCAGCGCGACGATCGCGCGCGCACCGAGCTTCACGCCGAACGCATTCAGCGCGAACAACGCGCCGTACACGCCCGTGATCAGCAACGCACGCGGCAGCGCCGGTGCGAAGGCCGGCACGAGGTTGGCGACCTGTTCCGACAAGGCCGCGGCGACGCCCGCGCTCGAGGTGATGTTGCTGATCCACATCAGCGCGCCCGCGATGAAGCCGGCGAACTGGCCGAAGGTGGCCGTCAGGTAGGTGTAGGGGCCGCCCGTGGCGAGCACGCGGCTGCCGACCGCGGCGAAGCACAGCGCGATCGGGATGATCGCGATCGCGCCGGCGATCAGCGCCAGGGGCGCGGCCATGCCGACCTGCGTCGACAGCGACGCGGGCATGCGGAAGATGCCGCCGCCGATGATCACGTTGATGACGGCGGCCGTCAGCGCGAACGTGCCGACGGCACGGATGAGTGCGGCTTCCCCTTGCATGGTGGCGCGTGGTGCGTGCATCGGCTGATCCATCGCTGTCTCCCCTGGTCGGCCGAGCGTCGCATGCCCGCGCCGTGAACGCGAGTCCCGTCCGGCTGGTCACGCGGGGGTCCGTAGAATGGCCGCCATGACTTCGCACGAACTCCCGCTCGGCCGCCCCGTCGACTATCCGCGCCATTACGACCCGGGCCTGTTGTTCCCGATCGCCCGCACGATCGGGCGCACCGCGCTCGCCCTGCCCGAGGGTGCGCCGCTACCGTTTGCAGGCCATGATCGCTGGCACGCGTACGAGTTGTCCTGGCTCGACGCGCGCGGCAAACCCGTCGTGCAGGTCGCGACGTTCACCGTGCCCGCCGCTTCGCCGAACCTGGTCGAATCCAAATCGCTGAAGCTCTATCTCAACTCGTTCAACGCGACGCACATGGACAGCGCGGACGAAGTGCGCGCACGCATCGCAGGCGATCTGTCGAAGGCGGCAGGTGCACCGGTCGACGTGCGTTTCGGTTTGCCGCCGATGGTCGGCGACGACGCGGGCGTCGTGGACCTGGATGCGCAGGACATCGCGATCGACGACTACGGTCCGCCGAAGGCCGCTTATCTGTCGTGCGGAGATGACATCGTCGAGCAACGCCTGCGCTCGGCCCTGCTCAAGTCGAACTGCCCCGTCACCGGCCAACCCGACTGGGCCGAAGTGCGCATCGACTATCGCGGCCCGCGCATCGATCCGGCGGGACTGCTGCGCTACCTCGTGAGTTTCCGCGACCACGCCGAGTTCCACGAGCAATGCGTCGAACGCATCCACGTCGACCTGATGACACATTGCCGTCCCGAACGCCTGTCGGTCGAAGCGCTGTACACGCGACGCGGCGGACTCGACATCAATCCGTGGCGCGCCACGCCCGGATTCGCGCCACCCACTGCGGTGCGCGCGCTGCGCCAATGATCCGGTGAAGCAGCCTTAACGCGGCACGTGCTTCCCTGCGGCGTCCCCGGCCGCCCCCGCGCCGGGGGGAGCCCCCTCCATGAGCAACGAAAAAAAGCCCGACTTCAGCGGCGTGCAGGGCACGGTGCGCGGCACGGAAGGCGTGATTCCCGAGAAGCCCGACTTCAGCGGCGTGACCGGGACCGTGCGCGGAGAAGGCCTGGCACCCGAAGGCACGACCTACACCGTGCAGAAAGGCGACACGCTCTCGCACATTGCGAAGGCGCACTACGGCCGCGCGAACAAATGGAACGCGATCTTCGAAGCGAACCGCGACCAGCTCGACGACCCGGACCGCATCCAGCCTGGCCAGGTCCTGAAGATCCCCGCCATCGACCTCGACGGCGACGGCGCGCCCGACGCGCCGCATTGAACGCCTCCCCATCGCCCACGTTTCGCAGGAGCCCTGCCATGAATCGCATTCGCCTGATCGCCGTTCCCGCCGCCGTCGCGTTGTGCGCCGTGCTCGCGGTCGCCGGCTGCAAGAAGAAGGAAGCCGAAGCACCGGTGGTCGCCACGCCGCCGCCCGCGGCCACGGTCGCGGCGCCGCCGCCGATGATGACGCCCGCGCCCATCGCTGCGAGCGTCACCTCCGTCGACCTCGGCAATGCCGCCGGCGCCGACATGAAGATCGCCACGCCGATGACCACCTTCGGCGCGAAGGACAAGATCATCGCCGCGGTCGGCACGCGCGCCGGCGCCGCTGCAACGCCCGCGAAGATCGGCGCGCGCTGGACGCACGTCGACAGCAACCAGACCGTCAACGAAGAGTCCCGCGACGTGCAGCTCCAGGGCGACCAGGCCTGGGACTTCGAGATCACCAACAGCAAGCCGTGGCCGACCGGCAAGTACAAGGTGGAAGTCATGCTGGATGGCAGCGTGGTGCAGACGCGCGAGTTCGACGTGAAGTAAGCGCACCCTGTCGGAGCAACGAATGGGCGCGGCCCCCGGGTCGCGCCCATTTTCATTGCTGCTCAGTTGCGCTTTCCGAACGCAGCCGTACGGGCTGCAGCGCCATCCGCCGCTGCCGCAGTAGCCCCGGCGCGCAGGAACCGCGAAAATGGCGGACCCTGCGCGCGGCGGCTCTCCCCGCGCGCCCACCACCCTGCAGGCAGCGCGCGCATGTCGAACACCCCGAAGATCCTCTACACGCTCACCGACGAAGCGCCGTTCCTGGCGACGCAGTCCTTCCTCCCGATCGTCGCCGCCTACACGAAGACCGCGGGCATCGACGTCGAAACGCGCGACATCTCGCTCGCCGGCCGCATCCTCTCGCAGTTCGCCGACGTGCTCCCCGCGAACCAGCGCATCAACGACGACCTCGCCGAACTCGGCGCGCTCGCCACCACGCCCGAAGCCAACATCATCAAGCTGCCGAACATCAGCGCCTCGGTGCCGCAGCTGAAGGCCGCGATCAAGGAACTGCAGCAGCAGGGTTACGCGCTGCCGAACTATCCGGACGAACCGAAGGACGACCGCGAAGCCGACTTCAAGGCGCGCTACGACCGCGTCAAGGGCAGCGCCGTGAATCCCGTGCTGCGCGAAGGCAACTCCGATCGCCGCGCACCGCTGTCGGTGAAGCAGTACGCGCGCAAGCATCCGCACAAGATGGGCGCGTGGGTGAAGGATTCGGCTTCGCACGTCTCGCACATGGACGCCGGCGATTTCTACGGCAGCGAGAAGTCCGCGACGATTGACAAGCCGGGTGCGCTGCGCATCGAGTTCGTCGGTGCCGATGGCGGCACCAAGATGCTCAAGGACAAGGTGAAGGTGCAGGCCGGCGAGATCGTCGATGGCGCCGCCATGAACCACAAGGCGCTCTCGCGCTTCGTCGATGCGCAGATCGAGGATGCGCGCGCGAAGGGCGTGCTGTTCTCGCTGCACCTGAAGGCCACGATGATGAAGGTCTCCGACCCCATCATGTTCGGCGTGGTCGTCGACCGCTTCTATCGCGACGTGCTCGCGCGCCATGAAGGTGCGCTGGTGCAGGCCGGCTTCGACCCCAACAACGGCATCGGCGACCTCTACGCGCGCCTGCCCTCGCTGCCGGAAGACCTGCGCACGATGATCGAAGCCGACATCGCCAACGAGTACAAGGCGCGCCCCGGCCTGGCGATGGTGAACTCGGACAAGGGCATCACCAACCTGCACGTGCCGAGCGACGTCATCGTCGACGCTTCGATGCCCGCGATGATCCGCGACTCCGGCCGCATGTGGAACGCGAAGGGCGAGCTGCAGGACACGAAGGCGGTGATCCCCGATCGCTGCTACGCCGGCATCTACCAGGCGGTCATCGAAGACTGCAAGGTCAACGGCGCCTTCGATCCGGCCACGATGGGCAGCGTGCCCAACGTCGGCCTCATGGCGCAGAAGGCCGAGGAATACGGCTCGCACGACAAGACCTTCCAGATCGAACACGACGGCACCGTGCGCGTGGTCGACGAGAGCGGCAAGGTCGTGCTCGAACACACGGTGGAAGCCGGCGACATCTGGCGCATGTGCCAGACCAAGGACGCGCCGATCCGCGATTGGGTGAAGCTCGCCGTGTCGCGCGCGCGCCTGTCGCATACGCCGGCGGTGTTCTGGCTCGACAAGGCGCGTGCGCACGACGCGCAGGTGCTGGCGAAGGTCGAGACGTATCTGAAGGACCACGACACCAGCGGCCTGGACATCCGCGTGCTCGCACCGGTGGATGCGATGACGCATTCGCTCGCGCGCATCCGCCGCGGCGAAGACACGATCTCCGTCACCGGCAACGTACTGCGCGATTACCTGACGGACCTGTTCCCGATCATGGAACTCGGCACCAGCGCGAAGATGCTGTCGGTCGTGCCGCTGATGGCCGGTGGTGGCCTGTTCGAAACCGGCGCGGGCGGTTCGGCGCCGAAGCACGTGCAGCAGTTCGTGGTCGAGGATTACCTGCGCTGGGATTCGCTCGGCGAGTTCCTCGCGCTGGCGGCTTCGCTCGAGCACCTCGCGGAAACCAACCACAACGCGAAGGCCAAGGTGCTGGCCGATGCGCTGGATGCGGCGAACGCGAAGTTCCTCGACGAGAACAAGTCGCCCGGCCGCAAGCTCGGCACGCTCGACAACCGCGGCAGCCACTTCTACCTGGCGATGTACTGGGCGCTGGCGCTGGCCGCACAGAACGACGATGCCGCGCTGAAGGCGACGTTCGCGCCGCTGGCGAAGGCGCTGGCGGACAACGAAGCGAAGATCGTGGAAGAACTCAACGCCGTGCAGGGCAAGGCCGTGGACATCGGCGGCTACTACAAGCCGGACGTGGCGCTGCTGGCGAAGGCGATGCGTCCGAGCGCGACGTTCAACGCGGCGCTCGGCAAGCTCGGCGCCTGATCGAAACATCCGGGCGCGGCGCAAGGCCGCGCCCGGTTTGACTCAGCAATGCGCCATGCGCGCGGCGTGGGCGGGCTTCGCCTTCACGCGCGGCGCGTACACGACGGCGTCGTCGGCTTCGTCTTCCACGCGCTTGCCGAACACACGCTGCGACGCAACGTCGTTGCCGTAGGTCGGCCCGAAGGCGAGCTCGTCGTCTTCGCCGACGCGCAGGCTGATGGATTCCAGGCCGCCCAGCAGCCACAGGCTCTTGAACAGGTTCATGGTGCCCTCCGAGGGGCGTTCCGGCGTTGCTTCGGGCTGTTCCGAGGCGAGTTCGGCGCCGAGCCGGGGGTCGGCGACGTGGCCGTTGAGGAACAGCAGATCCTTGAACAGACGAGTGGTTTCGTTGCGCATGGGACAGCTCCCTTCTTGAGTGGAATGAAAGATAGAGGCATCCTCGACCCCTGAAAATCGCAAAGTTGGCAAGCCAGCTTTCAATTCCATTCAAGTCGGAGGCGCCGTGATCCGCCCACCGCTGCATGCCCTGCAGGGCTTCGTCGCCACCGCCCGCTTGGGCAACCTCTCCCGCGCGGCCGAGTCGATGCACCTGACCATCAGCGCGCTGAGCCACCAGATCCGCGGGCTCGAGGAGCGCCTCGGCCAACGCCTGTTCGTGCGCAATCCGCGCGGCGTGGAACTCACCGCCGATGGCCAGCAGTTGTTCGATCGCGTGGCCGAACACCTCGATGCGATCGAACATGCGCTGCGTCCGTTCGGTGCAAGTCGCGACGAGAAGCTGACGCTCACGCTGATGCCCTCGTTCGCGACGAGCTGGCTCGTGCCGCGCCTGCCCGCCTTCCTCGCGGCGCATCCGCAATTGGAGATCAACCTGCAGTCGACGATCCGCGTCGTCGATTTCGAGCGCGACACCGACATCGATGCAGGCCTGCGCTATGGCCCGGGGCAATGGCCGGGCCTGGAATCCGTGCACCTGTTCGACGATTACCTGACGCCGATCGCGAGCCCCGCGCTGATCGAACGCCTCGGCCGCCCCACGCTGGAAACGCTCGGCGATTTCCCCTTGCTCGGTGCACCGGGCGGGCGCTGGAGCGATTGGTTCGCGCGCTTCGGCGGCAAGGCGCCGCGGCGTTACGTGGCGAACTTCGACGACTCCGAAACCCTGCACCGCGCCGCCATCGAAGGCATGGGCATCGTGCTCGGCCGGCTCACGCTGGCCTGGCCCCTGATCGACGCCAACCGCCTGCAGCTGTTGTTCGACGAACGCCTGAAGGCTGATTTCAGCCACTTCCTGGTGTATCCGCCGAGGTCCCGCGCGCACCGGGGGCTGGGGGTGTTCAAGGCCTGGGTGCTCGAGGAGGCCGCGCGCTACCAGGCCGCGCAAACTTGAACCGGCCGGCGTTACCCTGACGCCCCCATCGACGGAGTCGCCCCATGGCACGCATGCCTTACGCACGTTCGTTGTCGCTCGCCCTCGCCGTTTCGCTGATCGCCGCCTGCGCCTCCTCGGGTGGCAGCGGTGCGACTTCGTCCGCCTCGGCGTCCGCATCGGCGGAGGGCGGCGTGGCCAGTGCGAGTTCGTCCTCCGGCGCCATGGTGACCAACGCCACCGGCGTCTCGCTCGACGAGGCCATCGGCGGAAGCTGGCGCACGCCGAACAACGTCGCGCGCGACAAGTACCGCCATCCGAAGGACATGCTCACGTTCTTCGGCGTCAACGCGGACGAGACCGTCATCGAGATCACGCCCGGCGGCGGCTGGTGGACCGAGATCCTGTCGCCGTACCTGCGCGACAACGGGCATTACGTGGCCGCCGTGTGGGACGACAACATCGCGGGCCAGCCGAAGTATCGCTACGACCTCAACAAGCAGTTGCGCGAAAAGATCGCGGGCAACGCCGCCGAATACGGCAAGAGCGAAGTGCGGATCTTCGATGCGAAGAACCCCTCGTTCGGCCCCGCGGGTTCGGCCGACGTCGTGCTGACGTTCCGCAACGCGCACAACTGGGTCGAGGACGGCAACGCGGAGGCCTATTTCAAGGCGTTCTACGACGTGCTCAAGCCGGGCGGCACGCTGGGCTTCGAGGACCATCGCGCCAAGCCGGGCACCGACCTGCCCACGCAGATCAAGACCGGTTATCTCACCGAAGACCTGGTGATCAAGTACGCGCAGGATGCGGGCTTCAAGCTGGAAGCGAAGAGCGAAGTCAACGCGAACCCGCTGGACACCAAGGACCATCCGAACGGTGTGTGGACGCTGCCGCCCACCAACCAGCACGACGCCAAGGACGATGCGAAGTACAAGGCGATCGGCGAAAGCGATCGCATGACGCTGCGCTTCGTGAAGCCGACGAAGTAAGCGCTGCGACCGGCGGCACCGCGGATGCTGATTGCGTTCAACAAACCCTACGGGGTGCTGTCGCAATTCACCGATCGCAGCGTGCCGCCGCGGCCGACCCTGGCCACGTTCGGCCTGCCGCCCGGCGTATACGCCGCCGGGCGGTTGGATGCGGATTCCGAAGGCCTGTTGTTGTTGACCGACGACGGGCCGCTCGCGCATCGCCTGAGCGATCCGCGGCACAAGCAACCCAAGACCTACTGGGTGCAGGTGGAAGGCTCGCCCACCGACGACATGCTCGCCCGGTTGCGCGCAGGCGTGATGCTCAACGACGGACCGACCTTGCCGGCGGAGGCGACGCTCCTGCCTCCGCCCGCGTTGTGGCCGCGCGATCCGCCGGTGCGGTTCCGCAAGACCGTGCCCGATGCATGGATCGCGCTGACGATCACGGAAGGACGCAATCGCCAGGTGCGTCGGATGACCGCTGCGGTGGGGCTTCCCACGTTGAGACTGGTACGGGTGGCGGTCGGCCCCCATCGGATCGAGGGGCTCGCGCCGGGCACATGGCGCAAGATTGGATGAACCGTTCAGTCCTGAGGGGCGTTATGAGAGCGCCGTCAAGACGATTCTGATAACTTTCCCGCCTATTCATGTTTCACGGCGAGACGGATTTCGCCGACCGGGACCGGGACCGAAGGAGATCCATGCCTGATTCGGCACAAGCCGCTGGCCGCATCCTGGTGGTCGACGACCAGCCGGCCAACCTGCGCGTCGTCAGCACGCTGCTGGCGCGCAACGGTTTCGAAGTCGCCTCCGCGCTGACGGGGGCCGAAGCGCTCGAACAAGCGCTCGCCACCATTCCCGACCTGGTGCTGCTCGACATGCTGATGCCCGGCATGGACGGGTTCGAACTGCTGAGCCAGATCCGCCGCCATCCGCAGCTGCAGGACACGCCGGTGATCTTCCTCACCGCGGCGCAGGATCGCGAGCTGCTGCTGCGCGCCTTCGACAGCGGCGCGGTCGATTACGTCACCAAGCCCTTCATCCCCGAAGAGCTGCTCGCGCGCGTCGGCGCGCACATCGCGCTGAAGCAGGCGCGCGACCGGCTCGAACGCGTGGCGCGCGAACGCCAGGAGCTGGTGAACCTGGTCGCGCACGACCTCAAGAATCCCTTGAGCAGCGTGTTGTTCGCCAGCGACATCCTCATGCAGGCCGGCTGCCGGCCCGAACGCATCCCGCGCTACCTGCAGATGATCCATGACAGTGCGCACGATGCGATCGGGTACATCCGCCGCTATCTCGAAGGGCAGGAACGCATCGCCCAGGCGCAGGGCGGCGAGGTGCAATCGCATCCGGCGGGCCTGCGGGAGACGATCGAATGGCTGTCGCAGCGTTACGAGCTGCAGCTGGAGAGCCGCGGCATGCACCTGCAGGCGAAGCTGCCCGCGTCGAGCAACACGGTCGCCATCGATCGCCGCGTGCTGCGGCAGGTGGCGGAAAACCTCATCACCAATGCGATGAAGTACGCCGCCGACGGCGGTGAGCTCACGCTGGAAGTGCGCCAGGGGAATGCGGGCTACTGGCAGTTGTGCGTGCTCGATCGCGGCGCCGGCGTGCCGGCGGAGAAGCGCCGCGATCTGTTCAAGCCCTTCATGCGGCTGAGCGGCATGGAGGATGGGCTGTCGAGCGGCCTGGGCTTGTCGCTCGCGCGCCAGATCATCGTGGGCGCCGGCGGCGATCTCTGGTACGAGGATCGCGAGGGCGGCGGCGCGGTGTTCATCATCGAACTGCCCGCGCTCGCGGTGCCCGCCACGGCGAACTGAGTCAGGCTTCCGGCGGCGCCTGCGTTGCCTGTGTCGTGCGCGCGCGCGTGGTCTTGCGCGCGGTGCTCGCCCGTTTGCGCGCCGGACGCTTGGCGTCGATGCGACGTGCACTGCCTTCGATCGCATCGCGACCGTTGCCGTTCTGCGCTTCCTTCGCTTTCTTGCGCGCGAGGTACCAGAGTGCGCCGGCACCGACCGCCGTCGCGGCGATCACGAGCGGATAGCGCTTCGCGAACTTCATCGCCACTTTCGATCCGCCCTTGAGCGCACCGAGCTTCGCGCCGGTGTCGAGCAACTTGTCGGCGCTGGGCATGAGGTCCATGGCCTGGCCGCCCCATTTCCCGACCAATTCGATGGCGCGTTCGGGCAAAGCGATGAGCTTGGTTTCCATCGGGCGGCTCCTGCGGCGTGGCATGGGTCGTTGGCTCGGCAGTGTCGGGAAAGTCGCGTTGAGCGTATGTGATCGCCTCAGGTCCCGCGCGGTTTGGCGCGATGCGTCGCGGTGGCCGACCACGGATCGTCGGGCCAGGGGTGGCGCGGGTAGCGGCCCTTCATTTCCTTGCGCACCTCGGGATACGTGCGTTCCCAGAATCCCTTGAGGTCCTGCGTGACCTGCAGCGGGCGGCCGCCGGGGGAGAGCAAGTGCAGTGTCAGCGGAACGCGGCCTTCGACGATGCGCGGCGTGTCGGCCAGGCCGAACAGTTCCTGCAGCTTCACCGCGAGCACCGGCGGGCGCACGCCTTCGATGTCGTCGGCGTTGTAGTCGATGCGGCGCTCCATGCCCGAAGGCACGACGATGCGCACGGGGGCGAGGGCGTCGATGCGGCTACGCAGGTTCCAGTCGACGGTCTGGTGCAGTGCGTTCGACAGCTCGCCTTCGTCGAGTGCATCCAGGCGCGTCTTGCCTTCGAAGGCGGAGCGTAGCCAGGCATCGAGTGTGTCGAGCAATGCGGCATCGGAGAGGTCGGGCCAGGGTTCTTCCGGCGCCCATTCGCGCAGGCTGCGCACGCGTGCGCGCCATTGCGTCAGCGACTCGCTCCACGGCAAGGATTCGAGGCCGAGTTCGCGCACGGCGTCGGTCAGGGCGCGCGACGCCAGTGCGGGGTCGACGCGGCCGGCGGGCTTGGATTCGAGCACGATGCCGTCGAAGCGGCGCTCGCGTTGCGCGACCAGCGCACGACGCGCGGCGTCCCAGCGCACCGTGTCTTCCTCGACGAAGTGTTGCGGGAAGTCGCGACGCAGCGCGGCTTCGTCCACCGGTGCGCCGCGCAGCAGCAACGCGTCCTTCGCGTCGAAGCGCAGCTCGCTTGCAACGAGCCAGGGCTCGCCGAACAGCGCGCTGTCATCGAACAAGGTGGCCATGCGGCCATTGGCGAGTTGGTAGCGGCGCGGTTGCGTGGCGTGCTGGCGCGCAATGCGATCGGGGAAAGCGTGTGCCAGCAGATCGCCGATGCGGTGTGCATCGATCGCACGGGGCGGGGCTGCGTCGACGTGCAGGCGGCGACGCCATTGCTTTGCGCCCGTATCGAGGGCTGCGAATGCAGCGCGGCTGCCGCCCGGGTCGTGGCCCGAACGGAACGCCGCCAGTGCGCGCCAACGTTCTGCAAGCGCATCGCTGCGCGAACGCAAGGGATCGCGCGCTTCGATCAGCGCGGCGAGATCGCAGGCGAGGGCGCGTTCGGTGGCGTCGCGCGGCGCGAGCAGCATCGCGGCCAGGCGCGGATGCGTGCCGAGCGCGAGCATGCGACGACCGAGCGGGGTGATGGCATCGCCGCTCAATGCATCGAGGCGACGCAACAGGTCGCGCGCGGCGGCGAATGCGCCGGTCGGTGGTGCGTCGACGAAGCGCAGGTCGGCGCTGCCCCAGGCCGCGAGTTCGAGCGCGAGTGCGGCCAGCTCGACCTGCGCGATTTCCGGGCGCCGCTGCGGTTCGAGGCGTTGCGACTGCGGCCACAGGCGATACGCCCAGCCTTCCGCCACGCGCCCTGCACGGCCAGCGCGCTGGTCGGCCGAAGCTTGTGCGATGGAGACGATATCCAGGCGCGAGAAGCCGGAGTTGGGGTCGTAGCGCGGCTCGCGCGCGAGCCCGCTGTCGACGACGACGCGCACGCCGGGCAATGTCACGCTCGATTCGGCGACGTTGGTGGCGAGCACGATGCGGCGCCGATGGTCCGGCGCAGGCTGCAGCACGCGCGATTGTTGTTCGACGGGGAGTTCGCCGTGCAACGCGAGCACGTCGATGTCGCGCAGGGCGTCGCTGTTGGCGAGCGCTGCGTCCACCTGCGCGATCTCGCGCTGGCCAGGCAGGAAGACCAGGACATCGCCGGTATGCGCTGCGACCGCGTGTTCGATCGCGCGTCGCGTTTGCGGCACGAGGGCTTCGTCACGGCGCGCGGGGAAATACGCAATGTCGACCGGATAGCTGCGCCCTGCGCTCGACAGGCGCGGCGCATCGAGGAACTGCGCGAGGCGTTCGCCGTCGAGCGTCGCCGACATCACGACGATGCGCAGGTCTTCGCGCAGTCCCGCCTGCACGTCGAGCGCAAGCGCCAGTCCGAGGTCGCCGGCGAGGTGGCGTTCGTGGAATTCGTCGAACAACAACGCGCCGACACCTTCGAGCATCGGGTCGTCCTGCAGCATGCGCGTGAGGATGCCTTCGGTGACGACTTCGACGCGCGTGCGCGAGGACACCTTGCTCTCGAAGCGGATGCGATAGCCCACGGTCTCGCCGGGCGCTTCGCCCAACTGCTTCGCCATGAAGCCCGCGGCGGCACGCGCCGCCACGCGGCGCGGCTCCAGCATCACGATCTTCCTGCCCGCGAGCCACGGCACATCGAGCAACGCCAAGGGCGCCTGCGTCGTCTTGCCCGCGCCGGGCGGCGCTTCAAGCACCAGGCGCGGGTGCGCCTGCAGGCTCGCGCGGATCTCCGGCAGAAGCGGGGCGATGGGGAAGTCGGGGGCGCTCACGCGCGGAAGGATACGGTGCGCAGCGCTAAACTGCGCCCATGCAACTCATCGACATCGGCGCCAACCTCACCCACGACAGCTTCGACCACGACCGCGATGCGGTCATGCAGCGCGCCCGCGAGGCCGGGGTGGCGCGCATGATCGTCACCGGGGCCAGTCGCGCGCATTCGCCGATGGCCGCGGACCTCGCGCGCGCGCATCCGGGCGAACTGTTCGCCACCGCGGGCGTGCATCCGCACCATGCGACCGAGTACACCGCCGAATGCGATTCGGAGATGCGTGCGTTGCAGGCGCTGCCGGAGGTCGTCGCGGTGGGCGAATGCGGGCTCGATTACTTCCGCGATTTCTCGCCGCGTCCTGCGCAGCGGCGCGCCTTCGAAATGCAGTTGCAGATCGCGGCCGACACCGGCAAGCCGTTGTTCCTGCACCAGCGCGACGCGCATGCGGACTTCATGGCGATCATGAAGCAGTTCGACGGCAAGCTCGCGCCCGTGGTGGTGCATTGCTTCACCGGCACGCGCGAGGAGTTGTTCGATTACCTCGACCAGGACTGGCACGTCGGCATCACGGGCTGGCTGTGCGACGAACGCCGCGGCCTGCACCTGCGCGAGTTGGTGAAGCACATTCCCGCGAACCGCCTGATGATCGAAACCGATGCGCCCTACCTGTTGCCGCGCACCGTGCGGCCGCAGCCCTCGCATCGGCGCAACGAGCCGATGTACCTGGCGCACATCGTGGAAGAGCTGGCGCGCGACCGTGGCGAGTCCGTCGAGGTCGTCGCGGCGGCGACGACACGGACGGCGACGGACTTCTTCCGCCTGCCGTCCTGAGTTGCGTCAGCTGCGCAGCCCGATCCCGCGCTTGAGCAGGTACAACCCGATCGCCGACAACGCGGCGACGAAACCCAGCATCAGCGCATACGCCACCCACAACGGCACGTCCGAGACGCCCAGCAGGCCGTAGCGGAAGGCGTTGACCATGTAGAAAATCGGGTTGAGGTGCGTGGCCGTTTCGGCCCAGCCCGGCAGCAGCTTCACCGAATAGAACACGCCGCCGAGATAGGTGAGCGGGGTGAGGATGAAGGTCGGCACGATCGCGATGTCGTCGAACTTCTTCGCATACACCGCGTTGACGAAACCGGCGAGCGAGAAGATCGTCGCGCCGAGCAGCACGGTGGTGAGCGTGACGAACGGATGCGGGATGCGCACCGGCGTGAACAGCATGGCGATGGCGAGCACGATCACGCCGACCATCAGCCCGCGCAGCACGGCACCGGCGACGTAGCCGCCCAGGATCACCACGTTCGGCATCGGGCTGACGAGCAGCTCCTCCACGTGGCGACCGAACTTCGCGCCGAAGAAGGAGGAAGAAATGTTGCCGTAGCTGTTCTGGATGACGCTCATCATCACCAGGCCCGGGACGATGAAGGCCATGTAGCTGATGCCGTCCATCGTGCCCACGCGCGAACCGATCAGGCCGCCGAAGATCAGGAAGTACAGCGTCATCGTGATCGCCGGCGGCACCAGCGTCTGCGCCCAGATGCGCAGGATGCGGGTGACTTCGCGGCGGACGATGGTGGTCAGCGCGATCCAGTGGCGGCGCGCGGGCGTGGCCTGCTCGGGCGTGGCGACGACGGTGTTCACTGGCTGCCTTCCTTCGACGTCAGTCGCACGAACAGTTCTTCCAGGCGATTGGACTTGGTGCGCATCGAGCGCACGCGGATGCCGGCTTCGCCGAGCGCTGCGAATACGCGGTTGAGGTCCATCGCGCGCGGCATTTCAAGGTCGAGCGTGTGGTCGTCGACGACGTCGAGCGTCGTGCCTTCGATCACCGGCAACACCTGCGGCAGCTGGCCATCGATGTCGAACAGGAAGCCTTCGACGTCGAGCTGCGCGAGCAGCTTCTTCATCGGGCCCTGCTGCACGATCGTGCCCTTGTCGATGATCGCCAGGTGCCGGCACAGGCTCTCGGCTTCTTCCAGGTAATGCGTGGTGAGGATGATCGTGGTTCCGGCCGCGTTGATCTCGCGCAGCGTCTTCCACATGCCGCGGCGGATCTCGATGTCGACGCCCGCGGTGGGTTCGTCGAGGATCAGCAGGCGCGGCTGCACCATCATCGCGCGCGAAATCATCAGGCGGCGCTTCATGCCGCCCGAGAGCGTGCGCGACATGACGTTCGCCTTCTCCCACAGGTGCGCGCGCTTGAGTTCCACTTCCGCGCGCTGCATCGCGACCTCGCGCGGGATGCCGTAGAACCCGGCGTAGTTCACCAGGATGTCGAACGGCTTCTCGAACAGGTTGAAGTTGATTTCCTGCGGCACCAGGCCGACCAGGCGCATCGCTTCGCTGCGGTTGCGCGCGATGTCCACGCCAAACACTTCGACCTCGCCCGCGCTCTTGTTCACCAGCGAGCTGACGATGCCGATGAGGGTGGACTTGCCGGCGCCGTTGGGGCCGAGCAGGGCGAAGAAATCACCGGGTCGGACATCGAGGGACACGCCCTTGAGCGCTTCGACGCCGTTGTCGTAGGTCTTGCGCAGGTCGCGCACGCTCAGCGCAGGTGCGTTGGGCGTCGAGTTCGCGTCGGGGGACATCGCAGGGGCGGGCATCCGGGGCCTTTTGACCGCAGGATTCGCGGCGAAGCCGGTAGTATAGGCGGCCCCGTGCGCCCGCCGGCGCGACGGTCCGTTGCACAGTGAATCCCACGCCTTGGCCATCGTCCATTTCCCGCTGAAGCTGGTTGCGCGCCGCATGCTGGCGCCGACCGTCGCGCACCTGACCTTCGTCCGCGACGACGGCCAGCCCCTGGATTTCATCCCCGGGCAGTTCCTGCAGGTGCACTTCCACTATGCGGACGGCACGGCGACCAAGCGCAGCTACTCCCTGGCCACCATCCACGACCACGCGATGGGTCCGGGCGAGGCCGTGGAGATCGCGGTGAGCTACGTGGCGGGCGGTGCGGCGACGGCCCTGTTCGAAGGCCTGCCCGAGAGCGGGCTGGTCGATGCGAGCGGCCCCTACGGTCGCTTCTGCCTGATGCCGGCGGATGCGAACAAGCGCTACCTGCTCATCGGCACCGGCACGGGCGTGACGCCCTATCGCGCGATGCTTCCGGAGATCGAGCGCCTGATCGCCGAGCGCGGCGTGCAGGTGGTGTTGCTGTTCGGCGCGCGCACGCCGGTGGAGCTGTTGTATGGCGAGGAGTTCCGCGCCTTCGCGAACAAGCACCCGGACCACTTCCGTTTCGTGCCGTGTTTCTCGCGCGAGCTGCCCGCCCCCGATTCGCCGCACGCGCATGCCGACGTGCGGCACGGCTACGTGCAGCAGTTCCTCGAGGCGTTCGCACCGGACGCGGCCAGCGACATCGCCTATCTGTGCGGCAACCCCAACATGGTCGATGCCTGCTTCGAGTCGCTGAAGGGCGCCGGCCTGCCGGTGCCGCAGATCCGCCGCGAGAAGTACATCAGCAGCAAGTAGTCACATTCCTTCCCCCGGGGCGTCCTGTCATGCTGGATGTCCAACGATGGAGGGAAGCGCGCCGATGTCCCGCAAGTCTCGTTTCATCCTGGCCCTGGCGATCATCGCCGGCGTGCTGGGGTACCGCGCCTGGCAGCACCAGGCGCCCCGGAAAAGCACGGGGCCGCAAAAGCCCGTTGCCGCCGAACCTGCCCCCGAACGCAAGCTTGGCCGCATCGCCTTCCGTCCGTGCACGCTGACGCCGCCCGTCGGGGCGAGCGTGGAAGCGCAGTGCGGAAGCTTGTCGGTGGCGGAGAACCCGGCGCTGCCGAACGGACGCCACATCGCACTCAACATCGCTTGGCTGCCGTCCGACGACAGCGGCGACCACTTGCCGGATCCGGTCTTCATGATCGCCGGGGGTCCGGGCCAATCTTCGACGGACAGCTTCGCGCCGTTCATGCCGGCCTTCGGCGACCTGCGCAAGCACCGCGACATCGTGCTCGTCGACCAGCGCGGCACGGGCCAGTCGAATCCGTTGCAGTGCAAGTTCGACGACGACACCGGTGCGGCGAAGGCTGACGACGGCGCCGAGGAATCGCCTGACGCGATGCGCGCGGCGACGATCAAGTGCCGCGACCAGCTCTCGAAGAAGGCCGACCTGCGCTTCTACACCACCACCGATGCGATCCGCGACCTCGATGCGGTGCGCACGGCGATCGGTGCCGACAAGATCAACCTGATGGGCGTGTCCTACGGCACCCGCGTGGCGCAGCAGTACGCGATGCGCTTCCCGCAGCACACGCGCACGATCGTGCTCGATTCGGTTGCGCCGAATGCCATCTTCCTCGGCAACGATTTCGCGCGGAATCTTGAAAGCGCCCTCGACCTGCAGTTCGGGCGCTGCGCGAAGACGCCGGGCTGCACGAAAACCCTCGGCAACCCGCGCGAACGCCTGGACACGCTGATGGCGAAGCTGCGCGACGACTCGCCGCTGGTGCGCTTCCGCGATGCGAGCACGGGCGAAATGCACGAAGAGCACCTGCGTCCGGCGCACGTCGCGGGACTGACGCGCATGTATGCGTATGCGCCGCTCGCCTCGTCGATCCTGCCGCTGCTGCTGCACGAGGCGAGCGAAGGCCGCTACGAGCAGTTGATGTCGCTGTCGAAGATGCTGAGCGGCAGCCTCGCCGACAACATGATGGCCGGCATGCAGTTGTCGGTGGTGTGCAGCGAGGATGCCGCGGGCTTGCGCGTGGATGCGGCCATGTCCTCGTCCATCCTCGGCAATTCGCTGGTCGACCTCCTGCAGGCGCAGTGCGCGGTGTGGCCGAAGGGCGAAGTGCCGCGCGATTTCCACGCGCCGCTGGCGACGCAGGTGCCCGCGTTGCTCCTGGCCGGTGAACTGGATCCGGTGACGCCGCCGGCCTACGCCGAACAAGTGGCCAAGTCGCTGCCCAACGGCCGCGTGCTCGTGCTGCGCGGCCAGGGCCACAACGTCATCGGCGTGGGTTGCATGCCGAAGTTGTTCGCGCATTTCCTCGACACGACGGATGCGAAGGGCCTCGACGCGAAATGCCTCGACAGCCTCGCCTACACGCCGCCGTTCACCACGTTCAATGGATGGGAGCCGTAATGATCGTCGCGGAACATCTACGCAAGACTTTCCCGGGCAAGGGCAAGAGCGCGCCGGTCGTCGCAGTCGACGATGTCGGCTTCGAAGCGCGCGACGGCGAAATCACCGGTTTGCTCGGCCCCAACGGCGCAGGCAAGACCACGACGCTGCGCATGCTCTACACACTGATGCAGCCGGAAAGCGGGCGCGTTCTGGTCGATGGCGAGGACGTCGCGGCCGATGCGGAAGCGGCGCGGCGTGCGTTGGGCGTGCTGCCCGATGCGCGCGGCGTGTACAAGCGCCTCACCGCGCGCGAGAACATCCGTTACTTCGGCGAGCTGCACGGGCTGGATGCGGCAACGATCGAAGCGCGCACGCGTGCATTGTCGACCGCGTTGCAGATGGACGACTTCCTGGATCGGCAGACCGAAGGCTTCTCGCAGGGCCAACGCACCAAGACCGCGATCGCGCGCGCACTCGTGCACGATCCGCGCAACGTGATCCTCGACGAACCCACGAACGGCCTGGACGTGATGACCACGCGCGGCTTGCGCGACTTCCTGCGCCAGCTGCGCGGGGAGGGTCGTTGCGTGATCTTCTCCAGCCACATCATGCAGGAGGTCGCCGCGCTGTGTGATCGCATCGTGGTGATCGCGCACGGTCGCGTGGTCGCGCAGGGCACGGCGGACCAACTTCGCCAACAGACGGGGGAGTCGAACCTCGAGGATGCCTTCGTGCGTCTCATCGGCTCGGACGAGGGGCTGCACGCATGAAATCCATGAAATCGATCAAGACGATCATGCAGAAGGAGTTGCGCGAGTTCGTGCGCGACCGGCGCACCTTGCTGCTCGCGCTGGTGCTCGGTCCGCTGCTCACGCCGGCGATCATGCTCGGCATCCTGTCGCTCGCCGAGTCGCGCGCGAAGAGCCAGATCGAAAAGCCGCTCGAAGTGCCGATGGTCGGTGCCGAGCGTGCGCCGAACCTGATCGCATGGCTCGCAGGGCAAGGCATCCATCGCAAGGCGTTCCAGGGCGACCTGGACACCGCGATCCGCAACCAGATCGAAGACGTGTACATCCGCGTCGGCGACGACTTCCCGAAGAACTGGCACGAAGGCGCGCCGGCGCTGGTGGAGATCGTGCACGACAGCACGCGCCAGGACTCGGATATTCCCGTGAAGCGCATCGAAGATGCGTTGCAGCGCTACGGCCAGCAGGTGGGTGCGTTGCGCTTGCTCGCGCGCGGCATGAATCCCGGTGTCGCGGCGCCACTGGCGGTGTCGCACAAGGACCTGTCGACGCCGGAAGCGCGGCGCGGCATGGTCATGGCGTTCCTGCCTTACCTGCTGATCCTCAGTGCGTTCATCGGTGGCGCGTACCTGATCATCGACACGACCGCGGGCGAGCGCGAACGCCAGTCGCTCGAACCGCTGCTTGCCACGCCGGCGCAACGCGGCGCGGTGGTGACGGGCAAGATCGCGGCGGCGTGCCTGGTCGGGTTCACGTCCTTGCTGCTCACGCTGATGGCGTTCAAGGTCGGCGCCGCGTTCTCGCCTGGCATCGGGCGCCAGATGGACGTGAGCGTGCCTGCGGTGGCGAAGATGCTGATGATCCTGCTGCCGATGTTGTTCATCGGCACGTCGCTGCTGACGTTCATCGCGGCGGGTGCGAAGTCGGTGAAAGAGGCGCAGAGCTACATGAGCGTGCTGATGCTCATGCCGATGATCCCGACGATCGCGCTGATGGTGAGCCCGGTGAAGAACCAGTTGTGGATGTTCGCCGTGCCCTTCCTCGCGCAGAACCAGATGTTGCTCAAGGTGGTGCGCGGCGAGGACATCGCGATGATGCAGTGGGGCGTGTACCTGGCCGCGGGCTTTGGCCTTGCGCTGGTGTTGTGGTTCGCGGCGACGCGCCGTTACCACCAGGAACGCCTGGCGATCTCGGCCTGAGTCGAGGACGTTCGATGCAAAGAAAAAGCCCGGCTTTCGCCGGGCTTTTTTGTTGCGCGGATTGCGTGTCGCGATCAACCGCCGGGGCGGAAGTTGATCGTGCGACGCGTCGTCACCGGCGCGTCGAGCGGTTCGAACTTCCAGCGCTTCACGGCCGCGAGCGCTTCGCGGTCGAAGATGCGCGGCGGGGTGGCGTCGACGACGCGCGCGCTGGTGACCGAGCCGTCGGTGCCGACGGTGATCTCCACCTGCACTTCGCCGCTCTGCTGGCGACGCGCCGCTTCGGGCGGATACTTCGGCGCAGGCGTCGAGACGGGCTTCAGGCCACTGGGCGAAGCCGAAGCGGTGCGGGTCGGCGCGGCGGCGGCGGTCGCCGGCTGCGAGGCAGGCGCTGCGGTCTTCGCGGCGGCTTCCTTCTGCGCGGCAGCTTCCTTGTCGGCAGCGGCCTTGCGGTCGGCTTCCTGCTGGGCCTGCTGCGCGGCGAGCTGCTGCGCGGCCTGCTGCTGCGCGGCGGCCTGCTGGGCGAGGCGCGTCTTCTCGAGGTCGGCCTTCGTCTTGGCGTCCTGCTCGGTCTTCAGCTTGTCCTGCTCGGTGCGGGCGGCCAGGGCCGTCTGCGCGTCGGCGATCGTCTTCTTCAGGCGCGGCAGGGCCGGGGCCTCGTAGTCGGTCTTCTCCATGAGCGCGTACAGGCGCTGCGCTTCGACGAAGTCCTCGCGCTGGATGCTCTGCTCGGTGGCGATCAGGGCGTAGGGCATCAGGTCGGTCAGCGCGCTGGCCACCGCCGGATCGCTCGGCGCCTTGTCGCGCAGGGCGAGGTAGTACTCCATCGCGTTGTTGCCGGCCGGCGCGTACAGGCGCTGCTCGCGCAGCGCGGTGCTGGCGGCTTCGCGCAGCTGGTCGGCGCTCATGGCCTGGACCGCTTCGGAGACCGCCGGCGGCGGCGGCGCAACCGCGGCGGCGGCCGTCGCGGCGGCGGCGGTTCCGGCGGCGTTCGGCGCCGGTTCTTTGTTGCATGCGGCCAGCGCCATCCCCAGCGCGGCCAGGACGTACAGATGCTTGCGCGTCACGCGCGGTCGCGCGTGCGTCGTTGTATTTGCGTGCATAACGGAACCACTCCCCTGTCTGTGCGCCATCATCGGGCACGTGCGCGTATGGACGCGCCAGCGGCGGGGGTTTGTCAACTCCCCCGGCCGGAAAAAAGCGGATTCCTCGTTTGAAGCGGCCCGTTGAATCAGGACCGCGGGGGCGTCAGCCGGGATGGCGGTCCATCAGGGCGGCGAAATCGGCCCAGGTGATGCGCTTGCGCTTCTTCCCGTTGCGCGCCTTCCAGAAGAACGATCCGCGGCCCACGACGAGCTCGCCCATCTTTTCGCCCTCGTCGCGCAGCACCAGGGTGAGCGCGGTGGTGGCCTTGGTCAGGTCGACGTTGCGCAGCGAGGCGCGCACGGCGTGGCGGCTCGAAGGCAGGGGCGGCGCTGCCTGTTTCGCGACGCGCTTCTTCGCCGCGGGCTTGCGCGTCGGAGCCTGCTTCGCCGGCTTGCGGGTCGTGGCCATCCCGGTGCTCCCAAGTGCCCGCCCCGAGCTTACTCACTTGCCGATGCAGAAGCTGCCGAAGATATGGCCGAGGAGGGCGTCGGCGGTGACGCGCCCGGTGATCTCGCCCAGGGCGTCGTGGCCGGCGCGCAGGGATTCGGCGGCCAGCTCGAGGGCATCGTGGGCGAGTTCGCGCGAAGCGGCGTCGACGTGCGCGGCGGCGCGGACCAGGGCATCGACGTGACGGGCGCGTGCGGTGAAGGTGCCTTCAACCGCGTCGGCGGCTTCCGCGCCGGACAGGGTGCGCAGGCGGGCGTGCAGGGTGTCGAGGCCGGCGCCGGTGTGCGCGGAGACGAAGACGGGATCGGTGCCGGCCGGCGCTTGCGGGGGCGAGGCAAGCAGGTCGGTCTTGTTGTGGATCCACAAACGCTGCGGCACGTCGGCGATTGCGTCGGCGACGGCGGCGCGGCCTGTGTCCGGGTCGCGCGCATCGAGCACGACGATCGCCAGGTCCGCGCGGCGCAGTTCGTTGCGTGCGCGACGCATGCCTTCCTGTTCGATCGCATCGCCGCCTTCGCGCAGGCCTGCGGTGTCGACGAGCGTGAGTTCGGCGCCATCCAGGCGCACCGTCTCGTGGAGCAGGTCGCGCGTGGTGCCGGCGATGTCGGTGACGATCGCGCGTTCGCTTCCGGCGAGAGCGTTGAGCAGCGAACTCTTGCCCGCGTTGGGCGGACCGACGATGACGGCGTGCAGGCCATCGCGCAGCTTGCGGCCACGTTCGGCGTCGGCGATGAGGCGCGTGAGCGCGGTGGTCGCGTGCGCCAAGCCTTCGCGCAATTGCGCGCCGCCGAGCGTGTCGATGGGTTCGTCGGCGAAGTCGATCGCCGCTTCGACATGGATCCGCAGGTGCAGCAGTTCGGTGGCAATCTCTTCGACGCGTTCGGAGAACACACCATCGAGGGCGCGACGCGCGGCGCGGGCCGCGCGCGCGTCGCCGGCGGCGATCAGGTCCGCGACGGCCTCGGCTTGCGCGAGATCGAGCTTGCCGTTGAGGTACGCGCGTTCGCTGAACTCGCCGGGCCGCGCCTGGCGCGCACCGCGTGCGATGCATTCGAAGACGATGCGTTGCAGCACGACGGGACTGCCGTGCGCCTGCAGTTCCACCACGTGCTCGCCGGTGAAGCTCGCCGGCGCGGCGAAGTAGAGCGCGATGCCATCGTCGAGGGTTTCGTCGTTGGCGCGCATGCGCACGTAATGCGCGTGCCGCGGCACGAGTGCGCAATCGCAGAGCGCTTCGGCGATCGCGCGGCTGCGCGGACCCGACAACCGCACCACCCCGACGCCACCGGCACCGGGCGCGGTGGCGATGGCGACGATGGTGTCGGCGTCGGCGTCGGCCACTACTTCGTCAGGTGCTCGTAGCGGCGCAGCATGGACCACTGCTGCAACAGGCCGAGCGCGCCGTTGGTGACCCAGTACAGCACCAGGCCCGCGGGGAAGAAGAGCATCGTCACGCCGACCACGAGCGGCATCAGCTGCATCATCTTCTGCTGCGTGGGATCCATTCCCGTCATCGGCGTCAGGCGCTGCGTGGTCCACATGATGGCGACGTTGAGGACCGGCAGGATGAAGAACGGATCCGGCGCGGAGAGATTGGTGATCCAGCCGATCCACGGCGCGTGGCGCAGTTCGACCGATTCGGACAGCATCCAGTAGAGCGCGAGGAAGATCGGCATCTGCACGAAGATCGGCAGGCAGCCCGCGGCGGGATTCACCTTTTCCTTCTTGTACAGCTCCATCGTGGCGAGCTGCAGCTTCTGGCGATCGTCGCCGTAGCGTTCCTTCAGCTGCTGCATGCGCGGCGCAAGCTTGCGCATCTTCGCCATCGACTGGAACTGCTTGGCGGCGATGGGATAGAGCAGCAGGCGGATCAGCAACACCAGGCCGATGATCGACCAGCCCCAGTTGCCGACGACCGCATGGATCTTCGTCAGCACCCAGAACAGCCAGCCGGCGAGCGTGGCCATGGTGGTGAAACGGCTGAAGTCGACCGCGCGCGTCAGGCCGGGGACATGCTGCGTGTCGATCGCGCTCTGGAGCTTCGGACCCACCCACAGGCGCGCGGAGGTTTCGGCGCGTTGGCCGGGCGCAACGTCGACACCGGGGCCGAAGGAGCGCACGACGAAATTGTTGACGCCGTTTTCCGGCGACGTGGTGAGCGAGAACTTCGAGGTGTCCTTCTCGTTCGGGATCCACGCGGTGAAGAAGTAGTGCTGCAGCAGCGCGATCCAGCCGCCGGTGACGTCCTTTTCGAGCGGACCATCACCGACGAAGTCGGCGTACTTGCGACGCTCGTACTGGTCCTGCGGGCTGTACCAGGCGGCGCCGTGGAAGGCGAGTGCTTCGGGATTCGTGTAGCCCGACTTCTGCGGAGGCGGATTGCGGATCAGCTGGCGATACACGTAGCCCTGCCAGGGCGCCGTGCCGTTGTTGATCACTTCATCGCGCACTTCCAGCGCGTAGCTGCCGCGCGCGAGCGTGAACGTGCGACGGATCGTCACGCCGTTCGGGCCGGTCCACGTGAAAGGCACGCTGACCGACGGCGCGCCCTGCGCCATCGTGAAATCGCGCGCGTTGCCTTCCGGCATGAAGCCCGAGGTGTGGTTCGGCGCGGGACCGTTGTTGCTGACCCAACCGCTTTGCGCTTCGAAGTAATGCGCGGGCGAGGGATCGAAGAGCTTGATGTTGCCGGCCTCGCCGGACTTCGCATCCACCGGGTAGCGCAGCAGCTCGGCGCTGCGCACGCTGCCGCCGTCGAGCGTGAGGCGCAGGACGTCGCTGGTGACGGTGACGAGTTCGCCCGTGCGTGCGGCGTTGGAAGTCGCCGACGTCGCCGGTGCGGCGGGCACCATGGCGTTGGCAGGTGCATTCGCAGGTGCCGTCGGAATGGCGGCGTTGCCGGGGATCGCGTTACCGGTGGTCGCGGCCGCGGCCGCGACCGGCGCGGGCGCGTTCGCGGCGTCCTTCTCCTTGTTCCACTCCATGTAGAGGAGCGTGGCCACCATGAGCCAGGCAAAAAGGAGGAAAACGCGGGTCTGGTTCATTCGGGGGGCTCGGGCGAGAGTCGTTGCGGCGCGGCGTTTCGAAAAACGCAGCGCGCGAAAGTTCAAGGGGATGGGGGCAAAGCGCCCGGCGGACAAGCGGCGGGCATTGTGCCGCCGGCCTGTGCGGGCGGCAACGCGCCGGCGCGTCGCAACAATGACGAAAACGCCGCGCGCAGGGCGGCGGCATCACAAGTGCGGGCAGCGGGGCGGGCCACCAGGACGTAGTCGCCCGCGGGCAGCGTCATGCGGAGCTGGCGGAACTCGGCTCGCAGGATGCGCTTGATGCGATTGCGGCCGACGGCATGCGGATCGACCTTGCGCGAAACGGCAAGGCCCAGGCGCGCAGGTGCGTCGCTGCGCAGCCAGTGCAGGCTCAGGAGGGGATCTGCGTTGCGTCGACCGTCGCCGAAGACGCGGTCGTAGTCGGCCCGGGTGCGGACGCGTGCGCTGCGCGGCAGGCCGGCGTCCACGGGGCGTGTCTCGTCGGCCACTACGGGCCGTCGGGTCAGACAGTCAGACGACGGCGGCCCTTGGCACGACGACGTGCGAGGACCTTGCGGCCGTCGGCGGTCTTCATGCGGGCACGGAAACCGTGGTCGCGCTTGCGCTTCAAGTTGCTGGGCTGGTAGGTGCGCTTGGTGGCCATGGTGCTGCTCGCTGCGGTTGTGCGGCGGAAAAGACGCGGGAGTTTAGGGGGGCTTGGCGAGTCGGTCAACCCGCGATACGTGTGAAAGGATCGGTGGTAGTCTGCCTCGCCCCTACTTATCCACAGCGCGGCTCCCGTCGCGCCGATGGACTGTCGACGAGATCTGCTGCTCCATGGAAGCCTGGCCGCGTTGCCTCGAACGCCTTGAAGCCGAATTGCCGGCCGAGGACGTCCACACCTGGCTCAAGCCCCTGCAGGCTCGCCTGCGCGACGACGGCATCGTGTTGTACGCACCCAACGCATTCGTGATGGAAGAGGTGCGAGAGCGCTATCTCCCCCGCATCCGCGAATTGCTCGTGCATTTCACAGGCGCGTCGGAAGTCAGCCTGGAGATCGGCGCGCTGCGGCGCGAACCGGCCGCGGCACCGACGCCAGCGCCCACGCCCGCACGGCCGCCAATGGGTGAATCCTTCCAGGGCAACCTGGACACGCATTACACGTTCGACAACTTCGTCGAAGGACGCAGCAACCAGTTGGGTCGCGCGGCTGCATGGCAGGCGGCGCTGAAGCCCGGCGACCGCTCGCACAATCCGCTGCTGCTCTACGGCGGCACCGGCTTGGGCAAGACGCACCTGATGTTCGCGGCCGGTAACGCCATGCGCGCGAACAACCCGAATTTCCGCGTGATGTACCTGCGCAGCGAACAGTTCTTCAGCGCGATGATGAAAGCGCTGCAGGACAAGACCATGGATGCGTTCAAGCGGCAATTCCAGCAAGTGGACGCGCTGCTGATCGACGACATCCAGTTCTTCGCCGGCAAGGACCGCACGCAGGAAGAGTTCTTCCACACCTTCAATGCGCTGTTCGACGGCAAGCAGCAGATCATCCTGACCTGCGATCGCTATCCGCGCGAAGTGGAGGGCCTGGAGCCGCGGTTGAAATCGCGCCTGGCCTGGGGCTTGTCGGTCGCGATCGAACCGCCGGATTTCGAGACGCGCGCGCAGATCGTGCTCTCGAAGGCGCGCGAGCGCGGGGCGAGCCTGCCGGAGGACGTGGCGTTCCTGATCGCGAAGAAGATGCGCTCGAACGTGCGCGACCTGGAAGGTGCGCTCAACACGCTTTCGGCGCGCGCCAACTTCACCGGACGCGCGATCACCGCGGAGTTCGCGCAGGAGACGCTGCGCGACCTGTTGCGCGCGCAGCAGCAAGCGATCGGCATCCCCAACATCCAGAAGACCGTGGCAGACTACTACGGCCTGCAGGTCAAGGATTTGCTGTCGAAAAGGCGGACGCGTTCGCTGGCTCGCCCGCGCCAGGTTGCCATGGCGCTGGCCAAGGAGCTCACCGAACACAGCCTGCCCGAGATCGGCGATGCATTCGCCGGTCGCGACCACACGACCGTCCTGCATGGCTGTCGCCAGATCAAGGGGCTGATGGAGACCGACGGCAAGTTGCGGGAGGACTGGGACAAGCTCATCCGCAAACTCAGTGAATGAGTGCGGGGAAAGCTGTGGATAAGGCAGGTGCGCCCCAGGGGCCCCGAACGTTATCCACAACTTTTCCCGACCGTGGGAGCCAGGATATACACGCCTTGCTCACGTCGATAAACGCTTCAAGATCAAGCAGTTGCGGTAGTTCCACCCAGATTTTCGCGACACCAAGCACCACCATTCTTTTGATTTATCCATCCTTTCAGAGCTTGGACCCGGGGAACCAGACCGCATGCGTTTCAGCCTGCAACGCGAAGTCTTCCTGAAGCCGTTGGCGCAAGTCGTCAATGTCGTCGAACGCCGACAGACCCTTCCGGTCCTGGCCAACCTGCTGGTGCAGGTACGCCAGGGTCAGCTCTCGCTGACGGGCACGGATCTCGAAGTCGAGATGGTGGCCCGGCAAGCGGTCGATGACGCGCAGGACGGGGAGACGACGATCCCGGCGCGCAAGCTGTTCGAAATCGTTCGTGCGTTGCCGGACGGCAGCAAGGTCACGGTGTCGCAGTCGGGCGACAAGATCACGGTCCAGGCCGGTCGCAGTCGTTTCACGCTGGCCAGCCTGCCGGCGAACGACTTCCCGTCGGTCGACGAGGTCGAAGCCACCGAACGCGTGCGCGTGCCGGAGGCGGGCCTGAAGGAACTGATCGAACGCACGGCGTTCGCGATGGCCCAACAGGACGTGCGCTACTACCTCAATGGCCTGCTCTTCGACCTGCGCGACAAGGCGCTGCGCTGCGTGGCCACCGATGGCCATCGCCTGGCGCTGTGCGAGTCGCCGCTCGATGGCGGCGCGCAGTCGAAGCGCCAGATCATCGTGCCGCGCAAGGGCGTGACCGAGCTGCAGCGCCTGCTGGAAGGCGGCGATCGCGAGCTGGAGCTCGAAGTCGGCCGCAGCCACATCCGCGTCAAGCGCGACGATGTCACCTTCACCAGCAAGCTGATCGACGGCCGCTTCCCGGATTACGAAGCCGTGATCCCGATCGGTGCGGATCGCGAGGTCAAGGTCGATCGCGAGGTGCTGCGTGCGGCGCTTCAGCGCGCGGCGATCCTCTCGAACGAGAAGTACCGCGGCGTCCGCATCGAAGTCTCGCCGGGCCAGCTGCGCATCAACGCGCACAACCCGGAGCAGGAAGAGGCGCAGGAAGAGATCGAAGCCGAAACCCGGGTCGATGGCCTGGCGATCGGCTTCAACGTGAACTACCTGCTCGACGCCCTGTCCGCCCTGCGCGACGAGTACATCGTCCTGCAGCTGCGCGACGCCAACTCTTCGGCCCTCGTCCGCGAGGCCAGCAGCGAAAAGTGCCGCCACGTGGTAATGCCGCTCCGCCTGTGATCGACGTGTTCCACGTGGAACGGACGATCCGAACGCCCGGCCCCGCCCGGGCGTTCTGCTTTGGGGCGGCCGTATGCACGTAACCCGGCTCGAAGTCGCGGGGCTCCGGCGATTCGACCGTCTCGCTTTGGCGCCGGGCCCCGCCCTTAATCTGCTGACGGGCGACAACGGCGCGGGCAAAACCTCCGTGCTCGAAGCCCTGCACCTGATGGCCTACGGGCGCAGTTTCCGGGGGCGCGTGCGGGACGGGCTCATCCGGCAGGGCGATCAGGCCGTGGAGCTGTTCGTCGGCTGGCAGGAGGCCGGTGGGCGGGAGCGTCGCGCGGGCCTGCGCCACACCGGCCAGGATTGGGAAGGTCGGCTGGACGGCGCCAATGTGGCCCATCTTGGCGAGCTCTGCGCTGCGCTTGCCGTCGTCACCTTTGAACCCGGCAGCCATGCCTTAGTGACGGGGCCGGCCGAGAACCGCCGCCGGCTGCTCGACTGGGGCCTGTTCCACGTGGAACCGGACTTCCTTCGCGTGTGGCGGCGCTACGCCCGGGCCCTAAAGCAGCGCAATGCCTTGCTCAAGTCGGGTGGCCGCCCCTCGGAACTCGACGTCTGGGAGCACGAACTGGCCGACAGCGGGGAATCCATCACCCGCAGCCGGGAGGCCTACATCGCGCAGTGGCAGGGAATCTTTGCGTCCGAGGCCACCGGCCTTGCCCCCGCGATCGGCGCCAACAGCCTGGATCTTCAGCCAGGCTGGAAGCGCGAAGAGCTCGCGCTGGCCGACGCACTGCTGCTGAGCCGACCACGCGACCTCATGGCCGGCTTCACCAGCGTCGGGCCGCATCGGGCCGACGTCCGCATCGGCTGGAGCGGGCTTCCCGGGCGGGAAGCGCTCTCTCGCGGCCAAGCCAAGCTCACCGCGCTGGCGCTGCTGCTTTCCCAGGCGCGGCTCCACGCCGAGCTCGCGGGGGATTGGCCGGTCATCGCGCTCGACGACCTGGCGTCAGAACTGGATCGGCACCACCAGGCGCGGGTCGTCGAAGGTCTCGCGGCAACGGGCGCGCAGGTCTTCGTCACCGGCACGGACGCCCCCGCGGCCCTGGACGCATTCGCCGACCGACTCGTCCGATTCCGCATCGAACAGGGCCGGCTCGCGCCTGAAGACAGATAGCGTCCATGTCTGCGTACGCGGCGCTGCATGGCCATCGTTTGGTAGACTGCACGCATCCATAGCTAATGTGTCACGACGCGCCCCGGGCGCGTCGCGGGAGCCCCTAGCCGCATGTCGCAGCAAGAACACGTCGCGGGCGAATCGCCCACCGTCCAGAACAGCAACTACGACTCAAGCAAGATCACCGTCCTGCGCGGCCTCGAGGCCGTTCGCAAGCGTCCCGGCATGTACATCGGTGACGTGCACGACGGCACCGGCTTGCACCACATGGTGTTCGAAGTCGTCGACAACTCGATCGACGAAGCGCTCGCCGGCCATGCAAGCGAAGTCAACGTCACGCTGCACGAAGACGGTTCGGTTTCGGTCAGCGACAACGGGCGCGGCATTCCCGTCGACATCCACAAGGAAGAGGGCATTTCCGCAGCGGAAGTGATCCTCACCGTGCTGCACGCAGGCGGCAAGTTCGACGACAACAGCTACAAAGTGTCCGGCGGTCTGCACGGCGTGGGCGTGTCCGTGGTGAACGCGCTGTCCGAGCATCTGTGGCTCGACATCTGGCGCGACGGGCACCACTACCAACAGGAATACTCGCTCGGCGAATCGCTGTATCCGCTGAAGCAACTCGACGCGTCGAACAAGCGCGGCACGTTGCTGCGTTTCAAGCCGGCGAAGGCGATCTTCACCGACGTCGAATTCCACTACGACATCCTGGCCAAGCGCCTGCGTGAGTTGTCCTTCCTCAACTCCGGCGTGCGCATCACGCTCACCGACCTGCGCATCAAGGAAGACGGCAGCGAAGGCAAGCGCGATGTCTTCGAATACGAAGGCGGCATCCGCTCCTTCGTCGAGCACCTGGCGCAACTCAAGACGCCGCTGCACCCGAATGTCATCTCGGTGTCGGGCGAAATGAACGGCATCACCGTCGACGTCGCGCTGCAGTGGACCGACGCGTACCAGGAAACGATGTTCTGCTTTACCAACAACATTCCGCAGAAGGATGGCGGCACGCACCTGATCGGCTTCCGCGCGGCGCTGACGCGCACGCTGTCGAATTACATCGAGCAGAACGGCATCGCCAAGCAGGCGAAGATCACGCTGTCCGGCGACGACATGCGCGAAGGCATGATCGCCGTGCTGTCGGTCAAGGTGCCGGACCCGAGCTTCTCGTCGCAGACGAAGGAGAAGCTGGTCTCGTCCGAGGTTCGCCCGGTCGTTGAGAGCACGTTCGGTGCACGTTTGGAGGAGTTCCTGCAAGAACACCCCAACGAGGCCCGTGCCATCGCCTCCAAGATCGTCGACGCCGCGCGTGCCCGCGAAGCCGCCCGCAAGGCGCGCGACCTCACCCGCCGCAAGGGTGCGCTCGACATCGCCGGCCTCCCCGGCAAGCTCGCCGACTGCCAGGAAAAGGATCCGGCGTTGTCCGAACTCTTCATCGTCGAGGGTGACTCGGCAGGTGGTTCGGCGAAGCAGGGTCGCAACCGCAAGACGCAGGCGATCCTCCCGCTCAAGGGCAAGATCCTCAACGTGGAACGCGCGCGCTTCGACCGCATGCTCGGCAGCGCGGAAGTCGGCACGCTGATCACCGCGCTCGGCACCGGCATCGGCAAGGACGAATACAACCCGGACAAGCTGCGCTACCACCGCATCATCCTGATGACCGACGCGGACGTGGACGGCTCGCACATCCGCACGCTGCTGCTCACGTTCTTCTACCGCCAGATGCCCGAGCTCATCGAGCGCGGCCACATCTACATCGGCCTGCCGCCGCTGTACAAGGTGAAGCAGGGCAAAAACGAGCTGTACCTGAAGGACGACGCGGCGCTCGACGCCTACCTGGCGAACAACGCCGTCGAAGGCGCGACGCTGATCCCCGCCGACGGCGAACTGCCGATCGAAAGCGCCAACCTCGAGAAACTCCTCCTCGCCTACGCATCGGCGAAGGATGCGATCGCGCGCAACGCACACCGCTACGATCCGGCGCTGCTCGAAGGCCTGCTCGATGCCGCGCCGCTCGACGTAGCGCAGCTCGCGCATCCCGAAGCGCTGCGCGCGCAGTTCGATGCGATCGAAAAGCGCCTCAACCAGGGCGGCCTCGGCCGTCCGCGTTACCGCATCGAAACGCACGCCGCCACCGAATCGCGCCCCGCTGCCCTCGTCGTGCACCGCGCGCACATGGGCGAAGACCTCGTGCAGGTGCTGCCTGTCGCCGCGTTCGAATCCGGCGAGCTGCGCACGGTGCGCGAAGCCGCAACGCTCCTGCACGGCCTGGTGCGCGAAGGCGCGCAGATCGTGCGCGGCAATCGCGCGCAAGCGATCACGCGCTTCGCCGATGCGCATGCATGGCTGATGGAAGAAGCGAAGAAGGGTCGCCAGATCCAGCGCTTCAAGGGCCTGGGCGAAATGAATCCCGAGCAGCTGTGGGAAACCACGGTCAATCCGGAGACGCGTCGCCTGCTGCAGGTGCGCATCGAAGACGCCGTCGCCGCCGACCAGATCTTCTCGACGCTGATGGGCGACGTGGTCGAACCGCGCCGCGAGTTCATCGAAGACAACGCACTCAAGGTCGCCAACCTCGACGTGTGACCGCGGCGCGCTGCACGCGCGCATCGCATACATGACCGGCCGGACAACGGCCGGTCCGGGCAGCCGGCCGTTTGACGCCGAATTCAGGGACCCTGTCCTATGACGACAACGAACCTGAATTCGGATTCCCCATGCCGCACGCCCTGAAGACTGCCTCGCTCGCCCTCGCGATCTCCGCCATCGTGGCCGCCTGTGCCACCACCACCTCGCCGACCGGTCGCACCCAGGTCGTCGGCGGCGTGTCGCAGGAGGAACTCAACCAGCTCGGCACGCAGGCCTTCAACGAAGTGAAGGCGCAAAAGCGCCCGACCAGCGATGCGCGCCAACAGCGCGAAGCCCAGTGCATCGTCGCCGCGATCACGCAACAGCTCCCGCCGAACTGGCAGGGCGGTTGGGAAACGGTGGTCTTCCAGGACGACGAGCCGAACGCGTTCGCACTGCCTGGCGGCAAGGTCGGCGTGTACACCGGCATCTTTCGCGTCGCGAAGAACCAGGACCAGCTGGCGGGCGTGATCTCGCACGAAATCGGCCACGTCATTTCGCGCCACCACGAGGAACGCATCACGCGGCAGATGGGCGCGCAGGGCGCCGTGCAAGTGCTGGGCGCTTTGTTAGGTTCGCGTTATGGCTCAGGCATCGGCGACGTCGCGATGCAGGGTGGCAGCGTGCTGGCGCAGACGGGCTTCCTCCTCCCGGGCTCGCGACAGCAGGAGAGCGAGGCCGACGTCGTAGGCCAGCAACTGATGGCGCAGGCCGGCTTCGACCCGCGCGGCGCCGTCGACCTGTGGACGAACATGATCGCCGCAAGCAACAGCAGCAGCCGGCCGCCCCAGTGGCTCTCCACGCACCCCAACCCCGAAGCCCGCATCCGCGAGCTCCAGCAGCGCGCGGCCTCGCTCGTCCCTGTGTACGAACAGGCCCGTGCTGCCGGCCGGCGCCCCAAGTGCGGGTGAACCAGCCATCAACCCGATTTGTTGCACCCATGCAATTTCTTACTTGCTTTCTGCTAGCGTGACCGCCCCCCGGCCCCGCGCCCCCCACCCGCAGCCCAGCCTGCCGAAGAGGATTCCGATGAACGCTTTCTCCCACATCCGTCCGCTGACCATTGCGGTCTGCGCTGCCCTCTCCCTTGCGATCGCCGCGCCCGTGTTCGCGCAGCAACAGGCGGGCTCGACGTCGATGCGCGAGCAGCGCGCCAAGCGCATGAAGGAACTCGGCAAGGGCACGGACACCGCCAAGGCGGAAACCCAGGAACAGCAGCTCTTCCCGAACGCCACGCGCGTGTCGCCGGAAGCGAAGGCGAAGGGCGACAACCTCAAGGCGCTGCAGGCACTGCAGGCCGACTACGACGCGCAGAAGTACGCCGACGTGGTCACCAAGGCCGAAGCGCTCGCCGGCAAGAGCGACTCCAACCCGTACGAGAAGTCCTTCTCCTACCAGCTCGCCGCGGCGTCGGAGTCTTCGCTCAACGACGAAGCCAAGTCCGCCGACTACTTCCAGAAGGCGATCGACGCCAACGGCCTGGAAAACAACAGCCACTACCAGGTCATGTACAACCTGGCCGTCGTGCAATACAACCTCAAGCAGTACGACAAGTCGCTCGCCACGCTCGACCGCTTCCTCGGCGAAACCAAGGTCGACAAGCCGGATGCGCAGGCATTGCGCGCGAACCTGCTCGCCAACCTCGGCCGCAGCGATGAAGCGGTGAAGATGTACGAAGCGCAGCTCGCGAAGAACCCGAACGACAAGAAGGCGCTGATGAACGCCGTGGCGACCTACCAGGAAGCCAAGCAGGACGACAAGGCGAACGCGCTGCTCGAAGACGCGTACAAGAAGGGCATGCTCACCGAGCCGAAGGAATTGCGTGCGCTCTACGTCGGCTACATGAACGCCGAAAAGTACAAGGACGCGCAGCGCGTGATGGAGGACGGCGAAGCCAAGGGCATCCTCAAGCCGGGCCCGGAACTCGCCACCGACTACATGATCCTCGGCCAGAACGCCTACTTCACGGGCAGTGACAGCGACGCCATTACCTTCTACAAAAAGGCCGCGCCGATGGCATCCGACGGCGAGGCCTACCTCAACCTTGCCAAGATCCTGCGCGACCAGGGCAAGACGTCCGAGGCCAAGGCCGCGGCTCAGCAGGCCTTGGACAAGGGTGTCAAGAAGCCGGCAGAGGCAAAAGAAATCCTCTCGAATCGATAATTGAGATACATCACATCCCGCGGAATCGGCATTGGTGTACGCCCGCGGGATTGGTATATGCTTGGAAATTCCCGCGGCCGCTTCGTTTCCGGCGGCCTGCATTGCAAATCCGACGCGTAAAAGGCGTCGGGCCCTACCCCCCGAGCCTTGCGCATGACGGATAACTTGCCGCACCCCGACAGGCACGAACGCCAGCCGCTCAACTGGCCGCGCATCGTCGGCATTTCCTTCGTGATCGCCCTGCATGTCGCGGCGCTGATGCTGCTGCTCATGCCGGTCGCGCCCCCGGGTGCCCAGGCGGAAGAAGAAGAAGTGACCCTCGTCAACTTCATCAAGCCGCCGCCGCCGCCCCCGCCGCCGCCGCCGCCGCCGCCGGAACCGCCGAAGCAGATCGTGCTGAAGCCGCAGACGGTGCCGAAGCCCAGCCCCCTCCCGCCGCCGCCGGAAGAACCGCCGGTTGTCTTCGACGAACCGTCCCCGGTCGACGTCCAGGCTCCGCCGCCGGCTCCGCCGGCTCCGCCGGCCGCGCCGACGGGTCCCACACGCGATTCGAGCGACCTGCGTGCCAGCATCTGCAACATGCCTTCGCTGACGCCGCTGCAGAGCGCGATCTCGCGTGCCCGCATCGCCGGCATGATGAAGCTGTCGCTGACGTACCAGGCCGACGGCACCGTCACCGACGTGGGCGTGGCGCAGAGCAGCCGCGATCGCAACGTCGACCGCGCCGCCCAGCAGTGGGCCCGCCGCATCAAGCTGTGCCCCGGGCAGCCGGGTTCGGGCATCTTGCCGCTCGACCTGAAGCAATCGGGTTAATCGTTACAACGCAACTCCCTTTATCGATTTTTGTTTTTCCCTAGTAATTCCATTCTTTCCAGACAGAAGGTAAGCGTCATGCTGCAGGAAACCACCAACGCCGTTGCTGCGACCGGAAGCAACGCCGACGCGCTCAAGCAAATGGGCGTCGACCACCTGGCGCGCGAGATGCTCGCCAATCCTGGCGACTACGTCGTCCAGCTGGTCGTGGCCACCACCCTCGTGATCATGTCCGCGATGTCGTGGTACTGGATCGTGATCAACCTCATCAAGAACGTTCGCATCCGCGGCAGCGCCGATCGCGTCGTCTCCACGTTCTGGGAAACCCCGAACGCGCAGGACGCCATCCGCTTCATGGAAGAGCAGAACAAGAGCGAGCCGTTCTCCAAGATCGCGCTCGACGCCGCGCAGGCTGCCGCGCACCACCAGCGCCATGAAGGTTCGCGCCTGGTCGAGTCGCTCAACCGCTCGGAGTTCGTGGACCGCGCGCTGCGCCAGGGCGTGACCCGCGAATCCTCGCGCCTCGAGAACGGCCTGACCGTGCTCGCCACCGTCGGTTCGACCGCGCCGTTCGTCGGCCTGCTCGGCACCGTGTGGGGCATCTACGGCGCGCTGATCAAGATCGGTGCTTCGGGCCAGGCCTCCATCGACGCCGTCGCCGGCCCGGTGGGTGAAGCGCTGATCATGACCGCCGTCGGTCTGTTCGTCGCCATCCCGGCCGTGCTTGCGTACAACTTCTTCGTGCGCCTGAACCGCGTCACGAACAGCAAGTTCGACACCTTCGCGCACGACCTGCACGACTTCTTCGCCACCGGCGCCCGCGTCGGCGAAGTTCCGGTCAAGCGCTAAGTCAGTCGCAACTAGACGGAGACCCCCATGGCCTTCAGTAGTGGCAACGAGAGCGGCGGCCCGATGGCCGAGATCAACGTGACGCCCCTCGTGGACGTGATGCTGGTGCTGCTGATCATCTTCATGATCACGGCGCCGCTGATGTCGCATAAGGTCAAGGTCGAGTTGCCGAAGGCGACGCTCAACAAGATCGAAGACAAGCCGGTCGTGATCCAGCCGATCACGATCACGGTGACCGAGCAGGGCAACCTGTACTGGAACGATCAGCCCATCACGAAGGACCAGATCGAGAGCCGTCTCTCGGTCGAAGCCCAACGTACCCCGCAGCCGGCCATCAACGTGCGCGGAGACCGGACGACCAAGTATCGCGTCGTCCAGGAAGTGGTGCAGGTCGCCCAGAACCAGGGCATGCGCAAAGTCGGCTTCGTGGCCGAGAAAGAACGGCCCTGAGGCCTAGGAGAACAGAACCATGGCATTCAGTTCCGGTGGTGGTGGTGGCCCGATGGCCGACATCAACGTCACGCCGCTCGTCGACGTGATGCTGGTGCTCCTGATCATCTTCATGGTCACCGCGCCCACGCTCTCCTATCCGATCGACATCGATCTGCCGCAGAAGTCGCTCAACCCGCCGCCGCAGGTGAAGGAACCGCCGCCGCCGATCTCCCTGCGCATCGACGCAGGCGGCCAGGTGTACTGGAACGAAGCGGCGCAGCCTCTCTCGGCGCTCGAAAACCTGATGGAAGTCGAGGTCAATCGCGACCCGCAGAACCAGCCGCAGCTGGAAATCGACACCGATCCGAACGCCGATTACGGCGTGCTTGCCAAGGTCCTCGCTTCGGCGAAGAACGCCGGCATGATCAAGATCGGCTTCGTCCAGAAGCAGGGCTGACGCAACACAAGCAGCACACGCTTACCAAAACTGTTTTGACGCCGCCTCCGGGCGGCGTTTTTTTTGCTCAGGCGTGAGCGATCACTTCGAGATAGCGTCGCACCGTCGCGTCGATCCCGCGATACAGCGCTTCTCCGATCAGCCCATGGCCGATGGAGACTTCGAGCACGCGCGGCACGCCGTGCAGGAACGTGCCCAGGTTGGCTTCGCTCAGATCGTGGCCCGCATTGACATCCAGGCCGACTGCCTGCGCGCGACGTGCTGTCTCCGCGCACAAGGCCATCGCCGCCGCCGCATCGCCTTGCGCGAATGCCGCCGCGAACGGCCCCGTATACAACTCGATGCGTTGCGCCCCCACTTCCGCAGCACGCTCGACATCGGGACACCCCGCGTCGACGAACAAACTCACGCGACATCCCAGCGCGCGCAACTCCGCAATGCGATCGCGCAGCATCCCGAGATCGCCGGAGAAATCGAACCCGTGGTCCGACGTGATCTGCCCGTCGGAATCCGGCACGAGCGTCGCTTGCGCAGGCCGCGCTTGCGCGCACAACGCCGCAAACCCCGGATATCCCGCACGCGGCGGCGCAAAAGGATTGCCTTCGAGATTGAACTCGACGCCGCGCGATTGCGTCAGCACCGCGAGCGCGTACACATCCTCGGCGCGAATGTGGCGCGCGTCGGGCCGCGGATGCACGGTGATGCCGTGTGCGCCCGCATCCAGGCACGTCGCCGCGGCCTGCACGACATCGGGCTCCGCGCCGCCGCGCGAATTGCGCAGCACCGCGATCTTGTTGACGTTGACGCTGAGCGCGGTGGCCATCAGCGGGCTCGCGCGCGCCGCATCACGGCTGCGACTGCGGCGGCTCGCCCTGCGAGGCGGCGGCGACCTTGCGCGCTTCGGCCTGCTCGCGCAGGCGGCGCAGTTCGACCGGATCGATCATCGCGCTCTCGTCGCGGCTGCGCGCACCGGCGCGCTGCGAATACAGGCCGAGCACCCACATCAGGATGAGCACCAGCGCCGCGATGAGGCAGAACACCATCAAGGCCACCGACGTGGTCTTCATCGCCACCGCGAGCGCGCCGATTCCCAGTACCAGCATCAGCCAATGCATGTGTCCATTCCCGAAAGGCCCTGTGCGCCGGAGTTTAGCGCCGTCAGAGCAGGGGCGACACCAACCGGGCCAGGGCTTCCGGCAACCGGACCCGCCACAGGGGGCGCGCGCGATCGTCGCGCACGCGCGGGGAATGGGCGAGGTCGAGCTCGATGGTGCGTTCCAGTTCCCCCGCCACGCGCGCGTCGTGGAACAACAGCGACACCTCGAAGTTCAGCCGGAAGCTGCGATGGTCGAAGTTCGCGCTGCCGATGACGGCCAGGTGCTCGTCGATCAGCAGTGTCTTGCTGTGCAGCAGCCGTGGCCCGTACTCGTAGACCCGCACGCCCGCCGCAAGCAGGTCGTCGAAATACGAACGCGCCGCATAGGTGACCACCACCGAATCGCTGCGCTTGGGCACCAGCAGCCGCACGTCGAGGCCCGCCAGCGCCGCCGAGGTGAGCGCCATCATCGCCGCCTCGCCGGGCACGAAGTAGGGCGTGGTCAGCCACACGCGACGCTGCGCCAGGTGGATCGCCGTGACGTGGAGGCGATGGATGGCCTCCCAATTCGAATCGGGCCCCGAACTCACCACCTGCACCGCGAACGTCCCCGGCGGCTGCGGTTCCGGCGGCGGCGGCAGCACCGGGGACTGTCCGGTCGCATACGCCCAGTCCTCGACGAACACGACCTGCAGCGACCGCGCGATGTCGCCATCCAGCCGGAGATGCAGGTCGCGATACGCATCCGGGCGCAGGCGCTCGTCTTCCTCGTCCGTGACGTTGATGCCGCCGGTATAGGCGATGCGCCCGTCGATCACCACGATCTTGCGATGCGTGCGCAGGTTGAGCCACGGACGCCGCCAGATGCGCCCGAAGCGCATCGGATGGAACCACGCTACTTCGCCACCGGCGTCCGCCAGCGGCGCGAAGAAGCGGCGCGGCGTCTTGCCCGAGCCCACCGCATCCACCAGCAGTCGAACGCGGACGCCCGCGCGCGCGCGTTCGATCAGCGCATCGCGCACCGCCGTGCCCGTGCGATCGGCCAGGAAGATGTAGTACTCCATGTCGATCGACGTGTGCGCGGCCGCGATGTCGTCGAGCAGTGCCACGTACTTCGCGCCGCCATCCACCAGCATGCGCACGTCGCGCGCGGTCGACGGCGGCAGGCCGGACGTCGCGAGCCCCAATTGCGACAACTCGCGCTCGATGACGTCCTGCGTGTCCGATGCCGCCAGCCGCGCCGCCTTACTGCGCGCACGCCGGATCCGATGCCGCTGGATGCGCTGCGGCCCGAGGTAGTGGTAGACGATGAAACCGACGTAGGGCAGCAGCGCCAGACCGAACAACCAGCTCAGCGTCGCGACCGGTTCGCGCTTCTGCAGCACGATCCACCCGCCCAGCCCGATCAGGTACGCCGCCCAACCGAGCGTGAGGTACAACCCGATGTTCGGGATGTCGAGCAGCGCGTGCCAGGCGTCGATCAGCGTCTGGAGCATGAGGGTTTCGGGGGCCGTCGCGCGTCGTGCGACGCCGCCGAGCGTACCCTAGCGGCGTGGACGACGCGCGCAAGGCAACTTCACCGATCAAGGGCCGCGGAGCGGCTTCGCGGGTGGCAGGGCGGTTCGAGAAGACCGTGCGCCATGGCGAGGACGACGGCTGGGGGTCGGTTTACGACACCGCCCTGGACGAAGGCGCCGCCCCCTCGCGCAATCCCGACACGCAGGTCACCGAAGAACGCGCGCGCTCCATCATCTCGCGCAACCAGTCGCCGGACGTCGGCTTCAACGCCTCCATCAATCCCTATCGCGGTTGCGAGCACGGCTGCGTGTACTGCTTCGCGCGTCCGTCGCACGCCTACCTGGACCTCTCGCCCGGCCTGGACTTCGAATCGCGCCTGTTCGCCAAGACCAACGCGGTTGAGCGACTGCGCGAGGAACTGGCCAAGCCGGGATATGTCCCCGACACCATCGCCCTGGGCATCAACACCGATGCCTACCAGCCCATCGAGCGCGACTACCGCATCACGCGCGGCGTGCTCGAGGTGTTGGCCGAAACGCAGCATCCGGTGAGCTTCGTCACCAAGGGCGGCATGATCGAACGCGACGTGGACCTGCTGGCACGGATGGCGAAGGAGCATCTGGTCACCGTGCACTTCTCGGTCACCACGCTCGACAACCGACTCGCGTCGAAGATGGAGCCGCGTGCGACCGCGCCGCACGGCAAACTGCGCGCCATGCGCACGCTCGCCGATGCCGGCGTTCCCGTCGGCGTGCTGGTCGCGCCGGTGATCCCGATGATCACCGACCACGAACTCGAACACATCCTCGAGGCCGCGAAGGAGCACGGCGCGCAATCGGCCGGTTACGTCCTGCTGCGCCTGCCGCACGAGTTGAAGGAACTCTGGCGCGAGTGGCTGCAGTTGCATTACCCCGACCGCGCCGCGCACGTCATGAGCCTGATCCAGCAGATGCGCGGCGGGAAGGATTACGACAGCCGATTCGGCAAGCGCATGCGGGGTGAAGGCCCGTTCGCGCAGTTGATCCAGCAACGCTTCCGCAAGGCGCATGCACGGCTCGGATTCGGCCGCTTGCCGCCGCTCGACGCAAGCCGCTTCACGCCACCGCGCAAACCCTCGCCCCAGGCGGAATTGTTCTAGGCCCGCGATCCCCGCCTGCATTCCGCGGACGCGTCGACGCCCCGGCTACCGCCGGTTGCGTACACTCACGCCGTGGCCAACACCGATCCCCCCCAGGTCGCGCAACTGCAGGCGCGCATCGCCGCGCTCGAGGCCGAGCTGGCGGCCGTGCGCCGCACGCAATCGGTCTTCGCGCTGGGCCTGGCGCACGACATGCGCACGCCGCTGCGCGCGGTGGAAAGCTTTTCCTACCTGCTCGAACAACGCAGCGACGCGCTCGATGACCAAGCGCGGGACCACCTGCACCGCATCCGCGAAGCCAGTGCGCGCATGACGCGGCTGCTTTCGCGCATGCAGTCGTGGATGCACGTGGGCACGGCGCCGATGGCGCACGGCGAGGTGGATCTGTCCTACCTGGCCGATTGGTGCGCCGGTGAGTTGCGCGACGCAGCGCCGGACCGCGAAGCCACGATCGACATCGCACCCGCCCTGCACGTGCACGGCGACGAGCGCCTGCTGAAGACCGCGTTGCAGGAATTGCTGCACAACGCCTGGACCTATGCGCGCCCGGGTGCGCCGATCTCGATCCACGTGGACGGCGATCGCACGCCCGATGGCCTGCACCTGCGCATCCGCGACGACGGCATCGGCTTCGATGCCGCGCATGCCACCAAACTCGGTGAACCCTTCCAGCGCCTGCATTCGAGCGACTATCCCGACGGATGCGGCCTCGGCCTGGCCATCGCACGCGCCGTCGCCGAGCGCCATGGCGGGCGCCTGCGCCTGGTGAGCACCGCGGGGCAGGGCACGGTCGCGCATCTGTTCCTTCCGGCGCATCCTTTGCCGGAGTCGGCCCTGGAAGCGTCATGAGCCTCGCCCCCGTCCTGCTGATCGAAGACAACCTCGACGACGTCGAGCTCACGCGGCTCGCCTTCGTGGAAGCAGGCATCACCCATCCGCTGGTCGTCGCCAATGACGGCGCCATTGCCCTCGACTGGCTGCACGGCCGCGGCGTGCACGCAGGGCGCGATGCGACGCAGTTACCCGCCCTCGTGCTGCTCGATCTCAACCTGCCCAAGCTCGACGGCCGCGAAGTCATGCAGGCGATCCGCGCCGATCCCGCGACGCGCCACCTGCCCGTGGTCGCACTGAGCAGCAGCGGAGAACCCTTCGACATCGACACGAGCTTCGCGTCGGGCGTGGACAGCTACCTGCAGAAGCCCGTCGACTTCGAACGCTTCATCGAAGAAATGAAACGCCTGCGGGCGCAGTGGCTCGACGGCCGGCGCGGCGATCAGGCCTGATACAACGCTTCGGCGCGCTGGAACAGGATCCAGCCCGTCGCGATGAACTTGTCCCCGCCGCGCGGGCGATTGCCGCGATGCGTGTGCGTGAACGCGGTCGGTGCGATCAGCAGGTCGCCGGTGCGCGGCACGACGATGCGTTGCTGGAAGAAGAACTCGGTCTCGCCTTCCTGGAATCCGTCGTTGAGATAGATCGTCCACAACAGGTGGCGGTGCAGCGTTTCGCAGCGCGCGTCGCGCGGATACAGCTCGCAGTGCCAATACGGATAGCCGCCGCTGTCGGCGCGGTACCACTGCAGGTTGGTCGGGCCGGGGCGAAAGCACGCACTGGCGAGCGTGCCGAGTGCGGCGTCGTCCGTGCCCGCGATGTTGTCCGCGGTCAGGCGCTGCTGCGTGCCGTCGGGCGCGGCGTACTGCAGCATCAGCGGTGCGATGAGCGCCTGCGGATAACGTCGAAGGTAGGCCAGCAGGCCCGCGAACACGGCATTGTTGATGCGGCGATCGATGTCTTCCCAACCGGCGTGGCCGGTGATCGACAGATCGCGGCTGTCCTTCAGTTCCGGGAACACGCCACCGCCGACGCGTCCCGGTTGCAGCTCGTTACTGTCGCGCATGCGCGCGATGATGGCCGCGCAGACCTCGGCGTCCAGCGCGCCATGCACGACTTCGATGAAGTCGCGCGACGCGCCGTTCACCGACGCCTCGCTCATGCGACCGCAGGCTTCGATTTCGCGTCGTGCGCGAGGTGGTATTCCGTCGCCACCGCCACTTCCTCGCGCGAACCGAGGAAGACCGGCACGCGCTGGTGCAGCTGCGTCGGCGCGATGTCCATCATGCGCATGCGGCCGTTGGACGAAGCGCCACCGGCCTGCTCGATCAGCAGGCTCATCGGGTTGGCTTCGTACATCAGGCGCAGCTTGCCGACCTTGGTCGGGTCCTTCTTGTCCCACGGATAGATGAAGATGCCGCCGCGCGTGAGGATGCGGTGCACATCGGCCACCATGCTCGCGATCCAGCGCATGTTGAAATTCTTGCCGCGCGGGCCGGTCTCGCCGGCGAGCAGGTCGCGCACGTAGTCCTGCATCGGCGCTTCCCAGTGGCGCTGGTTCGACATGTTGATCGCGAATTCCTTCGTCGCCGCCGGCACGCGCATGTCGCGCTGGGTGAGCATGAAGGAGCCCATCTCGCGATCGAGCGTGAAGGCGTGCGTGCCGTTGCCGATCGTCAGCACGAGCATCGTGCTCGGGCCATAGATGCAGTAACCGGCGGAGAGCTGCGCGGTGCCGGGCTGCAGAAAGTCTTCGTCGGTCGCCTGCGTCACGCCCTCGGGGCAGCGCAGCACGGAGAAGATGGTGCCCACCGACACGTTGACGTCGATGTTGCTGCTGCCGTCGAGCGGATCGAACAACAACAGGTAGTTGCCGCGCGGATACACGTCGGGGATCGGATGGCAGTGGTCCATCTCTTCCGACGCGCAGGCCGCCAGGTGGCCGCCCCAGGCGTTGGCTTCGAGCAGCACGTCGTTGGCGATGACGTCGAGCTTCTTCTGCGCCTCGCCCTGGATGTTGCCGCTGCCGGCATCGCCGAGCACACCCCCCAACGCGCCCTTGCCCACGGCGACGGAAATCGTCTTGCACGCGCGCGCGACCACTTCGATCAGCAGGCGCAGGTCGGCCTGGATGCGGCCTTCCCGTTCTTCTTCGATGAGGTAGCGGGTGAGGGAAATCGATTGCATGGGACGGCGGGTCTCGGGCGCTGGCAGGACGCCCATTGTCGCACCCGGGTCAGCGGGGGACCACGCGGAACAACAGCCGGTCGCGGTAGGGCGGCAGCATCACGGGCGTGTAGCCGGCGAGTTCGATGCGCATGCGGATCTTCGGCCAGGCCGAGGCCTTGCAGATCCAGATGGCACCCGGCTCGGTCTTGTGGAGCGCCTCGACGATCAGGTCGTCGTAGATCCGGTCATACGGCGATTGCGGCAGGGGCTGCAGGGCGATCTTTTCGATGCGCACGGGCAGGCCCAGGTGCAGGTGCAGGCCGTAGCGGGTCATGTCCTCGACGAACACCACCTTGCGCACGGGCTCCGGCGCGGCGCGCTCGCGGATCGCATCGGCCCACTGCGAGGCGTCCTTGTGCGTCGGCCACCGGGCCGCCGCGAACTGCATGCCGAGCACCAGCACGGCCCAGGCGACGATCCAGCGCATGCGCGGCAACGGCCTGCCTTCGCGTCCCCGCTGCATCCCCACCAGCAGCGCGAGCGGTGCCCACAGCGGCAGCAGGTACAGCGGCATGCGCGAGCGCGCGATGCAGAAGATGACCAGCGGCACCAGCACCCACAACACGAGGAACACCCACGGCGCATCGGCGGCGCGCTGCGCCGGATCGCGCCACCAGCGTTTCACGTCGCCGGGCAGGCGCTTGAGGAAACGCAGCAGCGCGAATGTCCACGGCAGCGTCCCCACCAGCAGCGTCGGACCGAAGACCACGATCCAGCCGTACCACTCACCGTGGCGGCTGAAACTGTCGCTCGCCACCCGGTTCACGACCTCGCTGCCGACGAAGTAATGCAGCAGCCCCGGCGTACGCATCACGACGGCGATGTACCAGGGCAGCGCGATCAGCAGGAACAGCGCGATGCCAGGCAGCTGGAACAGGCGATGCTCGCGTCGCCCCGGGATGGCCAGGTCGAAGGCGATGAGCGCCAGCAACGGCAACAGCCCCGGCGGCCCCTTCGTCAGGAACGCGAGCCCGAAGCCGATCCACACGGTCGCCATCCACAAGCGCTGCCGCGTGTCGCCGAAGCGCGCGTGTACGAAGCCGTGCATCGCGAAGGTGGAACACGCAGCGAGCACGAAGTCCGTCGTGATCATCTGTGCCGCCCCGATGGGCAGCAACATCGTGGCGTAGGCCAGCGCCGCGGGCGCTTCGTTGCCGGGCGACAACTTGCGCCCCATGCGCCACACCATCCACACGCACAACAGGTAGGACAACGCTGCCGGGAAGCGCGCGGCCCATGCATTCGACCCGAACACCGCGACGCTCGAGGCGATCGCCCAGTACGTCATGGGCGGCTTCGTCCAGTGTCCGATCTCTTCGTTGCGACGCGGGATGAGCCAATCGCCACTGTCGAGCATGTTCAGCCCGACGTTCGTGTAACGCCCTTCGTCCGGATCCCAGATGCCGCGACTGCCCAGCAGCGCCAGCCCGAGCAGGGCGGCGAGCAGGGCGATCCAGACGGCCGGTTTGCGCAAAGCGTCCATGAGCGTTCCGGGGGCGGGCAATCAGGCCTGGGCGACCTGCGAGAACCATTCCTGCAGATTGTAGTGGTCGCTTACGCGACGAATGCGCCCGTCCCGCAACGTGAAGAACGCGGCACCGGGCATGCGATACCGCTGTCCCTGTGCCGGCGGCATCCCGATGTCGTTGGCGATGTATTCGCCCACCACGGTGTATTCGGCGGCTGCGTGTGAGCCGTCCTGCGCGCACAGGAACCTGAAATCGCTCAGGTGTTCGGAGTAGCAGGCTTCCATGCGCTGCAGGAATTCGAGGAACGCGGCCCGACCCACTTCGCGCGGGCCCTGGTTGACCTCGTGCACGACGTCTTCGTCGAGCAGGGCCACCGCGGCCACGGGGTCGTGGCGGTTCAATGCATCGTAGTAGGCGCGCAGCGTCGCGAGCGCGAGCGCCTGCGGCGACGGACGTTCCACCCCGCTCACGACCGGTGTCCGGCGAACAGTGCGCCTACGGCATCGAGGTCGACGTTGCCGCCCGAAAGCACGGCCCCCACGCGCATGCCGGCGAAGCGCTCGCGATGGCGCATCAGCGCGGCGAACACCGTGGCCGACGAGGGTTCGACGACCTGCTTCAGGCGCGACCACAGCAGGCGCATCGCCTCCACCGTGTCGGCGTCGTCCACGACGAGCGCTTCCACGTCGTCGCCATGCAGCATCGCGAAATTGGGTTCGCCGAGCGTGCCGCGCAGGCCATCGCAGATGGTGTCGGGCACGAAATCGACGACGCGCGCCCCCTTGGCGAGCGAGGCCGCGGTTTCCGCCGCGCCCGCAGGCTCGGCCAGGAACACGCGCAACGGCTTCGGCAATGCACGCGCAACGAGCGCGGTGCCCGACGCGAGTCCGCCGCCACCCACCGGCACGATGAGCGCATCGAGCTGTGCATCGCATTGCTGCACGAGTTCGAGCGCCGCGGTGCCCTGGCCCGCGATCACGCGCGCATCGGTGTAGGGGTGCACGAGGACCGCGCCGGTGTCCTGCTGGATCTGCGCGCACATGGCTTCGCGCGCGGCGATGGTCGGCGCGCAACGGTGCAGGGTGGCGCCATAGGCTTTGATCGCCGCGAGCTTGGATTCCACCGCGCCTTCGGGCACGACCACGTGGCAGGCGATGCCGCGCGTGCGCGATGCGAGCGCAAGCGCTGCGCCATGGTTGCCGGAGGAGTGCGTCACGACGCCGCGCGATGCCTGTTCTTCCGACAAGGACCACACGGCATTGCATGCACCGCGGAACTTGAAGGCGCCCGCGCGCTGCAACTGCTCGGCCTTGAAATGGATCTGCGCACCGACGAGCGCGTCGAGCGAGCGCGAGCGGAGCACCGGGGTGGCATGCGCATGCGGCGCGATGCGCGCGGCGGCGGCGAGGACATCGCCGTATGCGGGTAAAGTCAGGGCTGGGGGATTCATCGCACAATGCTAAACGCGTGCACGGGATTCAGCGAGCCGCGACCGGCGGCCGACTGATCAGCCGGGATTAAGCGCGAATTCAATGGCGCGGGCGGAATCTCCCCAACATCAGGGGGCACTCATGACAATCCGCATTCTTCCGCTCGCAGCCGCCCTCCTGTTGGGTGGGTGCGTGAGCTACTCGTACCACCAGGCCGACGGTGGCGGGGACTATTACTACGGCGACCCGCAGAGCCAGTACGGCTACGTGGTGCCCTATGCGTATCCCTATGGTGGCTATGGGTATGGATACGGTGGTGGCTATTACGGCCGCGGCTACGGCTACTACGGGTATTACGGCGGTCCCTATTCGCCTTACTGGTACAACCCGTACTACTACGGGGTCCACGGCTACCACCACCACGACCCCTACAACCGGCACCACTACCGACCTTACACGCCGCCGGGCCCGCCGCCGGGCAGCACCTTGCCGCCGCCGCGGCCGAATCGCGCCGTCGTGCCGCTCGACGCGCCGGACGATGGCGTGGCCTGGCGTGGCTATCGCCGCGCACCGCGGCCCATCTCGACGCTCCCGGGGGCCGATGGCGGCCGAATCATCGATGGCGTCGACCGTCCGATGCCCTCGATCACCCCGTTGCCTCCGCCGACCCGCACGACCTCGCCGCGGCCTCCGGTGATCCGCCAGGTCACGACCACGCCGCCGCCGAGTTATTCCCCACCGCCTCCGCCGGCGCCCGCGTCGCGGCCCAAGGTGAACCGCACGGAGCGAGCCCAGTCACGTTATGGAGATCAGGGCGACCGCTGAGGCTTGCGTCCCGCCAACGGCCGTCGCACAGTAGGCCGCAAGTGACAGGTTGCGTCGCTTTCGGACGCGGCCTGCGGCAACCGCCCATGTCGACGCCCCTCGGGGACCCTCGGATCCCCCCTGTTCCGCTCCCCCGCGGGGCGTCGGCCACCCACAAGCAAGCGCCGCCCCAGGGCGGCGTTTCGCGTTTGGCGGAAACGAAAGACAAAAAAAGGGGCCGAACGTCCCCCGACATTCGGCCCCTGCGCTTCCCCGGGTGTACTTGCCAGCCCCTGTTCCAATCACCAGCGGCGCGTGGAGCGCCTGCCACTCCGGGTGCACGGATACAGTCGCAGGAACCGTGCCAAGTTTTTCCGGCGTCGTTCAGCTGCCTCAACCACGCCGCCCTAAAATGCGCGCCATGTCGATTCCTTCTTTCCACCAGCACGATGTGATCGTCATCGGCGGCGGCCACGCCGGCACCGAAGCTGCGCTCGCCGCGGCGCGCGCCGGTGCGCGCACGCTTTTGCTGACGCACAACATCGAAACCGTCGGTGCGATGAGCTGCAACCCGGCGATCGGGGGAATCGGCAAGGGCCACCTCGTGAAGGAGATCGACGCGCTCGGCGGCGCGATGGCGCGCGCGGCCGACGCGGCCGGCATCCAGTGGCGCACGCTCAACGCATCGAAAGGCCCCGCCGTGCGCGCGACGCGCTGCCAGGCCGACCGCGCGCTGTATCGCGCCGCGATCCGCCGCATGGTGGAAGCGCAACCCAACCTCACCGTGTTCCAGTCCGCCGTCGACGACCTGGTCATCGACGGCGACACCGTGCGCGGCGCGATCACGCAGGCGGGCCTGCGCTTCGAAGCACCCGCGGTCGTGCTCACCGCCGGCACCTTCCTCGCCGGCAAGATCCACGTCGGCCAGGCGCAATACGCCGCGGGCCGCGCGGGCGATCCGCCTGCGGCCACGCTCGCCGCGCGCCTGCGCGAACGTCCTTTCGCCGTCGATCGCCTCAAGACCGGCACGCCGCCGCGCATCGACGGCCGCACGCTCGACTACACCGTGATGGAAGAACAGCCCGGCGACGATCCGCGCCCGGTGATGTCCTTCATCGGCTCCCGCGACGACCACCCGCGCCAGGTCTCTTGCTGGATCACGCACACCAGCGAACGCACGCACGAGATCATCCGCGCGGCGCTCGACCGCTCGCCGCTGTACACCGGCCAGATCGAAGGCATCGGCCCGCGCTACTGCCCGTCGATCGAAGACAAGGTGGTGCGTTTCGCGGAAAAGGCCTCGCACCAGATCTTCGTCGAACCCGAAGGCCTCGACGTCACCGAGATCTACCCGAACGGCATCTCCACCTCGCTGCCCTTCGACGTGCAGCTCGACCTCGTGCGTTCGATCCGCGGCTTCGAGCGCGCGCACATCACGCGCGCCGGCTACGCGATCGAATACGACTTCTTCGACCCGCGCGGCCTGAAGTCGACACTGGAGACCAAGGCCGTCGCCGGCCTGTTCTTCGCCGGCCAGATCAATGGCACCACCGGTTACGAAGAAGCCGCGGCGCAAGGCCTGCTCGCCGGGCTCAATGCCGCGCGCTTCGTGCAGCAGCGCGAGGGCTGGTCGCCGCGCCGCGACGAGGCCTACCTCGGCGTGTTGGTCGACGACCTGATCACGCACGGCACCAACGAGCCGTATCGCATGTTCACCTCGCGCGCCGAATACCGCCTGCAGCTGCGCGAAGACAACGCCGATGCGCGCCTCACGCCCGTCGGTCGCGAACTCGGGTTGGTGGACGACGCGCGCTGGTCGCGTTTCGAAACCAAGCGCGAGGCCATCGCTGCCGAAGAACAGCGCCTGCGTGCCGCGTGGGCGACGCCGTCGAACGCCCTCGGCCGCGAACTCGAAGCCACCCTCGGCGTCGCGCTCACCCGCGAAGCCAACGCGCTCGACCTGCTCAAGCGCCCCGAGCTCGACTACACCAAATTGATGACGCTGCCCTCGCTGGCGCCTGGCGTCGACGACGCGAAGGTGGCCGAGCAGGTCGAGATCGGCGTGAAGTACGCCGGTTACCTCGACCGCCAGCGCGACGAAATCGCACGCCAGCAGCGCCACGAAACCACGCCGATTCCCGAAGGCTTCGACTACGCCAGCGTGCGTGGCCTCTCCGCCGAGGTGCAGCAGAAGCTCGAACGCGTGCGCCCGCAGACCATCGGCCAGGCGCAACGAATCCCGGGCATGACGCCGGCGGCGATCTCCTTGCTGCTCGTGCACCTGGCGCGGCATCGCGCCACGCGCGTGGCCTGAGATTCCGGCAACAGCGCCTGCACTGGCGCTTACGAATCCGCGGAGTACGCTGCGCGCCATGAAGCGCACCCTCCTCTTCCTGTCCGCCGCATTCGCACTGGCCGCCTGCCAGCGCGAAAGCACGCCCGCCACCGCACCCGCCGTGCCCGCCGCCGGTGCGGCGCCCACCGCATCGACGCTCGAAACCAACGGGTGGGCGTTGCCGACGCCCGACGGCGCAGCGCAGCCCGACCTCGCCACCGGTCCGGACGGACGCCTGCTCCTGAGCTGGGTGCGCCCGATGGGCGATCGCAACGCATTGCAGTACGCCGCGTACATGGGCGACGACAACTGGGAATCGGCACCGAAGACCATCGCCGTCGGCCGCACGCTCACCGCCAACTGGGCGAACACGCCGCACATCGCGATGACCGACGACGGCGCGCTGTGGGCGCACTGGCTGCAGACGCCCGCCGACGCCGCCTCGCCGCACGCGTCCGACGTCATGCTCACGCGTTCGCCCGACAACGGCGTGCACTGGTCGGCGCCGATCGCGGTGAACGAAGACAAGACCGGCACCGAGCATGGCTTCGTCGCGCTCTGGCCCGCGGCGCAGGACACCCTCGGCATCGCCTGGCTCGATGGTCGCAAGACCGCGGGCGAAGGCCACGACGAACACGCGCACGAACACGCGGCGAACGCGAAGCACGCCGAAGGCGAAACCGAAGAACACGCACACGGCGGCGAAATGACAGTCCGCGCCGCGCGCTTCGACGGCACCCTCGCGCGCAGCGAGGAAGCCGAGATCGATGCCTCCACCTGCGACTGTTGCGGCACGGATGCGGCAATGACCAACGCCGGCCCCGTGCTCGTCTACCGCGATCGCACGCTGCCCGACGAAATCCGCGACATCGTCGCGGTGCGACGCGAATCGAAAGGCTGGACCAAGCCCGTGCCCGTGCACGCCGACGGTTGGAAGATGCCCGCGTGCCCGCTCAACGGCCCGGCGGTCGCCGCGATGGGCGGCAACGTGGCCGTCGCCTGGTACACCGCGCCCGACGAACATCCGGTCCTGCGCCTGGCGCGCAGCACCGACGGTGGCCGCACCTTCGGCGCGCCGACCGACATCGACCAGGGCAGCGCACTGCAAGGCCGCGTGGACATCGCCATGGACAGCGCGGGCACCTGGTTGGTCTGGCTGCGCGAGGACGCGAAGGGCCAGAGCGTCCAGCTCGAGCGCCTGCCGGCGAAGGGCGGGGCGCCGCAACGCATCGAACTCGCGCGCCTGGCCGGTCGCGGCCGCGCCACGGGCTTCCCGAAGATCGCGGTCCGCGGAGGCATCGCCTTCGTCGTCTGGACCGACATCGTCGACGGCCAACCGAAGCTGCAGGGCGCGAAGGTCGGCCCCGCGAGCTGAATTGCGCAGCGCATCGAAGTGTGACTTCGACCTCAAAGTGACACTTTTTGCGCATACGCGTGCTGCGACGCAACAACCGTTCCGTCAACGCCTCGTGAAAGCGTGCGCACGCGCGTTGCACCGCAGCGCGCGAAAAACCTTGGAAAAATCCGTGCGCAATGCGCCCAACGTGTTGCGACGCGTCAGGCCCTGCGTTCAGCGGGCAAAACGAAGAAACCGTTTTCGTTTTGACGCCCCCCCATCCAGCCCCTAGCGTCCGCCGACCGCTATGCCAAACGTCATGGCGGGATCCGAGCGAAACAGGTCGACGGCAGGGTCGGCCGAAAACACAAAGCCGGATGAAGTTGATGTCGTTGAACGGGTAGTTCTGCACGGAACGCACGCCGCGGCTCCCAACCCGCGGTCCACTTCAAAACATCTTCGGGGGTACCACCAAGTGAACCACCAACACCGACTGGCAGCGTTGGCTGCTGCCACCACCCTGGCGTTGTCCGCCGGCGGCGCGTTCGCCGCCGAGCGCGTCGATCTCCATCGCCTCGACGCAGGGAAGCTCAACCAGCAGTACAAGGCCGCGTCCGCCCGCATGGGCCTGGCGTCGAGCCCGCGCGACCGCCACGCCGAAATGCTCGGCATGGACGCGAGCACCGGCCTGAAGGAGCTGCGCAGCTCCGTCGACAAGGACGGCACCAAGCATTACCGCTACCAGCAGACCTTCCGCGGGATTCCCGTGTGGGGCGAGCACGTCGTGGTGACCGAGCGCAAGGACGGCTCGGTGCGCGACATGTTCGGCCGCATGGTCAATGGCCTTGCCGGTGAACTCCCGGCGATCGCGCCGAAGATCACCGCGGGCAACGCCCTCGCGCTCGCCAAGAGCGCCGGCCTCGGCAACCGTGTCGGTTTCATGCGCACGGAAAACGAGAAGGCCGAACAGATGATCTTCGTCGACGACAACGGCCGCGCCCACCTGGCGTACGTCGTGTCGTTCTTCGCCGACACTGCCAAGGGTGGTTCGCCGACGCGTCCGTTCGTCATCGTCGACGCCAACAGCGGCCGCGTCCTGAAGCAGTGGGAAGGCCTGACCCACGCCCTGATCGGCACCGGCCCCGGCGGCAACGCCAAGACCGGCCAGTACGAATACGGCTCCGGCGGCCTGCATCCGTACCTCGACGTCTCGCAGTCCGGCACGATTTGCACGATGGCCAACACCCAGGTGAAAGCCGTCAACCTCAACGGCAGCACCGGCGCGAGCACCACGACGTACACGTACACGTGTCCGCGCAACACCTACAAGGCCATCAACGGCGCGTACTCGCCGATCAACGACGCCTACTTCTTCGGCGGCGTGATCCAGAACATGTACAACGCCTACACCGGCGGCAACGCGCTGACCTTCCAGCTGATCATGCGCGTGCACTACGGCACGAACTACGAGAACGCGTTCTGGAACGGCAGCTACATGTCGTTCGGCGACGGCGCCTCCACGTTCTATCCGCTGGTCAATGCCGACGTCTCGGGCCACGAGGTCTCGCACGGTTACACCGAGCAGCACTCGAACCTGACCTACTCCGGCCAGTCCGGCGGCATGAACGAAGCCTTCTCCGACATGGGCGGCGAAGCGACCGAGTACTACTGGAAGGGCACGAACGACTTCGACGTCGGCCGTGAAATCTTCAAGGACCCGAACGGCGCGCTGCGTTACATGTGCAACCCGCCGGCCGACGGTGGCTCGATCGACAACGCTTCGCAGTACACCTCCAGCCTGGACGTGCATTACAGCTCCGGCGTGTACAACAAGGCGTTCTGTACCCTGGCCAAGACGGCGGGCTGGGATACGCCGAAGGCGTTCAAGGTGTTCGCGCGCGCCAATGCGAACTACTGGACCCCGAGCAGCACCTTCAACTCGGGCGCGTGCGGCGTGGAAACGGCGGCGACGGACCTGGGCTACACCAAGGCCGACGTCACCGCGGCGTTCGCCGTCGTGGGCGTGTCGTGCTCGGGCGGTGGCGGCGGTGGCGGTACGACCGCGCTGACCAAGGCCGTGCCGGTCACGGGCATCTCGGCGACCACCGGCAACTCGGCGAACTACTCGCTCGTCGTGCCGGCCGGCGCGTCGAACCTGACGTTCACGATGTCGGGCGGCACGGGCGATGCGGACATGTACGTGAAGTTCGGCAGCGCGCCGACCGACACGGTCTACGACTGCCGTCCGTACAAGACCGGCAACGCCGAGACCTGCACGTTCGCGGCGCCGTCGGCGGGCACGTACTACGTGCGCCTGAAGGCCTACTCGAGCTTCACCGGCGTCTCGCTGACGGGTGACTACTCGACCGGCGGTGGCGGCGGCGGCACGCAGACCTACAGCAACACGACGGACGTGCCGATCGGCGACAACACCACGGTCACCAGCACGGTCTCGGTCTCCGGTCGCACGGGCAACGCCCCGTCGAACGCGCAGGTCGCGGTCAACATCGTGCACACCTACATCGGTGACCTGAAGGTCGACCTGGTCGCGCCGGACGGCTCGGTGTACGTGCTGCACAACCGCGCCGGCGGCAGCACCGACAACATCAACACCACCTACACGGTGAACCTCTCGACCGAAGCGCTGAACGGCACGTGGACCCTCCGCGTGAACGACAACGCCGCGGGCGACACGGGTTACATCAACCAGTGGAGCGTCACGTTCTGATCTGATCGAACAAGGGACTGCAAGACTCCTGCGGAACTTCGGTTCCGCTTCGGCCCCGGTCGCAAGACCGGGGCTTTCTTTTGCGCGTCACTTTTCCTTGCGCCAGTTCACCGAACCGCGGTTCTCGACCGTGCTCGATTCGACCTGGATGTCGAAGCCCTTGCGCAGCAGGTACTTCAGCGTGAGCACCTGCCCGGTGCCCAGCAGCGACACGCCGTAACCGACGTAGAGTTTCGGCGAGAGATACTTGCCCACGCCGAACACGCTCCCGCCGAGCGTGCGCGAATCCATCATGCCGGCCTCGTCGAGCCCGATGTGCGAGGCGATCTGCGATGCGACCAGGCCACCACCCGCTGCGAGCGCGGCGGACGCGGCGTCGAGCTGGCGGCTCTCGTCCGAACTCGCCGTCGACAACGGACGCCCGAGCGCGAGATAGGACAGCGCCTCGGATTTGTCCATCTCCGGGTCCGACCACACTTCCGCCTGCGGCGCCGTCGCGCGCCCGCGCACCTGGATGCCCGCGGTCACGTCGCCGATCTCGCGTTGCGCGCGAATGTCGAGCAGCGGATCGGCGATCGCGGAGTTCGACCACGTGAGTTCGCCGCGCGAGATCTCGAGTTCCTGTCCGTAGGCGGTGTATTTGCCGGAGACATCGAGCCTGCCGGTCGCGACCATCTCCGACCCCGGTCGCTGGCGCACGCGCAGTCGTCCATCGAGTGCTCCCTCCAACCCGAAACCGTTGAGCTTGACCGCGTTCTCCGGCAACACGAGCGTCAGGTCCAGCGACAGCGTCGTCTGCACGCCGCGTTTCGGATCGACCGGATCGAGCACCACGACATCCGGCGAACGCGACACGCCACTGTCCAAACGCTCCAGGTCCATGCGCCCGGATTCCACCGTCACCGTGCCCGTGGCTTCCATCGGCTGCCCGGCCTGGTAGCGCACGACGACATCGGGCGCGATCACAGCGTTGAGGTCGCGCGTATCGGCGGCGAGCACGTGCGTGCCCGTGACGTTCAACACCAGCGGTGTGTCGTTGCCTTGCCAGCCGAGCGTGCCGGACACATGCAGCGTGCCGTCGCCGGAAACGATGGTGCCCGCGATGCGCGCGCTGCCGTCGGGCTGCGCTTCCAGGCGAATGTCGCCGTCGTGCGGCGCGATCGCGAGCGGCGGCACTTCCACCGCGAAGTTCGACAGGTGCGCATTGCCGCCGAGCGTCGGCTGCGCGCGCGTGCCACCCAGCGCGACGCGGCCTTCGAGCAATCCCGTCGGCTCGGCGATGTCGGGCGAGAACAGTTCCATCCACGTGAGCGAGTCGGTGCGCAGCTGCACCTCGCCCGACAGCGGGGCGTAGTCGTCCCAACCCGTCGCGACGCGCGCATCCAGGCGGCCGTCTTCGTTGAAGGTCGTGCCGAGCACGAGCGAGAGGCGCTGCGGATCGAACTCGAGATCGGCGGAGAAGTTGTCGTAGGAGATCAGGTCGTTGCGCGAGCGCTCGCTGTTGCGCATCCCGCCGCTCGCCGAGGACAGCTTCGCATTGCCGCGCCACGCATTGCCCACCGGCCGCACTTGCGCGGTGAATGCGACATCGCCGTGCAGCAACCACGGGCGATCGTCTTCGCGCGGCGGCAGCCATGGCGTGACCAGCGTCAGCGGCAGATGGTCGGCATGCACGTCGAGGCCGCGCCGCGGCCAATCGGCATTCGCGCACAAGGCGCCGCCGCCCTCGGCCGACAGGCACGCATTCGACAGCGCACCGTTGCGCCCGTCCCAACGCCACGTCGTCGCATGGTCGAGCGTCCACGGCGCACCCTTCGACGGCATCAGGCGCAGGGTGGACAGCGCACCGCTCCATTCCGCACCGCGCCGATTCGCGGTGCCCGACAAGGAGGCGCCGCCGAGCGAGGACTCCAGCGACGCATCGAGCGACAGCCGTTCCATCGCACCGCGCGCATCGGCGACCACGCGATCCATCGCGAGGCCCGCCTGCACGCCGTGTGCTTCGACATGCAGGGTGCCGTTGCCGTTGCGCCAGGGCAGCCGGCCGTTCGCACGCAACGAATCCGCGCGCCAATCGCCCCAGTGCAGCCCGTCGCCGGTGAGGTCGGCCGCGATGTCGGGCGTATCGCGCGGGCCGCGCAAGGTTGCGGTGCCGCGCAGCACGCCGCCGGCGCCGGGCAACAGATCATCCAGGCGCAGCGGCTCGAAACGCGCAGCGATGTCGAGCACGGCGCCGATGCGGCCCCTTGCCGTCGCGTGGCTGGCGCCGAGGTTCAGCGCAACGTCGCCTGCGATCTCGTCGCCATGCAGCTGCACGTTCGCGCGCGCATCGAGCGGGCGCCCGCGCAAGGTGCCGCGCAGTGCGGGCGCATCGAAGGTCGCATCCACGCCGCCTTTCGGGCGGGCCTTGCCTTGCGTGGCGATCCTGCCCTCGACGCGCCCGGGCCAATCGGGCGCGAAATAGCCGGGATCGAAGCCGGCGAGCGTGGTGTCGAGCTTCCACGTCATCACGGGCGACCACTGCACGTCGCCCTTCGCATCCAGCGTGCCGCTCGGCATGCGCGCGGTCAGGGAGCGGAGCGTGGCGCGCTCCGCATCGCCGCGCGCATCGAACTGCACTTGCGCCTTGCCTTCCTCGCGCACCAGCGTCGCGCGGCCGACGGCCGCCCAGGCTTCCGGCTTTCCAGCGATGCCGATATCGCCGTCGCCGACGATGGCAGGCGTGTCGGGCGTGCCGCCCCAGCGCAACCCGCGCGCATTGATCGCGAAACGCAGCTTGCGATCGTTCGGGTCGCGCAGGTCGGCGAAGCCGTGCAACGTCGTACGGCCGCCGAGTGCGTCGACCACGAGCGGCTCGACGGTGAGCACGCGATCGTCCAGGCGCACCTGCGAAGGTCGGATGTCGGCGCGCAGGTCGCCTTGCGCGACGAAGCCTTCGACTGTCGCGCGTCCGCCCAAGCCGTCGGCGCGCAACTTGAACGCGAGCGGCGTTTCGGAGGGCGGCTCGCCCGTCAGCACGGCCGGATCGAAGGCCGGTGCATCGGCGCGCACATGCCAGGTCGGATCCGGCTCGCCGCGCAGCACCAGCGTCGCGCGCAAGGGTGCGGGCAGGCGGCCCGCGATGGCGACATCCAGTTGCGCGACGTCGCCACGCGCGACGACGCCCACGCGCGGGGCGGTGCGCCCCGCGGTGGCGGGCAACACGGCCGTCGCGATGAAATCCGTGCGATACCGATCGCGCGGCACGTAATCGCCATGTGCCGTGAACCTGCCAAGGTCCGTGTCCGCGTTGAGGTGCTCGACGTGCAGGAAGCCCTTCGACGCACGCAATCCACCGCGCGCGCTGCGAACATCGACCAGCGCCTCGCCGGACTTCGTCACGCGCAATCCGTCGATGTGGATCGTGTCCGCCTGCAGTGCCAGCGGCGGCGCGATCGTCGGCAGCGATTCCGGCCAGCGCGGGAACTCGAAAGGCTCTTCGCTTTCGGGAATCTCGAGCGTCGCACCGCGCACGTCGAGCGCATCCAGGCGCAGCGTGCGCCCAAGCAAGGGTCGCAAGGCCGGATCGACCACGATCGTGCGCGCGGTGAACTCGATGCGCCGCGTCGGCCGCTTCGGATCGGACGCATAGGTGAAACGCACGCCATGCATCGTCAGCGGCCCCGTCACCGGACCTTCCGCGGCCCGCCACGTCAGGCTCGCACCCGGCGGCAAGCGCGACACGATCTGCGCCAGCAGAACATCGCGCCCGCCCACGGTGGTGACCAACCACCACAACAGCACCATCGCCGCGACGAACAACGCGACCGCGCCGAGCGCCGACCGCAACGCCACCTTGCGCGCCAACGCACGCCGCGCCGCACTGCGCTCCGCGCGTTGTTCCGGCGTGAGCGGCACGCCCCTCACAGGTCCGCACCGATGTTGAGGTTGACGGTCCAGCCTGCGTCGGCGCCCGTGAGGCCGCGCGCCACGTCGATGCGCACCGGCCCCACCGGCGAGCGCCAGCGCGCACCGATGCCGACGCCGTAATGGATGTTCGGCGAGGTGTCGAACGCATCGCCGGCATCAACGAACACCGCCGCGCCGTACTGCTTCGTGAAATAGTGTTCGAACTCCACGCTGCCTGTCACCACGTTCTTCGCGCCCTCCGCGAAGTCGCCGACGCGCGGCCCGATCTCGCGCCACCCGTAACCGCGCACGCTGCGATCACCGCCAGCGAAGAAGCGCAGGCTCAGCGGCATGTCGGTGAGCGCGTTGGTGAACGTGTGCCCCAGCTCGCCGCGCAGGAGCAGGCGATTGTCCGGGCCCAGCGCGCGGATCCAGCGCGTGGTCGCATGGATCTGCGCAAACGTGGCGTTCGATCCGAGGCTTTCGACGGCGCCGCGCACGAGCAGCGTCGCGCCAAATGCGCGGCGCGGATACAGGCGATCGTCGGCGTCGATGTATTCGGCGCTGATCGCCGGATAGAACATCGAAGCGTAGTCGTACTCCGGCACGGGCTGCCCGGGTTCGAGGAAACGCCAACGCTCGCGCAACAGATGCAGCGAGACCACGGCGGTGAGATAGCGGTTGATCTCGCCGCTGCGGCTGCCCACGAGTTCCAGTCGGCGCGTATCGGCGAAGTCGGTTTGCTCGTCCGCCGCCTGCAGGCTCGCCGTATACCAACCGTCGAGCCAGCGGAACGCGGGAATGCGGTACTGCACCGTCGCGGTGCTCCGGTACTGCGCGTAGTCGATCTGCGCGAGGAACTTGTGGCCGCGGTCGTTCACGTACCGCCGTTCCAGACCCAGGCGCACGCCGGCGCCGCTGTCGGTGCCGTAGCTCAGGCCGGCCGTGTAGATGTCGCGCTTGGCGGGCGTGAGCGTGACGTCCACCGGCACCTGGCCGTCGACCGCTTTCTCCGGATGCGGCTCGATTTCGATGCGCGAGAAGTAATCCAGCGACACGAGCGACTTGCGCAAGCGATCCAGTCGGCCCTGGTGGTAGTACTCGCCCGGCTTCCAGTACACGAGCTTCTGCAGCAGGCTGTCGCGCACGATGCGCTTGGGTGTCTGCGTGAACGCGATCTCGCCCATGTCGTAGCGCATGCCGCTGTCCCAGCGCAGCGAGATGTCCGCGGCGTAATCCGCGCGCGTGACTTCGACCCGCCGCGCGGTGAAATCGGCATCGAAGTAACCGCGCTCCGCGAGGCGCCGCGTGATGCGCGCCTTCGATGCTTCATAGACCACGTGATCCAGCACGCCGCCCTTGGTGGGCTGGAACGCGTCGATCTCCTGGCGGAGGTAGCGATCGCTGGCGCCCTCACCATCGATGCCCACGTCGAAGGCGCGCACGCGCACGGGATCGCCCAGGGTCACATCGACGGTGACCGTGACCGGCGCATCCGGCACGCGCGTGCGTTCCACCTTGATGGTCGGCGAGTAATAGCCGAAGGGTTCCAGCGCCTCGCGGGTTTCCGCTTCGGCCTCGCGCACGAGATACGCGAGGCGACGGCCGGAGACATCGCGCCCGATCGCATCGACGATCGACAGCGACTGGCGCACGTTTTCCGTCATCGCCGGGTTCTTCAGCCCGCGCACCTGCACGTCCGCCACCTTGGCCGCCCACGCGGGCGCCGCCGCGAGGATCAGGGCGGCGAGGCAGGCACTGCGGAAAGCCGGGCGGGGGAGGACCGGACGCATGCGCCCGAGGATACCTTCCCCGCTTCGACGTTATGTAGAGAGATGCTCGATGGCGGCGACACTGCCCAGCCGATCGGCCAGGCGCTGCAGCAGCGCGAGGCGATTGCCGCGCACCGCGGGGTCCTCGACGTTCACCATCACCTGGTCGAAGAACGCGTCCACCTGCGGGCGCAGGCGTGCGAGGCGACCGAGCACCGCGACGTAATCGCGCGACGCCAGCGACGCATCGGAGTCGACGATGGCCGCGTCCACCGCATCGCCAAGGTCGCGCTCGGCCGCTTCGGTGAAGCGCGCCGCATCCACGCGGCCCGGCACTTCACCCTCCGCTTTGCGCAGGATGTTGCGAATGCGCTTGTTGGCGGCGGCGAGGGCTTCGGCTTCCGGCAAGGTCGCGAAGGTGCCGATCGCCTTCAGGCGGCGATCGAAATCGAGCAGCGATGCGGGGCGCAGCGCGGCGACGGCTTCGAACTGCTGCGGCGGAACGTCGGCGTAATAGGCACGCAGGCGATCGACGATGAAGTCGTACAACTCGTTGGCCTGCACCTGCGCACCGATGGCGCCGAGGTTCTCGCGTGCGCGCTCGAGCGTGCGCGGCAGGTCGAGGTCGAGGCCGCGTTCGATGATCGTGCGCGCCAGGCCCAAGGCGTTGCGGCGCAGTGCGAAGGCGTCCTTGTTGCCGGTCGGCTTCAAGCCTGCGGCGAAACCGCCGGCCAGCGTGTCGAGGCGTTCGGCGATGGCGAGCACCTGGCCAAGCTTCGACGGTGCGACGGCGTCGCCCGCGAAGCGGGGCATGTAGGCCTCGTCGATCGCATTGGCGACGTCGACCGGTTCGCCTTCGACTGCGGCGTAGTAACGCCCGGCGATGCCCTGCAGTTCGGGGAATTCGTTGACCAGGCGCGATTGCAGGTCGGCCTTCGACAATTCGGCGGCGCGGCGCGCGAGCGCGGGGTCCACGCCCACCTCGCCCGCGATCGCTTCGGCCAGCGACGCCACGCGCGACACCTTGTCGGCGAGCGTGCCCAGCTTCGCCTGGTAGGTCACGCCGCGCAGGCCTTCGCGCATCGAAGCCAGGCCTTGCTTCATGTCTTCCACGAAGAAGAACTTCGCGTCGGCGAAGCGCGGGCGGATCACGCGCTCGTAGCCCTTGCGGACTTCGGCGACATCCTTGGAGACGATGTTGGCCACGCCGACGAAATGGCGCGTCAGGCGTCCTTCGCCATCGAGCACCGGGAAGAACTTCTGGTTGTCTTCCATCGTCGCGACCAGCGCTTCCTGCGGCACCGCGAGGAATTCCTCCTCGAAGTCGCAGGACACCGCGCTCGGCCACTCGACCAGGCAGTTCACCTGCTCGAGGTTGTCTTCGGCGATGCGCGCCACGCCACCGGCCTTCGTTGCGGCCTGTTCGACTTCGCGCACCACGGCGCTGCGGCGTTCGTCCGCATCCACCAGCACCTTCGCGCCGCGCAGCGCGTCGACGTAATCGCGCGGCGCGTTGATCCACACTGGCTTGTCGTGCATGAAGCGATGGCCGCGCGAATTGCGACCGGCGCGCGTGCCCAGCACCTCGGCTTCGACCACGTGGTCGCCGAGCAGCAGCACGAGCCAGTGCACCGGGCGTGCGAACGCATCCTCGCGCGCGCCCCAACGCATGGGCTTGGGGATCGGCATCGCGGCGATCGCTTCGCGCAGGATCTCCGGCAGCAGCGAGGCGGTGTTCGCGCCCGGCTTCACCGCGCGGTGGACGAAGCGCTCGCCCTTCGCGTCGCTCGTGCGCTCGAGCGCGCTCCATTCCACGCCGGCCTTTTGCGCGAAACCCTGCAGCGCACGCGTGGGCTGCCCATCGGCATCGAGCGCGACGTTGAGGTACGGGCCGAGCACTTCGCTGCGCTGCTCGTCCTGCTCGGCGGCGACGCCAGGCAGCAACACCGCGAGGCGGCGCGGCGAATACAACGGCTTGGCTTCACCGCGTTCGAAGGCGATGCCGCGGCGGGCGAGGCCGTCGATGACGTTGTCGAACAAGGCCTGCGCCAGGCCCGGCAGCGCCTTGACCGGCAGTTCCTCGGTGCCGAGTTCGATCAGCAGCGGTTCCATGCTCATGCGACCTCCGCCGACGACTTCAGACCGGGGAAGCCCAGTTTCTCGCGCTGCGCGAAGTACGCCTCCGCCACCGACTGCGAGAGCTTGCGCACGCGCAGGATGTAACGCTGGCGCTCGGTCACGCCGATCGCGCGGCGCGCATCCAGCAGGTTGAACGCATGCGACGCCTTGCAGACCTGGTCGTAGGCCGGCAGCGGCAGGCCGAGTTCGACGAGCTTCATCGCCTCGGCTTCGCAGGCATCGAAGCGATGGAACAGCTCGGCGACATCAGCATGTTCGAAGTTGTAGGCCGACTGTTCGACTTCGTTCTGGTGGTACACGTCGCGGTAATACACCGTGCCCTGCGGGCCGGTGGTCCACACCAGGTCGAACACGTTGTCGACGTTCTGCAGGTACATCGCCAGTCGCTCGAGGCCGTAGGTGATCTCGCCGAGCACCGGGCGGCATTCCAGCCCGCCGGCCTGCTGGAAATAGGTGAACTGCGTGACTTCCATGCCGTTGAGCCAGACCTCCCAGCCCAGGCCCCAGGCGCCGAGCGTCGGCGATTCCCAGTTGTCCTCGACGAAGCGCAGGTCGTGCACCAGCGGGTCCAGGCCGAGCGCGACCAGCGAGCCCAGGTAAAGCTCCTGGATGTTCGGCGGGTTCGGCTTCATCACCACCTGGTACTGGTAGTAGCGCTGCAGGCGATTGGGGTTCTCGCCGTAGCGGCCGTCGGCGGGACGGCGGCAGGGCTGCACGTAAGCGGCATTCCACGGCTCGGGGCCCAGCGCGCGCAGGAAGGTGGCCGGGTGGAAGGTGCCGGCACCGACCTCCAGGTCGAGGGGCTGGATGAGCACGCAACCCTGTTCCGCCCAATAGGCGTTGAGGCGTTGGATGAGGGCCTGGAAGGTAATGGGACCGGACATGCGTCGGGATTCTCTGCGCTTGAGCGGGAGCGCCGGGGGCGCGCTCGGAAAAGCGGGCTAGTATAGGTGCGACTGTCGTTTTTACCTGATTTTCGCGGCGACCCCCGGCCTTGAACGACTCCGACTTCGACCACCCCTTCCTGATCCTCGAAACCGGCCAGCCGGTCGCGTCGATGCGGCGGCACGGCTCGTTTCCCCACTGGATCCGCGTCGCCGCGGGCCTGGAGCGCGACGAGGCCGTGGTGGCGAATGTCGAACGCGGCGATGCACTGCCGCCGAGCGAAGGCTTCGCCGGCGTGATCGTCACCGGGTCCGGCGCGATGGTCACCGACCGCCTCGAGTGGAGCGAACGCAGCGCCGCCTGGCTGCGCGAGGCCGCGTTGGCGGGCGTGCCGCTGTTCGGCATCTGCTACGGCCACCAGCTCATCGCGCACGCGCTCGGCGGCGAGGTCGGCTACAACCCGACCGGCCGCGAGATGGGCACCATCGACCTGGAACTGCACCCGCACGCCGAGCACGACCCGCTGTTCACCGGCCTGCCCGCGCAATTCCCCGCGCAGGCCACGCACCTGCAGTCGGTGTTGCGCACGCCCGACGGCGCCACCGTGCTCGCGCGCTCGTCGCAGGACGCGGTGCATGCTTTCCGGTGGCGCGATCACGTGTGGGGCGTGCAGTTCCACCCGGAGTTCAGCAGCACGCACATGCGCGGTTACGTCCGTGCGCGCCACGATGCGCTGGCGAAGGAAGGCCGTTGCGCGAAACAGGTGAGCCGCAGCGTCACCGCCGCGCCACACGCGCGCCGCATCCTGCGCCGCTTCGTGCGCCACGCACGCCAGCTCCACGGACGCACCGCACCGCACGCCTGAGCGTGCCCCGCATTACCCGGCATTCTTCCCCGCTCTCCCCCCGGAGTCGTCAATGCAAGTCCGCAAGCTCCCCCTCTCGCAGGGCCTGGCCTGGTTCCGCGCCGCCGTCGATCTCGGCGGGCGCAACCCGAAGGCCGTGTTCGGCGCGGCGCTGTTGTTCATCGTAGTGCTGCAGGGGCTGATGCTCGTGTTGGCGATGATGCTGGCCTCGTTGTTCGTCAGCGGCGACGCCGAGCCCACACCGGCGAAGGCGATCATGGTGGGCACGCCGCTCTACATCGCAGTGATGGTGCTGATGCCGATCCTGATCGGCGGGCTCATGCACGTCATCCGCGAGGCCGAATCGGGCCGGCCCGTGCGCGCGCTCGATCTGTTCGCGCCCTTCCGCAACGGCCAGGCGAAGGGACTCGCGGCGCTGGGATTGCTGCAGATCGCGTTCGGCGTCGTCGGCCTGCTGCTGGTGACCGCGATCGCCGGGCCGAGTTACTGGAGCGAATACATGGCGGCCATGAAGCAGATGATGGCCGGCGTGACGCCGGAGTTCCCGCACCTGCGACACCAGGGGCTGCTGTTCCTGGTGCAGTTGGTCTTCAACTACTTCACCTACGCCATCATGCTGCTGTCGGTGCCGCTGGTGATGTTCTCGCGCGCCTCGATCGTCGAAGCAGTGGTCGCGAGCCTGGGCGCATCGGTGCGCAACGTGGGCGCGAACCTGCTCGCGGCCGGCCTGTTCGTCATGGGGACTTTGTTCGCGGCGCTCATCGCGCTGTTGCTGGCCTGGCTCGCGGGCCTGGTCGGCAACCTCGTGCACGCGTCCATCGGCGCCCTGCTGTCGATGGTGGTCCTGCTCGGCTTCGGCGCGGCGCTGATGGTCGTGCTGGCGGGCGGCGCCTACCTCGCGTGGCGCGATACGTTCGACGCACCCGGCACGCAACCGCCGCCGTCGTTCGGCGGCATCGAAGCCTGAGGCTTACGCGTCCGCCGTGGGGGCGTCGTCGGTTTTCTTCGGCGCCACCATGCGCGCGGCGATGATGCCCAGCTCGTAGAGCACCATCATCGGCACGGCGAGCATCATCTGCGAGACGACATCCGGCGGCGTGATGATCGCCGCCACCACGAAGATGCCGACGATCGCATAGCCGCGCCATTCGCTCAGCTGCTTCGGCGTCACCCAGCCCAGCAGGCACAGGATGACCAGCGCGATCGGCAGTTCGAAACTCGCGCCGAAGGCGAGGAAGATCACGAGCACGAAGTCCACGTATTTCCCGAGGTCCGGCATCATCTGGACGACTTCGGGCGTGAAGCGCGTGAGGAAGCCGAACACCGCGGGCAACACGAGGAAGTACGCGAACGCGCAGCCCGCGTAGAACAGCAGCACCGCCGAGACGAGCAGCGGCAGCGCGAGTTTCTTCTCTTTCGCGTACAACCCCGGCGCGACGAACGACCACGCCTGGAACAGCAACCACGGCGCGGACAGGAACAGCGCCGCGAAGAACGCGAGCTTCACCGGCACGAAGAAACCGCCGGCCGGATCCACCGCGATCATGTGCCCGCCTTCCGGCAGCTTGCTGATCAGGGGCGCCGCGAGGCGGTTGTAGAGCCGGTCGGCGAAGGGCATCAGCGCCGCGAACACGACGATCAGGCCCACGACCGCGCGCAACAGGCGCGAACGCAGTTCGAGCAGATGGTCGACCAGGCGGCTGGGCGGCGCGGTGTCAGCGTCCTGCATGGGCGTCGTCGGCGGGCTTGCGCGGGTGGGGGGCGTCTTCGTGTTCGTCGTGGACGACGTCGACATCGAACCCATCGTCGTCTTCATCCGCCGGCGGCGGCCCGATGTCGTCGATCTCGAGCGTGGAGCCCATCGGACGCTCCTCTTCTTCGGCGAAGGCCGGCGCCTTGTCGGCGTTCGCCTCGCCCTGTGCCTCTGACGCTTGCGATTCTGCAGCGGCCGGCAATGCCGTCGCTGCGGTCTTCACTTCATCGAAGCCCTGTTCGAGGCGTTGCTGGAACGCCGCCGCGCCACCGCGCAACTGTTCTTCCGCCTGGCGCAGCGATTCGCGCGTTTCGCGCAGGCTGCGCTGCAGTTCCTCGGCCGCCAGGTCGCGCTCGAATTCGGACTTCACCGCATACCACTGCGCGCGCGCCTTGCGCACCCACAGGCCTGCGAAGCGCGCCGCCTTCGGCAGGCGCTCGGGTCCGAGCACGATCAGCGCAACGACCGCGATGACCAGCAGCTCACTGAAACCGATGTCGAACATCGCCGATGCCCGAGCCTAGCCCGCCTCAGCGCGGCGGTTCGTTGGTCTGGTCTTGCTCGCGGCGCTCGCGCTCGCGTTGGTCGGCCTGTTCGCGGTTCGCATCGGGCAGGCGGCCGGCCGGCTTGTCTTCCTCGTCGGTCATGCCTTTCTTGAAGCCCTTCACCGCTTCGCCGAGGTCCTTGCCGACGCTACCGAGGCGCTTGGTGCCGAAAACCAGGATCACGATCACCAGCACGATGAGCCAGTGCCACAGACTGAAACCACCCATGTGGGCATGCCTCGTGGGGAAAGGGGAGAGAAAGGATAGCGCAGAGTGTGTGAGAACCGCCCGAAGATGAACGCGCATCCCGGGCGGTCGAGGGGCGTGCGCGGGGCACGCGACCCATCAGGGTGTGGGCGGCAGCGACTCGGTGCGGGCCGGTGCATCGTCGGCCGGAACGACCGGCTGCGATGCAGTGACCGTGGTGGTGGCCGCCGTGGCGGGCATCGTGCCGGACGGCGCGACCGGGGCCGGCCCGGCCTGCGCGACGGTGGGGCCCGTGCCGCGGTTTGCGCGCGCCATCGCGGTGGCTTCTTCCAGCTGGTCGCGGAAGGAGACGATCGCGGCAGACGGCATCTGGCGCGCGCGGCCTTCGAAGATCATGCGCGGCGTGGTGCCCTCGCCGTAGACGGATTGGTTGGCGGCGTCGTCGATCGACAGCACCGCACCATCCAGTGCGACGCCCGCGAACAGGCCGCGCGCGCGCGACCACGACCAGATCTCGGCCTTGAACTCGCCGTCGGTCGCCGTCGATGCATTGCGGCCCAGCGGGCCGGCCGCGACGCCCGCATCGGCGCCCAGGGTGAACTTGCCGTTGACGATCGACTCCAGCCCGCGGTCGCTGCGGAACACCAGCACCACGTCCGCCGACTGCACGCCGGCCTGGAAGCCGACGCTGCCGCCGGTCAGGCTCACGAAGGTCGGGTTGGACCAGGTGCCGTCGGCATTTTTCACCGACAACAGACCATGGCCGCGGCGGCCACCGATGACCAGGCCGGCCTTGATGGTGTCGGGGACGATCACGACCGCGCGCGCTTCATCGAGCAGCTTGTCGGGGATCGCGCTTTCGGGAATGGCCTGGATGTCGGTGAGCACGCGCACCGCGTTGCGGGCGCGGTCGTCTTCGCGATCACCGGCGACGGCGTGCAGGCTGGAAGCGAGCAGGAGGACCGCCAGGGTGGCGGAGAGCGTGCGGCGGGCAGGCAGAGGCATGGCGGACTCCACGATCGGGGCTGGGGGGCAACGCAGGAAGCGCAACAAGGACAACACAAGCCAGCAAGGGTTCAGTCTGTTCGTCGCGCGATGAATCGCGAGCGAACCGGTCACACCGTGACATCCTATTGCCTATGACCGCACCGAAGACACCCGAGACCGCCGTCGTCCTCGTCAACCTCGGCACGCCTTCGGCGCCGACGCCGCGCGCGGTGCGCCGCTACCTCGGCGAATTCCTGATGGACCCCCGCGTGGTGTCGCTCCCGCGCTGGCTGTGGGGACCGCTGCTGCACCTGGTGATCCTGCCGCTGCGCAGCCGTCGCGTGGCGCGCAAGTACGCCGAGATCTGGATGGACGAAGGGTCGCCGCTCGCCGTGCACACGCGCCGCCTCGCGCAGGCCGTGCAGCAGCGCATGCCGCAGGCACGCGTGGTGCATGCCATGCGCTACGGCGCGCCTTCGATCCCGGACGTCTTCGCTGCGCTGCGCGCCGACCGCGTCGGCCGCGTGATCGTGCTGCCGCTGTATCCGCAGTATTCGACGACCACCACCGCCTCGGTCGAGGACCTCGTGCGGCGCACGCGCAACATGCCCACGCACAGCGTCCACGACTACCACCGCGATCCGCGCTGGGTGCAGGCCATCGCCGACTCGATCCGCGCGCACTGGGCCGCGAACGGGCGTGGCGACACGCTCGTCTTCTCCTTCCATGGCCTGCCGCAACGCCTGGTCGATGCGGGCGATCCCTATGCCGCGCAATGCGAGGCCGGCGTGGCTGCGATCGCCGAGGCACTCGCGCTGAAGCCCGGCGACTACCGGCTCACGTACCAGTCGCGCTTCGGCAAGGAGCAGTGGCTGGAACCCGCCACCGTGAACGTCCTCGGCGAACTCGCGCGCAATGGCGTGCGCAAGGTCGACGTGGTCTGCCCGGGCTTCGCGGTCGACTGCCTGGAAACGCTCGAAGAAATCGCGATCCAGAACGCGCAGGTGTTCACCGCGGCCGGTGGCCAGGCGCTGCGCTACATCCCCTGCCTCAATGATGCGCCCGCGCACGCCGACGCCCTCGCCGCACTCGCGACCGAAGCGATGCCCGCATGAACACGCTGCGCGAGACCACGATCGACACGCCCTACGGCCGACTCACCGGCCTGCGGGGCGGCACCGGCACGCCCGTCCTCGCGCTGCACGGTTGGCTCGACAACGCCGCGAGCTGGATCCCGCTCGCGGAACACCTGCAGGGCATCGACCTCGTCGCACTCGATCTGCCGGGCCACGGCACCAGCCCGCACCTGCCGGTCGGCGCGGAGTATTCGCTCGCGGGCACCGTGCACACCGTGCTCGATGCGGCGGATGCGTTGGGATGGGAACGATTCGCCGTGCTCGGGCATTCGATGGGCGCGGCGATCGGCACCATCCTCTCCGCTGCGGCGCCCGAGCGCGTCGCGCGCTTCCTCTCCATCGAAGCCCTCGGCGCGCTGGCCGACCGCGAAGACCGCACCGCCGACCGCCTGCGCGAAGCCGTGGCCGCGCGTCGCGCGCTTGCGGGCAAATCGCTGCGCGTCTTCCCCGACCGCGACACCGCCATCCGCGCCCGCATGCAGGCCAACGGCCTGAGCGAGCCCGTCGCGCGCCTGCTCGTCGAACGCGGAACGCGCGCGGTGCCCGGCGGTTTCGAATGGAGCAGCGATCCGCGCCTGACCGTCGCCACGCCCCTGCGCATGACCGAAGGCCAGGTGCGCGACCTGATCGCGCACATCGAATGCCCCGTGCGCGTGCTCTTCGCCGATCCGGCGCAGCCCTACCTGCCCGACGCGCTGCGCCGCGAACGCGCCAGCGCTTTGACGCGCGGAGACGTGGTGGTGATGCCCGGCGGCCACCACCTGCACATGGAAGACCCGCGCGCGGTGGCGCAGGCGATCGGCACGTTCTTCGTCGACTGAGATTTCGTCGACTGCGTTACTGCTGGTTCGTCGCGACCTGCACCCCGAGCGTCACGCCCTTGCCGGCGTTGTCGTTGAACGAGAGTGTCGCGCTGCGCTTGTCCTTTTCGTACACGATCACCTGCGATTCCGCGGTCTGCGACATCGCGACGGTCTGCTTCCACCCTTCCGCCTGCATGCGCTTGCCGGCTTCGGCCGCCAAGGTACCGACGGCGCCTGGGGCTTCGACCTGGAGCACCATCGCGCCCGGCATTTCCATCGCGCTCTTCACGGCGTAGTGCTCGGGCAGGTAGACGTCCTTCGGGAAGGTTGCGGGCAAGGTCGCCGTATCGCCGGCGGTGATCTTCATCTCGCCCTTGTCGGTCTGGAACTTGACCTCGCCGTTCTTGGCATCGACCTCGGCCTTCTTGCCGGTGCTGGCTTCGATCGCGGCTTCGGCCGCGCGTTCGCCCATCGATTTTCCGCACGCGGCGAGCGTCAGTGCGATGGCGGCAGCCGCCAGGAGTTGAGAGTTGCGCATCGTCTTTTCCCGGTTGAGTGGGAAGGAAAACGTTGCGCACGACGGCCACCGGACAAGCGGTTCAGCCCGACAGCAAGCCTCGCAACGTCGCTTTCAGGCGTCGCCCGTCCGCATGGAAGTAATCGCGTTCCTCGCGCCAGCTTGGGAAACGCATTTCGACTTCGCGCCAGAACGCGCGCGAGTGATCCGCATGCACGAGGTGGCACAGCTCATGCACCAGCACGTACTCGAACGCCGAGGGCCGCGCGAGCACGAGTGCGAGGTCCAGGCCGACCACGCCATTCGGCGCCAGTGAGCCCCATTGCGAGGACATCACCTTGAACTGCACGCGACGCGGCGGGCGCGGCAGCGACGGCAGGTAGTGCGGCAACCAGCGCGCGATGTCGCCGCGCGCCTGGGTTTCGTAGAAATCGCGCAGCGCGCGGCGCATGGCGGCATCGCCGGCGCGCGCGGGGAGGCGGAACACGGCGTCCCCCGATTCGGCGTCCAGTGCGAGCGAGGCGAAGCGCCCTTCGCTCCAGCGCAGGGGCACGAAGGCACCGCGCAGCGGTATTGCCGTGGTGACGTCGCGCTGCAGCGTCGGCAATCCGACCAGCGTGTAGCGCTCGAGCTGGTCCGCGAGCCATTCGCGATGTTCGGCGAGGAAGCGTTCCCCGGAGACCAGGCTCGCGCGCGGCGGCAGCGTCAGGCGCGCGCCGCGCTCGTCGACGGAGAGTCGAAGGCGGCGCGCACGCGGATTGCGCACGCGCTGGATGTCGATCTGGCGGCCGTCGTGGAGCACGAGCGAGGTCACGTCGCGTTCGAAAACGGGCGTGCGCGGCGCCAGCAGGCGACGGAGCGGATTCGGCATGCGACGGATTCTAGAACGAGCGGGCGCGTGAAATTCGCTTGGGCTGCGTCATTCTTCCACGCGCGAAATCTTCAACGCCGGTTCCAGCACGTTGAACAGCCGCTTGGCCTCGCCCGCCATGAGGGCGAAGCGTGCGTCGAGTTCGGCGCGCACATCGTCGCGCTCGGTCGATTCCATCGCATCGACCGCGCCTTCCAGCAGCTTGAACTTGCGCACCACCAGGTCTTCGCCGAGCACGAAGGAGACGTGGTCGTCCAACGTGAGGGCCAGGCGCGTCACCTGCTTGCCGGACTCCAGGTGCTTGGCGATCTCGTCGCTCTGCAACTCCTGGCGCTGGCATTTCACCACCGCGCCCTTGTCGGCGGCGTCCTTGAGCTCGCATTCGTCGCCGATCGACAGGCCTTCGGGCAGCGGTTCGCCCGCGACCCAGCCGGTGAGGATGCTGCGCGGCGCGACTTCTGCATTCACCGGCAGCGCCGGGAAGCTGCCGAGCGCGTGGCGGATCTCGCTCACCACGTTTTCAGCGGCCTTGCGCGAGGACGAGTCGACCACGCACAGGCCATGCGACAGGTCCAGCAGCGCATCGGTGCGGCCCGGGCGCACGAAGGCGCGCGGCAGCAGTTCGTGCACCAGGTCTTCCTTGAGCCGCTTGCGCGCGCGTCCGCCCGGCTTGCGGCCTTCCTTGCGCTCGATTTCCTCGAGCTTGCGCGAAAGCAGGTCGTTCACCACCGCGCCCGGCAGGATCTTCTCTTCGCTGCCCACGCTCAGCCAGATCGCATCGGAGATCTTGTGCGAGAGCGATTCGCCGTCGCGGCCGAAGGGCGAGATGAAGCCGCGCGAAGACAGCTCCAGCGCACCGACGGGCTTGAGCGCGCATTCGGCGAGGCGGGATTCGATTTCGGACAGGTCGAGCGAGGTGGGGAAGCGGAACAGCGTCAGGTTGCGAAAGAACATTCGGAATGCAGGACCTAAGTTGGGCGCCGAGTTTACTCGTCGTCGCCGGGTTCGTGCGGCGTTCCCGCCAACCACGCATGCGCATCCGGCAGCGGGCCGTCGGTCCGCGCGCCGAGCGTGAGGAAATCGAACAGCGTCGGGTCGCTGAGCTGCGAAGGCCGCACGTCGCCGAGCGCACGCGCAATGCTCTCGATGCGGCCGGGGGATTCCTTCTCCCACTCCGCCATCATGCGCGCCACCTGCTTGCGCTGCAGGTTTTCCTGCGAGCCGCACAGCGTGCACGGGATGATGGGGAATTCGCGCGCCATCGCATATTCGGTGATGTCGGCCTCGCGCACGTAGGCCAGCGGGCGGATCACCACGTGCTTGCCGTCGTCCGATCGCAGCTTCGGTGGCATGCCACTGAGCTTGGCGTGGAAGAACATGTTCAGGAAGAACGTGGCGACCAGGTCGTCGCGATGGTGGCCGAGCGCGATCTTCGTGAAACCTTCGGCTTCGGCGTGCGAGTACAGCGCGCCGCGGCGCAGGCGCGAGCACAGCGAGCACATCGTCTTGCCTTCCGGCACGACGCGCTTGACCACCGAATAGGTGTCCTGCTCCAGGATCGTGTACGGCACGCCGAGCGACTTCAGGTAATCGGGCAGCACGTGCTCCGGGAAGTTCGGCTGCTTCTGGTCCAGGTTGACCGCGTGCAGTTCGAAGGAGACCGGCGCCTTCTCCCGCAGCTGCAGGAGGATGTCGAGCATCGTGTAGCTGTCCTTGCCGCCGGACAGGCACACCATCACCTTGTCGCCTTCTTCGATCATCCCGAAATCGGCGATCGCGCGCCCCACCTGGTGGCGCAGGCGCTTGGCCAGGCGCAGCCGCTCGTGCTCGCGGCGGCGTGCGCGCGGCTGGGGCTCGAGCAGGGGCAGGGGGGCAATGGTCGACATGGTCGGAAAAACGCGTGCGGACACGCATTCTAGCAACGCGGCCCGGCCCGTCCGCGCTAAGCTCGGCGCGTGAACCAGCCGACCGAACCCGGCGAACTCGCCCGCATCTCCCAGCGCGTGATCGAGCTCAAGCTCGAGCACCGCGACCTCGACGCCGCCATCGAACGGCTGCAGCTGGACGCCGAGACCGACGAACTCACGATCAAGCGCCTGAAGAAGCGCCGCCTGCAGCTCAAGGACTGCATCGCGAAGCTCGAATCGGCGCTGATCCCCGACGAACCGGCGTAAGCCCCCTCACGCCTCCGGCGGCGGGGGCGGCATTTCTTCCGGCGGCGGCAACGGTACGGCCATCGACTTCGGCTTCGCCGCTTCCGGGCTCACCTTCTCGATCGTATGGCGCAGCTCGCGGCCCAGGATGATGCGCGCGTCCTTCGCCCACGCGTCCAGGCGTTCGTCGAACATCAGCTTGCCGGCTTCGTTCGGCCACACCATCCGCATCTCGCGCAGCTTCTGGATGAAGCCGCGGAACAGCGTGCGGTCGAAGAATTCCGGCGCGGCCGGTGCGTACAGCAGCGACAGGCGCTGCGCGGCGAGCTGGCACAGGCTCTCCAATTCACCCGACGACAGCGTGCCCGCGCCGTTCTTCACCAGCACCGAAATCGCGATGTAATAGCGCTCGAAGGCCTGCTGCAGCGAATGGCCGATGGCACGCAGGCGGAACACCTCGTCGGTCTGGCCGCCGCTGCGCGCGAGCATGCCGCCTTCGTCTTCGTTGACCTGGGTGATCAGGCCTTCGCGGATGAACACCTCGATCGTGCGTTCGATGCGTTCGGAGAAGCCGGCCTCGTCCCACGGCAGGAACAGCTCGCCCTTCAGGAACGGATAGACCGTGCGGCCCAGGCGCTGCAACTGCACGCGCGACAGGCGCCGGTTGTGCAGGAAGCACACCGCGATCCACGCCGAAGCGGTGAACAGGTGCAGCACGTTGTTGCGGTAGTAACTGAGCAGGCCCGCGGTGTCGTCGTCCACGCTCAGCACGTCGCCGAGCGGGTGCTTGGTGCGCGAGAGCATCTGGATTTCTTCGCCGTGCGCGATGATCTGCTCCGGCGTATGCGGCGTGACGGTCACGCGATCGGAATACGGCACGTCGGAGAGCAGCGTCTTGGCCAGCGTGATCTGCGCCTGCAGGTCGGCCTCGCCCATCGCGTGCTTCGGCGTGGACAACAGCGCCATCGCGAGCAGGTTGATCGGGTTCACGTCCGCGGCGCGGTTGATGTTGACCTGGATGCGCTGCGCGGTGGCGTCCACCGTGTCGGACAACCAATCCGGGCGATCGTCTTCGTCCAGCGGCGAGCCGTCCCACGCCGGCGCGTGTTCGGCGAGCATGTCGTTGAGGCGGATGGGCTCGCCGAAATTCACCACGACCTGACCGTAATTGCTGCGCAGCACCCGCGGGATGCTCATGAGCAGCTGCCAGATCGATTCCTTCTGCTTCGGCTTGCCGATCAGCTCGTCGAGGTAGCTGTCGCCTTCGAGCAGCTTTTCGTAGCCGATGTAGACGGGCTGGAACAGCACCGGGCGCGTGGGCTGGCGCAGGAACGCGCGCACCGTCATCGCGACCATGCCGCCCTTCGGCGGCAGCAGGCGGCCCGTGCGCGAGCGCCCGCCTTCGATGAAGTACTCGAGCGAGTAGCCGCCGGCGACCAGCTGCGAGACGTACTCGGTGAACACCGCCGAATACAGCGCGTTGCCGCGGAAGCTGCGGCGCAGGAAGAACGCACCGCCGCGACGCAGCAGCGACCCGATCACCGGCAGGTTGAGGTTGATGCCCGCGGCGATGTGCGGCGGCACGATGCCCTTGGTGTAGAGCAGGTAGCTGAGCAACAGGTAATCCATGTGGCTGCGATGGCAGGGCACATAGACGACTTCATGGCCGGGCGCGTTCTGCTTGAGCGTGTCCAGGTGGTGCACGAGCACGCCGCGGTAGATGCGGTTCCACACCGTGGTGAGCATGAAGCTCACCGAACGCACGACCGGATGCGAGTAGTCGGCCGCGATTTCGTAGATGTAGGCGTGCGCCTTCTTCCACGCTTCGGCCTTGCCCTTCTCCGGATCCTTGGAGTTCTCGCGGCGCGCCTGGTCGGCGATGGCTTCCTTCACCGAATCGGCGGAGAGCACCTGGTCGGCGAGCAGGCGGCGCGTCGACAGGTCGGGCCCGATGATCGCGGCGCGAATGCGGCGGAAATGCGCACGCAGCACGCGCGAGAGCTTGCGCACGGTGCGTTGCGGTTCCAGGCCTTCGTCGACCGAGGCGCGCACCGAGACCGGCGGGGCGAACTGCACGGTCGTCGAGCGCCCGTTGAGCAGGATCGCGAGCAGGCGGCGGAAACGGCCGACAATCGTCCAGTTTTCGGAGAACAGCACCGAGAACCAGCCACTGTGCTTGTCCGGCGCGCGGCCGACGAAGATCGAGACGGGCACGAGTTGCACGTCGAGTTCGGGGTCTTCGCGATGCGCCTGCAGCAGGCGCGCGAGCGAACCGGAGTGCGTCTTGTGTTCGGGCCCCGGCGTGAGCCCGAGCACCTTCAGCGTGTTGGCGTTGCGACGCGAGAGCGCGACGTAGGCGCGCTTGCGACCCAGCGGATCGCCCGGCATCGGTTGCAGCGGCGACGGCAGCCCGGCTTCGCGACACGCGCGTTCCAGGATCAGTGCGTTCGACAGGCCGTAGTCTTCGAGCACGTAGCAGACGGGGCGGCCGTCGGCGAATTCGGCGGGCGTCTTCGGTTCGAGTTCGATCTCGATCCACGGCTCGAGCAGCTTGCCCATCAGGCGCGCCCACAGCGGCGGACGTGCGCCCACCGCATTGGACGGTCCGCGCGTGCCTTGCGAGCCGGGCGGCGGCGGGAGTTCGAGCGGAAGCTCCGGCGCGTCGTGCGCGGCCGAGGGGTCTTCCGGCGTCGGGTTCGACGGCATGGGATTCGACGGAAGCTCCGGCGTGTCGCCGTTTCCGGGCGGCGCGGTCGGCGCGCCTTCGGCCTGCGACGCGGCAGGCTTGGAGGGTTCGTCGTCGAAAAGCGGGAGGGTCGGTTGGTTCGGCATCGCCGCCATTATGGCGAAGCTGCCCCGTTACCGGCCGATGGGCTTGCCGAAACAGCCGCCGGGGCGCTCTGCGCACGCGCGCCCGGGCCGTCCAGCGAGGCCTCGGCATTGCGCAGGTAATCCTCCAGGTACCAGCGGCCATCAATGCGCTGGACCTCCAGCATGGTGTCCACGACCTGCGTGCCCAGCGTGTAGCGCAAGCGGACGGTGGCGACGTCGCCGGTCTGCTGCACCAGCGTGGCCTGCAGGCCGCCGAGGGTCGCATCCAGGTCCAGGCCGTAGGAGGCGAAGACCTGCTTGCTCGCGGCGAGGAAGGGCCCGAGGCGCTCCAGCGATTCGTCGAGCCCCAGGTTGGCGAGGTCGTCGGCGGAGGCGATCCCCGTGCGCCGTGCCGCGGTGGTCAGCAGGGCGATCGCGCCGCGCGCACGACGCGGATCCGACAGCGGCGCGTTCGCGGCCCAGCGGCTCATGGCTGCGACCGACTGCGTGTAGTGATCGCGCTCGGCGGCGCTGTAATGGCCTTCCTTGCGGATGTATTCGACGCCGAACACGCCGAGCGAGGTCGCGGCCGAACGCAGGTCCTCGCCCGCGTTGGCGAACTGATGGTCGAAGGTCTTCTGCAGGCTCGTGCGCGCATCGTCGGCGGACAGCGCGGCGAGCATCGCGGGCAGGCGATCTTCCAGGGGCAGTTCATCCAACGGCCAACGGCTGCGTCCGGTGCGCCAGGCGGTCTCGAGGCGCGCATGCAGGTCCGGTGGCACCGCGACCGTCGCGAAGCCCTTGGCGTCGTTGCTGCGCAGGCGTTGCGCGAGTTCGAGCACGGCCTGCGTCGGGCGGTCGCCGCCGGGCACCGCAGGTGCGCTGCGCTGGCAGGCGGCGAGCAATGTGGCGCAAGCCAAGGCGCCGGCGAGCGTGAGGCGGACAACGGGGGCCGGGCGGGTTGTGAGCGGCATGCGCGGATCATCGCCCAACCAGCCAAAGAAAAAGGAGGCGCGAGGCCTCCTTCAAGTCCGGCAGGGCCGGAAGACATCGGTTGTGGCATGGCTCCGGCGCAGGCCGGATGCGTGCAGGCTAGCCCAGCGGCCGTAGTTGAGGCAACACCTGAAATGTTGCCTCGCAAGCCATTGAATTACTTGGCGTCGTCAAGCGCCTGGATCTTCTGCGCGCGCCGCGCGCCGGCCGGCTGGCGCCAGTCGTTGTTGAACAGTGCCGGCTCCCAGGACCCGTACATCGGGTTCGGCAGCACGAACCACCGCTCGCCGATCCACGTCGTGTAGGGCGCGACGGCCTGCGCGCGACCTTCGGGCGTGTTGGCGAGGATCTGCACGAAATCCCCGACCTGGTCGCCGAACTGCATCAGCACCCGGTGCGTGCGACCCACGAGCTGGCGGCGGCAGGACTTCTCCGAGCCTTCCTGCTCGCAGCCATCGACGACCGTGCCGAGCCCGAGCACCTGGTCGTCCTTCGCGACCGGGAAGCCCGCCTGGCGCAGGTTCGCGATGGTGTCGGCGGTGAGGCTCGCATCGCGATTGGTGATGTAGAAAACGGTGACGCCCTGCTTCGCCGCGCTCGTCAGGAATTCGACGGCGCCCGGCAAGGGCTTCGCCTTGCGCTCGGAGACCCACTGGCCCCACGCCGCCTCGTTGAAGCCGCGCTGTTCGCGGATCGCGCGCACCTGGCTGGGTGCGTTGTCGAGCACCGTTTCGTCGACGTCGACGATGATCGCGGGCGCAAGGCGCGAGGCATCGCCGCTGCGGTCTTCCTTCGGCAGCGCATCCCAATGCTTGTCCTTCAGCGCGGCCTCCAAGCGATACGACGCACCGCGATACACCGTGCGATACACCAGGTCGCGTTCGGCCGCACGCTGGTACCAGACGGTGGCGTTGAGCGAATCGTCGGCGGGCGGCTCGGCCTGCGCGGTGGCCGGTGCATGCGTCGGCGTTTTCACCCTGGGCGTCGGCGTCCAGGGCGTTTTGTCGGCCGCCGCGGCATCGGCTTCGGCCGCCGCCGACATGCCGGACTCCGACGTCGTCACGCAACCGGCAAGTGCCAACAACACGGCAGCGGAGAGGGCAGCCTGGGGAACGAAACGCATGAGTCGGGTCCGGCGGGTCAGGGCCGGCGAGTTTAGCGAAGCTGCGATGGCGCAGGCGTGTCAGCCGAGCTCGACACTCTGCAGCGACACGCGCTTCTTGCCGTCGCCGAGCACCTGCGTACCGACTTCGCGGAAACCGAAGCGCGCATGAAATCGCCGCGAGGGTTCGTTCGGCGGCTCGATGTCGAATTCGCAGGTCACGCGCGGCACGCCGCTGGACCGCGCGAACGCGAACAGGTCTTCGTACAGCAGCGCGCCGAGCCCATGGCCCTGGTGCGTAGCGGCGACGACGATGCGATCGACGTAGAGGAAGGCGTCGCAAGTCGCATCGAACCACCGGTAGTTGGGACTGTCGTACGCCGTGCCTTCGCGGAAGGCGAGGAGGAAGGCGATCGCCGTGCCGTCTTCCTCGAGCACGCGCCCGTACACCGCCTGCGCGCGCAATTGCGCGTAGCGGGCGGCGTCCATCGGGCTGAGCACCTCCTCGGATTCGAGGTTCAGCGCGAGGATGGCCGCGGCATCCGCGTCCGCGATGTCGCGCACGCGCAGCGACGCGCTATGCATCGAGCAATGCGCGGATCGCGGCGAAGCCTGCGCTCGCGCGTTCCTGCTTCTGCGCGGCATCGGCCACCGGGTCGGCGCCATCGCGCTGCAGTTCGTCCGACGGCAGCTCGTCGAGGAAGCGGCTCGGCAACAGGCGTTGCCTCTCGCCCCAGCGCTGCGCTTCGCGCGAATGCGACAGCCAGAGTTGTTCCTTCGCGCGCGTGATGCCCACGTACATCAGGCGACGTTCTTCATCCAGTCGCCCTTCCTCCAGCGACGCTTCGTGCGGCAGGTTGCCGTCCTCCACGCCGACGATGAAGACGTAACGGAACTCCAGGCCCTTCGCCGCATGCAGGCTCATCAGGCGGACCTGGTTGCCGGCATCGCCCTTGTCGGCGTGCGAAAGCAGCGCAAGCGCCGCGGCGAGTTCGCCGGGGCCGGAGGTCTTCGGGCCGTCGAACCAGTCCGCGAGTTCGTCGAGGTTCTGGCGGCGGCGCTGGAACGTCGCTTCGTCCTTGCACTGCGCGCGCACCATCGCGAGCAGGCCGGAGCGTTCATTGAGCTTGCGCACCAGTTCGGCGGGCGGCATGCGCGCGGCATCGCCACGCAGGCCCTGCAACAGGTCGGCGAAACCCTGCAACGCATTCGCGCTGCGCGCGGGCAACTGCTTGAGCAGGCCCACCGACGTGGCCGCGCGCGACAGCGACAGATGCGCGTGCTGCGCCAGCTCCGCCAGCTTGGCCAGCGTCGTCGCGCCCACTTCGCGCTTGGGCGACTGCACCGCGCGCAGGAAGGCCGCGTCGTCATCGGGATTGGCGATGCAGCGCAACCACGCCATCGCATCCTTCACTTCGCCGCGGTCCAGGAACGCCGTGCCGCCGCTGAGGTGGTAAGGCACGCGCAACAACTGCATCGCCTTTTCCAGCGGCCGCGACTGGTGGTTGCCGCGGAACAGGATGCAGAAGTCGCTCCACGGCGCGCCGCGCGACTGGTTGAGGAAGTGGATCTGGTCGGCGACCTTCTCCGCCTCGTGCGCGCCGTCGCGGCATTCCCACACGCGGATGCGCTCGCCGTCGGCCTGGTCGCTCCACAGCGTCTTGGGATGCTCGTGCGGGTTGTGCGCGATCAGCGCATTCGCCGCGCGCAGCACGCGATTGCTGCAGCGGTAGTTCTGTTCGAGCTTGACGATCTTCAGCGCGGGGTAGTCCGTGCCCAGCGACAACAGGTTGTCGGGGTTCGCGCCGCGCCATGCGTAGATGGACTGGTCGTCGTCGCCCACGCAGGTGAAATCGCCGCGCGGGCCTGCCAGCGCCTTGAGCAGCCGGTACTGCGCGTCGTTGGTGTCCTGGCACTCGTCGACGAGGAGGTAGCCGATGCGCTCGCGCCAGGCGGCCACGGCTTCCTCGTCGGCTTCCAACAGGTGCACGGGCAGGCGGATGAGGTCGTCGAAGTCGACGGCGTTGAATGCGGACAGGCGCTGCTGGTAGCGCGCGTACAGGGCGGCGGCTTCGCGCTCGCGGATGCTCTGCGCCGCTTCGGCGGCTTGCTCGGGCGACAGGCACGCGTTCTTCGCGCGCGAGATGAGGTTGCGCGCCGCGTCGATCGCGTCGGGCTTGCTGCCCGGCGGCAGGAGGTCCTTGATCTGCGCGTTGCTGTCGTCCGAGTCGAAGATCGAAAACCCGCGGCGCAAGCCGATCTTCGCGTGCTCGATCTGCAACATCTTCAGGCCGAGGGCGTGGAAGGTGCAGATCGTGAGGCCTTCGCCGGCGTCGCCCTTCAGGCGCTTGGCCACGCGCTCCTTCATCTCGCGCGCGGACTTGTTGGTGAAGGTGATCGCAGCGATGCGACGCGCCGGCATGCGGCCGGAGGCGACCAGGTGCGCGATCTTTTCCACGATCACGCGCGTCTTGCCGCTGCCCGCGCCCGCCAGCACCAGCAACGGCCCGTCGACGTGCAGCACGGCCTGGCGTTGGGGAGGGTTGAGGCCGTGCAAGGCGGGCTCCGGTGGGGTCGCGCGAAGGGCCGCGCAGTGTAGCCGCCCGGCCCCGCATAATCTGCGGCATGGCCAAGCTCTATTTCTATTATTCGGCGATGAATGCGGGGAAGACGACGACCCTGTTGCAGTCTGCGCACAACTATCGCGAACGCGGCATGCGCGTGATGATTTTCACGCCCGCGCTGGACGATCGCGCGGGCGCGGCCGGGACGGTCGCCTCGCGCATCGGCCTCAAGGCGCAGGGGACGCCCTTCGGCGCCCGCGACGACCTTCAAGCCCGCGTGCGCGAGGACATCGAGGCGCACGGTAAGCTGGATTGCGTGCTCGTGGACGAGGCGCAGTTCCTCTCCAAGGCGCAGGTGTGGCAGCTCAGCGAAGTCGTCGACCAGCTGCGCATCCCGGTGCTGTGTTACGGGCTGCGCACGGATTTCCGCGGCGAGCTGTTCGAAGGCAGCCAGTACCTGCTGGCATGGGCGGACGAACTCAGCGAGATCAAGACGATCTGCCACACCGGCAAGAAGGCGACGATGACGGTGCGGGTGGACGAGCAGGGACGCGCCGTGCAGGCGGGCCCGCAGGTGGAGATCGGCGGCAACGACCGTTACGTGTCTGTGTCGCGCGCGGAGTTCAAGAAGGTGATGCGCGGCGAGGGAACGATCGAGCCGGTGCAGCCCTCGCTGCTCGACTGAGCCTGCGTCACTTCAGCGCGAGCGGCGTGCACGCCGCGCGGATGGCATCGACTTCGCGCGGCAGGCGCCCGCCCTGCGGGAGGGCGGCGTGCAGTTCTTCGGACAGCGCATCGAGTTCGCTGCGCGCGCGCAGCGTTTCCGGGCCGCGGCAGCGCGCCTCGCCGAGATAGGCGCGCGCGCGCCAGCGCAGGTCGCGCGGTTCGGTGCCGCCGGCGAACTTCTCGCTCGCGAGCCGTTCCATCGTGCCGAATGCGCGCACGTCGTCGTCGCGCGCCAGTTCGCGCGCCAGGGTCAATTCGATCGCCTGCGTGCGCAGGTTGTTCGCGCCCAGCGCCGAACTTGCATCGCCGACGGCGCGTTCGAGCCGGTCGATCGCAGCGGCGTGGTCGCCGGCCGAGGCGAGCATGCGGCCCTGGATGTGTTCGACGTCCGCGGTGATCGGATGGCGCAGGCCGAGTTGCGCCACGGCGAGCTGGTGCGCCAGTTCGATTTCCGTGTTCGCTTCCTCGTTGCGGCCCAGGGCCTGCAGGACTTCCGCGTGGTCCGCCATCGCGCGCACCATGCGCGTGCGCGCCGACGTGGAGCGCCAGATGGCGATGGCCTGGCCCAGCTCGCGCTCGGCTTCCTCCATGCGTCCTTGCTCCCACGCGAGCATGCCGAGCGTGTAGAAGCTGCTGCCCACGTCGACGTGTTCCTCGCCGACGCGTTCGATCAACAGCGGCGTCGTCGCGCGCAGGTCGCGCTCGGCGACGTCCAGCCAACCCTGCTCCATGTACACGGCGGCGCGTTGGCGATGCAGTGCAAGCGTCGTGGGGTGGCGGTCGCCGAGCAGTTCGACCGAGAGGTTGAGCGCGGCGTCGATGGCTTTCGCCGCTTCGTCGGGGCGGCCCTGTTCGCGCAGCAGTGCGCCGATGCGGCGCTGCACCTGGATCGCGAGCGGGTGGCGCTCGCCCAGGCGCACCTGCAATTGCGCCAGTGCGTTGCGCAGGCCGCGCAAGGCAGCGTCGGTCTTGCCCGCGTCGGCGTCCACGTTGGCCAGGTCGAGCAGGTTTTCGACCTGCCCCGGTTCGTCGTCGAGTACGTCCTTGCGGATCGTCATCGAGTATTCGAGTAGCTGGCGCGCCGTGTTGAACTCGCCGACCGCGCTGCGGCAGCGCGCGAGTTGCGAGTAGTACTCGGCGACCTGGGCGGGGAGCTGCGACTGCTCGCGCCGCGCGCGCTCCATCATCGGCTGCATGACGTTGATGCAGCCACGCGGATTGTCGAGCTGGCGTTGCGCCAGGCCCAGTTGCGTGGCCGATTCGAGCTGCAGGCTCGGCGGTGCATCGTCGCCGAAGGTGGCCAGGATCGCGGCCTGGCGATCCAGCAGCGACATCGCTTCGCGGTAGTCGCCGAGGCCCAGGCGCAGGCGCGCGATGATGCCGAACACCTCCGCGCGCGCGAGGGGTTGTCGCGCCAGTTCGCGGTTGGCGCGCACGATGCCGTTGTCGAGCAGCGAGCGCATGTCGATCGCATCGTCGCGCGGCGCAGCGCCCGCGCCTTCGAACAGACCGATGACGAAATCCTGCAGCGCCTGCGCGCGGGCGGCTTCCTGCACGGCCTGCTGCCCCTGCCACGCGACGATCGCCAGCGCCGCGCCGAGCACGCTGGTGATCGCGATGCCAGACGCCAAGGCCCAGCGATGTCGCACGCAATACTTGCGCACGCGGTAGCCCACGCTCTGCGGTCGCGCCAGCACGGGCTTGCCCGCGAGATAACGCTCCAGGTCCAGCGACATCGCCTCGACCGAGGGATAGCGCTGCTCCGGTTTCTTCCCCAGGGCCTTCAGCACGATGTTGTCGAGGTCGCCCGACACGATGCGCGAACGCCTGCGCAGCATCGCCGAATCGCCGTCGCCGGCATCGGCCTGGCGCTGCAGCGCCTGCGAAGGTCGCGTCGGATCGCCCTGCAGAATCGCCTCTTCCCATTCGGCATCGGTCTGCCGTTTCAGGCGGTAGGGCTTGGCGTCGGCGAGCAGTTCGTAGAGCACGACGCCGAGCGAATACACATCGGTCATCGTCGACACCGGCTCACCGCGCACCTGTTCCGGCGCTGCGTAGTGCAGCGTGAACGCGCGCACGCCGGTGCGCGTCTGTTCGGGCGAAGCCGCCTCGGTGTCGATCAGCTTGGCGATGCCGAAGTCGAGCAGGCGGACGTCGCCTGCGGGCGTGACCAGGATGTTCGAGGGCTTGAGGTCGCGGTGGACGATGAGGTTGGCGTGCGCGTGCGAGACCGCGTCGCAGATCTGGTGGAACAGATCCAGCCTCGATTCCAGCGACAACTTGCGCGCGCGGCAGTAATCGGTGATCGGCTCGCCTTCGATGTATTCGAGCGCGAGATACGGTTGGTGGTCGCCGCTCACGCCTGCATCGAGCAGTCGCGCGATGTGCGGATGCGCCAGGCGCGCGAGGATCTGGCGTTCGCGCGTGAAGCGCAGGCGCAGGTTCGGATCGACCAGGCCCGGGCGCAGCAGCTTCAGCGCGACGCGGCGCTGGTACAGGCCATCGGCGCGCGCGGCCAGCCACACCTGGCCCATGCCGCCTTCGCCGAGCATGCGTTCAAGGCGATAGGGGCCGACATCTGCTCCCGGGCGCGGGCCGGGCAGCGGTGCGACGAGCGGTTCGGAGAGGAAATCCTCGCGATCGGTTTCCAGGCGCAGCAAGGCTTCGAGGTCTTCCGCGGTCTGCGGATCCTCCTCGCGCATCAACTCGAGGCTACGCGTGCGCTCGTCTTCGTCGAGCTCGAATAGAGCATCGAGCAACGGGGACAGTCGTTGCCAGCGCTCGGGGTCCATTGCCGTCCGGCGTCAGCCGTCCTTCAACGACGCGAGGAGGAACAGGCGCGCCTTCTGCCAGTCGCGGCGGATACTGCGTTCGGAGCGCTTGAGCAGCGCAGCGATCTCCAGTTCGGACAGTCCGGCGAAGTAACGCAGTTCGACCACCTGCGCCAGGCGCGCGTCGACCGCGGCCAGGCGCGTGAGCGCGGTGTCCAGGCCCAGGGTTTCTTCATCCAGGCGCAGGCCGCCTTCGACTTCCTCGGGCAACTCGGTGACGCGGTGCAGATCGCCGCCGCGCTTCTGCGCCAGGCGCTGGCGCGCGTAGTCGACCACGACGCTGCGCATCGCCGACGCCGCGTAGGCGAAGAAGTGCGCGCGATCGTCGAACTGCGCCGAATTGCGCCCGACCAGTTTCAGGTAGGCCTCGTGCACGAGCGCGGTGGCATCGAGCGTGTGCCCGTGCTGCCCGGCGAGCTGCCGGCGCGCCATGGCGTGCAGTTCCTGATACAGGGTGGCGAGCACGCGATCGAGCGCGCCGCGATCTCCATCGCGTGCGGCGTCCAACAGCTCGGTGATGTCGGCAGTCTCGGCCATGTGCCCCCTCAGGGGGCCGAATATAGCCCGGACCGTGAGGCCCGGCACGCGGTTTCGGGCCTCGACCGGCCTCAGAAAGCTGAATTTCCCTGCTGAGTCAGCGCTGGCAGCGGGTGCACCACACGGTGGTGCGCTGGCCGATCGAGGCTTCCTTCAGGGGCCGGCCGCAGCGCGGACATGGCGCCCCGCCTCGGCCATAGGCCGACAGTTCGAGCTCGAAATACCCGGGCAGGCCGTCGGGGCTGATGAAGTCGCGGAGGGTGGTGCCGCCGCGTTCGATGGCATGGGCCAGGATCCGCTTCACCGCGTCGGCGAGCGAACGGTAGCGTTCGCGCGACACGCGGCCGGCCTCGCGCAGGGGCGAAATGCCCGCTTCGAACAGGGCTTCGGCGGCATAGATGTTGCCCACGCCCACCACGATTCCCTGGTCCATCAGGAAGGTTTTCACCGGGGCCGTGCGGCCGCGGCTGCGCGCGAAGAGGTAGTCGCCGTCGAAGCCGTCCGACAAGGGCTCCGGCCCCAGGTCGCGCAGGAGTTCGTGGGTTTCGCCGGGCGCCTGCCAGAGCAGGCAGCCGAAGCGGCGCGGGTCGTTGAAGCGCAGGACGCGGAGCGGGTCGCGGCCGCGGGGGTCGAGCAGGATGTCGACATGGTCGTGGGCGGCGACCGGCGTGGCGGCGGGCAGGACGCGCAGGCTGCCGGACATGCCCAGGTGGAGCAGCGCGCTGCCGACCTCGGTGTCCAGCAGCAGGTATTTCGCCCGGCGGCGCACGGCATCGATCCGTCGGCCGGGCAGCAGGCGCGCGACTTCCGGCGGAATCGGCCATCGCAGGTCCGGACGCCGCAACACGACGTCGGTGACGATGCGCCCTTCGACATGCGGCGCCAGGCCGCGACGCGTGGTTTCGACTTCAGGCAACTCGGGCATGGCGCAAGTGTGGCAGGCCCGTGGACGTGAAAGCGGCAGCAGACCGTTCCAACGGTTGTTATGCGGTCTGAACACCCCCATCACGGATCGGCGACATACGCACGCGCACGGCCGAACTCCGGTGGCAATATGGCTTCCGGGGTGGTCCCCCGCGCCCCGCACGTTCACCCGGAGTCACGATGCACGCTTTCCTCGAATTCCTGTCCGGCGGACTCCTGCAGTTCGGCTGGATCGGCCTGCTGGTCTACCTGTTGGTCGCCACGCAGCTCACGATCTTCTCGGTCACCCTGTACCTGCACCGCAGCCAGGCCCATCGCGGCGTCGATTTCCATCCAGTGCTCGCGCACTTCTTCCGCTTCTGGACGTGGCTCACCACGTCGATGATCACGAAGGAATGGGCGGCGATCCATCGCAAGCACCATGCGAAGTGCGAGACCGAGGAAGATCCGCACAGCCCGATGTACAAGGGCATCAAGACCGTCTTCTGGCGCGGCGTGGAGCTTTATCGCGAAGCGCGCGGCGATCGCGAGTCGATCGAGAAGTACGGCAAGGGCTGCCCGGAGGACTGGATCGAGCGCAAGGTCTACACGCCGCACGCGACGATGGGCCCCACGCTCCTGCTCTTCCTCAGCTTCGCGCTGTTCGGCCTGCCGGGCGTTGCGGTGTGGGCGATCCAGATGGCGTGGATCCCGTTCTGGGCCGCCGGCGTCGTCAACGGCCTCGGCCACTGGTGGGGCTACCGCAACTTCGAAACCACCGACACCGCGACCAACCTCACCCCGTGGGGCGTCTGGATCGGCGGCGAAGAGCTGCACAACAACCACCACGCGTTCCCGAGCTCGGCGAAGTTCGCGCTGCGCAAGTTCGAATTCGACATCGGCTGGGCCGCGATCAAGTTCTTCGAAATGTTCGGAATGGCGAAGGTCCTGCGCGTGGCGCCCTCGCTCGACGTGCGACCGAACATCCACGTACCGGACAGCGAAACCATCAAGGCGCTGCTGACCCATCGCTTCCAGGCCATGACCGATTTCCATCGCAACGTGCTGAAGCCGGCGCTGCGCGAGAGCCAGGCCGCGCTGCCGCGTCCGCTGCGCAAGGGCCTGAGCGACGACGGTCGTTGGCTGAAGCCGGATGCGCGTGCCCAGCTGCAGGCGTGGATCGCGCAGAACCCGCGGATCCGTGCGCTGGTCGAACACCGCGCGCGCCTGGCGGCCGTGCTCGAAGCGCGCGGCAATGACGCCGCGGCGACGCTGCAGAACCTGCAGGCCTGGTGCAAGGAAGCCGAAGCCAGCGGCATCCGCCAGCTGCAGGACTTCTCGGCGCGCCTGAAGGGCTACCAGCTGCACGCTGCGTGATGCCCTTTCGCACGCGCGAAACTCGAAGACCCGCACGGTTGCGTGCGGGTCTTTCGTTATTGGCGCTCGCAATCCTCTGCACCACGGCCCACGCGCAGGTCACGGCCAGCGCCGACTACCTCGCCCGCATGGACGCCGACCACGACGGCCGCGTTTCGCTCGTCGAATACCAGGATTGGCTGAGCTACGCCTTCGACGCGATGGACGCCGACCACGACGGCACGCTCTCCCCCGCCGAACAACCGGGCGGGCGCGGCAAGCCCATCACGCGCGACGCCCATCGCGCACGCCTGGCCGACGCCTTCGCCCGCCAGGACAAGAACCGCGATGGATTCCTGAGCGCCGCGGAACTCGCCTCGCCGCCACGCTGAGTACACTGGGCGTTCCCCGCAGGCGAGGGCGCCCCATGGCTTCGACGGATTCCGATTACGCGCAGCGCTATGCCGAATCGCTGCACGATCCCGATGGCTTCTGGCGCAAGGTCGCCAAGCGCATCGACTGGATCTCGCCGCCCACGCGCATCCGCGACGTCAGTTTCGACGCCGACGATTTCCACATCCGCTGGTACGAAGACGGCGTGCTCAACGCCAGCGTCAACTGCCTGGACCGCCACCTCGCCAGGAACGGCGATCGCACCGCGCTGATCTTCGAACCCGACGATCCGAACGCGCCCGCGCAACGCATCACCTACCGCGAACTGCACGCGCGCACCTGCCGCCTCGCCAACGCGCTGCGCAACCTCGGCATGGGCAAGGGCGACCGCATCACGATCTACCTGCCGATGATCCCCGACGCGATCGTCGCGATGCTCGCGTGCGCGCGCATCGGCGCGATCCATTCGGTGATCTTCGGCGGCTTCGCGCCGCAATCCATCGCCGACCGCATCGCCGACTGCGGCAGCAAGCTCGTCATCACCGCGGACGAAGGGCTGCGCGGCGGCAAGCGCATCCCATTGAAGGCCAACGTCGACGCGGCGCTTCGCCTGCCCGGCACGAATTCGGTGGAAACCGTCCTCGTCGTGCGCCACACCGGCGCCGCGGTGGCGATGCAGATGCCGCGCGACCGCTGGGTGGAGGCCGTGGTCGAAGGCCAGCCCGACACCTGCGATCCCGAGCCGATGGGCGCGGAAGATCCGTTGTTCATCCTCTACACCTCGGGATCGACCGGCAAACCCAAGGGCGTGCTGCACACCACGGGCGGTTACCTGGTGTATGCGAGCTTCACGCACGAGGAAGTCTTCGGCCTGCGCGCGGACGACGTGTGGTGGTGCACGGCCGACGTCGGCTGGATCACGGGCCACAGCTACATCGTGTACGGCCCGCTGGCGAACGGCGCGACCGCCGTCGTGTTCGAAGGCGTGCCGAACCATCCGGATTTCTCGCGCTTCTGGCGCATCGTCGACAAACACCAGGTCACGATCTTCTACACCGCGCCGACGGCGATCCGCGCATTGATGCGCGAAGGCGATGCGCCGGTGAAGGCGGCCTCGCGCAAATCGCTGCGCCTGCTCGGCACCGTCGGCGAGCCGATCAATCCCGAAGCCTGGCGCTGGTACCACGACGTGGTGGGCGATGCGCGCTGCCCGATCGTCGATACGTGGTGGCAAACGGAAACCGGCGCCACGCTCATTGCGCCGCGGCTCGACCAGCCGCAGAAGCCCGGCTCGGCGATGACGCCGTTCTTCGGCGTGCGTCCGGCCATCGTCGATGCGAACGGCCAACTGCTCGAAGGCGAAACCGAAGGCAACCTCGTGCTGCTGGATTCCTGGCCCGGCCAGATGCGCACGGTCTACGGCGACCACGCGCGTTTCATCGACACGTATTTCCGCGCATATCCGGGCATGTACTTCACCGGCGACGGCTGCCGGCGCGACGCGGACGGCGACTACTGGATCACCGGGCGCGTGGACGACGTCATCAACGTCAGCGGCCATCGCATCGGCACGGCGGAAGTGGAAAGCGCGCTGGTCGCGCATCCCAAGGTGGCCGAAGCCGCCGTCGTCGGATTCCCGCACGACATCAAGGGCCAGGGCATCTATGCCTACGTGACGCTGGTGGCCGGCGAAGCCGAATCCAACGCGCTGCGCGACGCACTGGTCGCGCACGTGCGCAACCTCATCGGCCCGATCGCCACGCCCGACCACGTGCAGTGGGCGCCGGGCCTGCCGAAGACGCGCTCGGGAAAGATCATGCGGCGCATCCTGCGCAAGATCGCCGAAGACGCGCCGGAACAACTGGGCGATACCTCGACGCTCGCGGATCCGTCGGTCGTCGACTCGCTGGTCAAGCACCGCCGCGGCGCGTGAGGCAAAAAAGAAGCCCACCTTTCGGCGGGCTTCGATCTGTTCCCAAGAGCGGGAAGGCTTACTTGATCTTGCCTTCCTTGTAGATCACGTGCTTCCGGACGACGGGGTCGTACTTCTTGACCTCCATCTTGGCCGGCGTGTTCTTCTTGTTCTTGTCGGTCGTGTAGAAGTGGCCGGTGTTGGCCGAGGAGATCAGGCGAATCTTGTCACGCTTGCTAGCCATGTCTTACTCCTCAAACCTTCTCGCCGCGGGCGCGAAGCTGCGCCAGGACCGAGTCGATACCGTTCTTGTCGATGGTGCGCAGCGCGTGCGCGGAAACCTTCAGCTTCACCCAGCGGTTTTCGCTGGCAACCCAGAAGCGACGCTCGTGCAGGTTGGGCAGGAAGCGACGGCGGGTCTTGTTGTTGGCATGCGAGACGTTGTTGCCGGTCTGCACGCTCTTGCCGGTGACTTGGCACACGCGGGACATAAGCACCTCGATTGGTGTCTGGTGATGCTCTCCTTGGCCAGGAGGGCGGCGGCCACGCTGCAAATGGGGGTCCTGGGGACCCGGGTAAGACGCAGCGAGCCGCGCATTATGCCCGCCGGCAGGGGGCCGGACAACCTCGGGGGCGAAAAACCCCCGAAAAATCAGCTCAGTGGGTCGCCTTGTCCCGGTGCCAGCCGCGGTGACGGATGTCCAGATAGAGGCTGTAGCCGGCCGTGAAGGCCGGGAACAGGTTCTGGACGATGCCCACCGAGTCCTGCTTGGCGGAAAACAGGAAGTAGGCCAGGGTCATGACCGACCCCACCAGGCTCATGTACCAGAACAGGCGCGGGATCACCGGCTTGCCGTGGCGCCGGGAGGCGAGGAACTGGACCAGCCAGCGGCCGCCGAACATCAGCGCGCCGGTCAGGCCGATCAGCTTCCACGGGGACATGTGGAGCCCGGTCCACGCCAGCCACTCGATCGGGCTGTTCATGTAATCGGTGGCGACGGGAACGGCCTCGAGCATCGGTCAGACCTCCTCGACGCCCGTGCGCTTGCTGCGCACGATCAGCCAGGACACGCCGCGGAGGTCGCGCAATCCCACCAGCGCGCGGTTGAGGTTGTTGTACTTGGACACGCCGGCCGAGCGCGGGCGGTGGTTCACCGGAACGCTGACCGTCTTCCAGCCCGCGCGCTGCATCAGCGCCGGCAGGTAGCGGTGCATGTGGTCGAAATAGGGCAGGTCGAGGAAGGCGTCGCGCTCGAACAGTTTGATGCCGCAGCCGGTGTCGGGCGTGTCGTCGCGCAGCATGCGCGCGCGGATCGCGTTCGCCCACTTCGAGGCCCAGCGCTTGCTGCCCGAATCCTGGCGATTCACGCGCCAGCCGGCGAACAGCTTGATGCCGCGATCGGCGCTTTCACGCGCGGCCAGCAGCTTCGGAATGTCGGCGGGATCGTTCTGGCCGTCGCCGTCGAGCGTGGCCACCCATGCACCGCGCGACGCCTTGACGCCCGTGCGGATCGCGGTGCTCTGCCCGCTCTGCTTCACGTGGTGCAGCACGCGCAGTTCCGGCGCCTCCGCCTTCAGCGCCTGCAGCGCGGCGAGCGTGCCGTCCTTGGAATCGTCATCCACGAAGACGGCTTCGAAATCGACCTTGCCGCGCAGCGCAGCCAGGATTTCCCGCAACAGCGGGCCGACGTTGTCCTGTTCGTTGAACACCGGCACGACGACGGACAGTTGCGGGGCGTGGGTCAAACCTTGTCTCCGAAATATTCGCGGCACCAGCGCACGACGGGGGGCATGCCGGACTCGATCGGGGTGGACGGCTCGAAGCCGAAGTCCTCCCGGGCGCGCGCAGTATCGGCCATGGTCTCGACCATGTCTCCCGGTTGCATCGGCTCGTAGACCTTCTCTGCAGCCCGGCCGGCGGCGCCTTCGATGACCGAGATGAAATGCTCGAGCTCCACCGGCGTGTGGTTGCCGAGGTTGTAGACCCGGTGCGGGCCACCTTCCGCAGCGTCTTCGCCGGCCGGCCGGGGCGGGGCGTCCATCGCCCCGAGCACGCCGGCGACGATGTCCTCGACGTGGGTGAAGTCGCGGCGCATGCGGCCGTGGTTGAACACCCGGATCGGGCGGCCGGCCAGCACCGCGCGCGAGAACAGCAGCGGCGCCATGTCCGGCCGGCCCCAGGGACCGTAGACGGTGAAGAAGCGCAGGCCCGTCGCACGCAAGCCGTAGAGGTGCGCGTAGGTGTGCGCCATCAGTTCGTTGGCGGCCTTGGTGGCGGCGTACAGCGAGCGCGGGCGGTCGATGCGCTGCGCTTCGGAGAACGGCGGCGTCGCCGAGTCGCCGTACACCGACGAGGAGCTCGCATACACCAGGTGTTCGACGCCGCGATGCCGGCACAGCTCCAGCATGTTGACGAAGCCGATGAGGTTGCTGTCGACGTAGGCGTGCGGATTCTCGAGCGAGTAACGAACGCCCGCCTGGGCGGCGAGATGGATCACGCGCTTGGGTGCGTGCTTGTCGAACAGCGCTTCGAGCCCGTTCCGGTCCGTGAGGTCCATCCCCACGATCTCCACGTCCGGGCACAGCGCAGCGACGCGATCGCGCTTGAGCTGCGGCGCGTAGTAATCGTTGTAGTTGTCGAGGCCGACCACGCGTTCGCCGCGCGCCTGCAACGCGCGGCACGTATAGGCGCCGATGAAACCGGCGGCGCCGGTGACCAGGATGGGGGCGGTCATCGCGGGGAGCACTCCATAGCCGAAAATGCCCGGCAGCCTAGCGGCCGGGCCGTGGAGGCGATTATCACGGCGCGCGGTGCGCCGTTGGGTTACTCGCCCTTGCCGCGCAGGCGTTCCAGCACGCCGTCCAACGCGTCGAGATTGGAATAGTGGATGACCAGGCGGCCCTTGCCGCCGCGACCGTGCAGCACGTTGACGCGCGTGCCCAGGCCCTCGGACAGCTCGCGCTCCAGCGTGGCGATGTCGGCCTGCGGCTTCGCCTTCGCGGCCTTGGCCTTGCGCACCACGCTGCCGCCTTCGACCTGGCCGGACGACAGCTGCTGCACGCGATGTTCGACCTCGCGCACCGACCACTCGTGTTCGGCGGCCTGGCGCGCGAGTGCGACGGCGGCCTGCGGCGCGAGCGTCAGCAGCGCGCGGGCATGGCCCATTTCGATCGCGCGGGTTTCCACCAGCACGCGGATTTCCGGCGGCAGCTCGAGCAGGCGCAGCAGGTTGGACACGGCGGCGCGCGAACGGCCCACCGCATCGGCGGCCTGCGCGTGCGTCAGGTCGAATTCGTCGATCAGGCGCTGCAGCGCAAGCGCTTCTTCCAGCGGATTGAGGTCTTCGCGCTGGATGTTCTCGATCAGCGCCATCGCGATCACGGCGTGGTCGTCGACCACGCGGATCACGGCGGGGATTTCGGCCAGGCCCGCGAGCTGCGAGGCGCGCCAGCGGCGTTCGCCCGCGATGATTTCGTAGCGCGCGCCGCTCTTCGAATCGTCGACCGCACGCACGACGATGGGCTGGATGACGCCCTGCGCGCGAATGGATTCGGCGAGCTCCGACAGCTTCGCCTGGTCCATGCCGGTGCGCGGCTGGTAGCGGCCCGGCTGCAGCTGGCCGACGGGAAGATTGCGGAGGGCTTCGCCCGGCTGCGCTTCCAACGGCACGGTTTCGGCGGCGGCCTTCGGGCCGAGCAACGCTTCGAGACCGCGGCCGAGGCCGCGCTTCTTCGCGACGGTCATGCTTGTACTTCCTTCTTGTCCTGCGCTTGCGCGGGCGTGCCCGCCTTGGCGGCCTGGTCGCGCTCGCGTTGGCGGCGCATCACTTCACCGGCCAGGCCCAGGTACGCGACGCTGCCGCGCGAGGCCTTGTCGTAGGCCACGATGCTCTGCCCGTGGCTCGGCGCCTCGGCCAGGCGCACGTTGCGCGGCACGATGGTGCGGAACACGCGGTCGCCGAAATGCTGCGTCAGCTCCGCCGACACCGCATTGGCCAGGTTGTTGCGCACGTCGAACATGGTGCGCAGCACGCCTTCGATTTCCAGCGCGGGGTTGAGCCTGCGCTTGAGCGCATCGATGGTGTCGATCAGCGCGCTCAGGCCTTCCAGCGCGTAGTACTCGCACTGCATCGGAACGAGCACCGAGTCGGCCGCCGTCAGCGCATTGAGCGTGAGCAGCGACAGCGCAGGCGGGCAGTCGATGATGATGAAGTCGTACTGGTCGCGGAGCGGCTCGAGCGCGCGCTTCAGGCGCTGCTCCCGGCCTTCCTCGTCCATCAGTTCGATTTCGGCGGCCGTGAGGTCGATGTTGCCGGGGAGGATGTCGAATTCCTCCGGCGTCTTCACGATCGCCGAGGACGCGTGCATTTCCTCCAGCAGCACGTCGGTGGTGGAAGCGCGCAGTTCGCGCTTGTCCACGCCGCTGCCCATCGTCGCGTTGCCCTGCGGATCCAGGTCGACGAGGAGGACGCGCTTGGGTGTACGTGCAAGGGCGGCGGCGAGGTTCACCGACGTGGTGGTCTTGCCGACACCGCCTTTCTGATTGGCAACAGCGATGATGCGGGCCGTCACGGCGCAAACTCCCCCGGGGTGATTCGGCAACGGCAGTCGAAAGATCGGGTGCTGCGGCCGGAAGCCGATTATGCAGCAGCGACGACGACGAGATGCCGTTCGGCGTCGAGCCCGGGCACGACCATCGCATGTGTCGCGCGAACCTGCCATCCGGACGGCAGCGCCGCGATTTCGTCGGCGGGCAGTACGCCCTTCATTGCGAGCAGTACGCCGCCGGGTCGCAGGAGATGGCCACCGAGTTCCAGGATCAGCGGAAGCGTTGCGAGCGCCCGCGCCGTGATGGCGTCGAAGCGGCCGGGCGCATCGAAGGCCTCGATCCGCGATTCCACGACCTGCACGTTCTTCAATCCGAGCTTGCGGACCGCCTCGCGCAGGAAGCGCACCTTCTTGCCGTTGCTCTCCACCAGGGTGACCTGCAGCCCCGGTTTGACGATGGCCAGCGGAATGCCGGGCAGTCCCGGGCCGGTGCCCAGGTCGGCGAGCGACCCGCCCGCGGCGGCGATCGCATCCACATAAGAATGCATCGCGAGCGAATCGAGCAGGTGCTTGCCCACCATCTCGCGCGGATCGCGGATGGCGGTGAGGTTGTAGGTCGCGTTCCAGCGCGCGAGCAGCGCGAGGTACTCGAGCAAGGGCGTCGCGAGCGCGGCGTCGAGCCCGAGCGCGCGCATGCCCGCTTCGAGTTCGGGACGCAGCGCATCGACGGGCGTGGCGGGGGCGGGCTTGGTCATGGGGCGCGCATCTTAACGGCCGCGCCAGGCGATCGCCGCGCGATAACCGGGCTGCGGGGCCCATTCATGCACCGACCACGGGCCGCCGAGCGCGTCGTCGGCGTGGACCATGCCCAGTCCTCCGTCGAGATCGCCCAGCCCGAAACGATCCAGGCCGAAGGCGATGCCGCGGCCGTGCGCCTTCACCACGGCCTCCTTCGCGCACCACAGGCGAAGGAAGGCTTCGTTGCGGTCGGGTTCGGGGAGGCTGCGCAGCCAATCGTGCTCGGCCGTGTGGAAGAAGCGCTCCGCGAGTTCGAGCGCGCGCGGGCGCGGGCGGGCCTGTTCCAGGTCCACGCCGAGGTCGACCGCCTCGCCCCAAGCCATCAACAGGCCTTCCCCGCTATGGCTCCAGCTCACGTCGCGGCTGCTGAGCCCACCGCCGAGCCTCGGCCGGCCGCGGGCATCGCGCCCGAGCGGGATGGCGTCCGGCGCCAGCGACCACTCACTCGACAGCCATGCGCGCACCAGCGGCTCGGCCGGTTCGCCGCGCCGGTGGTCGCACCAACGCCAGCGCGGCGAGTCGCTTCCGCCGTTCGTGCGGCGCGGGGCCGTTCCATGCAGGGGCGTCGACATGCGGTGGGGCAGGATCCGGGGGCAAGGCAGCCAGCGTAAAGTACGCCAAGGGGAGCGGCCGAGGCCGCGTGCAGGGATCGTTCACGACAACATGTCCGCCGTCATCCAGCCCGGTGCGAACGCGCCGTTTGCGTCCATCGCCCACGGCGATCCAGCACGCGCGATCGTCTTCGACGCCCGCGGCGACGTGCCGCTGTCCACGTTCCTCGACCAGGTGCGCGGCGTGGCCGCGACCCTGCCGACCGCCCACCACGCGATCAACCTCTGCGAAGACCGCTATCGCTTCCTCGTCGCCTTCTGCGCCGTGGCGATGCGCGGGCAGGTGAACCTGCTCCCGCCCTCGCGCGCGCCGGCCGCGGTCGACGAAGCGATGGCGCAGCACCCCGACAGCTACTGCATCGGCGATGCCGCGCTTTCGCCGGCGCCCGAACGCTACCTGCGCCTGCCCGACACGCTGCCCGAGCGCATCGGCGAAACGCCCATGATCGACGACGACGCCCTCGTCGCGATCGGCTACACCTCCGGCAGCACCGGGCGCCCGCACGCGAATCCCAAGACCTGGGGCAGCTTCCGCCGCAGCACCGCGCAGAACCTTGCGGCGCTGGGCGACCTGTGGCCCGAAGGCGATGCGCACATCGTCGCGACCGTGCCGCCGCAGCACATGTACGGCATGGAGATGTCGGTGTTGCTGCCCTTGCTCGGTCCCGTCGCGGTGCATGCCGCGCGTCCGTTCTTCCCGGAAGACGTCGCGCAGGCGCTCGCGCATGCCAACGCACCGCGCATCCTGGTCACCACGCCCGTGCACCTGCGCGCGCTGCTCGTCTCCGGCTGCGTGTTGCCACCCTTGCGCGCCATCGTCTCGGCGACGGCGCCGCTGCCCGCCGAGCTCGCCATCGAAGCCGAACAGCGTTTCGCCTGCGAAGTGCGCGAAGTCTTCGGCTCGACCGAAACCTGCGTCATCGCGCGCCGCCGCACGGCACTCGAATCCGCCTGGACCCCGCTGCCCGGCGTTCGCCTCGCGCCGCAACCCGACGGCACGGCCGTGCATGCGCCGCACCTGGCCACGCCCGTCGTGCTCGCCGATCTGGTCGAAGTGGATGCCGACGGACGGTTCGTGCTGCGCGGCCGCAACGCCGACCTGCTCGAGATCGCCGGCAAGCGCGCCTCGCTCGGCGACATGACGCGCAAACTGCTCGCCATCCCCGGCGTGGAAGACGGCGTGGTGTTCCAGATGGATACGCCGGGCGAAGGCGGCGTGTGCCGCATCGCCGCGCTCGCCGTCGCGCCGACCCTGGACGAGCCTGCAATCCTCGCCGCGCTGCGCCGCACGATCGACCCGGTGTTCCTGCCGAGACCGCTGCGCCGCGTCGATGCACTGCCGCGCAACGAAACCGGCAAACTGCCCCGCGAACGCCTCGTCGAGCTCCTGCAATCGACTTGAAAACGCGATCTTCGCGCCGTCTTCGCAGGTGCAAAAACCCTTGTGGAATCAGGCGCTCATCGCGGATCCAGACCCGCGACTCCGCCTTCACGCCCCCCCTTCGATAGTTGTTCGCGAGCCCCCTCCCCCGGGGAGCCGGATCGGATTGATCGCGAACCAACAAAGGAGTGGATGCATGAACATCATCATCTGGTTGATCGTGGGCGGCATCGTCGGTTGGCTTGCCAGCCTGATCATGCGGACGGACGCGCAGCAGGGCATCCTGCTCAACGTGATCGTCGGCATTGTCGGCGCGTTCCTCGGCGGCTGGCTGGGCGGCATGCTCGGGATCAGCGGCGCCAACATCAACGCTGGCTTCAGTGTCACCGGCTTCATCATTTCGCTGATCGGCGCAGTGATCCTGCTCGGGATCGTCAACCTCTTCCGCCGCGGACGCGTGCGCTGAGCCGAGCGCACGACACGGAATGCGGAGCCTGGCCAGGGATGGCCGGGCTCGGCAACAGGACATGCGAAACAACCCGGCCCCCGCCGGGTTTTTTTGTGCTCAGTCGATCTGCACCCACACCGGCGTGTGGTCGCTCGGGCGTTCCCAGGTGCGCGGCGTGGTGTCGATGCCCGCGGCCGTGGCGCGCGCCTTCAGGGCTTCGCTGATCAACACCAGGTCGATGCGCAATCCCCATCCACGACGGAATGCTTCGAGCCGATAATCCCGCCAGCTGAAATGCCCGGCCTCGTCGTTGAACAGACGGAAGCTGTCGTGCAGGCCGAGGCCGAGCAGCGAACGCAGCGCATCGCGCTCGGGCGTGGAGCACAGGATCTTCTCGCGCCAGCGCTTGGGGTCGTGCACGTCGCGGTCGTCGGGCGCGATGTTGAAGTCGCCCAACACGATCAGGTTCGGATGCTGCTGCAATTCCGCGCGCAGCCATTCGCGCACCGCGGCGAGCCAGCGCAGCTTGTACTCGAACTTCTCGCTGCCCACCTTCTCGCCGTTGACCACGTACAGGTCCACGATGCGCAAGTCACCGACGGTCGCGGCGAGCACGCGCTTCTGCGGATCCTCGAAGTCCGGGATCGCCGTGACGCACTCGCTCGTGAAGGGCACGCGGCTCAGCAGTGCGACACCGTTGTAGGTCTTCTGCCCGCAGAACACGCTGCGATAGCCGAGCGCGGCGAGCTCCGAATCCGGGAAGCGCGCATCCTCGAGCTTGGTTTCCTGCAGCGCGACGATGTCCGGCTGCGCTTCACGCAGCCACTGCGACAGGTGCGGCATGCGGACGTTGAGTGAATTGACGTTCCAGCTGGCGATCTTCAAAGCGAGTCCCTTGTGCGCGCGATCCGACGTTGGGGGGAATGGGGCGGCGCGGCACGCCGCCCGTCGGAGGCGGCATGGCGCGGTACGACAACATACTCGACACGATCGGCAATACGCCCCTGGTGCGGCTGCACAAGCTCGCCCCGCCGGGTGTGCGGGTGTTCGCGAAGCTCGAATCCTTCAATCCGCTGGGGTCGGTGAAGGACCGCATGGCGCGCTCCGTCATCGAAGACGCCGAGCGTTCCGGCGCACTGAAGCCGGGCCAGACCGTGATCGAGGCGACCAGCGGCAATACCGGCATCGGCCTGGCGATGGTGTGCGCGCAGAAAGGCTATCCGCTGGTGGTGGTGATGGCGGAGAACTTCAGCGTGGAGCGGCGCAAGATGCTGCGCTTCATGGGCGCGAAAGTGGTGCTCACGCCTGCCGCTGAAAAAGGTTCGGGCATGCTGGCGAAGGCGGTCGAACTGGCCGAAACGCACGGCTGGTTCCTTTGCCGCCAGTTCGAGAACAAGGCGAACGCCGAAGTGCACATGCGCACGACGGCGAAGGAGATCCTCGCCGACTTCGAAGGCGACACGTTGCATGCCTTCGTCACGGGCACCGGCACGGGCGGCACGTTGCTCGGCGTCGGGCGCGTGCTGAAGGCCACCGATCCACGCATCCGCATCGTCGTGGCCGAGCCGGACAACGCGCCGATCCTGTCCAGTGGCATTCCGCAATCGCGCGACGCGGCCGGGCAACCGACCGCCAGCCACCCGCGTTTCCAGCCGCACCTGATCCAAGGGTGGACACCCGACTTCATTCCGCGTTTGACGGAAACCGCGATCGGCGAACACCTCGTCGATGAAATCGTGCCGATCCCCGGCGCCGAAGCGCTGCGCCTGGCGCGCGCGCTTGCGACGCAGGAAGGCATCTTCGTCGGGCCGTCGAGCGGCGCCACGCTTGCCGCCGCACTCGACGTCGCACGTCGCAGCACGCCCGGCACGAACATTGTCTGCATGTTGCCCGACACGGGCGAGCGCTACCTGTCCACACCGCTGTTCGACGAGATCCGCGAAACCATGGACGAAGCGGAACTCGCGATCTCGCATTCCACGCCGGGCCAGCGCTTCGATGGCGCAACGCAGGCCCCTGCGTGCGCCGTTGCGCCCGCGCCGAAACCGCAGGCCATCACCACCGACCCGCGCGCCGTCGAATTCGTGCACGGCATCGTGCGCGACAAACCGGTGGTGCTGTTCGCGCTGGAGTGGTGCGAGTTCTGCTGGGCCGTGCGCAAGTTCTTCGCGCGCATGGCGATTCCGTACGAAAGCGTCGACCTCGACAGCGTCCGCTACCAGGCCGACGACATGGGCCTGAAGATCCGCGACGTGCTGCGCCACGACTTCAAGGCACCCACGATCCCGCAGGTCTTCATCGGCGGCGAGCGCGTCGGTGGAAGCACGGAGCTGTTCGACGCGATGCGCAGCGGCGCGCTGCGCAAGCGCCTGGATGAACTCGGCGTCCCATACGACCGCGCGCAGCAACTGGATCCGTACACCTTGCTACCGGGTTGGGTGCATCCCCGCGAGTCGGCCTAACGCGACAGGAAGCGCACGAGCCGATCGACGAACCCCGTGTAGGGCGGCCGCAACAGGTCGGTCGCCGCCAGCCGCGACTGCCGGAACACGGGCAGCTGCTTGCTGAACGTGTCGAACCCCGCCTTGCCGTGGATCGCGCCCATGCCGCTGGGCCCGACGCCGCCGAAGGGCAACGTATCCACCGCGAAATGCACCAGCGTGTCGTTCACCGCGATGCCGCCGGCGAGCGTGGCGTCGACGATGCGTTCCACCGTGTGCGTGTCGTTGGAGAACGGATACAACGCGAGCGGCCGATCGTGCGTACCGATGTAGCCGAGCGCCTCCTCGATGCGCGCATACGTGCGAATCGGCAGGATCGGCCCGAAGATTTCGTGGCGCATCACCTCGGACTCGTCCGGCGCATCGAGCACCAGCGTGGGCGGAATCAGGCGTTCGCCGCGCATGCGCGCTTCGTCGATCTCGATCAGTGGCACCACCGTCGCGCCGCGCGCACGCGCGTCGGCGAGATATCCCAGCAGGCGATCGAACTGCCCCGTGTTGATGATGCGCGTGTAATTCGAAGCATCCGACAGGTCGCCGAACCGATCGCGCACCTGCTTGCGCAGCGCCTCGACGAAGGCATCGCGCCGCGTCGCATCGACCAGCGCGTAATCCACGCCGATGCAGGTCTGCCCCGCGTTGAACCACTTGCCGCTCGCGATGCGCGCGGCCGCCAGGTCCAGCGGGAAATCCGGCGCGACCACCGCGGGCGCCTTGCCGCCGAGTTCGAGCGTCACCGGCGTGAGGTTCGGCGCAGCCGCGGCCATCACCTTGCGACCAACCGCGGTCGAACCGGTGAACAGCAGGTGGTCGAAAGGCAGCGCAGAGAATGCAGCGCCGACGTCCGGCCCGCCGATCGCCACCGCCACGCGATCCGCGGGGAACACTTCCGCGAGCAGGTCGCGCAGGAACTCGCTCGTCTTCGGCGTGTGCTCCGACGGCTTGAGGAACACGTGGTTGCCCGCCGCGATCGCCGACACCAGCGGCACGAGCGCCAGGTTCACCGGGTAATTCCACGGACTGATGATGCCCACCACGCCGAGCGGCGAGGGCCGCAGTTCCGCGCGCGCGGGCCAGAACTTCCAGCCCACGCCGACGCGCCGCGCCTTCGCCCAGCGGCGCAGCTTGCGTCGCGCGAGGTCGATTTCCGAGAGCGTGATCATCGCTTCGGAAATGAGGTTTTCGTGCTTCGATCGGTGGCCGAAGTCGGCGCTGATCGCCGCATCCATCGCGTCGAGGCGGCGCGAGAGCACGTGGCGCAGGCGGCCGAGGTCGGCGTGGCGCTGTTCCAGGCTCGGTTTGTTCGCGCGCCAGGCGGTGCGCAGGCGCTCCAGCGTGGGCCCGAGACCGGCGGCGGGGTCGGTGAAGTCGTTCATGCGGCCAGTGTATGCGCGTGCCGGCGCCATGGCGCGCCGCCTACAATGCGCGCATGTCCCTGCGTCCTTATCTCGACCATCTGCCTGTCCTGGGCGAGCGCGTTTACGTGGATCCCGCCGCGAGCGTCATCGGCGACGTGGTGCTCGGCGACGACGTCTCCGTCTGGCCCTTCACCGTCATCCGTGGCGACGTGAACTTCATCCGCATCGGCGCGCGCACCAACGTGCAGGACGGCACCGTCATCCACGTCAGCCACGATGGCCCGCACGCCAAGCTCGGCGGCTTCGCCACCGTGATCGGCAGCGACGTCACCATCGGCCACAAGGCCATCGTGCATGCGTGCCGCATCGAAGACGCCGTGCTGATCGGCATGGGCGCGATCGTGCTCGACGGCGCGGTGGTGGAGAAGCACGGCTTCGTCGGCGCCGGTGCGCTGGTCACGCCGGGCAAGGTCGTCGGCAGCGGCGAGTTGTGGCTGGGCAATCCCGCGAAGAAGGTGCGGATGCTCAGCGACGCGGAAATCGAAGCGCTGTATTACTCCGCCGGCCACTACGTGCGCTTGAAGGACCAGTACCTCGCGGGCGCCGTCGCGCCCTGACCATCAGTCCGCGGTCACCAGCGCCGCGGCGTGTCCGTGCAGCATCGCGAAGACCGCGTCGGTTTCCGGCCGCACGCCGTGCCAGCGCGCGAAACTCTCCGCCGCCTGTTCCACCAGCATGCCCAGGCCGTCGACGGCGGCCATGCACCCCGATGCACGTGCCCAGGCCATGAACGGGATCGCGGCTTCGCCGTAGTTGAGGTCCACCGCCGCGCAGCGACGGCCGACGACTGCGCGCGGCAGCGAGAACATCGGCTGGTCGCGTCCGGCCGAGGTGGCGTTGACGATCAGGTCGAATTCGCCGAGCGCCGGCAGGTCGGCGAGATAGCGCGGATGCACGCGGCCCGGTTCGGCGAGGGCATCGGCGAGCGCATCGGTGCGTTGCGGCGTGCGATTGACGATGTACAACTCGCCGATGCCTGCATCGAGCAAGGCCGGCGCCACGCCGCGCGCCGCGCCACCCGCACCGAGCATCAGCGTGCGCCGTGCACGCAGGTCGAGCGCATGGCGATCGGTGAGGTCGCGCACCAGGCCCACGCCGTCGGTGTTGTCGCCGTGCCAGGTGTCGCCGTTGCGCACGAGCGTGTTGACGGCGCCGGCGCGTCGCGCGCGTTCGGTCAGGTCGTCGCAGAGGGAGAACGCCGCCTGCTTCAGTGGCAGTGTCACGTTCGCGCCTGCACCGCCCTGCGCAATGAAGTCGGCGAGCGCGTGCGTGAGCTGTCCGGGTTCGACGTCGATCGCGCGGTAGTCGATCGCGATGCCGGTCTGTTTGCCGAAGGCCGCATGGATCTTCGGGGAAAGCGAATGCGCAACCGGATGCCCGAACACCGCGAAATGCCTGCTCATTGCGCTCTCCGATAGACTGCGGCGAGTCGAACGACAACGCCGAGGTTCTTGATGGAACGTCCGTGGACCCGGGTCGCGGCCACTCTACTCCTGGCCAGCCCGGTCGCCGGTGCCTTGTCCGAATTTGGCATCGAAGGGATGCATGCCGTGTCGACGCCGGCCAACGAGATCCGCGGATCGGTTAGTCCGGATGGCACGCGCATCGCCTGGGGCAGCCCGGATCGCAGCGGCGGCCCCGGCGGCTGGGACATCTGGATCGCCCGGCGCGATGGCGGCCGCTGGTCCGACCCACGACCCGCGTCCTTCGACGGCGCGGCCAAGGAGTTCGACCCCATGTTCTCCGCCAACGGCCGCTGGCTGTATTTCTTCAGCAACCGGCCGGGCGGCAAGGGCGGCGATGACCTCTATCGCGTCGCGGTGAACGACGACGGGACCTTCGGTGCGGTCGAATCGCTGGGCGCGGGCGTCAACTCCGCCGGCAACGAATGGGCGCCGACACCGAGCCGCGATGGCCAGCACCTGTTGTTCGCCAGCGACGGTTTCGGTGGCGCAGGCCGCCACGATCTGTTCATCGCGCGCTGGGACGGCAAGGCCTTCGTCGATCCGAAGCCCGTGCCCGGCATCAACACCTCCGACGACGATTTCGATGGCGCCTGGCTCGACGACGGTCGCGCGATCGTCTTCGCGCGATCGACCGATGTCGACAAGCAACCGATCCGTCTGTTCGTCGCGCGCTGCGATGGCACGCAGTACGTCGACGCGCGGCCGCTTGCGCTGTCGTTCAACACCGAGGATGGATGGACGCTCGGCCCGGCGATCGACTGGAACAAACCGAACGAGCTGCTGGTGAGCGGCGCCGCGAAGGCGCCGCATGCCGGCAAGCTGGATCTGTATCGCATGGCCGCGCCGCGCATGGAGGGACGCGACGGTTGCCAGTCCGGCTGACGCGCGTCAGCTCGCCTCGCGCATCCAGCGCGCCGCATCCAGCGCGAAGTAGGTCAGCACGCCGTCGGCGCCCGCGCGCTTGATCGACGTGAGCGCCTCGAGCACGCAACCGCGCTCGTCGAGCCAGCCATTCGCGATCGCGGCCTTGAGCATCGCGTATTCGCCGCTGACCTGGTAGACGAAGGTCGGCACGCCGAATTCGTCCTTCACGCGCCGCACGATGTCGAGGTACGGCAGGCCCGGCTTCACCATCACCATGTCCGCGCCTTCCTCGAGGTCGAGACCGACTTCGCGCAAGGCCTCGTCCGAATTCGCCGGATCCATCTGGTACGTGTACTTGTTGCCCTTGCCGAGCGCGCCGGCGGAACCGACGGCGTCGCGGAACGGGCCGTAGAAGCTCGATGCGTACTTCGCGCTGTAGGCGAGGATGCGCGTGTGGATGTGGCCCTCGAGTTCCAGCGCGCTGCGGATCTCGCCGATGCGGCCGTCCATCATGTCAGAAGGCGCCACGACATCCGCGCCGGCGCGCGCATGCGAGAGCGCCTGCTTCACGAGTGCTTCGACGGTGGCGTCGTTGACGACGTAACCGCTCTCGTCGACCAAGCCGTCCTGCCCATGCGACGTGTACGGATCGAGCGCGACGTCGGTGATGACGCCAAGTTCGGGGAAACGTTCCTTGAGCGCACGCACGGCGCGCTGCACGAGCCCGTCATCGTCCCATGCCGCGTGCGCGGTGAGCGACTTCGCTTCCGGTGCGGTGACGGGGAACAGCGCGAGCGCGGGAATGCGCAGCGAATGCGCCTCTTCGGCGACGCGCAGCAACTCATCGATCGACACGCGCTCGATGCCCGGCATCGAGGCGACCGCGGCGCGGCCTTTCAGTTCATGCACGAAGACCGGATAGATCAGGTCGTTCGCGGTGAGGACATGCTCGCGCATCAGGCGGCGCGAGAACTCGTGTCGGCGCATGCGCCGCAGGCGGACGAAGGGGTAGCTCATGGGCGCGCATGATACGCCCGGACAAAGAATCGGCGCCCTGGGGCGCCGATTCGACTTGCGGAACAAGCTGTTGCGATCAGCGCTTGGGCGTTTTGCCGATCTTGGCGGCGCAGGACATGATCTTGCCGACCTGGCGACCGCTGACCAGGCCCAGGGAGGCCAGGTTGTCGCTGTAGGCCTGCATCCGCGCCATGTACTGGTCCTTGTTGGCCGACGTCGAGGCGATCAGGTTGCTCGTGGCGACCACGTTGGCGCCGGTGATGATGCCGGCGTCGGTGACCACCTTCACCTCGGTGTTGCAGCCGTTGATGATCGCGGAGCCGGTGTTGATGTGCCAGCCCGTGTCCTTCAGCAGGTTCGGCGTGATGTCGAGGTTGAGCGCACCGTTCAGCGAATCGTTGATCGCAGGTTCCATCAACGCATTCGGCGACATCGCCGTGTCGTAGTGCGAACCCGACGAACCCGGCGCGACCGGCTGCGGCATGTAGAGCCGCGGACGACCGGCGTTGTCGGCGCCCTGCAGGTGCGACGGATCGACGACGAAGCCCACCTGCGCCGGCGTGTTGGCCTTGATCAACGCGCCGTCCGCCTGCGTGACGCTGATCGCCGGGATGGTGACGGTCGGATCCGAACCGCCCATGCCCGGCGGTGGATTGGCCGGCGCGTTGTTGGCGACGATCACGCCGACCGCGCCCGCGGCCTGCGCATTCGCTGCCTTCACCGCGAAACCGCAGGAGCCGCGATCGACGATCGCGATGTTGCCCGCGACCTGCGCGGCATTGGTGAAGGGCGAACAACCATCGGTCGTCGTCGGGCTCGTGCCGGGGATGGCCGGATCCAGGCCCACAACCACGGTGCCGTTGAAGTTCGTCAACGTCACCGGCGCGCCGAAGCTCGCGGTGCCGTAGTTGTACTCACCCGCAATGCCGGCCGGTGCGATCACGCGGAAGCCCGTGCGCGGGCCGAGCACCAGCGGCGCACCCGCCACCGCACTCGCACCGGTGAACACCACGTTGCCGTAGTTCAGCGCCGAGGCCTGGCGCTGCGGCACGGTCATCTGCGTCCAGAACAGGCCGTTCGAATTGTCGAAGGTGAAGACCGAATAGATGTCCTGCCTGCCGGCGAGGAAGGTGCCGGCGGCTTCGTTCTCGAAGTTCTGGAAGCCCAGGCCATGGCCGAACTCGTGCATCACCACGTCGAGCAGGCTGATCTGCCCGGCCGGGGTGGTGCCGTCGAGGCCGTAGTAGAAGGCGAAGTCGGTGCTGAAGTTCGAGTCGATCTCGATCTCGCCTTCGGTGAGGTCCTGGCCCGACAGTGATTCGGCGAGCGCCGCGCTGTACCAGGTGTTGGGCACGCCGGCGTTGGGGAAGTCGGAGAACACGAACGTCGCGCCGGCGGAGCCAAGCACGTTCGGGCCGAGCGGGGTGAAGCGCGCACCGATGCCGATCGGCTGATCGCTCTGCAGGACCGTGCCCCACAGATCGGCCGCGAACTGCGCCACGATGCGGCGCTGTTCGCCCACCGTCGTACCCGGATTGCCCGGCAGCGGCGCCGCAGGCGTGGGATCGAAATAGCCCGTGCCCGCCGCATCGGCGTAGACGGGGACGATGTCGGTGGCGCTGGCCATGCCGCAGAACGCGGTGCCGATGGCGACCGACAGGGCGAGGAGATTCTTATTCATTGGGCAGGCCCTCCGTGCTCGGAGCGCTCGTGCCATCGGCTTCGGTCATGCGCACCGCGCCGTTCGTTTCGTGCTGCACGCCCAGCGTGGTCCACAGTTCGGTGGGCACGCGGATCGCCATGCCGCCACCCGCCACGCCCTTGAGCGTCGCACGGGCCTGGCCTTCCGTACGCGGCTGCGTGGCGCGCAAGGCGGTCGCCTTCTTCTGCGCCTTCGCCGCGAAATCCTGCTTCTCCTGGTGCGTCATCGCGGGCTTGGCCGCGGACGCGCCGAACGACACTGCAGCCAGCATGGCGCTGGCCACAACGAGAGTTGCCTTTTTCATCTGGAAGAACCCCTTTCGTCCTGAAACGACAGTCGTTCCGCCGGCGAAACACGCCACCGGCGTGCAAATCCTTTTTGGGGAAACCAGTCGCGGCTGTCGGGGGATTCGACTGGTTGCGGTCGAGTCTGCGAGCGCCGCATTGCGCACACAAACCGCGATGCAACACGCCTCGCGGCGTATTCACCCGAACGGGTGAGACGGGGCGCGGCTCTCCGGGGAGCCGTCACATGGCTCTAACGATTGCGCACCGGCGAGCGGTCGAATTGACTGGACGAACGGTAGGCGGCGGCCGAAGCCGCCGCCTGTTCAATGTGCGCGAGGGCGCAGTCAGACTTTGTTGACGCAGGACATCAACGCGTTGCCTTGCGCAGTGGTGATCAGGTGCGCGCCGACCAGGCGATCGCGATAGGCCTTCATGCCGTTCTTGTAGGCGCCCTTGTTGGCCGACGTCCGCAACAGCAGGTTGCTCGTCGCCTGCACGTTCGCACCGATGATCAGGCCCGCGTTGTCGACGATGTCGATCGTCGTGTTGCAACCGGCGATCAACGCATTGCCCGGGTTGAGGTGCCAGCCGGTGTCCTCGAGCAGGTCCGCGGTGAGGTCGATGTTCAACGCGGCATTCAGCGAATCGTTGATCGCCGGTTCCATCAAGGCATTCGGCGCGAGCGCCGTGTCGTAATGCGAACCCGTCGAGCCCGGCTCCACCGGGTTCGGCGTGTACAGGCGCGGGCGACCGGCATTGTCGGCGCCTTGCAGGTGCGCGGGATCGACGAAGATCGCGACCTGCACGCCCGATGCGCCCTTGATCGTGGCGCCGTCCGGCTGCGTCACGCTGATCGCGGGAATGGCGATCGTCGGATCCGTGCCGCCCATGCCGGGCGGCGGATTGCCGGCGGCGTTGTTCGCGACGATCACGCCGGTCGCGCCGGCCGCTTGCGCATTCGTGGCCTTCAGCACGAACGCGCAGCTGCCGCGATCGACGATCGCGATGTGCCCCGCGACTGCCGCCGCGTTGGTGAACGGCGAGCAGCCGTCCGTCGTGGAGGGACCGGTTGCATTCGCCGCATCGGTGCCGATCACGACGCCGCCGCCGAAGTTCGCCGCCGTCGGCGCGGGTCCGAAACTCGCCGTGCCGTACTCGTACACGCCTGCGATCGCCGCGGGCGCGTTGACGCGGAAGGACGTGCGATCGTCGAGGACCAGGGCCGCACCCGCGCGCGCGCTCGAACCGGTGAACACCACGTTGCCGTAGTTGGTGGCCGAGACCTTGCGCTGCGGCTTGTTCATCTGCGTCCAGAACTTGCCGCTGGTGTTGTCGAAGGTGAAGACCGAATAGATGTCCGCCGTGTTCGACTGGAAATCGCCGGTCGCTTCGTCCACGAAATTCTGGAAGCCCAGGCCGTGGCCGAATTCGTGCATCACCACGTCGAGGAAGCTGAGCTGCCCGGCGGGCGTGTTGCCGTCGAGGCCGTAGTAGAAGTCGAAGTCGGAACTGAACTGCGAACCGATGTCGGTGAAGCCCGGGTTGAGGTCGCGGCCCGTCAACGCATCGGCGAGCGCACTGCTGAACCACGTGTCCTGCCGCGGAAACTCGGGTTCGTTCTTGAAGATGAAGCTCGCGCCGGCGGAGCCGAGCACGTTGTCGCCCAGCGGGTTGAACTGCGCACCGACGAAGATCGGCACGTCGCTCTGGAGCACCGAGCCCCAGAGGTCGGCGGCGAACTGCGCCACGATGCGGCGCTGCTCGCCTCGCGTGGTGCCGGGATTGCCGCCGACGGGTGCGACCGGCGTGGTGTCGTTGTAGCCCTCGTTCGGGTCGTCGAGGTTCACGGGAACGATGTCGGCGGCATGCGCGAAGAAGCCCGCGAGCGCGACACCGATGGCGATGGAGAGCGTGAGCAGCGGCTTATTCATGGGGCGCCTCCGCCGGCGTCGTCGGCGCGGTGCCGTCGCCTTCGGTCATGTGCGCGTTGCCCTTGGCGTCCTTCGCGACACCGAGCGTGCTCCACAACTGCGTCGCCACGCGGACGCCCGTTCCGCCCCGCTTCGTCCTGAACTGCGTCGCGTCGGCCTGCGCCATCGTGCGCGGTTGCGCGGCGATGGCGTTGTCCTTGTTCTTCGCCATCGCATCCGCCGCCGCCTGGCGTTCGGCGTGCGTGGTCTGCGCGGCGTGCGCCACCGCGACGCCGCCGGCCAGCGCAATGCCGGCCAACAGCAATGAGGTCCTGGGTGCCATGTCCGAAACCCTCGCTCGTCTGGGGAAGCGAGGGTGCGCTCGGCCTACAAGCGGCTTCAAATGGCCGTGCGGCCCGGCGCGCGGATGCTCACGCGCCGCTAACGTTGCAAACGCGCGTTCAGATCAGGCCGAAGCCCAGGTGCAGGCGCACGATGCCCACGAGGATCGCCACGACGTTGAGCACGATGCCCGCCTTCGCCCGCCCGCGGTTGCCGGGCGAGGTGATGGCGATGCCGATGGCGCCGATGACCGCGCCGATCGAGGCGAAGGGAATGAGCAGCCAGTTGGCCGCGCCGAGCAACGGGATGAGCGCGATCACCATCCAGAAGATCGACACGATTCCCCACAGCAGACTGACCAGGCCCATCACGTTCCTCCTGAAGGTTCGGCGCGCACCTTACAGCACGCCGTCGATTTCGACACGCAACTCGCGGCGGCACACCGCCGCATGCAGCAGCACGCGCGGCACCGTCGGGTCCAGGTGCGTTTCCAGCGCCTGCGCGATGCGGGGCAGGGACTGCGCGTCGCGCACGTAGACCTTCAGTCGCGAACCGGCGCCGAAGCGCGGCGACAGGCCGGGCCGCACGGCGCGGGCCGCGGCGATCAGGCTCTCGAAGTTGGCGAAGGTTTCGGCCAGCTGCGATTCGACGCAATCGTGGTGCTTCGACTCGTGCCCCACGACACTCGCCGTGCCCGACAACAGCAGCGGCATCGCCTCCGACGGCGGCACCATCGCGCGCGCGAAACTCGGCGGTTGCGGGCCGTATTGGCGCGGATAGCGATAGGCGCTCACCTGGCGCGGGTTTTCCACGGGCGTGCCGGGCGTGCGTGCGGCGAGCCAGTACACCTGCAGCGTGCGCACGCCATCGCAACGACCGATCGCGGTGGCGGCGGGCAGCGTGCCGACGATGACTTCGCCCAGGCCCGTGGCGCGTCCGATGCAGAAGCGGCGATAGCGCTCCTGGTCGCCGTCGCCCTCGGTGATGGCGTCGAGGTAGTTCCAGCTGCGCAACAGATAAGGAAACCCGCGCGCACGCACGAAGGCCGACAGTTCCGCGTAGGCGCGCTCGCTCGCCGCTTCCAGGCCGCCATCGCCTTCGGGGACTTCGATCCAGCCGAACTGCAGGGTGTCGGTTTCGGCGAAGCGCAACGCGCCCTGCGTGCCAGCGCGCACCGGGGCTTCCGTGCGCCAGACTTCGAGCGGCGCCACGCCATGCGGCTGCAGCGGAACGCGCAGGTAGCGCGGATCCGCGTCCGCCGGCGCATCGGGGCCGAACCCGAACACGGCCAGCGTGTCCGGACGCGCGAGCTGCGCGGCGAGCGAGGCCGCGCTCGCATCGGCCACGTAATCCACGTGCAGGCGCGGCGCGTGCGGCAAGGGCTGGACTGCGCTCACGGATTCCCCTGCTGCAAGGTATCGCCGCTCACCGACACGCCGACCTGGCGCCGACGACGCACCCACCCACGCAGCGCCGACGGGGCGAGCTGCAGCGCCGTGAACGCATAGATCGCGCGGAACAGGCGCAGGCGCCGGAGCACCTTCGCGTTGTCGAACACATCGCCGGCCAGCATCGAGATCACGGCCTGCTCCACCTGCCAGACGTTGCGCGGATTGTTGAACAGGTGTCGCATGACGGGCGTGGTGAAGCGGTAGATGAACCACTGGAAGTGCTTGAGGCCGCGTTTCAGGCGCGTCTCCATCGCCTGCTGCAGGGCACGCTCGCGTGAAGGGTCGGCCAGCGCGCCATCCACCACCTCGGCCGCCTGCTCGGCACTGTTCATGCCCAGGTACACGCCGGAGGAGAAGACCGGATCGACGAAGGCATAGGCATCGCCGACCATCACCCAGCCCGGGCCGGTCATCTTCGTACAGGTATAGGAGTAGTTGCCGGTGACGTGCACCGGCGCGACGCGCGTGGCGCCCTGCATGCGGTTCCAGGCGGACGGCTCGGCTTCGAGCGTGCGCATCAGGAAGCCTTCGTTGTCGCCGCGCCGCGTCTTGAGGTATTCGGGGAAGCAGACCGCGCCGATGCTCATCACGTCGTTGCGCAGGGGGATCAGCCACATCCAGCCGTGTTCGAAGCGCTGCACGGTGATGTTGCCCGCGTCCTCGCCCTCGCGGCGCGCCACGCCCGCGAAATGGCTGAAGATCGCCGCGGACTGGTGCAGCGGGTTCTTCTTCTTGAGCTTGAGCTGCGCGCCGATGAGCGTGTCGCGCCCGCTGGCGTCGACGAGGTAACGCATGCGCACGCGCAGCGCGTTGCCGGCGGCGTCCTGCGCGATGGCCTCGCAAGGGCGGCCGTCGTCGCCGAAGACGATGCGCTCCACCTTCACTTCTTCGCGCGCGTCCACGCCGTTGGCCTTCGCGTGTTCGAACAGCAGCTGGTCGAACTCCTCGCGCTTGACCTGGAAGGCGTAGCCGAATCGCGCGTCGATCGCGCGTTCGAAGCGGAAGGTGTTGAAGTTGACGTCGTCGACGGGAAACTCGGCGCCCGGCTTGTGCGTGCCGATCGCGCGGACCTGTTCGAGCACGCCCAGGCGTTCGAGGATCGGCAGGTTCATCGGCAACAGCGATTCGCCGATGTGGAAGCGCGGGTGGCGGCCCTTTTCCAGGAGCAGCACGCGATGGCCCTTGCGCGCCAGCAGCGTGGCCGCGGTGGTGCCGGCCGGCCCGCCGCCCACGACGAGCACATCGACCTGGACCGTCTTCACATTCCCTGTGGTGCCGTCGTCTGTCGTCATGGGCCGCATGATAACGCGGGGTTTTCGCCTCCGCCGCCGCTAGAATGCCCCGTCACCTTCACCTTCCGGAACACCCGATGTCGCCCCAGAGTCCCGCCGAACGCGATCTTGCGCAATTGCTCGTCGAAAGCCTGAACCTGGAGGGCGTGGACGCGGCCGGCATCGATCCGGAGGCGCCGCTGTTCAACGAAGGCCTCGGCCTGGACTCCATCGACGCGCTGGAACTGGCGCTGGCGATCTCGAAGAAGTACGGCTTCCAGCTGCGCTCCGACAACGACGCCAACCGTCGCATCTTCGGGTCCCTGCGCGCGCTGTCGGCGCACGTCGAACAGCACCGCGCCGCTTGAACGCCACCTCGCTGGCGCGGCTGTTGCTCGCGCTCGCGTATCCCTTTCTCGCGCACGCCGCGAGCTTGCGCCACGATCCGGTGCTCGCCGCCATCGCGCTCGGCGACGTCGCGGTCATCGTGATGCTCGATCCCTTGCTGCGCCTGCGCCCGTGGGCGTGGGGCGCGATGGCGCTCGTCGCCGCCGCGCTGGCGTGGTTCGCCACGACGCCCTACGCGCTGCTGCCCCTGATGGTGATGCCGTCGATCATCGTTGCGCTGGTCGCATGGACGTTCGGGCGCACGCTGCGCGCGGGCCACGTGCCGCTGATCACGCGGATCATGTCGGCGATCGATCGCATCCATCCGCGCGATGTCGCGCCGGAACTGCTCGCCTACACGCGCAGGCTCACCGTGGTGTGGGCGGTCGTGCTCACGCTGCTCTCGCTCGTCGATTTCGCGCTCGCCTTGTGCGCGGTGCCCGGCGGCCTGCTCGACAGCATGGGCATCGTGCCGCCGATCGCGATTTCGCGCGAGGCCTGGTCGTGGTTCGCGAACGGCCTGAACTATGGCCTGGTCGGCGGCCTGTTCGTGGGCGAGTACTTCTACCGCGTGCGCCGTTTTCCCGGGCGATACACGAGCTTCATCGACTTCCTCCGCAAGATGGCCGGGCTCGGCCCCGCCTTCTGGCGCGGCGCGATCCACGACACGCCGGTGGATGGCTGAATTTGTCTCATTGAGCGGTCGCGCCGACCGGGCCAGCATGCGCCGCATTGCATAATCTCCCGACCGCTCGAGCCCTGTCCGCCATGCAGTTCGCCGTCCCGCCCGATCATCCCTCCCTGCCGGGGCATTTCCCGGGGCGTCCCGTGGTGCCTGGCGTCGTCGTGCTGGAGCGTGTGATGGAGGCGATCGAAGCCGGGCATGGGCCCTTGGGTGCGATGCGCCTGCCGCAGGTGAAGTTCGTGCAGCCTTTGTTGCCGGGCGAAACGGCAGAGGTTGTGCTGGAAGGCGAGGGCCCCCGCTGGCGATTCCGCGTGCTGCGCGATGGCGCCACGATCGCCTCGGGCGAGGTCGCCCTGGCATGAGCGAGAACTGGAAGCAGCGCCCCGAAGGCGGTGGCTGGTTCGCCATCTGGCTGATCCGCACGATCGCGCGCCGTGGCGGCCGCGTGGTGGCGCGCGCGTGCCTGTATCCGATCGTGCTGTATTTCCTCGCGATGCGCGGACCGGAACGTCGCGCCTCGCGCGCCTACCTCACGCGTGCGCTCGGGCGTCCGGCGGGCCTCGTGGAGGTCGCGCGCCACATCCACGCGTTCGGGGCGACGATCCTGGATCGCGTGTTCCTGCTTGGCGAACGACTGCGTCGCTTCAACCTCCACGTGAGCGGGCTCGACGCGCTGCATGCGAGCGTGGATCGCGGCCGTGGCGTGCTGCTGTTCGGTTCGCACCTGGGCAGCTTCGAAGTGCTGCGCGTGCTCGCGCGCGAGCGCCCCGACATCAACGTGCGCGTGGTGCTGGACAAGGCGCACAACCCGGCGATCACGCAACTGCTCGACGCACTGAATCCCGACATCGCCGCGACCGTGATCGACGCGGGCCAGGACGGTCCCTCGCTCATGCTCGCCATCCAGCAGGCGGTCTCCGAGGGCGCGTTGGTCGCGCTGCTCGTCGACCGCACGCAGCCGGGCGAAGGCGCCTATCCGGTGGACTTCCTCGGCGCCCCCGCGCAACTGCCCAGCGCACCGTGGCAGGTCGCCGCGGTGCTGCAGGCGCCGATCGTGCTGGCCTTCGGCCTGTATCGCGGCGGCAACCGCTATGACCTGGTGTTCGAGCCGTTCAGCGACGGCATCGTCGCGCCCCGGCAGCATCGCGCCGTGGTGCTGGGCGAATTCGTCCGTCGCTACGCCGCGCGCCTGGAAGACCATGCACGCCGCGCGCCGTACAACTGGTTCAATTTCTACGATTTCTGGCAGACCCCATCGCCACAGGACGGAGCGCCCACGCATGAATCGCGGCAGCAAGATCGGACGCAGGAAGGCCTGGCTGCTCGCGCTGCTGGCGACGACGTGCGTGGCGGGAGCGTCGGCCGCGCCGCCTGATACCGCCGCGGGCGCCGACGCCGGCTGGATCCTCGCGCACCTCGCACGCCCCGCACCCACGCAGACCGACTTCGTCGAACTGCGCGGCTCGGCGCTGCTCAAGGCGCCGCTGCGCATCGAAGGCGAATACAAACGCCCCACGGACGACACCCTGGTGCGCGCAGTGCGTGCGCCGTACGTGGAAACCACGACCATCCGCGGCGGCGAAGCCACCATCGAACGCGGCGGCAAGGCGCGTCGCTTCTCGCTGAGCCGCGTGCCGGAACTGCAGGGCCTGCAGGCCAGCTTCGGCGCGATGCTCTCCGGCGACCGCGCGCAGCTCGAACGCTATTACGCGATCGATGCCTCGGGCACGAAGCAAGCGTGGACGCTGCACCTGGTGCCGCGCGACAAGGCGCTGCTCGCCAAGGTGCGCGACATCGCGCTGCACGGTCGCGGTGCGGAACTGCGTTGCATCGAAACGCGCCCGGCGAAGGGCGACACGCAGCGCACCCTGCTCGCCGGCGCCGCGCGCAGCGCGCACGGCGTGGATGACGCCCAGGCCCTCGCCGCGTTGTGCCAGGCGCAATGAGCGACACCCCGTTGCGCCCCGGCCTGCGCCTCGCGCTGGCGCTGCTGTGGCTGGCGATCCTCGTGGTCGCGGGCTGGGCGATTTCGCGGCACCTCGAACTGAGCGGCGACCTGCGGCGCTTCATGCCCAGCGCGCGCACGCCTGCGCAGAAGTTGTTGATCGATGAACTCGGCGAAGGTCCGGGCTCGCGCCTGTTGCTCGCTTCCATCACCGGCGGCGACGCCGAGTCGGTGGCCGCGCAATCGCGCGCGATGCGCAAACGCCTGGCGCACGACGCGCGCTTCGTGCTCGTCGCCAACGGCGAAGGCGGGCTCGAAGCGTTCCCGCAACGCTTGCGCCCTTATCGCTATCTCCTGTCGCCGACCCTCGACACGCATCGCTTCGACGCCGCCTTTCTCGGCGAACAACTGCAGGCGCGCGTGGAAGACCTCGGCTCGCCCGCCGCCGCGTTGGTCGAACCGCTCGTGCCGAGCGATCCGACGCTGGAAACGCTGGCGCTCGCGGAAACCTGGGAACCAGCCACCGCGCCGCAACGCCTGCACGGCGTGTGGTTCGATCGCGCGGGCCACAGCGCCTTGCTCGCCGTGCAGACGCGCGCGGCCGGCTTCGATCCCACCGGGCAGCAGGCCGCGGTCGATGCGATCCGCGCCGCTTTCGATGCAGCACGCGGGGGTGCGAAGAGCACGCTCGTCCTCACCGGCCCCGGGGCCTTTTCCGTCGAAATCGGCGGTCGCACGCAACGCGAAGCGGGCTGGATCGGCACGATCGACACGATCGGCTTGCTCGTGCTGTTGTTCGCCGCGTATCGCAACTGGAAGATCCCGCTGCTGGGCGCGCTGCCCCTGGCGAGCGCGGGCCTCGCAGGACTCGGCGCGGTCGCGTTGTTGTTCGAAGGCGTGCATGGCATCACCGTCGCCTTCGGCTTCACGCTGATCGGCGTGGCGCAGGACTACCCGGTCCACTTCTTCAGCCACCAGCGCACGGGCGTGAAGCCGTGGGCGAGCGTGCGCGCGCTGTGGCCGACGCTGGCGACGGGCGTGGCCTCCACGTGCATCGCGTATGCGACCTTCTTCGTCTCCGGCGTCGAAGGCCTGGAGCAGCTCGCGGTATTCACCATCGCCGGCCTGGGCGCCGCGGCGTTGACGACACGCTTCTTCATGCCCGCGCTGGTCGATCCGGACCTGCGCGACCCCGCGCAGTCGGCCACGCTGGAACGCATGCGCGCGTGGATCGCACGCGTGCCGCAGCCGCGGCTCTCGCTGGTGTTCGTCGGCCTTGTCGCATTGGCGATCACGCGCTTTGCGCCCGGCCCGTTCTGGCAGAACGACCTCTCGCGCCTCACGCCCGTGCCCGCCGATGCGCTCGCACGCGACGCGCACCTGCGCCAGGAACTCGGTGCGCCGGACGTGCGCTACGTGATCGCGGTGCAGGGACGCGATGTCGAAGATGCGCTGCAGCGGAGCGAGCGCCTCGCCGCGCGGCTCGAACACGCGCGCGCAGCCGGCGGCGTGCTCGATGGCTTCGATCATCCCGCGCGCTACCTGCCCAGCGTGCGGACGCAGCACGCGCGCCAGGCGCAACTTCCGGATCCGGCCACGTTGCGCGCCACGCTCGACACCGCCGTCGCCACCACGCCCCTGCGCAGCGACGTCTTCGCGCCGTTCCTCGTCGATGTCGAAACCGCACGCACCGCCGCGCCCTTGCTGCCGCGCGACCTCGCCGGCACGCCCTTGGCGATCCGCGTCGATGGCTTGCTGCTGCAACGCGCGGGCCATGCCACCGCGCTCGTCTCGCTCACCGGCCTGCACGCACCCGAGGCCGTCGCGCGCATCGCGGCGGCCGAGGGCGGGTCGCTCGTGGATCTGAAGCAAGCGTCCGAGTCGCTGGTCGCGGCGTATCGCGGGCGCGTGCTGTGGGCGCTCGGCCTTGCCGCCGTCCTGCTCGTGGTCGCCGTGTGGGTCGCGTTGCGCTCGCCCCATCGCGTGTGGCGCGTGCTTGCCCCGATGGCGCTCACGACCGTGATCATCCTCGCCGTGCTGCGTGCCTTCGGCGTGGAGCTGAACCTGTTCCACCTCGTCGCGCTCATCCTCGCCGCGGGCCTGGGACTGGACTACGCGCTGTTCTTCGAACACGCCGGCGACGATCGCGAGGAACAACTGCGCACGCTGCACGCGGTGATCGTCTGCAGCCTGATGACCTTGCTGGTGTTCGTGCTGCTCGGCCTCTCGTCGATCCCGGTGTTGCGCGCCATCGGCAGCACCGTTGCGCTCGGCGTAGTGGCGAACTTCGTACTCGGCCTGCTGATCGCGCGGCATCCGCACAAGGAAGGCGAATGAGCGTCGGCCGCGAGGTGATCGCCGCGCTCGTGCCGCACGGCGGCGCGATGTGCCTGTGGGACGAGGCGATCGAATGGGATGCCACGCGCATCCGCGTGCGTAGCCTGGGCCATCGCGACCCGGCGCATCCGCTGCGCAGCGGCGGCCGCCTGCGCGCGATCCACCTGTGCGAATACGGTGCGCAGGCGATGGCGGTCCACGGGGGCCTGCTCGCCCGCGAACGCGGCGGGACCGCGCCGCCCGGCATGCTGGTGGCCCTGCGCGGCGTGGCCCTGCACTGCGAGCGCATCGACGACCTGCCCGGTCCGCTCGAATGCGAAGCGGAGGCATTGATCGCGGGCGAGGGCGCGCAGCAGTATCGTTTCACCATCCGCCATGGCGACACCGTGCTGGCCGAAGGCCGCGCCGCGGTGATGCTGCAACCGGAGACACCGGCATGACCCTGCAACGACGCGCGCTCGTCACCGGCGGCAGCGGCGACATCGGCGGTGCGATCTGTCGCCAGCTGGCGGCCGATGGGGTGCACGTGATCGTGCATGGCAATGCCAACCGCGCGCGCGCCGAAGCGGTGGTCGCGCACATCCGCGATGCAGGCGGCTCCGCGCAGGCCGTGGCCTTCGACGTCGCCGACCGCGATGCCACGCAGGCCGCCCTCACCACGCTGCTCGCCGATGGCCCCATCCAGATCGTGGTGAACAACGCGGGCATCCACGACGACGCCCCGCTGGCCGGCATGTCGCCGGAACAATGGCATCGCGTGATCGATGTTTCGCTGCACGGGTTCTTCCACGTCACCCAACCGCTGCTGCTGCCGATGGCGCGCCTGCGCTGGGGACGCATCGTGAGCGTGTCGTCGGTGGCCGCCGTGCTGGGCAACCGCGGGCAGGCGAACTACGCCGCGGCGAAGGCGGCGCTGCATGGCGCCACCAAATCGCTCGCCCGCGAAATGGCCTCGCGCGGCATCACGGTCAATGTCGTGGCGCCGGGCGTCGTCGCCGGTGCGATGGCGGCGGAGGCGTTTCCGCCGGAGGTCATCAAACAGATGGTGCCTGCGGGACGCGCGGCGACGCCGGAGGAAATCGCGGCCGTGGTGCGCTTCCTGTGTTCCGATGGTGCGGCTTACGTCAATGGCCAGGTGATCGGCGTCGATGGCGGGATGAGCTGACGCGCGCTTATGCTTGCGCCGGCCGACGGGGAGTCGGCCTTCAATCACTCCAAGGGAATCCACTGCATGATCCGTATGCTTCGCTATGCGTTGCTGTCGCTGTTGCTCGTCTCGACGTTCGCCGTTGCCGGTGAAACCGGCAAGCGCAGCGACAACCAGGACCCGAAGCCCGAGCCGGGCAAGGCGCTCATCGTGTTCGTCCGCGTCTCTGCCGGCGGCGCGCTGATCAGCTCGTCGGTCTACGACGCGCCGGACGGCGAGACCAAGTTCATCGGCATCGTCCAGCGCGGCAACAAGGTCGCCTACCAGGCCGAACCGGGCCCGCACCGCTTCATGGTCATCGCCGAGAACGCTGACTTCATGGACGCCACGCTCGAAGCCGGCAAGACCTACTACGCGCTCATCAGCCCACGCATGGGCGTGTGGAAGGCCCGCTTCTCGCTGCTGCCGATCCACAACGACCCGGCGGCCGACGAGAGCCTGCAGTCGAACGACTTCAAGAAGTGGATGGGCAAGACCTCCTTCTTCGAAGCGACCGAATCCAACCTCGCCTGGTACGAAGCCAACAAGGCGAGCGTGGAAGAGAAGAAGGCCGACTACCTGAAGAAGTGGAACGTCATGCTGCCGCAGGACAAGATCCTGCTGACGCTCAAGGCCGAGGACGGCGTCTGATCCAGGCGCGCTGAATCACCCTTGCAGAATCACGCTTGCTGAATCACGCGCGGGACGACGCCGGATCCACCAGGTTCGGCGATCGTCCCGCGAACAGCGTCAGCAACGGGCTCGCCATCAACGTGGTCACGATCGCCATCACCAGCAGCATCGTGAACAGCGACGGCCCGATCAGGCCTGCATCCAGGCCGACCTTCATCACGATGAGTTCCATCAGGCCGCGTGCGTTCATCAGGGCACCGGTGGCGAAACTGTCGCGCCAGCCATAGCCCGCCAGGCGCGCACCCAGCGCGCCGCCGACCACCTTGCCGAACACCGCGGCCGCGAGCACGAGCAGCAGCGCACCGATGCCCGCACCGACGAACGCATCGGGCGTCGTGCTCAAGCCCGCGAGCGCGAAGAAGATCGGCATCAGCAGCACGATGGCGACGTATTCCAGGCGCTCGACGAGGCAACGCAACAAGCGATCGTCGCGCGGCAGGCACGCGCCGAACAGGAAGGCGCCGAACACGGCATGCAGTCCGAGCCATTCGGTGAGCGCCGCGCAGGCGAGCGCGCCGATCAGCATCGCGGCAAGCAACATCTGCGAAGGCTCGCCGCTCGGTGCATAGGTGCGCAGCAACCAGCCATACAAGGGACGCAGCAGGCCGAACACGATCGCCGCGAGGATGACCAGGCCAATCAGCGTGCGCAGGAACCCGCCGCTGCCGCCCCCCGTGAGCGCCACCACCACCGCCAACATGATCCAGGCGAACACATCCGCGATCGCCGCCGAGCCGAGCGAAAGCCGTCCGATCCTCGTCTGCGTCAGCCCGCGGTCCTTGAGGATGCGCGCCATCACCGGGAATGCGGTGATCGACATCGCGGCTGCCATGAACAACGCGAAGGGCCAGAAGCCCACGCCCGCGGGCGCCAACGGATGCAGGAAGGGCGAGATCGCAAGCCCCGCCGCCATCGGCAGCACCACGCCGAGCACGCCGACGAAGCCCGCGGACTTGATTTGCGCACGCACGCCTTCGGGTGCGCGCAGCTCCGCGCCGACGATGAACATGAAGAGCACCAGGCCCAGCATCGACAGCGACGACAGGCCGGCCAGCGAGGACTTCGCGAACAATTCCGCGTGCACGTCCGGCGCCAATGCACCGAAGACGATCGGCCCGAGCACGATGCCCGCGGCCATTTCGCCGATCACCGCCGGCTGCCCCAGGTACTTGAGCAGCATGCCGCACGCGCGCGCGACGACGAGGATGACGACCAACTGCAGGAGCAACAGGCTCATCAGGCGATGGTCTCGCGAGGAATGAAAGGAGCTTCGACTTGCGTATCGCGGGCATACCACGCGCCGTCGAGGCAGCGCGACGCATCGCGGTCCGCCTCCGCATGGGGCGCGAGCAGCGCGTCCAACCCGTGGTCCCCGATGCCCGGATGATCGCGCCGCGCTTCCGACAGGATCTCCGTGGCCAACCAGCGCATGCGATCCACGTTCGCGCGCAGGCGCGCTTCGAATGCCGCGTCGTCGAGCACGTCGTTGAGTGCTCGGTTCATTTCATGGAACCAGTCGATCGCCCACTGGTTGAGGAAGCGGCGATCCGGGCGCAGCGGCCCGGTGTTGCGCTCGCCCCACTCGCGCAGCAGCGGTTGCATGGCGAGGTTGAGCGCACGACCCTGCGAGAACGCATCGCGCAGGCGGCCGAGCAAGGCGATCGACGTCAAGCGCTGACCGAAGAACAACGGCGCGAGCAAGGCCCAGTAATACGTGTAATCCCAGATCACCTTGACCGGCATGACCTGCGCGTCGCCGAACAGCGGATACTGGCCCTGGAACAGCGTCAGCGTGTTGCCGTAGAACGAGAAGTACAGCTGTTGGTAGATCTCCGCGAAGGGCGCGAAGGACTGGCCAGCGCGATCCTTGCCGATCAGGTCGCAGACGAAGGTGTTGCTCATCGCGATGAAGTCGCTGCCCGGCGAATAGAACGGATCCAGGAACAACCCGGCCTCGCCCGTCAGCGCCCAGCGGTCGCCGGAGAACACCTGCTTGCAGTCGTAGGAGAAGTGGCGGAAGAACAGGAAGTCCTGCAGCGCGTGCTCGGGCTTGTCGACCGTGCGCGCGACGCCCGGCTGGTGCTCGCGCAGCCACGCCATCGCCTTCTCGTGCGTGTTCATCGTTTCCAGCGGATGCATCTTCGCGTCGCAGACGATGCCCAGCGAGTGCGCGTTCGACGCCAGCGGGATCAGCCAGAACCAGTAGCCCGGCCCGCACATGTGGTTGGTGGAACGCCAGCGCGCAGGCGGATTGCAGCGCGCGAGCCAGTCGGCGTCGTCGGACCACTGCTGCGGCTCGATGTAGCCATCCACGCGCCACCAGACCGCATTCGCATCATGGTCGTTCGTGGCGGCGAGCCCGAGCTTGCGCTTGAGGATCGACGCACGCCCCGCGGCATCGACGACCCACCGCGCAGCGAGCGTGTGCGTCGCGCTTTCGTGTTGGAACTCGACGACATGCTCGGCCTCGTCCTGCGCGAGTTCGACGCTGCGCACCGTGGCGCCATCGAGGAAGCGCACACCCAGCGCGCGTGCCTGCTCCCCGAGGAAATTCTCGAAGCGCCCGCGATCCAGCTGCCACGATGGCGTGGGCAGCAATTCGCTCACGCCCAGTTCCGTGCAGCGGTCCAGGTCCTCGCGCCCTTCGCTGAAGAAGAAGCGGAAGCCGAACTTGCGCAGTTGTTGCGTTTCGAGGTGCTCGCGAAACCCGAGGACGTCGGCGAAGTAATGCGCGCCGATCTCCACCGTGGATTCGCCGACCTTGAACGCGGCCTCGCGCACCGGATGCGTGCGGCGTTCGAGTACCGTCACCGCGATCGACGGATCGCGTTGCCGCAACTGGATGGCCAGTGTCAGACCGGCGAGGCCGCCTCCCAGGACGACGACGTCGGTCTGCTGGCTCATGTCCGTTCCTGGATCGGGTCGGCGAGGGGCAGGCCCGCGGGCGCGAACTCGCCGGTCGGGTCGTGGATGACGGGCGGATGCGCGCGCGTGCGCCGGTATTCGTTCAACACGTCGCCGTGGCCGATGACCTGCTTCACCACGTGCGAGGTGATGCGCCACAGGTCCTGCAGGGGGCGGAAGTGGCTCTTGCGGAACTGCGCCGCGGCGCCCGGGCCCTGGTAGCGCGATTCGATCGGCACCGAGACCACGCGCACGCCGAGTTCGCGCGCCGCCGTGATCAGGATCTGCGCTTCGAAGACGAAGTTCTCGCCCGGCACGTCTGCGAGCGCGCACACGTTCGCGGGGTAGTAGCGCTGGCCGCTCTGCGTGTCGGCGATGCGATAGCCGCAGCCCCAGGAGATGCCCCAGTCGCCGAATTCGTTCGCGAGACGCCGGTGGATCGGCTGCTGCGCACGCTTGCGCAAACGCGAGCCGATGATCAGCGCGCCCGGGAAGCGCACGGCCGCATCGAGCAGGCGCGGAATGTCGTCGGCGAGGTGCTGCCCGTCGCCATCCATCGTGAGCGCGCCGTCGAAGCCGCGCGCGAGCGCTTCGGCGAATCCCTCGCGCAGCGAAGCGCCCTTGCCGCGCCGCGCTTCGTGGCGCAGCAGCATGATCGGCAGGTCGGCGACGCACTCGGAGGTGCCGTCGTCGGAGCCATCGTCGATGACGATGACATTCGGGCAGTGCGCGAGCGCGCCGGTGACGACCTCGCGGATGCGCAGCGACTCGTTGAGCGCCGGGATGACGACGCAGATGCGTGAGGCGAGGGCGGTGGCATCAACCATGCACGATGTCCTTGGCGAGGGCGCCTGTGTGCGCGGTGGTGTCGGGTGCGTCGATGCGCACCCGCAGCCGGCGATCATGACCGGCGGTGAGATGGACTTCGCCCGCGCCGTGCGCGAGCGCTTCGAACAAAGGCAGCATCGGGGCCGAGGCATTGCCGCCGGCCATGCGTGCAAGCACGTCGGCCGGCGTGGTGGCCGCATCGTCCACCATCTCGACCGCGATGCGCGGCGCGCCGGGCTTCGCCTCTCGCGAAAGCACCAGCGCGGCACCGAGCAGGCCTTCGCTGCGCGACATCGGCGACAGCGGCCCGGTCGATGCGCCGTCGTAACCGACCAACAGCACGGCGTCCTGCCCCGCGTGCAATTGCACGAGCGCTTCGACCAGCCCTTCGGCGAAGCTCGCGTCGTACGCACTGATCGCGGTCGTGGCCTGCGTGCAGCCCGCGCCGATCGTCCAGTAGCCCGCGGCGGCGTTGTGCACGGAGTTGTGGAAGCGCGTGGGCGACACCGAGCGCGGGTCGGCGACGAGCGTGCTGCACATGTAGTCGGTGATGCCCAGGTCGCCGTGCGTGGAAGCGAACACGGAGGGCAGGTCGCGCGGTTCGCGGCCCGCGGCCTGACAGGCGGCGAGCGCGACTTCGAGTGCGACCGCCACGGTGTCCGGAGCGCGGCGACGCTCGTTGGGTGCAAGCACCTGCGGCGACGGCCGCGCGGGCGCGCCTTCGGGCAACGCGCCCTCGCGGACGAAGGCGCGCGCGGCGTTCCAGTCCGGCAGCCCGTTGCACCAGAAGCCGATGCCTTCGACGGTCGCGGCAAGCGTCCTCATGCGGCGGCGAAGACCAGCGAGCAGTTGTTGCCGCCGAAGCCGAAGGAGTTGTTCATCGCGTAACGGATGCGGTGCTCCTGGTTGTCGAAGCGAATCTGCGCGCCGCACGCGGGATCGCGCTGCGCGCTGTTGAGGATGCCGGGCAGCACGCCATGTTCGAGCGCGAGCAGCGCGGCGACGGACTCGACGATGCCCGCTGCGCCGAGCGTGTGCCCGGTCCAGCCCTTCGTCGAACTGGCGTGCAGCGACTCGGGGAACATCGCCGCGATCGCTTGGGCTTCGATGGTGTCGTTGGCGGGCGTCGCGGTGCCGTGGAGATTGAGGTAACCGATGTCGGCGGGCTGCAATCCGGCGCGCGCGAGCGCATCGCCCATGGCCAGGCGCGCGCCCAGACCTTCCGGATGCGGCGCGGACATGTGGTGCGCATCGCTCGATTCGCCGTAGCCGCGCAGCGCGAGCGCCGGCGTGCCGTCCATGCGTTCGAGCAGCGCGAAACCACCGGCTTCACCCAGCGAGAGGCCGTCGCGCGTGGCATCGAAGGGCTTGCACTGCGCCTGCGAGACCAGGCCCAGCGAGTTGAATCCGTAGAGCACGCTGCCGCACAGCGTGTCGACGCCGCCGACGAGCGCTGCATCCGCAAGACCCGCGTCGATCAGGCGCGCCGCCTGCGCGAACACCTTCGCGCTCGACGAACACGCCGTCGCGACCGTCACGCACGGGCCGCGCAAACCGGTGGCCTGGCGCAGGAAATCGCCGAGCGAATGCGGCGTGTGCACGATCGGGCGTTGCAGGTCGGCGGGGAATTGGCCGTCTTCGAGGCGGGCATAGGCTTCTTCGCTCGCGCCGATGCTCGAGGTCGACGTGCCGACCACGATCGCCACGCGCGTCGCGCCCAGGCGTTCACGCGCTTCGGCCACGGCCGCCTGCATGCCGTCCTGCTGCAGCGCCAGCCACGCGAGGCGGTTGTTGCGGCATTCCCACTGCGCGAGCGCCGTCGGCAGCGCTTCGGTTTCCAGCCCATCGACGCGGCCGATCCAGCAGTCGAGGCGCGCCTCGTTGCCGAAGTCGTTCGGACGCAACCCGCCGCGTCGTTCCCTGAACGCGTTCAGCTGCGCATCGCGACCGCGCCCCAGCGCCGTGGTCGCCGTGTATTGGCGGATCGCCAACGGCGTCACCGGCGAAACGGACGAGCCTTGTGGCGAGGAAGTGAAATGCACACGCGGCTCCTCGGGGGGTCGCGAGCGAGTATAGCGACCGGTCCGTCATGGGCCAGCGTGATGGAAACGCCCCAAATCCGCGATTCAGGGGCGCCCGGCGGCGGGCGTACACTTGCCCGCGCTGCACGCGTCCCCATCTCCTTCGGCAATGCCCACTCGCACCGCCCATCGCCTTCGCCTCGCGGTCGACCTCGACGTCATCCATACGGGCCTGGTCACGCTCGCCGCCTGCACGCTCAGTGCGGGCTTGGTGTACGTCGCCTATTTCCTGCATGTGTTGCGCGTGGCGCGCCGCGCGCCGACGACGCCCGAGCACGGCGACTGCGTCCTGGTGTTCGGCAAGCACGCACCGCGCGGGCGCATCGACGCCGACTTCGCGTTGCGCCTGGAGCGCGCGGCCACGCTGTGGCGTGAACGTCCGCCGCGCGATCTGATCCTGCTCGGCGGCGGCGCACCCGATGAACCCAGCGAAGCGGAAATCGCGCGCGGCGCCTTGCTCGCACGCGGGCTCGCGGCCGGCCCCGCGCTGCGACTGGAAGCGCAATCGCGCGACACGCTGCAGAACCTGCGCAATGCCCGCGAACTCCTCGTCGGCGAAACGCCTCGCCGCGTGACCCTGCTCAGCAACCGCTATCACCTCGCACGCTGCGCCCTGTTCGCGCGCCAGCTCGGCTACGACTGGGAGCTGTGCGCCGCCGAAGCCCGCCTCCCGATGCGTCCCTCCACCCTGTTCCACCTCGCAGGCGAAGCCTTTTTCGTGTGCTGGAGCGACCTCGGCACGCGCTGGGCCCGCTTCATCGGGGATCGGCGGATGCTGGCGCGGGTGACCTGAGGTCGCGGGGGCAACCCCGAACTTGTCCTGTTGCCGTTGTCCCTCCCCGGGCACCAGACTTGGGGGCAGGGGACATGGACAAGGATCGTTGCATGCGGCGTTGCATCGTCGGTGTGGTGCTTTTGGGTGTCGCGGGGTTTGCGAGCGCGGGTGACGCGCCCGAGGCCAGGTTCCAGAACGACCAGTTGCGCATCCGCTTTCCCGTGGCGATGCAGGTCATGGGCAACGAGCGACTCGATTCGCGCGTGCAGATCACGCCCGAGACCTCGAAGCGCACCTGTTCGTGGACCGACGATACCGAGATCAGCTGCAGCTTCGAAAAGACGCTGCCGCTCGCAACGCGCTACCGAATCGCGCTTGCGCCCGAGCTGCTGAAGGCTGCGACGGGAACGTCGTTGCCGGCCCCGTCGCTCATCGCCGACACCGACCGTCCCACGCTCGATGCGTCGGTCGATTGGAGCGCGGTGCATCCGCGCGTCATGGTCGCATCGCCGCATCGCGTGACGGAGGAAGCGTTGCGTGCCGCCTTGCGCGTCACGGTCGACGGCAAGCCGCAGGCCTACGAATTGACGCAAAGAACCCGGGGCTATTCCCGCGAAGCCAGCCGTTTCATGCTGGAGGTGCCTGCCTCGCCGCGCGAAGCCGTGCTCGAGGTGCGCATCGTGCCCGGCCTGCGATCCGAAGACGGTCCCTTGCCCGGAACGCAGGACGAAGCCCTGGCGCGCGTCGTCATCGGCGAGCCGTTCCAGGTGCGCGGCATCATGTGTGCCGGCAGCGAAGCACCTCTCGTTTCGAACGTGGTCGACGGCCATACCAGGATCGATGGGTGCACGCCGGGCGAAGCCATTCGCCTGCAGTTCTCGCAAGCCCCCGAGCAAAGCGCCCGCGAGGCCTGGGTCAAGGAATGGCCGGAGGGCCTGCGCTTCCGCGGCGCGTCCGTGTCGTACGCACGCAGCGACCGCAAGGAGAGCGACACGGCACCTTTGCGCGCGCCGGGCTGGTGGATCGAGTTCGCGATCGACGATGCGCACGCACAGCGACAGTTCACGGTGCCGGCGATGCAGGCCGCGGCGCACGAAGTCCTGCTTTCGCCCGTCGAGGTTGCGGTCCGGACCGGCGCGATGCGACCCGCGCTCTACGCGCCCTTCGACCGTGCGCTGCTGGAAAAGGGCGCATCGGCGCAGGTCCGCGTGGTGAACGCCGCGCCGCAGTCGTTGCAGCTGGCCACCATCGCGCGTGACGCGAAGCTGGCGACGTGGAAAAGCCCTGCCGCCGGCGACGCGCCCGTGGATGTCGAACCCGACGTCGTGCGCAAGACCCTGCGCGATGGCGGCTTCGTCGATTGGCGCGCGGAAAACACGCCCGGCAAATTCACGTCGGGCGCGATGGCGGTCGCCCCGGACTTTGACGTGTACGCCGTCATCGGCCGGCGCGAGGTCGTCGCGTGGGCACACGACTGGGACTCCAGCGCGCCGATTGCCGGCGCACGCGCCGAACTCCTGCTCCGCCGCACGCCCGATGCGTTGCCCGAAGGCGTGGCGAGCGCGACGACCGATTCGAACGGCATGGCCACGGTGGAATTGCCGGAGGATTTCCCGCTCCCCGATTCCCGCGACGCGCGCGCCGTGGCCCGATGGTTCCTGCGCGTGGAAGGCAAGGTGGGACGCGCCGTGCTGCCGCTGGCGTTTTACGACTGGAACAGCAGCCTGCTTGCGACGCCGGCGCAGGAAGGGTTCGGCGTTGCCGATCGCCCGGTGTACCGCGCGGGCGACACCGTGCATTGGCGCCTGTGGGCGCGCCAATGGCGCAACGGCGTGCTGGTCCCGCGCAACGCATCCGCGCCGATCGACCTGGTGCTCACCAACTATTACGACAAGCCCGTCCTGACGTGGACCGGGACCCTGGATGCGACGGGCGCCGTGTCCGGCGACACCGTCCTGCCGGTGCACCTCGACGACGGCGATTATTGCGTGCGCGAAGCCGGCGACAAGGCCGCCATGCGCGTGTGCTTCTTCGTGGGCACGTTTCGCGCACAGGATCTATGGATCCGCGCGAACACCACGGCCCGCATCGTCCGCGAGGGCGACACGCTTCCGCTCGACATCGAGGCGGGTTATTACTCCGGCGGTACCGCCGCAGGCGCCGCGATCGACAACATCGAGAACCAACTCGAACCGACGCCGCTCGGCGAGGCCTATCCGCAATGGCGCGACTACACGTTCGCGCAGGCGCGCAACCGATGGGACGAAAGCGAAATAGCCGGCCTGGCCGACCGGACGATCACCCTCGACGGTTCGGGCCGCGCGCGCCTGTCGCTCCCCGTCACGTTCGACAAAGCGGCGCACGCCCTTCCGCCCTTCGGCACGATCATGCTGTCCGCGGAAGTGCAGCTGAGCGATCGGGACAGCACGACAAGCAATTTCGTCAAGCTGTCCTATGCGCGCTTCACGCGTTATGTCGGGCTGAAGCTGGGGACGCAGTGGCTCGACGACACCTCGCCGGTGCAACTGACCGGTGTCGTCGTCGATGCCGAAGGTCGCGAGGTGCCCGCCGATACCATCGACGTGGACGTCTATTACGCCGAGAAATCCGACAGCGGTGGCGGCGAAAAGGTGCACGCCTGCAGGATCGCCAAGGGGCAGGCAACCGATTGCACCTTCGAGCGTCGAAGGACCGGCTATTACCGATTCGTCGCGCGCAGTGGCGATGCCGCGCCCGCCGAACCCGAGTATTACGTCTGGGCTTCGTCTGGTGGCGCACGCGAAGACAAGCCGATCGAGCTGGACCTCGCCGACCAGGTCGGCACGGCAGGCACACCACTTCGCACGCTGGTGAAGCAGCGCAAGCCCGGCCCGGTGCTGTTCGTCTTCTCGGCGGACGGGCGCATCCTCGACGCCGCGGTCATGGACCTCGTCGCCGGCACGCACGACGTCGAATTGCAGACGCAGCCCTCCTGGCCCCGCAATGTCACGTTGCGTGCCTACGTGCGGGGTGAGCGACAGGCCGATGTCCTGCCCGCCGGGTTCCGCCGCGCAGTGCCCACGTACGAGAAGACGCAAAACGTGGAATTCGCAGCGTCCCCCGACAGCCGGGTTCCCGTCAGCGTGGCGTTCGCGCCGACGCAATCCGCGCCCGGCGCCAAGGCGCACCTGGTCCTGCACAACACGAGCGATTCCACGCGCGACGTCACGCTGACGGTCGTCGACGACGCACTGGCCACGCTTGGCGCGGAACAGTTCGAAAACATGAATCCGCGCAACATGCGTGCCGCCGTCGGCACCCACTGGGATTCCCTCGGGGACTCGGGGTTCGGCGGATGGAACCAGGACCGATGGCGCTGGCTGATCGGCAAGCCGAACGATCCTTCGACCTGCACGACGGATTGCGTGATCACGATGATGGGCAACGGGGCGATCAACCCCATCGACGTCTCGAGCGTGGACTCGAGCATGCCCTTCGCGCGGGACACGACGAACGTTGCGCTGCTGGCGCCCGGGACGGTTCGTCGGAACGCGGCCGCACCTCCACGGCAATCGGACGACTTCGAAGGGCTCGACACCGTCGAGGTGGTGGGCGCTGCCGCAATCGACCCATTCGCCTACGACGCATCGGCGACGCCGCACGTGGCGCGCGATGAATCCAGGTCCGTGGACGCGTCACCAAGCCGCGGGCCGATCCGCATACGCACGCAATTCGCCGACACCGCCCTGTGGCGCACCGACATCGTCCTCGCGCCGGGCGAGACGCGGACGGTGGACTTCGTCGTGCCCGACAACCTCACGCGCTGGCGCGCGGTCGCGTGGAGCGACGACGGACGCGGCGATTTCGCGACGGCGGACGCGACGCTCGAAGCAGGCCTTCCCGTGGAAGCGCGCCTGCAGTCCCCGGTGCGCATCTACCCCGGCGATCGCAGTCGCATTGCGGTGAACGCGCGCCAGGTCGCCGCGCACGCCGCGCAGGCGCAGGCCACGTTGCAGGTGGATGGCGGCGGCACCCGCGACTCGCATCCGGCAACGCTCGCATTGGCGCCGCAGGGACAGGCCAGTTTTGGCGTGTCCTTTGCACCGAGCGCACCCGGCCCGGTCCTGCTCACCGCGACCGCGTCGACCGACGACGGGCAGGATGGCGTTGCGCAGGCACTGGAAGTCGCATCCACCGCGATCGCCGCACAACGCACCCAGGCCGGCTGGATCGGAGCGCAGCCGCTCGCGCTGCAATTGCCGGCGCTGCCCGCGGGCGCGAGCAACCCGTACCTTCGCGTCAGCGTGTGGCGCGGCAACGACGCCCTCGTGCATGCCTGGACCGAAGATCTCCGCGACTACCCGCACCGTTGCTGGGAGCAGATCCTGAGCCGCGCAGTGGCCGCCGCACTCGCGGTGCAGCGCAACGATTCGGCGTGGCCCGACGCCAGAGCCGTGGTGCAGGAGGCGCTCGACAACGCGTCGGTGTTCCAGTCGGACGACGGCGGCATGCGGTTCTTCAAGACGGAGTACCAGGAGCATCTCGATATTTCGTCGAATGCTTCGCTGACGGCTTATACGGTGGATGCCTTCGGATTGCTTCGCGCCCTGGGATACGCCATTCCTTCAGGCGTGGACGAGGACGCACGCAATTACCTGGAATCCGTCGCCAAGTCTTCTTCCGACGATCAGAAGAACCAGCGCGCGATTGCTGCAGCCGTCGCCGATGACGCCGCCGATGTCGCGAAGCTCCACGCTGACTTCGCCACGCTCGACCTGCCCGCGAAGGTCGCCGCGGCCCGCGCGCTCGCACGCGCCGCCGATCCGCAGGCAGGCGCGACGATCGCATCGCTCCTCGACATCGCACCGAAACGTGGTGAAGCCCGCGTACTTGCACGCAGTGGAGGCTGGTCGACCTGGGACCGCTGGATGAGTTCGCCCATGCGCGAACAATGCGAGCTGATCCGCCTGCTCCAGGATTTCCCGCAGTACGCGCCCGACGGGGCGAAGCGCGCGCTCGTCGCGGGCCTGTCCGATCTCTACGCCGGCGGCGTTCCGGAAGTCGACACGCAAACGGGCGCCTCATGCCTGCGCGCGCTGCACGGGGAAGGCGCCAGCGATGCCTCGGCGGTCGGCGTCGACGCGACGCTCGGCGTGCAAACCGAACACCTCGCGCTGCGCAATGGCGAGGTGCGCGCGGAGGCCGGCTTCGAACTTCCCACGCCCAAAGCCACGTTGCGTATCGCCGCAAGCGGAACACTCGCGTCCCCGGTGGCCTACCTGGCGCACCTCGACTACAACGAAGACGCACGCCAGGCGCAAAGCACCGCGATCGGTTTCTCGCTCGAACGCCGCTACGAAGCGCTGCGCGGGAACAAGTGGGTCCCCGTGGCAGGAATCACCCTGAAGGACGGCGACTGGGTGCGCATCACGCTCACGGTCGTGAATGCGCGCCCGCGCCGGTTCGTCGCCGTCACCGACGATCTGCCCGGTGGGTTGCGCCCGACGGACCTGTCGCTCGCGGCCGTCGCGGGCGTGGACATGGAAAAGCTGGGCGACGAAGGCGATTGGGCGTTCTACGAGCGCAAGCTCGACCCCCGCAAGCCCAGGTTCTACGCCGAGGAGCTGTGGCCGGGGCGCCATGAGATCCGCTACTTCACGCGCGTGTCCAACGCCGGCGATTACCTCGCCGCCCCGGCCGTCGCCGAGTTGATGTACGGCGAGGCGACCCGCGCCCGCACCGCCGCCGCCCGGATCCGCATCCCCGATCCGGCGCCCGTCCACGCCGCCCCCTGATCCTCACGCCGAGACTGCGACACCGTCATCGCCGCCCCTGACCACCGGCAGGGGCGGCACCCCGCCACCCGTGCGATAGCATCGGGGGATTCGTTTTCCTGATCAGGGGCGGGCAATGGGTATGAAGCTGGAGCGCGGTGCGTCCGCGTTGGTGTTGTGCGCGGGCGTCGCGCTGTCGAACGGGGCCGCCGCGCAGGCGCAGGTCACCGAAGCCGACTACGCGCGCGCGGAAAAGATGCTGTCGATGACGACGGCGCCGCTGGTCGACCACGCGATCCAGCGCGTGAAGTGGCTCGACGACGGCCATTTCGTCTACCTCGACAACGACGTGAACGGCACGCGCCTGATGCGCATGGACGTCGCGACCGGCCAGGCGGCCCCCGCCTTCGACCACGCGCGCATGGCCAAGGCCCTGTCGGCGGTGGTCGGCAAGCAGGTCGATGCGAAGCGCATCGACAAGACGGTGCAGGGCGTGACCCTTGCCGGCGACGCATACGACTTCAGCGTGCGCGGCACGCACTACCTCTGCGACATCGCCAAGCCGAACTGCAAGGCCAAGCCCGTCGCCAAGGGCCAGGACGGCGACGGCCCCGGCAACGTGTCGCCGGATGGCAAGCGCGAAGCCTTCATCCGCAACTGGAACCTGTGGGTCCGCGACCTCGCGACCGGCAAGGAAACCCAGCTCACCACCGATGGCGTGAAGGATTTCGGCTACGCCACCAACAACGCCGGTTGGGTGCACGACGACAGCGCGATCCTGGTGTGGTCGCCGGATTCGTCGAAGATCGCCACCTTCCAGCAGGACCAGCGCAAGACGAGTTCGATGACGGTGGTGTCCACCAACGTCGGCGCGCCGAAGGTCGAGACCTGGAAGTACCCCTTCGTGGGCGACAAGGACGTCACGATGATCGAGCGCGTCCTGATCGACGTGCCGACCGCGAAGATGGTCCGCCTGAAGATGGCGCCCGACCAGCACCGCTCCACGCAGTGCGACGACGTCAGTTGCTTCGGCGGCTGGGAAGACGTGCAGTGGGCGAAGGACGGCAAGTCCATCGCGTTCGTGTCGTCTGCGCGCGACCACACCAAGGCCACGCTGCGCACCGCCGATGCGGCGACGGGCACGGTCAAGGACATCTTCGACGAGAGCGCGAAGAACTGGTTCGAATCCGGCATCAACGCCATCAACTGGCGCTACCTGTCGGACAGCAATGAAATCCTGTGGTGGAGCCAGCGCAGCAACTGGGGCCACCTGTACCTGTACGACCTGTCCACCGGCAAGATGAAGCAGCAGGTGACGCACGGTGACTGGAACGTGGCCGAAGTGCTGCGCATCGATCCGGCCACGCGCACCGTGTGGTTCACCGGCGTCAACCGCGAAGCCGGCCACCATCCGTACCACCAGCACCTGTACCGCGTGAACCTCGACGACGGCGCCGAGCCGGTGCTGCTCTCGCCGGAAGACGCGCAGCACGACTTCGTGCTGTCGCCGGACGGCAAGCGCGTGGTCGACACGTACTCGACGACGACCGTCGCGCCGGTCTCCGTGCTGCGCGACACCAACGACGGCAAGGTCGTGCAGGAAATCGCGAAGGGCGACCTCACGCGCCTGAAGGCCTCGGGCTGGGTGGCGCCGGAACCGATCGTCGTGAAGGCGCGCGACGGCAAGACCGACCTGTACGGCCAGATGTTCAAGCCCTCGAACTTCGATCCGAACAAGAAGTACCCGATCATCAACTACATCTACCCGGGTCCGCAGGTCGGCTCCGTGCGCAGCTACGGCTTCCTGCCGGCGCACGGCGACAACCAGGCGCTCGCGGAGCTCGGCTTCATCGTGGTCGCCATCGACGGCATGGGCACGCCCTACCGCTCGAAGGCGTTCCATGACGCCTACGCGAAGAATGTCGGCGACAACACGCTGCCCGACCAGATCACGGGCATGAAGCAGCTCGCCCAGCGCTATCCGTTCATCGACCTGACCCGCGTCGGCATCTGGGGCCATTCGGGCGGCGGCAACGCCACCGGCACGGCGATGTTCCGTTACCCGGAATTCTTCAAGGTCGGCATCGCAGAGAGCGGCAACCACGACAACCGCAACTACGAAGATGACTGGGCGGAGAAGTGGCAGGGCCTGCTGGTCGCGGGCAAGGACGGCAAGTCGAACTACGACGACCAGGCCAACCAGAACCATGCCGCGAACCTGAAGGGCAAGTTGCTGCTGATGCACGGCATGATGGATGACAACGTGCCGTCGTCCAGCACGATGCTCGTGGTGGATGCGCTGATCAAGGCCAACAAGGATTTCGACTTGTTGCTGCTGCCGAATGCGCGCCACGGCTATGGTGAGTACTCGCTGTACGTGATGCGCAAGCGTTGGGATTACTTCGTGACCAACCTGCTTGGCGCATCGCATCCCGACGCGTATTCAATCAAGCCTGTTCGCTGAGAGGTTCAGCTACCGTCCTGTTGGGTGAAATCGGCGTGTGCGCACTCGTGTAGGGTGTGCGCCCATGACCGCAGCCGCAGACAACGGATATCGCGATCGACTGCGCGGCGCCACCGGCACCGCGCACGTTCGCCTCGATGCACGCTTCGCGCAGGGTTTGCGCGAAGCGCGCCAATACCGCGTGTACCTGCTGGGCATGCACGCGTTCGTCGCCAACGCCGAACGCGCGCTCGCCACGGCGACGCTCGGCCCGGGCTGGCATGCGTGGCGCGATACCGCGCGCACGCCCTGGCTCGATGAAGACCTCGGCGCACTCTCGCTCGCGCCGCTCACCGCAGGTCCTGCGCTCACCGTCGCCAACGACGCGGATGCCGCGGGGCTGCTGTACGTGATCGAAGGCTCCGCCCTCGGCGCGACGCAACTGGTCGGCGACGCGCGTGCCCTCGGCCACCAAGCGGGCACCGGTGCCACCTTCCTGCATCGTCACGGCGGCCTCGGCGCGGGCAAGCGCTGGCGCGCCTTCGTGCAGTGCCTGGAAGACGCCGACTTCGACACTGCCGGCGAGCGCACGATGCTCGAAGCTGCCGCACGCGCCTTCGCCTGCGCCGAACACGAATTCCATCGTGCCGACCTGGCGCACGCCGGCGCCGGAGGATGATCTTGCAGAACGACGACCGCACGCTTGGCACGCCCGGCGAGATGGACTGCGCGCGCGAGGCCATCCATCTCAGTGGCGCGATCCAGCCGCACGGCTATCTCCTCAGCTGCACGCTTCCGGACTGGGTGGTGCGGCACGCCTCGGCCAACATCGCCGGGTTGCTCGACATGCCGCCGGACCAGGTCATCGGCAAGCGCCTGGGGGAACACGTTGCAGACGATGTGTTGCAACCCTTGCTCGAGGCCATCGCCTTGCTGGAACCGGGTGCGACGCCGCAACGCGCCGCGGTCGGCAACATCGGCGCGCTGGCGCACCTGTGCGACATCAGCGTGCATGTCGCCAGTGGCTTGGTGCACCTGGAGATCGAGCCGCGCACGGTCAACGCCGTTCGCCAGGCGCCCACCGTCGTCGCGCAACGCATGATCTCGCGCGTGAGCGGGGCCGCCGACATGCGTGGCTTCCACCAGCGCAGCGCGGAGGAAATCCGCCAGCTCACCGGCTACGACCGCGTGATGGTGTATCGCTTCCGCCACGACGACGCAGGTGAAGTCATCGCCGAAGCGCGTGCCGACGACATGGAACCCTTCCTCGGCCTGCGCTTCCCCGCCTCCGACATTCCGGCGCAGGCGCGCGCGCTGTACGTGCGCAACCGCATCCGCGTGATCCCGGATTCGCGATACCAGGCGGTCCCGATCCTGCCGGGCCGCGATGTCGCGGGCGCGCCGCTCGACCTGAGCCAGCACGCCTTGCGCAGCGTCTCGCCCGTGCACCTGGAATACCTGCGGAACATGGGCGTGGCCGCATCGATGTCGGTGTCGATCGTCAGCGGCGGGCGCTTGTGGGGCCTGATCGCGTGCCATCACCGCGAACCCCGCCTCGTGCCGCCCTCCGTGCGTGCGGCGGCGGACATGTTCAGCCTGTTCGTGTCCATGCGGGTGTCGGCCGCGGAACAAGCCATCGCCATGCAGCACGAATCGCGCGCGCGCGAAGTGCGCGACAGGCTCGCGCTGCGGCTGTCCGGGCGTGAGGACCTCTCGACATCGCTCATCGGCGCGCTGGACCTGCTGGAAAGCGCGGTGCCGTGCGATGGCATCGCGCTGCGCAGCGACGGTCAATGGCACACGCACGGCCGCACGCCGACGCTGGACGGCCTCCCGCACGCCCTCGAATGGGCGCGCGGGCAAGGCGCCGATCGCTTGCCGGCCACCGACCACGCCGCGTCCTGGCTCCTGCCCGATGCGAACGAAGGCCTCGCGGGCGTGCTCGCGATCCGCTTCGGACGTCGCGACGACTGGCTGTTGTTCTTTCGCCGCGAACAGGTGGAAGACGTCGTGTGGGCGGGCGATCCGCACAAACCCATGGTCGCCACCGACGACGGCGTGCGCATCGCACCGCGCAAGAGTTTCGCCAGTTGGCGCGAAACCGTGCGCGGCCGGAGCCTGCCGTGGTCCGACGCCGATCGCACCGCCGCCGAGCGCCTGCGTTGGTTGTTGCAGGAGCGCCCGTGGCAACCGCTGCCCGACGATGCGGAGAATGTCAGCGACATGCGCCTGTTCCGTCGTCGCCACGTGCTCTCGGAACAGAAGTCGCGCCTGGACCAGCTCGGCGCCCTGCTCGACGGGCTCGGCCACCTCGAAGACGCGGAAACCGCGCGTATCGGCGAGCGCATCGCGGCGCTCGAAGCGGAACTGCGGCAGTTGATGCTGGGGAATTCCCTGTCGTAAGGTCGGTGGCCTCCCCCCGCCGACCGAGCTCATGTCCGATTTCCGCGCGTCCGACGCCACCCCCGCCACCCAACGCCTCAATCCGCTGCCCGCGCTGATCTTTTCCTCGCGCTGGCTGCAGCTTCCGCTCTACCTCGGGCTGATCGTCGCGCAGGGCGTGTACGTCTACCTGTTCGTGAAGGAACTGCTGCACCTGATTTCCGCCACGCCGCACCTGGGCGAACAGGAAATCATGCTGATCGTCCTCGGCCTGATCGACGTGGTGATGATCTCGAACCTGCTGGTGATGGTGATCGTCGGCGGCTACGAAACCTTCGTCTCGCGCCTGCGCCTGCACAACCATCCCGACCAGCCGGAGTGGCTGAGCCACGTCAACGCGAGCGTGCTGAAGGTGAAGCTCGCGATGGCCATCATCGGCATCTCCTCGATCCACCTCCTCAAGAGCTTCATCGAAGTCGGCATGGTCGATGGCCTGCCGCTGTGCGCCTCGCCCGCGGGCATCGAAGCGGTGCGCGCGCTGGCGGGCACGAGCCTGAAGGCCTGCACCACCATCACGGCCACCGGCGTGCTGTGGCAGACCATCATCCACAGCGTGTTCATCGTTTCGGCGCTGGGCATCGCCTGGACCGACAAACTGATGACGGGCGCGGCCAGCAAGCGCGAGCACGCCCACGCGCATTGAGGCAAACGCCACCGTGCGCGCCGTTTTAGAATGGCGCGCATGGATGTCTCCCACCTGCTCGACGCGCTGAATCCGGCCCAGCGCGAGGCCGTCACTGCGCCCGCCGGGCACTATCTCGTCCTCGCCGGCGCCGGCAGCGGCAAGACGCGCGTGCTCATGCACCGCATCGCGTGGCTCACCGAAGTGATGGGCGTGCCGCCGCACGGCATCCTCGCGGTGACCTTCACCAACAAGGCCGCGGGCGAGCTGCGCCATCGTGCGGAGCACCTGCTGCGGCACGGCACGCGCGGCATGTGGATCGGCACCTTCCACGGCCTCGCGCATCGCCTGCTGCGCATGCACTGGCAGGATGCGCGGTTGCCGGAAGGCTTCCAGGTGCTCGATTCGGACGACCAGCTGCGCCTGGTCAAGCGCGTCGTGCAGCAACTGGAACTCGACGACACGCGCTTCCCGCCGCGCCAGATCGCGTGGTGGATCAATGCGCAGAAGGACGAAGGCCGCCGCGCCGAACACATCCAGCCCGGCAGCGACTGGTTCATGGACACGATGCGGCGCGCCTACGCCGCCTACCAGGAACGCTGCGAGCGCGCGGGCCTGGTCGATTTCGCCGAGCTGCTGCTGCGTGCGCACGAACTGCTGCGCGACAACGCGGGCCTGCTCGCGCACTACCGCCATCGCTTCGGCGAACTGCTGATCGACGAGTTCCAGGACACCAACGCGATCCAGTACGGCTTCGTGCGCCTGCTCGCGGGCGATACGGGCCATGTGTTCGTGGTGGGCGACGACGACCAGGCCATTTATGGCTGGCGCGGCGCCAAGGTCGAGAACGTGCAGCGCTTCCTGCGCGACTATCCGGGCGCTTCGACGCTGCGCCTGGAGCAGAACTACCGCTCCACTTCCAACATCCTCAACGCCGCGAACGCGGTGATCGCGCACAACCCCGATCGTCTCGGCAAGCAGTTGTGGACCGACGCGGGCGAGGGCGAGGCCATCGACCTGTACGCGGCCTACAACGAAATCGACGAAGCGCGCTTCGTCGTCGAACGCATCCGCCAATGGGTACGCGACGGCGGCAGCCACGGCGAGTGCGCGATCCTGTACCGCAGCAACGCGCAGTCGCGTGCGTTCGAAGAAGGCTTGCTGGCCGAACAGATTCCCTACCGCGTGTATGGCGGCATGCGCTTCTTCGAGCGCGCCGAAATCAAGGACACGCTGGCCTACCTGCGCCTGATCACCAATCGTGCGGACGATGCGGCCTTCGAACGCGCGGTCAACACGCCCGCACGCGGCATCGGCGAGCGCACGCTCGACGAAGTACGCCGTCGCGCGCGCGAAGACGCGATCGATCTGTGGGAAGCGGCGAAGCGCACCAGCCAGGGCACGGTCCTCGCCGCGCGCTCGCGCAACGCACTCGCTGGTTTCCAGATGCTGATCGAGGCGCTGCAAGTCGAAACCGCCGCACTGCCGCTGCAGGAGAAGATCGACCATGTGCTCGCCCGCAGCGCGTTGCGCGAGCACTACGCCAACGAATCGAAGGGCCAGCTGGATTCGCGCACGGACAACCTGGACGAACTCGTGTCGGTCGCTTCGCGCTTCGTGCACGGCGACGACGAGGAATCGGCCGCGCTGAGCGAACTCGTCGCGTTCCTGAGCTACGCCGCCCTCGAAGCGGGCGAAGGCCAGGCGCAGGCGGGCGAGGACGGCGTGCAGCTGATGACGCTGCACAGCGCGAAGGGCCTGGAGTTTCCGCTCGTCTTCCTCGCGGGATTGGAGGAGGGCCTGTTCCCGAACACGAAGTCGTCGGAAGAGCCCGGGCGATTGGAGGAAGAGCGGCGCCTGGCCTACGTGGGCATCACGCGCGCGCGGCAGAAGCTCGTGCTCAGTTACGCCGAGGCGCGCCGCATCCACGGCTCGGACATGTACGGCATTCCTTCCCGCTTCCTGCGCGAAATCCCCGCGCCCCTGCTCAACGAAGTGCGCCCGCGCGTGCAGGTCTCGCGGCCTTACGCGCCGCAGGGCCGGCGCGAGTTCGCGGTGGCGGCGGTCGATCCGCCGCCCGTGAAGCTGGGTTCGAACGTGCGCCACCCCACCTTCGGCATCGGCGTGGTCACCGATTACGAAGGAACGGGCGCGCACGCCCGCGTGCAGGTGAATTTCGACGACGCCGGTTCGAAGTGGCTGGTGCTCGCTTACGCGAACTTGCAGCCCGCCTGACCCCAGCCCGCCTGGGCCTTCAGTCGTGGCCGACGGAGGCCTGTAGCGCGCTGGCCAGTGCGGCATCGCCGCTCACCAGTGCGTTCCATGCCAGCTCGATGCCCTTGCGGCGGCCTTTCTCGACGAGCTTGAGCCCGTCGGGTGCGATGGTCAGCGTGTAGAGCTGTTCGCCGATCTGGAGTTCGCGACGGATCGGCTTGTCGAGCTTGGTCATCATGGCCTCCGCTGGGCGGTGAGGAGAGTCACCACTCGTACAACTTGAAATACACCGGCGTGTCGCGCGTGCCCTGCGGCGTGCGGTCCAGGTGTCCGTCGCCGTCGCTGTCCACCAGGTAGTAGACCGGCCCGCGCTTGGGCGAGATGCGGACCATCGCGAGCGCGCCGTTCACGCGGTACTCGGTGACGACGTCGCCGTTGGTTTCGGTGCGGGTGGATTCGGCCGCGTTGGCCGGGGTGGGCGGTGCGTTCGGATCCACCGTGGCGCAGGCGGCCGGCAGCAACGCGGCAAGCGCGATGGCGGGCCAGACGATACGGCGTGCGATGCGGGCAGCGTGCGTCTTCATGGCCAAGCCTCCTGCTGTGGCGAACGGGAAAGAAATATACGCCCGGCCGATGTGTCGGAAAGGTGTCGGCCGGCGGTCGGACGCGCGCCGGGGCGGGCGTAGAATCCCCGGATGCCAAGACTGGTCCTGATCGACGGGTCCTCGTACCTGTACCGCGCGTTCCACGCGCTTCCCCCGCTCACCAACAGCGCCGGCGAACCCACCGGCGCGCTGTTCGGCGTCGTGAACATGCTCCGCGCCACGCTGGCCGAGCAGCCGGACTGCGCGGTCTTCGTGGTCGACGCCCCGGGCAAGACCTTCCGCGACGACCTGTACCCCGAGTACAAGGCCAACCGCTCGGCGATGCCCGATGACCTGCGCGCGCAGGTCGAGCCCATGTGCGAAATCGTGCAGGCGCTCGGCTTTCCCTTGCTGCGCATCGGCGGCGTGGAAGCCGACGACGTGATCGGCACGCTTGCACTCGAAGCCGCGGACGCAGGCAGCGACGTGACCATCTCCACCGGCGACAAGGATTTCGCGCAGCTCGTGCGGGAGCCCGGCAACGCCGGCAGCATCAAGCTCGTGAACACGATGAGCGGCAGCGTGCTGGACAGCGACGAGGCCGTGTTCGCGAAGTTCGGCGTGCACGCGCGTCAGATCGTCGACATGCTCGCGCTGATGGGCGATGCGGTGGACAACGTGCCCGGCGTGGAGAAATGCGGGCCGAAAACCGCCGCGAAATGGCTCGCCGAGTACGACACGCTCGATGGCGTGATCGCGAACGTGGAGAAGATCGGCGGCAAGATCGGCGAGAACCTGCGCGCGGCCCTGCCGCGACTGCCGCTCAACCGCACGCTGGTGACGATCAAGACGGACGTGCCGCTGGACCAGGCGGCGCATGCGATGACGCTGCGTCCGCGCGACGTCGACAAGCTGCGCATCCTCTTCGCGCGCTACGGTTTCAACGCAGCGCTGCGCGAACTCGATGGCACGCCTGCGCCGAAGGCCGCCGAACGCAAGGTCTCGATGCGCGGCACCGAAGCCGGCTGGGCGCGCACGGGTGCGGCACCGACGGAAGCGCCGGATCCCGCGCTCGCGGCGAAGGGCGAGTACGAAACCGTGCTCACGCAGGCGCAGCTCGATGCGTGGATCGCGAAGCTGCAAGCGGCCGAGGGCTTTGCGTTCGACACGGAAACCGATTCCTTCGATCCGCTGAGTGCAAACCTGATCGGCGTCAGCGTTGCCGTCGAAACGGGCCATGCGGCCTACATTCCCTTCGGCCACGATTATCCGGGCGCGCCGCAGCAGCTCCCGCGCGAGGTCGTGCTCGACGCGCTGCGTCCGCTCTTCACCGACGCGAACAAACGCAAGCTTGGCCAGCACGGCAAGTACGACCTGCACGTGCTGCGCTGCCACGGCGTGGTGGTGCACGGCTACGACGACGACACGATGCTGGAAAGCTTCGTGTGGAACGCGGGCGCGAGCCGGCACGACCTGGATTCGCTCGCCAAGCGCTACCTCGGCTACGACACCGTTGCCTACGAAGACGTCGCGGGCAAGGGTGCGAAGCAGATTCCTTTCTCGCATGTCGCGCTCGACGACGCCACGCGCTACGCCGCCGAAGACGCCGACGTGGTGCTCCGCCTGCACGCGGCCTTGCGCCCGAAGCTCGCCTCGGAGCCCTCGCTGGAACGCGTCTACCGCGAGATCGAAATCCCGCTGGTGCAGGTGCTCGAGCGCGTGGAAGCCAACGGCATCCTCGTGGACGTGGCGGAACTCAAGCGCCAGTCCGCGGACATGGGCAAGCGCATGCTCGACGCGCAGCAACGCGCCACCGACCTCGCGGGCCGCACCTTCAGCCTCGACTCGCCGAAGCAGGTGGGGCAACTGCTGTTCGACGAACTCAAGCTGCCCGTGCAGGTGAAGACGCCGTCTGGCCAGCCGAGCGTGAACGAAGAAGCGCTCGAAGCGATCGCCGACCTGCACGAGTTGCCGCGCATCATCCTGGAGTACCGCGGCCTCGCGAAATTGCGCAGCACCTACACCGACAAGTTGCCGGAGATGGTGAACCGCAACACCGGGCGCGTGCACACCAGTTACCACCAGGCCGGTGCGGCCACGGGGCGCTTGGCCTCGTCGGATCCGAACCTGCAGAACATCCCGATCCGCACCGAGGACGGGCGCCGCATCCGCCGCGCGTTCATCGCACCGCCCGGCCGCAGCATCGTGGCCTGCGACTACTCGCAGATCGAGCTGCGCATCATGGCGCACCTGTCGGAAGACCCGAACCTGCTGCGCGCCTTCACCTCCGGCGACGACATCCACCGCGCGACCGCGGCGGAAGTGTTCGGCAAGACGCTCGAGGAAGTCTCCGGCAACGAGCGCCGCGCGGCGAAGGCGATCAACTTCGGCCTGATGTACGGCATGAGCGCCTTCGGCCTGGCGCGCCAGCTCGGCATCGGGCGCGGCGAAGCGCAGGACTACATCGCGCTGTATTTCTCGCGGTACCCGGGCGTGCGCGATTTCATGGAGCGCACGCGCGTGGAAGCGCGCGAGCGCGGCTACGTCGAAACCGTGTTCGGGCGCCGCCTGCACCTGGAGAACATTTCCGCGCGCAACGCCGGCCTGCGCGCGGGTGCAGAACGCGCGGCGATCAACGCGCCGATGCAGGGCACCGCGGCGGACATCGTCAAGCGCGCGATGATCGCGATCGATGCCTGGCTGTCCACGCTCGATGGCCGCGCGCTGATGCTGCTGCAGGTGCACGACGAACTGGTGTTCGAAGTGGAGGATGCGTTCGTCGAGGACCTCATCGCGGGCGCGAAGGACCGCATGTCCGCTGCCGCAGAACTGCGCGTGCCCCTCGTGGTCGATGCAGGACGCGGCGCCAATTGGGATGAAGCCCACTGATGAGCTCGCGTGAGGTTGATGAGGACCGTCCCGACGGCATGAATTCTTCCTGAATCCAACAGGTTCTTAACCTGAATCTTCACGAACCATCCATGTACCCGGTGGTCTCATAGCTCGCGTCAGATGCAAGGTCTGACGCTGATCTCTCCCTCCCCTGGAGTGATCCCCGGAGCGGACTCCTCCCCAAGTCCCGCTCCCCGGCCCCGCCGGTCTCCCCCTGGCCTGCGGGGCTTTTTATTGCCTGCGATTTGTTGATTGCGATCCTGAATTGGCCGACAGTCGGCCCACGCGCTGCGCGAAGGGGGAAAACGATGTTCGATCTGGCGATGCCTGTCTGGGAATACCTGCTGCGGGCGGTCGTGGTCTACGTCGTGCTGCTGTTCCTGATCCGCCTGTCCGGCAAGCGGACGATGGGCCAGTTCACCCCGTTCGACGTCCTGCTCATCGTCCTGCTCGGCAATGCGGTGCAGAACGCACTGCTGGGCACGGACACCTCGCTGATGGGCGGCCTGATGCTGGCCGCGATCCTGATCGCGCTGAACTGGACCACGGGTTTCCTGGCTTCGCGCAATCGCACCGTGGAGCGCTGGATCGAAGGCGTGCCCGTGATCCTGGCGCGCAACGGACACCTGTACGAGGACGTCCTGCGCCGGGAGCTCGTCAGCCGCAACGATTTCGAGGAAGCCCTGCGCCAGAACGGCGAGCTCACCCTCACGGACGTCCAGATCGCGATCCTGGAAACCGATGGCCGGATCAGCGTGGTGCCGCGGGAGCGTCCGTCGCCGGTCGACTCGGCGATCTGATCAGCGCAGCTCGCCGAGCCAGTCGCGCGGCCGCAGGTAATCGGCCAGCCGCGCCTCGGGGCTGCCTTCCTGCGGCGCATAGCCGTATTCCCAGCGCACCATCGGCGGCAGGCTCATCAGGATCGACTCCGTGCGCCCGCCGCTCTGCAGCCCGAACAGCGTGCCGCGGTCGAACACCAGGTTGAATTCGACGTAGCGCCCGCGGCGATACAACTGGAAGTTGCGCTCGCGCTCGCCGAACGGCGTGTCGCGCCGACGCTCGACGAGGGGCAGGTACGCATCGAGGAAGCCGTCGCCGACCGCGCGCATGTAGGCGAAGTCGCGTTCGAAGTCCTCGTGCAGGTCGTCGAAGAACAGGCCGCCCACGCCGCGCGTCTCGTCGCGGTGCTTCAGGAGGAAGTATTCGTCGCACCAGCGCTTGTGCGCCTCGTAGCGTGCCTGCCCGCCGAAGGGCTCGCACAGCGCGCGGGCCGTGCGATGCCAGTGCAGCACGTCTTCGTCGTACGGATAGAAGGGCGTGAGGTCGAAGCCGCCGCCGAACCACCAGGCCACCGTGCGCCCGTCGCGCATCGCGCGGAAGTGGCGGACGTTGGCGTGCGTCGTCGGCAGGTAAGGATTGTGCGGATGGAAGACGAGCGACACGCCGACCGCGCGCCACGTCGCGCCGGCGAGTTCGGGCCGCGCCGCGGTCGCGGACGGCGGCAGCTTCGAGCCCGATACGTCGGAGAACCCGATGCCCGCCTGTTCGAACACCTTGCCGTCGCGCAGCAGGCGGGTGCGTCCGCCGCCGCCTTCCTTGCGCGTCCAGCGATCCTCGACGAAGCGTGCACCGCCGTCGGCGGTCTCGATCGCCGCGCAGATGCGGTCCTGCAGGTCGGTCAGGAATTCGCGGACGCGGGCGAAGTCCGCATCGTCTTCGAGGTGGGCCGGATGCATGCCCGGCATTCTAGCGAGGCTCACTCCCGCAGGCGGGGCAGGCCGTGCTCGTCGCGGATCTCGATGGCCGCTGCGTCCTGGATCTGTTGCCGCAGGTCGCGGTTGGGCAGCGGGAGCACGGGCTCGCCGCGGGTCGCGCGCAGCGCATTGGCGTAGGACAGGCGGGCGCATTCGGGGTCGCCCGAAGCGGCATAGCCTTCGGCCAAGGCCTCCCACGCACGCGCACCGCCACCTTGTGCGACGGCGCGATGCAGGCTCGCCTCCGCGGTCGGCCAAGGCTGCAGGCGCGCGAGGGCGAGCAGTGTCGCGGGGCTTTCCGGATGCGCCTGCAACCAGCGCGCGAGTTGTTCGCGGCGCGCATCGGGCGCGGCGGTGGTCGGCAGCCGACCGTAGAGGTCGACCAGCGACTCGTCCCAGCGCGTGGCGAGCGCCTGTTCGATGTTGCGCGCGGCGGCATCGTCCCAGCGCATGTCCGATGCGCGCGCGGCGTACGCGGCGACGACGATCGGATCGGCCTGCAGCGGTTTGGGCAACGCGTCCCAGCGATCGGCGAGCGCATTCGCATCGACGGCTTCGGTGAGCGAGGCCGCGGCCCAGCGCGCCTGCCATGCATCCAGCTCCGCGGCGGGCGCGGCCTGTTGCTGGCGCAGGGCGCCGAGCATGCCGTAGGCCTCGTGCGCGCGGCCGAGTTTCGCGAGCGCCTGCGCGCGCAGCAGCAGGCCGCGCGGCGGAAGCGGTTGCGCACCCGGCGCATCCAATGCGGAAAGCGCAGCCGCCGGATCGGTGGCGATCGTGCGATCCGCGCGTGCGAGCGCCGCCGCGATCGGATGTCGCGTCGACAGCGCGTCGATCTGCCGCGTCGCCGCTGCCGCATCCGCGCGTGCATCGGCAGCTTGCGCGGCCGCGACGCGTGCAACGGCCGCGGCGTCGTCGCCTTCGGCCGCCTGGTCGAGCAGTTTTTCCGCGCGCACCCAATGGCCCTGGTGCAGCGCGCCCAGTCCATCGGTGAGGCGCGCACGCACCTGGCGGCGTCGGAAGCCGCGCCATCCGCGGAACGGCAGTGCGAGCACCGTCCACGCCAGCCACAGCGCCGCGAGCCCCAGCACCAGCAGCAACAGCGCGCCGACCAACGTGCTCTGGTAGTCGTGCCCGCGGAAGCGCACCAGCACTTCACCCGGATCCTGCACGAGCAGCTGCGCGACCAGGGCCCCCACGAGAACCAGCACCAACCAGAACAGGAGATTGCGGAACAGGTTCATGGGGTCGCCTCCTTTCGAAACTTTCAGCGGGCGCGCATCGACCGCAATTGCACGAGCGTGGTGCCCAGCACCGGGGAGGACACCGCAAGCGCCTGCGCGCGCAGTCCCTGCAGGCTCGCGCGTTGCGCGCGCAACGCGGGCGAGTCGGGCCACAGGCGCGGCAGCCAGGCATCGGCGCGTGCGAGGGCGTCGCGCCATGCCGTGGTGTCGCGACGCTCCAAGGCTGCACGCGCGAGCGTGAATTCGATGGCGAGTGCTTCCAGGCCGGCGGCCCGATCCGATGCGGAACGCAGTTGTGCGCGGTCGCTCGGTCGCACGTCGACCAGGCGCGAAAGGATGCGTTCCCACCACGCGCGCGCTTGCGTGCCCGAAGTCGACGCCGTGATCGGCAACGCGGGCAACGCGCGTTCGATCGCCGACAGCTTCGACGCCGCCGTGCGTGCGGGATCCACGTGCGCCTCATCGAGTGCGCCGCGCTCCTGCGCCAGCGTCTGCTTGAGGCTCAGGTAAGCGGGGTCGTCCACGCCATCGAGCAGTCCGGCCGCGAGCGCATACGCGCGCTTCGCGCCGTCCAGGTCGGAGGCGAGCTGCAATCGTTGTTGCGCCATGCCGAGCAGCATTTCCACTTCATCCAACCGCAGCGCCTGCGCGCCGTGGCGATCGGGATCGGCGAGCTTGGACACGCTGTCTTCCAGCAAGGCGGCGCGTTGTCCGATGCCGAGCAGTTCGTCGCGCAGCAAACGATTGGTGGCTTCGGCCTGCTGCAGGCGTTGCGTGTTGGTGCGCTGTTCGTTGCGCAACGCGTCCATGCGCGCCTCGATTGCGCTGAGTCGCTGCGATGCATCGTCGGCGGCGGCGCGGTCGGATTCTGCGCGGATGCGCCATTCGCGCCAGCCCCAGGCACCCGCGAGGGCGAGCAGCAGCAACGCAAGCAATGCGAGCGGCGCGCGGCTGCGATTCGCCGCAGGCGTGGGCGAGGAGGTGGGGGTGTCGGGAGCGTCGTTGGAGTCGATCACGGCGGGGGGCGGGCGCGTCGAGCGGTGCGAGGATGCTAACGGATGGCGCGTCGTGGCCGGCCGTCACGCACGACCGCGAGCAGTTCGGCGGGTCGGGCGCCCTCTGCCACGCGGATGTCGTCGAAGCCATGGCGCTGCGCGATGTCGGCCAGGCGCTCGCTGCCCGCGAGGATGCGCGCGCCGAGCAGACGGCCACGCAAGTCCCCGGGTACGTGCGCCATCAGCGTGTCCAGCGCATCGCCGCTGCTCAAGGCGATGGCGAGCTTGCCGCGAACGGCGCGCAGGGCGTTCCAGGCGCGCGGCATGGGCGCCTGTGCTTCGCGCGCATAGACATCGGCGCGCACGACCTCGGCGCCGCGCGCACGCAGGCCTGGCGCGATGCGATCGCGGCCCCCGGGCGCGGTGACCAGGCCGACACGCCGACCGCCGACGTCCTGCAGCGCATCGAGTGCAAGCAACGCGTCGCTATCCGCGCGCGGCGGCACCTGGACACCAGCGATGCCGGCGCGACGCAAGGCCGCAGCCGTGCCGGCACCGATCGCGAACACCCGACGACCGCGCGCGCCGCGCAGCGATGCCAGCGCCGATGCGCACCGCACGGCGTTCGGACTCGTGAACACGACGAAAGGTGCGGCGAGCGCCTTCCCCAAGGCCGCTTGGGTGCGCGCATCGTCCTGCGGTGCGATGCGCATCGTCGACAGCGCGATGCAGGCCAGGCCCGCCTGGGCGGCCGCACGGCGGACGCTCCCGTGCTGCCCGACCGGGCGCAGGGAGATCACGTACCATGCCGGCGGTTGCGGTTTCGCGGTCGCGCGCATGGCGCGCAGCTTGTGGCGTGCCGCGCCCTCCCGCAAGCCAAACCTGAAGATCGATGACGCACACGCTGTCCGGACACCTCCTCGAACATCTCGACGCCCACTACCGCGGCATGCCGCCGGTCGCCGCGATGCAGGTCTCCATCGCCGGCTACGACGGCGAGCGCCTGCGCCTGCATGCGCCGCTCTCCCACAACGTCAACGACAAGGGCTGCGCGTTCGGGGGAAGCCTCTCCTCGCTGATGACGCTCGCCGCCTGGGGACTGGTGACGCTGCACGTGCAGAGCGCCGGCATGGAAGCGGATGTCTTCGTCGCCGACAGCGCCGTGCGCTATCTCGCGCCCTTGTTCGAAGACCTGCAGGCCGAGGCCCACGCGGCGCCGGAGGCCGACTGGCACGCCTTCCTGGCCACGCTCGCCGAGCGCGGCAAGGCGCGCACCGAACTCGTCGCCCGCGTCACGCTTCCCGACGGCCGCGATGCGGCCACCTTCCGCGCGCGGTTCGTCGCATTCCGCAAAGGGTAGGATGCCCCTGTCCATGGGGAGGAATCCGATGTCGAAGTCGAAGGGTTGGATGCGGGCTGCCTGGCTGGCCGTGTGCGCCAACGTCGTGCTGCTCGCCGGGTGTGCGTCGGCGAAGCACCAGATGGGCCAGCTCGACCAGAGGCAGTACGCCTACTCCGCGGCGATCCGCTGGGGCGATTTCGAAGGCGCGTGGATGCTGGTGGACCCCAAGTACCGCGACGCGCATCCGATGAGCGACGTCGAACTGGAGCGCTACAAGCAGATCCAGATCGCCGGTTACCGCGACGTCGCCACGCAGGCGCTGCCCGACGGCGACGTGGTGCGCGAGGTCCAGATCGACCTGGTGAACCGCCACACGCTCACCGAGCGCTCCACGCGCTACACCGAGCACTGGCACTTCGAGCCGGAAACCAAGACCTGGTGGCTGGTGGTCGGCCTGCCGGACCTCTGGAAGGACTGAACCACGCGCCCGGCCGCGCGCCGGGCACTTTTGCGCGCGGGCGGCGGGCGGGCGACAATCGCCGCCCCTCGCCCATTGCGGCCGCTGCGCAGTCCCCCTCGTGAATCTTGAAGAATTGCTGGGTTTCGCGACCCGCCACATGACGCTCGCCCTGGCCCTGGTGGGCCTGACGATCGGCATCATCTATGTCGAAGTCGCCCGCTTGTTCCGCAGCTACAAGGCGTTGCGGCCGGCGGCACTGACCGCGCTGATCAACCGCGAGAACGCGCTGGTCATCGACCTGTCGTCCACGTCCGAGTTCGAGAAGGGCCACATCCCCGGCAGCAAGAACGTGGTGCAAAGCCAGTTCGATCCGGAGAACAAGCAGCTCGCGAACGCGAAGTCGCTCCCGGTCGTGGCGGTGTGTCGCACGGGCCAGGCCTCGGCGGGCGCGGCCAAGCGCCTGAAGCAGGCCGGCTTCGAACACGTGTATTGGCTCGACGGCGGTATCCAGGCCTGGCAGCAGGCCGACCTTCCCTTGGTGAAAGGCCGCTGAAGCCTCGCGGACGCGTGCCATAATCGCCCTCTTTTTCAGCAGTTCCGGAGTCAGCAGCAATGTCCGATGAGACCCCCACCGGCGCCCTCCAGGGCCAGCAGGCAGGCGCGACCTTTGCGGTCGAGAAGATCTACGTCAAGGATGTCTCGTTCGAGGCGCCGGGCGCCCCGCAGGTGTTCAACGAGCCGGGCCAGCCCGAGCTGCAGATGAACCTCAACCAGAAGGTGCAGCGCCTGAGCGACACGGCGTTCGAAGTCGTCCTCGGCATCACGCTCACCTGCAACATGGCCGGCAAGACCGCGTACCTGGCCGAAGTGCAGCAGGCCGGCGTGTTCACGCTGGCGGGCTTCGAGGACGCCGGTGTCGACGCGATGCTCGGCACGCAGTGCCCGAACCTGTTGTATCCCTACGCCGCGGCGACGGTGGCCAACCTGATCCAGGCCGGCGGCTTCCCGCCCTTCTTCATGCAGCCGATCAATTTCGAAGGCCTGTATGCGGAAAACCTGCGCCAGCGCGCCATGCAGGCCTCCGGCAACGCCGACCTCGGCGGCACGGAGACGGTCGGAAACGCCTGATCGCCCATGGCGACGGTCGAACCGATACAACCGCTTTCGGTCGCCGTCCTCGGCGCGGGCTCCTGGGGCACCGCGCTCGCTGCGCTGATCGCACGGCACGGGCATCGCACCGTGCTGTGGGGTCGCGATGCAAAAGCGATCGCCGCGCTCGCGGCGACGCACGAGAACGCGCGTTACCTCCCCGGCGTTGCGTTGCCGGAGTCCCTCGAAGCGACGGATGACATGGCCAAGGCCCTCGCGGGCTGCGACCTCGTCCTCGTCGTCGTGCCGTCGCACGCATTCGCGGAAACGCTGCGTGCGCTCGCACCGCATCGGCCCGCGCATGCGGGCGTGTCGTGGGCGACCAAGGGCTTCGAACCGGGCTCCGGGCGTTTCCTGCACGAAGTCGCGGCCGAAGTCCTCGGCGACGTGCCGGTCGCGGTGGTCACCGGGCCGTCGTTCGCGAAGGAAGTCGCGCAGGGCCTGCCCACGGCGCTGACGGTCCACGGTTCTTCGCAGGGCTTCTCGCAGCAGGTCGCCGACGTGCTGCACGGCCCCGCATTCCGCGCCTACACCGGCGACGACATGCTCGGTGCCGAACTCGGTGGCGCGATGAAGAACGTCCTCGCCGTCGCCACCGGCGTCGCCGACGGCATGCAACTCGGCCTCAACGCGCGCGCCGGCATGATCACGCGCGGCCTCAACGAAATGCTGCGCCTGAACGCCGCGATCGGCGGCAAGGCGGAAACGCTGATGGGTCTGGCAGGCCTCGGCGACCTGGTGCTCACCTGCACGGGCGACCTGTCGCGCAATCGCCGACTGGGCCTCGCGCTCGGTCGCGGGCAAAGCATCGAAGATGCCGTGCGCGAAATCGGCCAGGTCGTGGAATCCATCCAGACCGCCGACGAAGTGATGCGCCAGGCCGAACGCCATGGCATCGAACTGCCGATCACCAGCGCCGTGCAATCGGTGCTGCACGGCGAACTCACGCCGGGGAAAGCCTTGCAGCTGCTGATGTCGCGCGACCAGAAACCCGAATATCCGTCGGGGTTGTTCGAATAAAAAAGCCCGGCGGATGCCGGGCTTTTTCGTTGCCGATGCCGCTGCGATCAGAAGCTCGCGCGGACGCCGACCGTGTAACGCTTGATGTCGCGGCCGACTTCGGCTTCGCCGACGACCGACCACATCGGGCTGAAGCGCGCTTCCAGGCCGAAGGACGGCGTGAACTCGCTGTCCAGGTCCGAGCCGTCGGTGTAGTTGGCCTTCAGCGTGCCGACGATGACGTCGTTGAACGCGGAGCGGAAGCCGACCGACGCCTTGTAGCCGTTGGCGCTGTCGTGCGCGCTGACGCCGAACGCCGACGCTTCGACGCGCTGGTTGATGTAGCTCAACTCGACGATCGCATCGGCGTTGTCGGCGATGGACGGATGCCAGCCGAGGCCGATCTGGCCTTCTTCCAGGTCCATGTCGAGGATGTCGTTGTTGCTGGTCTTCTGGTAACCGCCGAAGGCGTGGAAGTCCTTGGCGAACTCGTACGAGCCGCTGACGTTCCAGCCGTCGAAGTCCATGTTCGTGTTGCTGTCCAGCTCGAGCGTGTTGCGCGCGACGCCGACCTGGGCGTAGGTGTAGCTCGGTTCGGCAGCGAACGCGCCGAACGACGCGGCGAGGAGGATCGCGGCCGCGATGACTTGCTTCTTCATTACGTCTAATTCCCTGAAGATAAAAAAAGCCGCCCATTCCGGCGGCGCGCGCAAGGTAACAACAATTGGATTTCAGGCAACCTGACTTTTTCTCCCCTGACTTCCGGCCCAGTGACATGAAAGAAAGCCCGGCGTATGCCGGGCTTCTTTTTTCATTGCGATCGACGCGACATCACCACGTGAAGCGCGGGCCGACGAACCACTGCTTGTCGCCGCCCTGGATGAACTTCACTTCGCCGGCGAGGCCCCAGTTCTGGTTGAACTTCGCCTGCGCGCCGACCTTGCCGTAGAAGTCGCCGTCGACCTTTTCGTAGTCTTCCCAGCCGGCCATCGCATAGCCTTCGAACATGTCGTTCGCAGCGCCACGCACGCCGACTTCCATGCTGTAGCCATCTGCATCGAGCGCGCTGCCGGCATCGAGCTTCTCGTAAGCCACGCGCGTGACGAGGTCGACCTTCGAGGCGACCGGATGGTTGTAGCCGACGCCGAAGCGGTACTGGTCGAAGTCGAAGTTGGTGTTGTCGAACTCCTGGTGCGACCAACCGCCGAAGAGGTGGAAGTTGGGATGGATGGCGACCGAGCCGTTGAGGCCCCAGCCGTCGGCATCGCGCACGGAGTCGGTCTTGGCGTAGCCGCCTTCGACGTAGTTGTAGGACAGGCCGTCGGCAGCGGAGGCGGCAAAGGGGAGCGCCGCAAGGAAGGCCAGGGAGAGCAGGGAACGCTTCATGCGAAACCTCTTTTCTAGGTCATGGGGGGAGCTGGCGCCTTCTGTATTCAGGTTTGGGCACCGAGCGGCGGCGATTCTCCCCAACGGTCGGCAACCGACCCTGAATACAAAACCAGCGGGTACAGGAACTTTTCAGCGGGATCCCAGTCTTCGAGCGCGCGACGGATCGCAAGGCACGGCGCCCCTTGTGGCTCTGCCGTGGCGTCCCCAAGACGGTGGAGGGCGCTTTTCGTCGCCGGGGCCCTGACAGGCCGGCGACACCCGATGTGGCATCAATCGCCGACCCAAACCCCGGGCCCGGCGGTCGTTGTTGCATTCATGCAACGCTGAAACTTTTCAGGTGGGGATCGATCCAAGATGGCCATTGCTAGAATCCAGCCCATGACTCAAGTGACCACCTCCAACGCGCTCATCGCCAACAACCTCCCGATCCCGAGTGCCCTGGGTTCGCTGGACGCCTACATCGGCGCCGTGCACCAGATCCCGGTGTTGTCGGTCGAGGAAGAGCAGGCCCTCGCTTCGCGTTTCCGCGACGGCGACGACCTCGACGCAGCCAAGCAGCTCGTGCTCTCGCACCTGCGCTTCGTCGTGCACGTCGCACGTGGCTACAACGGCTACGGCCTGCAGATGGGCGACCTCATCCAGGAAGGCAACATCGGCCTGATGAAGGCGGTGAAGCGCTTCGACCCGACGGTCGGCGTGCGCCTGGTCAGCTTCGCGGTCCACTGGATCCGCGCCGAGATGCACGAGTTCATCCTCAAGAACTGGCGCATCGTGAAGGTCGCGACCACCAAGGCGCAGCGCAAGCTGTTCTTCAACCTGCGCAAGAGCAAGACGCGCCTGGGTTGGATGAATGCCGAGGAAGTCCGCGCCGTCGCGCAGGACCTCAATGTCTCCGAACGCGAAGTGATGGAGATGGAAGCGCGCCTGTCGGGTCGCGACATCGGTTTCGATGCGCCCGCCAGCGAGGACGACGACCACGGCCCGCCCGCGCCCGTCGCCTACCTCATGGCGAACGACGAAGACCCGTCGCAGGCCTACGAGCGTGCCGACAGCGAAGACAACCAGCTCGAACTGCTGCGCGAAGGCCTGTCGCGCCTGGACGCGCGCTCGCGCGACATCGTCAAGCGTCGTTGGCTCGATCCGGATAGCAAGGTGACGCTGCAGGAACTCGCGGACGAATACGGCGTGTCGGCCGAACGCATCCGCCAGGTCGAAGCGAATGCGCTGAAGAAGATGCGGGCGTTGTTCACCGCGTAAGGCGCAATTGCAGGAAACAGCGACGGCCCGGGAAACCGGGCCGTTTGCGCTTTAGCGAGGCACGCTCAGCGGGGCGGTTCCTTGCCCAGCACGATTCGCGCATTGCGCTGGTAGGTCCAGTACGCCATCGCCCAGTCGAGGAGCACCACGACGCGATTGCGGAAGCCGATCAGGAAGAACACGTGCGCCGTGAGCCAGAACACCCACGCGGGATAGCCCGAGAACTTCCAGCCGTGCAGGTCGACCACCGCCGCGCGGCGCCCGATCGTGGCGAGGTTGCCGAAGTCGCGATAGCGGAATGGCGCCGGCGCGGGTTTGCCTGCGAAGCGTGCGCGCAACACGTTGGCGATGTGCGTGCCCATCTGCTTCGCGGCAGGCGCGACACCGGGTACGGGACGGCCATCCGCGCGTTGCAGCGTCGCCAGGTCGCCCGCGACGAAGATGTCCGGGTGGTCCGGCAACGTGAGGTCTTCCGTGCGCACCGCCACGCGACCGGCGCGATCGAGCGGCACGTCGAGCGTGCGCGCGAGCGGTGATGCCGCCACGCCCGCGGCCCACAACACGGTGCGCGCCGCGATACGTTCTTCGCCGAGCGCGAAGCCTTCGGCGTCGATCCCCGCCACCGGAACGCCCGTGCGCACGTCGACGCCGAGCTTCGACAACTGCGCGGTCGCCTTTGCCGACAGCGCCTCCGGGAACGTCGCGAGCACGCGCGGCCCCGCCTCGAGCAGCATCACGCGCGCGTCGCCCGGATCGATGTTGCGGAATTCCTTGCGCAGCGTGTGCCGTGAGATCTCGGCCAGCGTGCCGGCGAGCTCGACGCCCGTCGGACCGCCACCGACTACCGCGAAGGTGAGCCACGCAGTGCGACGCGCAGGATCGCGCTCGGCTTCCGCGCGTTCGAAGGCGCACAAGACGCGACGACGGATCGCCAGCGCATCGTCGAGCGTCTTCAGCCCCGGCGCGTGCGGGGCCCACTCGTCGTGGCCGAAATACGCATGCGTCGCACCGGTGCACACGACGAGCGCGTCGTAGGCGATCGCATCGCCGTTCGACAGGCGCACCTGCTTGCCTGCCTTGTCGATCGCGACCACCTCGCCCATCAACACGGTCGCGTTGCGTTGTCGGCGCAGGATGTGGCGCAGGGGCGCGGCGATATCCGGCGCGGATAAGCCCGCCGTGGCGACTTGGTAAAGCAGCGGCTGGAACAGATGGTGGTTGCCGCGATCGATCAGCGTGATGCGCACCGGCGCGCTGGCAAGCCCGCGCGTGGCCCACAGGCCCGCAAATCCGCCGCCGACGATGACTACGTGGGGCACTGCATCCATGGGGTGATTCTCCTAGTAGAGGTCGACCGGGTCCACGTCCAGCGACCACCGCAAACGTTTGCCCTCCGGCGTCTCGCGCAGGAGCGGCACTGCACGCTCCAGCGCCGCATGCAACGCGCGTCGCTGCGGCGAGGACACCAGCACCTGCGCGCGTTGGAAGCCCGCGCGCCGCGGCATCGGCGCCGGCAGCGGACCATGCACCTCGACGCCGGCGACACCCGCGTCCGCAAACGCCCGCTTCGCCGATTCGAGGAAACGCATCACCGGATCGATGTGCTTGGCTTCCGCGCGCAGCAATGCGAGATGTGCGAAGGGTGGGAAACCGGCGACTTCGCGTTCGGCGAGCTCCGCCTCGGCAAAGGCCGGATAACCACCCGCGATCAGCGTCTGCAGCAAGGGATGCGTCGGATGGTGCGTCTGCAACCACACCTCGCCCGCCTTGCGCGCGCGTCCTGCGCGACCCGCGACCTGGATCAGCAATTGCGCCAGCTTCTCGCTCGCGCGGAAGTCGGCGGAGAACAGGCCTTCGTCGATGCCGACCACGGCCACGAGCGTGAGGTTCGGCAGGTCGTGGCCTTTGGCGAGCATCTGCGTGCCGACCAGGATGCCGGCGCGGTCGCCGAGTTCGCCGAGCATCGTTTCGAGCGCATCGCGCCGCCGCGTGCTGCCGCGATCCACGCGCAGCACCGGCACCTCGGGGAACAGTTCCAACAGCCGTTCTTCCAGCCGCTCGGTGCCCACGCCTTGCGGCTGCAACGCCAGGCCGCCGCAATCCGGGCAGGCCTGCGGCGCAGGACGTCGCGCACCGCAGTGATGGCACTGCAGGCGCCGTCCACCGCCGTGCACCGTCATCGGCGTTTCGCAGCGCGTGCATTGCGCGCTCCAGCCGCAGTCGTGGCAGAGCAGCACCGGCGCATACCCGCGGCGATTGCGGAACACGAGCGCCTGGCCGCCGGCTTCCACGGTGGCACGCAGCTTGGCGATCAACTCGGGGGAGAGCCCGGCATCGAGCGCACGCTTGCGCACGTCGAGCACGCGCACCGTCGGCGGGCGCGCATCGCCGGCGCGTTGCGGCAGGCGCACGTGCACGTAACGCTCGGTCAGTGCGTTGTGCAGCGATTCCAGCGACGGCGTCGCGCTGCCGAGCACGACCGGCACGCCCAGCGCCTTGCCGCGCACCAGTGCGAAGTCGCGCGCGTGGTAGCGGATGCCGTCCTGTTGCTTGTAGCTGCCGTCGTGTTCCTCGTCGACGACGATCAGGCCCGCGCGCGGCAACGGCGTGAAGATCGCCGAGCGCGTGCCGACGATCACCCGCGCGTCCCCGCGCCACGCAGCGGCCCACACGCGCGCGCGTGCGGTGTCGTTGAGGCCGGAGTGCAAGGCATGCACCTCGACGCCCAGGCGCGCGCGGAAGCGCGCCAGCGTCTGCGGCGTCAGGCCGATCTCGGGCACGAGCACCAGCGCCTGGCGATCGCGCGCCAGGCACGCCGCGATCGCATCCAGGTACACCTCGGTCTTGCCGCTGCCGGTCACGCCATCGAGCAGCACGGCGCCGAATCCGTCGATCGCGGCGATCGTATCGGCGGCCGCGCGCTGTGCATCGTTCAATGCGTGTCCGGCACGGCCGCCTGCGGGGATATGCGATGGCGCTTCGCGCACCGACCGCGCCAAGCCGCGCGTGGCGAGCGTGCGCGCGGCGGCGCGCCACCCCGGCATCGCGTCGTCGAGCGCGTCTTCGGTCAACGGCTGCGTGTCGAGCAGCGCCGCCAGTCGCCGGGGTGCGCCGTCGCGTTTGATCTGTTCGAGCGCACCGGACACCAGGTGCCAGACGATCGCGTCGGTCTCCGGCAGCGGTGCGCCCTGGCGCAGCGCGGCCGGCAGTGCGGTGGCGAGCACCTCGCCGAGCGGGGCATGCACGTAGCGCGCGAGCCAGCGCAGGGAGTCCAGCAGCTCGCCCTGCAGCAGCGGTGGATCGTCGAGCAGCGCGAGCGCCGCCTTCAGGTCGCGCGCTGCCTCATCCGCGGGTCCGACCTCCGCCACGACACCGATGAGTTCCCGCGAACCGAACGGCACGCGCACGCGGCCGCCGATCTGCGTCGCGTCGGCGCGCGCGCCCTCGGGCGCGCGGTAGTCGAACAGGCGCGCCAACGGCACAGGCAGCGCGACACGGAAGAGGGTGTTGTCGGAGGACATCGCAGCGCAGTCTAGCGACCGTTCGCGTCGTCCCCTACGGCTGCTTTCACCTCGCCCGGACTCGACTTTCTTCACGGCCACTGGTTTGGCGCGCACTCTTGGCTCTTTCGTGACGATAGTCATGCAAGCTACCGAATCACATAGAGTTTTGCCCTTATCCACACGATCTGTGGATAAATCTGTGCATGGCGCGATTCCACAGCATCATCCAAGGCAAAAAATGCGGATTGCCTCTGCGTTGGTGAAAAAAGTGCCACCCCCAAACAACGCATTGGAATCAAGCACTTGGGCGTGAAACCAGTTTGCAACACGGACGCGGTGGATCATGGCGGGAGCGTTTGTGACGGTCCGGTTATCGCTGTGCACAACCGATTTCGACGGAACCCGCGCCGGGCTTGGAGGAGCAGGCTTCGGGACTTCGGTCAAGCGCAAATTTAACGACGAGCGTGACGGCCCTCACGCGCGCGCCGATGGCTATCATCACGGCCGATGACGCTCCGACTCGTATGACCGCGCAGATCGATTCGCCTCCCTCGTCGACCGGAGCACCCACGGCTTTCCTCCGCGGCGTCGAGCGCCGCGCCGCCCTCCTGGCCGAGCTTCAGTGCGGCGATGCGCGACGGGGCGACGTCGCCGTGGCCGCCACCTTGCGCGCGTTCGCGGGCAGTGCCTCCGCCACGCCCATGTCCGGCTGGCCGGTGCGCTTCTGGTCCCTGCTGCTCGCGGCGCCCGACCTCCGCCGGCAGGCCGAAGACGCGCGCTGGACGCCGCCCTGGCTGCCGCTCGGCGCACTGGGCAACGGACCGCGCGCCGCGCTGCTCCTGCGCCTGGTGGGCGGTCTGGAGATGGAGGACGCCGCGACCTCGCTCGGTGTTTCGCTCGAGGCGTATCGCGCGGCGCTGCAGCGGGCCATTCCCTATCGCGACGACGGCACGCCGGATCGCGAGGCCTGGCAGGGCTGGGTCGACGCCGTGCGCACCCGCGTGGCGGAGATGCCCGCGGAACGGCTGGCGCGGATGCAGGGCACCGGAAGCGCGCCGTCACCCATCGATGCGCCGGAACCCGTGCGCACGGAACCCGCCGTTGCAACGGCCGCGATCGCGACACCCGCCGCCGCACCTCACACCGAGACGCGCGACGGGCGTGCACCACGCCCGCACCGCCTGCGCATGGCCATCGTCGCCGGCCTCCTCGCTGTCGCCGGCATCGGCGTTGCGGTGTACCTCCTGCAACCCGGCTGGCTCGACCGCCTGCCCGGCCGCGGCATCCGAACGCGCACCTTGCCGCCGGCAGACGAACCGGCGGCGCGCTTCGACGCCGACTTCGCCGCGTGGACGCACCGCGACTTCTTCGCGATCGCCGACGTCGACGGATTGCACCGCGCGCAGGACCTGCCGTTCTTCGCGTGGTATGCGGCACAACGCGCCGTGCAGCCCGCGCAGGAGGCGGCAACCCCTGCGTCCGCCATCACGCCCGTCGTGCCCGCCGCGGTGCTCGCCGAACCCGCGCCGCCGCCGTCCTTGCCGCCTCCGCGCGCGACACCGCTGCAAGCGCCGGCGAACGTCCTCCTCCCGGCCGTCATGTCCTCCGTGATCGCGCACATTCCCGCGCCGGTGCAGGCCGACCTGCGCGAACAGGCCGCGTTGTGGACCGCCTGGTCGCCCGCGCAACGCACCGACTTCGCCCGCCGCGTCGCGCAATGGGATGCGCAGCCGCGCGAGCGCCGCGCGCAATGGCGCGTCGCCTACCAGGCCTGGCGACACCTCGATCCGGTGGCTGCGGAAGCGGTTGAAAACGCCGTGCAGGCGTTCGCGCAACTCGCGCCGGAAGACCAGGCTCGCCTGCGCGCAGAATTCGATGCGCTGGATGCCACCACGCAACGCGGCTGGCTGCTCGGCCCCGCCATCGGCGCGGACTATCCGAAGCTGCAACCCTTGCTCGCGCAGATGCCCGAATCGCAGCACGAAGCGATGCTCCGCATGTTGCGCAGCATGGACAGCGCGCAGCGCGCGGACCTGGCCGTGCTCGCGCAGCGCGTGCCACCGCAGGCGCGCGAGGAGCTCGTGCGCAATGTGTTGTCGACGTCGGATGCGAACCGCGCGGCCTGGTTGCGCGCGCGGCTGGAGCAGTGACTCAGCCCAGCGGCATGTCGCGCAGCACGCGCCGGCGGATGCGCACGCCTTCCTCGCCGAAGCGCTGCAGGCCCTCGGCGCGCAGGCGCGGCGCGTGTTCGCGCGTGTAGGTTTCCAGCGCCCCGAGGTCTTCCACCTGGTAACGCACGCACAGCCCCTGGCGGCCCGCGGTGGGCAGCGGCTCGACGACCTCGTGCACCTGCGCCGAGACGAAGCCCGGCAGCGCGAGGATGTCGCGGACGTGGCCCTGGAGCCACTCGCGGTAGGCCGCGGCGATCGCGACGTCGAATTCCAGGTTGACTTCGTAAACGACCATGTTCACATCCAGACGAGGCTCGCCAGCAAGGTGAACGCGGCACCCAGCGACAACAGGACGAAATAGCAGAAACCGAGGATGCAGTATTTCAGCAAGGTCATGGTCCAGCCTTGACCATAGACACGCTTCTGCATGAGGAAAAGGTACACGGGCATCCAGATCCACAGGCCCGTCTCCATGAGGTGGAACAGGCCCTGCGCCCGCGGGGCCATCGCATCCTGCGCCGCCATCACCAGGAACAGCAACAGCAGCGACAGGCACAGGAACGCGTGGCTGTGCAGCGCGACGATCAGGTGCTCCATGTACAGGCGGCGCTTGAACGCATAGATGATCTTCAGCATCAGCGCGAAGATCGGCATCAGCACGAACAGGGTGGACGGCACGGTCTTCAGCGCCGCGTCCTTGAACAGGTTCGGGTCGTGCTGCATGCGCGCGATGTTGTCCTTCGCGTGCCCGGCCAGTTCGTTGAACTTGTGGTTGACGAAGTTCGGCGCCCACGGGATGTCGATCGGGTTCTTCACCGGATCCCACGGGCCCTTGTCGTTGAAGCTGATGTTGTTGTTGTCGCCGCTGTCGTCGCCCTTCAGGCCCGCTCTCACGCCGACCTCGGGTGGCGGGGGCGGCGTGCCGGCCTTCTCGGCGTCCTGGAGTTGCTTGATGCGGCGATCGGCCTGCGACCTGATCGCGTTGGCGGCCGCGTCCAGGCCCACGCCCACGCCCGGCGTGCCGGTGTTCTCGGCCTTGGCCTTGTTGAGTTCCTTGAGGGCGGCATCGCGGCGCTTCTGCACTTCCTGCACGGTCTTGCCCGCGGAAATGCCGGAGTCGTTGCCGTCGACGTCGAACTTCGTGCTGCCGAAGTCCAGCGTCAGCTGTGCGACGAAGAAGGTCACGATGCTCAGGAACACGAACAGCCGCACCGGGCTGACGAAGCGGATGCGGTGGCCTTCGAAATACTCGCGGCTGAGGAAGCCCGGCTTGGCGAACAGCGGCCACAGCGTGCGGAACACGCGCGCGTCGATGTTGAAGACCGTGTCGAGGAAATCGCCGACGATGCTGCTGAAATGGCGCACGAGGCCCTTGGTCGGCTGGCCGCAGGCATAGCAGTGCTCGCCCAGCAGCGGCACGCCGCAGTTCTGGCAGGCCGGCCGCGGCGTGGCGGTGGCCGCGGTGCTCGCGTTGTCCTTTTCGCTCATCGGTCTTCCCCTGGCACCCGGCTAAGATAAACGACGCTTTGCGACCGTGCGCCCTGCGCACCTTCGCGCCCCCCACGATTCGACCCCCACGAATGGACACGACCGCCCCCGCGCCGCGCTTTTCGCGCGAACTGCGCACCAGCGCGACGCTCGCCGCGCCGCTCGTGCTCGGCCACCTGTCGACCGGCCTGATCGGCTTCGTCGACAGCGTGATCGCCGGCCACCACGGCACGCGCACGCTGGCGGCGGTGGCCGTGGGGACGGCGCTTTTCTGGCTGCCGATGATGATGCCGATGGGCACGCTGATGGCGCTGCCGCCGGCGGTGTCCCAGCTCGACGGGGCCGGGCGGCGCGCGGAGATCGCGCCCTTGTTCCGTCAGGCGATGTGGCTGGCGGCGATGCTCGGCATCGTCCTGTTCGCCTTCCTGAGCGTGGTGACCCTGGCGCTGGAACCGATGGGCATCGCGCCGGACATCCGCCCGGGTGCGATCGCCTTCCTGCACGGCCTGCGCTGGGGCGTGCCTGCGCTCACCCTGTACCTGTGCATGCGTTACCTGAGCGACGGACTGCACTGGACGCTGCCGACGATGGTGCTGGGCTTCGGCGGCCTGGTCCTGCTGGTCCCGCTGGGCTATGCGCTGACGTGGGGCGTCTGGGGTTTGCCGGAACTCGGCGCGGCCGGGTTGGGTTACGCCTCCGCGGTGATGATGTGGGCGCAGGCGATCGCGTTCGCGCTGTATCTCGGCCGCTCGAAGCGCTTCGCATCGCTGGGACTGTTCGCGCGTTTCGATCCGCCGCACGTGCCGGTGTTGCGCGACCTGCTGCGCACCGGGCTGCCGATCGGCGTGACGGTGTTGATGGAAGGCGGCTTGTTCATCGCCACGGCCTTGCTCATCGGTCGCCTGGGCGGCGTGCAGGTGGCCGCGCACCAGATCGCGATCAACGTGTCGAGCCTGTGCTTCATGATTCCGTTCGGGCTCGCGGAAGCGACCACGGTGCGCGTCGGCCATGCGCTCGGCCGCGGCGATCGCGACGGCCTGCGTCGCGCGGCCTTCGCCGGCTACACGCTGATGTTCGCCACGCAGGCGCTCTCAGGCGTGCTGCTGCTGTTCGGCCACCAGCAACTCGCCTCGCTCTACACCGCCGATGCGACCGTGGCGGCGCTCGCGGGCACGCTGCTGCTGTACGCCGCAGCGTTCCAGTTCCCCGATGGCGTCCAGGTCCTCTCGGCCGGCGCGCTGCGCGGGCTGCGCGACACCCGGCGGCCGATGCTGCTCGCCGCCTTCGCGTACTGGGGCGTGGGCATGCCGCTCGGCGCGGGACTCGGACTCGGCCTTGGCTGGGGTCCGCAGGGCATGTGGATGGGCTTGATCGTCGGGCTCACCACCGCGGCGGTCCTGTTGTCGACCCGCTTCTTGCGCTCGTCGCGACGCGTCCCCATGCACGATGGCGAAAACCCCGCCACCCCGCGGCCGAACGCCGCCATGACCGACGGCGCATGAAACCCGGCGCCGCTGCCGCTAACCTGCGCTGCCTGCCTGGAGCATTGCAATGAACGAAGTGCGTCGCCACGGTCCCATCGCCCGGTTCTTCCTGTGGCTGTGGGATGCGATGAACTTCACCCGCCGCCTCGTCTTCAACCTCGTGTTCTTCGGGTTGTTGCTGATCGTGCTGACGATGATGTTCGGGGGCGGCGGCCTGCGGCCCTTGTCCGATCGCACGACGCTGGTCGTCGCGCCGGAAGGCCGCCTGGTCGAACAGTTCAGCAGCGACACCGCGAGCCGCGCGCTCGCCCGCGTGCTGGGCGACCAGCGTGGCGAAGAAGTGCAGTTGCGCGACCTGCTGCGCGCGCTCGATGCGGCGTCGAAGGACAAGCGCATCGAACGCGTGTTCCTCCGCTTCGATCGCCTCGAACCCACCGGTTATGCCTCGCTGCGCGAACTCGCCGCGGCGATCGCGCGCGTGCGCGCGTCCGGCAAACAGGTCGTTTCGTTCGGCGAGTCCTACATGCAGGAGCAATACCTGCTCGCGGCGCAGGCGAACGAGGTGTACCTGGATCCGATGGGCGGCCTCGTGCTCGAAGGCCTGGACCGCTATCGCTTGTATTACCGCCAGGGCCTGCAGGACAAGCTCGGCGTCGACGTGCACCTGTTCAAGGTGGGCGAATACAAGTCGGCCGCCGAGCCCTACGTGCTCGACGCCGCTTCGCCGCAGGCGAAGGAAGCCGACCTGTTCTGGATGAACGACGTGTGGCAGCGCTACCTCGGCGATGTGGCGAAGGCGCGCGACCTCAGCGCGGACAAGCTCGCCGCCGGCATCGACACCATGCCCGAAGGCATCGCCGCCGCGGGCGGCGACCTGGCGCGCTATGCGTTGCAGCAGAAGCTCGTCGATGGACTGAAGACCGAAGAACAGGTCGACGACCTGCTGATCGATCGCGGCGTCGCGGATGCCGATGCACCGGGCGGCTTCCGCCAGGTGAGCTACGACACCTACCTGCGCCACGTCGACGATGGCATTCCTTCCGCCGATCCGCGCCCGCAGGTGGCCGTGGTCGTGGCCGAAGGCGAGATCAGTGGCGGCGAACAACCGCCGGGCCGCATCGGTGGCGAATCCACCGCGGCATTGCTGCGCGAGGCGCGCGACGACGACAACGTCAAGGCGCTCGTCCTGCGCGTGGATTCGCCCGGTGGCGAAGTGTTTGCTTCGGAGCAGATCCGCCGCGAAGTCGTTGCGCTCAAGGCCGCGGGCAAGCCCGTCGTGGTGTCGATGGGCGACCTGGCGGCATCGGGTGGTTACTGGATCTCGATGGATGCCGATCGCATCTACGCCGATCCTTCGACGATCACCGGTTCCATCGGCATCTTCGGCGTGATCCCGACCTTCCCGCGCGCGCTGGAAAAGATCGGCGTGCATGCCGACGGCGTGGGCACGACGCGCTTTGCCGGTGCGTTCGACGTCACGCGTCCGCTCGACCCCGCGGTCGGCGACGTCGTGCAGTCGGTCATCGAAAAGGGCTATCGCGATTTCACCCATGGCGTCGCGCAGGCGCGCAAGCGCAGCGTCGAACAGATCGACGGCATCGCGCGCGGCCGCGTGTGGACGGGTGCGCAGGCGCGCGAGCGCGGCCTGGTCGATGATTTCGGCGGATTGCAGAACGCGGTCGACGATGCCGCCAAGCGCGCGAAGCTCGGCAAGCCGGACACCTGGCGCGTGCGTTACATCGAGCGCGAAGCCACGCCGTTCGAACGCCTGTTCGCAGGTTTCGTGCAAAGCCGCGCGGGCGCGGCGTGGTTGCACGATTCCTCGTTCGCGCAGGGCATGGCGCGCGCGGTGGTCGCGCGCAGCGTGCCGCAAATGAGCGCGGACCTGCAGTTCCTCGACGCCGCGATGCAGCGCACGCCCGGCGCGCCGGTGAAGGCGCTGGCGTATTGCTTCTGCGAGCTTTGAGCTAGAACCCCAGCTTATTGCGCAGGCTGCGGATCCTGTCCGCTGGTCTGCGCATCGATCGACGCGTCCTGCTTCTTGGCGGCCTCGAGCGTCGTGGCCTCCGTGCCCTGCGCGCGTTCGATCGGCGAGCGAATCGCCTGCGTGACCGCGGCCGCGGTGGTGCCTTGCGAGACCTGCGGCCGCACGTCCGCCGACACCCCGGCCTGCGGCGACGGCGGGCGCTCCTTCTCCGGCTTCTCGGGCTTCGAGCATCCGGCCAGCGCCAACGTGCACAGCAGGGCGGCGAGGGGTGCTGCCAGCAGGGGTCGCATCATCTCGGCATCGTCCGATGGAAGGCTGCGGCTATCCTACGCCGGACCCGACGTACCGGGCACGGCCACTTCGAGGACTTCGCACGCATGGATCCCAAGCGCTGGCGGTTGGACGGACAGCTGGCCCTGGTCACCGGTGGCAGCGCGGGCATCGGACGCGCCATCGCGCGCGAGCTGCTCGGGTTCGGTGCCGACGTGCTGCTCGCCGCGCGCGATGCGGCGGGGCTGGAATCGGCGCGCGCCGAACTTGCCGAGGATTTTCCCGAGCGCGACGTGCAGGTCTTCGTCGCCGACGTGGCCGAGGACGACCAGCGTCGCGAACTGCTCGACTGGGTCGAGGACTTCGGCGAAGGCCTGCACATCCTGGTCAACAACGCGGGCGGGAACCTCACGCGCGCCGCGGTGGAATACAGTGAAGACGAATGGCGGAAGATCTTCGAGATCAACCTGTTCTCCGCGTTCGAACTGTCGCGCTATGCCTATCCGCTGCTGACGAAGCACGCCTCTTCGAGCATCGTCAACGTCGGCAGCGTCTCGGGCATCACGCACGTGCGCAGCGGCGCGCCCTACGGCATGAGCAAGGCCGCGATGCACCAGATGACGCGCAACCTCGCTGTGGAATGGGCCGAGGACGGCATCCGCGTCAACGCGGTGGCGCCCTGGTACATCCGCACGCGGCGCACGCACGACAAGCTCGCCGATCCGGATTACCTGGACGAGGTCTTGCTGCGCACGCCGGTGGGCCGCATCGGTGAACCGGAAGAGGTGGCGGCCGCGGTGGCTTTCCTGTGCCTGCCGGCCTCGTCCTACGTGACGGGCGAATGCATCGCCGTGGACGGCGGATTCCTGCGCTACGGTTTCTGACGAACGGTCGGGCGCTTCACCGGCCGCTTCCGGCGCCGCGCGCATCATCGAGCGCGCTGTCCGCGCCGGAGAACGGACGATGTCGCCGTTGCGCCATGCACTGAACGGATTCATCGCCGGCTGCGCGCTGGCCCTCGCCGGCTGCGGCAGCGGCATGACCAGCGGCAGCATCACCGTCGGCAACTCGCCACCGGTGTTCACCTCGCCAGCGAACGTCTCGGTGGTCGAAGACACCACGGGCGTGTTCTACAACGCGACCGCCACCGATGCGAACGGCGACACCATCGCCTTCACCATCGCCGGCGGCCCGGACGCGGCCTTGTTCAACATGACCACCGCGGGCGCACTCTCGTTCAACGCGCCGCCGGATTTCGAAGTGCCGCTGGATGCGGGCAACGACAACGTCTACAACCTCGTGCTCGGTGCGAACGACGGCATCTCGACCACGACGCTCGCGCTCGCAGTGACCGTCACCGACCAACCGAGTGCGCGCTTCCAGGTGCGTCGCGTTGCGTTCGGATTGTCGTCGCCAGTGTTCGTCGCGCCGGTGCCCGATGGCACCGGGCGCGTGTTCGTCGGCGAGCTGGCCGGACGCATCCGAATCCTCACGCCGTCCAACGGGACCGTCGCAGCCGTGCCCTTCCTCGACTTGCGCGGCACGCTGTCCACGAGCGGCGAGCGCGGCCTGCTCGGCTTCGCGACCGCGCCGGATTATGCAACGAGTGGCCAGTTCTACGTGTTCGTGACCGATCCGGTCGGCACGATCGAGGTGCGTCGCTACACCCGCGATGCCGCCAACCCCGACATCGCCGATCCGTCGACGATGCAACTCATCCTGCAACAGCCGCACCCGTTGCTCGTCCACAACGGCGGCTGGATCGGCTTCGGCCCCGACAACTTCCTCTACATCGCGATCGGCGACGGCGGTGGCGCCGGCGATCCCGACAACAACGGGCAGAACGTCAACAATCTGCTCGGCAAGATCCTGCGCGTGGATGTTTCGCGCGACGACTTCGCGAGCGACCTCACGCGCAACTACGGCATCCCGGTCGACAACCCGTTCGCGCACGGCGGCGGCGCGCCGGAAATCTGGTCCTACGGGCTGCGCAATCCGTTCCGCGCGAGCTTCTACGTCCCGCCGACCGGTTCGCCGATCCTGATCCTGGGCGACGTGGGCGAAGACACGGTCGAAGAAATCGATGTCGCGATGGGCAACGACAACTTCGGCTGGTCGCAGCGCGAGGGCACGCATCAGTTCAAGGGCATCGACAGTCCCGCGTTCACGCCGCCCGTGGCCGAGTACCTGCACGGCGCCGGCCCGCGCGAGGGCAACACGGTGATCGGCGGCATCGTGTATCGCGGTCCCGTGGAATCGCTGAAGGACCAGTACATCTTCGGCGACTTCATCAACGGCAACCTGTGGTCGCTGCCCGTGACCAGCCTGGTGGTGGGCACGACGATCCCGAGCGGGCAGTTCACGCTGCGCAATGCGGACTTCGCGCCCGACGCCGGTGCGATGAACAACATCGTCGCCTTCGGCGAGGACCAGTCGCGCAACCTGTACATCGTGGATTTGGACGGCGAGGTGTTCGTGATCGAAGCCGCGCCCGCGACCGGGCCGCTGATGCCCTCGCGGATGTCGCAATTGTCCGCGCGTCGCCTGCAGGGCAAGAAGCCCTTGCGCCATTGGTGCGCCGAAGCCTGGGACGGCCACACCGTGCGCTGGAACGAAGGCCAGATGCTGCTGGCCGGACAGGGCTTCACGTGCGTGCGGAAATACTTCGACGCCCAGGCCTTGCAGCGCGTCGAAAAGTGAGCGGATGCGAAAACGCCCGCGCGGCGGGCGTTTTCTGGTGGTGGTCAGAGCTCAGCCGTTTCAGTGTTCCAGCGGCTCAGCGATTCTCTTGTTCGGTGCCGCTCCGGTTGCCGCGATTGCCTCCACCGGAGGCTTCTCCGCCCTTGCGGCCGATCATCGACATGTGTTCGCGGTCGCGGCTGACCGCTTCCCCGCCCTTCTGCGCGATCTTGCGCTGCATCTCCGGATCCATGCTTGCGAATCCGCGGTTGCTCGTGCTGCGGGTGGTGTTGTTGCTGCCGGGAGTCTGGTTCGCCATGCATGCACCTCATCGCTCGGGGTAAGGAACGGCGACCTTAGGCAAGCAACGGTTAGGCGAGTGCGTGGTGCAGGTCAAGAAAGAATAAAACGCCCCGATTCATCCGGCGCCAATCATGATGAAAATACGAAATCCGTTACGAGGCGCGCATGGCGCGCGTCAACGGCACGTGCTGTCGACGAAGGCGGCGAGCTGGCGTTCGTACTCCGCCTTGCGCGTGGCCTTGTCCGATGCGTTGGCGAAGGTCATGCGGAACTGCGCTTCGTCGATGCGCCGGCGCCATGCACTGCACAGTGCGGCATCGGCGAGCGGGGTGCAGGTGTCCTGCTTCACCTCGCAGGCCTCGCCGGCGCCCAGGTTCGGATCGCCATTCAGGCCCACCGTGTTCATCAGGACGCAGCGCGACTCGCCTTCACCCGAGTCGCTGAGGTAGGTCTCCTCCGCGTAGGTCTTGCATTCGAACAGGGGCGGGGGCGGCTTGCGATCCTCGACGGGGACCTTGGCCTCGGGCAGCGGATCCGTCGCCGGGCCGCGCACGAGTTCGAAATGCGAACCCGGCGGTGGGACGTTGGCCACGGGCGCGGCCGCGGGCCTTTCGGCGGGCGGGGGCGCGGTGGGCAGTTCGCCGATGTGGCGCACTTCCTGCTTCGACCCGGCCGGGCAGGGCGTGTCGTTCTGCATCGTCACGCTGCCCTTGGCGTCCGTGCAGCGGTAGATGGTGGTCGCGTGCGCGCCGGCGCAGGCGAGCAGGGCGAGCAACCCGAGGAAGGCAGGCAGGGATCGAGGCATGCGGCGAGCGTAGCGCAGCGCCGCGTTCAACGTCCGCCGCAGTCGGCGTCCAGGCGCGCGTTGAGCGAACGTTCTTCGACGCGCAGCACATCGCGCTCGCTCGGCATCGCGTTGAAGAAGCGCGTGCGGATCTCGTCGCGGCGGTCGCGCACGCGATCGCACACGTCCGCCTGCGGCAGGACGTAGCAGGTATCGCGCACGTAGGTGCCGCTGCCCATGGTCGATGCGGGGCCGATCGTGCCCACCACGTTGCCGCTCGCCACGCCGACACCGACGCGCGGGCCCACCATGGGCACGCCGGGGTAGTAGCCCAGCGTCCACAGCGGCACCCAGCGCGGATTGCCGTCGCCGGTGTCGCTGGTGTAGCTCTCGCCATCGGGCGTGATGCATTCGTACAGCGGGCGCGGCGGGGTGACGTAGGTGACGTCGTGGTGGTGCGTGTCGACGTATTCGGGCGCGTGTTCCTCGGGCGGCGCTTCGGCGACCTGGTGTTGCTTCGGCGCATCGACCGGGCGCTGCATCGTGCGGACTTCCTGCTTCTCGCCGGCCTTGCAGGGCGAATCGCGCAAGGTCACGTGGTTCTTCGCGTCGAGGCAGCGATAGATCGTGACGTTCTGCGCCATGCACGGCGCCGCTGCGACAGCGGCGAGCAGGGCGAGGAACACGAGGGCGCGACGGGAGCGCATGCGCGCATCTTGCGCGCCTCGCGCACGGGGCGACAGGGGTTCGGGCGGCGATGGCGCACCGGCTGTCGGCCGATGCGGAAACGTTCAGCCGGCGCGCAACTCTGCGCCCGTTGCCGCATCACGAATCGCCGTGGGCGCGCGCAGCCCGGCCGTTTCGCCTTCGACCACGCCGTCGACCCGTGACAACACCGCCTGCGACAACGCATTGAACGCGAACGCCGGCGGCTCGCCCGCGAGGTTGGCGCTCGTCGAGACGATCGGCCCGCCGAACGCTTCGCACAAAGCGATGACGATGGGGTGGTCGGTGACACGCACGGCGACGCCTTCATGCGTGCCGGTGATCCACGCAGGCACGCGCGTGGATGCGGGGACGATCCAGGTGCGCGGCCCGGGCCACTGCGCGCGCACCGCGTCGGCACGGTCGGGCGGCAGGCGGTCCCAGGCGAGCAAACCATCGAACTGCGCGATCGACGCGCCGACCAGGATCACGCCCTTGTCGACGGGGCGTTGCTTGATGTCGAGCAGGCGTTGCACGGCCTGCGCATCGAAAGGGTTGCAGCCCACGCCCCACACCGCTTCGGTGGGATAGACGATGACGCCGCCCGCGCGCAGCACGGTCGCGGCGGCGGCGGGCGTCAGGCGCTGCATGCGTGGCCTCAGGCGCCCGTCGTCTTCTTGGCGACCTTCTTCGCGGCCGCCTTCTTGGTCGTCTTCTTCGCCGCCTTCTTCGCGGTCTTCTTCACCGCTTTCTTCGCGGCCTTCTTGGCAGGCGCCTTCTTTGCGACCGCCTTCTTCGCCACTTTCTCCGGCGCGGCCTTTTTCGCGACGGCCTTGCGGCCGAAGCGCCCGCGCATCGGCTTGCCCGTTTCCTCCATCAGCTTGATCACTTCCTCCAGCGTCAGCGAGGCGGGCTCGCGATCCTTCGGAATGCGACCGTTGAGCTTGCCGTCGCTGATGTAGGGGCCGTAGCGGCCGTTGAGCACCTGGATGTCGCTGCCGTCGAAGGACTTGATGATGCGGTTGCGCGCGATCTCTTCCTTCTCTTCGATCAGGAACACCGCGCGCGCCAGGTCGATCGTGTACGGATCGTCTTCCTTCTTCAGCGAGGCATAGGTGCTGCCGCGCTTGGCGAAGGGCCCGAAGCGGCCGATGCCGACGCTGACTTCATGATCGTCGCTCGTACCGAGCTTGCGCGGCAGCTTGAACAGCTCCAGCGCGTCCTCGAGCGCGATGGTGTGCATCGACTGGCCCGGACGCAGCGACGCGAACGTCGGCTTCTCTTCGTCCTCGGCCGTGCCGATCTGCGCATACGGCCCGTAGCGGCCCAGGCGCACGCTCACCGGCTTGCCGCTCTTGGGATCGGTGCCGAGTTCGCGGGCACCCGTGGCTTCGGAACGGTCGACGCTTTCGGTCTTGTCCTCGACCAGTTCCTTGAACGGGCCCCAGAACTTCTCCATCAGCGGCACCCATTCCTCTTCGCCGCGCGACACCGCATCCAGCTCGTCTTCGAGCTTGGCGGTGAAGTCGTAGTCGACGTATTGGGTGAAGTGGCTGCTGAGGAAGTTCGAGACGGCGCGACCCACGTCGGAAGGACGGAAGCTGCGGCTTTCCATCTCCACGTACTTGCGGAACAGCAGCGTCTGGATGATCGAGGCGTAGGTCGAGGGACGGCCGATGCCGTATTCCTCGAGCGCCTTCACTAGCGCCGCTTCGGTGAAGCGCGGCGGCGGCTGGGTGAAATGCTGGTCGGCATGCACGCGTTCCAGCGGAATGCGATCGCCGGGCTTCATCGCCGGCAGCTTGCGGCCTTCGTCTTCGTCGTCGGCGGTCTTCGCGTCCTTGCCTTCTTCGTAGACGGCCAGGAAGCCCGGGTCGATGACGGTGGTGCCGCTTGCGCGGAAGCTGTGCTCGCTGCCGGCGGCGAGATCGATGCTGACCGTGTTGAGCGTGGCCGGCACCATCTGCGAGGCGACGGCGCGCTTCCAGATCAATTCGTACAGGCGGCGCTCGTCGTCGCTGAGATAGCGCGAGACCTGCGCGGGCGTGCGCAGCGCGGAGGTCGGGCGCACGGCTTCGTGCGCTTCCTGCGCGTTCTTCGACTTGGTCTGGTAGAAGTTGGGCTTGTCCGGCAGTGCGCGCGTGCCGAAATCGCGCGCGATCACGTCGCGCAGTTCGCTCAGCGCTTCCGCCGACAGGCTCACCGAGTCGGTACGCATGTAGCTGATGAGGCCGACCGTGCCTTCCTCGCCGATCGCCACGCCTTCGTACAGTTTCTGCGCGACCTGCATGGTGCGCTTGGTGGTGAACCCGAGCTTGCGCGCGGCTTCCTGCTGCAGCGTGGAGGTGGTGAAGGGCGGTGCGGGACGGCGCTTGCGTTCCTTGCTCGCCACGTCGGTGACATGCACTGCGCCGCCGGCGGCCTTGAGGATGCGTTGGCGCGCGGCTTCGGCGGTGTCGCCGTCGGTGACGGTGAACTGTTCGAACTTCTTCCCGTCGAGCTTGGTCAGCTTGGCGGTGAAGGATTGCGAGGGATGCGCGACTTCGGCTTCGATGCTCCAGTACTCGCGCGCGATGAAGGCTTCGATTTCCTCTTCACGCTCCACGATCATGCGCAGCGCCGGCGACTGCACGCGGCCGGCGGACAGGCCGCGCTGCACCTTGCGCCACAACACGGGCGAAAGGTTGAAGCCCACCAGGTAGTCGAGCGCGCGACGCGCCTGCTGCGCATCGACGAGCGGGGTGGCGATCGAGCGCGGCTGCGCCATCGCTTCGCGGATCGCGCGCGGGGTGATCTCGGTGAACACGACGCGCTGCAGCGTCTTGTCCTTCAGCAGGCCGCGCTCCTTGAGGATCTCGGCGATGTGCCAGCTGATGGCCTCGCCTTCGCGGTCCGGGTCGGTCGCCAGGAACAGGGCGTCGGCGGACTTGGCGGCCTTGGCGATGGCGTCGACGTGCTTTTCGTTCTTGTCGATCAGGTCGTACCGCATGGCGAACCCGTTGTCCGGGTCCACCGCGCCTTCCTTGGGGACCAGGTCGCGGACGTGGCCATAGGAGGCCAGGACCGTGAAGTCCTTGCCGAGGTACTTGTTGATCGTCTTGGCCTTGGCGGGCGATTCGACGATGAGGAGGTTCTTGGCCATGGAGTACGTCGGGGGAAAGGGGGGCGCCGAAAGGCCAACGCCCGGGCCGGGGGCCACGGGCGCTTGGGTCGGTTCCTTTTTTAGTGGTGTCACGCCGCCGCAGGGCGTGTCAAGCAGGACCGCAACGGGGCCCGGCGGCGCGTGCCGCTTTTGGGACCCCCGTCGGGAGCCGTCAGTGCACCGGCTCGGGCTCGTCCAGGAACATCTGGGTCTCCATCCAGGCGTAGGCCGCCTCGGACCCCGGCTGGTTGAACAGGACCATGAGGACCACCCATTTCAGGTCGTCCAGGTCGAGTTCGTCCTGGTCCAGGGCGATGGCGCGGTCGAGCACCAGCTCGCGCTGGTGTGCGTCCAGGACCCCGTGCTGTTCGAGGAACAGCAGGAAGCCGCGGCTTTCGACATCGAGCTTGTCCAGCTCGGGGCCGTGGAAGACGCGGGTGGGGCCGCCCAGGCGCGGCGCTGCGGCCTCGGGACGCTGCTCTGCGAGCGCGTCGAGCCAATCGAAGGCCTTGAGGATTTCCGCGGGACTGAAACCGGCTTCCGTGAGTTCGGAAAAGAGCGGGCTGTTTTGGAGAGTGTCGCGGTCGCCAACCGGTGGAACGGTGTCGTTGGTGAAGTAGTGCTCGAACAGGTACAGCAGGACGTCCAGGATGCTCTCTTTCATTTCCCTCGGCCTGCGTCGCGGGCGACGCTGTGGAGGTTCAGGATGACTTGCGGGTGTATCGGCCGTGTTGTGACACCACACGTCCTTCAAGCTCCATGACCAGCAGAATGGAGGCAAGTTTCGCAGCCGTCAATCCGGTTCGCGTGACAAGTGTTTCCATAGGGGTGGGGTCGTGCCCGAGTGCGCGCCACAAGCACTGGGCATCGGCATCCATGCCGCTGAGCGTTTGCTGCAACGCATCGCGAGGGGAAGTGGGGATCGACAGGCGCATGCGCAAGTCGTCTGCGTGTACGTTCGCCAACGGCGCGAGCGCGGCGACGATTTCCTCCGGGGATTCGACCAGCATCGCGCCGTCGCGCAGCAGGCGGTGGCATCCGCGCGCCATCGGGTTGTGGATGGAGCCGGGGATGGCGAACACCTCGCGCCCTGCTTCCGCGGCCAGGCGCGCGGTGATCAGGGCGCCGGATTTCTGCTGCGCCTCGACTACGAGCGTGCCCAGCGACAACGCGGCGACGATGCGGTTGCGCCGTGGGAACTGGAAGGCCTGGGTCGGATGGTCCGGCGGATATTCGCTGACCACCAGGCCGTGTTCGGCGATGCGCGCCATCGTGCGCGCGTTGCCCGCCGGAAACGGCACATCGATGCCGGAGCCGAGGACGGCGACGGTGGGGCCTTGCACGTCGAGTGCGCCCAGGTGGGCGGCGGTGTCGATGCCCGCCGCCATGCCGCTGGTGACGCACCACCCCGCGCGCGCGAGTGCGGCGGCGAAGGCGCGCGCGTTGTCGAGCCCGCCCGCGGTCGCGCGCCGGCTGCCGACGATCGCAATCTGGGGATGCCAGAGCAGCGTGTCGTCGCCGTCGAGGTACAGCATCTGCGGCGCATCTGGAATGCGCCGAAGGAGCGCCGGATAGTCGGGCTCGCCGATGCGCAGGACGCGGCGGCGCCCGTGCGAAAGCCAACGTTGCAGGAGATCCATCGCAGCAGCGTGGCCTGCAAACGACGACGGCGCCCTAGGGCGCCGTCGCGGTGTTGCGTCGGGAAACCCCGCAGGGTTCCGTCAGTACGGCGCGTCCGGATGCTTCAGCTCGTAGCCCACGCGGCTCGGCTTGATGCTTTCCATCACCAGGCCGTAGCTGACCTTCTCGAAGGTGCGGAAGATCATGACGTGGCCGGCGAATTCGTCCGGCAGGCGCACGCGCGAGCCGGCCGGGAACAGGTCCGGGCTGCGGTTCATGCCGTACTTCACGCGGTCCGGCACATCGCTGCCCACGCGCCAGATGGAGAACACGGTGCCGTTGTCGATGCCTTCGCGCGAGCCGACCGAGATGGCCACCACGTCGTGCGGGCCGCCGTAATGCATCTGGTCGGCGACGGCGATGATGCGGGCGCGGCCGTAATCGAACTGCTGCTTCGGCGGATGCGGGAAGAACTGCAGGTCGTAGGGCTGCGCTTCGACCGGGACGAGGCGATCGCCCACGCGCACTTCGCGGCCTTCATCGTCCACGAGGAAGGTGGAGGCTTCGATGCCGCCAACTTCGCCGCGCGTGACCGTGCCGGTGGTGATCTGGGCGAGCTCGTAGCCGAGGCGTTCCTGGCCCTGGTCCGGCGTGACCGCCGAGGTCCAGAAGTTCTCGTAGTCGGCGAAGACGCGGGCGCCGCGGAAGTCCAGGTCGTCCCGCGAGAACAGGTCGCAGCACTGCACGCGGTCGACGCGGTAGTACTCGACCGTCGGACGGACCACCGCGTAGCGGGTGCCCGGGGCGACGCCTTCCAGGCCCTTCACGTAGGCGACCTGGCCGGAGGCGCTGCGCAGGCGGTCGTCTTCCAGGCCCACCACGTAGGGGTAGTCGTGGAAATCGTCGACGGCGCGGATGTTCTTGAGGAACGGGGCCACCTCGGACAGCGGCACGCCGGTGATCGGCGCCTCCGCGCGCTCGCCCGGCTGGACGGCCACGCGATCGAGGTAGGCCAGCGAGATCACGTCACCCGGGTAGATCAGGTGCGGATTCTGGATCTGCGGGTTGGCCTGCCAGACTTCCGGCCAGAGCCACGGGCGCTTGAGGAAGCGGCCCGCGATGTCCCACAGGGTGTCGCCCTTCTTGACGACGTAGGTGTCCGGATGGTCGCCGCGCACTTCCACGGCGGCCGCGTAAGTCGCGACAGTCAGGCATGCCACAGCGAAAACCGTACGAAGCCGATTCTTAAACATCGCGGCCATGTGCCCGCTCCCCTTGAGTTTTTCCCCTTGAAGCCGAGGCACTATAGCCCACATTCCGCGGGCCTTTGCAAGCGCGCAGCGTTACAATCGGGACCGTCGATCGACCCGCTTCTTGCGCCTGTGACAGGCGCCCCCATTTCATTGCAGCCATGGCCCTTCTCCCCATCCTCGAATTCCCCGACCCGCGCCTGCGCACCAAGGCCGCGACCATCGAACCGGCCCAGCTGGCCGATCCGGCGTTCCAGCGCCTGGTCGACGACATGTTCGAGACCATGTACGAAGCGCCCGGCATCGGGCTGGCCGCGAGCCAGGTCGATGTCCACCAACGCTTCATGGTGATTGACGTGACGGAGGAGAAGAACCGGCCGCTGGTCTTCGTCAATCCCGAGATCCTCGAGCGCTCCGGCGAGCAGGTCTACCAGGAAGGCTGCCTGTCGGTGCCCAACATCTTCGCGGACGTGACCCGCGCCAACGAGATCCTCGTGCGCGCGCTCGACCGCCATGGCCAGCCGTTCGAACTGCGCGTGGATGGCCTGCTCGCGGTGTGCATCCAGCACGAGATGGACCACCTGGAAGGCAAGCTGTTCGTCGACTACCTCTCGCCGCTCAAGCGCGAGATGGTGCGCAAGAAGCTCGCGAAGGCGCGCCGCCAGGCCGTGGCCTGAGCCCCGCGCGCCGACCCCGATGGCCCTCCGCATCGTTTTCGCCGGCACGCCGGAATTCGCCGTGCCGTCGCTCGTCGCGGCCGCAGGGCGCAATGAAGTCGTGGCCGTGTACACCCAGCCCGATCGTCCCGCGGGGCGCGGTCGCACGCTGACCGCATCGCCGGTGAAGCTCGAAGCGCTCAAGCGCGGGCTCCCGGTGCTGCAACCCGAATCGCTGAAGGACGAACTCGCGCGCGATGCCTTGCGCGCGCTGCAGCCCGACCTGATGGTCGTGGTCGCCTACGGCCTGCTGCTCCCGCAATCGATCCTCGACATCCCGCGGTACGGTTGCTGGAACGTGCATGCCTCGCTGTTGCCGCGCTGGCGCGGCGCCGCGCCGATCCAGCGTGCGATCGAAGCCGGCGATGCACAGACCGGCGCCTGCCTGATGCAGATGGAAAAGGGCCTGGACACCGGCCCCGTGCTGCTCACGCAACGCCTGGACATCGCGCGCGACGAAACCGCAGGCCAGCTGCACGACCGCCTCGCGCAACTCGGCGCGCAGACGCTCGCCGATGGCCTCGGACTGCTGCGCGCGGGCATGCGCCCGGTGCCGCAGCCGCAACCCGCCGAAGGCGCGACTTACGCGCGCAAGCTCGAGAAGAGCGAAGCGCGCCTGGACTGGTCGCAGCCTGCCGATGTGCTCGCGCGCAAAGTGCGCGCCTTCGATCCGTGGCCGATCGCCGAAGGCGAAATCGCGGGCGAGAACGTGCGCATCCATCGCGCGGTGGCGATCGAAGCCGCGCAGCTTGCGCCGCCCGGGACCGTATTGAACGTCGGCCGCGACGGACTCGACATCGCCTGCGGTGCGGGCGCGCTGCGCATTCGCGTCCTGCAACGCGCCGGCGGCAAGCAGATCACCGCGGCCGATTACCTCAACGCGCGACGCGACCTGCAGGCGCGCGCATGAAAGCGCCCCCTGGCGTCGCGCTGCGGGTCGCCGCCGCGCAGGCGCTCGACGCGGTGGTGCATCGCGGCCAATCGCTGAAGGCCGACCTCGCGCAGCGCTTGCCGACCTTCAACGACCCGCGTGACCGCGCGCTGCTGGAAGCGATCGCGTTCACCGCCTTGCGCAATCGCGCCCGTTACGACGCTGCGCTGCAGGCCTGGATGGCGAAACCGCTCGGCCGCCGCGATGCGCCCTTGCGCGCCCTGTTGCATGCCGGCTTCGCGCAACTGGACATGCAGTTGTCGTCGCACGCCGCCGTCGACGCGACGGTGGAAGCCGCGCGCACGATGGGCCGCACGCACCAGGCGGGCATGGTGAACGCACTCCTGCGTCGCGCATTGCGCGAAGGGCTGCCTGCAGGCGATGCGGCGCAGGCATGGCCGCAATGGTTGCGCAAGCGTGTCGCGCGCGATTGGCCGCAGGACGCGGCCGCGATCTTCCAGGCGAGCGCCACGCCCGCGCCGATGTGGCTGCGCGTGAATCGCACGCGCGTCGCGCGCGAGGCCTATCGCGCGCAATTGCACGAAGCAGGCATCGAGACGGGTGCGCCCGAAGGCCTGCGCGATGCCCTCGTGCTCGCCACGCCGCTGCCCGTGCACGAACTGCCCGGCTTCGACGAGGGCCTGGTGTCAGTGCAGGACGGCAGCGCGCAATGCGTCGCCGATGCCCTGGCGCCCGCGCCGGGTGCGCGCGTGCTGGATGCGTGCGCGGCGCCCGGCGGCAAGTCCGCGCACCTGCTCGAACGCGACCCTGCGTTGCGCCTGCTCGCACTCGACATCGACGCCGCGCGCCTGCGCCGCGTGCAGGAAACGCACGCACGCTTGGGCGTCGACGGCGGCAACGCCACCGTGCGCGCCGCCGATGCCGCCGACCTGGCTGCATGGTGGGACGGCACGCCCTTCGACGCGATCCTCCTCGACGCACCGTGTTCGGCCACCGGCATCGTGCGTCGGCAGCCCGACGTGCTCCTGCACCGGCGCGAATCCGACCTGGCGGCGCTCACCGCCACGCAGGCGCGCCTGCTCGACGCCTGCTGGCGCACGCTCGCCTCGGGTGGCGTGCTCCTCTACGCGACCTGTTCGATCCTGTCGGAAGAGAACGCGGCGCAGGTCGACGCCTTCCTCGCGCGCACGCCCGACGCCACGGCCGAGCCGCTTCCGCAGCACTACGGCCGCACGAGCGGCGCGGGCCGGCAACGGCTGCCGGGCGAGGACGACATGGACGGCTTTTTCTACGCGCGCCTGCGCAAGGCGTGAAGCGCGGCCTGCAGTCGCTTTCAGGTAAGGTGCGGCCCGCATGATCGACAACCGCCAGGTCTCCCCGGACAGCCGCCGCGAAGCCTTCTGGTTCTTCGCCATCGCCTTCCTCGTGCTCGCCGCGGGCATCGGGCTGCGCGCGCCGTGGCCGGCGGACGAGCCACGCTTCGTGCTCGTCGCCAAGCAGATGTGGGACAGCGGCGATTGGTTGTTCCCGCACCGCGGCCACGAGTTGTATGCGGACAAGCCACCCCTGTTCTTCTGGTTGCTCGGCGTGGCGCATGTGTTCGTGCGCAGTTGGACCTGGTCGTTCCTGCTGCCGTCGCTGGTCGCCGCGATGGCCACGTTGTGGCTGACCTACGACCTCGCGCGCCGCCTGTGGTCGCACCGCGCCGGCTTGTGGGCCGCCATCGCGGTGCTCGCCGCAACGCAGTTCCTGTACCAGGCCAAGCGCGCGCAGATCGACCCGACCGTGGTGTGCTTCATCACGCTCGGCGTGTACGGCATCGCGCGCCACGTGCTGCGCGGGCCCGACTGGCGCTGGTACTGGATCGGGTGTTTCGCCGCGGGCCTGGGCGTGATCAGCAAGGGCGTGGGCTTTCTCGCGCTGCTCGCCTTGATTCCTTATGCGCTGATGCGCTGGCGCAAGTGGCCCGGCCTGCCGGACCTCGGCAGGCACAACGCATGGCGATGGAGTGCAGGCGCGCTCGCTTTCTTCGGCGCGATCGCGTTGTGGTTCGTGCCGATGCTCGTCACCGCGCTGACCAGCGGCGATCCCGAACACCGCGCCTACCTGCACGAACTCCTGTTCCGCCAGACCGCCACGCGTTACACCGCCGCATGGCACCACACGCAGGCGCCCTGGTACTTCCTCGGGATCATCGCGGGTTTCTGGATGCCGTTCTCGCTCGCGCTGCCGTGGTTGTTCCCGCGCTGGTGGCAGGCGCTGCGCGCGCGCGATGCAGCGGTGTGGCTGCCGCTCGGCTGGTCGCTGCTGGTGCTCGCCTTCTTCAGTGCGAGCCCGGGCAAGCGCGACATGTACATCCTGCCGATGCTGCCGATGATGGCGGTCGCGGCGGCGCCGTACCTGGAATCGACCGTCGCATCGCCGTGGTTCCGTCGCTTGCTGATGGCGATGGTGGTGGTGCTTGCGCTCGTGTTCGCGGGCGCGGGCATCGCCGCGCTGACCGGCAATCCCGGGTTCGAAACGCGCATCGAAGCCGAGCGCGGCTTGCCGCTGGGCGACGACAAGCTGTGGTGGCTGCTGCTGGCCACGGGCATCGCGATGCTCGTTGCGTGCGCGTGGTTCCGCCGCAACGCGTTGAAGGCGGCGGGCTGGGCCTTGTCGCTCCTCGTGGTCCTGCTGTTCTCCGGCACCGCGGTGTTGCTGGATGCGGAGAACTCCGCGCGCGGCGTGATGGAGCGCGGGCGCGAGCTCGCCGGCACCGCGACGCTGGGCCTGGTGGGCTGGAAGGAACAGAACCTCCTGCAGGCCGTGGGACCCGTCGAGGAATTCGGATTCAAGCGGCCCTATGCCGAGCAGTTGCGCGTCGGCATCTCGTGGATGGAGATGTCGCCGGAAACGCGGCGCTTGTTCGTGTTCGATGGCGCGCTGGACGCCTGCGTGCTGCGCGAGCACGCGGTGCGCGTGGGCACGGCGAACCGCCGCGATTGGTGGCTGCTCGATGCCTCCGCGATCGCACCGGAATGCCGGGGTGCCTCAGCCCCCTGAGGCGAGCAGGTCGTACTTGCGCTTCGCGTAACGGGCGTGCAGCCAGTGGAAGCGCAGCCCGGCGGCGCCATCGATGAAGCCGCCGCGCAGCACCAGGTTCTTCAGCAGATAAGCCGTCGCGGCGAACGTGCCGCGCAAGGGCCCTGCGGACTTGCCCTTCGCGCGTTGTTCGCCGGCCCAGAGCGCGGCGTAACGCTGCAGCTTCGACCAGTAGTCTTCCGCGCTGCGCGCAGTGTCGTGTTCGAGCACGACGCGTGAAGGACGCACGACGCGTCCTTCGACATCCAGGTATTCGTGCACCGCGCGCAGGCCATGGCGCAGCGTCGAGCGGAACAGGCGATGCACGGGTTCGCGCGCGAAGCTGCCGCCCCGCAGCGCGTGGCCGAGGAAATGCGTGCGCCGCATCAGCAGCCAGACATCGGCCTGTTCCACCGGGCGCGCACCCTTCGCGTCGTCGAACAGCGCCCGCAGTTCCTGCTGCGCCGGGGCTTCGAGCCATTCGTCCGCATCGAGCAGCAACACCCACTTCTCGCGCGCCATCGCGATCGCGGCATTCTTCTGCAACGCGAAGCCCTGCCAGTCGAGGTGCTCCACGCGCGCGCCGAGCCCATGCGCGATGCGGACGGTGTCGTCGGTCGAACCCGAATCGAGCACGATCACTTCGCTGCACAAGGGCATCATCGATGCCACGCAGCGCGCGATGCGATCGGCTTCGTTCTTGGTGATGACGACGCCGGACAAGGGCAGGGTCTGCGACATGCACGGGATTATGCCCGTCGGCGCCGGTAGACTGCGCGCCATGCACGCCGCCCACACCGCCGCCGCCGACGCACGCCCCGTGCGCGTCCTGCATTTCGTGACCGGTGGCTTCTCGGGCGGCGCCACGCAGGTGGCGATCGCGCTCACCCAGGCCGGGGTCGAGAGCGCGCAGATCGAACCCTTGCTCGTCCTCCGTCGCAAGCGCCGCACCGACCCCGCCCGCATCGCCGAACTCGAGCAGGCCGGCGTGCCCGTGCATGTCGTGCCCGGTTGGTCGCATGCAGCGACGATCGCCGCGCTGGTGAAGGAATGCCGCGAGTTCCAGCCCGACGTCCTCGTGGTGCACGGCTTCAGCGAACACCTGTGGGGGCGCTATGCGGGCTTGCTGGCGCAGGTGCCGCACCTGGTGCACGTCGAACACAACACGCGTGAGCGCTACACGCGCTGGCGACTGACGCAGACGCGCTGGCTCGCCGCGCGCACCGATCGCATCGTCGGTTGCAGCGAAGGCGTGCGCCTGCGCCTGCTCGAAATGGGCATGCCGGAGGAGCGCACGATCGCGATCCCGAACGGCATCCGCCTGACACCGTTCGACGCGGCGGACGCGCACCCCGTCACCGGCCGCATCCCCGGCATCGTGATGGTGGCGCGCTTTTCCAGGCAGAAGGACCACGCGACCTTGCTGCGTGCGGTCGCGCGGCTGCGCGATCGTGGCCTGCACGTCCCCGTGCTGTTCGCCGGCGGCGGCAAGAAGATGCATCGCAGGCCGCTGGAGGAGCTCGCCGGGCTGCTCGGCATCCAGGACCAGGTGCAGTTCCTCGGCGTCGTGCGCAACGTGCCGGAACTGTTGATGACGCACCGCATCGCTGCGCTGATCACACACTACGAAGGCATGCCGCTCGCGATGCTCGAAGGCATGGCGGCCGGTTGCGCAGTGGTGGGCAGCGCCGTGCCGGGCGTGCGCGAAGTGATCGAAGATGGTGTCGAAGGGCGGCTCGTACCGGAGCACGACGACATCGCGCTCGCCGATGCGCTGGAAACGCTGCTGCGCGACGACGACACCGCGACCGGCCTGTCCGTCGCCGCGCGCGCCGCGGCGATCGAGCGACACGGCCGCGAACTGATGCATGCGCGCTACGAGGCGTTGTTCCTCGAACTCGCGCGCACGGGCGCCTGACTACCAGCGCAGCTTGCGCGAAGCGAGCGTGTGCGCGAGCCGATCGAGCAGCACGCGCGCATCGGCTTCCGGCAAGTGATTGATGCGCAGCGACGGCGCCGTCGCCGACGCGCCTGCGGTGTCGAGCCACAACGTGGCCATGCCCCAGCGACGATCGAGCGGCCCCTGCGACAGCCGGACCGCCTGCAACTTGTCCACTTCCGCGAAGCGCCAATGGCGCGACCACCATCCGCCGCGCACCGCGACGAGGCGTTCGTCGACGGCGTAACGCGCATGCTTCGCATGGTGCCAGGCGGTGAACGCGAACCACGGCAGCAGCAGCAACGCGAGCAATCCGATCGAGCCGAAGCGCCAGCACAATCCCGCGCACAGCAGCACCGGGAAGACCGTATTCGGCAGGAAAGCGCGCAAGGCGCTGCGCGGATGCGTGCCGCGCCATGGCAGCGTCGACCACCCGGCGCCCGGCAGCAGGTGTTCGATCAACGCGTCGCATTGTTCGGGCGTGGCGATCGGCGCGAGTTCGCGCAAGGAACGCTTCTGCTGCGATTGGCTGTCCCCGCCGCCGGCCGTGTCCACGTGCAGGCTGCGGCGCTTGAGCAGTCGGTGCATCAGGCCTTCGTGCAGCGTCCAGGCCTGCAGGCGCCTCCGCGAGGCACTGCTGCGCACGCGCGCGAGCAGGCCACGGTCGACCGTCAGGCGCTGGGCCTGCTCGGTGAGCGTGAACCCGAAGTACTGCAGCAGCGCGAGTCCCATCGACAACAGGCGCATCGCCGCGAGGAACGCGAGCGCGAGCGTGATGCCGGCAAGGACGTACTCGGTGGATCCGAAATGATGTTCCCCGGCCCAGCCGAACACGCGCGACCCCCAAGTCTGGAAAATGCGTTCGGTCAACCCGGGACTGAACTGGAAGGAGCCACCGTAGGCCGCCGCGAGCACTACCATCCCGCGATTGGACACCAGCCCGAGGCGCATCACTTCGCCCGGCGACATCGCAAGCAGCACCTGCGGCGCGTCGGCCGCGGGCGCTTGCGCATCGGTCGAGGTCGTCTCCGCCGCGCCGCGATGCCGCACCAGGCGTTCGAGCGCGAGCGCATCGTCGAGCTTCAACACGCGCATGGTCGCTTCGGGCTTGCGGCCACTCGCCGATTCCAAGCGCAGTTCCGCCACGCCGAAGAAGCGATGCAGCAAGGATTGTTCGACCGACACGTTGTGGATGCGCGCGTACGGAATTTCGCGGCGCTGCCGGTGCAGCCAACCGCTGCGGATGGTCAGTCCGTCGCGCCCGACCGCGTAGCGGTAGGTGAAGTACTGCATCACCGAGATCAGCGCGAGTACGCCCACGCCGATCAGCGGCCACAGTTCGTTGCGATCGCCGCCGAAGAAGAACGCCGCCACCAGCGGAACCACGTACTGCTTCATCTGCTGCAGCAGCACGAACACCCACGACCACGGGTGCAGGCGGCGGTCGGCGGCCTCAGAGGGCGTCATCGGTTTCGATCTGGCGCGCGAGGCGATCGCGCAGCGTCTCGGCGTCTTCGGCATCCAGGCCCGTCACCGACACGGCGCTCATCTTGCTGCCTGCGGTATGGATGACGAGCGTGGCGAGCTTCCATCGACGTTCGAGCGGGCCGTGGCGCAGGTCCAGGTGCTGCACGCGCGAGGCGGGCACGCGCGTTTCGGTGAACCACATGCGGCCGCGGCGATAGGCGAAGCCGTCCTCGTCCAGGCGCCATCCGGTCGAGCGATGCCGCTTGATTCCGATCATCGCGCCAAGGCCCGTGGTGACGAAGACCAACAGCGGTGAGATCAGCCAGCCGGGGCCGACATGGAACACGAGCGACAGGATCACCAGCGGAATCGCGAACACGAAACCCACCGCGCCATGGCTGAGCGCGAACAACGTTTTCGCGCGCGGTGGCAGCGGGCGCCACTGCAGAAGTGCATCGGGCAACTGCGCTACGGCATCCGTCATGGGGTCCCCGGGTCGGACGACGCGATGCGTCGTGCGCCCTGAGGGTAGCAGTCCGGCCAGTACGGATTGCCGCGCGTGCTGCCCGGGGCGGGGATCGACCACCGCTTGTAGGTCCACTGGTATTGCGCGGGATCGCGGCGCGCGACGCGCTCGACCGCCGCGTTCAACGCGGCCACGCCGTCCGCCGCATCGGGGACGGGTTCGAAACGCAGGGCGAACGCGGGGCCGTCGGGCGTTTCGCCGATGCGTTCGCAGTACCCCAGCAACACGGTCGCGCCCGTGCGCTGCGCCAGGCGCGAGAGCAAGGTCATCGTGAGCGCGGGAATGCCGAAGAACGGGGCAAACTCGCCGTCGCCGGCCTTGGGTTGCTGGTCCGGCAGGATCCCCGCCACGCCGCCGCCCTGCAGCAGCTTGAACAGTCCGCGGATCGCGGGTCCTTCCGCGCGCACCTGCGTCACGCGGTCCGCATCGCCGTGCGCGGCGCGCACTCGGCGCAGGAAGGCTTCGGCGATGTCCGAATCCGGCGGTGCGTAGAGGATCGCCAGCGGCGTGCGCGCCGCCAGCCATTGGTTGAGCAGTTCCCAACTGCCGTAGTGCGGCGCGGCCACGATGACGCCCTTGCCCGAGGCGACCGCGGCGTCGAACAGGTCCACGCCCTGCGACTCGCGCAACAGCGCCAGGTTCTTCGCATGGGGTTGCGTCCAGAAGCGCAGCGTCTCCATGCCCTGGCGCGCCGTCGTGCGCAGCACCGCCGCGACGAGCGACTCGCGTTGTGCGGGCAGCAGGTCGGGGTAGGCGAGTTCGAGGTTGCGCCGCACCACCTTCACCGAACGGCCATTGCGCCCGATCCAACGGCGCGCGAACGCATCGGCGAGCCCGCGCAGCCAGGGCCAGGGCAGGCGCGCGAGCAGGGCGGCGATCAGGTAGGCGAGTCGGGCGGCGAGTTCCGTCACGCGCAGGAGTTTACGTGTTGCGAAAAGGCGGTCGCGGCCTGATAGCGTGGCGCACCCGGCCGCGGAGCCCTGCATGCTCGCCCTGATCCAGCGCGTCACCCAAGCCAGCGTCGAGGTCGACGGGGCCATCGTCGGCGCCATCGACGCCGGGCTGCTCGCCCTGGTCGGCATGGAACCGGGGGACACCGACGCGCAAATCGCGCGCTTGGCCGACCGGGTGCTCGGCTACCGTGTGTTCGAGGACGGGGAGGGCCGGATGAATCTGTCGCTCAAGGACACCGGGGGCGGGTTGCTGCTCGTCAGCCAGTTCACGCTCGCGGCCGACACTCGCTCGGGCATGCGGGCCAGCTTCACCAGTGCCGCATCCCCCGCGGAGGCTGAACCCGGATTCAACAAACTGGTCGATATCTGCCGGCAACGTCATGCGGGAAGGGTGGAAACCGGCCGGTTCCGGGCACATATGTCCGTTCGTCTGGTCAATGACGGGCCAGTCACGTTCCTCCTCCGCCCCTGACCCCCATCATCGGCGGGCAGATCATCATCCCCAGCGCTGTATAATGCTGGGTTCTCTCAGACCCTCATACGGTGGCGCAAAAGATGGCCAACGAACGCCAGGCCCCCCAGTCCGATATCAAGCAGTTGATCAGCAAGGGCCTGGAACAGGGTTACCTGACCTACGCCGAAGTCAACGATCACCTGCCTGACGACGTCGTCGATCCCGAACAGATCGAAGACATCATCGGCATGATCAACGGCATGGGCATCGAGGTGCACGAAGTTGCGCCGGATGCCGAAACCCTGCTGCTCGCCGGTGCGAGCGGCGGCGGTCGCGAAGTCGACGACACCGCGGCCGAAGAAGCCGCCGCTGCGCTGACCGCGCTCGACTCCGAAGGCGGCCGCACGACCGACCCGGTGCGCATGTACATGCGCGAGATGGGCACGGTCGAACTGCTCACGCGCGAAGGCGAGATCGCCATCGCCAAGCGCATCGAGGAAGGCCTCAACCAGATGCTCTCGGCACTGGCGAGCTTCCCGTGGTCGATCCAGCTGCTGCTGGAGGAATACGACCTGCACAAGGCGGGCAAGAAGCGCCTGGCGGAAATCGTCGCCGGCTTCAACGACGTCGAAGAACCGGCCGAGGAGATCCCGGTCGCCGAAATCGACGAGAACGCCGCCGAAGCCGAGGAAGAAGAGGAAGAAGCCGCCGACGGCGCCACCGAGGAAGCCGCGCCCACGGGCCCGGATCCGCTCGAAGTGGCCCGCCGCATGGAAAACCTGGGCAGCCTCTACCAGAAGTTCCAGAAGTCCTACGCCAAGAACGGCGCGAGCGCGAAGCCCGTGGCCAAGCTCCGCGAGGAGATGGCCGAGGTCTTCATGACCCTCAAGCTGCCGCTCCCGCTGACCGACACGCTGGTGCGCAAGCTGCGCGACGTCGTGGGCGAGATCAAGGACCACGAGCGCCGCATCCTCGACCTCGCCACGCGCGTGGCGCGCATGCCGCGCAAGGATTTCCTGCGCGCGTGGGAAGGCAACCAGACCAACCTCGGTTGGGTCGACGACGTCCTCAAGCGCAAGCAGAAGTGGTCTTCGGGCCTGCGCGACGTGAAGGACCAGATCGTCGCCGAGCAGGAAGCCACCATCGCGGTGGAGCAGGCGCTGTACCTCACGCTGGCCGACATCAAGGACATCAGCCGCGCCATGGCCTATGGCGAGGCGAAGGCGCGCAAGGCGAAGAAGGAAATGGTCGAGGCCAACCTGCGCCTCGTGATCTCCATCGCCAAGAAGTACACCAACCGCGGCCTGCAGTTCCTCGACCTGATCCAGGAAGGCAACATCGGCCTGATGAAGGCGGTGGACAAGTTCGAATACCGCCGTGGTTACAAGTTCTCCACGTATGCCACCTGGTGGATCCGCCAGGCCATCACGCGTTCGATCGCCGACCAGGCGCGCACCATCCGCATCCCGGTGCACATGATCGAGACGATCAACAAGCTCAACCGCATTTCCCGCCAGATGCTCCAGCAGTTCGGCCGCGAGGCCACGCCGGAAGAACTGGCCAAGGAAATGGACATGCCGGAAGACAAGATCCGGAAGGTGATGAAGATCGCCAAGGAACCGATCTCGATGGAGACGCCGATCGGCGACGACGAGGATTCGCACCTCGGCGATTTCATCGAGGACACGAACGTCGAGTCCCCGATCGAGTCCACGACCAACATCAACCTGTCGGAAACCGTCCGCGACGTCCTCGCCGGCCTCACGCCGCGCGAAGCGAAGGTGTTGCGCATGCGCTTCGGCATCGACATGAACACCGACCACACCCTCGAGGAAGTCGGCAAGCAGTTCGACGTCACCCGCGAGCGCATCCGCCAGATCGAAGCGAAGGCGCTGCGCAAGCTGCGCCATCCGAGCCGCAGCGAGCAGCTGCGCTCGTTCCTCGACATCGACTGACGGAACGAAGCAACACGAAAAAAAGCCCCGCGATCGCGGGGCTTTTTTTTGTCTTAGATCCCGAACGCCCGGGCGACCTGGGCCGGCGCGGCAGGTTGCGTGGCGGTGGGGCCGTGGGCGATCACCCAAGTGGCGACCAACGCGGCGAACACGGCGGCGACGAGGACGAGATGGCGCACTTTCATGGCGAGGCTCCGATGGACCAAAGGGGCTTGGTACGCGTGCAGATTGCGCCGGGCCTCGGCCGGGCTCCCTGATCTGGGTCAAGCACGGGGCTTTTCCCGCGCGGGCGCCTACACTGCCCGCATGCAGGATCCCGCGCGCCCCCCAGCCGACGAACCGGCCACCATCGTGTTGCACAAGCCCGTCGGTTTCGACGCGATCTCGGGCAGCAAGCCGGCCCGGTCCCTCGTCACGCCCGACGCGCGCTGGGAGGGCGACACCTCGGGCATCGAATCGATCGACCGTCACTTCGTGCGCCTGACGCCGCTCGTCCCGCTTGACCGCGAAGACAGCGGCATGATGGTGCTGACGCAGGACGGCCGTGCGTGGCGTCGCCTCACCGAAGACGCCGACAGCATCGAGCACGAGTACATCGTCGAAGTGTCCGGCGAGATGGGCCCGTGGGGCCTGCAGCGCCTCAACCATGGCCTGCAGTATCGCGGCCGCGAGATCCCGCCCTGCAAGGTGAGCTGGCAGAACGAGATCCGCCTCCGCTTCGCGATCAAGGGCGCGCAGCCGGGACAACTGCGCGACATGTGCGCGCAGGTGGGCCTGGGCGTGGTCGCGATCCGGCGCATTCGCATCGGCCGCGAATCGCTGGGGAAGATGCCGGTGGGGAGCTGGCGTTACTTTCCGGTGGGCGCGAAGTTCTAGGCAACAAAAAAGCCCCGCTTGCGCGGGGCTTCGACGCGGCGGCTTCAGCCCTGCATGACGGCCGGCGTTTCCGACTTGAAGCGGTGGTACGCGAACGTTCCGCGCACGCCGGAGATGAACATCAACAGGAGCAGGATGCCCATGATGGCGCCCGACTTCGCTGCGTCCGTCATGGCGATCTGGTATCCCTTTTCAACGATCCAGAGCGCGAGCCCGGCCACCGCGAATCCACGCGAGTGGCGGCGAATGCGCCAGCCGATCACGGCGAACATGACCGCGTCCACGTACGCATACGGGCCGATGCCGCCGATCTCCTCGCCGGCGTACACGACGATCGTCGTGAACACGACCGTGATGGCGGCGACCGCGAAGGCCGCCCACGACCCCAGCCTCTCTGCGTTGATGGCCGATTCCAGATCGTCGATCTTCGGCCAGAACACGTTCGATTTCTCTTTGCTTTCCACGAACACCCTCCCCGGCGAACAAGCTGCATGGTAAGCAATTCCGCGGCCGCCCTTCGAGCCCGGCGGCTTGAGTACACTGCGCGCGCAACGGGCCTATAGCTCAATGGTTAGAGCAGAGGACTCATAATCCTTTGGTTCCAGGTTCGAGTCCTGGTGGGCCCATGCCTTCGAGGTGCGCGCATGGCGATGAAGAAAGCAGTTCCAGCCGAATCCCCCGACGCCTACGTCGCCGCCCTCGACGGCTGGCGCAAGACCCTCGTCGAATTCCTCCGCAAAGCCACGCGCTCCGCCGGCGCGACGGACGAACGCATCAAGTGGGGCCACCTGGTCTACTTCAGCAACGGCCCGGTGCTGCTGATCCGCGCCGAAGACCATCGCGTGCTGTTCGGTTTCTGGCGCGGCAAGCGCTTGCGCGAACTCGACGCGCGACTGAAGGGCAACGGCAAGTACGAACTGGCGACGATCGAGCTCAGGGAGTCGGACAAGATCAGCGCCGCGTTGGCGAAGCGACTGGTCGCATCGGCGATCGAACTCAATCGGTCGCTCGGCGATCCCACGGCGAAATCCGCTTGAAGCACGTCCTGTTCCTCTGCAGCCGCAACCGCCTGCGCAGCCCGACGGCCGAACAGGTGTTCGCCGATTGGCCCGGAATCGAAACCGCGTCCGCGGGCGTCGACCACGATGCGGACAATCCGCTGACGCCCGAACTGCTGGCGTGGGCGGACCTGGTCTTCGTCATGGAAGACATGCATCGCACGAAGCTGTCGACGCGCTTCCGCGCGCATCTGCGCAACGCGCGCGTGGTGTGCCTGGACATCCCGGACGACTACGACTACATGGATCCGACGCTGGTGCGCCTGCTGCAAACCAAAGTGCCGAAGCACCTCTCGCGCTGACGCATGGATCGCCGCATCGTCATCGCCGCCCTCCTGTGTGCCTCGGCGTGGACACAGCACGCGCACGCGCAGGCCGGCCCGCCGATGATCACCAACGATCCGGACACGCCGGGCCCCGGCACCTGGGAAATCAACACGGCCATCACCGGCGGGCGCACGCACGACGCATGGGCGATCGCCGCGCCGGACCTCGACGTCAACCTCGGCGTCGGCGAACACGTGCAGCTCTCGGTGCAGGGCGCCTGGGAACACGCGCGTGCCGACGCAGGCCCGTGGCAATCGGGGTGGGGCGATGTCGAACTCGCCGCGCGCTGGCGCTTCCTCGACGACGACACGGACGGCATTGCGATGGCGATCCAGCCGATGTGGGTCAAAGGCTGGTCGGCATCCGCACGTCGGCGCGGACTCGCTTCCGAACACGCGGAGTACGCGCTCCCGCTGCAGGTCGCGCACGATTTCGGTGGCCTCTCGGGCGGCGTGGAAGTCGCCCGCCACTTCGTCTCTTCCGAGCCCGACGCATGGCAGCTGGGCGCATTCGTCGAGCACGACTGCTTCGCAGCCTCGGAATGCCTGGGCGAAATCGTGTCGGAGCGCACCGACGGCGACAGCACGCGCACCACCTTGAACATCGGCGGACGCACGCCGCTCACGCCCACGCTGAAGCTGCTCGCATCGATCGGCAGCGACGTGACGGGCACGGACCGGCAACGGCTCGTGTTCTACCTCGGCGTGCAGTACGTCCGCTGACGCGGCGCGATCACTTCACGGCGACGAGCTTCGCGCCTTCGTCGTGGATGTGCAGCAGCGATTCCATCAGCTGTTCGTCCGCGCTCGAGCACACGCCGAGCAACAGGACTTCCTCGCAGCCTTCCGCGGCGATGTACGCGTGGCCCATGTTGGAATCGATGTACACCGACTCGCCGGCCTCGAGCACGATGGGATCGTAGAACTCGGTGTGCACTTCCGCGCGGCCTTCGAGCACGTGGATGTATTCCTCGCCCGAATGGCGCACCAGTTCGCCGAACTCCTCGATCGTCTTGGCGCGCACGCGCGTGAGCACCGGGATCATGCGCTTGCGGCGCAATTCGGGGCACAGATAGAAGTAGTCGTAGTTCGGCGTGGTCACGCGCACCGCGTCGTCGATCTTGCCGATGCTGCGGCGGGCGGTGACCGCCGGCTCCGGCGCGCTCTGGTCGTTCTCGGCGAACAGCTCCGACATGCGGATGTTCAGCCGCTGGCTGATCAGCAGCAGCTTGTCGTAGGTGAGGCTGAGCCGGTCGTTCTCCACCTTGGAGAGCGTGGACAGGGGAATCCCGCAGCGTTGGCTCATTTCCTTGAGCGTCCAGTCGTTCCGGGTGCGCAGCGCCCGGAGGAGGCTGCCGATGGTCGGGTGCTGCTGCGGTGTCATGCCGTTTCGATGCTCCAAGGGAACCTGGGACCCGCGCCTTCCCCCTCATCTTGGGGGTGGTCGGGACGGATCGCCAAGTCCAGATTTTAGGTGATAGTGACCAAAGTAGGTTGACAATTTTCCGATCAGGCTCTTTATTCTCATAAACGGTCGCATGGCGCGGGGGCGCCACGTCCAGTTGTCACCCTTGGGAGGGGAAGCAATGCCATTGTTCAAACGAGGTCCGCTGTTCACCGCACTCCTGGCACTGGGGCTCACCTTGCCCGTCGCCTACGCGCAGCAGCCGGCCGCCGAAGTGCACCCCGCCGCGCAGGCGCTGGCGCCCGCGACGTCCGCTGCACCGCCGCCGCCGGATGCGATGCCCGGCCCGACCGACCGCCTGACGGCACCGGACCTGGAAGCCTGGCTCGACGGCTTCATGCCTTACGCCCTGGAACAGACCGACGTCGCCGGTTCCGTCGTCGTCGTCGTGAAGGACGGCAAGGTGCTGCTCGAAAAGGGCTACGGCTTCTCCGACCTGGAAAAGCGCACGCCGGTCGATCCTGAAAAGACCCTGTTCCGCCCGGGTTCGATCTCCAAGCTGTTCACCTGGACCGCGGTGATGCAGCTCGTCGAGGAAGGCAAGCTCAACCTCGACGAAGACGTGAACAAGTACCTCGACTTCACGATCCCGCCGTACGAAGGCAAGCCCGTCACGCTGCGCAACATCATGACCCACACCTCGGGTATGGAAGAGGCGGTGCGTGGCCTGATCGCCGAGAAGGAAAGCGCGATCCTGCCGCTCGACGCCACGCTCAAGCACTGGGTGCCCGAGCGCGTGTATGCACCGGGCACCACGCCGGCCTACTCGAACTACGCCACCGCCGTTGCCGGTTACATCGTGCAGCGCGTGTCGGGCCAGCCGTTCGACCAGTACATCGACCAGCACATCTTCCAGCCGCTCGGCATGGAGCACTCCAGCTTCAGCCAGCCGCTGCGCAAGGACCTGGTGCCGATGGTGTCGAAGGGCTACAAGTCCGCGTCCGACGGCAAGGCACAGGGTTACGAGTACATCAACCTTGCACCGGCCGGCAGCCTCGCTTCGACGGGCTCGGACATGGGCAAGTTCATGATCGCCCACCTGGCCAACGGCGCGTTCGGCGACAAGCGCATCCTGCGCGAAGACACCGCGCGTGAAATGCACGGCACCTCGTCGAAGTCGATCGGCCCGCTCAACGGCATGGAGCTCGGCTTCTACGAAACCACCGCGAACGGCCACAAGGCGATCGCGCATGGTGGCGACACCGTGTACTTCCACAGCGACCTGCAGCTGTTCCTCGACGACGGCATCGGCATCTATGTGTCGACGAACAGTTCCGGCAAGGACGGCAGCGCCCGCCTGATCCGCGACGGCCTGGTCACCGGTTTCGTCAATCGCTACCTGCCCGGCCCGGTGCCGACCGGCACCGGCGTCGACGCCGCGACCGCGAAGCAGCATGCCGCGCAGATCGCCGGTTCCTACGCCAGCAGCCGCCGCGCCGCGTCCAACTTCATGTCGCTGGTCTACGCGCTCGGCTCGACCAAGGTGATCGCGAACGAAGACGGCACCATCAGCGTGCCGATGCTCGCCGGCTACAGCGGTGCGCCGAAGAAGTGGCGCGAAATCAGCCCGTACGTGTGGCAGGACACCAACAGCGGCGATCGCCTGGCCGCCGACGTCGTCGACGGCAAGGTCACGCGCTTCAGCGCCGAACCGCTCGCCGCGATCATGGTGTTCCAGCGCGATGCGCTGTGGCAGACGCCGCTCGTGTTCGGCACGATGCTGTTCGGCAGCCTCGTCGCGCTGCTGCTGACCGTGCTGGCCTGGCCGGTCTCGGCGATGGTGCGCCGCCACTACGGCGTGCGTTACGCGCTCACCGGTGCCGATGCGAAGTCGCATCGCCGCATCCGCCTCGCCTCGCTGCTCGTGTTCCTGTCGATGGCAGGCATCATCGGCATGGTGCTGGCGATGATGTCCGACCTGGACATGATGGGCCCGAGCTTCGACAAGTGGGTGATCCTGGCCCGCGGCTTCGCCAGCATCGTGTTGCCGATCGGTGCGCTGGTCTCGCTGTGGAATGCCTGGACCGTGCTGCGCAGTGGCCGCTCGTGGTGGGCCAAGCTGTGGAGCATCGTGCTCGTCGCCGCGTTCCTGTCGCTGCTGTTCATCGGGTTCGCCAACCACGTCGTGGGCTTCTCCGCGAACTACTGATCCATCCCTCCGCGCGGCGGCGCAATGCCGCCGCCGCGCGCGAGCTACCGGGAATTCCTCCAAGTGATCCAGACCCACCGAGTCGAACTCGCGGTGCGGAATGAGCTGCTGCGCCTTTCCGCTCCGTTCCGCATCTCCGGCCACGTGTTCGAAGTCTCACCCGTCACGCTGGTCACGCTCCGCAATGGCCTGTGCGTGGGCCGCGGCGAAGCCGCCGGCGTGTACTACAACCGCGATGCGCCCGACGACATGCTGCGCACCATCGAAGGCCTGCGCGAACGCATCGAAGCTGGCGTGAGCCGCGAAGAATTGCGCGGGATCCTGCCGCCCGGCGGCGCTCGCAACGCGATCGACTGCGCGTTGTGGGAAATCGAAGCGCGCCTGGCCGGCGTGCCCGCGTGGCAGCTGGCCGACATGCAGAAGCCGCATCCGCTGCTGACCACGTTCACTGTCGGCGCCGACGAGCCCTGGGTCATGGCGCAGAAGGCGCGCGACTACACCCATGCACGCGCGATCAAGCTCAAGCTCACCGGCGAAGCCGACCTCGACATCGCACGCCTGCACGCGGTGCGCGAAATGCGGCCCGACGTGTGGATCGGCGTGGACGCCAACCAGGGCTACGTGCCCGACACGTTGGCGAAGCTGCTGCCGGCGCTCGTCGAGAACAACGTGTCCTTGCTCGAGCAACCGTGCCGCCGCGGCTTCGAGTCCGATCTCGACGGCGTGGACCACGTCGTGCCGATCGCGGCCGACGAAAGCATCCTGCACCTGGAAGAACTCGAAGAACGCGCGCACTGGTTCGACGTCGTCAACATCAAGCTCGACAAGTGCGGCGGCCTCACCGAAGGCCTGATGATGGCCAAGCGCGCGCGCGAACTCGGCAAGCGCGTGATGGTCGGCAACATGGTCGGCACGAGCCTGGCGATGGCGCCGGCGTTCATCCTCGGCCAGTTCTGCGACATCGTGGACCTCGACGGCCCGGTGTTCCTGGAGAAGGACCGCACGCCGGGCGTCGTGTACGCCGACGGCCATGTCGACTGCCCGCCGAACGTGTGGGGCTCGCCGGACGTGGACGCGTGAACGTGCTCGCCGCACCACGCGCGCTCGCGGGGTCCTGGCTGAAGCAACCGCCGGGCCTGGCGATCCTGTTCCTGACGCAGATGTGGGAGATCTTCTCCTACTACGGCATGCGCACGCTGCTCGTCTATTACATGACGAAGCAGCTGCACTTCGGGCAGCAGCACGCGTCGCTGGTCTACGGCGTGTACATCGCGACGTTCTACTTCACGCCGATCCTGGGTGGCGTGGTCTCCGACCGTTGGCTGGGGCGCAAGCGCTCGGTGATCATCGGCGCGGCGATCATGTCCTTCGGCCATTTCCTGATGGCCTCCGAATCGCTGCTGTATTTCGCGCTCGCGGCGATCGCGCTGGGCAACGGCCTGTTCCTGCCCAGCCTGCCCAGCCAGATCGACGACCTGTACGCGAAGGACGATCCGCGCCGCGGCTCGGCGTACAACTTCTACTACGTGGGCATCAACGTCGGCGGCCTGCTCGCGCCGCTGGTGTGCGGCACGCTCGGCGAGTTGTACGGCTGGCACTGGGGTTTCGGCGCCGCGGGTGTCGGCATGCTCGCGGGCCTTGCGATCTACACGCTCGGCGCGCGCTGGTTGCCGCCGGAGCGCCCGCGCGTGCGCGACGTGGTGCCCGATGCGACGCCGGCCTTGCCGCGCGCCGCGATGCGGCAACGCGTGCTCACGCTGTTCGCGATCTTCCTGTGCGTCACCGTGTTCCGCGGTGCCTACGAACAGACCGGCAACACGATCGCGCTGTGGGCGGACGTCGGCCTGGATCGCACGCTCGGCAGCTTCACGATCCCGATGACGTGGTTCCAGTCGCTCAATCCGTTGCTCGTCATCTTCCTCACGCCCTTGCTCGTCGCGCTCTGGACGAAGCAGGCCGGTCGGGGTCGCGAGATGTCGCCTGCGAAGAAGATGTCGATGGGCGCGTTCACCGTCGCCGCCGCGTTCCTGATGCTCGCCTTCGTCGACGCGACGTCGAATGCCACCGGTGGCACGGGCCACGCGCACTGGTTGTGGCTCGCGCTGTTCTTCCTGGTGTTCACCATCGGCGAACTGTTCGTGCTGCCCATCGGGCTCAGCCTGTTCGCACGCCTGGCGCCCGCGCGCCACGCCGCGACCACGATCGCCGCCTGGTACTTGGCGTCCTTCAGCGGAAACCTGTTCGCCGGCGCGCTCGGCACCTTGTGGAGCGCGATGGGCCACGCGGCGTTCTTTGGTGCCATGGGAGGCGTGGCGGTCGTCGCCGGCACGCTGCTGCGCCTGGTCGACCCGGCGGTGGCACGCGCGGAGGCACCTGCCGACGGTGTGCGACCCGACGACTGGCAAGAGAAACAAGCCTGAAATGGATTGACAATTTTCCGATCAGGATGTTTCTATCCTGACGGGGATACCTAAATCGACCGCAATACCTTTGGGGAGAGGGGAATGCACAAGCACCACAAGCGCGAACAGTCGCCGGCCGTCCGTCGTCGTTCGCTGTCCACTGCGATCGCTTTCACGCTGGCGCTGGGCATGGCCGGATCCGCGCTGGCGCAGGAGGTCGCACCGGCCGCCGCCGCCGACGGTCCCGCCGCAGCGGACCCGGCAAAGAAGGCGCAGGAGCTCGACACGGTCACCGTCACCGCGAACAAGCGCGAAGAGAACATCCGCGAAGTCGCCGTGGCGATCACCAAGATCAGCGACCAGCAGCTGGAGAACATCAACGCCACGCAGATGACCGACTACGCGAACTACGTGCCGGGCCTGGCGATCCAGTCGTCGGGCACGCCCGGCCAGGTGCAGGTCTCCATGCGCGGTATCGCGGCGCTCTCGCCCGGATCGACGGTGGGCACCTACGTCGATGAAACGCCGGTCGGTTCCAACAGCCTGTACCAGCAGGCGACGCTGTACCAGCTCGACCTGCTGCCCTACGACGTGGAAAGCATCGAAGTGCTGCGCGGCCCGCAGGGCACGCTGTACGGCGCCGGCGCGATGGGCGGCCTGATCAAGTACACGATGAAGAAGCCCGACCCGACGCAGGCCGAATACCGCATCGGTGGCGGCTACTCGAGCACCGACAGCGCAAACGGTTGGGGCAACAGCTACCGCCTCGGCGCCAACGTGCCGCTGAAGCAGGACGTGCTCGCCCTGCGTGCCAGCTACGCCCGCAACAAGATCGCCGGCTACATCGACAACCTGTACGACGGTCGCGAGGACATCAACAACGGCGACCAGACCAGCGCGCGTGCATCGCTGCGTTGGCAGGGTGAATCGGCCGACGTGACGTTCACCGCCATGCAGCAGAAGATCGACAGCGACAACAATGCGACGGTCGCGCTGGATCCGGTGTCGCACGGCCGCATCGCGGGCCTGAGCAACTACGTCGCGGTCGATGAGGTGTTCAAGAAGGATCTCGACAACTACGCGCTGACCGTGAACTGGGACGCCGGCTTCGCCGACTTCGTCTCGGCGACGAGCTATACCGACACGCACACGCTCACGCGCAGCGACCTGACCTTCTCGTACGGCGAATTCCCGCTGGCGCTCGCGGGCCTCGACCCGCGCCTGCAGGCCGGCAAGGCCTGGCTCGACTACACCCTCGACCTGACGCAGTTCACGCAGGAATTCCGCCTGCAGTCGAAGTCGGGACAGCCCTTCGAATGGCTTGTCGGTGCGTTCTACTCGGACGAGGACGGCAAGAACCACCAGCTGATCCCGCTGACGCAGTTCGACGGTTCGCCGCTGCCGGCCCCGTGGGACGGCCTGATCGGCACGCTGGGTGAACTCTCGATTCCGACCACCTACAAGGAAACGGCCGTCTTCGCGAACGGCGCGTACAAGTTCAACGACTGGTTCAAGCTCGGCGGCGGCCTGCGCTGGTCGCGCAACGACCAGGACTTCTCGCAGGACGTCATCTACGGTTCGTTCATCGGCCTCACGCCCGGCCACAGCCCCAACACCTCGAGCGAAGACGTGGTGACCTGGAGCATCACGCCGCAGTTCCAGATCAACGAGAACATGATGGCGTATGCGAAGGCCTCGACCGGCTACCAGCCGGGCGGCCCGAACATCGTCGCGCCGGGCCTGCCCTCGCAGGTCGATTCCTCCACGCTGACCAGCTACGAGCTCGGCCTGAAGTCCGCGTGGATGGACAACCGCGTCCTGTTCGACCTCGTCGGTTACCAGATCGACTGGAAGGACATCCAGGTCGCCTCGCGGGTCAACGGCATCAGCGGCCTGGTCAACGGCGGCAAGGCCACCAGTCGCGGCCTCGAACTCTCGCTGCAGGTGCGCCCGACCAATGCCCTGACGCTCGGCTTCAACGGCGCCTACAACGACGCGAACATCGACGAAGACTTCCCGACGATCACGGTCAACCCGGCCGGCAACATCCCGGGCCTCGGTGACATCCGCGTCGACGTCAACACCGGCCTGAAGGGCGATCGCATGCCCTACGTGCCGGACCTGACCTGGTCGTTCACCGCCGACTACTACTACCCGGTGGCCAATGGTTGGGGCCTGGACGTCGGCGGCGGCTTCCGCTGGGTCGACGACCGCACCAACGCCACGACCAACCGCCAGGTGATCAGCCTCGTCGATCCGTTCGTGCCGCTGCAGACCGACATCACCGAACCGCTGGTGATCGGCAGCTACAACGTGCTGGATCTGTACGCCTCGTTCTCCAACGAGCACTGGTCGCTGCGCACGTACATCAAGAATGCGACGGACGAGAAGGCGTATTCGACGATGAACGACACGACCAGCGCGATCACGGGCGTGACGCACCACACGTCCGCGACGCCGATCCAGCCGCGCATGTTCGGCTTCGAAGTCGACTATCGCTTCTGATCCAACGCAAGGACCACGGGCGGCGCCAACGCGCCGCCCGTGGGTTCCCTCGCCCCGAATTTCCGGCAGACCCTTTTTATGTACGACGTTTCACTGCCGCACCCCTACCTGCTGTTCCTGGGCGATACCACCGAGCCCGGCTATGCGAAGACCGCGTTCGGCCTTCGCGATTGGGCGCCGCAGCGCTGCACGGGTGAGTTCTCCTGCCCGGGCGCGACCGTCACCACGGGACTGCCTTTCCTGACGCCCGCGCAAGCACACGCCGCAGGCGCGCGTGCGCTGGTGATCGGCGTCGCCAACGCGGGCGGCTTCATCCCGCCTGCCTGGGTCGCCGCGCTGGTCGACGCCATGCACGCAGGCCTGGACCTCATCGGCGGCATGCACATGCGCTTGCGCGACATTCCCGAACTGCGCGATGTCGCCGCACAGCTCGGACGTCGCCTGATCGATGTCCGCGAACCGCCTGCGCGCATTCCGATCGCCACCGGACGCCCGCGCACCGGCCGCCGCCTGCTCACGCTCGGCACCGATTGCGCACTCGGCAAGAAGTACACGGCGCTCGCACTGACGAACGCCTTCCACAAGCGCTCGCACGACGCCACGTTCCGCGCGACGGGACAGACCGGCATCCTCATCGCCGGTGGCGGCATTCCGATGGATGCGGTCGTCGCGGATTTCGCGGCGGGCGCCGCCGAGATCCTCTCGCCCGATGCGGCACCCAGCCATTGGGACATCATCGAAGGGCAGGGCTCGCTGATGCATCCCGCGTACGCAGGCGTCTCGCTCGCCTTGCTGCACGGCAGCCAGCCCGACGTGATCGTGGTGTGCCATGAACCCGGCCGCGAGCGCGTGCTCGGCCATCCGGAGTTCAAGGTGCCCGGCGTGCGCGAAATCATCGAGCTGTCCCTGCGCCTGGGATCGCGCACCAATCCGCGCATCCGCTGCGCGGGGGTGAGCTTCAACACCGCGAAACTGGACGCTGCAGAAGCGGCGCGCGTCATCGCCGCGGAAAGCGAACGCATCGGACTGCCGGTGGCCGATCCGATGCGTGGCGGTGAAGCCTTCGATCGCCTCGTGGACGCGTGCCTCGCATGAGCACGCGCTTCCAACGCTGGATCCTTCCGGGCCTGGCGTTCAAGGCAGCCGTGATCGGTGGCGGATACGCGACCGGGCGCGAGCTCGCCGAGTACTTCATCCCGAGCGGGCCGCAGGGCGGCGTCATGGCGATCCTCGTTGCGATGATCGCCTGGAGCGTATTGTGCGCACTCACGTTCGCGCTCGCGCATGCGACGCGGAGCTTCGACTACCGCAGCTTCTTCGCCACGCTGCTCGGTCCGTTCGCCTTCGTGTTCGAACTCGCCTACCTGGTGTTCATGGTGCTCATCCTCGCGGTGTTCGGCGCCGCGGCGGGGGCGATCGGCGAGGCGGTGTTCGGTTTGCCGAAGCTGGTCGGCACGCTGGCGCTGATGGCTGGCATCGGTGCGTTCACCGCGTACGGCAATCATTCGGTGGAACGCCTGTTCAAGTGGGTGTCGTTCTTCCTCTACGGCGTGTACGTGCTGTTCTTCGTGTTCGTGCTCGCGTCCTTCGGCCACCAGGCCACGACGCAGTTCGCCACGCCCGTGTCCACCGACGGCTGGTTGTCGGGTGGCCTGACCTACGCGGGCTACAACATCGTCGGCGCCGTGATGATCCTGCCGCTGGCACGGCACTTCCTCACGCGCCGCGACGCGGTGGTGGCCGGCGTGCTCGCTGGCCCGCTGGCGATGTTGCCGGGACTGCTGTTCTTCGTGTGCATGGTGGCCTGGTATCCGAGCATCGGCGCGGAAGCGCTGCCGTCGGACTTCATGCTGCGGCAGCTCGACATGCCGGTGTTCCATGTGCTGTTCCAGCTGATGATCTTCAGCGCGCTGCTCGAAAGCGGCACGGCCTGCGTGCATGCGGCGAACGAGCGCGTCGCGGCCGCATGGCGCACGCGGCGCCACGCGGAGCTGTCGAACGTCGCGCGCTTCGCGATCGCCGGCGCACTGCTCGTGGGTTCGATCTTCATCGCGCAGCGCTTCGGCCTGGTCGATCTCATCGCGCGCGGGTATCGCGCGCTCGCCTGGCTGTTCCTGGTGGTTTACGTCCTTCCGCTGCTCACCGTCGGCGCGTGGCGCCTGCGGCAGCACGCGACGCGGCAGCTCGCCGCCTCGCATCCTTGAAATTCCTTGTGAGGAGACTGTTGATGGCTCGACGTCCTACCCATTCGCTCGCCACGGCGCTGGCCCTGCTGCTCGTCGCGGGCGGTGCATCTGCGCAATCGGCCGAGTTCAACGCGCACGTCGAGCAGGCGATGCGTGACGCCGGCGTGCCCGGCCTGTCCATCGCGGTCGTGAAGGACGGCAAGGTCGACTTCACGCACGGCTACGGCGTGCGCAAGCTGGGCTCGCCCGAGAAGGTCGACGCCGACACCATCTTCCCGACCGGTTCGACCGGCAAGGCGATCACCGCCGCCGCGCTCGCCGTGCTCGTGGACGAAGGCAAGATCCAATGGGACGACAAGGTCATCGACCACATCCCGTGGTTCCGCATGTACGACCCGTGGGTGACCAACGAGATGACAGTGCGCGACCTGCTCGTGCACCGCAGCGGCCTGGGCCTGGGCGCGGGCGACCTGATGTTCATCCCCAGCTCCAACCGCAGCCGCGCCGATACCGTGCGCGCGCTGCGCTACGTCAAGCCGGCGACGAGCTTCCGCAGCGGCTATGCCTACGACAACGTGCTGTATTCCGTGGCCGGCCAGCTGATCGAGGAAGTCACCGGCCAGACCTGGGAAAAGTTCGTCAAAGAAAAGGTGCTCAAGCCTGCGGGCATGACGAGCTCGGTCACCGAACAGTCCGCGCGCTTCGCCAACCCGAATCGCGCGTGGCCGCATGCGCGCACCAGCGGTCGCGTGCGCGGCATGGGCGACCAGCACGTGCTCGACGAACGCAAGACGCTCGGCGACAACGGCGCGCCCGCGGGTGGCCTGTCCTCCAGCGCGAACGATCTCTCGCACTGGATGCAGGTGCAGCTCGGCCACGGGACGTGGACCGATGCCAACGGCAAGCAGGTGAAGGTGTTCAGCGAGGACGCCTCGCAGCAGATGTGGACGCCGGTCGTCACCATGCCCACGCCGAAGTGGCCGGGCAAGCTGGCCGAAGCCGCGCCGAAGTTCTCCTCGTATGCGCTCGGCTGGAACGTGCGCGACTATCGCGGCGAGCGCGTGATCGAACACGGCGGTGCGATCTTCGGTGTGTACACCTACATCGCGCTGTTCCCGGATCGCAACTTCGGCGTCGCCTTCCAGATGAACTCCGAAGATGTGCAGGTGATGCGCGGCTTGGCGCTCGAGCTGATCGACCAGTACCTCGGTGCGCCGAAGACCGATTGGATCTCCGCGTTCGACACCTTCCTCGACCAGCGCATGCAAGGCGGCATCGCCGCGCTCGACGCCGCGGCGAAGGACGCGCCGGTCGCGCAGGGCAAGCCGACGCTGCCGGTGGCGAGCTACGCAGGTCGCTACACCGACCCGTGGTACGGCCCCATCGCGATCACCAACGAGAAGGGCACGCTGCGCGTCAACTTCCTGCAGAACCCGGGCCTCACCGGCCACCTGGAGCACATGCGTTACGACACCTTCCGCACGGTGTGGGACAACCCGGAATACGAACAGGCCTACATGAACTTCGGCCTGGATCCGCAGGGCAAGGTGGACCAGATCACGATGAAGGCGATCTCGCCGATCGCCGACTTCAGCTGGGACTTCCAGGACCTGCTGTTCAAGCCGGTGCAGGCGAAATGATCGAGTAACACGGAGGGCCAGGGCCGGGATGCCGCACCCGGTCCTTGGCCGTTCGGCGACGCGCGCGACGTAGACAGGGCAACGGATCAGGGGGCCTGCCATGCGTCGCGCGCTTCGCATTCTCGGCAAGACATTGCTTGTCCTCGGCGTCCTCGCCGGTCTCGCGCTCGGGGTCGTGTACTTCAAGACCCAGTCGATGCTGAAGGTCGCGCCGTATTCGCCGCAGGTCGGCCTGCGCCAGGGCGACGTGGCGGAAGGGGCGCGCCTGGCGCGCGTGATGGGCTGCCGCGGCTGCCACACCAACGACCTGACGGGCGACGAGTTCATCTCCGAGCCGAACGTCTTCGTGCTCGTTGCGCCCAACCTCACGCGCGAGCGCGAGAAGTACGACGACCGCGCCTGGCTGCGCCTGTTCCGCACCGGTGCGAAGGCCGACGGGCAACTCGCGGTCGGCATGCCCATCGACGGCTTCCAGCGCCTGACCGACCAGGAAGTCGGCCACCTCGTCGCCTACGTGCGCAGCGTTCCCCGGCGCGAAAATCCGACACTCGGACGGACGCACCTGTATCCACTCGCGCGCATCGGGTTGTTGACCGGCAAGTTCAATCTCGAAGACATCGCCGGTGACATTCCCGATTCGCCGAAGGTGCTCGCGCAGCGCGACAGCGCCGATCGCGGCGAACACATCGCCCACACCGCCTGCGTTGAATGCCACGGACCCGACCTGCAGGGCGGCGGCGAGCTGCACACGCCGCCGCTGATCGTCGCGAAGGGCTACAGCCCGGACAAGTTCGCGCGCCTGATGCGCACGGGCCTCACTGCGGCAGGGACCGAAAGCGCTTCGGGGCTGATGAGCGACATGGGGCGCAGGCGCTTCTCCGCGCTGACCGACGAGGAAGTCGCCGACCTGCATCGGTACCTGCTGTCGCGCTGACCTTCGCAGAACCTGGCGACAGGGCCTATCGCATCTCGGGCGTCGCGGAATTCCTGAAAGTCCTCGCGGCCCCCGGTGGAAAGCGCATGCGCTCGACGATCGCGACGAAGCGCGGCGTCGCGCGCAGGTTGTCCCAGTTGCCGTCGGCACGCAGGAACGGCATGCGCACGTCGCGGTCCGCCCAGGCGCGTTCGAGCAACGCGAGCGCGCCGTCCGGATCGCCCAAGGCATTGCGCACGGCCGCGATGCTCGTCGCGGGCAGGTAGTCGGTGCGTGCGAGCGCCTCCATGTGGCGCAGCAGCGCTTGCGCATCCGCGCGCCGCCCGGCCTGCACGTAGGCGATGCCGAGCGAGGCCTGCACCTGGCTGCAATCGCCGCACAAGGCGCGCGCGCGTTCCAGGTCGGCGACGGCGCCCTTGGAATCCCCCGCCCGCATGCGCGCGTCGGCGTTGATGAGCAGGCCGATCCAGAAGTCGGGTTCGACCTCCCGCGCCCGTGCGAGCGCACGCTTGGCTTCGTCGGCATGGCCGCCGGCGGAGAGGAATGCCGCGGACAAGGTGTTGAACAAGGGCGACATCGGATCCAGTTGCATCGCCTGCCGGGCGTGCACGGCCGATTCCTGCATGCGCCCCATGTTCGCCAGCAGGTGCGCGTAACCCAGGTGGGCTTCGGCGAGGCTGGGATTGAGCGCCAGCGCGTGTTTGAACGACGCCTCCGACCCCGACCAGTCCCAGTCGTACCAGAAGCGGATGAACCCCTGCGACGAATACGCTTCCGCGAGATTCGGGTCGATCGCAAGCGCACGTTCGACGGCGGCCTTCGCCAACGGGAAGATTGCCCGCGGCTGCGCGTCGCCGGTCATCACCAGCGTGCGGTAGGCATAGGCCGTCCCTGCGTATGCGCGCGCGCAGGTGGGATCCAGGTCGATCGCGTTACGAAAGGAGGCGATCGCCTGGCGCATGCGTTCGCGCGAAGGGCGGTCGAGTTGGTAGCGACCGGTGAGGTAGGCCCGATACGCCTCGACGTTCGCGCCATCGCACGGGCTCGGCGCAGAGCGCGCATGTTCGTGCAAGGCGAGGGCCGAGATCATGGCGTCCGCGACGCGGTCCTGCAGCAGGAACACGCGATCGGCGCGTTCGTCGAACGTGTTCGACCACACCGCGCGGCCGTCGCGCGCATCCAGCAGCCGCGACCCCACGCGCACGCGGTCGCCTTCGCGCTGCACCGTCCCTTCGACGACGTAACGCGCGCCGAGTTGGCGCGCGGCGTCGAGGGGATCCTGTGTCGGGTTGTCGAAGCGGCGGCTGGAGGCCAGCGACTGCACGCGCAAGGTCGTCGAACGGCTCATCCGGTTGATCAGCGTGTCGGCCAGGCCGTCTTCGAGCAGTTCATCGCGCGCCCCGGCCGACACCGAGCGGAAGGGCAGTACCGCGAGCGTGGCCTCCGTCGAAGCCGCCGGCACGGTCGGTGCGCGCCCGCGCAGCGCCCACCATGCGCCTGCAGCAAGCGCGATGCAGGCAACGGCCGCCAGCGCCCAACGTCGCCAAGGCAGCGAAGCCTGCGCGTGCGCACCCTCGTCCGCATCCGCCGTATCGCACACGGCGACGAAGCGATAGCCCTGGCCCGGCACGGTGACGATGAACCGATGTTCACCCGCATGCGTGCCGAACGCGCGCCGCAATGCGGCGATGGCCTGGGTCAGGTTGTTCTCTTCGACCACGCGCCCCGGCCACACGCCCGTGAGCAACTCGTCCTTGGTCATCACGCGGTCGCGGTGCTCGATGAGGAATCGCAGCGTGTCGAAGGCTTTCGCCGTCAACGGCACGACCGTGCCCGCGACATCGCGCAGTTCGCGCGTCCGGATGTCGAGTTCGTACCCTTCGAATCGGTAGTGCCGGGCAGGCGCGTCGGGCATGGATTCACCAGATTTCAGATTCTTTCAGCGGATTTCGATGGAATTTCCGGACGCCGGACGCGCAGGGTCGCCGCCGCGCCAATCCCGGCGCGCCTGTTACCGGAGTCCGCCATGCACGCTCCCCGCCTCCTGGGCCTCTCCCTCGCGCTGTTTACCGCTACCAGCGTTCACGCAGCGAATCCCCTGACCGACGGCGCACTCGCCGTTCCCGCCAATCGCATCGCCGGCCTGTACACCACGCTGGCCGACATCGGTCCCTGCGGTTCCGACGTCGTGTTCTTCCAGGTCCGCAACACGCTGCAGTTCTCCGCCGGGGGCAGCGTGATCGAAGCACCGCGCTCCCCGCCGGGCGGCCTGCCGGGCTTTAGCCAGCGGGGCTACGCGCTCGGCACCTGGAAATTCAATCCGCTCAACGGCCGCTACACCATGCGCCTGCGCTTCGAGTGGTTCCTCGACGGCGCCTACGACGGCTACCAGACCGTGGAGCGCCAGATCCTGCTGAGCAGCGATGGCAAGGTCGCAGCCGGTCCCGTCACCACCACGCTGTATGCCGCCGATGGCAGCGTCGCGGCCGTCCTGTGCGGCCATGCAGTGTCCACGCGCGTTTGATGCCGCCGGGCATGGCGATCGGTGTCCGGGTCGCCGCGGCCGGGCTGTCGTCCCTCGTACGGGGACGGCAGTCCGCGCCGTTCGAAGGCGCGTCGCGCCTCAGTGGATCTGTTCGAGCAGCGCGATGAAGCGCGGATGTCCGTGCAAGGGATCCAGGTCGCTGTCGTGTTCCATCCACGCCCGGTCGCCCCAGCCCAGGCTGACGGCGCGCTCGAGCAGATCGATCGCGCGTTCCGGATCGCCCTGCCCGACGTAGATGCACGCGACGTTGTAGAGCACGACCGGTTCGTCCTGCGCCTGCTTCAACGCCTGCTCCGCCATCGCGCGTGCCTTCTCGTTCTCGCCGACGCGATAGAGGTTCTGCGCCGCGAAGTACAACGCGCGCGTGTCGTGCGGGTTGAGCTTGACGTGGCGTTCCAGCGTGCCGAGCGCGCCCAGGCGCACGCGCATTTCGTCCTGCTTGCGGCCCAGCGAGGCCAGGGACATCGCCAGGAACATCGGGACTTGCACGTCGTTCGGGTTCACTTCCGCCGCGCGCGAGTACAGGCGGACGGCCTTCTCGTAATCACCGCGCGACGAACTGGCCAGGCCGTAGTAGTGCCAGGCGTCGAACAGGTTCGGATTCTTGGCGATCGCCGTTTCGAACTCGGCTTCGGCCTCGTCGTAGCGTTCGCTGATCAGCAGGGCCAGGCCGCGCGAGGCGTGCGCTTCGGCGGATTCGCGGTCGAGCACGACGGCCTGTTCGCTCGCGCGGTTGGCGCGCGCCACGTTTTCCGGCGTCGCCTCCGCGTAGCGATAGAGGTTGGCGTAGGCATCGGCCATGCCCGCGTAGGCGAGTGCGTATTTCGAATCCACCGCGATCGCCTGTTCGAACATGCGGATCGCGTGTTCGTAATCGCGGCGGGCCATCGAATACATGTAGCTGCGGCCGCGCAGGTAGTAGTCGAAGGCCTCCGGATCGGAGGTGGCGACGGACTGCATCGCGCGACGCTCCTGCGGCGTCAGCGTCACCTGCAGCGCCTTCACGATGCTGTGCGCGATGTCGTCCTGGATCGCGAACACGTCCTTCATTTCGCGGTCGTAGGTTTCCGACCACAAGTGCGAGTCGCTGCCGGTGTCGATCAGCTGCGCGGTGATGCGCACGCGCTCACCGGCCTTGCGCACGCTGCCTTCCAGCAATGTGGTCACGCCGAGTTCGCGCGCGACGGAGGGGATGTTCACGTCCTTGCCTTTGTAGGCGAAGGACGAGGAACGCGAAGCGACTTTCAGTTGCGGCAGCTGCGTGAGCAGGTTGAGGATTTCCTCGGCGATGCCGTCGCTGAAGTATTCGTTCTCCGTGTCGCCGCTCATGTTGATGAAGGGCAGCACCGCGATGGTGCGGCGGCCGTCGCCATTGGAGGGCGTGTGCAGCGCGCGCGTGGGTGTCGGCTCGGCTGCGGCAGCGGGTTCGGGCACGGGCGCGGGCGCGGGGGGCGCAGCGGCCGCCAGGGCAGCCGGTGCTGGTGCCGGGGTTGCCGGCGGTTCCACCACGGCAGGCGGCAACGGCGGCGTGCGCTCGAGCCCGCGCGGCCCGGCATCGAACATCCAGGCCATTACCAGCACGATCACGAAGCCCAATACGACGAGGACGACCACCAGGGTGACCGTCCACTCGGGCAGGCGCAGGCTGGGCAGCACCGTCGCGGCCACCTGGATCACCAACCAGCCGGCGATCGCGTACACGATGGCCACGCGCACGACACGCCGGCGACGGAGCTCCGCGAGCAGCCGCGTCAACGCCGATCCCGCCATCGAGTCCTCCCGTGCTGCGGCGCCGTTCCGGACACGCGCCGCCATTTCCGAGCCAACGTGCGGGACGGCCGGCGCCGGACACGTTTCCGCGACCGCGCTTGCTCTAGACTGCCCCGACACGAGGGAAGCGACATGGACGCCATCGACCTGCTCGAAACCATCGAGGAAGAGACGGGCCCGGATCCGCGCTGGTCCGTGCTCTGGCTGCATGGCCTGGGCGCCGACGGGCACGACTTCGTGCCACTCGTGCCCGAGCTGGTGCGCCCGGGCTGGCCGTCGATGCGCTTCGTGTTCCCGCATGCGCCCGTGCGCGCGGTGACGATCAATGCCGGCATGCGCATGCGCGCGTGGTACGACATCCGCGACTTCGACCTCGCCAATCGCGCCGATGCCGAAGGCGTCGCCGTATCGACCGCGCAGGTCGGCGCACTCCTGGATCGCGAACATGCCCGCGGCATTCCACCGGAACGCACCTTCCTTGCCGGCTTCTCGCAGGGCGGCGCCATCACGCTCGCCGCCGGCGTGCGTCGCACGCGCCCGCTCGCCGGCCTGGTCGCGCTGTCGACCTACCTGCCGATGGCGCACGAGGCCGCGCGCGAAATCGCATCCGAGCAGGCCAAGTCGCAACCGATCTTCCTTGCCCACGGCGAAGCCGACCCGGTGATCCCGGTGCAGGCGGGCGTTGCGAGCGCCGGCCTGCTGCAGCAGATGGGCTTCGACGTCACGTGGAAGACCTACAACATGCCGCACGCGGTCTGCCCGGAGGAAATCCGCGACCTCGGCGACTGGTTCTCCCGCATCTTCGACGCAAGGCCCACGGGCTGAGCATGGAGCCCGCGCCCGGCGAACCTTGGTTGCCGGACCTGTGCCGCCTCGGGCGGCTGGCCACCATGCTCGGCGTGGCGGAACTCGTGGTGTGCGTGATTGCGCTGGCGCCTTCGGCCGATTCGGAGTGGACGCTCACGCGCTTCACCACCGCCAGCGCGTTCGCGCTGTGGCTGGCGCTCACCGTGTCGGTGGTCCTGTGCGTCTCGCGCCAGCATCTTTCGCGCTTCAGGCCGGTGGTCGGGGGCACGCTGGCGGTGCTCGCGGCGGCCCTGATCTCCGCGACCGGCGCGGCGCTCGTGCATGCGGTCGACCGCGGCCTCGGCTACGGCTTCGTGCCCGAGTCCATGCGCATGCACCGCTTCGTCGGTGGCAGCGCGGCGATCGCCACGCTGATCGTCGCGGTGGTCCTGCGCTACCTCTATGCGGTGGATGGCTGGCAGGCGCAGGTGCGCGCGAGCGCCCGCGCCGAGGCCGATGCGCTGCAGGCGCGCATCAAGCCGCACTTCCTTTTCAACAGCATGAACACCATCGCCGGCCTGGTCCGCCGGGACGCGGACGTGGCCGAGCGTGCGGTGCTGGACCTGTCGGACCTGTTCCGCGCGGCCCTCGGGGCCGGGCAGGGCGAATCGAGCCTGGCCGAGGAGGTCGAGCTCGCCGAGCGCTACCTGTCCATCGAACAACTGCGCCTGGGCGAGCGCCTGCACGTGCGCTGGCGCAGGCCCGAACCCTTGCCCTGGGCCCTGCCCCTGCCGCGGCTCGTGCTCCAGCCTCTGGTCGAGAATGCCGTTTTGCACGGCATCTCGCGTTTGCCCTCAGGGGGAACGATCGATATCGAGCTGTCGACCGACGTCGAGTACCTGCACCTGGCCGTGCACAACCCCGCCCCTCCACCCCGCGAGCGCGATGCCGAGCTCCTGGGAGGCCGGGCCGGGAGCGGGCACGCCCAGCGCAGCATCGCGGGGCGCCTGGCCTATGCATTCGGCCCGCGCGCACGCGTGACCGGACGTTGGCACGAGGGCTACTATCTGGCCGAGCTTCGAGTTCCGCTTCCACCAGGAGGTCGCTCGTGAGAGTGCTCATCGCCGACGACGAACCGCTCGCGCGCGAACGCCTGCGCGATCTGCTCGCCGAGCAACCAGGCATCGAACTGGTCGCCGAAGCCGGCGACGGGCGCGAAGCGTTGCATGCCTGCGCGCAGCACCATCCCGACCTCGTCCTGCTCGACATCGCGATGCCCGGCATCGACGGACTGGAAACCGCGCGCCACCTCGCGGCCTTCGAACCGCGCCCCGCCGTCGTGTTCTGCACCGCCTACGACGCGCATGCCTTGTCCGCTTTCGAAGCCGCGGCCATCGATTACCTGGTCAAGCCCGTGCGGCCCGAACGCCTGGCCGCCGCGCTCGATCGCGCACGCACCTTCGCCGCGGGCCGCACCACCAACGGCAGCGGCACCGAAGGCGCGACCACGCCGGACCAACGCCGCACGCACCTGTGCGCGCGCCTGCGCGGCAGCCTGCGACTGATCCCGATCGAAGACGTGCATTACCTGCAGGCCGAGGAGAAGTACGTCGTGGTGCACCACGCGCGTGGCGAGGACCTGATCGAGGAATCGCTGAAGTCGCTCGAAGAGGAATTCGGCGACCGCTTCGTGCGCATCCACCGCAACTGCCTGGTGGCGCGCCACGAGATCGTCGAACTCAAGCGCGCGCCGGACGGCCACGTGCAGGCCGTGCTGCGCCATGGGGACCATCCGCTGGAAGTGAGCCGCCGCTGCGTGGCGCACCTGCGCGAGACGGTGAAGCACCTGTAGACAGCGGCCCGGGCGCGATCGGGCGATAATCGCGCCATGCCCACGCTCCGCATCGCCACCCGCAAGTCGCCGCTCGCCCTCTGGCAATCCGAACACGTCGCCGCCCGTTTGCGCGTTGCGCATCCCGGGCTCGAGGTCGTGCTCGTGCCGATGAGCACGCGCGGCGACGAAGTCCTCGACCGTTCGCTGGCCGCCATCGGCGGCAAGGGCCTGTTCCTCAAGGAACTGGAGATCGCGATGCAGCGGGGCGAGGCCGATTGCGCCGTGCATTCGCTGAAGGACGTGCCGATGGTGCTCGAGCCGGGCTTCGCGCTGCCGGCGATCCTGGCGCGCGCGGACCATGCCGATGCCTTCGTCAGCAATCGCTTCGAGGATCTCGACGCGCTGCCGCAGGGCGCGGTGGTCGGCACGTCCTCGCTGCGGCGCCAGGCGCAATTGCGCGCGCGGCGCCCCGACCTCGTGTTGCGCGACCTGCGCGGCAACGTCAACACGCGCCTGGCGAAGCTCGATGCCGGCGAATACGACGCGATCGTGCTCGCCTGCGCGGGCCTCTCGCGCCTGGGCTTCGACGAACGCGTCCGCGCGCGCCTCGATGCACCCGCGTGGTTGCCCGCGCCGGCGCAGGGCGCGATCGCCATCGAATGCCGCGACGACACGCCCGAGGTGCACGAGATCTGCCTCGCGCTCGACGACGACACCACGCGCATCTGCACCGAGGCCGAGCGCGCCATGAATCGCGCACTGCACGGCAGTTGCCACGTGCCGGTCGCCGCGTTCGCGCGCCGCGAAGGCACGCAGCTCGACCTGCAGGGCCTGGTCGGTTCGGCGAGCGACGGGCGCCTGGTGCGCGCCGCCGCGGAAGGCACCTCGCCCGAAGCGCTCGGCCTGGAAGTCGCGCAGCGCCTGCTCGCGCAGGGCGCACGCGCGCTGATCGACGCCGAGGTTCAGTAGTACAGCGTGACCAGGTGCTTCGCTTCGGCGAAGAACAGCCAACGCTCGACGAAAGCACCCGCGATCGCGCACAGGGCCGACGCGGCGTACCACGGCGCCGGATTGGCGTGCACGAACAGCAGCGCCGGCAGCAACAGCACGATCGGCAGCAGCGCGAACAACACGAGCGCAAGGCGGCGCAGCTGCGCGGAATGCCTGCGCGCCACCACGAAGCCCATTTCCTTCGTCAGGTAATTCGCTTCGGTATGCGGGCGTTCGAACACCGTGGCCGTGCGCTGCGGCAGGCCGACCGCATCGCCGCGCGTGGCGGGCAGCGGCACGTCGATCTCGCGCCAGTATTTCCACTTCATCAGGCCCAGCGCGAGCGCCACCACGATGCCGGCCAGCGCGGCCATCTGGCTCACCGTGCGGCCGAGGCCCGTCGCGATGGCGCAGAACAACAACCCGCCGGTGAACAGCGCGAACAGCACGTACACGCGCGGCACCAGCGAATGGCGCCATGCGGGGATCGGCTTGAGCGAGCCGTAGATCATCGCGGTGCAGTACACGGTCACGATGGCCATGACGATCGCGAGCACGGCGACGCCCTTGCCCGCGAGCGACAACGCCGCAGCATCCCACGCACTCCCCGAGAGTTGCGCAGGCAGCATCGCCAACCCGAGCAGCACCGCGATGCCGAACGTGGCCATCGCCGCCACGCCTTCGCGCGACAACCAGGAGGTGCGCCACTGCGAGAACGCACGCCATGCGCGCGCGGGCTTGCCCAGGTGCAGCATCGAACTCAGCAGGCCGACCGTCGACAGCACGATGGCGAGCACGATGCACGCAAGCACGGTGCGCGCGGCGCTGGCGCCGGTCAGCGCGTGCCACGCAGCCCAGAACAACAACCCGTATCCCGCGCCCGAAAGCGTGGTGAAGAAGATGACCGACAGTGCGGGATGCATTGCGAGGCTTACTCCAGCACGACCGCGGTGCCGGACGCCGACACCATCAGCATCGACCCGCCGTCCTGGATCTGGATGGTCTCGTAATCCAGGTCCACGCCGACCACCGCATTGGCGCCGACTTCGCGCGCGTGTTCCATCATGTCGTTGACGGCTTCGGTCTTCGCCTTTCGCAGCACCTTTTCGTAGGCGCCGGAGCGGCCACCGAGGATGTCGCGGATGCCGGCGAAGAAGTCGCGGAACATGTTCGCGCCGAGGATCGCATCGCCGCCGACCAGGCCCTTGTAGGCCACGATGCGACGGCCTTCGAACGTATTCGTGGTGGTGACGAGCACCGGAGTCGGGTCGGCCATGGCGGGGGTTCCTTAGCGGCGGAGGAGGCGGTCGAGCCAACGCTTCGGCGTGGCGTCGGTGGTCGGTTCGGCGACGGCGACATCCGCTTCACCGCCTGCGCGACGCGGCCGCGGCGGGAGGTAGCGGTTCACCGGCGCATAGCCGAGTTCGGGCATGAGTGCGACGCCACCGCGTTCGGCGACGAGCTTCGACACCTTCGATTCCGGATCGCCCAAGTCGCCGAAGTGGCGCGCGCGTGTGGGGCACACCTGCACGCAGGCGGGCTCGCGCTCGGATTCCGGGAGGTTTTCGTTGTAGATGCGGTCGACGCACAACGTGCATTTCTTCATCACGCCTTCGACTTCGCTGTACTCGCGCGCGCCATAGGGGCAGGCCCACGAACACAGCTTGCAGCCGATGCATTTGTCTTCGTCGACGAGCACGATGCCGTCGCTCGCGCGCTTGTAGCTCGCGCCGGTCGGGCACACGGTGACGCAGGCGGGGGTTTCGCAATGCAGGCAGGAGCGCGGGAAGTGCAGCGTCTGCGCCGGCTGCGTGTCCGTGGGCTCCAGCTCGTAGGAATGCACGCGGTTGAACCACACGCCGCTCGGATCCTTGGCGTAGGGCTGCTCGTCGGTGACCGGGCCGGCCATGCCGCCGCTGTTCCACTGCTTGCAACCCGTCGCGCAGGCCTGGCAGCCCACGCATGTGTCGAGGTCGATGACGAGCCCGAGTTTCTTCGTCGAGGGCGGTGGCAGGTCGGTCATTTCGGTGTCTTGCTCGGATGTTCGCGGTTGCGCGAGGCGGCGCCGTAGCGCAGCGGTTGTTCGTTGGCTTCGCGATACGCCAGCGGCGCGAACTGCGGCGCGCTCTCGCCTTCCTGCGCACTCTTTCGGATGCGCACGCGCAGGTCGAACCACGCGGCCTGGCCCGTAATGGGATCAGCGTTCGCGTATTCGCCCTTCGGCGTGACGTCGGAAATCAGATGGTTGAGCAAAAAGCCCTTGGTGCTTTCGGGCGCGTCCTTCGCCAGGCGCCATGCACCGCGGCGTTTGCCGATCGCATTCCAGCTCCACACGGTGTCGGGCTGCACGTTGCCGGCCAGGCGCACCTGCACGGTGATCGTGCCGTTGTGCGAATCGACATCGGCCCAATCGCCGTCGTCCAAGCCGTACTTCGCACCGGTCGAGGGATGCACGTACAGCGCGTTGCGCGTCTGGATCTGGCGCAGCCACGCGTTCTGCGAACCCCACGCGTGGTACATGTACATCGGGCGCTGCGTGATCGCGCTGAGCGGGAATGCCTCGCGCGAGGTCTCGTCGTGTTCGAAGGGCTCGTACCAGATCGGCAGCGGGTCGAAGTACGTCGCCACGCGCGTGCGGTGCTGGTCCGGCGGCTGGTGCGCGCCATGGCCCTGCGCGGCGAGGCGGAATTTCTGCAGCGTTTCCGAATAAAGCTGCATCACGATCGGCTTGTCGTTGCCGACGAAACCGAAGCGCTGCGCCCACTGCAGGTAGTCGCGATTCGCCATCTTGTAATAGCGCGCGCTCTCGGGGATCGGCGTATGCCAGAAACCGCCGTGCTCGATGTAGCGCTGGAGCTGGTTCGGATTCGGCGCGCCCTTGCCTTCCAGGCTGCCGTCTTCGCCGCGCCAACCCGCGAGCAGGCCGACGCCGGGCATGCGTTCGTGGCGCACGATGTAATCGGCGTAGTCGCGATACTTCGGCGAGCCATCCGCGTGCACCATGCCGGGCAGGCCGAGGCGCGCGCCGATGTCGAGCAGCACCGACTGGAAGCCGCGCACGTCGCGCGGGCGGCCGTCGTCCGTGGGTTGCGTGGCGGCGTCGAAGATCGGATGGCGGATCGCGTCGCTCGCGCCGTCGGCGTCGGAGATCGGGCGATCGAGCAGCGAGATCGCGTCGTGGCGTTCCAGGTAGGTGGTATCCGGCAACACGAGGTCCGCGTAGGCCACCATTTCCGACGCATACGCGTCGCTGTAGATGATGCGCGGGATGCGGTAGTCGCCGTTCTCGTGCTTGTCGGTGAGCCAGTGCATCGTCTCGGCGGTGTTCATCGCCGAATTCCAGCTCATGTTCGCCATGAACATCATCAGCGTGTCGATGCGGTAGGGATCGCCCGCCCACGCGTTGCGGATCACCGTGTGCATCATGCCGTGCGCCGACAACGGGTACGCCCAGGAATAGGCGTGGTCGATGCGGCGCGGCTCGCCGTCGGCGTCGACGACGAGGTCTTCGGGGCCGTGCACGAAACCGAGCGGTGCGGCGTCCAGGCCGCCGTCTTCGCGGCGCGTCTTGCCCGGGCGGTTCGCTGGCGGGATCGGCTTCGGGAAGGGTGGCTGGAAGCGGAACGAGCCCGGCGCATCCACCGCACCGAGCAGCAACTGCAGCACGTGCAGCGCGCGGCAGGTGTGGAAGCCGTTGGAATGCGCACTGATGCCGCGCATCGCATGCATCGACACCGGGCGGCCGACCATTTCGCTGTGTTCGCGCCCCCAGCTGTCCGTCCAGGCGATCGGCAGCGAGAGCTTGTGGTCGAACGCGGCCGCGGCGAGCTCGCGCGCGATGCGGCGGATCGTGTCGGCGGGCACGCCGCAGCGTTCGCTCACCGCATCCGGCGAATAGCGCGCGTCCATGTAGCGCTCGGCCAGCAACTGGAAGACAGGCACGACGCTGCGGCCATCGGGCAGGGTGTACTCGCCGACCACCATCGGTTCGGTGTCGATCGCATTCGCATCCACCGCGCCGCGCGTGCGATCCCAGCACAGCGCGTTGCCGTCGGCGTCGCGCGCGAACATGCCATCGTCCGCGCCGCCCGGATTGCGCACCACCAGCCAGTGCGCATTCGCATATCGGACCATGTAATCCAGGTCGATGCGATCGCTGCGCAGCAGCTCATGGATCAGCGCGAAGGCGAACAGGCCGTCGGTGCCGGGGCGGATGCCGATCCACTCATCGGCGATCGCGCCATAACCGCTGCGCACCGGATTGACCGCAACGATCTTCGCGCCGCGCGCCTTCAGCTTGCCCAGGCCGAGCTTGATCGGATTGGAGTCGTGGTCTTCGGCCACGCCCCACAACATCAGGTATTGCGTGTGGTCCCAGTCCGGTTCGCCGAATTCCCAGAACGAGCCGCCGAGCGTGTACAGCCCGCCCGCGGCCATGTTCACCGAGCAGAAGCCACCGTGCGCGGCGTAGTTGACCGTGCCGAACTGCTGGGCCCACCAGCCCGTGAGCGCCTGCGACTGGTCGCGGCCGGTGAAGAAGGCGAGGCCGTCGGGATTGTTCGCGCGTACGGGCGCGAGCCAGGACGTCGCCAGCTCCAGCGCTTCCTCCCAGCTGATCTCCTTGAATTCGCCCTTGCCGCGCTCGCCCACGCGCAGCATCGGACGCGTGAGCCGCGCCGGCGAGTAGTGCTGCATGAGCCCGGCCGACCCCTTCGCGCACAGCACGCCGCGATTGACCGGATGGTCCGGGTTGCCCTGGATGTAGCGGATGCGCCCGTCGAGCGTCCAGACTTTGATGCCGCAGCGGCACGCACACATGTAGCAGGTGGTGGCGTGAACGGCGTCACCCGGGGAAGGCGACGGATTGAGCTTCGGCTCGTGCATGGGTACGGATTGTAGGGGCGCATCTGCTTTAATTCCCCCATGGACCGCTACGAACGCATCAACGCCCTGCACCGCATCCTCAAGGCGGCCCGCTATCCCGTCACCGTCAAGCGCCTGCAGGACGAACTCGGCTGCTCGCGCGCCACGGTCTACCGCGACCTCGCCTTCCTGCGCGATGGCCTGATGGCGCCGGTGATCGGCGACGGCGAGGCCGGCTTCCGCTACGACGCCTCCGAGAGCGATCGCTTCGAACTGCCGGGCCTGTGGCTGAATTCGGAAGAGCTGCACGCCCTGCTCGCCACGCAGCAATTGCTCTCGCGCAGCGGCGGCGGCCTGTTGTCCACGACGCTCGCGCCCCTGCAGGCGCGCGTGGAGAAGCTCCTGGAGGAGCAGGCCGGCGGCAAGCGCTGGCCGGTGGAGCGCGTGCGCGTGATCGCCAGCCGCCCGCGGCGCCTGGATGAACATGTCTTCCGCGTGGTCGCCTCGGCCGTGCTCGGGCGCCGCACGCTCTCCTTCGACTACCGCGCGCGCTCCACGGATGAGAAGACGCGCCGCACCGTGTCCCCGCAGCGCATCACCCACTATCGCGACAACTGGTACCTGGATGCATGGGACGAGGACCGCGAGGCGCTGCGCAGCTTCGCCGTCGACCGCATCGGCGCGGCGAAGATGCTCGATGCGCCCGCGCGCGACATCGCCGATCCCGAGCTCGACGAACACCTGGCCTCGAGCTACGGCATCTTTTCCGGCATCCCGAAGAACTGGGCGACGATCATCTTCAGCCCGAAAGCCGCGCGCTGGGTGGCCGACGAGCGCTGGCATTCGCAGCAGCAGGGGCGCTTCCTGCCCGACGGGCGCTATGAGCTCAAGCTGCCCTACAGCAACTCGCGCGAGTTGCTGATGGACGTGCTGCATTACGGGTCGGATGCGGAAATCGTCGAGCCGCCGGCGCTGCGCGAACAGGCGCGGTCGTTGCTGGCGCTGGCGATTTCGAACTACGAACGATGACGCCATCGGACGCACCAAAAATCCGCAGCGGCGAAAAAGTCGCATTGGTCCTGGGTGCCGGCGGTGCGCGCGGCCTTGCGCAGATCGGCGTGATCGAAGCGCTGCAGGCGCGCGACCTCGACATCGTGGCGATCGCCGGTTCCTCCAGCGGCGCCCTCGTGGGTGGCCTGCAGGCCTCGGGCAAGCTGCACGACTATCGCGACTGGCTGTTGTCGCTCGACCGGCGCGCGATGGTGCGCCTGCTCGATCCGGGCCTCGGGCGTTCGGCGCTGTTCGAAGGCACGCACCTGATCGAAGCGCTGCGCGAGATCGCCGGCTCCCCGAAGATCGAGGACCTGCCGATCGACTTCACCGCGGTGGCCGTGGATGTCATGCGCCAGCGCGAGGTGTGGCTGCGCGAGGGCGACATGTGGGATGCGATCCGCGCGTCGTTCGCGATCCCGGGCTTGTTCACGCCGCACGTGATCCATGGGCGCGCGCTGGTCGACGGCGGTCTGCTCGCGCCGCTGCCGATCGCGGCGACGCGGCTGTCCGATGCGCATCGCCTGATCGCGGTCGACATGCATGGCTGGCCGGAACAGCCTCCGGGCGAGCCGGCGCAGGAAGGTGCGCCGTCGGGGCCGTCGAACGGACGCTCGTGGTTGTCGTCCTGGCTGCACTGGGGCGCCACGCCCGGCACGGCGGATGCGGCGCGCACGCGGCTCGGCTTCACCGACCTGATGGCGCGCTCGCTGGACACCATGCAGGCGCAGATCGCGCGCGTGCAAATGGCGCTGGATCCGCCGGAACTGGTGATCCGCATTCCGCGTGATGCCTGCCAGTTCTACGAGTTCTGGCGTGCGCGCGAACTCATCGAGATCGGTCGCCGCGAGGCGGACAAGGCGCTCGACGCCGCCGGCTACTGAGAAAGTTTTTCGCGGATCGCAGCCCGTGAGATGGGGCGGCGCGAGCTTGCGCTCCATCGCCGACCCAGGAGCCTTGCCATGATCCGCACCGCGCAGACGTCCGACCTCGACCCCCGCCTCGATCGCATCCTCCGCACCTGCCTCACCTGGGGCGCGCTTGCCGTCCTCATGCTGCCCTTCGCGCGCGGCTATTCGACCTGGATCGGCTGGATGCCCTTGTGGCTGATCGCGATGCCCGCCACCGCGTGGTGGGCGCTGCATCGCTTCGCCCTGCCGCGCTGGCCCGTCGCCGCGAAGCAGACCCGCGACGGTCGGCGTCGGCGTCGCAGCACCCCGCAGGCCCGCCGCCGCGAGCGTGCACTCCCGCGCCGCCGACTGCAGGCCGCCTGACCGGCCACCCCCGGATGCGGCGTGCTAGCGTGGCAGCCCCATCGCCACGCGGAGCCGTCGCATGCCCCAGGGATCATCCGTTCGCCTCGTCGTCGGAATCGCCTTCGGGCTTGCCACTGCCACCGGATCGCTCCTCGCTGCCGACGGGACCCCCGCGAAGCAGGAGCCCACCGTGGCGAACGATCCCTATCAGTGGCTCGAGGACGTGAAGGGCGACAAGTCGATCGCCTGGGTCCGCGAGCAAAACGCCAGGACCAAATCCGAACTCGAGCAGTTGCCGGGTTTCGGCAAGCTCGAATCCGACATCGCCGCCATCCTGGACTCCGAGGCCAAGATTCCCGGCGTCGAGAAGATCGGCGACTACTACTACAACTTCTGGAAGGACAAGGCGCACGAGCGCGGCCTCTGGCGCCGCACCACGCTCGAGGAATACCGCAAGCCGAACCCGCGCTGGGAAACGGTGATCGACCTCGACGCACTCAACGTCGCTGAAAAGAAGAACTGGGTCTGGCACGGCGCCGACTGCCTCAAGCCCGAGTACGTGCGCTGCCTCATCGCGCTGTCGCCGGGCGGCTCGGATGCCGACGTCACGCGCGAATTCGACCTGAAGACCAAGACCTGGGTGAAGGACGGCTTCTTCCGTCCGGAAGCCAAGGGCGCGTTGTCCTGGATCGACAAGGACACCGTCTACGTCTACACCGATTTCGGCGAAGGCAGCCTCACCACCTCCGGCTATCCGCGCGTGGTGAAGCAATGGTCGCGCGGCACGCCGATGACGCAGGCCTCGCTGGTGTACGAAGGCAAGCCCGAAGACCTCTACATTTCCGCGCAGCGCGACCACACGCCGGGTTACCAACGCGACTACGTCAGCCGCGCGATCGCCTTCTACAACGATGAGCTGTACGTGCGCGGCGCCGACGGCACGCTGACGAAGATCGACGCGCCCAATTCCGCCAACAAGTACCCGCACAAGGAATGGCTGGTGCTGGAACTGCGCGATCCCTACGACGCAGGCGGCAAGACCTGGCCCGCCGGCGCGCTGATCGCGACGAGGTTCGACGACTTCCTGGCCGGCAAGCGCGAATTCACCGAATTGTTCACGCCGACCGAGCACACCTCGCTCGCCGGCGCGGTGTGGACGAAGGACAAGCTCGTCCTCAACGTCATGGAAGACGTGAAGAGCAAGCTCAGCGTGCTGACGCCGGGCGAGGGCGCGTGGGCGTCGACGCCGATGACCGGCGTGCCCGCGATGGGCGCGCTCACCGTCAGCGCCGTGGATCCGGATACGAGCGACGCCGTGTGGATCACCGCCACCGACTACCTCACGCCGACCACGCTCGCCATCGCCGATGTGTCGCGCGATGCGGCACCGGAAACGCTCAAGTCCAACCCGCAGTTCTTCGACGCGACCAAGCACGTCATCGAACAACACTTCGCCACCTCGAAGGACGGCACGCGCATCCCGTACTTCCTCGTGAAGCCGAAGAACGCGAAGAACGACGGCACCACGCCCACGCTGCTCTATGGCTATGGCGGTTTCGAAGTCTCGATGACGCCCGCGTATTCCGGCAGCGTCGGCAAGGGCTGGCTGGAGAAGGGCGGTGCGTATGCGGTCGCCAACATCCGCGGCGGCGGCGAGTACGGCCCGCGCTGGCACCAGGCGGCGCTGAAGGCGAATCGACACAAGGCATACGAAGACTTCGCGGCGGTCGCCGAAGACCTGGTCAATTCGGGCCTGACGACCAACAAGCGCCTGGGCATCATGGGCGGCAGCAATGGCGGCCTGCTGATGGGCAACATGCTCACGCAGTATCCGCAGCTGTTCGGCGCGATCGTGGTGCAGGTGCCGCTGCTCGACATGAAGCGTTACAGCCACCTCCTCGCTGGCGCCTCGTGGATGGCCGAGTACGGCGATCCGGACACGAGCGACTGGGAATACATCAAGACCTTCTCGCCCTACCAGCTGTTCGATCCGGCCAGGCAATACCCGCCGGTGCTGTTCACCACCTCCACCGCCGACGACCGCGTCCATCCGGGCCACGCCCGCAAGATGATGGCGAAGATGTCCGCGGCCGGTAAGGACGTGCGCTATTACGAAAACATCGAAGGCGGCCACGGCGGCGCGGCGAACAACGCGCAGTCGGCGCACATGAGTGCGCTCGCTTTTACGTTCCTGTGGAATGAACTGTCGAAGTAACCCCTCGATAACGGGCCGCCCATGAAACTCACTCCCTGCCTCTTCGCGATCGCATTGATGACTTCGAACTCCTACGCCTCCGATCTCCCGCAGCCGCCCGACGTCGCCAAAAAGCCGCACGTCGTCAAGGCCCCCTTCGGTGCCGAGCGCAACGACGAGTACTACTGGCTGCGCGACGACACGCGCAAGAATCCGGAGATGCTCGCCTACCTCAACGCCGAGAATGCGTACACCGACGCATTCATGGCGCGCCTGAAGCCGCTGCAGGAATCCGTGTACGACGAGATCGTCGGGCGCATCAAGCAGGACGACAGCACCGTGCCGTACCACGAGCGCGGTTACTGGTACTACACGCGTTTCGAAACCGGCAAGGACTATCCGATCTACGCGCGCCGCAAGGGCGCGATGGGCGCGACCGAGGAAGTGCTGCTCGACGTCAACGAGATGGCGAAGGGCAAGGACTACTTCAGCGTCGGCGACTGGGAGGTCAGCCAGGACAACAACATGCTGGCCTGGGCCGAAGACGCCGTGGGCCGTCGCCAGTACGTCATCAAGTTCCGCAACCTCGCCACCGGCGAGACCTACACCGATGAAGTGAAGGGCGTCTCGCCGAACCTGGTGTGGGCGGACGACAACAAGACGCTGTTCTACGTCGAGAACGACCCGACCACGCTGCTCACCACGAAGGTGAAGCAGCACGTCGTCGGCACGCCCGCGTCGCAGGACGTGCTGGTGTACGAAGAGAAGGACGACAGCTTCTACATGGGCGTGGGCCGCACGCGCGACGACAAGTTCATCTGCATCACGGTGGACAGCACGGTGTCGAGCGAAGCGCGCTGCGCGCCGGCGAACGACCCGAAGGACTTCGCAGTGCTCGCGCCGCGCCAGCGCGATGTCGAGTACGAAGCCGATCACTTCGGCGGCCGCTGGGTCATCCGCACCAACGCGGACGGCGCGAAGAACTACAAGCTCGTCACCGCGCCCGATGGCTCGACCTCGCGCAAGGCATGGACGGATTGGGTTCCGCACAGCGAATCGGTCTTCATCGACGGCTTCGAAATGTTCGACGGCTTCACCGCCATCGCCGAACGCAGCGAAGGGCTGGAGCGCCTGCGCCTCCTTCGCCCGGACGGCAAGAGCGAATTCGTGAAGGCCGACGAACCCGCTTACGGCATGGGCCTGTCGGTCAACGCTGAACCCAACACCGATTGGCTGCGCTACACCTACACGTCGATGACCACGCCGGCGACCGTGTACGAACTCAACACGAAGACCGGCGAGCGCAAGCAGCTCAAGCGCGATCCGGTGATCGGCTACGACCCGACGCAGTACGTCACCGAGCGCCTGTGGGCGACGGCGCGCGACGGCACGAAGGTGCCGGTGTCGGTCGTCTACAAGAAGGGCTTCAAGAAGGACGGCACCGCGGCGATGCTGCAGTACGCCTACGGCAGCTACGGTTCGTCCACCGACCCGGGCTTCAACCTGCCGGCGGTGAGCCTGCTCGATCGCGGCATGGTGTACGTGCTCGCGCACATCCGCGGTGGCCAGGAGATGGGCCGCCAGTGGTACGACGACGGCCACCTGTTCAAGAAGAAGAACACCTTCACCGACTTCATCGATGTCACCGACTTCCTGGTGAAGGAAGGCTATGCGTCGAAGGATCGCGTGGCGGCCTACGGCGGCAGCGCCGGCGGCCTGCTGATGGGCGCCGTGGCCAACATGGCGCCCGAGAAGTACCGCGTGATCCTCTCGCAGGTGCCCTTCGTCGACGTGGTGACCACGATGCTCGACCCGAGCATCCCGCTGACCACCAACGAATACGACGAGTGGGGCAATCCGGAGAAGAAGGACTACTACGACTACATGCTGTCGTACTCGCCCTACGACAACCTGAAGGCGCAGGCCTATCCGGCGATGTTCGTGGGCACCGGCCTGTGGGACTCGCAGGTGCAGTACTTCGAGCCGGCCAAGTACGTGGCGCGCCTGCGCGACCTCGACACTTCGGGCCCCGAGCACCCCGTGCTGTTCCGCATCAACATGGACGCGGGGCATGGCGGCAAGTCCGGGCGCTTCCGTCGTTACAAGGAGCTGTCGGAGATGTACGCCTTCCTGCTCGACCAGCTCGGTGCCACGGGCGTGCAATCGTCGGCCGCGAAGTGACACACTTGCGCCCATGACCAAGCTTCGCTTCGCATTCCTGATCGCCGTTGCCCTTCCGCTCGCCGGTTGCGGCAACAAGGGGCCGCTGGTGCTCGCACCGCGGTCGGAAGCCCCGCCGCCGACACCGGGCGAACGGGCCTCGGAAGCCGTCGCCGCGCCGTCCACCGTGACGGCGCCGGCCGATCCGACGGGGTCGTCGCAGACGGTCCAGCAACCCTCGGTGCTGCCCGCGCCTTCGACTTCGGCGCAGCCGCCCGCGCCCTCGACCGTGGCACCGCCACCGCCCGCGGATGACACCGATGGGTCTCCCGGCACGCCGCGCTGAGCACGACCCGATGAGCCAACCGCACGACGCAGGCGGGCGCAGCGTTCGCTTCACGAAAATGCATGGTGCCGGCAACGATTTCGTCGTCGTCGACCTCCGCAACGGCCAGCCCGCGCCGGACGCGGCGCTGTGCCGCGCGCTCGGCGATCGCCACATGGGCGTGGGCTGCGACCAGATCCTCACCATCGAAGCGCCTCGCAGCCCGCATGCGGTCGCGCGCTATCGCATCTTCAACGCCGACGGCTCGCAGGCGCAGCAGTGCGGCAACGGCGCGCGCTGCGTCGCGGCCTGGCTGGTGCGCGACGGCGCCGCGCGCGGCCCGCATTTCGAACTCGACAGCCCGGCCGGCACGCACGTGGTCGACGTGCTCGATGGCGGGCGCTACCGCATCGCGATGGGCGTGCCGGAGTTCGCGCCCGCGCGCGTGCCGATGTCCGGCCAGGACGAAGCGCGCGACCTGTATTCCGTGGCCATCGATGGCGACACGCTGCAGTTCGGCGCGGCCTCGATGGGCAATCCGCATGCGGTGATCGAAGTGGACGATGTCGGCATCGCCCGCGTCGGCCTCGTCGGCCCGGCGTTGCAGCGAAGCGCGACCTTCCCCGAATCGGTGAACGTCGGCTTCGCGCAGGTCGTCGGCCGCGATCGCATCCGCCTGCGCGTGTACGAGCGCGGCGTCGGCGAAACGCTCGCCTGCGGCAGCGGCGCGTGCGCGGCGGCTGCGATCTTGATGCGTCGCGGACGCGTGGATCGCGAGGTCACGGTCGCGCTGCCCGGTGGCGAATTGCGCATTGCATGGCCCGACGACACGGGCCCGATCTACATGGCCGGTCCGGCCGCGTTCGTTTTCGAAGGGGAGTGGTTGCCATGATCGATACGACCGAAAAGCTCGGCGCGCACGAAGTCGCGGCCTGGTTGCGCCGGCATCCGACGTTCCTCAAGCAGTTCCCCGACCTCGCGATCAGCCTGGTGGTGCCGCGCGACGAAGGCCCTGCGGCCTCGCTCGCCAGCTACCAGCTGGAAGTGCTGCGCGACAAGAACCGCGAACTCGCGCGTCGCCTGCAGGAGTTGTTCGGCAATGCGCAGGAGAACGAACGCCTCGCGGTGCGCACGCACCAGCTCGCGCTCGGCCTGATGCGGCAGGACAGCGCCGCGGGCACGTTGCGCGCGATGGCCGCATCGCTCGCCGAGGATTTCCAGGGCGACCTGGTGCGCATCATCACTTTCGCACCCGTCGCGGGGCTGGAGGACTCCGACTGGTGGCAGTCGATTCCCGCCGGCGATTCGCGCCTGGAACCGTTCAAGGACGCGATCTCGGAAAGCGAGCCGATCTGCGGCCGCTTGCATCCGGACAAACACGCGGTGCTCTACGCGTTGCGCGCCGATGAAGTGCAGTCGACCGCGCTGTTGCCGATCCCCGGCATCGGCCTGGTCGCCGTCGGCAGCCGCGATCCCAATCGCTTCTTCCCCGGCATGGGCACGTTGTTCCTGCGCATGATGGGCGAAGCGCTCGCCGTTGCATTGCAGCGCTATCCGGGCTGAGGTCGCCGCGCGCCCGCGCATGCCGTCCATCGACGACTACCTCCAGCACCTGCAGGTCGAGCGGCGCATGTCGCCGCACACGCTGGATGGCTATCGCCGCGATCTCGACGGATTGCGCGCGTGGGCGACGGAGCAGGGCGCCGACGTCGACACGCTGCACACCGAGCAACTGCGCGCGTTCATCGCATCGGAACATCGGCGCGGCCTGTCGCCGAAGAGCTTGCAACGCCGCCTCTCCGCGTGCCGCAGCTTCTATCGCTGGCTGCTGCGCCATGGGCGCATCGCCGCCAATCCCGCACAACCGATCCGCGCACCGAAGGCGCCGCGCAAGTTGCCGCAGGTGCTCGATCCCGACGAAGCGAAGGCGCTGGTCGAAGTGCCCACCGACGCACCGCTCGGCCTGCGCGACCGCGCGCTGCTCGAACTGTTCTATTCCTCCGGCCTTCGCTTGTCCGAGTTGTGCGGGCTGAAGTGGCACGACCTCGATCTGCAGGGCGGCCTGGTCACCGTGCTCGGCAAGGGCAACAAGCAGCGGCGCGTGCCGGTGGGATCGTATGCGCGCGCGGCGCTGGCCGAATGGAAGGCCGACCAGGGCGCGGCGGCGGATGCCTATGTCTTCCCGGGACGCAACGGCCCGATCTCCCCGCGCGGCGTGCAGGCGCGCTTGCGCACGCTCGCGCAGCGGCAGGGCCTGTTCAAGCGCGTGCACCCACACTTGCTGCGGCACAGTTTCGCCAGCCACGTGCTCGAATCCTCGGGCGACCTGCGCGGCGTGCAGGAACTGCTCGGCCACGCCGACATTTCGACGACGCAGATCTACACACACTTGGACTTCGGCCACCTCTCCAAGGTGTACGACGCCGCGCATCCCCGGGCTAAACGCAAGAAAGGCGGGGAATAAGCGGCTCTTGATCCACGGCGAGGGCGGCCCCAACTCCGCCTGACACGCCCCAGGAGCCCATCCCCCCATGGATCCACAACGCTTCCACGCCACCACCATCGTGTCCGTCCGTCGCGACGGCAAAGTCGCGGTCGGTGGCGACGGCCAGGTCACCCTCGGCAACACGGTGATGAAGGCCAATGCGCGCAAGGTGCGCCGCCTCGGCCGCGACGGCCAGGTGCTCGCCGGATTCGCCGGCGCCGCGGCCGACGCATTCACGCTGTTCGAACTGTTCGAGGCGAAACTGGAAAAACACGGCCAACTCACCCGCGCCGCGGTGGAGTTGGCCAAGGACTGGCGCACCGAGCGCCGCCTCGGAAAACTCGAGGCCCTGCTCGCGGTCGCCGATCGCGAAACCTCGCTGATCATCTCCGGCACCGGTGATGTGATCGAACCCGAGGACGGCATCATCGCGATCGGTTCGGGCGGCCCGTTCGCCTTGTCGGCGGCGCGCGCGCTCGTGGGCCACACCTCGCTGGATGCGAAGACCGTCGTCGCCGAGGCGCTCAAGATCGCCGGCGACGTGTGCATCTACACCAACCAGAACATCGTGGTGGAAGAACTCTGATGAACAAACTGGCCGTGCATACGTCCTCCACCATGACCCCGCGCGAGATCGTGCAGGAACTCGATCGCCACATCGTCGGCCAGCATTCGGCCAAGCGCGCGGTCGCCATCGCACTGCGCAACCGCTGGCGCCGCATGCAGCTCGATCCCGACCTGCGCGACGAAGTCATGCCGAAGAACATCCTCATGATCGGCCCGACCGGCGTGGGCAAGACCGAGATCGCGCGCCGCCTGGCCACGCTCGCCAATGCGCCCTTCGTGAAAGTGGAAGCCACGCGTTTCACCGAAGTCGGCTACGTCGGCAAGGACGTCGAGCAGATCGTGCGCGACCTCGCCGACACCGCGGTGAAGATGTACCGCGAACAGGCCAAGCAGCGCGTGCGCACGCAGGCCGAAGAGCGCGCGGAAGACCGCATCCTCTCGGCGCTGCTGCCCAAGCGGCAGGTCGCCACCGTGTTCGGCTTCACCAACGAGGACAAGGAAGAAGACGCCTCGCCGGAAGAGACCGCCACGCGCGCCAAGCTGCGCAAGCAGCTGCGTGCGGGAACCCTGGACGAACGCGAGATCGAACTCGAAGTTGCCGTCAACGTCGGCGTCGACATCATGGCGCCGCCGGGCATGGAAGAGATGGGCCAGCAACTGCGCCAGATGTTCTCGCAGGTGGCGGGCGGAAAGACCCACACCAAGCGCCTGTCGATCAAGGCCGCGCGCCCGATGCTGATCGAAGAGGAAGCGGGCAAGCTCGTCAACGAAGACGACGTCCGCGCCTCCGCGATCGAAGCCTGCGAACAGCACGGCATCGTCTTCATCGACGAGATCGACAAGGTCGCCAAGCGCTCGGAAGGCTACGGCGCCGACGTCTCGCGCGAAGGCGTGCAGCGCGACCTGCTGCCGCTGGTCGAAGGCTCGACGGTGAGCACCAAGTACGGCCCGGTGAAGACCGACCACATCCTGTTCATCGCTTCCGGTGCGTTCCACCTGGCCAAGCCGAGCGACCTCATCCCCGAAATGCAGGGCCGCTTCCCGATCCGCGTGGAGCTCAGCGCGCTGAACAAGGACGACTTCGTCCGCATCCTCACCGAACCGCGCGCGTCGCTCACGCGGCAGTACGTCGAGTTGCTGAAGACCGAAGGCGTGAAGCTCGATTTCTCGCCGGACGCAGTGGATCGCCTGGCCGGCATCGCCGAGCAGGTGAACGAGCGCCAGGAAAACATCGGTGCCCGCCGCCTGCATACGGTGATGGAGCGCCTGCTCGACACGCTGAGCTATGAAGCGCCGGATCGCGACGGCACGACCCTGACGATCGACCGCGACTACGTGGACCAGCACCTCAACGACCTGGTGCAGGATCCGGACCTGTCGCGCTACATCCTGTAGCGCGACACGTGTCGGCGATGCGCCTTACTTCGTCGCCGACGCCGCCTTCGGCATCTGGTTGCGCGGATCGTCCTTCGGATCCACGTAGGTGATCTCGAAGGGTCCCGTCGAGTTCACCTGCACGACCACGCCGCCGGTGGTCGATGCTTCGTGCTGCATCTTCGCGGGGAGGTTGGCGTAATCGCCCGCCACGAAGTCCGCCGCGTGCGCGCTGCCGGGTTCGCCCATCGAAAGATGGAAGTCGCCCGAGATGATCGTCACCTGCTCATCGGCGGGATGCCAATGGCGAGGTACCTTGAACCCCGCGGGCGCCTTGATGCGGATGGCGAACGGCCCGGCCTTGCCCGGATCGCCCGACAGCACCGTCATTTCCGCGCCCTTCGGCAGGGAAGGCGGGGCCGGCCCCCATTTGATGTCGGCGGCCTTCACCATGGTGTGCGTCGACGGCATCATCGCTGCGGAGCCCGTCGCGCACTGGGCGAATACGGGCCCCGAGGCCAGCGCGGCCAGGGACAAGCTCGTCAGGAGCAGGACTTTCACGGCGGACTCCTCGCTGCAATGGGGGTGCCCTTCGCAACGCGATGAGCACGCGCCACCGGCCGCAAGCGATAATCCCCCGCATGAGCGAACACGACAGCAAGCCGGGCACCACCCATTTCGGATTCCGCGACGTCCCGACCGGCGAGAAGCAGAAGCTCGTCGGTGAGGTCTTCTCATCGGTCGCCGGCAAGTACGACCTGATGAACGACCTGATGTCGCTGGGCATCCATCGCGCGTGGAAGCGCTACTTCGTGGCCACCGCGCAAGTGCAGAAGGGCGACCGCGTGCTCGACCTCGCCGGCGGCACGGGCGACATCGCGGCGCTGCTGCGCGAGCGCGTCGGCGACACGGGCGAAGTGGTGCTCGGCGACATCAACGGCGCGATGCTGCGCGTCGGCCGCGACCGCATGACCGACCGCGGCAACGTGCGCGGCATGGAATACGTGCAGTGCAATGCCGAAAAGCTGCCGTTCCCCGATGCGAGCTTCAACCTCGTCACCATCGCCTTCGGCCTGCGCAACGTCACCGACAAGGACGCCGCGCTGCGCGACATGCATCGCGTGCTGAAGGTCGGCGGGCAGGTGCGCGTGCTGGAGTTCTCCGAAGTGCAGGCCGACTGGTTCAAGCCGATCTACGACTTCCATTCCTTCAAGGTGCTGCCGAAGCTCGGGCAGTTGTTCGCGCAGGACGCGTCGAGCTACCAGTACCTCGCCGAGTCGATCCGCAAGCACCCGCCGCAGGAACAGCTGAAGGACATGATGGAAGCCGCAGGCTTCGTGCGCTGCGGCTACAAGAACCTCAATGCCGGCATCGTGGCCATCCACACCGGCTACAAAGTCTGATCCTCAGCCGGGCTGCCAGGCGTAGCTGAACTTCAGGAACACGCTGCGCGTGTTCGAGAACACGTCGCGGATCTGGTCGTCCGAGAAGCCGCCTTCCGAATAACCCGCGTAGAACGCCGTGCGCGGGTTCACCTTGTACGAATACAGCAGCTGCCCCGCGACGTCGCGCGAATGCTGCATCACCGGCAAGGTGTACAAGGCCTGGTCGCGATTGATGTCGCTGGCCTGCACCGAGAGGCGCAGGCGCTGGTGCGCATCCATCTGCCAGCTCAGGCGCGCATCGACCACGTCCGCGTCGAACGCGGTGCCGCCGTCGCGGTCGAGGCGCTGCCAGGTGTAATTGAGGTTGAGGTTCACGCCCAGCCCGATGTCGAGCTGCATGAACGGCTCGATGTCGATGAGGCGGCCTTCGCGCGACGCACGCAGGTCGAGCTGGTCGCCCCCGTTGAACGTCGCGCCGATCTTCATCGGTGCGAGCGGCACCACTTCGAAGTAGGCCGAGTAGAAGGTCTCGTCGAAGTACTGGTCGTTCCAGAAGCGCGTGCGGTTGCCGCCACCGATTTCGTAATAGCCCTGGCGCGGCGCGCGCATGCTCAGGTAACCCTCGACTTCGCGCTCGAGCAGCAGGCCATCGGAGCGATGCGTGATGTCCCAGTCGCCGTTGAATTCCACGCGCGTGATCGCCGTGCCCTTCGGCGTGAACCAGGTGTGGCCGCCGCCCAGCGTGTCCTTGTGGTAACCGACCTGCGAAATGAAACCGAGGTCGGAACGGAAGCCCGGGTCGATGTCGACGTGCGTGGCGTTGCCCTTCCAGTTGCGGCTGCCGTAGCTGTAGTTGAGGTAGAGCGCGTCGCCCTTCGGTGAGGTGTCGGGCAACAGGAGACCGTCGGGATACTCGGAATCGCTGGTCAGCCACTGCGCGCGGACCGTGTGTTCGTCCTTCTGGTAACGCGCGTCGATGCCGCCGACGGCGTTCTTGTAGTCCGTGCCGCTGCGGTACGTCGAGATCGCACCGACGCTGGTGTGTTCGTCCAGGTCGTAGCGATAACGGCCGACGAAGTCGTTCGCTTCCTGTTCGAGGAAACGGAACGAGGAACTCAGCGGCCCGGGTACGAGGATCTGCGTGCTTGCATCGCGCGCGACGATCGCGCCGTAGGCCTGCGAACCCGCGCGGCCCGTCGTGCGCAGGCCGTAGTCCGGATCGGCGATCTGGCGCGTGTAGAGCACCTGCAAGGGCGTCGTGAAGTAATCCGCGCCTTCCAGGAAGAACGGGCGCTTCTCGGGGAAGAACAGCGCGAAGCTCGTGTTGAGGTCGAGCTGTGCCTGGTCGGTTTCCACCTGCGAGAAGTCGGGGTTGATCGTGCCGTTGAGCGTGAGGTTGGGGGTCGGTGCCCACGCCACGTCCACGCCTGGTTCGAAGTCCGCGCCTTCGCCTTCCCACTTCCCCTCCGGCGTTTCGCGATCCTCCGCGAGCGTCATCGTCAGCGTCGGCGTGATCTCGAGGTTGCGACCCTGCTTCACGCCCTGGAAGCCTTCGAGCTTGTCGAAGGTGCAGGTCAGGCAGCGCGAGCCGCGCTCGACACGGTTGCTGAAGTACTGCGTGCGATAGGCGCGCGGATGGATGCGCAGGAAGGTCGCGCCCCAGCGGCGCACGTCATCGGTATCGCGAAAGCGCAGCGTCGCGAAGGGGATGCGCACTTCCACGTCGTAACCCGTGTCGGTGATGCGCCCGGCACTGGTCCACAAGCCGTCCCAGCTGTCGTCTTCGTTGCCGGTGGCCTCTTCCTTGATGAGGTCGGCCTGCACGCCGTGCGGGTTCACGAAGAACTCGTAGGCGCGGCGCTGGTCGTCGAAGGTATCGAGCATCACGCCGACGAAGTCGTCGGTGTAGAGCGAATCGCGATCGCGCAGGTGGGCGCGGATCTGCTTCGGATCCGGGTCTTCGGCGTGGAAGCCCAGCAGCAGCGCGTCTTCGGTGTAGGCCACGCGCACGGTGGTCTTCACCGGGGCGGGGGTGTTGTCGCCCGGGGTGACTTCATAGGGCAGGTCGATCGTGGCGGCGTTGGCCCACGCGGCATCGTCGAGGACGCCGTCTACCACGATGTCGGAGGACACGCGCGGGATGTCGTGCACCACCTTGGCGGCCGGTGCAGCGGGCTGCTGGGCCAGGGCGGCCTGGGAGGTGAGAAGGGCTGCGACGAGCGCAAACGGGAGCACGGCGCGCCGCGGCGCACCGGGAAAAATGAACGCAGGCATGGGCGCGCATCCTGCCCGGATGTGAAACCGCGCGACCGTGCCGGAAGTCCGGCGTACCGTGCACGGCGCACCGTTTACACTCGGCCGCCTCCCGGCCCCAACCAGCCCTCACAACCTCGGACCCAGCTTCCAATGCGCCATACCCCGTTGATGTTGTCCCTGGCCGCTGCGCTCGCGCTGTCCGCGTGCGCGAAGAACGAAACGCCCGCGACCGGTGCCGCGCCTGCGGCTTCCGCGACCGCGGCCGCCGCTCCCGCCGCCACGCAGGTCGCCGCCGTGACCGACGAACACTCCTTCTCGCAGCCCGACAAGGTCCGCACCACCGACCTCGCGCTCGACCTCGCGCTCGACTTCACCAAGAAGACGCTTTCGGGCACCGCGACCTATTCGCTGGACTGGCTCGACCCGACCGCCACGCAGCTCGTGCTCGACACGCGCGACCTGACGATCTCGAAGGCCGAAGGCCTGGGCGCCGATGGCAACTGGGCGCCGCTGCAGTTCGCGCTCGCGCCGACCGCCGACAAGGTGCTCGGCACCAAGCTGACGATCGAAACGCCGAACCGTCCGAAGCAGGTGCGCGTCACCTACACCACGTCGCCGAACGCTTCGGGCCTGCAGTGGCTCGAGCCGTCGATGACCGCGGGCAAGAAGCAGCCCTTCATGTTCAGCCAGTCGCAGCAGATCCACGCGCGTTCGTGGGTGCCGCTGCAGGACACGCCGATCGTGCGCTTCTCCTACACCGCGCACATCACCGCGCCGAAGGACGCGATGGTGCTGATGAGCGCGGACAACGATCCGAAGGCCGTGCGCGATGGCGACTACACCTTCAAGATGCCGCAGAAGATCCCGTCCTACCTGCTCGCGATCGCGGCCGGCGACCTGGTCTTCCAGCCGATCACCGGCAACGCCGGCGTGTGGGCCGAACCGTCGATGGTGAAGCCGGCGGCGAACGAGTTCTCCGACACGGGCAAGATGATCGACACGGCCTCGAAGCTGTACGGCCCGTATCGCTGGGACCGTTACGACATCCTCGTGCTGCCGCCTTCGTTCCCTTACGGCGGCATGGAAAACCCGCGCCTGACCTTCGCCACGCCGACGGTGATCACCGGCGACAAGTCGCTCGTCTCGCTGATCGCGCATGAACTCGCGCACAGCTGGTCGGGCAACCTGGTGACCTTCTCGACCGCGAAGGACGCCTGGCTCAACGAAGGCGTCACCAGCTACGTCGAGAACCGCATCGTCGAAGCGCTGTACGGCAAGGATCTCGCCGGCATGGAGAGCGTGATCGCGCGCAACGAACTCAAGCAGGAGTTCACCGACGCGAACAAGCCGCTGCAGCAGCTCGCCGTGCGTGCAGGCGAACTGAAGGATCCGGACGACAACCTCAGCTCGACCGTCTACACCAAGGGCGCGTGGTTCATGCAGTTCCTGGAGCAGCGCTTCGGTCGCGAGAACTTCGACGCGTTCCTGCGCGGCTACTTCGACCACTTCGCGTTCCAGTCGATCTCCTCGCAGCAGTTCGCGGAGTACGCGAAGGAGAACCTGCTCGACAAGTACCCGGGCAAGGTGACGCAGCAGGAATTCGATGCGTGGCTGTACGAGCCGGGCGTGCCGTCGACGGCGCCGCAGGTCGCGTCGCCGCGCTTCGATGCGGTCGATGCCGCGCGCAAGGCGTGGCTCGACAACGGCACGCTGCCGCCGAAGGACGCCACCTCCAAGTGGATGACGCAGGAGTGGGTGCACTTCATCGAAGGCATGCCGGAGAAGCTGGACGTCAAGCAGATCGAAGCACTCGACGCGGCTTACAAGTTCACCGGCACCACCAACGGCGAAATCGCGCAGCGCTGGTATCCGCTCGCCATCCGCAGCGGCTACACGAAGGCCGACGCGCAGATCGCCGCGTTCCTGCAGAAGATCGGCCGTCGCAAGCTGATCATGCCGACCTACAACGCGCTGGTGCAGACGCCCGAAGGCCTCAAGCTCGCCGAAGACACCTTCGCGAAGGCGAAGCCGGGCTACCACCCGATCACCACCGGCTCCGTGCAGGCCGTGATCGACGAAGCGAAGAAGAAGAGCGCGCAGCCCGCGCAGTAACGCAATGACCTTGCGTCGCACGCTCGCAATCGCGGCCGCCCTCGTGGCGGCCGCGTTGTTTGCGACGATCGCGTACGTGGCGTGGCGCCCCGAAGTGCTGGTCGCCGCGGAGTTCGCGCGGCAGCTGCATGGTGCGGGCTTGTCGAAGCAGGCGCGCAACGTCGCGGGCCATCGCTGGGTGTACGCCGAACGCGATGCCGATCAAACGGATGCGCCGACGCTCGTGTTCGTGCACGGCTTCACGGGCATGAAAGAAAACTGGTTTCCGCTGGCGCGCGTGTTCGGCGGGCGCTATCGGCTCGTCATTCCCGACCTGCCCGGCTGGGGCGAAAGCGAACGCCTCCCGCGCGAGAACTACGGTTTCCTCGCGCAGAGCGAACGCCTTGCCGCCTTCATCCGTTCGGTGTCGCCGAACAAACCCGTCGTGCTCGTCGGGCATTCGATGGGCGGCGGCATCGCCGCGCTCGTCGCCGCGGGCCATCCCGAACTCGTCTCGCGCGTCGCGCTGCTCGATGCCGCCGGCGTGCGCTTCGACGACAACCGCTTCGGTGCGGAAGTCCTCGCCGGCCAGAACCCCTTCGGCGTGCACGATCGCGCGAGCCTGGACCGCTACCTCGCCACGGTCTACCACCTCGAGGAAGCGATGCCCCGCATTCCCTGGCCTGCCGATCGCGCCTACATCGCGCAACGCACGCGCGATGCTGCCTTCGAACAGGCGGTGCTCGACCACATCGGCCGCGGCCCCGAGCGCTTCCTGCCCGGCGAAGAAGCCGCGCGCATCGGCCAGCCCACCCTCCTGCTGTGGTGCCAGCAGGACGCCGTGATCGATCCGAGCGCGGCCGCGCTGTACGCTGCACGCATTCCGCAGGCGTCGACGGTCCTGCTCGACGATTGCGGCCACATGTCCATGATGGAACGGCCCGCCGAGGTGGCGGCCGCCATCGATGCCTTGATCGAACGAGGTCGTCCACGATGAACGTCCGCATTGCCACGCTTGCCGCTGCCTGCACCCTCGCGCTCGCCGCGTGCGGACCGAAGGAAGACCCGCAGGCCGCCGCGCGCGCTGCAGCCGCACAGGCGGCGCAGGCCGAACAGGCGTCCGAATCCCTGGCCAAACAGTTCGAAGACGCCGCCGCCCGCCAGGATTGGAAACTCGCACGCGGTTACGGCGACCAGTTGCAGATGGAGCATCCGCAGTCGGCCGCCGCCAAGCGCATCGATGCGCAGTTGCACGAAGTCCGCGCGAAGATCGCCGCGCAGGACGACCAGCGCCGCATGGCCGCGTTGTGGGCCTACCAGAGCGAACCGGCGAAGGGCGGCATGCAGTTGTCCGCCGCGATGTATTCCAAGGATCGCCTGGACACCGACGGCACCGGCACCAAGTATCCCGTCCGCCTGATCTTCCGCGACCACCCGGATTGGGGAAAGAGCAGCTATCTCGTGCTCGAGAAGGGCGACTTCGATTGTTATTCCGGCTGCAAGGTGCAGGTGCAGGCCGATGATGCAAAACCCAAGCCGATGGCCGCATCGCGCCCGAACACGAAGGAAGCGATCGCGATGTTCATCACCGACCAGCGCGCGCTGTGGCGCATGGCGAAGGGCGCGAAGCGCTTGTCGATCACCTTCCCCGTGAAGGCGGGCGGGACGCGCACGGCGGTGTTCGAGACCGGCGGACTGGATGCGTCCAAGCTGCCGAAGTGGAATTAGCGCGCGTCCGACGGACGATCACGCCGCCTGAGCGCGGCGGGCGTAAGCTGCGCGCATCGACGCGCGACGCAGGATGCACGCGCAGTCCACCAGACGGCGCCGCCCGCAAGCGGATGGTCGGCGGGCGCCGAAGCGGAGGCGACCATGCTGTCACCGCGCCTGCACAATTTCCTCGATCAGCAGCATTCGTCCTATACCGCCGTCACGCACGAGCGCACGGTCACCGCGCATGAAACGGCGTCGGCCGCGCACCTCAGCCGGCAGCTGTTCGCCAAGACCGTCATGCTCAAGGTCGACGGCACGCTCGCGATGATGGTGATGCCGGCGGCGTACCGGGTCGACCTGACGCGCCTGTCGCGCGCACTCGGTGGCCGCATGGTGGAACTCGCGGACGAATCCGAATTCAAGGATGCATTCCCCGACTGCGAAGTCGGTGCGATGCCGCCCTTCGGCAATCTTTACGGCATGCCGGTGTTCGTCGACTCGCGCCTGGCGGGGCACGACGAAATCGCATTCAACGCCGGCACGCACACCGATGCGGTGCGCATGCCCTACAAGGAATTCGAACGCCTGGCGCAGCCCGAGCTGCTATGGCTCGCGCACGTGATGTGAGCGCGGAGCGGTTACGCGCTCAAAGCGCGTAACCGAACTGCTGCTTGAATTGGTCCGAGAATTCCTGGAAATCGAAGCGCTGGTTCTGCGTGCCCGGGTGTTCCACCTTCAGCGCGCCCATCAGGTTGCCGATGCGGCCGATGGTCATCCAGTCGCAGCCCTTTTCGATGCCGAAGATCAGGCCCGCGCGGAACGCATCGCCGCAACCGGTCGGATCGGTGACGCGACGCTCGTGCGCCGGCGGCACGTCGAAGGTCTGGCCGGGCGTGTGGATCAACGCACCCTTCGGCCCGCGCGTGCAGATGTAGGCCTTCGTGCGCGCGACGATGTCCTTCTCGTTCCAGCCCGTGCGTTCCTGCAGCAGGTTGGATTCGTAATCGTTGACCGTGACGTAATCGGCCAGCTCGATGAAGTGGCGCAGCTCTTCGCCGTTGAACAGCGGCATCGCCTGGCCCGGATCGAAGATGAAGGGGATGTTGCCTTCGGCGAATTCCTTCGCGTTCTGCAGCATGCCCTCGCGACCATCGGGGCTCACGATCCCGAACGTCACGCCCTTCACGTCCTTCACGTGGTTCTCGTACGAACGCATCATCGCGCCCGGATGGAATGCGGTGATCTGGTTGTTGTCGTGGTCGGTGGTGATGAAGGCCTGCGGCGTGAACAGTTCCTCGATCACCTTGACCTGGTCCAGGCGGATGCCCTGCTCGTCGAACCACTCGCGGTAGGGGCCGAAATCCTGGCCCACCGTGGCCATCGGGATCGGGTCGCCGCCCAGGAGCTTGAGGTTGTAGGCGATGTTGCCCGCACAACCGCCGAATTCGCGGCGCATCCGGGGCACCAGGAACGACACGTTCAGGATGTGCACCTTGTCCGGCAGGATGTGGTTCTTGAACTGGTCGGGGAACACCATGATGGTGTCGTAGGCCAAGGAACCGCAGATCAGCGCAGACATCAGGGAACGCCTCGTTTGGGCCGGGGTCCGGCCTGAAGGGCGCACAGGGTACCGGCCGGGCGTCCGTGAAGCCACAACCCTCGGTTTTTTACGGGAAAAAACGCGACGCGCGTGCTTGTACGGGGGCAGGGGGACCTATAGGCTAGCGACCCTTCGTAGTACCCATTCCTCAGGCGCACCCCCCTTCATGTTCAAGTTCCTCGGCCGCTACTTTTCCAGCGACCTGTCCATCGATTTGGGCACGGCCAACACCCTCATCTACGTGCGGGGCCAGGGCATCGTGCTCAACGAACCGTCCGTGGTCGCCGTCCGCCAGGACCGCCTGGTCGGTGGCGCCAAGTCCGTCGCGGCCGTCGGCGCGGAGGCCAAGCAGATGCTGGGCCGCACCCCGGGCCACATCACCACGATCCGGCCGATGAAGGATGGCGTCATCGCCGACTTCACCTACACCGAGGAAATGCTCAAGCACTTCATCCGCAAGGTGCACAAGTCGCGCCTGATGCGCCCGAGCCCGCGCGTGCTGGTGTGCGTGCCCTGCGGCTCCACCCAGGTCGAGCGCCGCGCGATCAAGGAATCGGCCGAAGAGGCCGGTGCCCGCGAGGTCTACCTGATCGAAGAACCCATGGCCGCCGCCATCGGCGCCGGCATGCCGGTGACCGAAGCCCGCGGCTCGATGGTCGTGGACATCGGCGGCGGCACCACCGAAGTCGCGGTCATCGCCCTGAACGGCATCGTGTACTCGCAGTCGGTCCGCATCGGCGGCGATCGCTTCGATGAAGCCATCATCGCCTACGTGCGCCGCACGCAGGGCATGCTGATCGGCGACGCCACGGCCGAGCGCATCAAGCTCGAGATCGGCTGCGCCTATCCGCAGAAGGATGTCCGCACGATGGAGATCTCCGGCCGACACCTCGCCGAGGGCGTGCCGAAGATGATCCAGATCACCTCCAACGAAGTGCTCGAAGCGCTGCGCGAACCGCTGGCCGGCATCATCGCCGCGGTGAAGCAGGCGCTGGAGCAGACCCCGCCGGAACTGTGCGCCGACGTCGCCGAGCGCGGCATCGTGCTCACCGGTGGTGGCGCGCTCCTGCGCGACCTGGATCGCCTGTTGACCGAAGAAACCGGCCTGCACGTGCAGGTCGCCGACGATCCGCTCACCTGCGTCGCCCGTGGCGGCGGTCGTGCGCTCGAACTCGTCGACATGCACGGCAACGAGTTCTTTGCACCGGAATAAGCGTTTTTCTCCTGGGGATGGGCGGTCGGCCTCGATCGCCCTCGAGTCGCGCACAACACACTGAACTGACGACGTGCCTTCCTACGCCGGTCCCGCTGCTGCCCGTCCCGGCGATATCGCCGGCACGTTGCGGCTGCTGGCGTACCTCGCCGTCGCCTGCGCGCTGATCGTGCTCGACCATCGCGGCGGCTGGATGTCGCATGCGCGCCAGCAGGCGCAACTGTTCGTGCAACCGCTGTGGGCGGTCGCCGGCTGGCCGGGGCAGGTGGTGGATTCGATCAGCGACGACGCGGGCACGCGCAGTTCGCTCATCGCCGAGAACCGCCGGCTGCGCAACGATCTGCTCGTCAGCGGCGCGCGCATCGCGCGCCTGCAGGCAGCCACCGCGGACAACGAACGCATGCGCGCCATGCTCGGCGCCGTGCAGCGCGGCGGCATGGACGTGCAGCTCGCCCCGATCCTGAACATCGACCTCGATCCCACCCGCCAGCGCCTCGTGCTCGATGCAGGCAGCACGGACGGCGTGCGCGTCGGCCAGGTGCTGATCGATGCCGGCGGCGTCGTGGGCCAGGTCATCTCCACCACGCCGATGCATTCCACCGCGCTGCTCATCACCGATCCCGACCATGCGTTGCCCGTCGCGGTGCTGCGCACCGGCGTGCGCCTGGTCGCCTATGGCACCGGTCGCAGCGATCGCCTCGCGCTGGCGAGCATTCCCTTGTCGAGCGACGTGAAGGTGGGCGACGTGGTCGTCACCTCCGGGCTCGGCGAGCGTTTCCCTGCAGGATTCCCCGTCGGCACCATCGCCGCGCTGCGTCCCGACGACAGCCGCGCGTTCCTCGTCGGCGACGTGAAGCCGGCCGCGCAACTCGATCGCGGCCGCGATGTGCTCCTGCTGCGCAGCGCGCCGCCACGGCCGGTGATCGGTCCGCCGGCGGTCTCCACGGCGACCTTGCCCAACGCCGCTTCGGTTGCCGTGCCCGCCACCGCCAACGTGCCGAAGGCCGCCGTGCCGAAGGCCGCGCGCACCACGCCGACGCTGCCCGCGGCCGCTTCCACCACGAGGCGCACCCCGTGAGCCGCGAACGCGCCGGTTGGGTCCTGCCCGTCAGCATCGTGCTCGCGCTGCTGCTCGGCCTGGTACCGCTGCCCGCGCCGATCATGGCGCTGCGTCCGTACTGGCTCGGGCTCGCGGTCGCTTACTGGGTGCTCGAAGAACCGGAAAAAGCGGGCCTGGGTTTCGCTTTCTTCGTCGGCCTCATCGCCGACCTCGTCTTCGGCAACCTGCTCGGCGAACAGGCGTTGCGCCTGGTCATCATGGCGTTCATCCTGCAACGGTTCCGCGCGCGACTGCGCTTCTTCCCGTTGTCGCAGCAATCGCTCGCGATCGGCGCACTGCTCGTGAACGACCGCATCGTCACCACCGTGCTGCATTTCGCGCTGGGCGAGCCCTTGCTGCCGCCCACCGCATGGGCTGCGCCTGCCATCGGCATGCTGCTGTGGCCGCCGATGTTCCTGTTGTTCGACACGTTGCGCCTGAAGGCGTGGCGTCATCGCTGAGCGAGCCATGGGTCCGCGCCGCCGCCAGTTGAAGAACGCCGCCGCCGAGGCGATGCAGTTCCGTCGCCGCGCCGCGATCGCGTTCCTCGCGGTCGCCACCGCGCTGATCGCGCTGGGCAGCTGGTACTTCCGCCTGCAGGTCGTCGAACACGCCGAATACGCCACGCGCTCGGATGCCAACCGCATCAAGCCGCGCCCCGTGGTGCCCGGCCGCGGGCTGATCTTCGACCGCAAGGGCCGCGTGCTCGCCGACAACGTGCCGGCCTACCGGCTCGACGTCGTGCCGGACGAAGCGGGTGACCTGAAGTCGCTCATCACGCGCCTGTCCACGATCGTCGCGCTCACGCCCGACGACCTGGAGCGTTTCGAGAAGGAGCGCAGCGCCAAGCGCGGCTTCCGTCCCATCACGCTCAAACTGCGCGTCGGCGAAGAAGAAGCCGCACGTTTCGCCGTCGATCGCTGGCGTTACCCCGGCGTCGAACTCGTGCCCTACCTCAATCGCCGCTATCCCTACGGTGATCTGTTCGCGCACGTGATCGGCTACGTGGGCCGCATCGACGAAGCGGACCTGGCGAAGATGGGCGATGTCGATTCGGCCCTCACGCACACCGGCAAGACGGGCCTGGAGCGCTATTACGAAGGCGCGCTGCGCGGCAAGGTCGGATACGAAAAGATCGAAACCAACGTGCAGGGCCGCGCGCTGCGCCGCCTCGGCCAGGTGCCCGCGGTGCCGGGCGCGGACCTGCGCTTGTCGATCGATCTCGACCTGCAGAAGGCGATGGTCGCCGCCTTCGGCGACAACGACGGTTCGGCCGTCGCGATCGATCCGCGCACCGGCGAAATCCTCGCGATGGTGAGCCTGCCGTCCTACGACCCGAACCTGTTCGTCAACGGCATCTCGCACCAGGACTACAAGGCGCTGATGGACGATCCGTCGCGTCCGCTGTTCAACCGCAACGTGCTCGGCGGCGGCCCGCCGGGTTCGACGGTGAAGCCGCTGATCGCGCTCGCGGGCCTGGACAGCGGCCTGCGCACCCCCGAGGACAAGGTGTTCTCCACCGGCGAGTTCCACATCCCGGGCCAGAAGCGCGGCTATCGCGACGCGCACGGCGGCGCGGGCTGGACGGACCTGCGCAAGTCGATCGCCGCGTCGGTCAACTTCTACTACTACAAGCTCGCCTACGAGATGGGCATCACGCGTTTCGACGCGTACATGCGCAAGTACGGTTTCGGCGCGCCCACCGGCATCGACTTGGCGGGCGAGAACAAGGGCGTGGTGCCGTCGCCGGAATGGAAGGCCACGCGCTCCAAGGAACATTGGTATCCGGGCGAAACGGTGATCTCCGGCATCGGCCAGGGCTATTGGGTCGCCACGATCCTGCAGCTGGCGCGCGGTGTGTCGGCCATCGCCAACGGCGGCAACCTGGTCCGGCCGCATCTCGTCGCGTCGACCCGCACGGGCTTCGACCATCCCTGGCTGCCGACCCCGCAACCGACGCCGCCGCGCATCACCGACAACCCCGCGCACTTGCACGCGGTGCAGGAAGGGATGATGGGGACGATGCAGCCGGGCGGCACGGGCTACTCGCTCGTCCGCGGCGCGCCGTACCTGATGGCGGGCAAGACCGGCACCGCGCAGAAGATCGGCCGCCGCGGCAACGTGAGCGTGGATCCGCACCAGTTGCCGTTCAACCTGCGCCACCAGGCCTATTTCGTCGGGTATGCGCCTGCGGACAACCCGACCATCGCGGTCGCGGTCATGGTCGAACACGGCGGCTTCGGTGCGAGCACCGCGGGCCCGATCGCACGCAAGATCTTCGACGCGTGGCTGCTCGGCACGATGCCGGAGGCGACGCCGCAGACGAACGATCCGGAAGTCGCCGACGACATCGGTCCCGCACCCGCGCCCGCCACCGCGGAGGCCGCGCGATGAACGCGCTCGCCCGCATCCTGTTCGACGTCACTGCGCGCTTGCTGCGCACGATGGACCTGTGGCTGCTCGGCGCGCTGCTCGCGCTGATGACCATCGGGTTGGCCGTGTTGTACAGCGCGGGCTCGGAAACGCCGCACCTGGTGTGGGCGCAGGCCGCGCGCTTCGTGTTCGGCCTCGCCGCGATGTGGGGCCTCTCGCGCATTCCGCCCACGCGCCTGCGCCATTGGTCGCCGATGGTCTACGGCATCTCGCTGCTGCCCTTGCTGCTGGTGCTCGCGGTCGGGCAGGGCAAGCACGGCAACCACTGGATCAACCTGGGCTTCTTCTATTTCCAGCCCTCGGAAGTGATCAAGCTGAGCCTGCCGATGATGATGGCGTGGTACCTGCAGCGCGAAACGCTGCCGCCGCGCTTCCACGTCGTCCTGCTCGGTGGTGGCCTGATCGCCGTTCCGCTCGGCCTGATCCTGCTGCAGCCGGATTTCGGCACCGGCATGCTCGTGGCCTCCAGCGGCGTGTTCGCACTGTTCCTCGCCGGCTTGTCGTGGTGGTGGTTCGGCGCTGCCGTCGCCGGGGCCGCCGCGGTCGCGCCGGCCGCGTGGTTCTGGTACCTGCGCGAGTACCAGAAGGAACGCATTCTCACCTTCCTCAATCCCGAATCCGATCCGCTCGGCGCGGGCTGGAACATCATCCAGTCGAAGATCGCCATCGGCGCCGGCGGCCTTACCGGCAAGGGCTGGGGACAGGGCTCGCAATCGCACCTGGATTACCTGCCGGAGCACACGACCGACTTCATCTTCGCCGTGCTCAGCGAGGAATTCGGCTGGATCGGCGTGGCCACCGTGCTGGCGCTGTACCTGTTCGTGATCGGCCGATGCCTGTGGATCGCGGCCGAAGCGCGCGATGGCTATTCGCGCATCCTGGCCGGCGCCATCGGCCTGTCGTTCTTCGTCTACGTGATCGTGAACGGCGGAATGATCTCGGGCATGTTGCCGGTCGTGGGCGTGCCGATGCCGCTTCTGAGCTACGGCGGCACGTCCGCGGTGTCGCTGCTGGCGGGCCTGGGGCTGGTGATGGCGGTCGGTGCCCACCGCCCGCGCCATACGACCTGAGCGATGAACGCATCGCAATCAAGGGTTTGCGCGCGCAAGTAAAAGCGCTACATTCCGGCCCGATGACGAATCGCGCACGCAAGAAGGCCGTCGTCCTGCTGCCGTTGGCGCTCGCCGCCTGCGCAACCCAGGCGCCGCCCCCCGCCGCTCCGCCGCCGCCCGCCGCTTCCACGCAGGCGCGGCCCTCCGCCACCCACACGCCACCCGCACCGGTGCCGCCGCAATTGCGCGACATCAGCGTCGCGCGCGGCGAATTCGTGCGCGAGACGGCGAAGAAATACGGCATCGATCCGGCGTACATCGAATCGGTGCTCGCGCAGGCGCAGGTGCGCGACGGCATCATCGCCGCGATGTCGCGCCCCGCCGAAGCGAAACCGTGGCGCGATTACCGCCCCATCTTCATCACGCAGAGCCGCATCGACGGCGGCAAGGCCTTCATGGCCGCCAATGCCGATGCGCTCGCGCGTGCGCAGGCACGCTTTGGTGTGCCCTCGGAGATCGTCACCGCGATCGTCGGCGTGGAAACCAGCTACGGCGGCAACAAGGGCAGCTATCCGGTCATCGATGCGCTCTACACGCTCGCCTTCAACTATCCGCGCACGGGCGATCCGGCGAAGGCCGAACGCGAGAACAAGCGCGAAGCCTTCTTCCGCGACGAGCTCGGCCAGTTGTTCGCGCTCGGCAAGGAAACGGGCATGGACATCACCACGCTCAAGGGCAGCTACGCCGGTGCGATGGGCTGGGGGCAGTTCATGCCGTCGAGCTATCGCCAGTACGCCGTCGACGGTGATGGCGACGGCAAGCGCGATCTGTTCAACAACATCGATGACGTCGTGGAATCGGTGGCGAACTACTTCGCGGAGAAGGGCGGCTGGAAGCGCGGCGGTCCGGTGATGGCGCCTGCGTTGCGCGCACCGGGCGCGGTCGATTTCACCGCCGATACGATCGACGGCTTCAAGCCGGTCGAAGCCTTCGGCGTGATCGGCTACACCACGACGCTGCCGGTGGCGAAGGACACGCCCGCGCAGGTGATCCGCCTGGACGGCCCCGTGGGCCCCGAGTACTGGATGGTGTTCGACAACTTCCGCGCGATCACCAAGTACAACACCTCGCGCCTGTACGCGACGGCGGTGTACCAGCTGGCCGAATCCATCGCGGGCCGCGACGCGCAACTCGCGCAGGACACGGCGCAAGCCACCGTGCAGGCGACCGCGCAGGCCACCGTCCCGGCCGGGGCGACGCCGCCATGAATCGCGCGCTGCCGGCGGCGGCCACGGCGTTGTTGCTCGCTGCATGCGCGGGCACGCCGAACAAGTCGTCGCCGCCACCGCAGTCTTCGAATGCGTCGCGTGCGCCGTCGACGCATGCATCCTCTTCGTCGAAACCGGGCGCGCGCCGTTCGCCTTACGCGCCTGCGCAGGAAGATCCGTCCAAGCGTGGCGATTACGTCGCCGGCGGCCTGTATGCGCCGGGCGTGAAGGACAGCGCGCCGCCCGACATCGACGACGTCGACCAGATTCCCGAACCCGAAGTGCGCGACGAACCGCGCGCGCTGTACGGCAACCGCGACTACGCGGTGCTCGGCAAGAAGTACCACGTGCTCGAAGATCCTTCGGGTTACGTCGAGACCGGCATGGCCTCGTTCTACGGCCAGAAATTCCACGGGCGGCGCACCTCGTCGCTCGAGGTGTACGACATGTACGCCTTCAGCGCGGCGCACAAGACGCTGCCGCTGCCGTCCTTCGCACGCGTGACCAACCTGGCCAACGGCAAGTCGGTGATCGTGCGCGTGAACGATCGCGGCCCCTTCCACGACGGCCGCATCATCGACCTGAGCTACGCCGCCGCCGTGAAGCTGGGCGTGAACCGTGCCGGCACCGCGCGCGTGGAAGTGCGCGCGCTGACCACGCACGACCGCGGGCCCGACATGCGCATGGCGCAGGAAGACGCACCGCCGCCGGCGCTGCCTGCGCCGAGCGCGCCGTTGCCGAGCGCGATGGATCGCATGGTCGCCGCCTTGCCGATCGCGACGGCCGAAGCCGGCGAACGCAAGCAGGCGGGCGAAGTCGAGCCGTCGCCGCCGGGCCCATGGCGTTTCGACATGCGCCAGGACGGCAAGGCGATGACCGCCGATGAATTCGATGCGTGGATGAAGTCCCGCCAGGTGCACGTGGCGACCGGCAAGGCCGGCGCGGCCGCAGTCGGTGCCGTCGTGCGCGAGATTCCCAAGGCCGTGCCGACGCCCGTCGTCGCGGACACCGGCGACGCTGATGACGATGACGCGCCCAGCGCGCCGGTTTCGCCACCGCCGGTCGCATCGTCGGGTGGCGTCGTCCTCCAGGTGGCCAGCTTCGCCGCGCGGGCCAATGCCGAGCGGGCCCTGGCCATGCTCGAAGGCGCCGGCATCCGCGGTGCGCGGCTGCTCGACGGCACCGCGGCCGGCCAGAAGGTCTGGCGCCTGCGGGTCGGCCCGGTCGCCAGCGACCGCGTTGCGGAACTCAGCGCAACCGTCGCGGGTCTCGGTTTCGGCCGCCCCAACATCGTGCGCGACTGAAATTCAGCGTCACGGCCGTCCGGGCGGCCTAGAATCGCTTCCTTGTGCGCGTGCGCCCGCCGCGTCCTCCCCAAGCAGTCCCCCGGAGCCCCATTCCCGATGAAAGTCCGTCCCATCGCCGCCGTCGCCATTGCGGCGCTCGCCTCGTCCGCCCTCGGCATCGCGTTCGCGCAGACCCCCGCGCCGCAGCCTGCTACGCCCGCCGCTCCCGCCGCGCTCAGCGAATCGCTGCCCGTGCCGCCGGCCCCCGCGATCCAGGGCAAGGCCTGGGTGCTGATGGACTATGCGACGGGGCAGGTCCTCGCCGGCTCCAACCAGGACGAACGCGTCGAACCGGCGAGCATCACCAAGGTGATGACCAGCTACGTCGTCGCCTCGGAAATGAAGGCGGGCAAGGTGCACGCCACCGACCAGGTGATGATGAGCGAGCACGCCTGGCGCGAAGGCGGCGCGGGCACCGAAGGCAGCTACAGCGGCTTCGAAGTGAACAAGACCGCGCCGCTGATCGACATGGAAAAGGGCATGGTGATCCAGTCGGGCAACGACGCCGCGATCGCGCTCGCCGAACATGTCGCCGGCAGCGAAGACGCGTTCGGCGCGCTGATGAATGCCTACGCCGCGCGCATCGGCCTGAAGAATTCGCACTGGGTGAATCCGCACGGCCTCTCCGCGCCGGACCACTACTCCACGGCGCACGACCTCGCGCTGCTCGGCCAGGCGTTGATCCGCGATTTCCCCGAGGCCTACAGCTACAACAGGATCAAGGAATTCACCGTCGGCCCGATCACGCAGCAGAACCGCAACCTGCTGCTGTGGCGCGATCCCTCGGTCGACGGCATCAAGACCGGCCACCACAGCGGCGCCGGCTACTGCCTGATGGCCTCGGCCAAGCGCGGCGACCAGCGCCTGATTTCGGTGGTGATGGGGTCGACCAGCGAAAACCAGCGCGCGGTGGATTCGCAGGCGCTGCTCAACTGGGGCTTCCGCTTCTTCGAAACGCACCGCCTGTACGACGCCGGCAAGGCAATTTCGAAGCAGCACGTGTGGAAGGGCGCCGCCGATGAAGTGCAGCTCGGCGTCGCCGGTCCGATGCTGGTGAGCACGCCGCGCGGCAAGTACGCGCAGCTCAAGCCGAGCATGGACATTCCGAAGACGCTCGTCGCCCCGATCGCCAAGGGCCAGAAGATCGGCACGGTGAAGGTGACGCTGGACGGCAAGGTGATCGCGCAGCGTCCGCTCGTCGCGCTCGAGGCGGTGGAAGAAGGCGGCTTCTTCAAGCGCCTGTGGGATGAGCTGATGATGTGGTGGAAGAGCTGATTCCGAAATTGCCGCACCGGTGACAGGAAAGCCCGCGCATTGCGCGGGCTTTTTTTTCGCCATCGGGAGCTGTTGCGCGTAGCAGGCGGGAGCCGCGGTTTCCGAAACTCTGCCGATGCGAATCCTTCCTTTCATGGGTTGCCTCGCGTTCCTGGCGATCGCGTCGACCGCGCAGGCGGCGGACGTCACGCCGGAGAGCGAATACGGCCGCCGCATCAAGGTGTACGAAACCGTGCAACCGCACGGCGAAACGCCCTTCGGCGAGCACGTCAGCCTCTATACCGGCGACCTCACCTTCCGGCAGACCGACGTCGTCGTCGAAGGCGAAGGCCCCACGATCACGCTCGCGCGCAGCAGCGTGAGCCCGATGGTCGATGCGCGGATCACCGAGCCCTTCGCCTTCGGCAACTGGACGCTCTCGATCCCGCGCATCGAGACGCTGACCGACACCGCGCATGGATGGGTCACCGAATCCTCGCTGGATCCTGCGCAGCGCTGCAGCAAGTTCGATCGCGCCTTCTACTCGGTGTTGCCCGAGAAGGGCTGGCATGGCTACGAGCTGGTGACCGAGTCGGGCGATCGCCAGCAACTTATCAAGCGCGCGCCGACGAACAAGCTGTTCCCGCCCACGCTGCAGGTCGCCGGCGTCACTTCGTATCCGATCGTGACGCAGCGCAACTGGCAGATCGGCTGCGTGCCGATCACCTACAACGGCCAGGCCCAGCAGGGCTTCTTCGCCGTGTCGCCCGAGGGTGTCCGCTACTGGTTCACGCACCTGGATTACGACGGCGCCGATCGCCTGTGGGAACGCGACATGGGCGAGATCATCCGCCAGCCGCGCCGGCTCGGCACGATGTACGTCACCCGCATCGAGGATCGCTTCGGCAATGCGCTGACCTACGACTTCGGCGGGGACGACACGCTCGATGCGATCACCGCGAGCGACGGTCGCAAGGTCACCATTGCGTGGCGCAGCGATGCGCGTTTGGTCGACAGGATCACGGTGCATGCCGTCGACGCCACGCCGCGCACGTGGCGATACGAATACACCGGCATCTCCGCGAGTGGCGCAACGCTGGTGCGCGCCGTGCTGCCCGACGGATCGAGCTGGACCTTCGACGTGCAGGCTTCCGGCGGCCACACGATGCCGCTGCCGGGCGGCTGCGGTATCCGCGCGCAGGCTAATTCGACGACGTCCGCCGTCACCACCATGACGCATCCGAGCGGGCTGGTCGGCAAATTCTGGCGAATGGGCACGTGGCACGCGCAGAGCTACGTGCCGGGCGGCTGCGTGGCGCCGGTGCCACCGCAGGAGTTCGACCCATTCGAAGACATCCCGCCGCTGTTCGGCACGAGCTCGCTCACCCGCAAGGAGTTCACGGGCCCCGGGCTTACGACGCTGGCGTGGACGTATGCGTACCAACCCGCTTCCGCGAGCACCACGAAGGATGCGTGCGCCACCGCAGGCACGTGCGCGGCGACCAAGTGGGTGAAGGTCACGAACCCCGCGGGCGACCTCACCACTTACACCTTCAGCAACAAGTGGGGAGCGACGGAAGGCAAGTTGCTCCGCACTGATGTTTACGCGGGGAACGCGGGGGCGCCTGTCCGCAGCGAACTCCTGACGTATGCGGAATCCGGTCCGTGGCCCGCCTCGCTGGGTTCGGGCTTCGACGATGCGCGCGCGAATGCCGCCAAGGCCGTGACCTGGGTGCCGGTGGCCACGAAGCAGATCCTGCAGCAAGGCAGGACGTTCACCTGGCATGCGAACACCTTCGACGCCTACGCGAACCCATTGTCCGTTACGCGATCGAGCAATGCGGGCAGCGGGTTCTCGCGCACCGACGCCACGGCGTACCACCACAACCTCGCGTTGTGGGTCGTCGCACAGCCCCGCTCGTCCACCAACGTCGACACCGGTCTCGTCGAATCGGAAACGGTGCACGACGCCAACGCGATGCCATGGAAGACCTACGCGTTCGACAGGCTCAGGCACACCTTCACCTACGACGCGAAGGGCAACCTCGCGAGTGCGTCCGACGGCCGCGACACGCCGACCTTCGACACGACGATCCGCTTCAGCGAATACAAGCGTGGCATTCCGCAACGCATCACGTTCCCGGACAACAACGTCCGGCGCGCGGTCGTCAACGACCTGGGGCTCATCGCGTCGGTGCAGGACGAAGTCGGCCACCTGACGTGCCACAAGTTCGACGATATGGGCCGGTTGAAGGAGACGACGCACCCCTCCGACACGACCAAGGGCGTGTGCGACACATCCAGCTGGAACGCGACGTTCCGGAGTTTCGCGCCATCGACGTCCGCCGAACTCGGCCTGCCTGCCGGTCACTGGAAGGAAACGGTGGCGATCGGCAGCGGCTTCCAGGTCACGCACTTCGATGCGTTGCTGCGTCCGGTGGTGGTCGAGCGCTTCGACAACGCCGCCAAGTCGGCGACCTTGAGCCAAACGGTCACGCGCTATGCACCGCACGGCGGCGTCGCGTTCCAGTCGTATCCGCAACGGGGCATCGCGCACCACGCCGCCGCCATGCATGGCACCCGCACGACCTTCGACCCGCTTGGCCGCCCCACGCGCGTCGAACAGGATTCGGAACTCGGCGTCCTGCCCACGACCTACGAGTACCTCGCGGGCTTCCAGACGCGCGTCACGCCCCCCAACGGCCACGCGACGCTGACCACGCAGTACCTCGCCTTCGACCAGCCCGCCACCGACCTGCCGCTCGTGATTGCCCACCCCGAGGGCGCGATCACCAACTTCTCGCGCGACCTGTTCGGCAAGACGCTGACGATGACCCGCCGCAACGCGGACAGTTCGAAGGCGGCGACGCGCACGTGGTCCTTCGATGCGACGCAGCAGTTGTGCCGCACGACGGAGCCGGAAACCGGCGCCACGCTGATGGGCTACGACGCCGCGGGCAACCTCGCGTGGTCCGCCTCTGGCCTGCCAGCCAACTCGCCTTGCGAGACGGAGGGCACCTCCGCGGGCGTGCTCGCGCGCAGATCCACGCGCAGCTACGACAACCGCAATCGCATCTCGACGCTCGACTTCGCCGACGGCATCGGCCGCCAGACGTGGAGCTACACGGCCGACAGCCTGCCGAGCCAGGTGTGGACCCGGAACGGTCCGAATGGCGCGCAAGGCGTCGCCAACGCCTACAGCTACAACAGCCGTCGCCTGCTAGGCGGCGCCGGCGAAAGCCTGGAACAGGCGGGTTGGTACACCTGGTCGCACGGTTACGGATACGACCGCAACGGATTCAACTCCGTGCAGGTGTATCCCGACAACCTGACGTTGCATTACGCCATCAATGGGCTGGGCCAGACGACCGGCATCACGGCGCAAGGCGGCGGCGCCTACGCCAGCGGCGTCACGTACCACCCCAACGGCGCGCTGGCCGGCTTCACCTACGGCAACGGCATCGTGCATTCGACGTTGCAGAACGCGCGTGGATTGCCCGACCGCAGCCGCGACCTCAACGGCGCCGCGGCCATGCACGACCTTGGCTACGACTACGACGGCAATGGGAATGCGGTGTCGATCAGCGATGCCCTGGTCGGCGCGCGGGCCACCCGCAGCATGACCTACGACGGCCTGGACCGCCTGGCTTCGGTGACCTCACCGATGTTCAGCGGCACGATCCGCTACACCTACGACGTGCTCGACAACATCGAGACGCTCGTGGCGCCGGCCATGCAGGGCAGCGTGGCCGCACGCAACCTGCGCTACTGCTACAGCGCCGCCAATCGCATCGAGTTCGTCCGCACCGGTGCCGCGGACTGCGCCAGCGGCGCCGCGCAGACGACGTTCGCCTTCGACGTCCAGGGCAACCTCTCGAACAGGAACGACCAGGCCTACGTCTTCGCCCAGAACAACCGCCTGCGCGAAACGAGCGGCAAGGAAACCTATCGCTACGACGCGCAGGGCCGGCGCATCCATCAACACAGCCCGACGCTCGGCAGCATCTTCCTGCTCTACACGCATGACGGGCAGCTCGCGTACCAGTCGGACCAACGACGCGGAAAACTACGGGATTACATCTACCTCGCCGGCCGCCTGATCGCCACGCGCGAGACCACCACGGCGAACAACGCGGTGGCGGTCACTTACCAGCACACCGACGCCTTGGGGACGCCGGTCGCCGCGACGTCGACGACGCGCGCAGTCGTGGAGCGCAGCGAATACGAACCCTTCGGACGATTGCTGAATCGCCCGTTCGACGACCGCGTCGGATTCACCGGCCACCTGCAGGACACGCAGACCGGGCTGACGTACATGCAGCAGCGGTACTTCGACTCGCTGCTGGGGCTGTTCCTGAGCGTCGACCCGGTGGCGGTGCATGGCCTCGGGGGAAATTTCAATCGTTATTGGTATGCGAACAACAACCCGTACCGCTACGTCGACCCCGACGGCCGCGAGACGGCGATGTTCCAGGGCGAGGCGTACCGCATGCCGCAGCCGGATGCTGCGGCGACGCAGGTGGCGTTGGGGTTGATTTCGGATTTCACGCCGGGCATCGGCGATGCGATGGGGGTTTATGAGGCGCTGCAGAATCCTTCGCTCGCCAACGTTTCGGCGGCGGGGGTGGGGTTTGTGCCGGTTGTCGGGGATGCGGCCGGGAGGCTGATCAGAAGCTCCGACAACGTGACGGATGCATCGCGGGCTTTCACCTCAGTTTCGACCGAAGGCCGGGCCCTGCAGGACGCTGTACCCGTAGGAAGTGCGCTCAAGAGCGATGTTTTTCATCGCGCAGCCACGTTTGTCCGGGAGGAAGCTGCCCAAAGGGGGACCTACACGCCGCTAGTCGGTGGCGATGGCGTCACTCGGACGTTGACCCAGTTGCCTGGCACCCTGAATGACAGGGCTGGTCGATTCGAGTACATCGTAGACCCGGCAGGAAACCTCACCCACCAACTCTTCGTCCCTGGCGGCACTCTCAACGGCGTGCCGATCAAGCCATGACTGTTACACCACTGAGTTTCGAATTCGTACGCGCGCATGCCTCCCTGACTTGGAAAGAGGCCTTCTGGGGCTTCCAGCAAGGTCTCATTGATTGGGAGGCCCTGAAGGATCTTGCGGGCGAAAAGCTATGCCAAGGATCGGAGCAGGAGGGCGAAATTGCGTTGGCTGGATTGACGCACGCCGAAGCCACTGAAGCGAGAGCGCTGGCTAAGCAGCTTGCGGACACTGAGGAGGCCACCCCAGAGGGGCACGAACAAAAGGTCTGGCTGTTCCTCTCGCTGGCGAACCTGTTCTTGCGGCGCACTGAAGTTGATGATGCCCTTGCAGATGTGGAAGCCGTCTACGCGAATTATGGGTACCCAACGGAGATCGAAAACTTTGTAAGGTTCATGCCGACTTCTGACGGCTATGAGCCCTTGAAGCACTCGCATGAAGAGAATGTTCAACGTTTGTACCGGAACTGGGCGACATATCTTCGGTCTCGTGGATTTGATCCGGAGTAAAGCGTCCCTCTCTAAGATCGGGTGGCATTCGGCGTGGTGTCGAAGATGCGCACTCGTAGAGGATTGCCGCTAGCCGCCGCATGTTCAACGCGGCATTTGGGCGCTAATCATGAAACCGACGACTCATCCAAACCTGATTGCGTTCGACTACTACGACGGACCCGTGGAAGGAATCGCCGCGGAGTTGATGGAGGGCGAAGACGGGTACTTTCGCGTGATCGCATGGGACGACCGTCAGGACGAGCGGCTCTTCGTGGCGGCGAAGATTGGAAGTCCATCTTTCTCGCAGGTCCTGACGCTCCTGGGCCAGGGTCGTGACATGCCAGCCACATCAACTTGGCTTCCAACGTTTGCGTCGGAAGCGGACAGGGAAATGGTGGCGCAACTGTTGGAAGGGTGGCGAAAACTGGCCTGCCAGAGCGGCGTGCTTCTACTGACGCGCTCCGTAGGGGCGAAGCAGGCGTCGGGCCAGCCAGTTGTAAAGCAGCTCGAGAAAAGGGTTGCCGCAGCGATGCGCAGAGATACACCCGAAGCACTGGGTGACTGGCGGGAATATCTCCCGACGAAGAGTTCGAGATGATTGAAGTTGCATCATCGTTCGCCCGGACGCCTGCGATAGGAACCGCGCTGAACTAATGGCAGGGCCCGACGGGACACCGGGGTAATCATGTCCCGCCGGGCCTGCCGACGCCCACCGCCACACATCCGTGTGCACTCGGTGGGCGCCTTCCCGCTCCGTCAGTCGTGTCGCGCTTCGAGCGTCACGCCGGTGAACGCCTTCGCGCCGACGACCTTCACGTAGTACATGCCGCCGCGCGCCACCGGGATGCGCACGGTTTCGTTGTTGCCCGGACGCGCGGAGCTCACGTCATACGCCGCGGTCGTCGGGACCTGTCCGTAGCGCACGAGCAGGGTGACGTCGCCCGTGCCGCCATACGTCAGGAAGCTCAGGTTCGTCGCGGTGACCGGCACGTTGATCGCGTACATCAGCTGCGCACCCACGGCTCCCGCGAGCCCCTTCGCCGGCGTCTTGTTGGCGAGCGGACGTGCGTTGCTTTCGCAGTCCGCGCCCTGGCACGGAATCACCGATTCGATCACCGCCTTCGCGTTGAGCAGGCCCACGCCCATCGGCGTATCGGAGGGAATCGCAACGGGGAATGCGCGCGCGGTCGCCTTCAGGCGCGCTTCAACTTCCGCCGGCGTCAGCGGGCGCGGCGCGATGCTCTGCAGCAGCGCGACGGTCGCCGACACGTGCGGTGCGGCCATCGAGGTGCCGGCCATGCCGCCGTACACGGGCTGGCCGGCTTCCGGCGCGGTCATGCTGTCGTTGATCGTCTGCCACACGTAACCGTTCGGCACGCCGTCCTGGCCGGCGCCGCCGCCCGGCGCGGAGATGTCCACGCGCTTGCCGAAATTGGAGTAGTACGCCTTGCCGCCGGTGACGCGCGAGGCACCCACGTTGATCACGTTGTTGCAGCTGGCCGGTGCGTAGTTCGCGGTGTTGTCGTTGCTGTTGCCGGCCGAGACGACGACGGTCGTGCCGTTCGCGACGGCCGTGTCGATCGCGGCCTGCATGACGTCGTCGCACACCCCTTCGCCGCCAAGGCTCATGTTGATCACTTCGGCCGGATTCGGATTGGCCGGAACACCGGGGACGCTGCCGCCGGAGGCCCACACGATCGCGTCGGCGATGTCGGACATGTAACCGCCGCAACGGCCGAGCACGCGCACCGGCAGGATCTTCGCGCCATGCGCCAGACCCGCCATGCCGATGCCGTTGTTGCTGACTTCGGCGATCGTGCCGGCGGTGTGCGTGCCGTGGAAGCTGCTGTTGCCAACGCCGCACTGCGACCAGTCATCGTTCCAGTCGCCGTAGTCGTGCGCACCGGGCACGCGTTCGTTGGTGGGGCGGCGCGAGACGAACGAATCGGAAATGAAGTCGTAACCTTCCAGCACGTTCGCGTTGAGGTCCGGGTGGTCCGTCACGCCGGTATCGAGATCGGCGACGATCACGCCCGCGCCGTTCGCCTTGTCCCACGCGGCAGGCGCGTACACGCCGCCGACCGAGTTGTAGAAATGCCACTGGTACGCGGTGCTCTGCGGGTCGTTCGGCACCATCGTCGGGCCGACGAGGCCGGTGTGGACGAAGCGGCGGTCGGGCGTCACGGACTGCACCGACGCATCGACGGCGAACGTGCGCAGCAGCGTGGCGCTGTCGACGCTGTCGAGCGGACGCGACACCGAGACGAGGTCCGCGCCGTTGGCGAGGCGACGCAGGTAGCGCATCGACAGGCCGGGGTGCGAGGTCACCAGGCCCGAACGCACGAGTGCAGCGTTCGCCGTGGCGAGCGCTTGCGTTGCGCTCGTGCGCTGCAGCGTGCCGGTGCGGTAACGCACGATGTAGCGCACCTGGCCGGCAGCCGGGGCGGCCGTTTTGGTCGGCGTCGCGTCATGCACGCGGTTGGACACGACATCGGATGCGACAGCGGTGACGGCGAGCGAGACGGCAGCGGCGAGCGCGCACGCGCCCAGGCGGTACGAAAGACGAGAAGTCATGGAAGCTCCGGGAATTCGGGATGCAAGGAAGAGCCCGGCCCGCGCGCGGCGGGCCGGGGTGCGCGTTACCAGCCGAAGCCGATACCCGCGCCGGCCGAGGCGTCGTCGCTGCTGAACGCGCCGCCGAACGTGATCGTCAGCTTGTCGCTGACCGCACGCTGGTAGCCGATCGACAGCGCCTGTTCGCCACCGCTGGTGCCCACGCCGACGCCGAAGCGGTTCTGCGTGCGCACGCCCGCGGCGCTCGTGGCCATGTTCAACATCGCGGCGTTCATCGCGCCCATCTGGTCGATGCGCTTGTCGGTCTCGTCGAAGCGACGGTTCGTTTCGCTCCGCAGATCGTCGACTGCGGCCAACGGTGCGGCGACGAGATCGTCGAAGCGCGCATCGGTGTAGGCGTTCGCGTTGGCCAGCGTCTGCGCATCGCCCGCGTTGACCTGCGCGACGTTGGCCGCGTCGGTGTCGGCGGTGCCCGCGGCGACGTTGGTGACCTGGCGTTCGTGGCCCTGCGAGCCCATCGACACCGTGTTCGCACGATCGGCCACCGAGCCCTGGCCGAGCGCGACCGAGTTCGTCGCATTCGCCGTCACGCTCGAACCCTGGCCGATGGCCGTGCCACCCGCAGCCTGCACGGAAGTGCCTTCGCCGAGGGCGACGGCGTTCGCCGCGGTCGCGGCGATCACGCTGTTGGCGCCGATCGCGGTGCTGCCGTCGGCGTTCACCTGCGCGTTGCCACCGATGGCCGTGTCGTTCGCACCGGCCGCATACGCATCGGAGCCGATCGCCACGCCACCGTTGCCGCCGGCATTCGCGTTCGAACCGATCGCGACGGCGCCCGTGCCATCGGCATGCGCATCGTCCGTGCCCGGCGTGCCGCCGGCGGTGTCGACGCGACCATCGCCCGAACCCGTGCCGCCGCCCACCGGACCGTTGCCCTCGATCGCCGTGACGCGCGTATCGAGCGCGGCGATGCCCTGGTTCAGCGCATCCAGCGCTGCGCCGACATTGCCGAAGCTGCCGCCCATGACATTGAACGTCGGACCGACGATGCCGCCGTAGGCGTCGACCATCGCGCCGCCCCCGATCGCATTCACGAAGCTGCCGCTGAAGGCATACATCTGCGCGCCGTTGATCGCGTCCATGCTGCCGGCACCGATCGCGCCGTCGGCGATGTTGGTGAGCGTCGTGCCGCCCGCGCCACCGAAGCTGACCGTATCCATGGCCAGCGAGTCGTAGATCACCGCGTGCATCGCGTTGCCCGAGGCGTCGACCAGGCCCGCCGCGCGCAGCTGGCGCACGTTGACCGCATCGAAGTCCTCGGTGCCATCGGCCACGTTGACGAGCTGGCGTTCCGCACCCACGGCGCCGATCGACACCGAGTTCGCACGATCGGCGACCGAGCCCGCGCCCAGCGCGACCGAGTTGTCGGCATTCGCGATCGCCGTGGCGCCGACCGCCACGCTGCCCGCGCCTTCGGCATCGCTGCTGTCGCCGAGCGCGACGCTGTCGTCGCCGATGGCGGTCGCATTGAAGCCGTTGGCCGTGCTGTATTCGCCGCGCGCCAGCGCACCGTTGCCGAACGCGGAAGACCCCGTGCCCAGCGCGCTGCTGTAGTTGCCGGTCGCCGTCGAGTAATCGCTCTCGGCGAGCGCCATCGAACCGAGCGCCACGCTGTCCACGCCGATCGCCTGGCTCAGCGTGCCCATGGCGATCGTGTTGTCCGCCATCGCCTGCGCGCCGGCGCCGACCGCGGTCGCGCCCTGGCCGTCGGCGAGCGAGCGGATGAGGTCGCCGCTCCACACCGAACCATCGTCGCTCGCACCCACGAAGTAGGCACCACCGAGCACCGTGCTGTTTGCACGCGAGGCGATCGCGCCGACGCCGAGGGACGTGGACGCGTAGCCATCGGCGACCGCGAAGGCGCCGACCGCCGTGGCGTAATCCCAGTTCGCGTAGGCACTGTTGCCCATCGCCGTCGTGTTGTTGCCCATCGCGGCACTGAAGGAGCCGAACGCCGCCGCGCTTTCGCCGCCGGCGTATGCGCCGACGCCGGTGGCCACGCTCGCATAGCCGTTCGATTGCGCGGCCAGGCCCACCGCCAGGCTCGCTTCGCCGCGCGAGACGGCGTTTTCGCCCATGGCCGTCGAGTCGTCGCCGTAAGCGGCCGCGCCCATGCCGAACGCCGAGCTGAAGTTGCCGCGCGCGAGCGAAGCCGTACCGACGGCGGTCGCGGCCGCGCCGGTCGCTTCGGTCTTGTGCCAGCCGGCGATCCAATCCTGCGGACCACCGATGGCGATCGACCCGTTGCCGGACGCGATCGCCATCGCGCCGATCGCGATGTCGCGGAAGTTGCCCGCGTACGACTGGCGGCCGATCGCGATGCCCCATTCACCGTTCGCATTGGCCATCCAGCCGAAGGCGACGGATTCGTTGCCCATCGCGGAGGCCGAAGGGCCCGCGGCGACGGAAGAATTGCCGGCCACGGCATCGTCGCGACCCAGGCCGTTGGAAGAGAAGTACGCGATGCCATCGGTATCCGCGGGCGCACCGCCTGCGGTCGGGACGGCGGCGGCCGGCTGCACGACGAGCGTCGTGGCCGCCGTCGTCGCGGTGGCGGGACGCACGCATTCAAGGACGGCGCGGTACACGCCCTTCTCGTCGGGCGTCGCCGACTCGACGACGCGGCACGTGTCGTTGGATTGCGTGGTGGCCGCGGGCTCGGCGGCGGAAGCTTGCGTTTCGGCGGCCTGCTGCGCGAACACAGCGGGCGGGGCCAACAACAACAGCATTGCGGTGTACAGCTTGTTGCGTGTCATCTGCGTCGGTCTCCGGAAGTGACGACGCAGGCGGGGACTAAGCGCTTTGCGTCGAAGGGCCGGCGACGCTTGCATGCGGCGTCCGCAAAGCCATTCCAAACGCTTGACGATTTGTTTATCGGCGCTGTTCTTGCGCTACATCAACGGCTTGCGGCCGCACGAGTGAAGGTGTCGCCGCTTGCGAGCGCGAGCAATCCGGAGGGAATCGGGCGTTCGCCGGCGAGTCGGCGGGCCTGTTCGAGCGCGGCCTGCCACGCGCGCGCCTGGTGCAAGCGGCCGTACAACTCGACCTGCAGCAGGGCGAGTTCGAAATCCTGTTCGGCCCAGGGGGCGACGCGGCCGATGGACGCGGCGGCTTCGTCGAGTCGTCCGGCTTCCATCAGCCAGTGCGCACGCGCGATCACCGTGTTGGCGATGAACCCCGGAACGCCGCCTTCCTCGGCCAGCGCGAGGGCGTCGCGGTAGTGCGCGTCGGCGGCCTCGGGATGACCCGCGCGCTGGCTGCGCAACGCGGCGCCGAGCTTTTCGATGAGGGGATCGCCGGAGAGCGCGGCTTCGTTGCCCGGCGCGGGGAGGTGGCCGGCGAGGGCGGCTTCGTGGAGGCGCAGGGCGACGAACGCGCGCAGGCGCGGATTGCGATCGCCGGGCCAATCCATGAGGGCGGCGGAGGCCAGGCGCGCGGTTTCGATCCAGTCGCCCGACTGGCGCGCGAGTTCGACCTGCACGTAATGAAGTCGATCGGCGTCGCCGGGGGCGGCGAGCAGGCCGTCGGGCAGGGCGAGCAAGGCGCGCGCCTCGCGCAGGCGGCCGACGTTCAACAGGACTTCCGCGCGCCCCAGGTGCAAGTGGCCGAGCACCGTCGGGTCGTGCAGGCGATCGCGCGCCGCCCAGGCGCGGTCGGACACGGCGAGCGCCTGGTCGGGTTCGAGCAGTTGCAGGTGCAGCGTCATCAACATGTTCCGCACGCCGGCGAGTTCGAGCGTGGCACCCATCGCCTGGAAATCGCGCTCGGCTTTCTCGAAGGCGTGCACCGCCTGCTGCGGATGGTCGCGCTGCATTTCGAGGATGCCGAGGTTGCCGTCGACCTTGGCCACGGACAGGCGATCGCCCGCGCGCGTGAGTTGGATGCGGGCGCGGCCGAGGTCGGCGAGGGCGTCGTCGAAGCGGCCCTGCGCCATGCGCGCGGCGCCGCGTCCGATCAGCGCGCGGCCGAGGCTGCTGGCATCGGTGGTGGCGCCCAGCAGGTCGATGGCCTGTTCGTAGCTGCGTTCTGCTTCGGCGAACCGGTCCAGCCGCACCAGCAACATGCCCTGCAGCGCGTAAGCCTGGCTGCGCAAGGGCGCGTCGCCGCGCAACGCATCGCCGTGCAGCAAGCGCGCGATGCGTCCCAGCCCGCCGGTGAAGCGACCGTCGGCGAGATCCACCTGGGCGGCGCGGAACTGCCACAGCGGCATCTTCTGCTCCGCCGGCGTGGCGCCGAGCAGGAGCGCAAGCGCGGCGTCCGGATCATTGGCGAGCAGCGCCGACTGCGCACGCTGCAGGCGTTCGTCGAGCCCGGGTGCATCGGAAGCGAGCACGGGCGATGCAGCACCGATGCCCGCAAGCAGGCGATCGGACGCCTGGCGCGTGGCGGCAACGAGGTCCGCGTGCTGCGCCGATCCGTGGCGGATGCGGCCGTTGGCGTCGGTCGCCGCCATCGTGACGTCCCAGCGATCCTGCACGTTGCGCGCGCGGCTTTCGACGATCCAGTTGGCCTGCGTGTCGTGGCGCACGCGTTGCGGATCCACCGTGCGGTCGCGCACGCGCAGCAGGGCGAGCGTGGCTTCGCTCGACCACACCGGTTGGTTCGCGCGTCGCAGGCGATCGACGATGAAATCCATCATGCCCAGGCGTGCCCAGGAAGCCGTGGCTTCGCCATCGACCTGCATCGGCAGCACGATGATGGCGTGCGGCGGCGCGTTGTGTGCGAGGGCGACCGGCGCGGGCGTGCGACCGGGCCAGAACATGAAGCCGACGATGAGTGCGGCGAGCGCGGTGCAGGCGACGGCCAGCAACCATGCGCGGGAGCGGCGCGGCGTGGGCGCGACGGCTTTGTCGACGACGGGCTTGTCGTCGTCGTTGGCGGCGGGCGCGAGCGGGTCGGGGAGGGCGAAGGGAACGTCGACCATGTCGGCGTCCGCCGATGCTGGCGCTTCCATGTCCAACACCCAGGCTTGTGGCGGCGTCGCCTCGAGGACTTCGACATCCGCCGCCCAACGAAAACCAAAACGCGGCACGGTGCGGATCGCGCGCTGCTCCTGTCCGTCGTCGCCGATCGCGCGGCGCGCGCGCAACACGATCTGCGCAAGCTGCGCATCCGACACGGCGCGACGGCCGAACACCGCGCGCACCAGTTCGTCGCGCCCGACCGCGCGGTCGCGATGGGCGATCAGGTAATGCAGGCATTCGAACGTGCGCGCAGGCAGCGGCTGCGGCACGCCGTCGCAGAGCAGTTCGCGTCGCGCGGGATCGAGCACGCGCGTGCCGAAGCGGTAGCGTGCGCAGGGCAGGTCGGGGCTGGACATCGGGCACCACCAGCGCACGGGGGGCATGCGCAGGCGACCGATCATACGGCCGAGCCAGCGCGAAAGGCCCGCGAAATAATTAAACGAGGCCCGGGTTGGGTTCCCCCACCCCCGGTCCCATAATGGCCCGACGATGGAGATCAAGTCCGACAACCCCGACCACGGCTTCCAGTTCCCGGGCACCTTCGAGCTCTCGGCGATGGGCTCGGCGGACGCGGACCTGCAGGTCGCGCTGCCGAAGCTGCTGATGGACGCCGGCATCGACGTGCTGCACGAAACCGTCAATTGGAAGCACTCTTCCAACGGAAAATACGTGTCCGTGCGCATCGCCTTCCGCGCCGCTTCGCGCGAGCAGTACGACGCCGCCCACGCGGCGCTGCGTGCGCATCCCGAGGTGAAGTGGACGCTGTGAGCGTCGCCGCGCCGCAAGCTGGCTCGGTCGAGAACGTACCGGCGCGTACGTTGCGCGAGGCCTTCGTGCGCGACCTGGGCCGCATGGCCTACGAGCCCGTCTGGCGCGCGATGCAGGCTTTCACGGACGCGCGCACCGACGACACGCCCGACGAGATCTGGCTGGTGGAACACGACCCCGTGTTCACCCTCGGCCAGGCCGGCAAGCCCGAGCACGTCCTGATGCCCGGCGACATTCCGGTCATCCACGTCGATCGCGGCGGCCAGGTGACCTACCACGGCCCCGGCCAGATCGTGGCCTACCCGCTGCTCGACCTGAAGCGGCTGAAGGTGGGCGTGCGCGAATACGTGGACCGCATCGAACAGGCCGTCATCGACACCCTGGGCGACTGGAACATCGGCGCCGCCCGGCGTGAAGGCGCCCCCGGCGTCTACGTGAACGGGGCCAAGGTCGCCGCCCTGGGCATCCGCGTCCGCCGCGGCTGCACCTTCCACGGGCTGGCCTTCAACATCGCGATGGACCTGGAACCCTTCCGCCGCATCAACCCGTGCGGCTATGCGGGGCTCGAAGTGACCTCGATGAACGATCTTGGCGGCCCCTCGAGCCTCGACGCGGTGAAACCGCAGTTGCTCGACCACCTCGCCGTACAATTCGGCCTCAGCCTTAAGCCCGCCGCCCCCACGGTCCCATGAGCGAATCCAACACCAAGGCCATCCCGCTGACCATCGTCGGCGACGGCGCATCGTCCCTCACCCCGGGCGAGAAGCAGCTCGCGGGCGACAAGATCGCGCGTTCGCCGGTGCAGTTCGCCGACGCGCCGGTGTTGCGCAAGCCGTCCTGGATCCGCGTGCGCATCCCGTCGGGCAATTCGGTGCAGCAGCTCAAGGCCAAGCTGCGCGAGAACCGCCTCGTCACGGTGTGCGAGGAAGCGAGCTGCCCGAACATCCACGAGTGCTTCAGCCACGGCACCGCGACCTTCATGATCCTCGGCGAGGTGTGCACGCGCCGCTGCTCGTTCTGCGACGTCGCCCACGGCCGCCCGAAGCCGCCGGATCCGTCCGAGCCGATCCACCTGGCGACCACCATCGCCGACATGGGCCTGAAGTACGTCGTGATCACCTCGGTGGACCGCGACGACCTGCGCGACGGCGGCGCCCAGCACTTCGTCGACTGCATCACCGAAGTGCGCACGCACAGCCCGCGCACGAAGATCGAAATCCTCACGCCCGACTTCCGCGGCAAGGGCCGCATGGACCGCGCGCTGGAGATCCTGGCCACCAACCCGCCGGATGTGTTCAACCACAACGTCGAAACGGTGCCTGATCTTTATCCGAACGTCCGCCCGGGCGCCGACTACCAGTGGTCGCTGACGCTGCTGAAGAAGTTCAAGGCGCAGCACCCGGAGGTCGCGACCAAGTCCGGCATCATGCTGGGCCTGGGCGAGACCATGGAGCAGGTGCAGGCGACCCTGCGCGACCTGCGCGCGCACGACGTGGACATGGTCACCATCGGCCAGTACCTGCAGCCGAGCGCGCACCACCATCCCGTGCTGCGCTACTGGACGCCGGACGAGTTCGCCGAACTGGAAACCTTCGGCATGGCGCTGGGCTTCACGCACGTCGCCTCGGGTCCGCTGGTGCGTTCGTCGTACCACGCCGACCGCCAGGCGGCCGAAGCCGGTTTCGTCGCCGCCTGACACCTGCGGCATTAGGGAATCGTAAAAGCCGGGACATCCGCACGCGGGGCTGAACCGCGTCGGGCGTCTTCACTTGGATTTCCGTCGCAGCACTCACAAATCACCTTCGGCGCCTTCCCACGGACCGAAACTTTCGGCACTGTCGGAGCGTCTGGGTCGGAAGCAACCTGACCCTGCAATCCCCGCGTCACCCTCTATTCGGCCCGCCCCACCGGGCCCGGAAGCGACCATGAAGCTCAGCTCCACCCTGCCTGTGATGACCCTTGCCTTCGCGCTGGCCGCGCCGATCGCGCTGATGGCGCGCAACGACGACGCCGGCAAGCTGCCGAACGGCCCGACCGCCGACGAAGCGACCACCGCGAAGCTCGTGTACGGCCTGCTCTCCGACAGCCGTTACGCGTACCGCCCGCGCGCGCTCGACGACGCGCTCTCGCAGGACATCTTCAAGCGCTACCTCGAAGCGCTCGATCCCGGGAAGCTGTTCTTCACCGCCGAAGACGTCAAGAACTTCCAGCCCTACGCCACCAAGCTCGACGACGCGATCAAGAGCGGCGAGATGGATGCGCCCTACGCGATGTTCGCGCTGTACAAGCAGCGCGTGAACGAACGCGTGGCCATGGCGCGCGCCACGCTGAAGAACGACAAGTTCGATTTCTCCGGCCACGAGTCCTACCAATACGATCGCGAGAAGGCGCCGTGGGCCACCGCCGCGCAGCTCGACTCGCTGTGGACGCAGTCGGTGCGCAACGACTGGCTGCGCCTGAAGCTCGCCGGCAAGAAGCCCGACGAAATCCGCAAGACGCTCGATAAGCGCTACGCCAACCTCACCAAGGGCGTGGACGACCTCAACGGCGAGGACGTGTTCCAGACCTTCCTCAATTCGTATGCCGGTTCGATCGATCCGCACACCGATTACTTCACCCCGCGCACGGCGGCCAACTTCAACCTCTCGATGTCGCTCTCGCTGGAGGGCATCGGCGCGGTGCTGCAGAAGCAGGACGAAGTGGTCGTCATCCGCGAGATCGTCCCCGGTGGTCCGGCCGCGCGCAGCGGCAAGCTCAAGCCCGGCGATCGCATCGTCGCGGTCGGGCAGGGCACCTCGGGCGAAATGAAGGACGTGGTGGGCTGGCGCATCGATGATGTCGTCGAACTGATCCGCGGCCCGAAGAACACGCCCGTGCGCCTGGACGTGGTGCCCGCCGAAGCCGGCGTCGACGCCAAGCCCTCGCGCCTGGTGCTCACGCGCGACAAGGTGCGCCTGGAAGAACAGGCCGCGAAGGCGCAGACCATCACGGTGCCGGGGACGGATGGCACGTCGAAGAAGATCGGCGTGATCAAGCTGCCCGCGTTCTACCAGGACTTCGAAGGCCGCCGGAAGAATGCCAACGACTACGCGTCGGCCACGCGCGACGTCGCGCGCCTGCTCGCGCAGCTCAAGGTGCAGAAGGTCGACGGCGTCGTGCTCGACCTGCGCAACAACGGCGGCGGTTCGCTGACCGAAGCGGTCGAACTCACCGGGCTGTTCATCGACCAGGGCCCCGTCGTGCAGGTGCGCGAATCCGGCGGCCGCGTGAGCGTGGAAGACGACGACCAGTCGGGCGTTGCGTGGGACGGCCCGTTCGCGGTGCTGATCAACCGCGGCTCCGCTTCGGCGTCGGAAATCTTCGCCGGCGCGATCCAGGACTACGGCCGCGGCCTGGTCATCGGTGAAACCACCTTCGGCAAGGGCACGGTGCAGAACCTGATCGACCTCGATCGCTGGCCCGCCAACGAAGAATCGCGCTTCGGCCAGGTGAAGCTGACCATCGCGCAGTTCTTCCGCGTCAGCGGCGGCAGCACGCAGCACAAGGGCGTGGTGCCGGACATCCGCTTCCCGGTGACGGTCGATGCCAGCGAGTTCGGCGAGAGCACGTACGACAACGCGCTGCCGTGGACCCGCATCGCGGCAGTCCCGCACACGCAGTACGGCAACTTCGCGCCGCTGCTGCCGCGCCTGGATGCGATGCATGCCGCGCGCGTGGCGAAGGACAAGGAATTCCAGTGGTGGAGCGAGGACGTGGCGCAGTTCCGCCAGGAGCAGGCCAAGAAGTCCGTCTCGCTCAACGAAAACGATCGCCGCGCCGAGCGCGATACGTTCGAAGCCAAGCGCAAGGCGCGCCAGGCCGAACGCAAGGCGCTGGGCCTGCCGCTGGATCCGTTCGCCGAGGAAGACAACGACGACGGCCTGCAGGCGAGCGAGCGCAACATCGCCAAGGACGCCGCCCGCGAGAAGATGGAAGACCAGCGCCCGGATCCGCTGCTGCGCGAATCGGCCGCGATCCTCTCCGACGCGCTGACCCTGCTCAACGGCGACCGCCAGCTCTCGCAGCAGGTGCTGCCGGCCTCCCGCACGCTGGGTCACTGGTCGGAGTAAGGTTTGCCCGACACGGGGCCACGCAAGAATCGGATAGCGGGCGCCCCAGGGCGCCCGTTACCTTTTGGGCCATGGACAAGACCACCGACAAACTCGAACGCACCCGCGCCCTGCTCGATGCAGGCGAGCCGACGCTCGAGTCCCTTGCGGACGCCGTTGGCCTCAGCCCCTCGCACCTGCAGCGCAGTTTCACCGCGCACTTCGGCCTGAGCCCGGCGCAATACCTCGCGCAGCGCAAGCTCGGCACGCTCAAGGCCGCATTGCGCGAAGGCGACGACGTCAGCGGCGCGTTGTACGACGCCGGCTACGGCTCGCCCTCGCGCGTGTACGAGGCCGGCGCCGCGAAACTCGGCATGACGCCCGCGCGGTATCGCGCCGGCGGCGAAGGCGAGCACATCCGCTGGAGCATCGTGGAGACCGCGTTGGGCCAGGCCCTGGTCGCGACGACCGAACGCGGCATCTGCATGGTCGAACTCGGGCGCGACGCCCACGCGCTCGAGCAACGCATCGCCGAGGAATTCCCGAACGCGCAGCTCGAACGCGTCGATGCCGGCCGCGACGACTTCCTCGCCCCGCGCGTGCGCGCCGTCGCCGACATCCTTGCCGGCAAGGCCGCGCACGTGGACATCCACCTGCTCGGCACCGCGTTCCAGAAGCGCGTGTGGGATGCGCTGATGAAAATCCCGCGCGGCGAAACCCGCAGCTATTCCGGCCTCGCCGCCGAACTCGGCCAGCCGCGCGGCGCGCGCGCGGTGGCGAGCGCATGCGCGCACAACCGCATCGCCATCCTCGTGCCCTGCCATCGCGTCGTGCGCGGCGATGGTTCGCTCGGCGGTTATCGCTGGGGGTTGCCGCTCAAGCAGGACCTGTTGCTGCGCGAACGCGCGGCCTGACGCTCACTTCTTGCGCTTCACCGGCGCGCGCGTGGGCAGGTGCAAGCCGACCTTGATGGGCTCGAACACCATGCGCGTTTCGTAGCGCTTGAGCGTGTCGTCGCTGCCGAACAAGCGTTCGGCCACTTCGCGCGTATGCGGCAGGCTCGTCGTCGCCAGCAGCACCAGGTAATCCCATTCGCCGGCGAGCACGTAGCACTGCTGCACTTCCGGCGCACTGCGCATGCGCGCGTAGAACGCGGCGTGGTGGCGCGCCGATTCGCGTTCGAGCGCGACCAGCACGGCCGCAAGCGTCACGTTGGGCAGCATCGCGGGATTCAACACCGCGACCTGCCGCATCAACCCGCTCTCGCGATAGCGCTTGATGCGCCGCTGCACCGCGCTCGCCGACAGGCCCACCGCTTCGCCCAGCGCGGACAACGTGGCGTCGGCATCGCGCTGCAACAGCTCCAGCAGCCGGTGGTCGAATTCGTCGAGGGCGAGGGGCGTGGCGGGCATCGCATCGATCCTGCTGAAAATCGGGCCTGCAACAAATTTCGCGAAGGGCTGCGAACAGCGACGTTTTTGGCGCGCAAGATTCTTGCGCCATCGCGCACGAATTTTCAACCATCCTGCGAGGACCCATCGCTACGCTATGCGCCTGCGGTCGGCCCTGCCCATCGACCGCGTCCTCCTCCCCCAGGAGTCGAAGATGCAAACCACGCTCGACGCGCTCGCCGAATTCCCCCGTCGGCTCGAAGCGCATTTCGCGGCGGTGCCGCCGGAGTTGCTCCGGTGGGCGCCGCCGCGGTGGGACGGGATCCCGAGCGAGCGGCTGACGCCGGTCGAGCAGGCGTGGCACGTGCGCGACATCGAGATCGATGGATACCACCACCGGTTCCGTCGCACGCTCCATGAAGTGCATCCGATGCTGCCCGACCTCGATGGCGAAGGGCTCGCACGCGAGCGGCGTTACGCCGAACGCGACCCGTGGCAGGCGCTGGAGGAGTTCCGCGCCGCGCGCGAGGCGAACCTGGTGTTGCTGCGCTCGCTGGTACCGGCCGACTTCGACCGCACGGCCGGCTTCGAAGGCGTCCCCGTGACGCTGCGCACGCTCGTGCACCAGTTGTGCAGCCACGATCTGCAACACTTGGCAGGCCTGCAATGGCTGCTCGGCCGCATGGCGGCGAACCGCACGCCCTTACCGTTCCGCAAGCACGTCCTCGGATAACCATGGCCACCGTTTCGAACACCGAACTGCGTTCCGCATCGCCGATGGCGGTCGCGCTGGCGCTGGCGGCGGTGTACATCCTCTGGGGTTCCACCTACCTCGCCATCCGCTTCGCGCTGCACGGCTATCCGCCGTTCCTGCTGGCCGCGATCCGCATGTCGATCGCCGGTTCGATCATGTACGCGGTGCTGCGCATGCGCGGCACGCCGGCGCCGACGAAGAAACAATGGATCACGCTCGCGAAGTTGTCGGTCTTCATGGTCGTGTTGTCCAACGCGCTCGTGAACCTCGCCGAGACGCAGGTGAGTTCGGGCCTCGCCGCCATTGCCGTCGCCTCGATGCCCTTGTTCGCCGGCGTGTTCTCCATGCTGCGCGGCCGCCATCCCTCGCGCATGGAATGGGCGGGCCTGGTGATCGGCTTCTTCGGCGTGATCTGGCTCAGCGTGGGCGGCGAACTCCGCGGGTCGACGCTTGGCCTGGTGTGCCTGATCATCGCGCCGCTCGCGTGGGCCTGGGGCTCCATCTGGAGCCGCGACCAGGATCTGCCGGAGCCCTTCATGATGGCCGCGGGCCAGATGCTGGTCGGCACGATCTGGTTGGTGATCGTCGCGCTCGTCGCGGGCGAGCGCATCACGACCATGCCGAGTTTCCAGGCGACCGCTGCGATGCTCTACCTCGTCGTCGCCGGTTCGATCTTCGGCTTCACCGCCTACATCTGGTTGCTGCACCATGTGCGGCCCGCGCTCGCGACGAGCTATGCCTACGTGAATCCGCCGCTGGCCGTGCTCATCGGCGCACTCATCGGCGGTGAAACCTTCACGCGCCACGACATCGGCGCGATGGCGGTGATCCTGGCGGGCGTCGTGCTGATCACGCTCGCGAAGGCCCGCGGTGGCGCGGCCACGCAACCGACGACGCGCGAGATCGCCGAGGAACCGGCGGCATGAACCTGCAGCAAGTGGACCGTCGCGGCCTCTGGGTCGCGATCGGCGCCTTCCTTTTGTGGGGCGTCATGCCGCTGTGGTGGCACATGATGAAGTCGGTGCCGTCGCTGCAGATCGTGCTGCACCGCATCGCGTGGAGCGCGGTGATCGTCGGCGCCTACCTCACCTGGCGCGACGGGCGCGGCTGGTTGCGCGCCGCGCTGTCGAGGCCGCGCACGTGGTGGATGCTCGCGCTCAGCGGCGTGCTGATCGGCTTCAACTGGGGGCTGTACATCTGGGCGGTGAACGCCGGGCACGTCGTCGAGTCGAGCCTGGGCTATTTCATCAATCCGTTGCTCAACGTGCTGCTCGGCGTGGTGTTCCTGCGCGAGCGGCTCGGTCGTGCGCAATGGGTGTCGGTGGGCCTCGCGACGCTCGGCGTGCTGTGGCTGACCTTCCGCTTCGGCCAGTTGCCGTGGATCGCGCTGGCGCTCGCGGTCTCGTTCGCGCTCTACGGGCTCATCCGCAAGCTCGCGTCGGTCGATTCCATTCCTGGCCTGGGCGTTGAAGGTGCGTATCTGTTCCTGCCGGTCGTCGTGTGGCTGGCGTGGTCCGAACTGCACGGGCAGGGCGGGTTCTTCGTGTCGCAATCGCAGGGCGGTTACGGCGCACTGATGAGCTTGATGCTGATCGTGAGCGGCGGGCTGACTGCGCTGCCGTTGGTGGGATTCGCGTATGCGGTGCGCCGTGTGCCGCTGTCGGTGGTCGGGCTGCTGCAGTACATTGCGCCGACGATGCAATTCCTGATCGGGGTACTCGTGTTCCATGAGGCTTTCGATCGGGATCGTGCGATCGGTTTCGCCTGCATCTGGGTGGCGTTGGCGCTCTTCGCCATCGACGGGTTTTTGCGCGCGCGCCGCGCGAGTGCCGCGATGTCCTTGCAGGCGGTGCCGGCGAAGAGTTAGGAGAGGGTGATGCTGCAGATGCGCCCGAACTGCGAGTGTTGCAATCGCGATCTGCCGCCCGATTCGGAGGCGGTGATCTGTTCGTTCGAATGCACGTTCTGCATCGATTGCGCGACGAGTGTGCTCCATGGGCGTTGCCCGAATTGCGGTGGTGCGCTGGCGCCTCGACCTACGCGGGCGGCGCATTTGCTGGAGAAGTATCCGGCCTCTACTGAGCGCGTGTTTAAGCCTGAAGGGTGTCGAAGCGCGGGTTGAGCTCGCTCCACTAGACGGGCGTTCCGCCGCGAGCTGCCGCGTACTCCTCGCCGCTCACATACAGCAAGCTCCCGTCGAGGAGCACACGGCATCTCACGTCGGCCCGCTCGCCACTTGCTGTTTGCGCGGAGCGTCTGGGAGCCGCGTGCCACCGCGATGCGAACGCATTCGCCAACTTCCGGCTGCGGAGGGTCGGCACTTTGCCCCCTCGCTCGCTGCATCGGCATGTGCGTCCCGCTTCGGAGGGCAAGGTGCCTAGCGATAAATGTGAGAGGCGCTCCTTCGGATGGAGGGAGCGTTTCGCTTTGCCGAAGGCGCGTGTCTGGCAAACGAGGTGAGGCACGTCGCCCTTCGAAGCGGGACGCAGCATGCCGATGCAGCGAGCGAGGGGGCGATGTGCCGTCGTTCCGAAGCCGGGTGTAGGCGCGAGGCATTCGGATTGCGACGGACCTTCACACCAGACGCTCCGCGAGGGCATCAAGTTGCGAGCGGGCCGACGTGAGACGTCGTGTGCTCCTCGACGGGAGCTGCGGTATGTGAGTGGCGAGGAGCACACGACGGCTCGCGGCGGAACGCCCAACGGGTGGAAGTTCTTACTCGGATTCGACGACAGCCAAATCCAGGACCCACTGCGGAACCGTGGGTTCGCCGGCAAAGAAGGCATGCGGGCGCTTGTCGGCCAGCGCCCAGCGATGCAACCAACTCACGCCGTAAGGGCCCACGTACCCGTCCGGCCGCGCATAAGCCGGATCGCGCAGCGCTTCCTTCAGCGACACGACGCGATAGCCGCGCTCGCGCATGCCTGCGAACAACTCGGGGAACGTATCGGCGTTGAGCTCGTTGGCATGCAGCAGTTGCACCTGCGGGACCGGATAGCCCAGCAGCGCCACCGACTCACGATCATAGAAATCCAGCTTCGCGAGCATGTAAGGCACGTACTCCTGACGCAGGCGAAGCAGCGTGGCGTCCTTCTCCGCGTGCGGCGACTTGCCATCGAGCGTGAGCTCGTAGGCGCGCGCCCAGATCCATTCGCTCGTGTTCACCGTGACCGGCGCGGTGCGATAGCCGTGCGCGGCGAGGAAGCCTTCCAGTGCTGCGCGCTCTTCCGGGTTACGGCCGTTGCGCAGATAGGGATGTCGAAACCAGGTCGGCGTCTCGCCGTACTTCGCGAGAAGCGGACGCAGCTGGCGCTCGCCCTTCAGCACATCGGCTTCGAAGGCTTCAAGGCCAACCGCGTGGTAATCGACGTGGCCCCATGTGTGGTTGCCCAATTCCCATCCGGCACCGAGCCAGTCGCGCAGCATCTGCATGCGCACAGGCGACACCTTGTCGTGGATCTCGAGTTCCTTCTCGTTGACGAAACCGACGCCGGTGACGCCAGCCGCGCGAAACGCGCCCAGCAACTTGGCATGCCGCTGGGCGAACACGTCGGGCGGAAGTCGACCTGCCCATTGCCAGGGCAGGTCGTCGACGGTGATCGCGATTTTGCGATCGACCGGGGGTGCCACCACCGCGTCGCCCGCCGCTGCCGTGCGCGCGAACGCGCACCACAGCAGGCAGGCGGTGAGGGCGAGGCGCCGGATCATCCGGCGCGCAACGCTTCCGTCACGGGCAGGCGCGCGGCGCGCAGTGCGGGGAACAAGCCACCGACCAGGCCGATGCCCAGCGCCCACTTCAAGCCGGTCCACAGCAGCTCCGGCGTCACGCGGAACTGGAACACGACCTGGCTGAAGTTGTTGCCGAGCGTGGACACGGTGTAGCCGTTGAAGATCGCCCACGCGATCAGTGCGCCGAGTGCGCCGCCGAGGAAGGCGAGCAACATCGTCTCCAGCATCACCGCCATCACCACGGGCAGGCCGCGGAAGCCGATGGCGCGCATCGTGGCGATCTCGCGCGCGCGGCCTGCGACGGCGGCGTACATCGAGTTCAACGCGCCGAACACCGCACCGACGCCCATGATCGTGCCGATGATGATGCCGAGGTACTTGAGGAAGTTGGTCAGGTTCTCCGACTGCTTCGCGTAGTAATCCTTCGTGGTCGAGACGTCGAGCTTCAGGCGCGGATCGGCGGCGAGTGCTGCCTTCAATTGCTTGAAACCGTTCTTGCCGTCGAGCTTCACCGTCACCGACTGGAACGCCTGGCGCTGGTACGCCGGGCCCAGCACGTCGGCGTCTGCCCACAGTTCCGAGTCGTGCGAGTCGCCCGTTTCGAAGATGCCCACGACATTCCACATCTGGTTGGCGAGCTTGAGTTGCTGCCCGACTTCCAAACCCTGGAACTGACGTTGCGCGCCGCGACCGGCGACGAGTTCACGCAAACCCGGCGTGAACTTGCGGCCTTCCACGATCTTCAACTTGGGCTGCAGCGCCCACGCCGACGGTCCGATGCCACGGAACTGCACGTTGGTGTCCGTGCTGTCGCTCTTGCTCAACAGGTTGACGACCTGCGAGAGCTCGGGCGAAGACAACGGACGGCCGTCGGGGCCCTTCGCGATGCCGGCGAGCGCGCTGATCAACGGCACCTGGTCGCGCGTGATCACCGAGTTGGTTTCCGCCTGCGAACCGCCGCGCAGGACGATCGCGGTGTTGTCGTCGCCGGTGCTGGAGAGCGTGGACCGGAAGCCTTCGCCCATCGCGAGCATCGCGACCAGCACGCCGACCACGCCGGCGATGCCGATGACGATCACCGACGAGGCGCCCCAGCGCTGCGGCAGGCTGGCGATGCCGACCTGCGTCGCGGCGAGCGCCAGGCGCCCGCTGCGCGTGAGCGCCAGCCACAGCCCGATGGCGACGATGATCGCGAGGACCACGAACCACGGAAGCATGAACCACACGACGAGGGCCGCGATCAGCAGCAGCACGATGCCGAAGTTTGCAAGTTTGCGCATGATCGTTTCCTCAGCGGCCCGACAGGGCGTCGACGATGTTGAGGCGCATGGCGCGCAGCGCAGGCAGCACGCCGGCGAGCAGGCCGAAGGCGAGCATCAGCACGAGGCCCGTGATCCACGTTTCCGCCGGGAGGTTGGTGGGCAGCTGGATGAACCCGCCGCTCAACACCGTCGCCAGCTTCATCGCCATCGGGGCCAACGCGAGTCCGATGACCGCACCGAGCGCCACCAGCAGCATCGCCTCCGCCAGCACGAGCAGCAGCACGCTCTTGTTGCTGAAGCCGATCGTCTTGAGCACCGCCAGTTCCGGGATGCGCTCGCGCACGGCCTGCGCCATCGTGTTGCCGGTCAGCAGCAGCAACGTGAAGAACACCGCCGCCATGATCGAAGTGACGATCAGGCCGATGTCGCCGATCTGCTTGGCGAAGGACTGGTTGAACGCCTGCTCCGTCTGCGTCTTCGTTTCGTGGTCGGAGTTGGCCGAGAGCGCATCGATGGCCTTGGCGGCGCTGTCGGCCACGGCCGCGCTCTCCACCTGCACGATGTACCAGCCCACCCGACCCTTCACGTAATCGTTGGCTTCGTCGAAGTAGTCCCAGTGGAAGAGCAGGATCTGCTCCTGGCCCTTCTGCTTTTCGTTGTCGATCTTGAAGATGCCGTCGAGCGTGAACGTCCAGTCGTTGCTGCCCTTGGTCGGGAAGATCGTCGCCTGCAAGGGAATGGTGTCGCCGATCTTCCAGCCGAACTTCTTCGCCAGCGACTCACCGACGATCGCGCCGCGGCGATCGGCCAGCCAAGCCTTCTTTTGCGCTTCGGGCAGCTTGAACTCCGGATACAGGTCCAGGTAGTTCGGGGCGACCGAGAAATTCGCGAAGAAGTTCTTCGGGTCCTGGTAGATGCCGCCGAACCACGCGGCATACGTCGCCTGCTTCACGCCTTTCACCGCGCGGATCTGGGGATCCAGGGCGTGCGGGAGCATCTGCGTGAGCGACAGGCGCGAGGAGGTGACCATGCGGTTGGCGCCGGTGACGTCGCCGCCCGAATTGAAGGCCACGCGGACCGAGTCGAGCATGCCGAACAGGAAGAACGCGGTGACCACCGACAGCAGCGTCAGGAAGGTGCGCGTCTTGCTGCGGAACAGCGCCGCCCAGATGAGGTGCAAATATTTCATTGCGATGTCCTCGATTGGTTACGCGTAGGCGTGCGCGGCTTGCTCGACGAGGTTGCCCTTGTCGAGGTGCAGCGTGTGCGTGGCGTATTCGGCGGCCTTCGGGTCGTGGGTGACCATCACGATCGTCTTGCCGTGCTCGCGGTTGAGCATCTGCAGCAGGCCCAGGATTTCCTCGGCGGACTGGCGGTCCAGGTCGCCCGTGGGTTCGTCGCAGATCAGCAGCGTGGGGTCGGAGACGATCGCGCGCGCGATCGCCACGCGCTGCTGCTGGCCGCCGGAGAGTTCGGCCGGGCGGTGCTTGCCGCGATCCTTCAGGCCGACGAGCTCCAGCGCGATTTCCGCATTGCGCTTGCGCTGTGCGCCATTGAGCTTGGTGAGCAGCAGCGGCAGCTCGACGTTCTTCTGCGCCGTGAGCGTGGGCATCAGGTTGTAGAACTGGAACACGAAGCCGACATGGTTGCTGCGCCACTGCGAGAGCTGGCCGGAGCCGAGCTGGTCGATGCGCGCGCCATCGACGGTGATCTCGCCGCGCGTGGGCGAGTCCAGGCCGCCGATCAAATTCAGCAGCGTGGTCTTGCCCGAGCCCGACGGGCCCATGAGCGCGACGAAGTCGCCCTTGTCGATGTCGAGGTCGATGCCATGCAGCACGTCGACCGTTTCCGGGCCGCGGCGATAGGTCTTGTGCAGGTTGCGAATGCTGACGAGCGTGGACATGCCTGGGTCTCCGGGGAGGGAGTGGATTGAAGGTGATACGCGCGGGCGCGCGGTTTCTTACTCGGTGGCCTCGGCCTTCGCGGGTCTGACGCGCGTGCCGTCGGCGAGCTTGTCGGAGGGGTCGAGCACGACGGTGTCGCCGCCGTTGAGGCCTTCGGTGACTTCGCGGTCGTCGCCCAGCGTGCGGCCGAGTTTCACGTTGCGCACGCGCGCCTTCTCGTCGACGACCACGAACGCGACATCCTTGCCTTCGCGCTGCACGATCGCCGCGGCGGGTGCGAGCACACCCGTGGGTTGCTTGGCATCGACGGGCTTGGCTTCTTCCAGGAAGCTCACGCGCACGCCCATGTCGGGGACGATGCGCGCGTCCTTCTGCTTCAGCGCCACGCGCACCTTCACCGTGGCTTTGCCGCGGTCGGCGGCCGGGATGATCGCGATGACTTCGGCCGGGATCTTCCAGTCGGGATAGGCGTTGAGCATGGCCTGCGCCTGCATGTGCGGCAGCACGCGGCCGATCTGCGCCTCGTTCACTTCGACTTCGACTTCCAGCGAATCCATGTCGACGATCGTGCCGATGCCCGTGCGCGTGAAGCCGCCACCGGCCGACAGCGGTGAGACGATTTCACCCGGCTGCGCGGCCTTGGCGATCACCACGCCGGCGAAGGGCGCGCGCACGACGGTGTTGTCGACGCCCTGGTCGGCGATGCGCAGGTTGTCGCTCGCGACCTGCGCGTTGCGCTGCGAAGTGGCGAGCTGCGCATGCAGCGCATCGCGTTCGGCGACGGCCTGGTCGTACTGGGCCTTCGACACGAGCTGCTGCGAGACGAGGCCATCGAGCCGGCGCACGTTCGCATCGGCTTCGCGCACCTGCGCGCGCATGCTGTCGATCTGCGTCTTCGCGGCGGCGACCTGCGAGTTGGCGAGGGTGCGCACGGCATCGGCATCGATCGGATCGAGCGTCGCCATGATCTGGCCCGCTTCCACGTGCATGCCTTCTTCGATGCGCACGTCGCGCACCTTGCCGGTGATCTTGGCCGACACCGTGGCCATGCGGCGCGCGACGACATACCCGGTGGCGTCCAGCACGGTGGCCGGGCCGCCGCTGCCGCCGCCGATGGCGGTGACTTCCGCCGTCTGCACTTCCACCGCCTTGTCGCGGCCGAACACCGCCCACGCGGCGAGTGCGAGCACGAGGACGCCGGCCACCACCGCCAGTGCGATCCACAAGCCGCGACGCGAGGTCGGCGGCGGGGGCGCGCTGCGGTCGATGCGCAATTCCTTCAACAGGTCGGCGGGGGACGACGGCATGGTCATAAGGCCTCGGACGCAGGGAGACGCCTAGTGTGACCGTGGCCGGTCGCGGGCGCCATTCGACGGTGGGCAGGGTACGAACCGGCCATGCATGCGTCACCTGACGACTGTCACCCCGATTCCATGAAGGCCGTGACTGCCGCGCCGCCGTCGCGGTGCCGATCATGCCACCACGTCCACAGGAGTGACCGACATGCTTCGCACCGAACAGGGCGTTCTCGCACGCCTGACCCAGGCGACCAAGTCCTACGGCAAGGTGCGCGCCCTCGACGGCGTGGACCTGCAACTGCGCGGTGGCGAACTGCTCGCGCTGCTCGGCCCCAACGGCGCGGGCAAGACCACGGCCATCGGCCTGTTGCTCGGGCTGCTGCGTGCAGACGCAGGCCAGGTCGAACTGTTCGGACAGGATCCGCAGGCCATCGATGCGCGCCGCCACATCGGCGTGATGCTGCAGGACGCAGCGCTTCCGCCCACCCTGCGCGTCGGCGAACTGATTCGCCTGGTCGCCAGCTATTACCCGTCGCCGCGCACGGTCGCGGAGAGCGCGGAGCTCGCCGGCGTGACCGACCTGCTCAAGCGCCCCTACGGCAAGTTGTCGGGCGGGCAGCAGCGTCGCGTGCAGTTCGCGCTCGCGATCTGCGGACGACCGAAGCTGTTGTTCCTCGATGAGCCGACGGTCGGCATGGACATCGACGCGCGCCGCCGCCTGTGGGATGCGATCCGCCATCTCGTCGCCGAAGGCAACGGCGTGGTGCTCACCACGCATTACCTGGAAGAAGCCGAAGCCCTCGCCGATCGCGTGTGCGTGATGGCGCGTGGCAAGGTGATCAGCGAAGGCAGCGTGGATGCATTGCGTGCACGTGTTGCGATGAAGCGCGTGCGTTGCACCACGCGCACCACGCCGGCCGAGGTCGCGCAGTGGGCGGGCGTCGCCGAAGCCACGATGGAAGGCGATCGCCTGTGCGTTTCCACCGAAGCGGCGGAAGCCGTCGTGCGCCGCCTGCTCGCCCTGGACGCCGACCTGTCCGCGCTCGAAGTGCGCGCCGCCGGCCTGGCCGAAGCCTTCACCGAACTCACCCGCGACGACGCCGCGTCGTCCCTGCAGGAGGCCGCATGAACACCGATCTGTCGATCCTCTCCGAACGCCCGCAGGCACTCCCCATGCCGCGCAGCCGAATCATCGGCGCCTACCTTGCGGAGATGCGCAGCGAAGTCGTGCGCTACCTGCGCAACCCCGGCTTCGTGTTGCCCACGATGCTGTTTCCGACCGTCTTCTACCTGATGTTCGGCGTGTTCATGGCCTCGAAGAACTCGGCAGACGCGTCGCGCTACCTGCTGGCGGCCTACGGCACGTTCGGCGTGATGGCGCCGGGCCTGTTCGGCTTCGGCGTGTCGCTGGCGATGGAACGCGAGACCGGCCTGCTTACGCTCAAGCGCGCGCTGCCGATGCCGCCGTTCGCTTACCTGCTCGGCAAGATGGTCATGGCGATGCTGGTGGCAGCCGGCGTGATGACGATCCTCGTGGTGCTCGCCACGACCCTGGGCCACGTCTCGCTCACGACCGCGCAGCTCGTCCAGCTGTACGCGACCAACGTGCCGGGCGTCCTGCCCTTCTGCGCGCTCGGTCTGTTCATCGGTACTTTCGTCAAAGGCCAGGCCGCCCCCGCGCTGATCAACCTGGTGTACCTGCCGATGGCCTTCCTCTCCGGCCTGTGGTTCCCGGTGAGCGTGCTGCCGAAGGTCGTCGGGAACGTGGTGGCGCCGCTGTTGCCGAGCTACCACCTCAACGCGCTGGCGCTGGATGCGGTGGGCATCGCCAAGGTCGCCCTGCTGCCCCACGTGCTGATGCTGGCGACGTTCACCGCGCTGGTCTCCTGGATCGCCGCGCGCCGCCTGCGCCGCATCGGCTGAGCCGTGCAGTAGCATCCGCGCATGCAGACCGCGTCCCCGCAGGTGTTCAAGCTCCCGCCCGCCGTCGCGCGCTTCCTGGCGCGCGTCGGCTTCGTGCCGGCGCCCGATTCGGCGGCGGCCTATTCGATTCAACTCGGCAAGTCGCCGTGGAGCGACGCGGTCCACCTGCTGTGGTCGCTGTGGGTGTTCATCACCCCGATGATGGGCGGGCACTACACATGGGAGTGGGTGGCGTTCACCGCCGCGTCGTATCCGATCTTCCTGGCGCTGTACGCCAAGGTGATCCTGTCGCCGCGGCGTTTGTCGTGGCGCTACGCGATCGGCATGTGCGTGCTGGCTTACGTGCTGCTGCCCTGGTATCCCTCGGGGCTGAGCTACTTCGTGTTCGGCTGCGTCATGTTGCGCACGAGTTCGCACATGAGCGTGGTGCGGTATCTCATCCAGATCGCGATCCTCAACGCGATCTTCCTCGCGATCGCCTGGTACGTCGGGTATCCCTGGCAGGCGATGGTGTGGATGCCGGTGATGACGCTGATCATCGGCGTGATCGTCAACGTGGAGCGCGTGGCGCAGGAGAAGGATGTCGCGATCAAGCTCTCGCACGAGGAAGTGCGGCGCTTGGCAGCGACTGCGGAGCGCGAACGCATCGGCCGCGACCTGCACGACCTGCTCGGTCACACGCTGTCGCTGATCACGCTGAAGCTGGAGCTGGCGCGCAAGCTGCACGCGCGCAATCCGGAGTCGTCGCTCCGCGAGCTGGAGGAAGCCGAGCGCGTCGCGCGCCATGCGCTGGCGGAAGTGCGCAGCGCCGTCACGGGCATCCGCTCGGCCGACCTGGCCGCGGAACTCGCCTCCGCACGCCTCCTGCTGGAAAGCTCGCAGGTGCACCTCGAATACGACGCACCGCCGCCCGATCTCCCGGCCGACGTCGAACGCGGCCTGGCCTTGGTGCTGCGCGAAGCAGCCACGAACATCGCACGCCATGCACGGGCCTCGCGCGCGCGCATCGGCTTCGAGACCGAGCATCGCACCGTGCAACTATCCATCGAAGACGATGGCCGCGGTGGCGTCTCCACCGACGGCAACGGCCTGGCAGGGATGCGCGACCGCGTGCGCGCGATGCACGGCACGCTCAGCATCGAATCGCCGCGCGGCGAGGGCACAAGGCTGCTCGTGCGCGTCGGGTTGCCCGCATGATCCGCATCCTGCTCGCCGAGGACCAGGCGCTGGTGCGCGGTGCCTTGTCGGCGCTGCTCGGATTGGAAAGCGACATCGAAGTGCTCGGCGCCGCGCCCGATGGCGAAGCGGCGTGGCGCGAGGTGCAGCGCCTGAAGCCGGACGTGCTGGTCACGGACATCGAAATGCCGGGCCTGTCGGGGCTGGAGCTTGCGCAGCGCATCCAGCGCCACGAACTGCCGGTGAAAGTGGTCATCGTCACCACGTTCGCGCGCGCGGGTTTCCTGCGGCGCGCGCTCGACGCGGGCGTGTCCGGTTACCTGCTGAAGGATGCGCCGGCGGAGGATCTCGCCGAAGCGCTGCGCAAAGTGCATCGCGGCGGCCGCGCCATCGATCCGCAACTCGCGATGGACGCGTGGTCCGAAGCCGACCCGCTCAACGACCGCGAACGCCAGGTGCTGCGCCTGGCCGGCGACGGCATGTCCGCGACCGAAATCGCCGCCAAGCTCAACCTCTCCGGCGGCACCGTGCGCAATTACCTGTCGGAAGCCATCGGCAAGCTCGGCGTCGGCAATCGCATCGAGGCGTATCGCCTCGCGCGCCAGAAGGGTTGGTTGTAGGGATTACTGCAAGGCGCGGAAGAAGAGCGGGCCGCTCTCGTGCGCGTACGGCTCACCCATGTGCAGCTTGCCGTCGGCCCACGTGTACTCCGCGCCGGCACGCCCGCAGAAGCCGGAGCGATGCTCCAGGAACACTTCGATCCTCGTGCGCTGCACGCCGGATTCGTCCGTGGCCACGGCGTTGGTGACCATGCCGAAGGCCACGGCCCCCGGCGCGATCGACCGCAATGCATTGCGCAACTCGTCGACCGTCGACCAGCGCCCCTCCGGATCCTGGTCCAGGTCGGGCAGCACGGGGATCACTTCACCCGATTCGCGCATGTAGCCGCCGAAGCTCACCAGCTTGTGGCGCTCGCGCAGCATCTGCGCCGCGGCGCAGACGAGGAGGAAAGAGAGGCGACCGGTTTTGCTCTCGCTGGTGTGCATGGCGACGCTCGCTTGGAATGCGAGCGCAGTCTGCTGCACGCCGACGCGCAAGGCGGATGCGGAATGTCCCTTCGCGCAGTGCGATGCGTCCGGCGTGGAACGATTACTTTCCGAAGCGCTGCTTCAACACCGCCCAGGCCGTGCGCAACCCCTGCGCTTCGCCGCCCGTGGGCTTGCCCGGGCGATCGCTGTCGTTCCAGGAATACACGTCCACGTGCACCCACGGCTGCGCTTCGGGCACGAAGCGTTCCAGGTACAAGGCCGCCGTGATGCTGCCCGCCATGCGCGAAGGGCCGCTGTTGGCGAGGTCGGCGATCGTGCTCAGGAGATAACGCAGGTACGGGCGCCATAGCGGCATGCGCCACACAGGGTCGCGCTGCGCATTCGCGGCTTCGAGCCAGTCGGCGGCCAGCGATTCGTCGTTCGCATAGAGCGCCGGCAGGTCCGGGCCCAGCGCGATGCGTGCGGCACCGGTGAGCGTGGCGAAATCCACGAGCAGGGCCGGCTTCAGTTCGGACGCATAGGCCAGTGCATCGCACAACACCACGCGGCCTTCCGCATCGGTGTTGTCGATTTCGACCGTGACGCCCAGGCGCGTGGTGAGCACGTCGCCGGGGCGGTAGCTCATGGGGCCGATGGCGTTCTCGACCGCGGGCACCAGCAGCGAGAGACGCACCGGCAGCTTGCGCGCCATGATCAATTCGGCCAGCGCGATCGCGTGCGCCGCGCCGCCCATGTCCTTCTTCATGTTGCGCATGCCGTCGGCGGGCTTGATGTCCAGGCCGCCGGTGTCGAAGCACACGCCCTTGCCCACGACGGCCAGGTGCGGCGCTTTCTCGTCGCCCCACTGCAGCTCGATCATCCGCGGCGCGCGATGCGAAGCGCGGCCGACGGCATGGATCGCGGGGAAGTTGTGCTTGAGCAGGTCTTCGCCGCTGACGACGTTGATCGTCGCGCCGTGCTTCTCGGCGAGTTCGCAGCACACCTGTTCGAGCTGGTCCGGGCCCATGTCTTCGGTGGGCGTGTTGACCAGGTCGCGCACGCGCACCGAGGCGGCGAGCACGTCGAGCGTTTCCGCATCGACCTTGCCGCTGACCAGGCGCGCAGGCATGCGCAGCGGCGCCTTGTAGCGTGCGAAGCGATACGCGCCCAGGCCCCAGCCCAGTTGCAGCGCGCGCAGTGCATCGGCGTCCAGGTCGTTCGCGAGCTTCCAGTCGCCCGGCGGCAGCGCCATCGGCGCGTGCGCGTAGGAGAAGGGGTCGTTGCGGTCGCCGATGCCGAGCACCGCGCCCGCGATGCCGTTCTCGCCGGGCAGCAACAGCAGGCTGCCGGAGACGGCGGTGAAGGTCTGCGCGTCGATCCAGCTGCCGAGCGCGGGCAACTGCAGGCGGCGCCACTCGTCGAAGCCGCTGCGCTCGATGACGTGCAACGGAAGCGCGGTGTCGGAGCGCTCAGCGAAACAATCGGGCGTGGTCAACCGCATGCGGCTTCGTCCTGCAGGTGGGCGTCCAGCCAATCGGCCAGCGCGTCGAGGGTCGGGAAGGCGAGGTCGGGCTTGACGTGCACGTGCGGCCACGCCGGCGTGGGGCCGTGCAAATCGTCGCGATGGATCCAGCACGTGCGCAGACCGGCGCGCTGTGCGCCGAGCACGTCGAGTTCGATGTCGTCGCCCACGTGCAGCACGTTGCGCGGATCGAAGCCCAGGCGCGCGCACGCGGCGCGGTAGATGCCGGGATCCGGTTTCGACGCACCGTGTTGGGCCGCGCCCAGCTGGAACGCGAAATGCTGGTTCAACCCGATGCGGCGCAGATCGGCATTGCCATTGGTGACCGCAGCCACCGGCACGCGGGCCGCGATGCGCTCGAGCGCAGGAATCGCATCGGGATAGCACTGCACGCGATTGCGCTCGGCGAAGAAGGCTTCGAAGGCGGGCTCGACCTGCGCCACGTCATCGCCCGCCAGTTCCATCGCGCGCGCCAGCGTCAGCTTGCGCAGCGTGCTGAAGTCGTGGGCCAGGTGCGGGTGCTCGACGTTGATCGTCTCGCGCAGGCGGCGCATCTCCGGCACCGGGAAGCGCTCGGCCGTGCGGGGGCAGTGCGCCACCAGCCAATCGTGCAGCACATGCTCGACGCGCGCGCCCACCGGCGCGAACGGCCAGAGCGTGTCATCGAGGTCGAGGGTGATGGCGCGGACTTGGAAATTCACCCGCCCATTCTAGACCGGTGCGCCCGCGCAACATGGCCCGGGGTCACTCCAGCAGCCGGGCCCAGCCTTCCAGCCCGTCGATGCGCTCGAACACCAGCTTCACGCACACCAGCAGCGGCACCGCGAGCAGCAGCCCGATGATCCCCCACAGCCAGCCGAACAGCATCAGCGCCAGGATCAGCACCAGCGGCGAGAGCGCCATGCGCTTGCCCAGCACGATCGGCGTGACGATCTGCCCTTCCAGCGTGTGCAGACCCAGGTACAGGCCCGCCGGCAGCAGCGACTGCCAGTCTTCGTAGCGCACCACGCCCATCACCAGCATGACGAGGATGCCGATCAGCGGCCCTACGTAAGGCGCGAAGTTGAGCAGGCCCGCCATCGTGCCCCACAGCAGCGCTTCGTCCGCCGGGATGCCCATCAGGAAGTACAGCAGGCTGGCGAACACCAGGCCCACGATCACGTTGATGATGCTGATGGTGAGGACGTAGCGCGAAATCTCGGTTTCGATCGCCTGCAGGATTTCCACCGTGAGCTTCTTCTGCTGCCGCCCGGGCAGCAGTGCGATGGCGTGTCGTTGCAGGTCGCCGCCGTAGACCATGAAGAAGAACGTGAGCAGCACGACCGCAAGCACGGAGGCGATCGCGCGCGGCGTGGAGGTCAGCACGCGGTAGGGATCGTTGACCTCGGTCTTGACCACCTGCACCGGTCGCGCGGTGTTCTCACCGCCCGCGGCGCGCGCGATGTTCTCCGCCGCCTTGTTGGCTTCGGTCACCGGCTTGGTGAGCGAACGCAGCTTCGGCGCCAGGTCGCGCATCTGCTTCGGCACTTCGCGGATCCATTCCGCACCCGGCGTGGCGAGTTCGCGCGCCAGCATGTAGGTGCTGAACATGCCCAGCGCCAACACCAGCAACGCCCCGAGGAAACGCGGGATCCACAGCTTGCGCAGCAGGCGGATGATCGGATTGCCCACCAGCGCGAAGAACATCGCCAGCAGCACGGGCAGCAGCAGGTCCTGCGAGAGGTACAGCGTGAAGGCGACTGCGACGGAGGCGATGACGATCGCGGCCACCGAGGAACGTGGCCGGGCCTGGACGTGGTTGGGTTCGCCCTCGGTTTCGAACTCGTAGGTCATGCATCCACCGGCGGCGCGGTGGCGGCGGCTTGCTGCGCGGCGTCGGCCGCCTGTCCTGCTTCGCCCGCCGCGGCCTGTGCGCCGGTGCCCGCGAACAAACCGGCGAGCGCGGAGACCAACTGCAACGCACCGCTGCCGCTCGCCACTTTCTTCTCCGGCTCGAGCTTGCCGAGGATGAAGCCCGACACGAGCCCCGCCACCACGATGCGCCCCGGCGTCCAGCTCGCACGCCACGACGACTTGAGTTGGCGGAAGTCGGCCAGCGTCTGCCGCTCCTTCGCTTCGAGCGCGGATTCGGCTTGCCTGACTTTCTCGATGAGTGCGGAAAAGCCCATCGTGGCCCCTGTGGAATGCGTCAGCGCATGCTGCGCGGTGTTGCCTTCATGGAGGCGTGATGTCCACGCCCATCCCCTTCTTGACCGGCTCGCCGTTGGTGGCGGCGGCGACGCCATCGGCGTCTTCCTTCGCTGACTTGCTCGACCCGGCGCCCGACATCATCGCCGACAACTCGCCGATCCCCATCCTTGCGAGCTGTCGACGCGTCGCCTGCAGGCGCGTGTGTTCGAAGTAGCGCATCGCGAACCAACCCGCGAGCCCCGCCACCACCAGGCTCCCGCCACCGCACACGAGCAGCGAAATCGGCCACGTCCAGCCCACGTCCAGGCTGAGCCACGCGACCAGGGCCGCCATCAACAACAACCACGCCGACGCGCCGAAGACGATCGCCACCGCGGTGAACGCGAGCGAGCGCCCGAAGGCGCTGCGCGCAAGCGAGAGGTCCGCCTTGAACAGGATGTGGAAGGCGGTGAGCGCTTCCTTGCCGGCCGCCCACGTGGCGCGTCCGGTGTCGCCGAGTTCGCGGAACGCGTCGGCGACACCCGGCGTCGGCCGATCAGGCGACTCCGCCCGATCGGTCCCCGCGTCCTGCGTGCCTTCGCTCCCCATCGCGTCGGCGCCGGATTACTTGTCGCTGCGTGCGCTGCCGATCTTGGCGATCAGCCAGCCCGCCGCGAAGGCGATGCCGAAGGAAGCAAGCGGACGTTCGCGGATCAGCTCCGCGGCGCTGTCGATCAGGTCGCGGCCCTTGTCCATCAGCGCGTCGACTTGTTCGCGGCCCGCGGCACCGAGGTTCTCGGCCGCCGAAAGACTCGACAAGGTGCCGTCGGCGAGCTCCGCCTTCATCTGCGCCTTGCCCAGGCGCATCTCGTCGCCTGCGGCCGATCCTGCGGCCTTGAGTGCATCGCCTGCCGCCGCTGCCGCACCCTTGAAGTGCGCACCGGCCTCGCTGAGGTCCTGCTTCATCGCATCGGTCGCGCGACCGTTGTTGTCCGGGGTCATTCGCCTTCTCCTTGCGTGTCGGGGGATCACTGCATGGGCAGGTCGCCGCGTGCGTTGCCGCGCAGCACGCGCAGCACGAGCTGCCGCGGTACCTGCGCGAAACTGGCGCGGAACCCGCCCAGGTCGCTGAACTCGCCGCTGGTGGCGGCGAGCACCACGTCGTCCTTCTGCAAGCCATTCTGCGCCGCGCGGGAGCCCCGCGCGACCGCGCTCACCAGCACGCCGTCCAGCCCAGCCTGCCGCAGGCGCTCGGGCAATTCGGTGAAGGTCGCGCCGGCCAGGCGCGCATCGAGCACGGTGCCGTCGAAGGAGCGGGGCTGCTCGCGCAGCGTGGCGTCGACCTTCACCGACCGCGCCCCGCGCTTGATCTCCAGCGCCACCGGGCTGCCCACCGCCTGCAGGCCTTCGAAGTTGTGCAGCGCCTCGCGGCTGTCCATGCGCTGGCCGTTCGCCGTGAGCACCACGTCGCCGACCTTCACGCCGGCCGCGGCGGCCGCGGAATTCGGGAACACGCGCGTCACCACTGCACCGCGCGGCGTGTCCATGCCCAGGCCCTTGGCGAGCTGGTCATCGACCGTCTGCGTCTCGATGCCGAGCGTGCCGCGCTTCACCTCGCCCGTGCTGGCGAGCTGGCGCATCACGTTGCCCGCGAGGTTGGCGGGAATGGCAAAGCCGAGCCCGATGTCGCCCGCACGGCTGCCCTGCGGATTGAACGTGGCCGTATTGATGCCGACGAGCTCGCCGCGCAGGTTGACCAGCGCGCCGCCGGAATTGCCCGGGTTGATCGACGCATCGGTCTGGATGAAGTTCTGGAAGCCCATGCCGGGCAGGCCGCTGCGGCCGACCGCGGAGACGATGCCCGAGGTGACCGTCTGGCTGAATCCGAAGGGATTGCCGACCGCCACGACGAAATCGCCCACGCGCAGCTGATCCGAATTGGCGAGCGGCAGCGCAGTGAGGTTGTCCGCCTGGATGCGCATCAGCGCCACGTCGGTATCGGGATCGGAGCCCACGAACGTGGCGGGGAACGTGCGGCCATCGGCCAGCGTCACCGACACCTCGTCCGCGCCTTCGATCACATGGTGGTTGGTGAGCACCAGCCCCTTGGCCGCATCCACGATCACGCCCGAACCGAGCGACTGGTTTATGCGCTCCTGCGGAATGTCCGGGAACAGGCGGCGGAACATCGGATCGTCGGCGAAGGGATTGCGCACCCGCACGCGTTGCTTGGTGTGCACGCTGACCACGGCCGGCGTGACCTTCTGCAGCATCGGTGCGAGCGAGGGCAGCGGCGTGCCGTCGACGACGGGCGGGAGCGTGGCCGCCATCGCGGGCACGGCGGCGGCGGGCGCCGCCGGTTCGGCGCGCGCGGGGGCGTCCATGCCTTCACGGATCGCGGTGGCAGCGAAGCCGCCGAAACCGGCAGCGAGGGTCAGGGCGAGCAGGGTCTTTGCCGGCTTCGACATCGGGTTTCTCGGATGGAATGCACCAGCGCCCATCGACGTGATTGGGCGCGCACAAAGCTAAACGCGACTTTCGCGCCGGTACATTGAATCACCCGTGAAGTCGGCAGGGAATCGATCCCATGTCTACATCAAGGGCCTCCACGCCGGATTGGTGACACCCGGAAGGGTCTGCGGGGTTCCGGCGTTGGCCGCTTTCCAGAGCACGTTGGCGCCCGTGCGTTGGTTGCGCCACAACAGATCGGACTTGCCGTCCCCGTCGAAATCGCCGACGGAGGCAATCTGCCAGGCCTGGTCGGGGACACGCACCGCGGCGCGCGGCGTGGCGCCGTTGCCGGATTCCCAGATCACGTTCATGCCGCTGCTGGCGTTACGCCAGAAGATGTCTGCGCGGCCATCGCCGTTGAAGTCGGCGATCGCGGCCACCTTCCACGCGAGGTCGGGAACCGGGGTCATTGCGATCGATCGGGCGGAGTCGGCCGCGGGCCAGATGGCATTGCGGCCCGTGCCGAAGTTCCGCCACAACAGGTCGGCGTTGCCGTCGCCGTCGAAGTCGCCGATGCCGGCGACGTTCCAGCGCAGGTCGCCCACGGGCGTGATGTCCATGTACTCGCGACGATCCCACCCCCTGAAGGACAGCATGTTGCGGCCGTCGCGCTGGTTGCGGAAAACGAGGTCGTCGACACCGAAATCGAAGTCATCGCGGTAGCGGAGGGCGCCGAAATCGCCCGTGCCGACGAGCTTCCATTCCGGTGCCAGTACCGACGAGTCGTAAAAGGCCTCATAGCCGATCTTGCGCTCGTAGTTGAACGCCAAGCCGACGTAATACCCCGCCTTGCTCTCCACCATGACCCCGACCATGGGGCCGTACCATTCCTCTAGCCGCATGGGAATGGCGGAGCTGGATTCGGCGAGGCTGAAATCGCCGGGCAGGTTCCAGCCGCGGCGGGTGACTCGAACACCCTTGATCCAGGCGGCATTCCCCGCCGACCAGTACACGATTTCACCGGTGGTGACATTGCGCCAGACGATGTCCGAGCGCCCATCCCCATCCAGATCGTTGTGGGGAAGGGCGGCGCCATGCGCAAGCCCGGCAATACCGGAGAGTGCGAGCGTCATTGCGGCGAGTTGTCTTGGGCGGTTCATCTCCATGCGCTCCCTCTGTGGCCACCATGCGTGGTGCCTCGAGGCTGGCCCGGCATGTCCGGAAAGTCCTGAAAACGTCGTGAAAAAACCTGAAATCGCATGAGGCCAGCGACCAGTGCCCGGTACCAGCCGCCACTACCGGTTCGAAACGTTGCGCCTCGACACCCAGGCCCGGGACCTACGCGCCGAAGACGGCTCGGCCATACCGCTGACCGCCAAGGCGTACGACACCCTGGTGTTCCTCATCGAGCACCGCGACCGGGTGGTCAGCAAGGACGAGTTGCTTGAAGCGGTCTGGCCCGGGCGCGTGGTGGAGGAGAACAACCTCACGCAGGCGGTGGCGTCGTTGCGGCGTGCGTTCGGCACGAACGCGGGCGAGCACCGCTACATCCTGACCGTGTCCGGCCGGGGCTACCGCTTCGTAGCGGATGTCAGGGAAGAAACGGACGCCACACCGGACATCGCGCCGGATCGAGCTGCGTGGAGATGGCGGATCGCGACTGTCGCTTTTCTGCTGGTCCTGTCGCTCATCGCCATCGCCGCGTGGCGCATACGCGAACCCCCCACCACCCACGCCGCGGCCCAGGCGGCCCTTGCGGTGCTGCCATTCCGCACGTTGCCGACGCAGCCGCGCGACGAAATGCTGGAACTGGGCCTTGCCGAAACCCTGATCGCACGGATCAGCAGCTCGACGCGGTTGCGGGTGCGTTCGCTGGCCTCCAGCCAGCGCTATGCCGGAGCCCAACCGGACCCGCTGGAAGCGGGGCGCGCGCTGGGCGCGACGTATGTCGTCGAAGGATCGGTGCAGCGCCTTGGAGATCGCGTACGCGTCGGTGCACGGCTGCTGACGGTGAGTGACGGCACGACGGTGTGGTCCGGCTCGTTCGACGAAAGAGCGGAACGTGCGTTCACCCTCCAGGACCGCATCGCCGCGGCGCTGACCTCGGCCCTGTCGCTGAAATTCAACGCGCCCTCGGCGCGCAGCCCCTGCGACGGCGCCAACGCGGACGCCTATCGCGCCTACCTCACCGGTCGATATCAATTGAGTCGGCCGTCGGCCGACCGCATGCACCAGGCCATCACCGCGTTCCAGCAGGCCATCGACCTCGACCCGACCTGCGCGCGCGCCTATGCCGGCATGGCCTACGCCTATCGCGCGCTGGTGATGACCGGCGACGAGGATCCGCGCATCAACTTTCCATTGGCCAAGGCCGCAGTCAGGCAGGCACTGGCGATCGATCCGAACCTGGCGGAGGCCTATGCATCGCAAGGCTTCATCCAGTTCTGGTACGACTGGGACTGGGCGGGCGCCGAGGCCTCGCTCAAGCACGCGATCTCGCTCAATCCCAGTTTGGCGGAAGCGCACCTGGCCTATGCGCACGTGCTCGCCGTTCTCGGTCGCGCGGACGAATCGGCCGCGCAAGCGCGGCAAGCCATGGCCCTGGATCCCTTGTCGCCGCTGATCAATCTCCTCGGGTCGAGCTTCATAGGACAACCGGAGGAAGCGCAACGCGGCGTGGACAAAGCGCTCGCGCTCGACCCCGATTACTGGATTGCCATGCTCCTGCGCAGCGGGAAATGGATGGCGCAACGCGACTACCCGCGTGCGTTCGCAGAGATGCAACGGGCGCGGGAAGCATGCGGCGATTGCAGCGTGGCCATGGGCGCCATGGGGGCCGCCTACCTCCAGGCCGGCAATCGCGATGCAGCCGAGCGCGTGTTGCACGAGATGGAGGACCGAAGGCGCACCGGCTACTTCCCGGCGACCAGCCTTGCCGAGATGCACGATGCGTTGGGGGACACCGAGGGTGCGCTGGACTTGCTCGAACGAGGTTTCCAGGAGCGCGATGTCCATATGTCATTCCTCCAGGCAGGGTGGGAAAACCTGCGCTCGGAGCCGCGATTTCGCGCACTGATGGCGCGCATGAACTTTGCCGGAGATCACGCGCTGCTCGATGCGCCGGCCCCGCAGGAGAATGGCACCGGAGAATCGGGTTGAAGTGGTGGCTCCCGATGCTGGCGTGCGCCTCGCTGCCGCAAGCCGCGTGGTCGCAGGAAGCCACCACGCTCGACACGATCGTGGTGACTGCGCGCATGCGCCCCGAAAACCTGCAGGACGTGCCGATGTCCGTGCAGACGCTGTCCGGTGACTTGCTCGACGAGTTGAACCTGAGCAGCCTGTACGACCTGCAGTTCAACATCCCGGGTCTTGTCGTCAACACCACCGGCCTGAACGGTGCAGGCTTCAGCCTGCGTGGCATCTCGAACCAGGGCGGCATCAGCCTGGCGGTCGCGACACATCTGAACGGCGTGTACCAGGGCGCGTCCAGCCTGGCGATCATGCGGACGTTCGACATGGAACGCGTCGAAGTGCTCAAGGGTCCGCAGGGCACGCTTTACGGCCGCAATTCCACCGGCGGATCGATCAATTTCATCACGCGCCCGCCGGCCGACACATTGGGCGCGGAAGTCGAAGCGGCCTACGGCACCTACGCGACGGCGCGTGCGCAGGGGAACGTCAATGTGCCGTTCCGCAGCGGCGCCGCGCGCATCGCCTTCATCGCGTCCGAAGGGGACGGCTACATCCGCAACTCGGTCGACGAGCGGCGCTTTGCCGAGAACGACTTCGCGGGACTGCGGTTTTCGCTCGGCGCCGATCTCGGCGACACGACGCACATCGACGTCATGGTGCAGCGCGTCGAAGACAACGGCGCCAGCGCCGAACTGTGGACGCCCAGTCCCTCCTACCTCGCCGACCCGTCGGATATCCGCCTGACCACGGTGACGCTGGCGGACCCTTTCCTGAAGACCAGGGACGACAACGCCAACGTCACGCTGGAGTTCGATCTGGGCGCGGCGACCCTGCGTGCCATCACCGGCTATGCGCGCGGCGACATGCGCGATCGCGACGATTGTTCCGGCCTGCCCTTCCTGCAGGGATGCGTTCGCGGCGCACAGCCGCGCCGATACCGCCAATGGAGCGAGGAACTCCAGCTGCTCCTGCCCAAGCGTGGCGCGGTGGACGGCGTCGTCGGCGCCTATTGGTCCGAGGACGACCTGGACGACCACCTGTACCAGGACATCCCACTGTTCGCCCCGGAGCCGATCACGCAATCGCATGGTACCGAGCGCGGGCGGGCGGCCGCGTTGTTCGGCCAGGTGAACGTGCACCTTTCGGAGCGGTGGGGCGTGACCGCCGGTGCGCGACTGAGCGACGAAAAAAATCGCAGCACCTTGGTCGGCACCGGAGTGACGGACAGCCACGTGCCGCTGACGGGCAAGGCGGAATCGAACGACCTCTCGTGGCGGCTGGACCTGGTCCATGCGACCACCGACAACGTGCGGATCTACGGTGGCGTCTCCAACGGATTCAAGAGCGGGGGCTTGAACGAGACCAGCAACGGCACGCTCGAGGACTTCGCTCCTGAGCGCCTGACCGCCTACGAAGTCGGCGTGAAGGCGCGTGGTGGCAATCGGCCCTGGCGTGTGGAGGCGGCGGCGTTCTACTACGACTTCAGCGACCTGCAGGTCGACACCGCCGCGATCGAGAACGGGAGACTCGTCTTCAAGGTGGACAACGCGGCACGGGCCGAGGTGTACGGCATCGATGCCAACGGCGAGTGGCGGATGTTCGATCGCCTGGCGCTCAGTGGCGGCGTGGTCTGGGTGCCGCGGCGCGAATTCGTGGCGTTCACGAGTGCCGCGGGCGACACGCTGTCCGGCAACACGCTGGTGCGCGCTCCCGAGTGGTCCACCAGCGCCGCGGTGGTCTACGACCAGCCCTTGCGAGGTGGCGCCTGGTTCTCAGCGCGCCTGGAATACAACTACCGCAGCGACTACTTCTTCACCCCGGACAATGCGCCGGCCTTTCGCCAGGACGCATTCGGCCTGGTCAACCTCTACCTGAATTTCGAAGCCGCCGGTGGGAAGTGGTACGGCTTCGTCTCGGGCCGCAACCTCACGGGCGCGGACTATTTCAACCAGGTGTTCCTGCAATCGAGCCCCGGATACCCCGACACCTACGAGATCGGGATCGGCTACCGCTTCTGACCGGTGGCCGGAATGGTTCCGCAACGGCGTTTCTGCGGCCCTTCGTTGGTCGGTCGGATTGCGCCGAAGAACGGTCGAAAACAATGCCGTCAACCCGTTGACACACATCACAACGCGGCGGTAGCTTCCCTCTCCGTTCCCCACAATATGTTGTGGTGAAGAACGGGGAAGGTCCCAAGGGTTGTGTTCCACGCGTTTTCACGCACCTTGGGCCGCACGCGGTAAACGTGACCGGAAACTCGGTTACGGCAGGGGAAAACCGAACGTTGCACGGCGGCAGGGACCACGCCCTCAAGGGGCGTTTCTTCCGTCATTCCGTGGAACCGGACGGTGGCGAATTCAAACACCAAATACCTAAAAGAACCGGGCACGACCCGGCGATGACGAGGAGAAGGAGCAGCATGAGCACGGTGCGCCTCGAGGCGGTCAAGATGGAATCCGAGCAAGAGATCCCGATGCAGCCGGCATCGGCGGACATCTGGGACAAGAAGTACCGCCTGAAGACCAAGGGCGGCCAGGCGATCGATGCGGACATCGACGGCACCTACCAGCGCGTGGCCAAGGCGCTTGCGGAAGCCGAAGGCTCCCCCGAGAAGCAGAAGTACTGGCACGAGCGTTTCGTCTGGGCGCTGCGCCGCGGGGCCATTCCCGCCGGCCGCATCACGTCCAACGCCGGCGCGCTGGAACACAAGCCGGCGACCTCGACGATCAACTGCACCGTGTCCGGCACCATCGAAGACTCGATGGACGGCATCCTGGACAAGGTGCACGAAGCGGGCCTCACGCTGAAGGCCGGCTGCGGCATCGGCTATGAATTCTCGACGCTGCGCCCGCGCGGCGCCTTCGTCGCCGGCGCCGGCGCCTACACGTCGGGCCCGATGTCCTTCATGGATATCTACGACAAGATGTGCTTCACCGTCTCCTCGGCCGGTGGCCGCCGCGGCGCGCAGATGGGCACCTTCGACGTCTCCCACCCCGACGTGAAGGACTTCATCCGCGCCAAGCGCGAAGACGGCCGCCTGCGCCAGTTCAACCTCTCGCTGCTGATCACCGACGGCTTCATGGAAGCCGTGGACAAGGACAGCGACTGGCCGCTCGTGTTCCCGATCAACAACAAGGAACAGGGCGACATCGACCTGAAGGACGCCACGCAGGTCGTGTGGCGCGACTGGCCGACGCACAAGAACTACATCAGCCGCGACGACGGCCTGGTGGCGTGCAAGATCTACGGCCACATCCGCGCGCGGCACCTGTGGGACATGATCATGGTCTCGACGTACGACTACGCCGAGCCGGGTTTCATCCTCATCGACCGCGTCAACGAGATGAACAACAACTGGTGGTGCGAAAGCATCCGCGCCACCAACCCCTGCGGCGAGCAGCCGCTGCCGCCGTATGGCGCCTGCCTGCTGGGCTCGGTGAACCTCACCAAGTTTGTGCGCAAGCCCTTCACCGACGAAGCCTCCTTCGACTGGGAGGAATACAAGGAAGTGGTGCGCGTGTTCACGCGCATGCTCGACAACGTCGTCGAAGTGAACGGCCTGCCCCTGCAGCAGCAGCGTGACGAGATCATGCGCAAGCGCCGCCACGGCATGGGCTTCCTGGGCCTTGGCAGCACGATGACCATGCTGTGCATGAAGTACGGCTCGAAGGAATCCTGCGAGTTCACCGAACGCATCGCGCGCGACATGGCCGTGGCCGGTTGGGAAATGGGCCTCTCGCTTGCGAAGGAAAAGGGCCCGGCCCCGGTGATGGAAGAGCGCTTCGAAGTCACCGCCGAGATGCTGCGCAAGCGTCCGGAAATGGTGAAGGACGGCTGGAAGCTCGGCCAGGAAATCGAAGGCAAGGTGCTGCACGCCAAGTACTCGCGCTACATGCAGCGCGTGCATGAAGTGGCGCCGGAGCTGGTGGACGAACTCGCCGAAGTGGGCGCGCGCTTCACGCACCATTCGTCGATTGCCCCGACCGGCACGATCTCGCTGAGCCTGGCCAACAACGCCTCCAACGGCATCGAGCCCTCCTTCGCGCACCACTACAGCCGCAACGTGATCCGCGAAGGCAAGAAGACCAAGGAAAAGGTCGACGTGTATTCGTACGAGCTGCTCGCCTACCGCGAACTCGTCAATGCCAAGGCCATGCCCTTCGCCGAAGACGCCGAAGGCAAGCTGCCGGAGTACTTCATCTCCGCCGACGACATCTCGCCGAAGGAGCACGTGGACGTGCAGGCCGCCGCCCAGAAGTGGGTGGACTCCTCGATCTCCAAGACCGCGAACGTCCCGACGGACTACCCGTACGAAGACTTCAAGGACATCTACCGCTACGCCCACCAGCAGGGTTTGAAGGGTTGCACCACCTTCCGCTTCAACCCCGCTGCGTTCCAGGGCGTGCTGGTGAAGGAAGCCGACCTCGAGAACACCACCTACCGCTTCGAGCTGGAAGACGGCTCGATCCTGGAAGTGAAGGGCAATGAACAGATCGAATACGACGGCGAGATGCACACCGCCGCCAACCTGTTCGACGCGCTCAAAGAGGGCTACTACGGCAAGTTCTGATTACACCACCGTCACGCGCTGCATCGTTATAGGACAGTCGAGCCAAACCAGCCCACACGAGGAGGGCCAATGAGCAACGGCAACGGGGTCACGGCGACCCTTTCCAACGCAGCCGATACGGTGGTCGAGACCGCGAAGTCCGTGGCCAAGCGGGCGAGCAAAGCGGTGAGCGGCGCGAAGAAGAAGGCATCCAAGACCGCGACGAAGGCGAAGAAGGCAGCGAGCAAGGCCGTGACCAAGGCCAAGAAGCGCCTGACCGCCGCCAGCGAAGCGGCCAAGAAGGAAGCCACGGCGCTCAAGCGCAAGGTGGCGGGCAAGAAGGCTGCGAAGAAGCGCGCAGCCAAGAAGGCCCCGGCGAAAAAGGCGACCACGAAGCGCGCGGCCAAGAAGACGGCGCGCAAGACGGCACGCAAGACGGCCCGCAAGGCCGCAGTGAAGAAGGTGGTGGCCAAGCGCGCGGTGAAGAAAGCCGTCCGCAAGGCAGGCCGCAAGGTCGCCGCCAGGAAGCGTGCGGTGAAGAAGGCTGTTCGCAAGACGGTGCGCAAGACGCGCCGTGCCGTGAAGAAAGCAGCACGTTAAGCGACATCCCGGCGCCTCGCATGGCGGGGCGCCGGCACTTTAAATTTCCTGCAACAAGCACCACTTAGAGACCACCATGGCCGTCAAAATCGACAAGAAGATCAAGGGCTACGCCGTCGTCACCCCGGAAGACAAGGCACGCGACGCGGCGAAGGCCGAATCGGTTGCGCGCGCCGCGGTGGAAGCGCAGCTGCCCACGGCGGACGTGATCCAGATGCACGAACGCATCGAGCGTCCGGAAGTCCTGGTGGGCTCCACCTACAAGATCAAATCCCCGATGGTCGAACACGCCATGTACGTGACGATCAACGACATCGTGCTCAACGCCGGCACCGAGCACGAACTGCGCCGCCCCTTCGAGATCTTCATCAACTCCAAGTCGATGGAGCACTTCCAGTGGATCGTGGCGCTCACGCGCATCATGTCGGCCGTGTTCCGCAAGGGCGGCGACGTGACGTTCCTGGTGGAAGAGATGAAGGCGGTGTTTGATCCGCGCGGTGGGTACTTCAAGGCCGGTGGCGTGTATATGCCGTCGCTGGTGGCCGAACTCGGCGCGATTGTCGAAGACCACCTGAAGTCGATCGGGCTGATCCACGATCCGGAGATGAGTGCGGCGCAGCGTGCGCTCATTGCGGAGAAGCGGGCGGCCTACGAGAACAACCGCGGCTCAAAAAAAAACAATGAAGTGAGCATGGGCCTGGCCACGGGCTCGGATGCGCGCACGGAAGAAGTGATCGAAGTGACGGGCGACGGCGCGAGTTTTCCGCCGAGTGCGACGATGTGTCACAAGTGCTCGACGAAGGCGGTTGTCATTATGGATGGCTGCGCCACTTGCTTGAATTGCGGCTATAGCAAGTGCGGCTAACATGACTCCACAGTCATGGCCCGCGATCGACTGGGATAAGGTCATTGCCATAGTCGCTGGCGTCACCGATTTCCTCGGTGACCTGGCAACTGTGGTTCTTGGCGTCATCACCATCTATGGCCTGATCAAGTATCGAAAGAAATTGTCCGCAACGTTCCGTCTGCTGAGAATTGAGCATCTGACTGAGCGTCGAAAAGAAATCGCAAAGACGCTTGAGCTGCTAGACCAAAGCATTGTCAAGGGGAAGTCGCCAGATGCCAGAGCATTATTCGGCCGGCTCGATGGGCAGTTATCCGCGCTTTGCGATGTATTTCCGGAGTTCTCTGAATTGCAGAAGCAAGTGAGTTCGATCGCCCACAACAATGCGCCTTTAACAGAAGCGACCAAGCAGAAGCTGATCTACCAAGTTTCTGCAAAGTTTGAGACGTTTAAGCTGACGAACATGAATGATATTGCTGGAGAGCAGCGATGATCGAAAAACTTGCCCGCCTTCTTGTGCTCATCAATCGAAATCGGGGTGATATCGTCGATATCACTCCTTCCGATGGCGAGTATTACTTTAAGTTTCGGGATAAGTTTTTCTCGATCCGAAAAGGGCGAAACGCGTCCTTTTTTGCTTATCCAAAATGGACGGGCGATATTTCGGGGCTTATGAGCACGAGCAACGATTCGGCGAATGCGAACTATGTATACATCTCCGGCTCAGACAGCAACAATCTGCTTGGAGAAAAGGTGTTGGATGAGCTCTACGATTGGATCGACGCCAAGAGCTCGGGTGTAGATACGCTATTTGCCGACTTGGGCATTAACTGACTGTTAGCAAGTAAGCGTCGTCAGCGTACTCGGGTGCCCGGCCAATTCGCGAGGCCCACTCGAACGCGTCGCCGACCCACTCGAACGCGTCGCCGACCCACTCGAACGCGTCGCCAGCCCACTCGAACGCGTCGCCAGCCCACTCGAACGCGTCGCCAGCCCACTCGAACGCGTCGCCAGCCCAATCGAACGCGTCGCCAGCCCACTCGAACGCGTCGCCAGCCCAATCGGAACGCGTCGCCAACCCAATCGAACGCGTCGCCGACCCAATCGAACGGGTCGCCAGCCCACTCGAACGCGTCGCCGACCCAATCGAACGGGTCGCCAGCCCACTCGAACGCGTCGCCAACCCAATCGAACGCGCTCCAGACCCGTTCGATTGCGTTCCCAACGCACTCGAACGCGTTCCCGATGTCTCCGAGTGCGTCGCAAACCCGTTTCTAAGCCTCCCCGTCCGCAACGGGACGCTTCGCATGCCCTCACGGAATCCCCAACACCTTGCCCCTAAGCACAATTTCCTTCTTTCCTCTTCGCGCGAAGACTCCGTCCTACTCCCCAAGTAGCTCCTTCGCATGCAACAGCAAAACCTCGCCTCCCTCGTCGTCACCAAGGAGCTGCAGGCGCAGCTCCTCTCCCTGATCCAGCAGTTCCGCCAACACCTCCCCGGCCTGATCGCCCTGGAGGCGGACGAGCGCAAAGCGCTGACGATGATGGGCCCGAAGAGCGAGGGCTTCGCGCGCCTCGGCCTGGTGCAGATGCGGCAGAACCCCGACCTCATGCCGCGCGGCCTGGACATGGACGGGGCGTTCGCCGACCTCGAAGCGCGGGACAACCTGATCCCCGTCCTCCAGGCGCTGCAGCAGCTCATCGAGGAACTCGACGACACAGTGGCGGCGCTCGGCAGCGATGTCATGGTGGTCGCCAATCTCGTGTACGGGATCCTGAAGTCGGCCGGCGGCGGCGCGGGCCTCGACGAGGCCGTCAGGGAAATGAGTATTCGCCACAAGAAGTCGCGGAAGAAAACGGAGAAGCCGCAAGCTGATTCGGAGCGGTGACCCGGTAGGTGGAGTCGATCGCACGGCACACACTTCCGCCGTTTCACCACTGGAGTGATGCACGTGCCCACGACTTCCAAGTTCGATGTCGTCGACTATCTCGATGACGAAAGCAAGATTGCCGCCTATCTCTCTGGGAGCATCGAGGAAGGCGGCGTGCCATTACTGCTGAAGGCGCTGGGAGATGTTGCTCGTGCGCGCGATGCGCATTCGCTACAACAAGGCAATTCCGAGGCTTGATGCGGCCGGGTGGAACCGCATCCGGGGACGCGTCCAGCGATGGGCGCGCTCCCGTCTGATATCTCCGCACCATGTCGCAAGCGCAGGATTCTCGACGGAGTTTGAAAGCTTCGAACGAGATCGCGTGGCATGGCACGCGGAACGAAAGTCCCTGCGTCGGGTGGGGGCTCAATACAACACCTCGCAAGAGGGAATAAGTCCGCCGAGCTCGTTCGGTCTTTCAACCTCCCGACACCCTGCGCCGTCCGCACGGCGCAGGATTCTTTCCCCATCGAGAGAGGAGGTTGTCATGTCAGAGAAATCCGACACGCCCCAGCGCGCGTCCACCGTCTACGCCATCCCCGAAGCCGCGCACACCAACCTGGTCCAGTTGCGCGACCACCTGCACCTCATGGCGAAACTCACCGCAGTCGGCACCAACGCCAGCCGCCACGACGCAAAGCTGCGCCCGGATGCGTTGGCGTGGTGGTTCTCGCGCTTGCACAAGGAGATCGATGCGGTGCTGGCGGCGACGTGCTTTTCCACCGAGCTCGCCAACGCTTGGGGGGCATCGCTCGAAGGACGGAAGGGGCGAGAAGCGAGCCGCCAGCCGTGACCTGGACGATGCACCGCTTGCTGAAGCAGGCGGTGCATCGCGAAAGCGCCAATCCAGCTTCAAAAGCAAAAAAAGCGGAGCCTATGCTCCGCCTTTTTCACACTGATCGTTTGACTTATCGGAGGGACTTGCCCGCCGCATCATCCGTCGGTTGTTTCGGATCGCCAGTGACCTGGCGGTCGGTATCCGTGTTCGGCTTGGGCTCTTCGACCTTTGCCGGCGGTGAAATGGTGCTCTCGCCTTTCTTCTCGAAGGACGACTGCTTGCCGGTGTCGGTGCTATTGGAGTTGTTCATGGGTCTCACCTTGGAAGGATCCGAATCGGGATCGTGTTTGGCCATCGCCAAAGGTTGCCTGCGGTAACAGGCTCAGGGCTCAAAGGCGAGGTTGCAAATCGGTGAGTGCCGTCGAACAGGCGTCCGTGCTGTGCGATGCCCATGCAGACTGTGCGCGTTGCGGTGACAGGAGCGTGATCCGGCGGGAACGCCAGCCCGTTATTCGCCGGGCTCAATCAGTCGCACTTTGCAGGCGCGACGATGTTTCTCGTAAAGCGCGATGTGTTCGCTGATTCCTACTGCCTGGGCTGATCCGCCGTCCAGAGAGTGTCTTCGAAACGACAGGTAGCTCGCGGTCTCTGTTGAGGTGAGACCTACCAAGTGCTCAGCGCCTGTCCCGTCTCGGGCGATTGACCCGAAGAATGCATTGCGCTCCTCGTTGGAGAACGTAGTCATTTGCGTGGGCTCGCAGCGACGTCGGATGTCGCCACCCGGGAACACATCATGCGCCCTTCTGCGCCCCTGCAGCCTGTCTCCGACCCCATACACTGGCCGCTCCGGGAAGTCAGGGACGTTCGTGGAACGAAGCCCAATGGGACGGACTCCATGAAAGCGTTCGGCGTGTATCGAGCAACGGTGCTGAACCATCTTGATCCTGAGCATCGCTTTCGCCTGCATGTCCAAGTGCCTGGCGTGAGCGATCTCGCTGCATGGGCCGAGGCGTGCGTGCCGTCTGCGCAATTCTCCACACCAGGCATCGGAGACACGGTGTGGGTCATGTTCGAGGCTGGGGATGTCCAGTGCCCAGTTTGGCTTGGCGTTCGTCCGGGAGGTACCGTATGAAAGGCACGCAACCTGCAGCACTCGCCGATGGTGCGCACTGCACGGTGGTGGGCGGCACCCACGCTGGCAAATCCGGCACCGTGACGGATATCAAGACCAGCAAGACCGGCCACGTGACCGTCACCGTCGTGCAGAAGGATGGCGTGCGCTTCAAGACGCTTGCCAAGAACATCGTTGCCACAGGCAAGACGTAACGGAGCAGTCGCCTTGCTAATCCTTCTCTTCCTTGCCTACTCCGTATTTTGTTACTGGGTCATCGTTCGGGACGGCGCCGAGGTCCTGGTGAACTGGGAGTGGCTGCCGCTTTTTGATTTGTTTGCCGCATCGCTGACCGCTAGGGAACTCAAGTTCTCGGTCTGCATTTCTTGGCTGGTGTCGTTGGTCTTCATGCTCTACACGTTGTTCTCGGGGGACGCTTGATCGGACGACTCAGGTGGACAGCGATCGTGCTACTGGCCGCGGCACTGCTCCTCGTTTCGCGCGCGTTCGTGTTGCTCGACGCCTCCGCGCACCTCGGATGAGACCTATGACCAAGCCATGGCCCTGACGATGGGTGCAAGCTTCGTCATGTTCGCCTGGGGCGCAGCGCTGTTGATCTGGCTCAGGCGCACCCGGCATTCACTGCGCGAATAACAGAAGGCGGGCACAGCCGCGACAACCTGTGGTTGACTCTGCGGCGCCGCCGTTTCCAGGGGAAGGGCCATGCTCGGCAGTTTCGGATCGTTGTCTTTGCCAGCGACGACAGCGATCGTCACGATCGCGTCGATGCTGACAGTGCTCGCACTCTCGCGTTCCCTGCACAATCGTTGGCTGTGGGTGGCAGCAGTTGTCGCGCCGCTCGCCATCGCCTACTGCATCTATTGGATGCCGGTGTGGGTAGACGGAGGCGATCCGGCACAGGCGTCGGCTTGGGAACTGCTCGTCATGATCGCTTGGGGCGGCAGCGGAACTGTTGCCTGCATGATCCTTGTCGCATTCCTGAGAATGCGACGCCCAAAGGTCCGATAAATCGGCGTTGCGTCGAATCGTTGCTGTGCAGTAGATGCGCGGAGTTCACATTCCATCCACGTATTCCAACGCCATCTGAATGCGCTCCATGACTCCGGCAAAAAGGCCGCTATATTCCAATACCCCGACCAAGGAGGATTGGACATGTTGCAGACCAAACAACCTCTCGCGATGGCGCGTATCGGCGTCGCGATCCTGATCACCGTGGGCCTTGCCAGCTGCGCCAGCTACAAAGACGAGTTCGCAACGATCAACTCACGCCTCGATAGCCTCGACACGAAGGTGCAGGGCGCAGCCCAGAGCGCCGAAGCCGCCAATCAGTCCGCGCAGCAGGCCAATCAGTCCGCGCAGCAGGCCAACCAACGGCTGGATCAGATCGAAACCCGTGTCCAGGCGCTCGAAACGGCGCCGAAACGCAAGCCGCGCGGTTAGTCGCTCTTGCACAGGATCCGGGTCGCCTTTGGTGCGCTGACGCTGGCGCTGGCATTCGCGAGCGTCGGCGTCGCCAGCGCCCAGGATGTCGCCGCGCAACCTGTCGTCGCCGTCGACCAGCTTCCGCAAGGCCAGGAGGTGTCCGGCACGGTGATCGAGCTCGCGGGCTGGGTGGTCGCGTCCAAGGACAGCCAGGGCTATCCGTTCGCCGTCATCGACAAGGCCGCCGCACAGATCCTGGTGTTCGGCGGCGACGGCAAACTTCGCGGCGCGGCGCCGGCGCTCTTTGGCTCGGCGATCGGCGATCATTCGGCCCCCGGCGTCGCCGGTCTCGCGCTTCGCGAGATCCCTGGCCGGGATCGCACGACGCCTGCTGGTCGCTTCGTGGGCGGTTTCGGGCCATCCATCGACGCTGGGCGCGTCCTGTGGGTGGACTACGATTCCGCGATCTCCATGCACCCTACGGCGACTGGTGTCCCGGCCGAGAAACGCGCTGAACGTCTTGCATCGCCTTCGCCGGACGACAACCGCGTCACGCATGGCTGCATCAACGTCTCACCCGAGTTTTACGAGCAGGTCGTCCGTCCGACGTTCGAGCGGGGTGGGGTGTTCTACATCCTGCCGGACACGATGCCGCTGGCGGAGGTATTCCCGGAGTTCGTGCACAGTCGCGAGACTGCGCAAGGCAACAACGGGGGAGGCACGCGGGACGCCCGCGACTGATCGCATCCAACACGTCATTGCTTCTTGGCTTTCGCTTCGTGCTTGTCGGCTTCGCGTTCGCGCGTCTGCGCCTCCGGTGTCTCGATTTCTGTGCGCACGACCTTGCCGGTCTTCGCGTCCACCTGGATCTCGTGGATATCCTTCGACGCAGGCGTGGCGATGTCGAACGACCACACGCGTTGACCGTGCTCGGTTTCGAGCTCGGCGCTGCGCACGACACCATGCGGCACGCGCGCAAGCGCGGTCTCCTGCGCCTGGGCGCGGGTGATCGTCTGTGCGGAGGCGATGGCCGCGAGCGGCAGGCAGGCGAGGGCGAGAGTCGGTAGCAAGTGCTGCAGGCGCATTTTGGGGGTTCCTCGTGCCGCGCGGGCCGCGGCCTGTTGCAGGCGACATTACGGGCGCGGCGTTATTCCCGACTCAATCCGTGCTCAGGTGCGTGTTACGTAACATCTTGCTGAGATTCAACCGAGAGTGCCTACGCGCAGGCCTGTTAACGTCCGGAACAATTGTCGCGACCCTTGGAACCTCGCCTGGAAACGCCTGCGCCAAAAGCAACGCAACTGCTGTGGACGGGCGGCTGGGATTCGACGTTCCGGTTGCTGCAGCTATTGCTCGTCAACAAGGTTCCGGTCGTGCCGCATTACTTGCGGGATCCGACCCGCAAATCGACGAGCATCGAGCTCGCGACGATGGAAAGGATCGTTGATCTGCTGCATGCGCGGCATCCCCACACACGAAACCTCCTGCTCCCTTTGCGCAGCGTCTCGCTATCGGAGATCCCATCCGATCATGTGATTTCGGGCGCGCTGCGCAGCGTGCGCGAGCGCGTCTACATCGGCAGCCAGTACGAGTGGCTGAGCGCGTATTGCAAGCACAACGGGATCCAGCGCATGGAACTATGCGTACACGTCGACGACAAGGTGCACATAGTGCTCGCGCCATTCACGGCCAAATTTCAAGAACCCGGCTCTGAAGTTGAAATCCGCGCCGATCCACGCTTCGCGACCACCGCCGAGTTCGCCCTGTTCCGCTATTTCTCCTTTCCCCTGTTCGAGGTCGAAAAGGTGGAGATGGGGCACATTGCCGAAGCCAACGGTTGGAACCAGGTCATGGAGATGACCTGGTTCTGCCATTCCCCCGTCAACGACAAGCCGTGCGGTGTGTGCGGTCCTTGCGTTTACACGATCCAGGAGGGGCTTGGGCGGCGCATCCCGATGTCACGGCGCGTGCTTTCCTTCTTCTACCGACTCGTGGGCTTGCCTTTCAAATCGGTGGCGCGCCGGTTGCTGCGTGAGCGCTGACGGCCCATAGCGGACATTTGGGCGCAACGCGGTTAGCCTTCGAATCAGTCTGGCTTGGGGAACACTGGTCCGATGACGGCGCTTGTCGTGCTTCCCGGCTTGGATGGCACTGCCACCATGCTCTCCGCCTTTGCCGATGCGGCGCGGTCGCATTTCTCGAGCGTCCAAGTGATTGCGTACCCGCGCGACAGGGCGCTTGGGTACCGCGCCCTGGAAGAACTCGTGCGAGCCAAGCTACCTATCGCGGGTGCATTCGTGCTTCTCGGCGAGTCGTTCTCCGGGCCGGTCGCGATGTCCATCGCCGGCAATCCCCCCGCCGGGCTTGTCGGCTTGGTGCTTTCGACAACGTTCTCGAAAGCGCCGATTCCCCTCCTGGCGCCGCTTGCCTCGTTCGCGGCCTTCGCTCCGGTGCGCTTGCCGACGGCGCTCCTGTCGTGGTTCCTGCTGGGTCGATGGTCGACGCCCGAACTGCGGTCATCGCTGGCGTCTGCACTGGCCTTGGTGTCGCCGACCGTGTTGCGCTCCAGGGCCGCCGCAGCCTTGCGGGCGGATGCATCCGCCAGCCTTGGCGCGATCTCCATCCCGGTCCTGTACCTTCGCGCCACGCAGGATCGGCTGCTGCCCGCAACGACGATCGGTTCGATCACTGCAGCGATTCCCCATGCTTCGGTGGTCGACATCCCCGGCCCCCATCTGCTGCTCCAGGCCGCGCCGGAGCGCGCCGCAAAGGTGATCGCCGATCATTGGGGCGGGCAGGCCGGTTGACTGAAGGCAAGGATGTCCGCTTTCGACCCATGGCGGACATTCGAACTGTCGAGTCTAATTCCGGTGCGACGGATTCGCAGGGGAAGCGCCATGCTGTTCGAAGGGAAAGGCTGGCTGGCCGCAGGGATGATCGTTGTGGCCGCGGTAGCCGGGTGTACGTCGTCGCGCTATCGCGTCGTGCCGGGGCAAGTGGGTGTCCAGGTCGAGGCGCCCGAGGTGCATTGCGGCGAGCAACCTCGCGACATTCGCGTCAAGGTGCGCATACGTAACGACAGTGCCGGGGTCCTGCGGATCACGATCGACAATCCGCCCGGGCCGCCCTACAAGCTGAGTTGGTTGTCCTACGACGTGCTTGATGACGCTGGAAATCTTGACTTGGACCATGATCCGGGCGGGCATGGTCCGCTTCCGCAGCCCACGTTGAAGATGGACCCCGGCGATCGCACGGTGCTGTTCGCCGTGCTGTACGACATCAATGAAGATGACTACGCGCGCAGCTTCCGCTTTCGCATCGAAGATGACGACAAGCACGTTTGGACGACAGACGCATTCCGGCCGTGCGTGGCGCGTGGGGCAGTCATCGCATGAAAGGAGAACCGATGTCGCGATTCCTGGTGTTGGTCATCACGTCGATTTGCGCTGGATGCGCCGGCGTGGCGAATCGTGAACTCGGGTCGGCGGAGATCCGGTCCCTGGCAAGTGATGAAATCCGCCAATGCTGCTCGGGATTCACGTCTGAGGTCGATCTTACGATCGAGAAAACTCCAGACGGTTGGCGTGTCGAGGCTCCTTCGACATGTCCGAAAGCTGTTGCGGGCGCGAGCACCTTTACCGGTACCAGTCGATCCGTGGATGACATCGAACAGACCACGATCCTGTGTACCGGAGGCGGCGCATCACTGCTTTACGACAAGAAAGGGAAGTTGGTGAAATTGATCAAGTGGCAATAAGGGGCTAAGCGACGCGCGCGGTGCGGGAAAGAATATCGAGCGCGACCGCTTCGGCCGTGCGGATGCCATCGACGCCAGCCGACAGGATGCCGCCCGCGTAGCCCGCGCCTTCGCCGGCCGGGAACAGCCCGCGCGTATTGAGGCTGTGGCCGTCCTCGCCACGCGTGACGCGCACCGGCGAGGACGTGCGGGTTTCGACACCGGTCAACACCGCGTCGTGCATCGCAAACCCGCGGACCTGCTTTTCGAACGCCGGTAGCGCCTCGCGGATCGCCGCGATCGCGTACTCCGGCAGCGAGGGTGCGAGATCGCCCAGGCGCACGCCCGGCTTGTAGGAGGGGAGCACCGCACCGAACGCGCTCGACGCTCGATCCTTCAGGAAATCGCCCACCAACTGCCCCGGCGCTTCGTAGTCTCCGCCGCCGAGTTCGAACGCGCGCGCTTCCCAATGCCGTTGCAGCGCAATGCCGGCGAGCGGACCCTCTCCATAGGGCGCGTAGTCCTCGGGCGTGATGCCGCAGACGATCGCTGCATTTGCGTTGCGCTCGTTGCGCGAATACTGGCTCATGCCATTGGTGACCACGCGCCCGGGCTCGCTGGCCGCGGCGACCACGGTGCCGCCGGGGCACATGCAGAAGCTGTAGACCGAGCGGCCGTTGCGGCAGTGGTGCACGAGCTTGTAATCGGCTGCCCCGAGCAGCGGATGCCCGGCCTGCGGGCCGAAGCGGGCGTTGTCGATCAGCGATTGCGGATGCTCGATGCGGAAACCGATCGAGAACGGCTTGGCTTCGACGAAAACACCGCGCGCATGCAGCATCGCGAACGTGTCGCGTGCGCTGTGACCGAGCGCGAGCACGACGTGGTCGGCGCGCAGTTGCTCGCCGCCTTCGAGCGTCACGCCGCGCACGTGGCGCACGCCGGCGCGATCGGTTTCGACCAGCAGATCGTCGACGCGCTGGCTGAATCGAATCTCCCCGCCCAGGGATTCGATCGTCGCGCGCATCTGCTCCACCATGGACACCAGGCGGAACGTGCCGATGTGCGGTTTGCTGACGTACGCGATCTCCTCCGGCGCGCCAGCCCGGACGAACTCGTCGATCACCTTGCGCCCGTAATGCTTCGGGTCGCTGATCTGGCTCCACAGCTTGCCGTCGGAGAACGTGCCCGCACCGCCTTCGCCGAACTGCACGTTGGATTCCGGATTGAGCACCTTCTTGCGCCACAGGCCCCAAGTGTCCTTGGTGCGCTCGCGCACGGCCTTGCCGCGCTCGAGGATGATGGGCCGGAAGCCCATCTGCGCGAGCACGAGGCCTGCGAACAGGCCGCACGGCCCCATGCCGATCACAAGGGGGCGCAGCGGAAGCTTGTCCGGCGCGCGCGCCACGAACTTGTAGCGGGTGTCTGGCGTGGGCATCACCTTGCTGCTGTCGCCGTCCAGCTCCAGCCGCCGCAGGATGTCGGCTTCGCGCGGGGTGTCGACGTCGACCGAATAGATCAGCACGATCGCGCCGCGTCGGCGCGCGTCGTAGCTGCGTTTGGCGACGGTGTAGCCCGCCAGCTCGCCGGGGGCGATGCCCAGCCGGGCCAGGATCGCCTCGCGCAGCGCCGGCTCGGGGTGGTCCAGCGGCAGCTTGAGGTCGGTCAGTCGCAACATGCGGGGCATCCGATGGCGCGGGTGGGCGCGACATTTTAGGCGCGGAGGCACGCGGTCCGCTCTGGGCGAGAGCGGACACACACGAAGCGAGTGGCTGCTGTCGACCCAAAGCGGACCCTCGGGCGCTCGGCTATGCTCGACTTGGCTCAGCGCCGGGAGGCTTCGTGCTGCTCAAGCGCATCGCGCGAAACATTCCTGGCTTCCCTTTCAGCTGCGGATACCCGACGTTCGTTTTCGGGTTCACCCTGGCGAACATGCTGTTGTTCGGATGGCCGCTGTTTTCCTTCGCGGCTTCCACCACCCGCGCGATCTCATGGCCCGGCATGCTGGATCTGCTGATCCTGAGCGGTTTGCAGGTGGTCTTGATGGTGATGTTGCTGACCTCGGCATCGCTCCTCTCCCTGCGGGCGATGAAGCTGGTCTGCATCGCGTTGCTCATCGGCAATGCCATCGCGCTCTATTTCATCGAGACGTACAACGTCCTGCTCGACAAGACGATGATGGGCAACGTCGTCGACACCGATCGTCAGCAGACCTTCGACCTGTTCCACCCGAAGATCATCGTCTACCTGTTCCTGCTTGGCCTGTTGCCTGCGTCCATCGTCGCCACGACGTCCATCACAGGCTCCACCCGTCTGCGCCGCCTTCGCTTGCTGATCGCCACTGTCGTTTTCGGTGCCGCCATGGTGTATGCAGGATCGTCGACGTGGCCATGGTTCGACGAACACGCCAAGCGCCTGGGCGGATTGATGCTGCCGTGGTCCTACCTCGCGAACACGACGCGCTATCTGGAGGCCGTCGCCGATGCGAACCGCAAGCAAGTACCGCTGCCGCCCTTGCACTTCATTCCCAATGCGCACCCGGAACGCAAGATCATCGTGGTACTGGTGATCGGCGAATCAGCACGCGCAAGCAACTTCTCCCTTTACGGGTACGGCAGGAATACAAACCCGGAGCTCGCCAAGGCCGGCGTCATCGTCTTGCCCGATGTCCATGCGTGCGCGACCTATACGACGGCAGCGATCCGCTGCATGTTGTCGCACGTCGGGGGCGATGCGCCGGCAAACGTCAGCCAGGAGATCCTCCCCAACTACCTGCAACGCCACGGCGTCGAGGTCATCTGGCGATCCAACAACTGGGGGGAGCCGCCGCTGAAGATCGCGCATTACGAGCGCGTGGGCGAGATCCGCAAGCAATACGACGAGGCGCTGCTTGATCGCCTTGGGGAAATGCTTGCCCGCTCCACGTCCCCGCGGATCTTCGTCGTGCTGCACGCGCGGGGCAGCCACGGCCCCCGGTACGACCGCGATGTTCCGGAGGCGTTCGCACGTTTCCAGCCAGTCTGCGCGTCGGTGGATGTCAGCACCTGCACGCACGCCTCGCTCGTCAATGCCTACGACAACACCATCGTCTACACGGATCACTTCCTCGCCGACACGATCAAGCTCCTGGAAGCGGTCCCGGACAGCGCCTCGACCATGATCTACATTTCCGATCACGGCGAATCATTGGGAGAGCGCGGGTTCTATCTCCATGGCGCTCCGAATTCCGTCGCGCCCGATGTCCAACGGGACGTGCCATTCCTCGTATGGATGTCTCCCGCCTTCAGCGAAGCCAAGGCGATTTCGCCCAACGAGATTCTCTCCAGGGCCCCGTTCGGCGACGACAACGTTTTCCACAGCGTGTTGGGCGCCTTTGGTGGCAGCAGCACGGTCTACAAACCGTCGCTGGACCTTTTCAGCCACTCCGAGACAAGCGCCCGTCATCTGCACTGAAAGTCCGTCTCGCCCACCGGCCCACACCCATCGCCCCATTTGCCGGTCTTCCGCCAGTAATCCACCACACCCGTTTCGACCAGCAGCCTCTTGAACTCCGGATGGGAGCGGACACTGGAGTAGGGAACGACCCAAAAGACGTTATAGGGCACAGGCGTCATCGTGCCTTCCTTGAACCCCTCGGAAGACTCCAGTTGCTTGCGCACGGCGATGGCAGTCAGGTCCGCATCACCGAGCGCATCCGCCACTTCGGCCCACACGTCGGTGATCTCGCCGCCGTATGCGTCATCGGCCAGCGCCTTGCGCGTGACGGCAAGCATGGCGTTGCGATCGCCCAGCACCTGGCCCAGGTCGCGGAAGGCTTGCGTGTCGAATCTTTTTTCCTGCTGGCCCATCCGGGCATGCAGTTCGCGCAACTCCTTCACCCCGCCGGGTCGCTTGCCGGCCAACTGGCGGAAGAAGGCGACAAAGTCAGGGCCGAGCTGGCTGCCTTCCAGTGTCCGTCCTCGTTGGTACTCGGCCTCGGCCTCGTCATGCCGGCGCGCGGCGATGTAGTCGAACTGCAGGTCGCGGGACAGGTACATCGCCATCGGATCGAGCGCGCGCGCCCGCTCGACCAGCGCCACGGTCTCGTCCAGGTGGCCGAGGGCAAAGAGCATCCAGGCGTAGTCGCCCATGCGCTCCCATGTCGACGGGCCGGAATCCGCGACCTGCTTCGCAAGCGCGAGGGCTTCGGCGCGCTTGCCTTCGCGCCACATCGCATTCGCGCGGTGGAGCTTCGCCAGCCAACTGTTCGGCGCGATCTGGCCGATGTGCGCGCGGGCCTGCAGCGCTTCGGCCCTGAACTGCTTTGCCTGCGGGTCGCCGAGCCCCTGGGCCATTTGGTCAAGCGCGCTCGCCAACATGTCCCAGCACAGCGCGCACTGCGGATCCAGCGCGACCATCTCGCGCGCCAGTTGCAGGCGTTCGCGGTTGTGTTGGGCGTCGAACAGTTCGCGCATCACGATGCTGCGATAACGCAGGAAGCGTTCGTACGCCTCCACGTTGGTCGTTCCGCCTTGTTCGCGATTGAAGGCCGCGGCGTCCAGCTTCACGCTCATGGCCTGCGCCACGTCGCGGGCGATCTCCTCCTGGACGGTAAAGACGTCGCGCACCTCGCGTGCGTAGGTCTTCGACCAGACGTGCGAGCCATCGTCGGCCCGGATCAGCTGCGTCGTGATGCGCAGCTGGTCGCCGTCCCTGCGCACGCTGCCTTCCAACAGGTGGGAGACATCGAGTTTCCTTCCGATCTCACGCATGTCTTCGTTCTTGCCCTTGAACGAAAAACTTGAGGTCCGACCAATGACCTGCAGCGTCGGCACCTGCGCGAGCTGGTTGATGATTTCTTCCGCGAGTCCGTCGGCCAGGTATTCCTGGTCGTGCGCCTGGGAGAGGTCGGTGAAGGCGAGCACCGCGATCCGATTCGGGGTGCCGGCAGCCGTTGGCGACGGAGGATTCCTGGCGTCCCTTGGCCAGAACACGGCCGCGAGCGAAACGAGTGCCACCAGGGCGAGCACGAGCGTCAACAGCGCCATCCGCGGGCGCGGCGACGGCAGAGGTGCGGCATTGAAGGAGGTTGCTTCGAACGTCGGCACGTAGTGCCCCGTGGGCAGACTGATCCGGACCGGGTCGGCGGCGCCCGACAAGCGGTAGTACTCCGTGAGACGTTCCCGCAGGCGTCGTGCCTGCACGCGGACGATCGTGTCCTGGCGCGGGTCGAAGTCGCCGCCTCGGTCGAAGACCTCGACCCCGAGGGTGTATTCCTTCAGCCGATCGGCCTTGCCGTCGAGCGCATGCTCGACCACGAAGCGCAACATCTTCCCGATGCTTGGCGCGTTGGCGAACTGGGGGCTGGCGAGGATCGCTTCCAACTGCGCGCGGATCGCCCCCGGACCGGGCGCCGCGTCAGCATGTTCGGGCGCCGATGCGTTGCGCATGCCCGATAACCACGTGCTCATGCGGCGGGGCAGGTCACGGTGACTTCTCCCCGAGTCACTTCCCTGGACGGGATTTTCGGTCGTTGGATGGGGTGCCCCATCCACGGAGAACGCCATGAAAGCCCATCATTTCCTGCTCTCTGCGGCCATGACGTCATTGGTGTTCGCCATCCTGTCCGCGCCGGCGCTTGCGGGGACCACGCAGGTCTCCGCGATCGGCGTGTTCAACAACACATGTCAACCGCCCGTCGGGAGTCCACCCGTCGACACAGGGGATTACCCGCCGATCGATCTCTCCGGAAGCCTCGACGGCTGCTGGTACACCTATGTCTCCGCCTCCAGGCTCAACCCGAGCGGCACGTACATCGAGCAAGGGACCGAGCTCTTCGTCGGCTGCCTCAACGGCACGGCGTGCGGAACATTCGAGACGACCTACACCTTCACGGGGAAGTACACGGACGCCAACTTCACGGAAGAGATCCACGGTCGCTGCGAACACGCGCTCGTGGACGGCACGGGGGACTTCGCGGACGTGAAAGGCGCGATCAAATTCAAGGACGACGTCGTCAATCTGAAGTTCGATATTCGGGGGCACATCAGCCTCGCCGAGCCGGGTGTGCAGGGTGTCGCGAAGCAGGTTGCGGCAACGCAACTTGTCGTGAGTGATCCTGCCCGCAGCGGCGGTTGTTAGTGCAGTCGTAAGGAAAGAGCCCCGCGTGGCGGGGCTCTTTCCTCGTATCGGTTACGGACACTCAGGTCCGTTGTACGTCAGCGCCGACGGATTGGTCGGCGTCGTAATCCCGTTGGTCAAATCCGTCAGGGTGATGTTGGTGAAGACGGCGGAGACAACCCCCACCTTCTGATTCCCCGGACACACCAACGTGCCAGGCGGCGCCGGAATGGTCAGCGTCCCGATGATCCTCCCGTTCTTGTCGACGTTGAACGTACCGCCCACGGAGACATTCGCAAGCACGTCTTCCTTGTTCGAAGCCGCCGGGCAGTTGTTGCCGCGGTTGACGCACTGGTAGCGCGCGCCGGCCGTTGCGCTCGCCACGTAGTTGACGCTGTCGAGGCTCCCCAGCCCGACTTCCGTCCAATCGATGATCACCTTGGGCGAGCCAAGCCGCGCACTCGGCGCGCGCAGGAAATGGGTCGCGGCCATGGCCGCCGTCGCGGCGAGGGCCAGGGCGAGCAGGCATACCGTTCTTTTGATCTGGATCTGCATGGCGTTCTCTGTTGTGGCTCCCACTCAGAGAGAACGACGGAATCGCGCGATGCGACTCCCCTAGTCGGGTGAGGCTAACCCCGTGCATCACGTCCCCGGCTTCGGCACCTCGATCTTGATGCTCGCCAGTTGCTCCGGCGCATAGCCGATCTGGTGCAGGAAGGGCTGCCAGCGCGGGTCGTCGCGCAGCGAGTCGGCCAGGACGTCGAAGGCCACCGACGTGGCGGCGGGGTCGTGGCTGCTCGCGGCTTTGCCCAGCCACTTGAACGCTTCGTCGCGATCCACGCGATAGGCGTACGCCAGCGCGACCAGCGTGGGTTGCTGGTCGCCATAGGTCTTGATGAGCTGCTGCAGGGCCGCGTTGGATTCTCGCGTGCGGCCGAGGGAGTACAGGGCCAGCGCACGCACCTGCAGCCGCGAGGCTTCATCCGGTTCGAGGTCGATCTCGCGCAGCGCACCGGCTGCGTCGCCCTTGCCCGCCAGCAGCGAGGCGGCAATGCCGTTGCGCGCGCCGACGAAGGCAGGGCTCAGGCGCAGCGCGCTGCGGAAGTCGTCGATGGCCGCATCCCATTGCCGCGCGTAATAACGCGTGATGCCGCGATTGTTGTAGGCGGTGGGGTTCGCGGGATCGTGCGCCACGCGGTAGTCGTACAGCGGCAGGGCTTCGTCGAAGCGGCCCACGTTGCTGAGCAGGATGCCGAGCGTGTTGATGGCGACCAGGTTGTTCGGTTCGATCTGCAACGCACGCTTGTTGTAATCGGCGGCCGCCTGCGCGTCGAAGTCGAAGTCCGCGGCCAGCCGCGCAAGGCCGGTGATGGCGATGACGTTGCGCGGGTCGATGCTCAACGCCTTGTTCAGCGCGTCGCGTGCCAGCTTCGCCGCTTCGGCCTGCGGCATTTCGCTGTAGATGGATTGGTTGATGTACACGCGCCCCAGGCCCGCCCACGCACGCGACTCGTTCGGCGCGATGTTCAGCGCCTGCTTGAACAGGAGCAGTGCCTGCGCGCGGCCCTCCTTGCTCTGCTGGTCGAACAGCGCCTGTGCCTGGAGCACCAGCGGATACACCCGGGGATCCACGGGCGTGACGATCGGTGCCTTCAGCAACTTGATCTTCAGTTGGTCCACGACGGAGGCGGCGATCTCGTCCTGCACCTGGAAGATGTCGTCGAAGTTGCGGTCGTAGGTGTCCGCCCACAGCTGCGCGCCATCGGTGGCGCGCACCAACTGCACCGCGATGCGCACACGGCCGCCCGCCCTGCGCACGCTGCCTTGCAGGATCGACGCGACGTGCAGGCGGCGCGCGATCTCCGGGATCTCGATGTCCTGGCCCTTGAACGCGAAGCTCGACGTGCGCGCGATCACGCGCAGCTCCGGCACCTTGTTCAGCACGTTGAGCAGTTCTTCCGAAATACCGTCGGAGAAGTACTGCTGCTCCTTGTCGGTGCTCATGTTCTCCAGCGGCAGCACGGCGATGGAGGGATCCTGCTCGATCGTGGGGATGCCCGCGCTCACGAGCGGCGTGCCGGGGACGGCCTCCGATTCGGCCGTGTTGCGCACCGTCTGCCACAACCAGGCGCCGCCCACGACCATGATCAACGCGATCAGGATCACTTCGACGCGCGTGACCTTCTGGACCCCGCGCTCGCCCTGGAACCACGCGATGACCAGCGTGATGAAGAACCCGAGGACCGACAGCGCCACACCCACGCGCATCGCGGTGGGCGACCAGCCGTAGGTGCTGGCCAGCATGCCGGCCACCTGCAACGCGGCCCACGCGACCGCCGTGTAACCGAGCACCCATTGCCCGACCTTGCGCTTGCGCAGCTGGCGGAGGGTCAGCATGGGGTTGCCCGATGGCTCATCAAGAAAAGAAACGCAGCCGGCGGCCCAAACGGGACGCCCCCGGGCGCTGCCGTTTCAGAACGCCCCTTCGAGATAGGCGTAGATGTAGTTGGACCCGCCGTCGACGGTCCCGAGCAGCTGCGAGCTGCCGAAGATGCCGGAGCGGTGCGACACGGCGAACCCGAAGTACAGGTCGTGCCAGCGCTTGTTGCCGAACAGGTCGCCCACGCTCACGTCGACGCTCGGCTCCAGGTAGTTGAGCAGCTTCGACGTGTTCTCCCCGCGGCGGGCCTGCGCGGTGATTTCGGTGTAGGGCACGCGCTCGGCGTAGGAGACGCCGATGCCGAAGCCCAGGCGCGTGTTCACGCGATGGCTCCAGGGGAATCCGTACCAGAAGCCCTTCATGTAGGCGTCGATCTGCCAGCCGTCGGGCTGGCGGCCTTTCTCGAGATGGCGCAGCAGGCCGGCGTAGCCGATCACGTCGACCGGCCAGCCGTTGAAGCGCGAGACGAACGGGCGGCCGACGTGCACGCCCACGATGTCGGTCGGGTCGTCGTCGTTCAGGCTCACGCAGGCCAGCGCCATGATGCGCACCAGGTGGCAGCCTTCGCCGCTGTCGCGCCCGTAGAAGACCTTGATGTAGGTCGGTGTGTTGTCGTCGTCCCAACGCACCTGGCTGTTGCCGAAGTCGTAGACCGCACCGGCCATCACGCCCCAGCGCGTCTTGTCTTCCACCACCGGGCTGTCGCGGATTTCGGAGGACACCTGCGTGGCGTACGCGCCGCCGATGAGGCTCCAGTTGTGCAGGATCTTGTACTGGCCGTAGAGCCCGAGCGTGGCGTTCCAACCTGCGCCCGCGTCGTAGACGGGGCGATCCGGTCGCGCTTCCAGGGGCGACACGCCGTAGTAGTAGTCGTTGAGGTCGGCGCTGCGCCACGACAGCAACACGACTGGCTGCAAGCGCCAGCGGTCGCCCTGGATCGTGTAGTCGTAACCGGCGCGCACTTCGGTGCCGTGCGAGAGGTTGGCGATGTCGTGCCGCACGCTCAGGTCCCAACGCGATGCGCCGTGCTGCAGGTAGAAGCGCGCACCGAGGTCGGCGCCGGTGTTGCGCACTCGCATGCCTTCCAATGACGCAGGCGCTTCGTCTTCCGGATAGCCTTCCAGGCGCCGCTCCGCGAATCCTTCGAAGCCCATCGTGTCGTTGTGCCACACGCGCACGCCGACTTGGTTCGCACGCAGGAAGAAGCGCTCGCCTTCGTAGAGGTATAGCGGCAGGAAGTCGTCGCGGTGGTCGGCACCGATGTACGGGGACGTCTCGGTGCGGAAGAGGAAGCCCAGTCCGGCGTTGCCGGGTTCTTCCAGCACGGTGCCCAGGAGCGCGTCCTGCGCGTGCGCGGTGCAGGCGACCGCGCACAGGGCAGAGCCAAGCGACAGTGCGCGCGCCCACGTCATGTTCGGAACGCTAACGCGTCGTTCCATCACCGACAAGGGGCTGTTGCGACATCTGCAGCGGCGCGTACGATTCCTGCGACATGCGCGCAGCCATCTACACACGCACAGGACCTGCACACGAGGTGTTGTCGATTGCAGAGCTTGCGCGACCGGAGCCAGATCGCGGCTGCGTGCGCGTTCGCGTGCAATGGTCCGGCGTGAACCCGTCCGACACGAAGTCGCGCGCCGGCACGCGCTCTGCCGTGCTTCCGTTTCCACGGATCACGCCGCACAGCGATGGCGCGGGGCACATCGATGCCGTCGGCGAGGACGTCGATCCCGCGCGCGTCGGGGAGCGCGTGTGGCTGTGGAATGCGGCCTGGGGACGGCCCGATGGCACTGCGGCCGAGTTCGTCGTCGTGCCCGCCGAACAGGCGGTCAGGTTGCCTGATGGCGTGGACCTCAAGGTCGGTGCGCTGCTCGGTATTCCGGCGTTGACGGCGTACCACGCCGTGCACATGCACGGCGGCGTGGAGGGAAAACGCGTGCTCGTGGCCGGCGGCGCAGGCGCGGTCGGGCACTACGCGGTGCAGATGGCGCGCCTGACGGGCGCTGCCCAGGTGATCGCGACCGTCAGCAATGAAGCCAAGGCGACACTCGCGCGCGACGCCGGTGCCGACGCGACGATCGACTACCGTCGCGCCGACGTGCGCGAAGCAATCCGCGTGGCAACGGACGGGCGGGGGGTTGATCGCATCATCGAAGTCGACTTCGCGGCGAACGCCACCCTCGATTTCGACCTCCTGGCGCGCGATGGTGACGTGGTCATCTACGGCAGCGGCCACCCCATGGTCGAGGTGCCCTTCGTGCCCGGCATCCTGAAGAACATCTCGTGCCACTTCTTCATCGTGTACCACCTGTCCGAGCGCGACAGGCGGCGTGCCATCGATGGGTTGACCGCCCTGCTCGCCAGCGGAGCCCTGCAGCACAACATCGCGGCCGAACTTCCGCTGGAACGGATCGCCGATGCCCATGCGCTGGTGGAAGGCGGCAAGGCCGTCGGCAATGTCATCGTGTCGCTCGGCGAGTAGAATCCCGCGCTCGCCTGGCAGGAGTGCCCGCATGTTCGCAAGGATGGTGGTGCTGCTTTGCGCGCTGATCGCCGCTGGCGATGCGTCGGCACAGACGGCCGCGAACCCGGCGCCGACGAAAGTCATGATCGTCGGCACCTTCCACCTGGACAACCCGGGACGCGACGTCTTCAACGTCCAGGTCGACGACGTGCTGACGGACAAACGCCAGAAGGAACTGGCCGCCGTTGCCGCATCGCTTGCGAAGTTCGCGCCGACCGAGGTCATGGTGGAGTGGCCGCAGGCGCAGACGGACGAGCAGTACGCGAGCTTCCGCGCCGGCAAGCTGCCGCCTTCGCGCAACGAGGTCGTGCAGTTGGGATTCCGCTTGGCGAAGTTGCGTGAGCTGGAGCGCGTGCACGGCATCGACGTGCAAGGGGAATTTCCGTTCGATCCGGTGAAGGCCTACGCCAGCAGCCACGGCATGGCACCGCGATTGGATGCGGCGCTGGCGGGAGCGGGGCACGAAGTGCAGAACCTCAGCGAGCGCGTGCGCGAGGGCAGCATCGGATCGGTGCTTCGCTACATGAACTCACCAGAGCGCGCGCTCAAGAACCATGGGTTCTACGTGGACATGCTGCGCTATGGCGATGGCGACACGCAGCCGGGTGCGCGCCTGGTCGGTGCGTGGTATGCGCGCAATCTTGCGATCTGCGCCAGGTTGCTGCAGTCGCTGCCGGCGGGTGGGCGCGCGGTGGTGTTCTACGGTGAGGGGCACGCGTATTTGTTGCGGCAGTGCATCGTCGAGGCGCCGGGGGTGGAGTTGGTCGAGGCAAACGATTACTTGCCGAAGTGAGCTAATCCGTCAGACAGCCGATTGCGACCCAAGCAGGTGATATCTGCCGCACGCCTGAAGGCAGACCCTGCATGGACCCCCCACCATCACCGGTGCGACGCAGACCGTGCGGCGCGCGGCCTAGTGTCGTCGCGCGGCGTCTTCGCCTTCCCGGCGAGGACACGCAGCCATGAGTCAACAAGCAACAACAACCAGTGCCGGTAGCGCCATTCGTCCGTTTCACTTCAAAGCGCCCGACACACAGCTGGTCGACATGAAGCGTCGCATCAATGCGACCAGGTGGCCGGAAAAGGAAAACGTCACGGACACTTCGCAGGGAGTACAGCTCGGCCCGCTGCAGGAACTCGCGCGCTACTGGGCCACGGACTACGACTGGCGCAAGTGCGAAGCGAAGCTCAATGCCTTGCCGCAGTTCGTCACCGAGATCGACGGCCTCGACATCCACTTCATCCACGTGCGTTCGAAGCACAAGGGCGCGCTGCCCGTGATCATCTCGCACGGATGGCCCGGCTCGATCATCGAGCAGATCAAGTTGATCGGCCCGCTCACCGATCCCACGGCCTTCGGTGGCACTGCGGAGGACGCCTTCGACGTCGTGATCCCGTCGATCCCCGGCTATGGGTTCTCCTCCAAGCCGACGGTGACTTGGGATCATGCGCGCATGGCGCGCGCGTGGGTCGAATTGATGAAGCGCCTGGGATACACGCGCTTCGTCGCGCAGGGCGGCGATGTCGGCGGACAGATCACGGACGCGATGGCGGTCGCAGCGCCCGCGGAACTCGTGGGCGTGCACACCAACTTCCTGTTCGCGCTTCCGGATAACGTGTCGAACACGATCCAGACCGGCGCACCGCCGCCGTCCGACATAACCGACCAGGAGAAAGCCGCGCTCCAGAAGCTGCAGGGCTTCTTCGTCAAGAACGCGGGCTACGCGATCGAAATGGCGACGCGTCCGCAAACGCTCTACGGACTCGCGGATTCTCCGGTCGCACTCGCAGCCTGGCTGATCGACCATGGCGACGGCGACGATCAACCAGCAGCCGCGGTCCTCGCGGCAATGCGCACGCCGACCGAAGGGCAGCCGCCGGAGCGGCTGACGCGGGACGACGTGCTCGACAACATCACCCTCTATTGGCTGACGAACACCGGTGTCTCCTCGGCCCGCAGCTATTGGGACAACAAGCCGCCGTACTTCGGTCCGAAGAAGTTCTCCATCCCCGCGGCGTTCACCGTCTTCCCCGGCGAGATCTACCAGCCCTCACGGCGCTGGGCGGAGGGCGGTTACCCGAACCTCGTCTACTTCAACGAAGCGAAGAAGGGCGGGCACTTCGCGGCGTGGGAAGAGCCGCTGGTCTTCGCATCGGAGATGCGTGCGGCGTTCAAGGCTTTGCACTAGCCACGCCGCAGCTTCATCGAACCTCGAACGCAATCGTGAACGGCACCGCCTCCGCGCGACGCGCGGAGGCGCGCATCTGGAAGACCTGGATGGTGTAGTCGCCCGACTTCGGCAGTGTCCCGGACCAATCCGTGCCGACGGAACCCGTCCCGATCGCGGTGGACGCGCCCGGCTTTTCGCCCGGCGCGAAGACGTTGAAGTTGGCATTGCTGCTGCCGGTGATCTTGACCGTCATCGTCTGCCCGGCCTTCGCGCCCAGCGAATACTCGACGCTGTCGTAGCCGGAGAGGCTGCCCTTCATCGACGCGCTGCTCGATCCCTTCTCGAAATGCACGGGAACGGAAGGCACCTTGTCGGCAGCGAAGGTGGCGGCGGCGAGCAGGGCCAGGGCGGCGCCGCAGGCGAGGACGGAGTTCCGGGGCATGTGTTCGCTCCTGGTTTGCTAAAGCACGCCCGCGATCGGCGCGTCGAGCGCTGCCTCGCCGGTGCACTTCGATGGATCGATGGGCGCGGCACGTTGCACCTCTTCACGTGCCGCCGCGACGTCGGCAACGAAGGTGGGATCCGCATGCAGGCGCGCCACCGCGGCGGCGGCCACCGTGCGCCCCGCGAGGACATCGCTCTGCCAGTGCGCGTTGCACACCAAGCGGCTCTCGCCGAACGCACGCGCCCGCGCGAGCAAAGCATCGGCGCGGTCGGGCGCGATCTCCACGAGGATCAGGCCCCAGGCCCATCCGATCGAGGTGTGGCCCGACGGATAGGAGCCATCGTTGCGCAACGCTGCCTCGTCGCCCGGCGCGCACGTGCCTTCGTTGTAATGCACGAACGGGCGCTCGCGTTTGTAATGGTCCTTCGCGCGATACGTCGCGATGCCGGCGTCCACCATCGTGCGTTGCATGAGCAGGTAGAGGCGCGGCGTCGCCTCCTGCGTGATCGATGTGCCGAGTGCGCAGTCGAAGGCGCCGGGCGCATGAGGAAAATGCAGGTCGGCGTCGGAAGTCGCCAGCGCGCCGCGTGGTCCGTCGCGCAGCTTTTGCGCGGCAGCGTGGATTGCTTCGTCCTGCGCGAATGCAGGCGAACCCGCGGCAGGTGGTGGCGGTACCAGCGCGAGGCTGTCGGGCAGCGCACGTCCCAGGTAGCCCGCAGGCACGCCGGGCTTCAACTCGGGCACCGGCGCGACGGCGGGAGGTGGCGCGCTGCGTTCGACCGCGCTGCCAGCGCACGCCGCCAATGCGGCAGCGAGCGCACACGACGCCATCGACGCGAGCGGCTTCATCAGGAACGCTTCACCAGCGGCGGCGGGTAGTAGGTGCCATCCGCGACGCCACCCTTCGGCCCGTAGAAGCGGAATGTCAGCCGATAGTCCTGGCCCTTCGGCGTGGGCAGCCAGTTTCCATCGGGCGCGTCCGCAGGTTTGTCTGCTGCGAAGAACAGTGTCAGCGAGCCGTCGGCATTGGGCTTCGGGTTCGTCTCGCGGTTGAGCAGGAACCGGTTCTTCGGATTCGGCAGCACGCGTGCGTGGACCGGATCGACCGCGATGACCGACCAGAAGTAGTCCGCGAACTTCGGCGGCAGCGCATCCTTCGGGAAGGTCAGCGTGTAAACGTGGTCGCCGTTGAGCTGCGCGCCGGTGCCATCCATGCTCGACTTGTAATAGATGACCTCGTCCATCCGGTTCGCCCAGATGCCGCCCATGTTGACCAGCGTGCGGCCGGGCCAATCGTCGTTGTAAGTGCCGGCGACGGCAGGGCGCACCCATCCGTCCCTGGTGGTGCCATGGCCGATGAGCGCCCCGGCCTTGCCGAGATCAGCCATCGCCTTCTCGCGCACCACCTTGTCCACGCGTGCGCGTTCGGCCGGATCACGGATGCCTTCGGCGATGGCGCGCACTTTCGCGGCAACGCCTTCCATGCCGGCGTTGATGTCCTGTTCGCTGTCGAGGATCGCGGGCGCGTTCTCGAACGCTTCCACGCCGGGCAGGTGCTGCACGTCGAAGTCGGGACTGGCGGGCAGCGTTGGCGGCGTGGGCGTGCCTGTCGCGCGCATCCCGAACTTGTGTTGCAACGCCGTGGCTTCGTCCCAGTGGTCGCCCAGTTCGACACGCGCCAGCACGCGCATGTACTTCACTGGCACGTCGATGCGCGTCGTGTTCGGCGGCAAAGTGACGTTTGCACCTTTCAGGCAGACCGCGAAGTCGCCCGACGGATGCGCCGCCTGCGTGCGCTCGTTGATGTTCGCGACCGTCTCGCCCCAACCGTTGAGGAACTGCACGGTGTAGTAGCGCCCGGTGATCTTCGGCACGGTGACGATGGTGCAGCTGTTCTCGTCGACGGCGACCCAGGCTTCGGAGTAGGCGACATCGAGATTGGGGTTCGGCCAATCCACGGCGCCGGGTTTGCGATGAACCATCGTGTTCCACTTCCAGCCTTCGGCCAGGTCCGCCTTCTGCTGGCGCAGGACGAGCAGGCGGCCGAGCAGATAGATCCAGGCGTCGCTGATGTCCTGGTCGGTGTAGGCGGGTGTCTTCGCTTGCGCGGTGGACGGTGCCGACGCAGCCGTCGACGCAGTGGCCGGCGTTGCTTCAGTCGAACTGCGATTGCAGGCGGCCGGGCCGAAGGCCAGCGCGACAAGGCAAGACAACAAAGCGATGCGGGTCATGGCCTGCTCCGACAACGTCGTTGGTCAGAGCGCCATCATGCGTAAGCACTCGGGGCCACGCCTCGGGGCTTTCACGGAGCGGGGCTAAGTAAAACTACGGAGGGGCTCGGCCCGTGCGTTCGAAGAAGCGTTCGGCTACCGACGACTACAGCGCGTTGCCCGCCGCGCGCCCCGACGCCCAGGCCCACTGGAAGTTGTAACCCCCGAGCCACCCGGTCACGTCGACCACCTCGCCGATGAAATACAGCCCGGCCACGCGCTTGGACTGCATCGTGCTCGACGACAGTTCGTCGGTATCCACGCCGCCGAGCGTCACCTCCGCGGTGCGATAGCCCTCGGTGCCGCTCGCCACCAACGCCCAGTCGCTCAGCACCTGCGCAATCTCGCGCAACTGCGGGGCACTGAACTGCTTCATCGGTCGATTGGGCAGCCAGTGCTCGCACAGGCGTTGCGCGAAGCGCTTTGGGATCACGTCGCCGAGTACCGTCTTGAGTTCCGCGGCCGGGCGATCGCGTTGCCACTGCTGCAATGTGTCCAACGCGTCTTGCCCCGGCAGCAGATCCAGGCGCAGGTCGTCGCCCGCTTGCCAGAACGAAGAGATCTGCAGGATCGCCGGTCCGCTGACGCCGCGGTGCGTGATCAGAAGATAGTTGCTGAAACTGGTGCCATTGCATTGCGCAGTCACCGGGAACGCAACGCCGCTGAGATCGGCCAGGCGCTCCTGGTGTTTGCCGCTCAGCGTGAGCGGCACGAGGCCCGCGCGCGTGGGCAACACCGCATGGCCGAACTGCCGCGCGAGTTCATAGCCGAAGCCGCTGGCGCCCATACTCGGGATCGACAGGCCACCACTCGCCACGACCAACGCAGGCGCGGAAAACACACCATGCGTCGTGTGCAGACGGAACCGCGCCTCGTCGCTATCGCCGTGGCTCACGCGTTCGATGCTGCAACTGGTCTCCACGCGCACGCCCGCGGCTGCGCACTCGTCCAGCAGCATCTTCACGATCAGTTTGGACGATTCGTCGCAGAACAACTGGCCCAGCTCTTTCTCGTGGTACGCGATGCCATGGCGTTCGACCATGTCGATGAAATGCCACGGCGTGTAGCGCGCGAGCGCGGACTTGCAGAAATGCGGGTTGGCGGAAAGGTAGTTGGCGGGCGTCGCGCCGGTGTTGGTGAAATTGCAGCGCCCGCCGCCCGACATCAGGATCTTCTTGCCGACGCGGTTGGCATGTTCGACCACCAACACGCGCTTGCCGCGCTGGCCTGCGGAGATCGCGCACATCAGTCCGGCGGCGCCGCCGCCGACGATCAAGGCGTCGAAATGCGCGCTCATGCCCGAGGCCCGCGATCAGGTCGCTTGCGTGGACGAAGCCATGCGCTTGCGCGCGTGCACGACCACCGTGCCGGTGTCGCCCATCAACTGCAGCTCGCCGTCCTGGATGAGCGCGTTGATCTGCATGCTGCGTTGCATGGTCGCCGCCAGCGCGTCGACTGCAGCCGCGTCGATGTCGATGACGGTGAGGTTGCCAAGTCGCGCGAGCGCGGAGGCATTTTTGTCCCACCACAAGTCGGCGGCGCGACCGCCGTAGTTGATGACGACGACCTGGCGCGCGCGACCGCAGGCCTTGCGAATGCGCGACTCGTCGGGTTGCCCGAGGTCGATCCACAGCTCGATGTCGCCCGTGTAATCGCGCCGCCAGAGATCGGGGTCTTCCTCGTTGCTCAGGCCCTTCCCGAATTCGAGGCGCTCGCTGGCGAACAGCGCGAACGCGACCAGGCGCACCATCAGCCGCTGGTCCGTCTCCGACGGATGCTGGGCCAGGGTGAGCGGGTAGGTCGCGTAGTGATGCCGATCCAGGTCGCTGAGCTGGAGCTCGGCTTTGATCACGGTCGCCTTGAGCGCCATATGCGGGGACTTTGCGGGAAACGGGGACGTGCATTCTAGTCTTGCTACCCTGGCCACGCCGGAGAGGAGTTCGCCATGACCGCAGTCGATCGACTCAGGTATTTGCGCATTGCGCTGGTATTGGCGGGCCTTGCGTGCCTCGCGCTCTATCCACTGATGCTGTTCTGGCCCTCCGGTTGGGCCTGGCACGTCGGGTATTCGCCCTATCCGATGATGATCGTGGGTGTGTACGCCACGCTCGGCGTGTTCCTGATCCGCGCCGCACGCGATCCGTTGGCCAACCTCAGCCTGATCTGGTTTGCGATCTGGTCCAGCGTGGTGCACGGCGCCGTCATGGCGGTGCAGTCGTTCACGCAGCCCGGGCAGATGGGGCACATGGCAGGCGACGTGCCGGCGCTTTTCATCGTGGCAGTGGCATTGGCGATTTTGACGCCGCGGTCGCAAGGCGCATCGACGCCCCGCTAGCTCACTGTTGCCGCAACGCCGGCATCGGAATCGGAATGTTGTAGGTCCTGGCCCCGACACCCATCCCGCCTTCGCAGCTGTTGGGCGGCTGCGTCGTCACGCCGCCCGAGGGACGTTCGGCCGCCCAGAACATGAAGCCCAAGAGTCCCGCTGTCGTTCCGGCGCCGTTGGGCGCCACCGTCTGCACGAAATTACCCGTCGACTTCTGCAGCGACTTGGAGAACCGATTGCACTCCGGGCGGACTCGGGTGCTGCCTGCCAGGTAGAGCCCCGCGGTGAGCTTGGCCGGCGCTACCGGCGGATAGGCCGGCACGTAAAGCGGCTTGCCGACGACATGCTCCTTCCAGTTCGCGATGGCGTTGGCCGCGGTCGGTTGCTTGTCCGGGACCATGGCGTTGGCGTAATCGAGCACGGGCCTGTTCGTGCGCAGCCAGTCGGTGGCGGCCTTGCGACCGAGATCGATCAGCCACTGGTCGCCGGCCGCCAGGTCGATGGTGAGTCGCGCCGTCTTGTTGCGGCCCGTGGCGTCGTACGGAATCACGGAGCGATACGCGGTGATGAAGTCCTGCAGCCCTGCGAGGTCCGGATTGTTGTCCTCTTCGTAATCGATCTCGATGCCGACGCCCAGTTGCGTCGCCAGTTGCGCGGCGCGCAATCCGAGCATCGTGGCGTCCTGCGCCAGGGCCTGGCTCCACGCGTCGGCGTAGTTGCTGCCGCCGATCGACACCATCACGCGGATGTTCCGGCTGGCGAAGTAGTTGACGATCGACGGCGTCATGCCGCGGGGCACGCCATTGAGCGTGGCGGCATCCGTTGTCTGGTTCAGCAGCTTCAGCGGATGCACGAAGCTGAGCACGATGACGTTGACAGATGGACGCCCATCGCCGCGATCGATCAGCCAGTGGTTCATCGCATCGAACTCGGTCACCGAGCGCGGCGTGGCCCAGTCGCAGGTATCGTTGGAGCAGTGCCATGCGCCGTAGATCTGCATCGGGGCAGCCGATGCGGACGTTGCAGGGAAGTGCGTGCCGATTGCGGCAAGCGCGAAGAGCACAACAGGACGCGGGCGCATGGGGGGTGCTCCCTTTCGACAACGCGACCGCAAAGACTAGTCGACTACACGCTTGTTGCGCATCCGCCGCTTTGCTTAAGCTGAGCCGTACCACGGGGGACTCACATGCGCGTTGAAGCCAAGCTCAGCATCGACGGATCCAGGTCGCGATTACCGACATTGCGAATGCCGCTCGACTCATGAAAGGAATCGAGCGCATCGAGATGCTCGAAACGCCCGCAAGCGGACTCGTTGGAATGCGGTGGCGAGAGACCCGCATGTTGTTCGGCAAGCCTGCGACGGCGGAAAAGTGGATCACCGAGGCCGTCGAGAACTCGTACTACCGAACGCGCGCGGAAGATGGCGGCTTCGTGTTCCTGACCACGGTTGCGATCACGGAGCGCGACGGCATCATGACATTGACCAGCGCCCACGACTCGCAGCCGCAAGGATTCGCAGCACGACTGATGTCGATCCCGATGGGGCTCCTGTTCAAGGGCGTTGCGAGGAACGCGATCCTGCAGGACTTGAACGACATCAAGGCTGCAGTCGAGCGGGTCTAGACGCGCGGCAACCACCGTTTCACCGGGCATACCGCCGCCCATGGTTACCCTGCGGGGCAATCGATCCACCCAGGAGGCCGCCATGACCGCGGACACCAAGACCCCGCTGGATCACGTGAACGACACGGTGCTGCAGCTCAAGGAGATGCGGCACTACTCCAAGAACAACGTGGAGCTGCTGACGACGCAGTGGCTGCTGTTCGACGGCGAGCTTTCCAAGCTGAAGCAGGCCGGGAAGTTCGAAGACCTGATGACGAGGCAGGGCCAGTTCTACGACGGCCTGGAAGCCGCGATCGCCGAGTTGGAAGCACTCGCGGTGACGCTGCAGCCGCCGCCGGAGGAAGGTGGCGCTGCCGCCTGACAACACCATGCGCAAGCTCATCGTTGCCGCGTTCGTCAGCCTCGACGGCGTCATGCAAGCGCCCGGCGGACCCGAGGAGGACATCAGCGGCGACTTCCATTTCGGTGGATGGACCGCGCCTTACTGGGACGATGCGTCGGCCCAGGCGATCCGTGACCTGTTCTCGCAACCGTTCGAACTGGTGTTGGGTCGCCACACCTACGACATCTTCGCGTCGTACTGGCCGCGCGTGCCGCCGGAGTCGAAGAACTTCGTCGCCGACAAGTTCAACAAGGTGTGCAAGCACGTGGCGACGCATCGCCCCGGCACGCTGGATTGGCAGAACAGTCGTGCGCTGGAAGGCGGGATCGCCGATGCGATTCGCGCGCTCAAGCAGAAGGACGGTGCCAACCTGTTGACGCAAGGCAGCGGCGAAGTGGTGCGGCAACTGCTCGCGGCCGGGTTGGTGGACGAGCTGCGGCTCATCATCCTTCCGGTGGTCCTGGGACACGGGAAGCGCTTGTTCGGCGAGGACGCGCAAGCATCGGCGTTTACGCTGGCGCACTCGTCCACGACGGACAAAGGCGTGCTGATCACCCGCTTCGAGCGCAGCGGCGAGGTGCGGACGGGGACGATCGGGGAAGGGTAGCCACAGCCTGGCCGCGTGGGGGTGCTTACCCAAATTGGGTATCTTGTTACCCAATTTGGGTAAACCCGCTTGCCGGCCCTGCCTCTATGTCCCCGCCTGATCCCACCCGCGCCGTCTTCCGCGTCGCAGTGCTCGAAGACGACGACCTCGTGCGGGAATCGTTCCTTCTGCCCACGCTGCGCGACTACGGGCTCGATGCGGTGGGCGCGGGAACCGCGGCGGAACTCTATCGCCGGATGGTCGGGCAAACATTCGATATCGTGCTCGTCGACATGGGCCTGCCCGACGAGAACGGGCTCGATGTCATCCGCCACCTGCGCGCGTCGCTGCCGGGACTCGGCATCGTCATGCTCACCGCCAACAGCGGTGCCGACAAGCATGTGCGCGCGCTGTCGGATGGTGCGGATGCGTTCCTCGCCAAGCCAGTCGATGGCGAAATCCTCGCCGCCACGTTGCACAGCCTCGCGCGCCGGTTGTCGGCGCGCGCCATGCCGGCGAGCGCCGACGCTGCTCCCGCCGCATCCGGGCGCTGGAAGCTCGAAACCAACGACTGGTGCCTGGTCGCGCCCAATGGCGCGTTGATGGCGTTGACGGCGCCTGAACGCTGCGTGCTGCAGCTCTTGTTCGCCGCCGGCGGACAGCCCGTGGAGCGCGAAACGCTGGTGAACGCGTTGGCAGGCAACGACCGCGACTTCGATGCACGCCGCCTGGATGCCCTCGTGCATCGCTTGCGCAAGAAGGCCGAAGTGCAGACGGATACAACGCTGCCGCTGGTCGCCACACGCGGCATCGGCTTCCTGTTCGCGGCTTGATCAGGCGGCTGCGGCCACCAGCGGCAATCGCACGGCGAAGGTCGTCCCTGCCTCGCTCGTGCTCGCCACATCGATCGAACCGCCCATCTCCCTGACCAGGTCCTGCGTCACCGCCAGGCCCAGGCCGGTGCCGCTGCCCATCGACTTGGTCGTATAGAACGGCTCGAACGCACGCATCCGCACCGATTCCGGCATGCCGCAGCCGGTGTCGCCGAACGTCAGTTCAATCGTGCCGTCCTGTGCGCGCTGCGCACCCACAATGAAGCGCCCACCCTCCGGCATCGCATCGCGCGCATTCGCTGCGATGTTCAATGCCATCAGTTCGAACTGCCCGCGATCCATGCGCACGAGCAGGACGTCGTCGCCCACGTCGAGCGACACACGCGTTCCAGCACCGAACAACTGCCGCAACATCGGCTGCAGTTCGCGCAGCGCAGCCACCGCATCGAACACTTCGGGCCGGCTGGTGTCCTGGCGTCCGAAGTTGAGCAGCTTGCGACTGATCGACAAGGCGCGACGCACCGACAACTCGACGCCTTCCAGCGCATCGATCAACGCCGACGTTCCCCGATCGGCGATGCGCTCGCGTCCCACCGCGTATCCCAGCGCGACGTTGAGCACATTGTCGAAATCGTGCGCAACACCGCTCGCCACGCGCCCCACCGCTTCCATCTTCTGCGCATGGATCAGCTGCGACTGCGCGCGCTCGCGCTCGGCCATCTCGCGCTGCAAGCGCAGGTTCGCATCTGCAAGCGCGCGCCCCTTCGACACGCTTTCATCCAGGCTGCTGCGCAGCGCCAGGATGGTGCGGTCGAGCACGATCGTGATCATCCCGTACAGCAGGAACGCGGACATCGCCCAGTTCGGCGCATACGCGTGGGCCGGTTCGGCGTGACGGAACAGATCCGTCAATGCGCCAAGGGCCAGCATCAACACGAGGGAACCGAACACCTTCCACAACGCACCACGCCCCAGCACCAAACCGCCGATGGCTAGCGACAACACGGGATAAGTGGTGTCGATCACCAACCCGCGCAGCCCGGTTTGGAGGAACACCACGGTCAACGAAACGAGCACGGTACCGAGGAAGAGCATCACCCCCTTCCGCAACTGGCCGCGGCGGATCAAATAGAAACCCGTCCACGCCGACGCGATGATCGCAAGATCGGTGGCCGCGTTGAGCGCCGTCGACACGGCAGGCGCGCGACTGATGAAGTCGGACACGACCAGGTAGTAGTACAGGTTGATCGGCAGGTACACACCGAAGAACAGCAGGACCAGCTGCATGAAGGGCGCGTTCTTGCGATCGACCGGGTCGCGGATCGGCACGCGGTTGAGCCACGCGGACGCGGCAGTCCAGGTACGACGCACCATGCTTTCACTTCCCCCGAATCCCCAAGCCGATTCTGGCGCAAAACTTCGCGAAATTTTGCGAAGGAAGTGTGGATGACTTGAATGCGGGGCTTGCCCAGAGTTCGGCGGGCCGCGGCCCTGCCCGCGCGTCTCGAACACACCTGGGGAAACCACGTTGATGAACAAGTCTGTCCACCCGGCGCAGGGGAGTGCGCCGATCCGCGCCGTGCCATCCGGTCCCCTTCCGATGAGGGCGCTGGCCATGGCCCTGGCGACCATCCTGTCGGCGACCGCGCTGCCGGCGCTGGCGCAGTCCAAATTCGAGGCCACCGGCCGGCCCGATCCGGCTGACGACGCCGGCGCCTACGCGGAAGGCGAAGAAGCCACCTCGGCCGGCGAGTCCTCCAACGCGATCGGCGACGGCGCTTCGGCCTTCGGCGCCGGTGCGTTGTCCTTCGCCAATTGGGCCAGCGCCTTCGGCTTCAACGCGACCGCCGTCGGCGAGAACGCGCTGGCCGTGGGGTCGCAAAGCTATGCGGGTGCGGCCGGGGCGACCGCGATCGGCGGGGCCTACGTCAATTGGGACGGCACGACCTACTACACACAGGCCAACGACGCCGCCACGACATCGGTGGGCGCCGGCGCGCGCTCCGACTACGGGTTCGGCGTGGCGCTCGGCGCGATGAGCTGGTCCGAAGGCTCCGGCGCCGTCGCCATCGGCAGCAACTCGCACGCCGCGGGCTTCTTCAGCATGGCAATCGGCGGCAACGCCTCCACCGGTTCGCCGTTCGCGATGGCTATCGGTTCCTTCAGCGCGGCCAACGGTTGGGAAAGCGCTGCTTTCGGCAACGCTGCACTCGCGACCGACTTCTTCGGCACGGCGCTCGGTTCCACCGCCAATGCCACCGGCGTGGCGGCCACCGCGCTGGGCTCGTATTCCTTCGCCAATGGCGATGGCAACACCGCGGTGGGCTATCACTCGACGGTCACCGACTGGAACGACGAACACGCCGACCTCGGCAACATCGTCGTCAACGGCACGGCGGTCGGGAGCGAATCCGGAGCGAACTGGGAAGGCGCGGCGGTCGGTTACAACGCGTGGGCGCGCAACATGGGCAGCGTGGCGTTTGGTGCGAATGCCTGGGCGCAGTCGGACTACGGCGTCGCGATCGGTCACTTCGCGCAAGTCACGAGCACCGGGACCAACAGCGTTGCGATCGGCGCCGGGTCCGTCGCGGATCGCGCGAACACCGTGTCGGTCGGCGCATCCGCGGACTGGAGCGACGAAGTCACGGGCGCACCGCACACGGCCATCGCGCGCCAGATCACAAACGTCGCCGCCGGCACGCAGGGCACCGATGCGGTGAACCTCGATCAGCTCACGACGGTGGAGACCAAGGCCGACAACGCACAGGCCACGGCGGATGCCGCGTTGAACGCCGCAGGCACGGCGCAGGCGACTGCAGACACCGCGTTGGCCACTGCCAACAACGCCATCGGCACCGCGGTCTCCCAGTCCAACGCCTACACCGACCAACAGGTCGCGGGCGTGGTCGATACGGCGGTCACCGAAGCCAAGGCGGTCGCCGATGCAGGCGATGCCGCCACGCTGGCGTCGTCGCACACCTACACCGACACCAAGTCGACGCAGACCCTGCACTCTGCCAACGCTTACACGGATGCGCGCTTCGCCGCGTGGGACGACAACCTCAACCAGATCCGCACCGATGTCGACCATCGCCTCGGCGAACAGGACAAGCGCATCGACCGCCAGGGCGCGATGGGCGCGGCGATGTTGACGATGGCCACCAGTGCCGCAGGCGTGCGCACGCAGAACCGCGTAGGCGTCGGCATCGGCGCGCAACGCGGCCAGGCCGCATTGGCGATCGGTTACCAGCGCGCCATCAGCGATCGCGCCACGGTCACCTTCGGTGGCGCGGTGAGCGGCGACGACACGTCGGTCGGCGTCGGCGCCGGCTTCGGTTGGTAACCACACACATTTTCGGGGAATCCAGCAGTCATGCAGAAGAAGCAACTCACCCAGGCCCTGACCGGCGGCCTGATGGCCATCGCCGTGCTCACGCCCGCATTCGCCGCGGGCGTGGTCAACAAGCCCAAGGTCATGCCGATGCAGAACGCGGGCACGGCCACCAATCGCAGCTCGGCGCGCCTGATCGTCACCTACCGCGCGAGCGTGGTCGCGCCCACCGACGATGCGCGCAAGCGCTCCATCGTCGAGGCCGCCGCCGCGCGCGCGAACCTGCGCGTGTCCACCGCCGCGAAGACGACCACGCCGATGCGCGCCACGAAAGTGCGCGCGCTGAAGGGCGGCCGCGACCTCATGAAGCTCGAGCGCCAGCTCACCCAGGCGGAACTGGACAAGATCGTCGCCCAGCTCAAGGCCGACGCGACCGTGCAGGCCGTCGAAGTCGACCGCATGATGCGGCCCACCGCGTGGTGGGATTTCAACGATCCCTACATCACGCAGCAATGGAACCTGTACAACGCCAACGGCGGCATTCGCGCCGACGTGGCTTGGGATACGTCGAAGGGCGATGGCGTGATCGTCGCCGACCTCGACACCGGCGTGGTGCCGCATCCGGACCTCAGCGCGAACCTGTTGCAGGGTTACGACTTCATCACCGACAGCTTCGTGTCGCGCCGCGCCACGAACGACCGCGTGCCGGGCGCCCTCGACTACGGCGACTACGCGAACGGCAACTACACGGAAACCGACGACTGCGGCCCCTACACCGGCCCGAAGGACAGCAGCTGGCACGGCAGCCATACCGCGGGCACCATCGCGGAAGTGGGCAACAACGGCATCGGCGTCGTCGGTGTTGCGCACAACGCCAAGGTGTTGCCAGTGCGCGTGCTCGGCCGCTGTGGTGGCTACACCTCCGACATCGCCGATGCGATCACCTGGGCTTCCGGCGGAACCGTTACCGGCGTGCCGAACAATCCGACGCCTGCAGAGGTGATCAACCTCAGCCTCGGCGGCTACGGCCCCTGCGAAACCTATACGCAGGACGCGATCAACGGCGCCGTCGCGCGCGGCACCGTGGTGGTGGTGGCCGCGGGCAATTCCTCCGCCGATGCTTCGCTGTATTCGCCGGCCAACTGCCAGAACGTCGTCACGGTGGGCGCGTCGCGCATCAACGGCGGCAAGGCGTCGTATTCGAACTACGGTGCCAACGTCGATATCGCAGCACCGGGTGGCGATCCCACCGCGGACGGCCTGCCCAACGGCTACATCCTGCAGGCGGGCAACAGCAGCACGACAGCGCCCAACCTCGATCCGATCACGGGCCCCGCGTACTACTACATGGCGGGCACGTCGATGGCGGCGCCGCACGTCAGCGCTACGGTGGCGCTGGTGCAGAGCGCGCTCGCCAATGCAGGCCGTGCGCCCATGACGCCGGCCGAGATGGAAGCCTTGCTCAAGCGCAGTGCCCGCGCGTTCCCGGTGTCGATCCCGGCCACGCAGACGATCGGTGTCGGCATCCTCGACGCGAGTAATGCCCTGGCCAAGGCCCTGCTGCCGCCGTGCAATCCGCAGACGCAGACCTGCCTGGACGCGACCGAGTTGTTCAACAACACCAACCTCGCGGCACAGGGTGCCCCGACCGGAGGCGAGGTGCTCTACAAGTTCGTCGCCCAAGCCGGCGTGCCCGTGACGTTCATGACCTTCGGCGGCATCGGCGACGCCTCGATGTACGCCAGTCTCAACGCCGCGCCGAGCGCCGCCGCGTACCAGTTCCGCTCGGTGCGCACCGGCAATTCGGAAACGATCCGCATCACCGCCCCGCAGGCGGGGACGTACTACATCAAGTTGGTCGGCACCATGTCCTACAGCGGGCTGACGATCGTCGCGAGGCAGTGATCCGGCAAGCGCCGCGGAAGTGACCCCCTCCGCCGCGCTTGGCAGTCTGGTTGATCGCGGGCTGGGGCTTCTGAAAGCCCGCGACTTTTTCGAATGGCGCCCCGGCGGCGCCCGACTAGAATCCGACCCCGGCCTGATGCCGACGGATTCCCATGCGCTACGTAGGACGCCTTACCAACTGGAACGACCAGAAGGGCTACGGCTTCGTCGAGCCCAATGGCGGCGGCGATCGCGCCTTCGTCCACGTCAAGGCGTTCGGACGGCTGCCGCGCAGGCCGAACGAAGGCGACCTGATCTCGTACAAGGTCGAGCGGGATGCGCAGCGGCGTGCCAATGCCGTGGCGGTGCGGTTCGCGATTGCGCCGTCGAGGCGGGCGATGCCGAAAGCCTCCGGCGTGTTCCCGCGCAAGACCGTGGCGCTCGTGTTCGCGCTGGCGCTGGGCGTGGCTTGGTGGTTCGCGAAGGTCCCGGCGTTCGTGCCCGTGCTCTATGCCGCCACGAGCCTGGCGGCGTATTCCATGTACTGGCGCGACAAGGTGTCGGCGCTGCGCGGCGAATGGCGCACGCCGGAGAACACGCTGCATGCGATGAGCCTGGTCGGCGGCTGGCCCGGCGCGTTGGTCGCGCAGGATGTGTTTCGCCACAAGTCGAGCAAGCGTTCCTTCCAGTTGGCGTTCTGGGCGACGGTCGTGTTCAACTGCGCCGCCTTGTACTGGCTGCTCAAATCGCTATGAAGCGCCATCCCCTGCATGTCATTTCGCTCGCGGCCGCGCTCTGCTTCTCTCCCGCGCGCGCAGCAGACGACCACCCGGACATCCACGCCGTCGTCGAATCCTTCCGCATCTCGATCATCCAGAAGGACCGCGAGCGCTTCCTCGCGCTGTTCGTGCAGCCGGACCAGCCGTGGCAAAGCGTGCTGGACGACAAGAGCCTGGCGCAGGTGCGGCCAAGCGACCCGGGGCGATGAAGGCGAAGTTCTCGCCGGACAACAATCCGACCAAGTTCATCGACGGCATCGCCAACAGCAAGGACGCGAGCGAAGAGACCTTCGACAACATCACGATCGACACCGATGGCGAGGTCGCCACGGTCACCTTCGACTACAGCTTCCTCTCCAATGGCAAGAAGACCAATTGGGGCAAGGAGTGCTGGCTGATGGTGCGGACCAAAGCAGGGTGGAAGATCACGACGCTCGCGTACTCGGTCATCCTGCCTGCTGCACCGCAGCGAGCTGACTAGAATCCCCCCGAACCGACCCACACCCCGCCGACGCCCGAAGGATCCGCCATGCGCCGCTTCCTGTTCGCGTTGATGCTCCTGCTTTCCGCGTCGGCGTTCGCCGGCGAGACGCCGACCCTCCAGCAGTACCACGACCGCGCCGGGCACCCCGACGCGTGGCAGGGCGGCGTGCGCATGATCCCCATCCACACGCCGGCGGGCGACTTCAAGGTGTGGACCAAGCGCACGGGCAACAACCCGCGCATCAAGGTGTTGCTGCTGCATGGCGGCCCGGGTGCGACGCACGAGCCCTTCGAGGTGTTCGATTCCTTCCTGCCTGCCGACGGCGTGGAGTACTACTACTACGACCAGCTCGGCTCGTATTACAGCGACCAGCCCGACGATCCGCGCCTGCTCACGATCGACCGCTTCGTCGATGAAGTGGAGCAGGTGCGCAAGGCGCTCGGCCTGGACAAGGACAACTTCTACCTCTACGGGCATTCGTGGGGCGGCATGCTCGCCATCGAATACGCGCTCAAGCACCAGGATCACCTGAAGGGCCTGATCATCTCGAACATGATGTCCAGCATCCCCGCGTACAACGAATACGCGAGCAAGGTGCTGATGCCGGAGCTCGGCCCCGAGGCGCTCGCGGAACTGAAGAAGCTCGACGCGGCGAAGGACTACGACAACCCGCGTTTCGAAGAACTGCTGCAGCCGCATTACGAACACCATGTCCTGCGCCGTTCGATGGCCGAATGGCCGGAGCCCGTGCTGCGCGGCTTCGCCAAGCACCTCAACAAGAAGGTGTACGTGCCGATGCAGGGACCGAGCGAACTCGGCGCCAGCGGCCTCCTGGTGGACTGGGATCGCACGGAAGACCTGAAGCAGATCACCGTGCCCACGCTGGTCATCGGCGCGCGTTACGACACCATGGATCCGAAGTTCATGGAGATGATGAGCAAGAAGCTGCCGCACGGCGAATACCTCTACCTGCCGAACGGAAGCCACTGCGCCTACTACGACGACCAGGAGGCGTACTTCGCCGGGTTGTTGAAGTTCCTGCATGAAGTGGACGACAAGGCGCAGTAACCTCAGGTCTTCTTCGCCTTCTTCTTGTGTGCCTTGGATTTCTGCGCCTTCTTCGCGCGCGCTTCCGCTTTCTGCCGCTCCTGCACGCTGACGATCTCCGCGGGCAGGTCGCGCTGCAGCTTCGCCAGCAACTCCACCACGGCGTCGCTGTCGATCGGCGCCCCTTGCAGCGTCGTTGCCGTCACCAAAGTCGTTGTCTTCTTGATCGTGTCGGAGAGCAGCAACGCGCGCGTGAGGATCAGGAAGGGCACGTCGCGGTAACGCACCGTGTACAGATCCATCATCTGCGAGCGGCCTTCGTAGCTCACGCCGGGCGTGTTCACGAGGATCTGGCCGACGGCGTTCCAGGTATCGAGCTTGTCGGCCTCCAGCGTGAACTTGCCGCGGGTCTCGGTGGGCGGCGGCAGCGCAATGGGCTCGGGCGGCGGCGTGGCTTCCCTGGCCGGGCGCGTGGCACAGGCCGTGGACAACAGGGCCAGCAGGAGCGCGATGGCGATGCGTGGCACGTGCGATCTCCCTTGTCGATGCATCCCTGTTTGCCGCGTCGCGCATGAAGGGGGCTTGAAGAAAGGTAAAATACGCGGGCACCGGCCTGTCGCCGCTGCGCTATCCGGGGAATTTCGAATGCGTCTTCACACCCTCGCGCTCGCACTGCTGTGCGTGCTCGCAACGCCCGCCTTTGCCGATGAACCTGCGCAGGCTGCGCCCAAGGTGAAATGGGTGCTGCCGTGGAAGCAAGGCGTCGCGCTGTCCTACCAGACCGAGGACACGGCCACCGAAGTGAAGGACGGCGCCACGTCGCGGACGCGCGCGACGGACACCACGCACGTTCGCATTGCGGAGGCGTCGGACGCGGGATTCGTGCAGGTGTGGTCGAGCGAGAACGGTACCTACGACGTGCTCGAAGGTCCGCCGGCCCTCCAGGCGCAGGCGATCCAACAGCGCGCCACCATCGCGGCGCTTTCCGGCGTGCCGCTGGAAGTGAAGCTCGCCACGGACGGCACCTATGCCGGCGTGCGCAACCTGGACACGCTGATCGCGAAGATCCGCGCCGTGACGGCGCCGACGCTGCTCGTGGCCATCGAATCGCAGATGGCGCAGATCGAAGACCCGAAGGCGCGCGAGAAAGCCCGTGCCACCGCCAAGGCGAACACGGACGCTGCGCTCGATCGCATGCTGACGCCCGCTTACGTCGAAGCGCTGCTCACGCGCCAGATCCAGGATTACGACGGCTTCCACGGGCTGGAGATCGAGCCCGACCAGTCCTACGAGGTGCAGACGGCGCTGCCCAACCCGTTCGGCGGGCCCGCGTTCCCGGCCAAGCTCACGTTCTCCATGTCGGTGTCGCCGGACGATCCGGAGGATCTGTTCGTTGCGTGGGATATGCAGATCGATCCCGAGAAGGCCGCGGTCGCCGCGCTCGCGATCAGCGAGAAGCTCGCGGGGAAGAAGCTCGATAACACCGGCAAGGACGCAGTCACTTCGCTCGACATCGCCGACGAAGGCCTGATCGTCGTCCACCGCCCGACGGGCGTGGTGGAGATGTACGAGTCCACGCGCACGACGCAATTGCCCGGACAGTTGAAGAAGGTGGAGCGCCATCGCATGCGCTTGCTCGATGGACAACATGAGCACTACTGGCGGGACGAGGAGACCGCGGACGCCGGCGCGCCGGCGAAGGCGGAGGGCTCGTAACATCGCCACACCTTCGCATGCGCTAGTCTCCGCGCCATGCGTTCCACCGCCTGCCTGGTCGTCGTCCTCGCCGCCACGCTGAGCGTGCCCGCGCACGCGCGCACCGTCTATCGCTGCACGCGCAACGGCACCGTCAGCCTCTCCACGGCGCCGGAGCCCGGTTCGAAGTGCGTCGCCAGGCACTTCGAGGACGATCCGGCGAAAGTGCCGAATCTCTGGGGCAACCTGGGCGTGGTGAAGGGCACGCTGTACGAGCGCCAGCAGGACGGCAGGACGGTGTACGGCACGCGCAAGTTACCCGGCGCGGTCCCCGTGCTCGCCTTCACCGTGCAAACGCCGCCGGGCTCGCCTGCGCACGTGGGCCTCGGCCAACTGGGTCCTCCGCAACTGAAGCCGTATTCCGCGGAGTTCCGCGCCGCCGCGAAGCGCACCGGCGTGGAAGACGCGATGCTGCGCGCATTCGCGCACGCCGAAAGCGGCTTCGATGCCAAGGCGGTTTCGAGCAAGGGCGCGCAGGGCGTGATGCAGCTGATGCCCGAAGTCGCGCGCGAGTACGCGGTGCTCGATCCGTTCTCGCCCGCGCAGTCCATCGACGGCGGCGCGCGTCATCTCAGGCAACTGGTCCGCCGCTACAACGGCGACCTCGAACTCGTCGCCGCGGCCTACAACGCGGGCATCGGGACGGTGGCGCAGTACAACGGCATCCCGCCGTATCGTGAGACCATCGAGTACGTCGCGAAGGTGCAGGCCTTGTACGATCGCTACAAGCAGGCGCTGGAAAAGCCATGCAAGTCGCGCCGCTGACGGCGCTGCCACCAAGGGGAAGGGACATGGATCGCAGGATGCGCATGGGGATGTGCTTCGGGCTCGCGCTCGCCTGGACGACGGCGGGCGCGGCGGAGACACCGACGCCGGACATCGGTGGGATCGATTTCGAGCAGCGTTGCCTCGCACAATCCGATCCCGCCGGGACGCATTGGCCGCGGGAACAGGTCGTCGCGCGTTGCGCGCTCGATCGTCGTCCGCAACATTCCCTCGAGGACATCACGCAATTGGCCGAGTTCGGCGAGGTCGCCACGCTCGAGAAGGATTTCGCTGCGTTGCTGGCGGCGCAGTACGCAGATCCTGCGCAACGCGACCAGCTCTTCGCGCAATTCGATGTCTTCGACGCGCGCGACAATGCCCGCCTCGCCGCGGAGCTGTGGATCGATGCGGCACCCGACAGCGCCTTCGCGCACACCGCCGCGGGACTGCGGTTCGTCGCTGCGGCCTGGCGCGTGTCCAACTTCGCCGACGAGCAGCGCACCCGGGAGATGCGCTATCTCGCCGGCAAGGCTCGCGAGGAACTGGAACGCGCACTCGCGCTCAATCCCCGGCTCAGCCCCGCGTGCAAAGGCCTGATGCACGTCGCGCAGATGACGGGCGACGCGGCGCTGCAGGAGAAGGAAGTCGCGCGTTGCCGCGACCTCGATCCTGCGTCCTATCGCGTGCTCTGGGCCTGGGCAGGCACGGTGATGCCGCAATGGGGTGGTCGTCCGAAGGACTGGAACGACGTGGCCGATGCCGCGGCAGCGCACGAAAAGGACAATCCCTTGCTCGGCGTGTTGCGCAACACCCCCGCGATCAACCGTGCGCGGATCGAAGGCGATGCCAGGAGCCTGCGCGCGGCGCTGGATCTCGCACCCGACACGGATCTCATGCAGGCGCTCGCCTTGCGTCTTCAGTACGAGTATCCGAAAGACGCACTCGCGTGGTCGTCGCAGGCCCTGCGCTTCGCCCCGCTCGAATCGCGCTATCGCCTTGCGCGCGTACGACTGCGCATGGCGGCGGGAGATCTCGCGGGCGCGGGCGAAGACCTCGACTTCGCATTGGCGCACGACGACACGGATGCGCAAGCCTGGTTCCTGCGCGGTGACCTCGCGCAAAGGACTTCGCGCTGGGACGATGCACGCACGGCCTACCGCAGCGCCATGCTGCACGATCCGCTCGATGCGTGGCCCGTGCTGGGCCTGTGCCAGGTCGCGCTGCGTGCAGGGGACAAGGCGGAATCCGACAAGTGCACGCAGGGGCTCGTGACCCAATGGTCCACGTGGGCCGATGCGTGGTACCTGCGCGCCTGGTGGCTCGCACGCAAGGGCGATCGCGCCAAGGGCGATGCGCGCCAGCACTTCCTCGAAACGGCAGACCTGTCGGATCCGGTGCACCGCCGTTATTCCGCCAGCCTCTCCGCGCCGGGCAAGCCGCCGCTCGTGGTGCCCTCGCAATGCGAACGCTGCGCAGCCCGCTGAAGGCGGATGCTGCGCCGCACACACGGCCTTCACGCGACGCTGAACGCTTCCCCGCTCTGATGGCGGGCCATGCACGTCCGCCTTGCCCTCGCCGGACTGCTTTGCCTGCTGCCGCTCGGCGGCGCGCAAGCGCGCACCGTGTACGAGTGCCTGCGCGACAACCGCCTGAGCCTGTCGACCGCGCCGGAGCCGGGTTCGCGCTGCAAGCCCAAGCGCGTCAACGACCGCAAGGCCAAGGTCCCGAACTTCTGGGGCGACCAAGGGCCCGTGCGCGGCAACGTCTACGCGAAGAACCTCAACGGCGTAACGGTCTACAGCACGCGCAGGATGCCCGGGTGGAAGGAAGTCGCCGAGCCGTATCGCCTGCACGCGCCGCGAGATTCATGGGCGCACGAAGGCCTCGGTGAACTCGGGACGCCGCGATTGGACGTGTTCGCCGCGCAGTTCATCGCGGCGGCGAAGAAAACCGGCGTGGAAGAGGCATGGCTGCGCGCGATCGCGCACGCGGAGAGCGACTTCAATCCGCGCGCACTCTCGCCGAAGGGTGCGCAGGGCGTGATGCAGCTGATGCCGGCGTTGTCGCGCGCGTATGGCGTGACCGACCCGTATTCCTCGGCGCAGTCCATCGATTGCGCCGCGCGCCATATCCGCGAATTGATGCGCCTGTACAAGGGCGACCTTGCGCTCGTCGCCGCCGCCTACAACGCGGGCACCGGTGCGGTGGCGCGTTACGGCGGGGTTCCGCCGTACGCGGAGACCGAGGATTACGTCGAGAAGGTGCAGGCGCTGTATGCGCGCTATCGCAGCGCGCTGAAGAAGCCGGTGCCGCGCAACATCTGAGCGCGGCTATGCGCGCCGACTAGGCTGCCTCGTCGTCGCGCGGCACGATGCGCTTCCTGGGCAAGCCGAGCGCGGGGAACTGCGCGGTCATGCGGGGACCGCTCACCACGCCCCAGCGAATGCCGATGCGGTGCAGGCGGGCTTCCATCTCCACGCGCATCGACGGGGGCGTGCGGGCCAGGATCGCGGCATGGCGTTCGGCCCACGCCGTGGCCAGCGCAAACAGGTCGGTGGCGGTCGACTGGATGCGCGGCATTTCGCGATCCAGCGACTCGAGTTCCGATTCGAGGGCGATATCCAGGGCGACGCCCAGTGCAATGCCCGAGGGTTCCGCGTCGTTCGCCTTCCGGTCCATGCGCCCTCCCCACCGTGGGGGGCACGCTCGCCTCCCCCCGGTCTGTAGGGTGTGACGATGCGTCCTGGGGCCTTCCGCTGCCGTGCGGTGGGTTGCAGGGGGGAAGTGACTTCGTCCACAGTTCGACACCGGGGCAAGCCCGATAAGGGCGCGCTCGCGTGACGGTCCACGAGTGGCAGGCTTTCGGGGGGAAGCAACCACACACATGACCGCGAAGTTCGGCGGATCCGTTTCGACCCTGCCCGGTGAGGACGCTGTCCTCGCCGGTGCGCTGCTGCGTGCGCGTTCGCCGGCCGAAGCCGTGGCGGCCTGGTTCGAGGCCCATCCCCATTGGCAGGCCCGCGGGGCCTGCGTGCTGTGGTCGACCCGCTGGCCCCGCGACATCGCGACGTGGCCCGAAGGCGTGGCGGACGCGCGCATCCTGGCGGAAGCCAACATCGCGCTCGCGCACCATCGCGTGGGCGGCGACGACGTGCACCCGCGCGTGCTGCACGACGATGGCGAAAGCGTCGTCGCGATCGTGCATTGCCCCGGCGACGATGCGCCGCATCCCGCGGTCGGCGTCCGCCTGGCCGAGCTGCTCGACCGCCAGCGCATGGAGGAAAGCGTCTCGCGCCTGGAGCAGGCGGAGAAGCTGCAGCGCTCGCTGTACGCCATCGCCGACATGGCCGGCTCCGACCTGGACATGCCCGACATGCTGCGCGGGCTGCACCGCATCGTCTCCGACCTGATGTACGCGGAGAACTTCTACATCGCGATGCACGACCGCGAGCGCGACACGCTGCGCTTCCTGTACTTCGCCGACGTCGTGGACGAAGAGCTCAACCTGACGGCCGGCATGGAAATCCCGCTCGCGCGCATCGAGCAGGGCCTGACCTGGTACCTCACCCGCGACAAGCGCCCGTTGATGGGCGTGACCGAGGAACTGCGCGAACAGGTCTCCGGCCCGCTGCAGATCCACGGCGCCGACAGCAGCGACTGGCTGGGCGTGCCGATGCTGCGCGATGGCGAGGTCAAGGGCGTGGTGGTGGTGCAGAGCTACACGGGCGAGCGTTGCTATACGACCGCGGAGATGTCGCTGCTCGCCTTCGTGGCCGAGCACATCCTCACGGCTCTGGAGCGCAAGCGCGGACGCGCGGAGCTGGAGCAGCATGTCGTCGAGCGCACGCAGCAGTTGCAGGTGGCCAACCAGAGCCTGCGCCACGAGATCGCCGAACGTAAACGCAGCGAGCGCCTGCAGGCCGCCCTGTACCGCATCGCCGCGCTGGCCAGCCTGGACGAGTCGAGCGAGAGCTTCTACCGCCACGTGCATACGATCGTCGGCGAGCTGATCGACGCGAAGAACTTCTACATCGCGCTGCTCTCCGAGGACGGCGCCACCGTGTCCTTCCCTTACGCGGCCGACGAACACGAGCACGACTGGGACGCGCGCACCTACAGCCGCGGACTCACCGAACACGTGCTCGCCACGCAGAAGCCGCAACTGATCACCCGCGCGGCCGCACAGGCGATGGTCGATGCGGGCGAGGCCGATGCCTTCATCATGGGCGCCCCCACGCAGGTGTGGCTTGGCGCGCCCTTGCTGAGCACCGAAGGCGCGATCGGCGTGGTGGCCGTGCAAAGCTACGAAGACACCAACGCCTACACCGAACGCGACGCCGAACTGCTGACCTTCGTCTCCTACCAGATCGGCAGCTCGCTGCAGCGCCGGCGCGCGGCGGAGCTGCTGCGCCAGGCGAACGCCGAACTCGAGCATCGCGTGGAAGCGCGCACCCTCGAGCTGCGCGAGCAGATCGCCGTGCGCGAACAGATCGAAGCGCAACTGCAGCACCAGGTCATGCACGACGTGCTGACCGGCCTGCCCAACCGCATCTACCTGCGCGATCGCATCGAGCGCGCGGTGGCCGGGCTGCGCCGCGAAGGCGGCCATGGCTTCGGCCTGCTCTACATCGACGTCGACCGCTTCAAGGTGGTCAACGACAGCCTGGGCCACAGCGCGGGCGACGTCCTGCTCAAGCAGGTGGCCGAACGCCTGGCGGCCTGCGTGCGCGAGCCCGACGTGGTGGCGCGCCTTGCGGGCGACGAGTTCATCCTGCTGCTGGAGCACGTGCAGCAACCGGAGACCGCGTCCAAGGTGGCGCAACGCGTGCTGCGCGCGCTGCAGCCGGCGGTGAGCGTGGCCGGTCGCGAGCTGCAGCTGTCCTGCAGCATCGGCATCGCGATCGCGATGCCGGGTCGCTACGCCAACGCCGATGCCGTGCTGCACGATGCCGACGTCGCGCTGTACCGCGCGAAGGAAGCGGGCCGCAATCGTTTCGTGCTCTTCGACGATGCGATGCACCAGAGCGCCATGGACGTCCTGGATCTCGAGCAGGCCCTGCGCGATGCGTTGTTGCACGACGAGTTCGAACCCTGGTTCCAGCCCATCGTGCAGCTGCACGATGAAGCCGTGGTCGGCTACGAAGCGCTGCTGCGCTGGCACCATCCGCAACGCGGCGTGCTGAACCCGGGCGCTTTCCTGAAGGTGGCCGAGGACAGCGGACTGATCGGCGCGATCGACTGGCGCATGTTCCGCCTGGCGCTGGAGAGCGGGCGATTGCTGGTCGACGAAGGACGCTACCTCACGCTCAATGTTTCGCCGCGCCTGTTCCAGCACGAAGACTTCGCCGGCCGTTTGCTGGACCTGGTGGGCGAGATCGGATTCCCGGCCGATGCGCTGCGCCTGGAAGTCACCGAAGGCACGCTGCTCGGCGATCCGGAAACCGTGGTCCGCACGTTGCATCGCCTGCGCGAGGCGGGCGTGGAAGCGGCGCTGGACGATTTCGGCACGGGCTATTCCTCGCTCGGCCACGTGCATCGGTTCCCGCTGCGCATGATCAAGATCGACCAGAGCTTCGTCGCCCCCTTTGCGCACGGCACCGCGCCGCGCAGCTCGGCGCTGGTCGAGGCCATCCTGGCGCTGGGCAATGCGCTCGGCGTGGAGATCGTGGCCGAAGGCATCGAAAGCGAAGCGCAGTCCGCCGTATTGCGGAGCATGGGCTGCCTCTACGGGCAGGGCTACCACTTCGCGCGACCGCAGCCGGCCGGCCATTGGTTGGGACAGACAAACCCAGGATCGTGACTGGCGCTTTCGTAACGCGCGCGTAGGCTGTGCGGCTTCGGGGCCATGGTGGCCCCCCGGGAGCCCCGTGATGGTCCATTCGATGCATCAGTTTTCCGTGCCCGTGTTCGTGCGCGCGCTGCGCAACCTGCGCGGCGTCCTGCAGATCGGCGAGAAGTTCATCGTGGAGAAAGGCATCGCACCCGAGGTGATGCTCGCCACGCGGCTGATGCCGGACATGCTGCCGCTCGTGCGCCAAGTGCAGATCGCCACGGACATGGCGAAGAATTGCTGCGCGCGACTCACCGCGACCGAGCCCATGCCCTTCCCCGACGACGAGAAGACGTTCGAGGACCTGTACGCCCGCATCGATCGCTGCATCGACTACATCGAAGGCTTCGCGGCGGATCAGTTCGAAGACGCGGCCTCGCGCGCGATCTCGTTCAAGACCCGCGCCGGCGATCTGAACTTCGACGGCTTCGGCTACCTGACGAGCTTCGTGCTGCCGAACCTGTTCTTCCACGCCTCGATCGCCTACGCGATCCTGCGCGAAGCGGGCGCGCCGCTAGGCAAGAACGACTTCCTGGGCGGCGCCGGCCGCTGATTCGATGCTGCCGAGCACCGACATCGCGTGTCCGTACTGCGGGGAGGTCATCACGATCCTCCTCGACGTGCCGTTCGACGAGGGCGGCCCCGTCGAACAGCACTACATCGAAGACTGCCAGGTGTGTTGCCGGCCCATCTCGATCGCCGTGAGCTTCGACGTCGACGGCGATCCCATCGTCACCGCCTCCGCGGAAGACGACGCCACTTGACCCGCCCTCCACGCGCGCGGCGCTACACCGCGCACGTGCTTTCCGAGGAGCGCGGCGATGAACGGGACATCCGCTTTGGTTGCATGCCTGCTGGCCTTGCCCGCGGGCGTGCTCGCACAACAGGAAACGCCGCCGCAGGAACGCACGGTCGAGGAGCAGAAGACCATGCGGACGCAGGATCCTGCGTTCGTGCGACTGGATGCCGATCGCGACGGACGCATCAGCGCCGCGGAAGCCAACGCCGATACTGCGTTCGCGCTCGCTTTCCACGGCATGGACACCGACCACGATGGCAGCGTCACCAGCGCCGAGTTCAACGCGCCGCGCAAGCCTGCACCGCCGACGACCGCACAAGGCGCGACCAAGGCGGACGTGCCGCAGGTCGACACGCATGAATCCTTCTCCGGCCTGGACACCGACAAGGATGGCCGCGTGAGCGCCGCCGAATCCGGCAAGAACGCGAGCGACTTCGAGGCGATGGATACGAACGGCGACGGCTTCGTCAGCGATGCGGAATATCGCGCGCAGTCCAAAGCGGCAGGCAGGATGGACGAGGGCAAGCCCGCGACGCAGTGAGTGAATGAGAAAAGGCGCCCCCCGGCGCCTTTTTCATGAACCCGCTTTCAATGCCGGGTGGCCGTGTCGTCGCCTTCCTCCTCGCGCAACGACAGACGGATGTGCCGCGACGGCGACTCGGTCGCGGTGCGTTGGCGATCCGCGTCGCCCGGACGTTCCAGCGGCGGTGTCGAACTCTGCGGTTCCGCCGGCTGGGCACCGCGGCGCGCAGCGATGTTGCGGGATTTGCTGCGCGGCGTCTGTCGCGGGGTGGTCATGGCGGCGTCCTCGGATGGGCGGTGGGGGCGGGGTTTGGCGACCATCTTTGGGGGCGGTCCATTAACGGCCGTGCATGCCGCTGGTGAAACTTTCGTAAGCGCACGAAGGGAAATGTGAATTCGCGCCACGACGACATGAATCGGGCGAAAGTGCGCCCGCTAACGCAATTCGGGCGGCCGTTGGTTAATGCCGCGTGGAGGCGCGTTTTGCGCCCTCGTGGAGATTCAGACGGAGCGTTGCATGGTGGGCGCCGTCGCATCGAGGCACCGGCAGCGATGCGCGACATCCCCCATGGAGACCGACGACATGATCAATCGCAAGCCCCTCTTCCTCGCCCTCGCGCTGACGTTCGCCGCCCCGCTCGCCTTCGCGCAGAGCGCGACCCCGCAGAGCGCCACGCCGCAGCCGACGACGCAGACGCAGTCGACGACGACGACGTCCACCACCACCGAACAGCCCACGGGCACGCAGGGCGACGCCTCGCAGTCGGGTGATGCCTGGTCGAAGGACCAGTCGACCGCCCAGACCCCGGCCACCCCGGCGACCCCGTCCTCCTCTGCGGAGCCGCAGAAGAAGAATTGGTCCGACCTCGACACCGACAAGAACGGCACGCTCAGCGTGACCGAGGCTGCGGCGGTGCAGAGCCTGGCGAAGGCGTTTACCGAAGCGGACGCCAATGCCGACGGGCAGCTGACGCAGGACGAATACAAGGCGTACCTCGCCGCGAACGGCAAGGCAGCCACTCCGCGTTCGGGCGGTTGACGCATCGCGTCGACCCTCCGGCCGGGCCGCGCGAATGTTTGCGGCTCGCACAAGCGGCGCACATCCGGTCGGTTCCCGTTGGGGGCCGGCCGGATCCATGCACCAGGTACATCCGCATGACATCCGCTCACCAGGCTAGAGGACTTCCATGAACGCTACGCTTCGCACCCTCACCGCCACGGCTTTCGTGGTTGCAACGATGTCCCTGGCGGCCTGCGCCTCGGGCAAGTCCAAGGATTCGACCGAGTCGACGTCCAGCTCGTCGATGCCGGCCGATTCGACCGCGCCGCCTGCGGCGACGACGGCCGCGACGCCGCCGTCCACACCGTAATACCGGCAGACCGCGGACCTTGGTCCAGGACGCAGGACGGCTCGCCCGTCCTGCGTTTTTTTCGCCCGCGCCACGCGCGTAAACTGGCGCGCCCACACGCGCGCATCGTCCATGGAAGACGCCTCCATCCGCCTCGTCGGCTTCGACGGCGACGACACCCTCTGGCGCAGCGAAGACTATTACCGCGGCGCGCAAGGCGACTTCGAACGCATCGTCGGCCATTACGTCGACCTCCACGACGCACGCGTGCACGAGCGCCTGTACGCAGTGGAGAAGCGCAACCTCGCTTCGTTCGGCTACGGCGTCAAAGGCATGGTGCTGTCGATGATCGAAGCCGCGGTGGAGATCACCGACGGTCGCATCACCGCACACGACCTGCATCGCATCGTCGCGATGGGCAAGACCTTGTTGCAGCACCCGGTGGAGTTGCTGCCCGGCATCCGCGAAGCAGTGGAAGCGATCGGCCAACACCACGACATCGTGCTGATCACCAAGGGCGACCTGTTCCACCAGGAAGCGAAGGTGAAGCAGTCGGGCCTGGCGGATCTGTTCCGCCGCATCGAGATCGTGAGCGAGAAGGATGCGCCGACCTATGCGCGCGTGCTGCGCGAGTTCGACCTGGCGCCTTCGCAGTTCGCGATGATCGGCAACTCCCTGCGCAGCGACATCGCGCCCGTGCTCGAACTGGGCGGGTGGGGCGTGTACATGCCCTACCACGTGACCTGGGCGCACGAAGCCGAGGCCGACGTGGCGCACGATGCGCCGCGCCTTCGCAAGGTCGACGATGCCGCGGGACTCCCCGCCGCGGTGGCCGACATCGTGCGCGCCGCCGCTTCGATGAACGGGAGCTAGCGCGGCCTTTGCCACGCGTGTGGGACCCCGCTTCGGTTGCAATCTCGTTCACCGCGCCCGCCGCATCGTCGGCCACGGGCCCACCATGAGGGCGGGCCGACGAAACAGGGAGAGACACCATGATCACGTTGTCCCGCTGGATGGCACCCGCCGTGCTCGCGGCGGGTTTGGGCCTCGGTGGTGCTGCGATTCCCGCGCACGCCCAGGACAATACGTGGACGCGCGTGCTGGTCGATGCCGCCGATGTCGCCTTGCGCGGTGGCCAGCCCTATTACCGTTACGGCAACTATCGCGATGACGACCGCCTGGTCGTCGTGCGCGATCGCTATGGTCGCCCCGTGTATTACCGCCTCGTGCGCGTGGAGGGCGGTCGCGTCCCGTACTACGGGAATGTCTATTACCGGGATCCGGATTACGCGAATACCGCGCGCCGCGTCACCTGCAGCCACAGCGGCAACTGCACGGTGAAGTACTACGACCCGCGCTACGACAACCGCGGTTACGTCACCCGTTACGACGGCCGCCGCTGGGACGGCCGCGGGCACGGCCATGACCGCGACCACGACCACGACCGGGACGACGACTGACCCCACGGCTGAGCTGGCCTTCGTGCCGCCTCAACGGCCGTAGTGCTAGCCTCCAACTCCCCTCGACAGGAGTCCGCACCATGACCCGCCTCCTCGCCTGCGCCGCGCTCGCCCTCGCCCTTGCGTCGCCGGCTGCGTTTGCGCAGAAGAAGACCGATTGCAAGATGCACTTCTCGACGTCGGGCTGGTCCGCGTTCTACAAGACGGCCTCCGGCACGGGCGTGATCACCTGCGACAACGGCCAGAAATTGAACGTGTCCATCAGCGCCAAGGGCGGTGGCCTGGCGTTCGGCAAGTCGAGCATCAACGGCACCGGTGAGTTCTCCGGCGTCAAGGACATCCATGAACTGTTGGGCAGCTATGCGCAGGCGGAAGCCAGCGCGGGCGCGTCCAAGTCCTCGGCGGCCAACGTGATGACCAAGGGCGAAGTGCAACTCGCGCTCGCCGGCACCGGCAAGGGCTGGGACCTCGGCATCTCCTTCGGCAAGTTCACGATTTCGGCCGCGGGCAGCTCGAAGAAGAAGTAAGCGACGCCGCATCAATCGGAACGATGGCCGTGATCCTCCACCGAGGGCACGGCCTTGTACGCGCGCCCGAGATCGTTGCGCAAGCGCTCGCCGACGTAGCCGACGGCGGCGAAGTACACCGTGATCAACACGCACAACACCGCCAGTCCCCACGCATGTCGGCGGAGGAACGGAAGCGGCGAGAGATGCAGGCGCATGGGACACCCCCTGTGACGGCACCATGCTGTGCCCGCCCCGGTCACGGCGGCGTGCACGCGATGTGCGGCACAATGGCCCCGTGACTGCCGCTCCGCGCCGCTGGTCCTTCCTTCTCGCCGCGCTCGTCGCCGCGGCGGCAGCCGGTTGCGGTGAACGTGCCGATCCGTCCACGTCCGCCGGCCCCGCGCCGCGCTTCGACACCCCCGATACCGAACTCGCATGGGAAGGCACGCTCGCCTGCGCGGATTGCGACGGCATCGAAACGCGCCTGCGCCTGCAGCACGGCAACGGCGTGGTGGCGCAGTACGAACTGGTCGAAGCCTTCCTCGCGGGCGAGGGCACCGAGTACTTTCGCGAACAGGGACGCTGGCGCCGCGACGGCCGGATCCTGCGCCTGCAATCGAGCACGGGCGGCGAGCGCCTGTATGCCATTGACGGTGCGGGCAACCTGGTCGTCGTCGATCGTCGCGGCCACGCGGCGGGGGCGGGCCGGACGCTGTCGCCCGTCGGGCCTCCGAACCTGTGACCGCATCGCCGGTTCCGTGACGCCGATTTCAGAGCGCATTCATCGAGGGCGCACAGACTAGGCGCCACACAGGGACACATCGGAGAGGGGACCATGTCGCACCGCACCTTGCAGGGTGTCGCACTCGCACTCGCGCTCGCGTTGGCCGGCGCCGCCGGCGCCGCGCACGCCCAGACCGTCGGGTGGAATCCGCGCACCGGGGACATCTGGATCGACAACACGCTGGGCGACATGAATCGCTACGGCTCGCGTTACCGCGATCCCTTCGTCGACGAACTCGTGCGCTACCACGGCGCGCCGCGCGACCTCGTGGTCGAACTGCTCGGCCCGCGCCGCTGGACGCCGGGCGACGTCTACATGGCGTGCAGCATCGCGTCGATCATCGGGCGCCCGTGCCGCTACGTCGTGGACGCCTACGACCGCGACCGCGGCAACGGCTGGGGCAACATCGCCAAGCAGATGGGCATCAAGCCCGGCTCGCCGGAGTTCCATCGCCTGAAGCAGGGCTTCGTGCCGGTGTACGACCGCTGGTCGCGCCCGATCGTGCTGGATACCGAACTGCAGCGCGTGTATCCGAACCACGGCAAGGACAAGCACAAGTACAAGGGTTACGACCACGACGACCACGGTCGCGATAACGACCAGGGCGAAGACCACGGCAACGGTCACGGCCATGGCAATGACAAGGGTCATGGCAACGGCAACGGCAAGGGCCACGGCAAGAAATGAACCCCGCTTCCCCCGATCGGGTGGTGCATCGCGGCGGCTGCCATTGTCGCCGCGTGCGCTTCGAAGTCGAGGCACCGGCCCACATCGAAGCGCTCGACTGCAACTGCTCGATCTGCCGCATGACCGGCTTCCTGCACCTGATCGTGCCGGCCGCGCGCTTCCGCCTGGTCTCGGGCGAGGACGCGCTCACCGAATACACCTTCAACACGGGCGCGGCGAAGCACCGCTTCTGCAAGGTCTGCGGCGTGAAGAGCTTCTACATCCCGCGCAGCCATCCCGATGGCGTGGACGTCAACGTGCGTTGCCTGGACGCGGGGACCGTGGAGGCGCTCCGCCTCGTGCCTTTCGACGACAATGATCGCGATGCCGCCACTGCCGCGTTTGCGCACCTGACCCACGAATGATCCGCATCGTCGATTTCGATCCGCGCTGGCGCGCGGATTTCGCACGCCTGAACATCGATTGGCTCGAACGCTGGTTCGTCGTCGAAGCGATCGACCGCGAAGTGTTGTCCGATCCGGAGACGCACATCCTCGCCGACGGTGGCCGCGTGCTGTTCGCCATCGATGAAGGCGACCGCGCCATCGGCACGGTCGCGCTCAAGCATGAAGGCGAGGGCGTGTACGAGTTGACGAAGATGGCCGTTGACCCCGCGTTCCAGGGGCGCGGTATCGGCCGCCTGCTGATGGACGGCGCGCTGCACGCCTATCGCACGCTCGAGGGGCGCGAACTGTTCCTGGAATCGAGCAGCAAGCTCGCGCCGGCCCTGGCCTTGTACGAAAGCGTGGGCTTCCGCCATCGGCCCGCACCGCGGCCCGGCTCGCATTACGCGCCCGCGGACGTCTACATGGTGTGGGAATCCGACTGAGTCAGTCGACTGCGGCAAGGATCGTCGTGGACTCCACGTGGTCGCCCGCATAGGCGCGCAATCGACGGTAATGATCACCATGGCCCAGCGCGCACAGCGCAAGCAGCGTGGCGACGATGCCGGCAGCGTCGCCGGACATCGTCACGTCGTTGCGTTGCGCGTCGATGCGGATCCGCAGTGCGCCCACGCAAGGCGCGAGATAGAAGCCGCCGTTGGTGAGCGAGACGAAACGCAGCGGATGATCGTGCTTGTCGATGCAGGCCTTGCGCAGCCACCGGTGGATCGTCGCCTGGATCACGCGATCCACCGGTAGTTCGTGCTGTGCGTTGCGAGGAAACAAGAGAGAGCCGCCGGCGCAGTTCAGGGAGAGAGAGGGGTCTGCGCCGGCCGACGGGCTTCGGGCGCGTGGCCCGCTCTGCGCGTCTTCGGCTCCCGCCCGGAGGACACCTTGGGGATGCGACCGGGCGAGTGCAGGACACCACAGGGCGCGCGGGCCGCGACATTGTCCCCAGGGGCGACGGCGTGCCGACGCCGGACCGGGACGATGCACGTGGCGCCACGCGTGCTCACGGCATTGCGATGTGCGTGGTGGCCGGGTGCAGGTAATCGCGCACCATCTGGTAGGCCTTCGTGCGCGAAACGCCGTATTCGAAGATCAGCGTCTTCGCGAACACACAGCGCGGCCGGCCGATCTCCTTCAGCTCGTCCAGGCGGCGGTACATCAGCTCGCGCGTGGGTGTTTCGTTCTGCCGCCACGTCTTGTATTCGCTGACGATGCCGCCGGCGATGCGGTGCGCATCCTCCAGGTCGGCCTGCAGTCGATGAAGCGCCGCCTCGAGGCTGCGCACGCGTTTTTCGAAGTACTCGAGATCGAGACCCATGGTGTGTTTTCTCCGCGACAGGGATTTGTCGTGCGTCCAGAAAACCGCAGTGCGGAACGGGCGAACAATTGTCCGCGAGGGCATCTGCCCCATGGTTCATAGGAGAAATACTGCATCGACGCGTCAATTCGCGTTCGCGCGGTAAACTGCGCCTCCCATGGACGCAGCCGCCATCCCCGCCGAGCAGCTCCGCCTCTCCGTCGCGCCGATGATGGATTGGACGGACACGCATTGCCGCGTGTTCCACCGCGTGCTCGCGCCGCATGCGCGGCTGTACACGGAGATGGTCCATGCCAACGCGGTGATCCATGGCGATCGTGCGCGATTGCTGGCGATGGATCCGATCGAGCATCCGGTCGCGTTGCAGCTGGGCGGCAGTGAGCCGGAACTGCTCGCGCAGGCCGCGCGCATCGGCGCGGAACACGGCTTCGACGAGATCAACCTCAACTGCGGGTGTCCGTCCGATCGCGTGCAGGCCGGTCGTTTCGGCGCATGCCTGATGCGCGAACCGGCGCTGGTCGCCGATAGCGTCGCGGCGATGATTGCAGCGTGCGATGTGCCGGTGACGGTGAAGTGCCGCCTCGGCGTGGACGACGACCACGACTTCGATCGTTTCATCGCCTTCATCGACACCGTCGCGTCCGCAGGCTGCGGGATGTTCGTCGTGCATGCGCGCAATGCGTGGTTGCAAGGACTGTCGCCGAAGGAGAATCGCGAAGTGCCGCCGCTGCGTTACGACTGGGCGTATCGCCTGAAGCAGGAGCGCCCCGCGTTGCAGGTGATCGTCAACGGGGGCATCGCCACGGAGAGCGAAGCGACGACGCACCTGTCGCATGTCGACGGTGCGATGCTCGGTCGCGCGGCATACCATGACCCTTGGCTGCTGCATCGCCTGGATGTCGCCTGGTTTGGCGGCGAGTTGCGCACGCGTGCGGACCTGTTGCGCGCGCTGCGGCCCTACGTCGAAACAGAACTCGCGCGCGGCGTCTTCCTCAAGCACATCACACGGCACCTGCTGGGCCTGTTCTCGGCGGAACGCGGCGGTCGCGCCTTCCGCCAGGTGCTGAGCGAGGGCGCGCACAAGCCCGGCGCGGATTGGTCCCTGGTCGAGCGTGCGATCGCGCTGACGCAGGCACCGGTGGTCGCCGCATGATCACGCGCGACATCGACGCCTTTTCCCGCCACGTGCGCACGCTCGCGCACGATTTCGGGCCGCCGACCGCGCGCGCCGCGTTCCTCGTCGCGCCGGACGGTTTCCGCCTGGCCTCCGAGTCCGCGACCGACAATCGCTACATGGCCTCGCACGCCGCATTCGACCCCGCCCGTGCCTCGCACGAACATCGCGAACTGCATCGCGCGCTCGCGCAGGTCGTACCGACCATCTGCTTCCCCGGTGATCCGGAAGCGCCGGACGCGCTGTTCCCCAACAACGTCTTCGCCACCGCGGCGAACGGGCGTTACATCGTCGGGCGCATGCGCCACCCCGTGCGCCAGCGCGAAGCGCAGCGCGAGGACATCCGCGCCTTCTTCGCCGGCGTGCTCGATTACGCGGAGATCGACCTGTCGCTGCAGCCGCACGCGTGCGAACTCACCGGCGCGCTGGTGATCGACCGCGCGCGCGGCATCGGTTGGTGCGGCCTGTCGGAACGTTGCGACGAGGACGGCGCGCGTGCGATGCACGAGGCCTTCGGCCTGCGCGCGACCTTGATGTTCGACCTCGCCCCGGGCGAGTACCACACCAATGTCGTGCTCGCGGTCCTGGCCGGCCGTGCGGCGCTGGTGTGTCCGCGCGGCTTTGCCGACGAGCGGGTCGTGGAGGCGATCGCCGTCGCCTATGCGCCGCACGCGATCGTGTTGTCGGATGCCGAGCATGCCGGGTTCGCCGGCAACGCCATCGCGCTGTCCCACGACGTCGCATGGATGAGCGAAGGGGCCGCCAATACCCTGTCGCCGGCCACGCGCGCGGCGATCACCCATGCGGGGTTCGCCCTGAAAACCGTGCCGATGGCCGCGATCGAAGCGGCGGGCGGCTCCCTCCGCTGCTGCGTCGGCGAGGTCTTCTGAGGCCGGCAAACGCGAACCGGGGCGTGACCGGCCATGAACGCCCCCTTGAGGTGAAGGAAAAGTTCAGACCCAATTCACCGCCTGATTCAAAGAATGGCGCCGCTTTGGCAGAGTCTGCTTCCGGCAGACCCCACCGCATCCCGAGGGCCTTGCCGCATGTCGCTGTCGCGTTCCCTGCCGCCGCTGTCGTTGGCCCTGGCGCTCGCCATGGCCAGCACCGTCGCGTGGGCGAAGCCGAAGCCGCATCCGCAACCGCCCCCGCCGCAACCGCAGCGGCAGCGGCCCCAGCAGGCGCCGCCGCATGCGCAGCAGGACCAGCAGGGCCTGTCCGAGTCGGTGCGCCGCGCCGAACGCAGCGGTCAGGTGCTCAGCGCCGAGCAGGTGCAGTACGACGGGCGCGACGTCAATCGTGTGAAGATCGTGGACGACAAGGGTCGCGTCCGCGTGTACTGGGATGATCCGGCGACGCAGGGCCAGGGCCAGCAGCAGCAAACGCAGCAGCGCAGCCAGGGCAAGCGCAACGGCAAGCCACCGCAAGGCGGCCGTACACGCTCCGACGACGACGGCGACCCCAACCTCTGAACCAACGGTCGCAACGACCACGCAGACACGGAGTCACCATGCGCATCCTGCTCGTCGAAGACGAAGCACCGCTTCGCGAAACCCTCTCTGCGCGCCTGAAGCGCGAAGGCTTCGCCGTCGATTCCGCCCAGGACGGCGAGGAAGGCCTGTACATGGGCCGCGAAGTCCCCTTCGACCTCGGCATCATCGACCTCGGCCTGCCCAAGATGTCCGGCATGGAGCTGATCAAGGCGCTGCGCGACGAGGGCAAGAAATTCCCGGTGCTCATCCTCACCGCGCGTTCGAGCTGGCAGGACAAGGTCGAAGGCCTGAAGCAGGGCGCCGACGACTACCTGGTCAAGCCCTTCCACGTCGAAGAACTGCTCGCGCGCATCAATGCGCTCGTGCGCCGCGCCGCGGGCTGGAGCAAGCCGACGCTGGAATGCGGCCCGGTGGTGCTCGACCTCGCCGCGCAGACGGTCACCGTCAACGGCGCCAACGTCGACCTCACCAGCTACGAATACAAGGTGCTCGAGTACCTGATGATGCATGCCGGCGAACTGGTCTCGAAGGCCGACCTCACCGAGCACATCTACCAGCAGGACTTCGACCGCGACTCCAACGTGCTCGAGGTCTTCATCGGCCGGCTGCGCAAGAAGCTCGACCCCGAGGGCGAGCTCAAGCCGATCGAGACCGTGCGCGGCCGCGGCTATCGTTTCGCCATTCCCCGCACCGGGGACTGACGCCTGCGCGTACCATGGACGCTGCCCGCGCCAGCGCCGGCGCGTCCACTTCGAGGGGATCGATTGATGGCGTCTGAGCGCAGGCCCAGCGAAGGCCGGCTGTTCGACGATCGCTGGCGCGCGCGTTCCCTGCAGTCCCGCCAGTTGCTCGCGGCCAGCCTGGGCCTCGTCGCCTTCCTCGCGCTCGCCGGTTATGCGCTCGACCGCGCGTTCCTGGAGACCGCCGAAAGCAACCTGCGCACGCGCCTGGAAAGCTACGCGCTGGAATACACGCGCCGCATCGAGTTCCTGCGCGACGGCTCGCTCTACGTGCCCGACACACCGCCCGAACCGCGCTTCGAACGCCCCGGCAGCGGCCTGTATGCCGAAGTGATCCTGCCCGCCGGGCATTGGGATTCGCCGTCCGCGCAGGGCCCCGAGTTGCCGATGGGCACGATGCTCGCGCCGGCCGTGCAGCGCTTCGAAGGCCCCCTGCGCATGACGCGCAGCAACGGCGAAGCCGGCGAGATCTATCGCTACGGCCGTGGCCTGGTCTGGGCGGAGAACGGCCCCCAGGCCGAATTCCCCTACACCGTCTACATCTCCGAGGACACGAGTGCGCTCTCGCAGCAGATCCTCGTGTTCCGCCGCGCGCTGTGGGGCTACCTCGGCGGCGCGGGCCTGGTGCTGTTGTTGTTGCAGGCATTGATCGTGCGCTGGAGCCTGCGGCCCCTGCGCCTGGTGGAGACCGAGTTGAAGAAAGTGCAGCGCGGCCAGCTCGCGCGCATGAGCGCACGCCATCCGCGCGAACTCGAACCGCTCACCGAAAGCATCAACGCCTTCATCGAAAGCGAGCGCGAGAACCTCGACCGCCAGCGCAACACGCTCGCCGACCTCGCGCACAGCCTGAAGACACCGCTCGCCGTGCTGCGCGCGCGCCTGGACAACCCGACGCCGGAAAACGAGCTGCGCGAAGAAGTCTCCACGCAGCTGCGGCGCATGAATGACATGGTGTCCTACCAGCTCGCGCGCGCGGCTTCGAGCGGCCATCCCTTGTTCGCCGCGCCGATCGAAGTGGAATCGCACGCGGAGTCGATCGTGCGCGGTTTGGAAAAGGTGTATTCGCAGCGCAAGGTGCTGTGCGAATTCGACTTCGACCCGGAAGCGCGCTTCCACGGCGAACCGGGCGACCTGCAGGAACTGCTCGGTAACCTGCTGGAGAACGCGTTCAAGTGGGCGCACTCGCGCGTGCTGCTCACCGTGCGCGTGGGCGAACGCACGCCGGGGCGTCGCGACGGCCTGTTGCTCGCGGTGGACGACGACGGCCCGGGCATCGCCTCCGATCGCGTCGCCGCGCTCCTGCAGCGCGGCGTGCGCGGCGATGAACGCGTGCAGGGCCACGGCATCGGCCTGGCCATCGTGCAGGACATCGTGCGCGGCTATCGCGGCGAGCTGGACGTCAAACGTTCGGAAGAACTGGGCGGTGCGCGCTTCGAAGTGCGCCTGCCGCCGGGGCTCTGATCAGGCGAAGGGAGACGGCCCGTAGAACCGGGCCAGGTGCGACGCGACATCGGGAAACGACGCACGCAGCGCCTTCGGATCGCTGAAGTGGTATTCGCTGCAGACCGCGAAGAATTCTTCCGGCGCTTCGGCCGCGTAGGGATCGATCGCGGTCTTCCTGCGACGATCGACCTGCTTGCCGAAGTCGTCGAACGCGCGCTGGAAATCGGAGGCCCACTGCCGTTGCCATGCGCGCGGCAGCGGCGGGGTGCCATCGAGCGCGCCATCGAGCGCATCGAGCTTGTGCGCGATTTCATGGACGACGACGCAGAAGCCATCGCGTGGCGAGGCCAGGTCGGCTTGCACGTCGGCCCACGACACGATCACCGGACCGGTTTCCCAGGCTTCGCCGATCAGTTCGTCGTCCCACTCGTGCAGCACGCCGGCCGCGTCTTCGTGCGTGCGATTGACGCGGAACGCATCGGGGTACACGAGCAATTGCGACCAGCCGTGCAGGCCTTCCTCGCCGAATTCGATGAGCGGCAGGCAGCACAGGGCCGCGAGTTCGATGCGCTGCACGTCGTCGAGCGCGAGTTCGCCGATCGGCGTGATCGCTTTCTCGTGCAGGAAGCGCGAGACGAGCGCGCGCAGCTTGGTCTGTCGTTCGGCATCGAGCGCCGCAACGAAAGGCACGCGCGCAATCGCGCGTTGCCACGGGGCGTCATCGAGGGCAGGTGGGCGCAGTAAGCGCCGGAACCAGTCGCGCAAGGCTGATCAGTCGATCAGCGGAACATGCCCGGCAGGAAGCTGTGCCAACGCGGGGCGGTCAGGCGCGATGCGCTGTCGGCTTCGGCACGCGCGGCGGGCGTGACCTTGACCGGCTTGCGCGTCGTGGTCGCGGTGACCTGCGGCTTCGCGGCGGGCTTCTTGGTGGCGTCGGCCATGGCGTTGGTGACGTCCGACGTGTCGTCGGCCGTGGCTTCCGAGCAACTGCCGGTACCGCTGCCGCCGCCACCGTTCGGCCCGGCCATGCGGTAGTCGCGCGCGGAGACGCTCGTGCTGGCGAGCAGCAACAGGAAGCAGAGTGCGAGACGACGGGACATGGAGGAGGTCCTGGGTGGGGTGCGATGCCAGGGGCACTGCGCCCCGGACTATAGCGTGGATGCGCCCCGGGCGCAGAAAGTTGCAACCCGGCCGGGGGAGCCGGTCCGTCATAATCGGGCATCCCCACATCCATCACGTTCGAAGCGACCGCATGGACGACCGCGCGCTCCTGGTTCGACTGGCCGCCGGTCCCGCAAGCGGCGACCTGCTCGCGCGCGAGGCAGGGACGAGCAGGACCGCGGTCTGGAAGCGCATCGAGGCGCTTCGCGCAGCCGGCGTGGGCATCTCGGCGCAGGCCGGCGTGGGCTATTCACTCGAGCGCCCGCTGGACCTGCTCGACGCCGACGCCATCCGCGCGCATCTCACGCCCGCTGCGACCCAAGAATTGGCCCTGTTGGAAGTGGCCTGGTCACTGGACTCCACCAATACCGAACTGCTGCGGCGCAACAAGGATCTGCGCCGCGAAGGCGCCGAAGTCCTGCTGGCCGAGCGCCAAACCGGCGGCCGCGGCCGACGGGGTCGCACCTGGGCATCGCCGTTGGCGGCCCATCTGTATCTGTCGGTCGCCCGCCACTTTGGCGGTGGCCTGGCACGCCTCGGCGGCCTGAGCCTCGTTGCCGGCGTGGTCGTGGCCGAAGCGCTGCATGCCTGCGGCCATCGCGACGTGCGGCTGAAGTGGCCGAACGATCTCGTCGTCGAGCAACCGGGCGGGCTGCGCAAGCTCGGCGGTTTGCTGGTGGAAGGCGGCGGCGAACACGGCGGCCCGGTGCGCGCGGTGATCGGCATCGGCCTCAACGTGCACATGCCCGAGGCCTTCGCGCGCGACATCGACCAACCTTGGTGCGATCTGGACGCGCTCGGCGGAACGCATGCGCGCAACGCGATCGCATCGGCGGTGCTCTCGCGCCTGTTGCCCGCGCTCGCGGATTTCGATCGCGAGGGACTCGAGCCCTTCCTCGCGCGCTACGCACCCCTGGATGCACTGGCCGGACGCGCGATCGACGTCCATCTGCACGACGGCACCGCGACCGCCGTCGCGGAAGGCCTCGCGCCCGACGGTGCCTTGCGCGTGCGCCTCGACGGCGGCGCGGTGCGTGTGCTCCACTCCGGCGAAGTGAGCGTTCGGATGCGCGGCGCATGACGCAGGCCTGGCTTTTCGATTTCGGCAACACGCGCCTGAAGTGCGCGCCGCTGCGGCGTGGCGGCGACGCGGGCGACGTGCATGCGCTGGCACCCCATGATTTCGACGACCTGCCACGGGGCGATGTCGCCTACGTGGCGAGCGTCGCGCCGGAAGCCTCGCGCGTGGCGCTGATCGAAGCCCTGGAACAACGCTTCCGCCGCATCGCCATCGCACGCACGACGGCCAGCTTCGACGGCCTGCACATCGCCTATGCGCACCCGCACAAGCTGGGCGTCGACCGCTTCCTCGCGATGGTCGGGGCGCGCAACGCGTGGCCCGCGCTGATCGTCGGCGTCGGCACCGCACTCACGCTGGACCTGGTGGACCACGGAGGGCGCCATCGCGGCGGTCGCATCGCGCCGTCGCCCACGCTGATGCGCGAGGCGCTGCACGCGCGCGCCGCGCAGCTTCCGCCGAGCGGCGGCGCGTACGCCGAATTCGCAGAGGACACCGAAGACGCCCTGGCCTCCGGTTGCGAAGGCGCGGCCGTCGCGCTGATCGAACGCAGCACGCACGAAGCCGAACGCCTGCTCGGCGTGCGCCCGCGCGTGTTGCTGCATGGCGGCGGTGCGGACGCATTGCGCGCGTTCGTTCCGCACGTGGAACTCCACCCTTCGCTCGTCCTCGACGGCCTCGCGCGCTGGGCGACACTGGAGCAGCCCGCATGATGTATCGCGCGCTGCTCGTGTTCCTGGTCGTGATCAACCTCGGTGTTGCCGCGTGGTGGGCGCTGCGCGCGCCGCCGGCGCACGAAACACGCATCGAAATGCCGCAAGGCGTGCCGCGCCTGCAACTGCTGAAGGAAGCGCCGGCCGTCGCGCGCGCTGCAAAGCTGCCGGAAGCCTCGACGCTCGTGCGCGCCGAAACCGCGGCCGCGGCGCAGCAGGGCCCGACGCAATGCGTCTCCTTCGGGCCGTACACGAATCCTGCGTTGCTCCGCCGTGCACACGAACGCCTGCAATCGCAGGTCGCCGTGGCGCGCGTGCGCGAGGTGGCCGTGGGAACACCCCGCGCATGGCGCGTCTTCGTCCCGCCGTTTCCGACACACGATGAAGCGCAGGCCCTGGTCGACCGCATGGTTGCAGCCGGCATCAACGACCTGCTGGTCATGCCGAGCGGGCCGGACCAGAACGGCGTCGCCCTGGGCCGATTCGGCAGCGAAGACAGCGCGAAGCGCCGCCAGGCGCAGTTGCAGGCCGCGGGCTTCCCGTCGCAGGTCGCGCCCGTCGGGGACGTGGCGACGGAAGGCTGGATCGATGTCGGCGCCGTGGGCACGTTCGACGCAGCGCGCATCGCGCAGGACATCGCGGCCCGGCAGACCAAACCGCTGGACTGCACGACGCTGCGCTAAGATGCCGCGCAACGCCGGCATAGCTCAGTTGGTAGAGCAACCGCCTTGTAAGCGGTAGGTCGTCAGTTCGATTCTGACTGCCGGCACCATTCGGAGGCGACGCATGACCGTCACCATCGAACGTTTCCTGGACCCGTGGGAAGCCCACGTGGTGAAGGGGCGCCTGATCGCCGAAGGCATCGATGCGTCGGTCTCCAACGACCAGCTCTCGATGGTCGACTGGCCGATGGCCTTCGCCCTCGGCGGCACGGCGCTGCAGGTGCCCGACGAAGACGCGCCGCGCGCGCGCGACGTGCTCGCCGCCTACCATCGCGGCGACTTCGAGCAGGACCTCGTCGACGAGGGCTACCTGACACCGTCGGCCCCCGACGAAACCTGTGCCTGCGGCACGCACCAGTTCCAGATTCCCTGGCGCGAACGCGTGCGCGTCGTGCTGATGTTCCTCCTCGTCGGTGCCACCTACCCGACGCGCACATCGGGCCGCTGCAATGCGTGCGGCCGCCTCCGGGCCTGACGCAGCCCATCCGCGAATCGCAGTAACATCCGCGGCATGAGCCGCACCTATCCCCCCGTGACGCTGTTGGGCGCGCCGACCGATATCGGCGCTGGTCATCGCGGCGCCGGCCTCGGGCCGGAAGCGCTGCGCATCGCAGGCCTCGGCGACGCCCTCGTCGCGCGCGGCATCGATGTCGTCGATCGCGGCAACCTCGACGGTCCGCGCAATCCCTGGCAGCCGCCGAACGACGGGTATCGCCATCTGCGCGAGGTCACCGACTGGAACCGCGTGGTGATGGAGGCCGTGTCGGCGGAGCTCGAGGCGGGGCGCATGCCGATCCTGCTCGGCGGCGACCATTGCCTCGGCGTCGGTTCGATCACCGCCGTGGCCAACCATTGCCGCAAGACGGGCAAGAAGCTGCGCGTGCTGTGGCTCGACGCGCACGCGGACTTCAACACGCACAACGTCACGCCCTCGGGCAACATCCACGGCATGCCGGTCGCGTGCCTGTGCGGCCTCGGCCCGCGCGAACTCACGCACCTGGGCGGCAGCGCGCCCGCCCTGCAGCCCAGCGAGATCCGCCAGATCGGCATCCGTTCCGTCGACGAAGGCGAGAAGCGCCTGGTCAAGGAACACGGGCTCGATGTGTACGACATGCGCTACATCGACGAAGTCGGCATGAAGCGCGCGATGGAAGAAGCACTCGATGGCGTGGATGCCGATACGCACGTGCACGTGAGCTTCGACGTCGACTTCCTCGATCCGAGCATCGCCCCCGGCGTCGGCACCACCGTGCCTGGCGGCCCGAACTATCGCGAAGCGCAGCTGGTGATGGAGATGATCGCCGACAGCGGGCGCGTGGGTTCGCTCGACATCGTCGAGCTCAATCCGTTGCTCGATGCGCGCAACGCGACGGCGCAACTCGCGGTCGACCTTGTCGAAAGCCTGTTCGGTAAATCGACGCTGATGCGCGACTGAACGGTTCACGACCCGCAAGCGGCGATTCGACGCGGGCTTCACGCCCCCCTTTGTTTCCATGGTTCGCAAGGACGGCGGAGTGTCGTCCGGACGAATGCCAAGGAGATTCGAATGAAGCGTACTTCTTCACTCAAGCGCGGCTTCGCGCTGATGCTGTTCGCTCTGTTTTCCATGCATGCCCTGACCGCGTGCAACACCGTCGCGGGTGCGGGCAAGGACGTCTCGAAGGCGGGCGAAAAGGTCGAGCAAAAGGCCGAGGATTGCAAGGACAGCCATTGCTGATGGCCTGACGACGAGGAGTTCCAACAGGAGCAGGGCGGTGTCCGGGAGTTCGCCGCCGGCAAGGACGCGGAGAGGGGAAACGGGCCGGTTCTGCCACCGGCCCGTTTCTTTTTTGCATCAGCCGCCCGGGGGATCCGCGACGAAGCCTTCCGGGAACGCACGCGGTTCGCGACGCCACGAGTAATACGGATACGGTCGCGGCAGCACGCCCATCGCGATCAGCGACTCGGTGTCGTCATAGCGCAGTTGTGTGACCTGGCTGGGCGAACGCGACGCGCGTTCGAAATCGGTGTGGCTCACCGGCGCCCATTCGCGCTGGCCGTGGCCGGTGCCGAGTTGGCGTGCGAGCGCATCGGATTCGTTGCGACCCTGTGCCGCGGGTGCGGCGGCTTTCGCAGACTCGCGTGCAGCGCCGGCTTCATCGCGCGGATACGGAGACGGAGGCGGCATCGGCTGCGGCTCGTAGTACGCAACGGGCTGCTTCTCGCGGAACACCGCGATCCCCACGACGCCGACATTGCGCGGGCGCCCCGTGCGCGCCGCGTAGGAATCGGGCAGGTCGGTGAAGACGAACTGCGCCACGTCGTCCATCGATTTGCGCCAGCCCGAGATCTCGGTGCTCTGCCAAGGCGCGAGCACATAGCCGGTCTGCGAAGGATTGGCGGTCTGCCCGGTGACTGCGTTGACGCCATCGACCGACAGCACCACGAGGACGCGCTCGCCGGTCGTGTTGGTCAGCCGCACCGAATAGCGATGGCCGGGCGCGCCGGCCACCCAGGTGTCGCCGCGGAAGGGCGTTTCCGGCAGCCATTGGCCGGTGTCGCGGTCGACGATGTCGATGTCGACGAGGGAGCGACCCCAGGCCCCCGACGGGCATCCGGCGACGGCGATGAGGGCGGAGAGCAGCAGCAGGCGGCGCAACATGGCGGTGGTCCTCGTGGAGGGTGCCGAGTCCAACGCGCGGCCGCGCGCGGCGGGGTTGGGCGCACGGGTAAACTGCACGCATGACCCAGCAAGCCCCCCGCACCCGCGTCCTGACCGGCATCACCACCTCGGGCACGCCCCACCTCGGCAACTACGTCGGCGCGATCCGCCCGGCGATCGCGGAGAGCCGCGCGGCCGACGTGGAAAGTTTCTATTTCCTCGCCGACTACCACGCGCTGATCAAGGTGCAGGAACCGGCGCGCGTGCAGCGCTCCACGCTCGAGATCGCCGCGGCCTGGCTCGCGTGCGGCCTCGAGCCCGACAAAGTGTGGTTCTACCGGCAGAGCGACATCCCGGAGATCCCGGAGCTGACGTGGTTGCTCACGTGTGTTGCGGGCAAGGGCATCCTCAATCGCGCGCATGCGTACAAGGCGTCGGTCGACCGCAATCGCGTCGAGCAACTGGACGACGATGCAGGCGTCACTGCCGGCCTCTTCATGTATCCGGTGCTGATGGCCGCCGACATCCTGCTGTTCAACGCCAACAAGGTGCCGGTGGGCCGCGACCAGGTGCAGCACATCGAAATGGCGCGCGACTTCGGCCAGCGCTTCAACCATCTGTACGGTGAGCACTTCACCCTGCCGGAAGCGGCGATCGAAGAGCACGTGGCCACGCTGCCCGGCCTCGACGGCCGCAAGATGAGCAAGAGCTACGACAACACGATCCCGCTGTTCGCCCCGCGCGAGCAGTTGAAGAAGCTGATCTTCGCGATCAAGACGGACTCGCGCGCACCGGGCGAGGCGAAGGACACGCAGGATTCGGCGCTGTTCCAGCTCTACCAGGCGTTCGCGTCCGCGGACGAAGTGGCCGCGATGCGCAAGGCATTTGCCGACGGCATTGCCTGGGGCGACGCGAAGACGATGCTGTTCGAACGCATCGACCGCGAAGTCGCGCCGCTGCGCGAACGTTACGAAGCGCTGATGGCGAATCCCGCGCACATCGAGCACCTGCTGCGCGATGGTGCGCAACGCTTGCGGGCCGCATACGCCACGCCGTTGCTGAAGCAACTGCGCGAAGCCGTGGGCCTGCGCGACTTGTCCGCGCAGCCGCGCGACGCGAAGGACGCGCGTGCGAGCAAGCGCACGGCGCCGACGTTCAAGCAGTATCGCGAAGCCGATGGTCGCTTCTACTTCAAGCTCGTCGATGGCGAGCGCGTGCTGCTGCAGAGCGAAGGCTTCGAGTCCGCGCGCGACGCAGGCCAGCTCGTCGCGAAGGCGAAGCAGGATGCCGGCGCGAGCTTCGTGCTCGATGCCGACCAGGGCACGGTGCGCTTCGGCGACGGCGTCATCGGGCGCATCCCCGCCGGCGGCAGTTTCGACGAGCTGCGCGCGGCCCTCGCGCAGTTCGCCGAGGAAAGCGCCTGACACCACGCGCGCCGGCATGAATTCTTTCTTCGAAGGGAACCTGGCGGCGCTGCTGTTCGCCCCCTGGTTCGCCATCCTCGCGGTGCTCTACTGGCTGTACCCGCGCCAGCCGCGCCCGCCGTGGCGCCGGACCTTCGACGCGGCCGCGCTCGGCATCTCCGTGGCCGTCTTCGTGATGGTCCTGCACTGGGGGATGGGCTGGGCCGACCGGGGCTACGGGAAGATGTGGCAGCAGATTTTCGGCACGTCCGTCTCGTACGGGGCATTCCTCACGGTCCTGGGGCTGGCGTTCTGGCTCCGGCACCGTTTGTTGCGACGCTGAGCGCCTTTTCACGGGGAGGGCGTCCGTAAAATCGCGCCCCTCGGTTCCCCCCCAACCGCCTCGGCAGGATGCCTGAGACCCCCAGGCCCTGCGTCCCCCCATGTCCGCCGTTCCTTCCATGATCCAGTTCGATGCCCGTGAAGCGGAGCGCCAGGCGGCGCTCGACCGCTACGCGATCCTCGACACTGCGCCGGAACAGGCCTTCGACGACATCGTCCGACTGGCGGCCATGTTGTGCGACGTGCCGGCGGCCGCCATTTCCTTCATCGACCGCGACCGCCTGTGGTTCAAGGCGAGCGTCGGCATCGACCAGCAACAGATCGCGCGCGCAGGCTCGGTGTGCGAACACGCCATCGAGGCGCCGCGCGCGACCTGCGTGATCGAAGACCTCGCGATGCATCGCGAATTCGCACGACGCCGTCGCCTGTACGGCAAGCGCCCGCGCTTCTACGCCGGCGTGCCCCTGCTCAGCCCCGAGGGCCATCCGCTCGGCGTGGTGAGCGTCGGCGACACCGTGCCGCGCACGCTCACCGAACAACAGATCGATGGCCTGCGCCTGCTCGCGCGCCAGGTGCAGCACCTGATCGAGCTGCGCCGTTACATGCTCGAACAGGGCCGCCTGCTCGACGAACGCGACGCCGTCGCGCGCCGCGCCGAACACGCGCGCGATGCGCTGCAGCGCCGCCACGACGACCTCGAATACGCCGCCACGCACGACACCCTCACCGGCCTGCTCAACCGCGCCGGCCTGGCGCGCTTCCGCGCGCATCCGGAAACGCAGCGGCAGATCGCCGAATCGCCCTACGTGCTGGCGGTGCTGGACATCGATCACTTCAAGCAGATCAACGACCGGCAGGGCCACCTGTTCGGTGACCGGACCCTGGCTGCGGTCGCCGACGCGGTGTCGCGTTCGGTGCGCACGACGGACGTCACCGCGCGTTACGGCGGCGAAGAATTCCTCGTGGTGCTGCCGAACACGCGCCTGGATGGCGGCGCGGAAATCGCCGAGCGCATTCGTGCACAAGTCGAAGCGCTGAAGTTGCCGGTGCCGGTCACGGTGTCGGTCGGCATCGCCGACGGCACGGCGCGCGATACGCCGGAAGAAGTGTTCGAACGCGCGGACCAGGCGCTGTATCGCGCGAAGAAAGGCGGGCGCAATCGCGTCGTCGCCGACGACACTCCTCGCTAACGGCAGGCCGCGCTAGCGGCTCACCAGTCGTTCGGCGTCGCGCCCTTTTCGGGGTGATGCATTTTCACCACGCAGAAGCGCTGTCCCGTCGGCGCTTCCATCACCCACCAGCGCTTCACCCAGCCGATGCGTTTGGCGCCGAGCGCTTCCAGGCGCGCGGCTTCCGCGTCCTGGTCGTCGGCTTCGATGTCCAGGTGCACGCGCGCGGGATGCGTGACCTTCTGCACCGAGATGTACAGATCGGCGGGCGTGGCCGAGAGCGACGTGTATTCCGCATCGCCCTCGATCTCGTGCTCGCCGACCGGGTAGCCGAGTGCCCGGCTCCAGAAGTCGGCGGCCGCAGCGTGGTCGTCGGTGTTGCAATCGATGATGAATCCGGCAAGGCGGCTGCGGTGCGCCATCGCGGTGTCTCCGTCAGTTCGGCTTCGCCAGGTCGTCCAGCATGGCCTTCAGGAAGCGCGCGGCTTCGCCGCCCGTGCAGGCGCGGTGGTCGAAGGTGACCGACAGCGGGATGACGCGGTGCGATTCGAAGCCGCCCATCACGGGCGTCATCTGGTGGCGCCCCTTGCCCGCGGCGACGATCGCCACGCACGGCGGCACGATCACCGGCGTCGCGTAGCGGCCGGCGAACATGCCGAAGTTCGACAGCGAGATCGTGTAGCCGGTGAGTTCCGACATCGGGATCGTGCGGTCTTCCACCTGCGTGCGCAGGCGATTGACCGCTTCGCGCACGCCGCGCGCATCGAGCATGTCCGCGTTGCGGAGCGCGGGGACGAACAGGCCGTCGTCGGTGTCCACCGCGATGCCGATGTCCACGTGCGGATGCAGCGTGCGGGTCAGGTTCTCGCCGTCGAACCACGCGTTGAGCGCGGGCACGGCCTTGGCGGCGGCGACGATCGAGCGCACGAGACGCCCGGTGATGTCGTTGCCCGGCGCCCAGGCGTGGATATCCGCGTCGTCGCTGAGCGTGGTGGGGACGACCTTCGCGTGCGCGTCGGCCATCACGCGCGCCATGTTGCGGCGCACGCCCTTGAGCTGTTCCGGCTGGCCGGTGGCCTGCACGCCCGGCGGCTGCGTGCGCATGGGCTTGCCGCCCATCGACATCGTCGAGCGCTGTGCAGCGACGGGCGCGGGCGCGGCGGCAGGTGCAGGCGCGGCAGCGCGCTGTGCCGGCGCGGCCGCACCGATCTTCGCCGAACCATCGGCGGCGGCGTTCTTCACGTCCTGCATCGTCACCGTGCCATCGGGCCCGGTGGCGCGCACGCGCGCGATGTCCACGCCGAGCTTGCGCGCCTGCGCACGCACGGCCGGCATCGCCTTGACGCCGCCGACGGCCACGGCCGCTTCACTGCGCACCGCATCGGACGACTGCATCGCACCGACGACGGTGCCGCTGTCTTCGCGCTCGGCTTTCGGCGCGGGCTTGTCGGTTTCGGTGATCACGCCGCCTTCGTCGGAGGCGACCACCTTGTCGTTCGACACGTGCGCACCGGCGCCCTTCGCGGGACCGTGGTGGTGGCCAGTGTCCTGGCCTTCCGCGCGCTGCGGCATCGACGGATCGATTTCGAATTCGGCGAGCATCGAACCGGTGACGATCACGTCGCCTGCGCCCCCGGCGAGCTTGAGCACCTTGCCCGACACCGGCGAGGGCACGTCGACGACGGCCTTCGCCGTTTCCATCGACACCAGGTTGTCGTCGAGCTTGATCGTGTCGCCGACCTTCACGTACCACTCGACGATGGTCGCGTCGGGCAGGCCTTCGCCGAGGTCGGGGAGCAGGAACTGTTTCGTGGCCATGGGCTTCCTCAATGCGCCATCGCGCGCTTGGCAGCGGCGACGATCTTGTCCACGCTCGGCAGGTACTTCATCTCGAGGCGGAACAGCGGGATGTGGGTGTCGTAGCCGGTGACGCGTTCGACGGGCGCGACGAGGTCGAACATCGATTCCTCGGCCAGGCGCGCGGCGATCTCCGCGCCGAAGCCCGCGGTCTTCGGGGCTTCGTGCACGATGACGCAGCGGCCGGTCTTGCTCACCGATTCGGCGATCGTGGCGAAGTCGAGCGGACGCAGCGTGGCGACGTCGATGACTTCGGCGCTGATGCCGTCCTTCGCGAGCGCTTCGGCGGCTTCCAGGCACTCCTTCACCTGCGCGCCCCAGGTCACCAGGGTCACGTCGGTGCCGTCGCGCAGCACGTAACAGACGTCGAGCGGCAGCGCCTCGCCATCGTCCGGCACGAGTTCCTTGTACTGGCGATAGATGCGCTTGGGCTCCATGAAGATGACCGGATCCGGATCGCGGATCGCGGCCAGCAGCAGGCCATAGGCGCGCGCGGGCGAGGACGGCAGCACGACGCGCAGGCCGGGCACGTTGGTGAAGATCGATTCGTTCGCTTCGGAGTGATGCTCCGGTGCGCGGATGCCACCGCCCCACGGCACGCGCAGCACCATCGGGCAGGTGAGGCGGCCGCGCGTGCGGTAACGGAAGCGCGCCGCGTGGCAGATGATGTGGTCGACCATCGGATACACGAAGCCGTCGAACTGCGCTTCGGCGACGGGCTTCATGCCCTGCGAGGCCAGGCCGACGGTGAGGCCGGCGATGGTGGTCTCGTCCAGCGGCGTGTCCAGCACGCGCTGCGAACCGAACGTCGCCTGCAGGCCGGCGGTGGCGCGGAACACGCCGCCGTTGACGCCGACGTCCTCGCCGAGCACGACGACGGTGTCGTCGTTGCGCATTTCATACGCGAGCGCCTGCGTGATCGCTTCGATCAGGGTGATTGCTGCGGGCTCAGCCATGGCCGCGACCCTCCAAAGCGATGGCCGCGTCGCGCTGCGCCTGCAAATCCGGCGGCAGCTCGGCGTAGAGGTAATCGAACATCGCCGTCACCGGCTGCACCTTGCTCTCGAGGTAGGCGTTGATTTCCACGTCGACCAGCTTGGCGCACTCCTCGATCCACGCCGCTTCGGTCGCTTCGTTCCAGGCGCCGGCGGACACGAGGTAATTGCGCAGGCGCATCACCGGTTCGCGGGCCCAGGCCGCCTTCACTTCGTCCTCGCCGCGGTAGCGGCGGGCGTCGTCGGCGGTGGTGTGGTCGTGCAGGCGGTAGGTCATGAACTCGATGCAGCTGCCGCCTTCGCCGTTGCGCGCGCGGGTGATGGCCCGGCGCATGCCTTCGAGCACGGCGATGAGGTCGTTGCCGTCCACCTGCAGGCAATGCAGGCCGCCGGCCAGGCCCTTCTGCGCGAGCGTCTGCGCGCCGGTCTGCGCATTGCGCGGTACCGAGATCGCCCAGCCGTTGTTGATGATGCATTGGATGAAGGGGAGCGTGTACGCGCCGGCGGAGTTGATCGCCGCGTACGTATCCGTCTTCGAAGAACCGCCGTCGCCGCAACAGGTGACGGCCACGCGCTTCTCGCCGCGCAGCTTGAACGCGAGCGCGGCGCCTGCGGCGTGCAGGCACTGCGTGGCGATCGGCACGCACCACGGGTAGTCGTGCTTCGGGCCGGAGAAATCGTTGCCGCGTTCGTCGCCGCCCCAGTACATCAGCACTTCACGCGGTTTGACGCCGCGCATGAACTGCGCGCCGTATTCGCGATAGCTGGGGGCGAAGACGTCGTCGGGCTGCATCGAAGCGCCGATGCCCACGTGCGTGGCCTCGTGGCCCAGGCACGCGGCATAGGTGCCGAGCTTGCCGGTGCGTTGCAGCGCGATGGCCTTCGCATCGAAGGTGCGCACGTACAACATCTGCTTGAACAGCGGCACCAGCGCCGCCGGGTCGCGGAACGCCTGCGGCAGTTCGGCGACGGGTTTACCGTCGGGCCCGAGGTACTGCAGGTACTCGATCTGGAACTGTGCGGCGAGGGTCATGCGGACTTCGATCCCTGGGCGACTCAGAGCCCCGCATGATACCCGCTGCCGCTGCAAGCGGATGACGTGGGGGGCCGGCCGGGGCGTCGGTGCGCTACCCTTTCCGCATGAGCACCGAAGACAACCTGCGCCCGCTCGAAGCGGGCATCCACACCGACCTCGAAGGCCGCATGACCTACGGCGGCTACCTGCAGCTCGGGCGCCTGCTCGATGCGCAGAAGCCCCTGTCGTCGCCGCCGCACCACGACGAAATGCTCTTCATCGTGCAGCACCAGGTCTCGGAGCTGTGGATGAAGCTCCTCATTCACGAACTGAGCGCGGCGCTGGAACACCTGCGCGCCGACCGCCTCGACCCGTGCCAGAAGATCTTCGCGCGCTGCAAGCAGGTGATCCGCCAGCTCACCGAGATGTGGTCGGTGCTGGAGACGCTCACGCCGTCGGAATACATGGAATTCCGCGAAATCCTCGGGCCTTCGTCGGGTTTCCAGTCGCTGCAGTACCGCACCATCGAATTCCTGCTCGGCAACAAGAACGCCTCGATGCTGCGCGTGTTCGCGCACGATCCGCAGGGGCAGGCCGAGCTGCGCAACGTGCTGGAAGCGCCGGCGCTGTACGACGAGGTGCTGCGTTTCCTCGCGCGCCGCGGCCACGCGGTGCCGGCGCACCACCTCGACCGCGACTGGTCGCAGCCGCATGCCTTCTCGCCCGATCTGGTCCCGGTGTTCGAGCGCATCTACGAGAACACGCGCGAGCACTGGGAGGCCTACCACCTGTGCGAGGACCTGGTGGACCTGGAGTCGCAGTTCCAGCTCTGGCGCTTCCGCCACATGCGCACGGTGATGCGCATCATCGGGTTCAAGAAGGGCACGGGCGGGTCGAGCGGCGTGGGGTTCCTCAAGCAGGCGCTGGAACTCACGTTCTTCCCGGAGCTGTTCGAAGTGCGCACCGTCATTGGCCTTCCGCCCGGCGAAAAGCCTTACTGACCCCAATTCAGCTTCCTGCTGCAATGCAGCAAGCCATTGCAGAGGTTTGACGCGCGCGCGGCGGGTCGGTGATGCTCGCCCGGATGTCCTGCCATCCCGGCTAGCGACCGCACGATTCGAACTACAGGGGCCACCGCATGAGTACAGCGGCGACGACGGGCGCACCCGCGCCTATTCCGGAATTCCGACAGGTCCTGGGGCACCCCAGGCCGTTGTGGATGTTGTTCATGACGGAGTTCTGGGAGCGCTTCGCGTTCTACGGCATCCGCTGGGCGCTCACGCTGTACATCGTGCAGCAGTTCTACGGCGGCGCCGGCGAGGGTGAAGCCCCGGCCAGCAAGATCTACGGCGCCTACCTCGCGCTCGTGTACGCCGCGGCGATCTTCGGCGGTTACATCGCCGACCGCATCATCGGTTACCAGCGATCGATCCTGCTCGGCGCGGTCGTCATGTCGGCCGGCTTGTTCATGATCGCGTGGCCCGACCAGACGATCTTCAAGATCGGCCTGGCCACGGTGATCGCGGGCAACGGCCTGTTCAAGCCGAACATCTCCACGATGGTGGGCAAGTTGTACGCGCAGGGCGACGAACGCCGCGACTCGGGCTTCACCCTGTTCTACATGGGCATCAACGCCGGTGCGTTCATCGCGCCGATCCTGACCGGCATCCTCTCCGACATGGTGTTCGGCACTGCCGCGATGCCGCAGTACAAGTCGGTGTTCATCGCCTCGGGCATCGGCATGCTGATCAGCCTGGTGTGGTTCTGGTTCGGCCGCCGCCAGCTCGGTGGCATCGGCCGTCCGCCGGAAGGCGACGGCGGCAAGGGCAAGGTGCTGTGGGTGCTGCTGTTCTGCATCCTCTCCGTGCCGGTGTACTACTTCCTGCTGGCGATCGACGCCAGCAACCTGCAGTACGTGCTGACCGTGATGTTCCTGGCGCTGTGCGGCATGCTGCTGGTCGAAGGCTTCCGCGAAGGCCCCGTGGCCCGTGACCGCGCCATCGCGATGCTGATCATCTTCACCTTCAACATCCTGTTCTGGTGCTTCTTCGAACAGGCCGGCAGCTCCTTCAACTTCCTCGCCGACAAGATCGTCGACCGCGAGATGTTCAACTGGATCTTCCCGGTGGGCTGGTTCCAGTCGGTGAACTCGCTGGCGATCATCACGCTCGCGCCGATCGTGGCCTGGACGTGGATCAAGATGGGCCGCAACAACCCGTCCATCCCGCGCAAGTTCGGCATCGGCATCATCTTCAACGGCCTGGCCTTCCTGCTGCTGATGGCGGCGCTGTCGGGCATGGTGGATGCGGCCGGCAAGATTCCGTTCTGGACGCTGTTCATGGTCTACGTCATCCAGTCGGTGGGTGAGCTGTGCCTGTCGCCGATCGGTCTGTCGATGACCACCAAGCTCGCTCCGGTGCGCCTGGTCGGCTTCGGCATGGGCGGCTGGTTCCTGTCCACGGGCATCGGCAACAACCTGTCGGGCATCTTCGCCAGCCACGCGAGCGGCGAGACGGGCATGACCGTCGCCTCGGCGAACGCGAGCTACACGCAGGGCTTCATCATCCTGATGATCGGTGGCGTGTCGCTGTTCCTGGTGGCTCCGCTGATCCAGAAGCTGATGCACGGCGTGAAGTAACGCAGCGGCAAACGCGCAACAAAAAAACGGCGGCCATTGGCCGCCGTTTTTCTTTTCCGGATCGAAGCGGGGATCAGTGCTTGCCGCCCAGGTCCTTCATCAGCGCGTACCAGTAATCCAGCCCATCGTAGAAGCCCTTCACCGGCACGCGTTCGTTGAGGCCGTGCGCGAAGGAGTCGCTGTCCTTGATGAACATGCCGCCGACGCCGTAGGTCGGGATGCCGGCCGCGCGGAAGTACAGGCCGTCGCTCGCGCCGGACGCCTGGTTCGGCACGACCTGCACGCCCGGGTGGATCTTGTGGATCGCGCGGGTCACCGCTTCCATCACGTCCGGACGCAGCGGCGAGGCGTCGCTCGCGGTCGGATGGTCGGTGGTCGTGACTTCCACGCCGGGGCCGACCTGTTCCTGCAGTGTCTTGCGCACGTCCTCGATCGCCACGCCCGGGAAGATGCGGCAATTGATGTTCGCCACGGCCGACTGCGGCAACGCGTTCTTCGCATGGCCGCCGCGCAGCATCGTCGCCACGCACGTGGTGCGCGTGCGGCCGATCTGCGAGGTGTCGCGCGTGAGGCGTTCGACCGCCGCTTCGTCGCGCGGGTTCTTCGCGAAGTCGCGCATCGCCGCACCGAGTTCGCCCGGCGCGACCTTGCCCTCGGCCGTGAACTCCGCCAGCGTCGTGTCGTTCCACATCGTCGGGAACTTGTAGGCCTGCACCTTCTTCAGCGCATCGGCGAGCTGGTAGATCGCGTTGTCGGGCCGCGGCCAGGAGCTGTGGCCGCCGGGGTTGTGCACGGTGAGCTCGTAGTCGGCGTAGGTCTTCTCGGCCGTCTGGATGCTGTAGGTGCGCGGTTGGCCGGTCTCTTCGAGCGTGCCGCCGCCGCCGTCGTAGTTGAGCGCGTAGTCGGCGTCGAGCAGGTCCTTGTGGTTGTTCACCAGGTCCTGCGTGGTGGCCATCTGCGTTTCCTCGTCGCCCGTGAAGACGATGACGAGGTCGCGCGTGGGCACGAACTTCTCTTTCTTCAGGCGCAGGAAAGTGGACGACAACGTGGCCACGCCATCCTTCACGTCGCTGGTGCCGCGACCGAAGAAGTAGCCGTTCTCTTCGATGAGCGTGAACGGATCGCGCGTCCAGTCCTTCGGATCGGCGGCCACGACGTCCATGTGTGCCATCAGCAGGATGGGTTTTCCGCCCGTGCCGTCGCCGCGATAACGCACGACGAGCGACGCGGTCTCGCCGACCGGCAACAGGTGGATGTCGGCATCGGGAATGCCGGCGTCGCGGAACTGCTGCGCGAGCCACGCCGCCATCACCGGCACCTGGCCGTTGCCTTCGGAGGTCTTGTAGGAAATCAGCTTGCTGTAGATCTCGCGCCCGCGCGCCTGTTCCGGCGTGAGGGTCGTCTTCGCATTGGTGGCGGCGGCGCAGGGCGCGGCGATCGCGAGCGCGATCAGCGCGCTCAACAACGTTCGGGACATGGGGTGGTTCCTTCAGGCTGAAAAAAACCGGCGGCGGCCGAAGCCGCCGCCGGCGATGGTGCGACTCAGAATTCCTGCGAGAAGCGGAGGCCGAACGAACGCGGTGCGCTGTGGACCGTGTACGGCTGGAAGCCGCAAGTGTCCGTGGCGCACTGCGAGAAGCGCGACAGCTGGGCCGCTTCGTTGAACGCATTCTTCAGGAAGAAATCGATCGACCAGTTGCCGCGGCGGATGCCCGCCGCGAAGTCGACCTGCGTGTACGCAGCGAGGTTGCCGTAGGCGTCGAAGTCCTCGCGGATCAACGCCGCACGGCGATCGCCGACATACACCCCGGCACCCTGCACGTAGGACTCGTACTCGCCGATGTCGAACGAGTAGCGCGCCGTCAGGTTGCCCTTGTAGCGCGGCGTCACCGGCAGTCGCGTCCCGACCGGCGCCTGCGGCCCGTCGACGATCTCATCGTCATCCGGATCGTTCGGGTCGTTCGGGTTGACCGTGCCGGCCGGGCACTCCTTCACCGGATTGCCGGCGAGGTCGTTGAAACCGCAGTAAGGCTTCGTGAGCTCCGCCTTGTAGAACGCCATGCCGCCACTGAGCAGCAGGTTGTAGGTCGCCGCCCAGTTCGCATCCATTTCGATGCCGCGGATGCGTGCGTTGCCTGCATTGCGGATCACCGTCAGGCCCGAGCCGCTCGGAGGCAGGAACGAGTATTGGATGTCGTCCCAGTTCTCCTGGAAGATCGCGCCGTTGAAGGCCAGGCGATTGTCCTGCCAGGTCGTCTTCCAACCGAGTTCCCAGTTGGTCAGGTAGTCGGGCAGGTACGGCGGAACGGTGCCGTTGCGGTTCAGGCCGCCGGGACGGTAGCCCTCCGACCAGGTGCCGTACACCAGCTTGTGGTCGTCGAACTTGTAGGTCAGGTTCGCGCGATAGACCGTGTCGCTCTTCTTGACCGTGTTGTCCAGGTTCACACACGGCGCGCCGCGGAACTGCATGTCGTTGAAGCACAGCGCCACGCCGTAGTGGCTGCTGTAGCCATCGCTGTAGCCGAAGAAGCCACGCAGGTTGTTGTCGTAGCTGAAGTGGCGCGCGCCGACGGTACCGGTCCAGTGATCGGTGAAGTCGTACGACATTTCACCGAAGATCGCGTCGTCCTGGTCGCGGCGGCCCTGCTGCGTCAGCCAGATGGTGTCGGTCCAGCCTGCCACTTCCAGGGGCGTGGCCAGGTCGCCGACTGTCAGGTAGCGCTGCAGGATGTCGTGCGTCTGCTTCTGCCAGAACAGGCCGGCGACGAAGCGGAACGGCTGGTCGGCGGGCGATGCGATGCGCAGTTCGTGGCTCGACAGGGTGAAGCGGTCGTCGCCCCAGATGACCTGCGACGGATTGATCAGCGCGCCGGAGTCGTCGTAGAAGTACGCGCCGGACCCGTCCAGCGTGTCGTACCAGAACGAGTAGTCGGAGTAGTCCGCGGCCGAATCGATGTCGCGCTTGAGGTGGGCGTAGGCGTAGGTCAGGTCGAAGTTGCCGATCTTGCCTTCGACCGTCAGCGAGGCCTGCGTCCAGTCGTCGTGCGCGAACTCGGGGTAGTACTTGTTGACCTTGTACCGGCCGAGGTGGTCGTCGCTGGAGAAGTTGCCGTAGGAGTCCTGCTTCTGCGTCATCACGCCGGGCGTGATGGTCCAGTTCTCACCGATGTTGAAGCGCAGCGCGGCGCGGGCGCCACGGGTGAACACGTCGTTGTAGTTGCTTTCCGCCACCGTGCCGACGTTGGTGATGGTGCCATTGCCGCCGGAATCGGCGTTCCAGGACGGGAAGGTGCGCGTGGCGGGGACGTTGTCGACGTAACCGGAGTCCTTCTTGTCCCAGGCGACGACGCGCAGCGCGATGTCCTTGGAGAAGGGAACGTTGACGAAGGCATCCAGGCCCCAGCCCATGTCGCCGCCCGTCATGCCGTTCGCGCCGATCGCATAGCCGGCGGAGAAGCCGGTCGGATCGGGCTTGCGGGTGATGATGCGCAGCGTACCGGCCTGCGAGCTTGCGCCGTACAGCGTGCCCTGCGGGCCGGCGAGTGCTTCGACGCGGTCGATGTCGTACAGGTGCACGTCGAGCACGCCGCCGATGGTCGTCACCGGTTGTTCGTCGAGGTACACGCCCACGCTCGGCTGCGGGCCGGAGTGGTTGCTGTTTTCGCCGCTGGCGACCGCGCGGAAGTACGGCACCGAGCCGCCGCCTTCACCCGTGTCGAACGACAAGGCCGGGATGAAGGGCGCGTAGTCGCTGAAGTCCTGGAGGTCGAGCTCGTTGAGCTTCTGCTGGCCGAGCACCTGGATGCTGATCGGCACCTTCTGGACGTCTTCCGTACGCTTCTGCGCCGTGACGGTGACGGTTTCGAGCACCGCCTGTTTTTGCGCCGGCGCGGTCTGCGTGGTGGTCGCCGGTTGCGTGGACTGTTGTGCCGGATCCTGCTGCGCCGCGGCGTCCTGCGCGAACGCAGTGCCGAAGGCGAGGTAGATCGCGGCCGCGAGTGGCAAACGGGTCAGGTTCGCCCGGTTGCGCTGCGGTGTCTGACGTGAACGATGCATCCAACTCCCTCCCAGATAGTTGAACAAAACGAAGTGGCTCAGAACGGTGCTTCGGGGTATGCCTCCAACACGGGGCCCAGCGCCGCCTTCAGCGGTTCGAGCCAGGGTTCGTAATGGCGCCATTGGTCGACGCCGTCGCGATAGATGGGCCGGCGCACCTGTTCGGAACTCGCGGTGCGCACAGGGCGGTCGTTTTCGTAGAAGCGCAGGCACTGCTCTTCGAACGGCAGGCCGCAGTAGTCGAGCAGGCGGCGCACTTCGGCCTCGGTGTCCTCGACCATGCGCTCGTACACCACGCGATGGACGCGGCCGGGCAGCACGGCGTCGAAGTGCGCCATGAGCTCGACGTAGTCGGCGTAATAGCGGCCGAGGTCGTCGAGCCCGTAGCTGAAGGCCTGCCCGCGGGCGAAGTGCTGCTTGAAGTTCGAGAAGCAGCACGCGAGCGGGTGCCGGCGTGCGTCGATGATCTTCGCGTTGGGCAGCACCAGCTGGATCAGGCCGATGTGCGCAAAGTTGTTCGGCATCTTGTCGATGAAACGCGGCGCACCGGTCTTGCGGTGGATGCGCGTGCGTTCCAGGTAATGCTCGCCGAGCGCGCGCAGCGCGTCGCCGTCGAGCGCGGCGAGCGCGTCGTGGTACGGATGTGCCTGCCCGGCGTCGACCTGGCGGCGCAGGTCGCGCGTCATCGAAATGATCTCGGGCAGTTCCATCGTGCCCTCGACCGCCGAATGGCTCGAGAGGATCTGTTCGATCAGCGTGGAGCCGGCGCGCGGCATGCCGACGATGAAGATCGGATCGGCGGCCTGGCAGCCGCTGCCTGCACGTTCGGCAAAGAACTCGCGCGTGTAGCTGCGCTTGATCTTGCGCACGCGCGAGGTGTTGTCTTCGGGCGTGTACATGAGCTGGCCGCGGCGCAGCGCATTGCCCTTGTCGTAATGCGCGAAGGATTCGGCGAACGCTTCCGTGTCCTCCAGCGCCTTGCCCAGCGCGAAGCCGAGGTGCAGGCGGTGTTCGACGGCGAGCGATTCGTTCGCGAGCTGGCGGCGCATCAGCGCGAGATCGTCCGCTTCGAAGCGGAAGGTCTTCAGGTTCGCCAGGCTCCACCACGCTTCGCCGAAGGACGCATCGAGCGCGATGCAACGACGATAGGCGGCGATCGCGTCGTCCTGGCGTCCGGCGGTCTTGAGCGCGTGCCCGTAACTCATCCAGATCTTCGTCTGGCCCGGATGCTGGCGCAGGATGTCGGCGTAGATCTCGAGCGCGGGCGCGAAGTCGCCGATGCGGCACAGCACCACGGCCTTCAGGTTGCGATAGCCGGGGTTGTTCGGGTCCAGGCGCAGCAGCGTGTCGACTTCCGCCAGCGCTTCGGTCGGCTTGTTGCCGCGGTACAGGACCAGCGCGTAGTGCTGGCGCGCGGCGTGGAAGCCCGGTGCGAGTTCCAGTGCGCGCGCGAGCAGGTGTTCGGCATCTTCGCTGCGGCCCAGGCGCGCGGCGAGTTCGGCGAGCATGCGCATCGCGGCGACGTCGGTGGGCAGGCGCTCCAGGCGCGCGCGCAGCAGCGACTCGGCTTCCGGCAGGCGATTGGCGGCGAGCGCGGCGCCGGCCTGCATGAGGGCGGGGTCGCGATTGGCGCGGGCCACGTAGCGGACGTAGGCGTCATCGGCGCCGGCGGCGTCGCCGGTCGCGGCCAGGTGGTCGGCCAGGGCGAGCCAGGCGCCCGGCTGCGCAGGATCGAGCGAGACCGCGCGCTTGAGCGCCACCAGGGCTTCGTCCGCGCGACCCGTCCGATCCAGGGCAAGCCCGAGCAACAGCGTGGCCGTGGGATGCGCACCGACGACACGCAGGATCTCGTTGGCCTGTTCAGCGGCAAGCGCAGGGTCCGTGCCGAGCAGGCGCGAGGTATGCGCCAGCGCGACATCGAGCGAAGCAGTCGTTTCGGACACCGTGTTCATCGCACGCGCTCCATGGCGAAAGCCACCCCCTGGCCCACGCCGACACACATCGCGACCAGGGCCCGGTCGCGTGCAGCATGCTGTAGATCGTGCATCGCTGTCAGCACCAATCGTGCACCGCTTGCGCCGAGCGGATGCCCGAGGGCCAGCGCGCCGCCGTTCGGATTGACCCGATCGGCGTCGTCGGCCAGCCCCAGGGCGCGCGTGCAGGCCAGCACCTGCGCGGCGAATGCTTCATTGATCTCGATGCGATCGAAGGCCTCCAGGTTGCAATCCAGGCGTTTGAACAATCGCCCGATGGCCGGGACCGGACCGATGCCCATGGTGCGCGGCGGCACGCCGGCGGCCGCCATGCCGAGCACGCGGACACGGGGCACCAGGCCAAAACGTGCCACGGCCTCTTCGGAGGCGAGCAACAGCGCGCAGGCGCCGTCGTTGAGGCCGGAGGCGTTGCCTGCGGTGATCGTGCCGTCAGCGCCGAGCAGGGGCGAGAGCGTGGCGAGCTTGTCCGGCGTGGAGTCGGGGCGCGGTTGTTCGTCGGCGACGCACTTGCCCACGGACATGAGTTCTTCGGCGAGGCGACCGCTGGCGATCGCGCGCGCGGCGCGCTGCTGCGACCGCCATGCGAATGCATCCTGGTCGGCGCGGGCGATGCCGTGTTCGCGCGCGAGGTTTTCCGCGGTCTGCGCCATCGAATCCACGCCGTGCAGCGCCGCCATCGCCGGATTGACGAAGCGCCAGCCCAGCGTGGTGTCCTCGAGTTTCTGCTCGCGCCCGAACGGCACGTCGGCCTTGCCCATCACGTAGGGCGCGCGCGACATGCCTTCCACGCCGCCGGCCAGCACCAGCTCCGCCTCGCCGAGCGCAATCGCGCGCGCCGCCTGGCCCACCGCTTCCAGGCCCGAGGCGCACAGGCGATTCACCGTCACGCCAGGCACCGACACGGGCAGCCCCGCGAGCAACGCCGCCATGCGGGCGACGTTGCGGTTGTCCTCGCCGGATTGGTTGGCGCACCCGAGGATGACCTCGTCGATCTTCTCGGCAAGCCCCGGATGGCGTTCCATCAACTGCCGCAGCGGAAGTGCCGCGAGATCGTCGGTGCGGATCGAAGACAGGCCGCCGCGATAGCGGCCGAACGGCGTGCGCACGCCGTCGCAGAGATAGACCGCGCGCGCCCCCTTCATGCGGCCCGGCTCACGGGCTCACGGCGGGCAGGCGATGCGACGGCATGCAGTGCTCGATGGCGGATGCAGTGAGCTTCAGTTGCGGCAGGACCGTGGCCAGCGCCTCGCGCCCGGCATCCGGGTGGTAGGGCATGCTCACGTTGATCGCCGTGGCGATGCGGCCATCGGCGTTGTGCACCGGCACGGCGACCGAGCACAACCCGAGTTCGAGTTCCTGTTCGACGTAGGCGTACCCCTGTGCGCGCACCTCGTCGACGATGCGACGCAGCCGGCGCGTATCGGTGACGGTATGCGGCGTGTGCGCGATCGGCCGGCAGTCGCCCATCCACTGGTCGAGCGCGGCATTGTCCAGGCCCGACAGCAGCACGCGCCCCATCGAAGCGGAAAACGCCGGCAAGCGTGCGCCGACCCCGAGCGTCACGCTCATGATCCGGCGGCCCGGCACGCGCAGCACGTACACGATCGACTGGCCTTCCAGCACCGCCATCGAACTGCTCTGGTTGACGGTGCGCGCGAGATCTTCCAGCAGGGGCTGGGCGAGGTCGGTGAGGTTGAGCGAGCCGAGGTAGCCGAAGCCGAGCTCGAGCACGCTGGGGCTCAGCACGTATTCGCGGCCGCCGCTGCGCACGTAGCCCAGGTGTTCCAGCGTCATCACCAGCCGACGCGCAGCGGCGCGCGACATTGAGGTGCGTGCGGCGATGTCGGCCAGGCTCAGGCGTGTGTTCTCCGCATCGAACGCACGCAGCACGGACAAGCCGCGGGCCAGGGACTGCACGTAATCGCGGCTGTCCTCGAACGTCGGGTCGTTGCGCACTGCCTTGGCCATGCTGGTCCCTGGCATCCCTGTTTGCGGTGGATTGACGCCGAGGGTAAGGGCTCCATAGAGTGGTGCGCAATACGCACAGTGAGTGCGCATAGCGCACAAATGCCCACGTAGTCGCCATACGAGGTGTTCCGGTCGATGACCATCAACGAACGCGCGTCGGTGCTGCATAGCTGGTCGGTCCAGGCCGACTGGAATGCGCCGACCGTGGTCGGCGGCCAGGGCGCCCGGCTGCACCTGGCCGATGGGCGCTCGATCCTGGACATGAGCAGCTTGGCCGAGTGCAGCAACCTCGGGCACCAGCATCCGCGCCTGGTCGCGGCGATCCGCGAACAGGCCGAGCGCCTGTGCTTCGTCAGCAATGCCTGGGGCGCGAAACCGCGGGCCGAACTTGCCGCGATGCTGCTCGAACGTTCGGGCTTCGAAGGCGGCCGCGTGTTCTTCACGCTCGGCGGCGCCGATGCCAACGAGAACGCCGTCAAGATCGCGCGCCAGGCCTCGCGCAGGCCGCGCGGCACGGTGCTCGCACGCGATCGCTCGTACCACGGGGCGACGCATCTGGCGATGGCGTTGTCGGGGGATTCGCGCACGCAGGCGCAGGTCGATGCCAGTGCCTTCGGCGTGCAGCACGTGCCGCCGCCGTATGCGTACCGCTGCCCGTTCGGCACGCGCGATGCGGACGAATGCGGCCATCGCGCGGCGCAGGCCGTCGCCGATCGCATCGACATCCTCGGCGCCGACACGGTCGCCGCGGTGCTCATGGAACCCAATGCGGGCACCAATGGCATCGTCGCGCCGGACACGTACTGGCCTGCGTTGCGTCGTGCCACGGCGGAGCGCGGCGTGTATCTGATTGCCGATGAAGTGATGAGCGCCTTCGGTCGTTGCGGCGAGTGGTTCGCCTGGCAACGCCATGGCGAGGCCGGGCGTCCGGACATGATGACGCTGGCGAAAGGCCTGACCGGTGCGGCATTGCCGCTCGGCGCCGTGGTGCTGAGCCGCGATGTCGCCGCGCGCATCGAACACGAAATGCTCTACACGGGCCTGACGTATTGCGGGCATCCGCTCGCCTGCGCGGCCGGTGTCGCCGCGATGCAGGCCTACGCCGACGAAGGTTTGATCGAACGCTCGCGTTCGCGCGGCGCGGACCTGCTCACCGCCGTGCAGCGCCTGCAATCCAAACACCCGGTGATCGGCGACGTGCGCGGCGGCCACGGCCTGTTCGCGGTCATCGAACTGGTCACCGACCGCGCCACGCGCGCACCGCTGGCCCCGTGGCCGCAGACGCCGCCTGCGCTCAAGGCGCTGGTGGACGAAGCGATGGCCGCGGGCGTGTCCTTCGCCACGCGCGGCAACCTGATCCTGCTGGCGCCGCCCCTGGTCATCGAAGACGCCGAACTCGCCGATGCGATCGCGCTGCTCGACCGCCTGCTGGCGCGCCACTTCACCCCATCCCCCGAAACACGTTCCGCAGAGGCGCCGACATGAGCTTTCGCCTGACTTACGCCACGATGTTCAACCCGCCGGCGGAAATGCACGTGCAGTTCGAGGCGGCCCTGGCCAGGCTCGAAGCCATGTTCGGCCAGCGCCATCCGTTGTTCGTGGGCGGCGCGGATCGCCAGCCCGCTGCCTGGGCGACCAAGCACAGCCCCATCGACACGAACGTGGCACTCGGCGAATTCCCGCTGGCTGATGCCGGCGACGTGGATGCCGCGATGCGCGCCGCAAACGCGGCGTATCCCGCATGGCGCGCGCTGCCCGTCGCCGAACGCGCCGCATTGCTGCGCAAAGCCGGCGACCTCATGCAGCAGCGCGTGTACGACATCGCCGCGGCGCTCACGCTGGAAGTCGGCAAGAACCGCATGGAGGCGCTGGGCGAAGCGCAGGAAACCGTCGACTTCTTCCATCACTACGCCGACGACTTCGAAAAGCATTCCGGCTTCGACCATCCGCTGCCCGACGATCCGATCGAAGGCGTGGCCTCGCACAATCGCAGCGTCATGCGCCCCTATGGCGCGTGGGTCGTGATCGCGCCGTTCAACTTTCCGTTCGCGCTCGCCGGCGGTCCCGTCGCAGCGGCGCTGGTCACGGGCAACACGGTGGTCTTCAAGTCGGCGACCGATACGCCGTGGTCCGGGCGCCTGCTGGCCGAAGTGCTGCGCGATGCGGGCTTCCCGGTCGGGACCTTCAATTACCTGTCGGGCGCCGGCAGCGAAGCCGGCGAAGCGCTGGCCAAGCATCCGCTGACGGCCGGCATCACCTTCACCGGATCGGTGCCGGTCGGCCGCCAGTTGCTGCAGAAGATGGCGGGCGGTGCGTATCCGCGCCCGTGCATCGCCGAGATGGGCGGCAAGAATCCCTGCATCGTCACCGAACACGCCGACCTGGATCGCGCCGCCGCCGGCATCGCGCGTTCGGCCTTCGGCATGGGCGGGCAGAAATGTTCGGCGCTTTCCCGCCTGTACGTGCATGAAAAGGTCGCCGACGCGCTCATCGAAAAACTCACGGCGCAGATCGACGCGATCAACATCGGCGATGCGCGCAAGCGCGAGCACTGGCTGGGCCCGGTGGTCAACGCCTCCGCGTATGCCAACTACGCGCGCTTCGTGCTCGACCTCGAAGCCGGCGGCGCGAAGCTGTTGCGCGGCGGCAAGCAACTGCGCAATGCCGATGCCGCGCGCGGGTACTACGTCGAGCCGGTCCTTGCGGAGGCCGATCTTGCGCATCCGCTGTGGAAGCAGGAGATGTTCCTGCCCATCGTGATGCTGCATCGCTACCGCGATCGCGACGACGCGATGCGCCTGGCCAACGACACCGACATGGGCCTGACCGCCGGCTTCTACGGCGACGCAGGCGAAGTGCCGTGGTTCCAGGACCACATCGAAGCGGGCGTGACCTACGCCAATCGCCCGCAGGGCGCGACCACGGGCGCATGGCCCGGCTACCAACCCTTCGGTGGATGGAAGGGATCGGGTTCGACGGGCAAGGCGATCGCCTCGTTCTACTACCTGCAGCAATACCTGCGCGAGCAGTCGCGCACCGTGGTGGAGTGAGCGCGCAACGATGCCTGTGACCTCGCTCCGCGAAGCGATCCAGACCCATGTCGCCGACGGCGCCAGCGTGGCGCTGGAAGGCTTCACGCACCTGATTCCATTCGCGGCCGGCCATGAGCTGATCCGCCAGGGCAAGCGCGACCTGCACCTGATCCGCATGACGCCGGACCTGATCTACGACCAGCTGATCGGCATGGGCTGCGCGCGCAAGCTGACGTTCTCGTGGGGGGGCAATCCGGGCGTGGGGTCGCTGCATCGCTTGCGCGATGCGGTGGAGCACGCGTGGCCGCGTCCGCTGGAACTGGACGAACACAGCCACGCCGGCATGGCCGCGGCCTTCTGCGCGGGCGCGGCGCACCTGCCGTTCGGCACGCTGCGCGGGTATCTGGACAACGACCTGGACCACGTCAATCCACGCATCCGCCGCGTCGAATGTCCCTTCACCGGCGAGCGCCTGGCCGCGGTGCCCGCGTTGAATCCCGATGTCACGATCCTGCACGCGCAACGCGCGGACCGCGCGGGCAACGTCGCGCTGCACGGCATCGTCGGTGCATTGCGCGAAGCTGCGATGGCGGCCTCGCGCGTGATCGTCACCGTCGAAGAAATCGTCGACACGCTGTCGCCGGCGATGAACGCGATCGTGCTGCCGCACTTCATCGTCAGCGCGGTGGTGCATTGCCCGGGTGGCGCCTACCCCTCGTATGCGCATGGCTTCTACGGACGCGACAACGCCTTCTACCAACAGTGGGATGCGATCGCCCGCAATCGCGAAGTGTTCCAGGCATGGATGCAACGCCACGTGCTGGAGACCGCCGACCACGCGGGCTTCCTCGCGAGCCTGGAGAAGAGGGCCGCATGATGCAGGCGACCCGCGATGAATGGATGACCGTCGCTGCCGCGCGCATGTTGCGCGACCGCTGCGTGTGCTTCGTCGGCATCGGCCTGCCGAGTGCGGCGTGCAACCTGGCGCGGCTCACGCATGCGCCGGACATCGTGCTGATCTACGAATCCGGCACGATCGGCACGCGCCCGGACGTGCTGCCCTTGTCGATCGGCGACGGCGAACTGGCCGAGACCGCTGCGTTCGTCGTGCCCTTGCCGGAAGTGTTCTCGCATTACCTGCAGGGCGGGCGCGTGGATGTCGGCTTCCTCGGTGCCGCGCAGGTCGATCGTTTCGGCAACTTGAACAGCACCGTGATCGGCCCCTACGTGCATCCGGCGACGCGCCTGCCCGGCGCAGGCGGTGCGCCCGAGATCGCCGCGCACGCCCGCGAGACCTTCGTGATGGCGAAGGCCACGCCGCGCAGCTTCGTCGAGCAACTCGACTTCTGCACGAGCGCCGGCTTCGGCACCGGCGGTGGCGCGCGCGCGCGCACGAATGCGCGGGGCGGCGGCCCGCGTGCGGTGATCACCGATTTCGGCATCCTCGCGCCGCGGCCGAAAACCGACGAGCTGCAACTCACTGCGCTGTTCGCCGATGCCACCGTCGAAGAAGCGCGCGCCGCGGTCGGCTGGCCGCTGGCCGTCGCCGACGTCATCGACACGCTGGCGCCGCCGACCGACCACGAACTCAACACGCTGCGCGCGCTGCATGCCCGCACGCGCGCGGCGCATGCACAACCCGTCGTCCTGCCGGCCGGCGCAAAGACGAGAGTGACCCCATGACCCGCATGTCCCCCGCCATGTCCAATCCGCACATCCGCACCGAACTCCCTGGCCCGAACGCGCGCGCGCTGATCGCACGCGACGCGGAAGTGATTTCGCCGTCGTATCCGCGCGACTATCCCTTCGTGATGTCGCATGGCCGCGGCACCGAAGTGTGGGATGTCGACGGCAATCGCTTCCTCGATTTCGCTGCCGGCATCGCGGTGTGCAGCACCGGCCACGCGCATCCGCAGGTCGTCGCGGCGGTGAAGGACGCCGCGGACAAATTCCTGCACATCTCCAGCGATTACTGGCACGAGCAGATGGTCGGCCTCGGCGAACGCCTCGCGCGCATCGCGCCGATGGGCGAGCCGGCGATGAGTTTCCTGTGCCAGTCGGGCACCGAAGCGGTGGAAGCGGCGATCAAGCTCGCGCGCTACGTCACCGGGCGCTCGCGCTTCATCGGCTTCCTCGGCGGCTTCCACGGGCGCACGATGGGCTCGCTCGCGTTCACGTCCAGCAAGTACACGCAGCAGAAGGGCTTCTTCGCCACGATGCCCGGCGTGACGCACGTGCCGTACCCGAATCCGTATCGCCCGATCTTCGCCGGCGACGACCAGGGCGCCGCGGTGCTGGATTACATCCGCATGCTGTTCGAACGCTCGGTGCCGCCGTCGGAAGTCGCGGCGATCCTGGTCGAGCCGATGCAAGGCGAGGGCGGTTACATCGTGCCGCCGGACGGCTTCCTCGCCGGCCTGCGCGCGCTGTGCGACGAGCACGGCATCCTGCTGATCTTCGACGAAGTGCAGTCCGGCGTCGGCCGCACGGGTCGCATGTTCGCGAGCCAGCACTGGGGTGTGTCCCCGGACATCATGACGCTCGCGAAGGGCATGGGCTCGGGCCTGCCGATCGGTGCGATGGTCGCGAAGAGGCGTTTGATCTCGCAGTGGAAGCGCGGCGCGCACGGCAACACGTACGGCGGCAATCCGATCACCTGCGCCGCGGCCAACGCGACGATCGACCTGGTGGAAGGCGGCATGGTCGGCAACGCCGCCACGGTCGGTGCGCACTTCCTGGCGGGCTTGCAGGAACTGCAGCGCGACTTCCCGTGCATCGGCGAGGTGCGCGGCAAGGGCCTGATGATCGGCATGGAACTCGTGGAAAGCGATGCGGCCCACACGCCGGCCCGCGCGCTGTGCGACGACGTGATCACCCGCGCCTTCCACAACGGACTGCTGCTGCTCTCCTGCGGTGCGAGCACGGTGCGCTTCATGCCGCCGCTCAACGTCACGCGCGAGGAGATCGACGAGGCGCTCGCGCTCTTGCGAACGAGCCTCGCCGAAGCGCTCGACGGCCGCAGGGCCTGACGGGATGCGCACTGGGGGGATGCGCATCCGGAGAGCGACGGTCGTTGTCGCTCTGCTGGCATCGGCCGTGGCCGCGGCCAGTGGCCGCGAGCCCGTGCTCAAGCAGATCAAGCTGCCGCACGACTATTACTGGCGCGAGTTGTACCTGCCGCAGCTGACCACGGGACCGTCGTCGGCGAGCTTCCTGCCGGACAGCAACACGCTCGTGTACAGCATGGCCGGATCGCTGTGGCGCCAGCGCATCGGCGACGACGAGGCGGTCGAACTGACGCATGCCAGCGGTGCGTACGACTACCAGCCCGACGTCGCGCGCGATGGCCGCAGCGTGGTGTTCTCGCGCTACGACGGCAAGGGAACGGAGCTGTGGCAACTCGACCTCGCCAGCGGCCGCGCGCATGCGCTGACGCAGGGCAACGCGGTCAACGTCGAGCCGCGCCTGTCGCCCGATGGCAAGCGCATCGCCTGGGTGTCCACCGAAGGCACGGGTCACTTCAACCTGTTCATTGCGGACATCGGCGAAGACGGCCTGCACAACCCGCACCCGCTGCTCGGCGAACGCCGCACCACGCTGGATCGGTATTACTACTCGCCGTTCGACCACGCCATCAATCCGTCGTGGTCGCCGGATGGCCGCTCGCTGCTGTACGTGTCCAATCCGGAAATCGGCTGGGGCACGGGCGATCTGTTCGTCGTGCCGGTCGATGCGCCGGACCAGCGACGCAAGCTGCTGTCCGAGGAAACGAGTTGGGATGCGCGACCGGAGTTCGCGCCCGACGGCAAGCGCGTGTTGTTCGCCAGCTACCACGGGCGCCAGACGCACCAGTTGTGGCTGACGAACGTGCAAGGCGCCGCGCCGCTGCCGCTCACCTTCGGCGACAGCGAACGCCGCAATGCGCGCTGGTCGCCCGACGGCAAGCGCATCGCCTACATCGGTAACGCAGGGGCGGACGGCAATACAGAGCTCGTCGTGATGGAGCCGCTCGGCGGCGCGAGCCGCGTCATCGAAGCAAAGCGCCGGCGCACGCTGGCGCCGACCGCGCGCCTCACGCTCGATATCAAGGACGAGGCCGGCCAACGCGTGCCGGCGCGCGTCTCCGTGATGGGCAGCGACGCACGCGCGCATGCGCCCGACGCGGCGTGGATGCATGCCGATGATGGCTTCGACCGCGACAAACTCGCGACCGAAGTGCACTACTTCCACTGCGCCTCGCCCTGCACGCTCGACGTGCCCGCGGGCGCCACTGACGTCACCGTGCAGCACGGCTTCGCACACGCGATCTGGAAGCAGCACGTCACCCTTGCCGCAGGACGCGAAACGCCGCTGCAGGTCGCGCTCGTCGCGCAACCCTTGCCGCGCGATTTCGGCCACTGGGTCAGCGCCGACCTGCACGTGCACATGAACTACGGCGGGCACTACCGCAACACGCCGACGCACCTGGCGTGGCAGGCGCAGGCCGAAGACCTGGACCTGGTCGAGAACCTGATCGTCAACAAGGAAGAACGCATCCCTGACATCGCGTACTTCGGCCAGCCAACTGCAGACACGCGGCCGCGCATCGCGCACGCGCAGGAATTCCACACCAGCTTCTGGGGCCACCTCGGCCTGCTGCACCTGCAGGACCACTACATCACGCCGGACTTCGCCGCCTACCGCCACACGGCGATGGCGAGCCCGTTCCCGCACAACGGCACGATCGCCGACCTCGCGCACGCGCAGGGCGGCGTGGTCGGTTACGTGCATCCGTTCGACACCGTGCCCGATCCCGCGAAGGATCCGGTGATCACCCACGGACTGCCGGCGGATGTCGCGCACGGCAAGGTGGATTACATCGAAGTGCTCGGGTTCTCCGACCACAAGTCGACGGCGACCGTCTGGTATCGCCTGTTGAACCTCGGCTTCCACCTGCCCGCCGGCGCAGGTTCGGACACGATGGCGAACTACGCATCGCTGCGCGGTCCGGTGGGGCTGGTGCGTGTGTTCCTCGACACGGACGGCAAGCTCGACGACGACCACGTGCTCGCGGCGCTGAAGGCCGGCCACGGGTTTGCCAGCAATGGACCGCTGCTGGGTTTGCTGCTCGATGGCCATAAGCCAGGCGAATCGATCGCGGCGGGGCGCAAGGTGCCGTATCGCGTGGCGCTGCGTTCACCGGTGTCGGTGGATCACCTGGAGCTCGTGTCCAACGGCGAGGTCGTGCAGCGCTTCGATCTCACCGGCGATCGCACGCACTTCGACGCGCAAGGCGAAATCGAACTGCCACGCGGCGGCTGGCTGTTGCTGCGCGCATGGAACGACATCGCCGATCCGGCCGTGCTCGACCTGTATCCGTACGCGACCACCAATCCGGTGTGGCTGCAGGGCACCGCGCCCGACGCGCGCGCCGATGCGACGTACTTCGTCGCGTGGCTCGATCGCGTGATCGAAGCCGCCTCCGCCCGCGACGATTACAACGACGCCGCCGAGAAGGACGCGACACTTGCGTACCTGCGCGAGGCGCAGGACAAGTTCCGCAAGATGGCCGGAGAACATTGATGCGTGCATGGGGCTTGCTCGTCGGCTTGCTGGCCTGGTCCGCGCACGCGGCGGACGCACCCACGCGCTTCGGCGCCGACGACCTCGCGCGCCTGGTGGATCTCACCGAGCCCGCGTTCTCGCCGGACGGCCGCACGATCGTGTACACGGCCACGTCCGCGAACCTGCCCGACGACCAGAGCCAGTCCGACCTGTGGCGCGTCGATTACGACGGAAGCCATCGCGTCCGTCTGACGAAGACGCCGAAGTTCGACGAATCGCGCCCGCAGTGGTCGCCCGATGGCAAGTCGATCGCGTTCCTGTCCGATCGCGGCGGCGAAGACGCGACGACGCAGGTGTGGCTGATGCCCGCCGGTGGCGGGGAGCCGAAGCGGCTCACGAAGTTCGGCGAGAGCATCGCCGACTTCGTGTGGTCGCCGGACGGCAAGCGCCTGGCCTTCATCGCGCGCGATCCGGAGCGGCCCTTCGGTGCGAAGAAGCCGAAGCAGCCGCCGCCGATCGTCACCGAGCGTTACCAGTTCCGCGAAGACGGCGTGGGTTACCTGGACCAGCGTCGCAATCATCTCTACGTCTTCGACATCGCCACCGGCAAGACCGACGTGCTCACGCCCGGTGCGCACGACGAGCAACTGCCCGCGTGGTCGCCGGACGGCAAGCTGCTCGCCTACGTGACCAAGCGCGGCGTCGATCCCGATCGTCACCTCAACTACGACATTTACGTCGTCGAGCCCAAGGCCGGCGCAAAGGAACGGCAGCTCACCACGTTCACCGGCTCCGACCTCGACCCGTACTGGGAAACCCGCCCGACCTGGAGTCCCGACAGCAAGCAGATCGCCTACCTGCGCAGCGGTGAGGACAAGTGGATCTACTACGCGCCGTGGCAGCTGGCCATCGTCGATCTCGCGACGGGGCAGGAACGCATTCCCGCGCCGATCGACCGTTGCTTCACCAAGCCGCGCTGGTCGCCGGACGGCAAGAGCGTGTACGCGCTGGTCGAACAGAACTTCGTGACCTTGCTCTCGCGCATCGATCTCGCCGACGGCAAGGTCACCGCGGTGACGAGCGGGCAGCGCTTCGATTACGACCTCGACGTGTCGCACGACGGCCGCATCGTGGTCCTCGGTGGCGATGACCTGCACCCGTACAGCATTTCGGCCGTCGAACCTTCGGGCCTGCGCACGCTCGCCGACCACAACGAAATCCTGGCGAAGCGCACGCTCGCCCCATACGAGCATTTCACGTATCGCAACGGCGACGTCGAACTCGACGGCCTCATCGTCAAGCCGATCGGCTACGTCGAAGGCCGCCGCTATCCCACCATCGTGCGGCTGCACGGCGGCCCGGTGTACCAGTTCTCCCGCGAGTTCATGCCCGACTGGCAGGTCTATGCGGCGAATGGTTTCGTCGTCGTCGCGCTCAATCCGCGCGGCAGTTCGGGGCGCGGATTCGATTTCGCGAAGGCGATCTATGCCGACTGGGGCAACGTCGACGCGCGCGATGTGCTGGCCGGCGTGGACCACGTCGTCGGGATGGGCATCGCCGATCCGGACCACCTCGGCATCGGCGGGTGGAGCTACGGCGCGATCCTCACCAATGCGGTGATCGCCACCGACACGCGCTTCAAGGCGGCGATCAGCGGCGCGGGCGCCTCCAACATGTACGGCATGTACGGGCACGACCAGTACATCCGCGAATACGAGCTCGAGCTCGGGACGCCCTGGGGCAACCGCGATCAGTACGATCGCGCCAGCTTCCCCTTCCTGCATTCCGATCGCATCACCACGCCCACGCTGTTCCAGTGCGGCGAAGCCGATGCCAACGTCCCCTGCCTGGGCGCCGAGCAGATGTACCAGGCCTTGCGCTCGCGCAACGTGCCGACGCAGCTGGTCGTCTATCCGGGCGAAAGCCACGGCCTCACCGTGCCGAGCTACCTGAAAGACCGCATGATGCGGAACCTCGCTTGGTATTCGCGATTCCTGAAGGGAGCCCAGTGATGCACATGCGCCTGCGCGTCCTCACGCTGGCCATCGCCGTTGCGGCGAGCATGTCCGCGTTCGCCGCCGAACGCGCGCGCGCACTCGGCGTTCCCTTCGAAGGCACGCCCGGCACGCGCAATGCGATCACGGATGTCGCGGGCGTCACGGTCGGGCAGGTCACGCTCATCGAGGATCTCGCCGACGGGCACAAGGTGCGCACCGGCGTCACCGCGATCCTGCCGCGCGGCCATGGCAGCTTCGACACGCCGGTCTTCGGCGGCTGGTTCGCGCTCAACGGCAACGGCGAGATGACCGGCACCGCATGGCTGGAGGAGTCCGGGCAGCTCGAAGGCCCGGTGATGCTGACCAACACGCACAGCGTCGGCGTGGTGCGCGATGCCGTGATCGCCGAGCGCGTGAAAGCCGGCGGTGCGGATGCGAGCGGCTACTGGTGGTCGCTGCCCGTGGTCGCGGAAACCTGGGACGGGCACCTCAACGACATCAACGGCTTCCACGTGAAGCCCGAACACGTCGCGCAGGCCCTGCGCGAGGCGAACGATGGCGACGTGGCGGAAGGCAACGTCGGCGGCGGCACCGGCATGATCTGCCACGAGTTCAAGTGCGGCATCGGCACGGCCTCGCGCCGCATCCCGTCCGAAGACGGCAAGTCGACTTACACCGTCGGCGTGCTCGTGCAGGCCAATTACGGCGTGCGCGACACGCTGCGCATTGCCGGCGTGCCGGTCGGCCAGAAACTGCGCGCGGATCGCGTGTACACCGATCCGGCGCTCGCGAGCGCGGGCCACGCGCTTCCAGGCGGCGACACGGGCTCCATCATCATTGTCGTCGCCACCGACGCGCCGTTGCTGCCGCACCAGCTCAAGCGCATCGCCAAGCGCGCGGGCATGGGGCTGGCGCGCATGGGCAGCTACGCGGGCAACGGTTCGGGTGACATCTTCGTTGCGTTCTCGACCGCCAATACCGCGGCGGCCGCGGGCGCCGACATCAACCAGGCCCAATTCATCGGGAACGATCACCTCGATGGCCTGTTCGAAGGCACCGTGCAGGCAACGGAGGAAGCCATCGTCAACGCGATGGTCGCCGCCCGCGACATGCGCGGCGAAGGTGGGCATTACGCCAAGGCGATCCCGCACGATGCGCTGGTGCGCCTCCTCAAGCAGTACGGCCGTTACTCTCCAGGGAAAAAATGAATACCAGACTGCTGTCCACGCTCGCGCTGGCCATCGCGGCCACGCTGTCCACCAGCGCCTTCGCCGCGCAACCGATCGTCATCCACGCCGGCCGCATGGTCGATGTCGACAAGGGCGAGGTGCTGACTGATCGCGCCATCCGCATCGAAGACGGGAAGTTCGTCAGCGTGACGCCGTGGTCCGACGCCGCCGGCCGCGACGCAAAGGTCATCGACTGGACGAAGTACACGGTCCTGCCCGGCCTGATGGACATGCACACGCACATCGCCGACGAGATCCAGACCAAGGATCCAAGTCTTCCCCTGAAAAGCACGCCGGTGCGCGATGCCTTCATCGGCGCGAAGAACGCGTGGGACACGGTGCGCGCGGGCTTCACCACCGTGCGCGATGTCGGCGTGTACCGCGGCTTCGCGGACGTGGCGTTGCGCGATGCGATCAAGGCCGGGGACATCCCCGGGCCGCGCATGTTCGTGGCGGGCGCCTACATAACGCGTACCGGAGGCGGCGGCGAAGTCACCGGCTTGCCGAAGGGCACCGTGGTGCCGGACGAGTTCCGCCGCGGCGTGGCCGACAACGCGGACCAGGTGCGCACGAAGGTGAACTATCTCTTCGACCACGGCGCCGACTTCATCAAGGTCATCGCCACGGGCGCAGTGCTCACCGCCGGCACCGAACCGGGCACGCCGGAATACACCGAGGACGAGATCCGCGCCGCCGTGGAAGAGGCTGCGCGCCACGGCAGCTTCGTCGCCGCGCATGCGCATGGCGCGGAAGGCATCAAGAACGCCGTGCGCGCGGGCGTTCGCTCGATCGAACACGGCTCGCTGATCGACGACGAAGGCATCGCGCTGATGAAGCAGCACGGCACCTGGCTCGTCGCCGACATCTACAACGGCGACTACATCGACACCGTGGGACGCGCGCAGGGCTGGTCCGAAGAAACGCTGCGCAAGAACATCGAAACCACCCAGACCCAGCGCGACGGCTTCCGCAAGGCCGTGGCCGCGGGCGTCAACATCGCCTACGGCACCGACAGCGGCGTGTATCCCCACGGCGACAACGGCCGCCAGTTCGCCTACATGGTTCGCTACGGCATGACGCCCATGCAGGCCATCCAGTCGGCGACGATCAACGGGGCGCGGCTGCTCGGGCGCGAAAAAGAGCTGGGTTCCATCGCGCCGGGCAAGGCGGCGGACGTGATCGCAGTCACGGGTGATCCGCTTTCCAACATCGAGACCCTGCGCTTCGTGCAGGCCGTGATCCAGAATGGCAAGCGGGTCTGCGACGGCCCGGATGAATGCGGTCCGCCGCAACAGGGGCAGTAAGCAATGAGCAGTGAGATCGACAACGGCCAGCGCAAGCTCGGCTTCTGGATGTGCACGGCGCTGGTGGTGGGCAACACGATCGGCATCGGCATCTTCCTCCTGCCGGCATCGCTGGCGCCCTACGGGTTCAATGCCACGATCGGGTGGCTGGTCACGGTGCTCGGTTGCGTGGCGCTCGCGCGGGTCTTCGCGCGCCTGGCGCGCGAGATGCCGCAGTCCGACGGGCCTTACGGTTACATCCGCGCGACGCTCGGCGACATCCCCGCGTTCCTGTCGATCTGGTGTTACTGGGTGTCGCTGTGGATCACCAACGCGGCGATCGCCACCGGCGTGGTCGGTTACCTCGGCTCGGTGTTTCCCGCCGTGGCGACGATGTCGCCGGCGTTGGTCGCGCTGGCGCTGCTGTGGTTTTTCGTCATCGTCAACCTGTTCGGCGTGCGCACCGGCGGCCGCGTGCAGGTGGTGACCACCGCGCTCAAGCTCGTGCCGATGGTGGCCGTCGCGTTGCTCGGCATCTGGTTGCTGCTCACGCAGCCGGCGGTCTACACCGCGCATCCGCCGACCGCGCCCGTGCACCTGGGCGATATCGTCACCGCCTCGACGATCGCCTTGTTCGCGATGCTCGGCCTGGAGTCGGCCACCGTGCCGGCCTCGCGCGTCCATGACCCCGCACGCACCATTCCGCGCGCGACGGTCGCCGGTACGGTGCTCACCGCCGTGGTCTACATCATCGTGTCGACCGTCCCGATGATGCTGATCCCGCAGGAAGAACTCGCCAGCGCCACGGCGCCGTTCGCGATGGTGATGGACCGCTTCGCGGGTGCGGGCGTCGGGCGCTGGCTCGCGCTGTTCGTGGTCGTGAGCGGCCTCGGCGCGCTCAACGGGTGGACGCTGCTGGTCGGCGAGCTCACGCGCACGATGGCGGTCAACGGCGTGATGCCGAAGGTGCTGGCGCGCAACAACGGCCGCGGCGCCCCTGCGATCGCGCTTTTGGTCACCGGTGTGCTCGGCACCGGCATGGTCCTGATGAGTTACAGCAAGTCGCTGGTGGAGGGCTTCACCTTCCTCACCAAGGTGGTGACGGCGGCGAACCTGCCCCTGTACCTGTGCTGCTCGCTCGCCCTGGCGGTGCTGTGGCATCGCGGCGACAAGGCCGGCGTGCGCGGGATGTTGCCGATCGCGCTGCTGGGCGCCGGCTACGCGACCTTCGCCTTCGTCGGCCTGGGCCACGAGCCCTTCATGCTGGGCCTGGTGCTCGCGGCGGCGGGCCTTCCGCTCTACGTGCTCATGCTCCTGCGTCGCCGCCGCGAAGCCGCAGTGGCTTAAAATCCTGAAGATATGAACACTTTCGTCGCCGACAGCGAAGACAACCACGCCCGCATGGGCGAAGCGGTGGCCGTGCAGATGCGCGACCGCGACGCCGGCCTCATGCAGTACTTCTACCGCTCCTCGGTGGTGTACCAGCAGGAGCTCGACAACCTGTTCTTCAAGAGCTGGTTGTGGGCGGGGCATGTCAGCCAGGTCCCGAATCCGGGCGATTACTTCCTGTACGAGATCGGCGAGGAGTCGGTGATCGTCGCGCGCGGCAACGATGGCGAGATCCGCGCGCTGATCAATTCCTGCCGCCACCGCGGTTCGCGTGTATGCGAAGAACGACAGGGCAGCTGCAAGACCTTCGTCTGCCCGTACCACGGTTGGGTGTACGGCACCGACGGCAGCCTGCGCGCAGCGCGCCACATGGATGCGATGCCGGAATTCCGCAAGGAAGACCACGGGCTGAAGCAGGCGCGCGTGGCCGTGCGCTTCGGCCTGATCTTCATCAACTTCGATCCGGACGCCTACGACTACAACGTCGCGCTGGCGCAGCTCGACGCGCAGCTTGGCCCGTATCGCCTGGAGAACGCGAAGATCGCGCACCGCGAGACCTATTCGGTCGACGCGAACTGGAAGATCGCGCTGGGCAACTACCTCGAGTGCTACCACTGCGACACCGCGCATCGTGCGTACTCGAAGCTCCACACCTTCAAGGAACGCGAAGCGGTCGTCGCGCCGATCAACCGTGCGATGTGGGAACGCGCCGAGCGCGAGACCGGCGTGCACGACATCGAAAAAGCGCTGTATCGCATGTTCCGCGAGGCGCCGGGCTTCGGGTCCTGCGTCTACACGAGCCGCTATGCCTTGTTCGACGGCTACGTGACGGGCAGCCGCGACGGCACGCCGGTCGCGCCGCTGATGGGCGAGTTCAAGGGTTACGACGGCGGCGCGGGCGACTACCAGCTCGGCCCGCTGACCTACATGCTCAACTACCCGGACCACTGCATCCTGTTCCGCTACGTCCCCTTCGGGAAGGACAAGACGGACATGGAGATCGTTTGGTTCGTCAACGGCGATGCGGTGGAAGGCGTCGACTACGACCGCGAGAAGCTGGTGTGGCTGTGGCACGTCACCACGCTGGAAGACAAGCGGATCATGACGCTCAATGCCGCGGGCGTGAATTCGCGCTTCTTCGAGCCGGGCCCCCAACATCCCGAATTCGAGGACACGCCCAAGCGTTTCGTCGATTGGTACCTGCACGCGCTGTCCGGCGATTTCACCGTGGTGCCGCCCACCGTGCGCGCGCACCGCACCAGTTCCTGCGAAATGTCGGAACACCCCTGATCCATTCCGGAATCAAAAACCCGATGTTCCAGCTCAAACACACGCCCTTCCACGAGCGCACGTCGAAGCTCAGCCTGCCGCAGAACTGGCGGCGCTGGGCCGGCCACATCGTGGTCGGCTCCTACGACCTGCATGTCGAACGCGAGTACTGGGCGATTCGCGACGCGGTCGCGCTGATCGATGTCTCGCCCTTGATGAAGTACATGATCGAAGGCCCCGACGCCGCGCGCCTGCTCGACAAGCTCACGCCGCGCGACATCGGCAAGATGGCCGTCGGCCAGGTCGGTTACACCGGTTGGTGCGACGACGAAGGCAAGCTGCTCGACGACGGCACGATCTCGCGCCTGGGCGAGCAGACATTCCGGCTCACGTCGGCCGAGCCCTCGTTGCGCTGGCTGTCGATGAACGCGGTCGGCATGGACGTGTCGATCACCGAAGTCACCGAGAAGATGGGCGCGCTGAGCCTGCAGGGCCCGAAAGCGCGCACCGTGCTCAACAAGGTGTGCGGCAAGACGCTCGACAAGCTGAAGTACTTCCGGGTGATGGAGAACACGCTCGCCGGGAAGAAAGTGACGATCTCGCGCACCGGTTACACCGGCGACCTCGGCTTCGAAATCTGGATGGAAGTCGCCGACGCATTGGCGGTGTGGGATGCGCTGATGGAAGCGGGCCGCGACTACGGCATCGTGCCCTGCGGCATCCTCGCGATGGACATGGCGCGCGTCGAGGCTGGTCTGTTCATGATCGACGTCGACTACACCGCGGCCAACCACGCGTGGATCGAAGGCCAGAAATCCTCGCCGCTGGAGATGGGCCTGGATTGGGCCGTGCATCTGGACAAGCCCGGTTACTTCGTCGGCCGCCGCGCGCTGGAGCGCGAACAGAAGGCGGGTTCGGCGTGGAAGCTCATGGGCTTCGAAGTCGATTGGGCAGGCATGGAGCCGCTGTTCGCGAAGGTCGGTTTGCCGCCGCAGATTCCCGCGATGGCGGTGCGCGGCAGCCTGCCGGTGAAGCAGGGTGAAACGCAGGTCGGTTATGCATCGACCAGCACGTGGTCGCCGGTGCTGAAGACCTACATCGCGCTGGTGCATTTGCAGAAACCGTATTACGAACCCGGCACGGCGCTGACGATGGAAGTCACCGTCGAGCACAAGCGCCTGCAGGCGCCTGGCAAGGTCGTGAAGCTGCCGTTCTATGAGCCGGAGTGGAAGAAGAAATGAGCAGCAACCAATACGACGCCATCGTCATCGGCGCCGGCCACAACGGTCTGATCGCAGCGGCCTACCTCGCACGCGCGGGCAAGAAGGTCTGCGTACTCGAACGCCGCGAAGTCGTCGGCGGCGCCGCGGTCACGGCCGAACCGTTCCCCGGCTATCGCTTCAGCCAGTTCTCCTACGTCGTCAGCCTGCTGCGTCCGGAGATCATCCGCGACCTCGAACTGCCGCGGCACGGCTTGAAGATCCTGCCGCTGCCGAGCACGGTCACGCCGATGGACAACGGTGATTACCTCGCCGCATGGGACGACCATGACCTGACGCGTCAGGAGCTGTATCGCCACTCGCCGCGCGATGCCGAAGCGAGCGACGAATACGGCCGCGTGATGGCGCGCGCCGCGAAGGCGATCAAACCGATCCTCGGCCTGGTACCGCCGGATCCCTCGTCGATGAGCCCGCGCGACATGCTGCGCATGCTCAAGGTCGGCCAGTACGCGAAGAGCCTGTCGGAAAAGGAGCTGTACCAGATCGCCAAGCTGCTCACGCAGTCGGCGGCGGACCTGCTTAACGACTGGTTCGAATTCGATCCGCTCAAGGGCACCAAGTCGGCGAGCGGCATCATCGGCACCTTCCTCGGTCCGAATTCGCCGGGCACGGCCTACGTGCTGCTGCACCATTACATGGGTGAGATCGACGGCGCGTTCCGCGCCTGGGGTTTCTGCAAGAACGGCAACGGCGGCGTGACGCAGGCGATCGCGAGTTCCGCGCGTGCGCTCGGCGTCGAGATCCGCACCAATGCCTCCGTGCAGCAGGTCATCGTCAAGGGCGGCCGCGCCGCGGGCGTGGCGCTGGCCAACGGCGATGAGCTGCAGGCGAAGGTCGTCATCTCCGCCGCCGACCCGAAGCGCAGCTTCCTGCAGTTCGTCGAGCAGAAGCACCTGCCCGGCGAGTTCGTCGAGCAGATCAAGAACTTCCGTGTGCGCGGCTCGTCCGGCAAGGTCAACATCGCGCTCAGCGAGCTGCCGGACTTCACCTGCCTGCCGGGCGAAGGCCCGTTGCATCGCGGTGCGATCTCGATCAGCCCGAGCATGGAATACATCGAACGCGCCTACGATGAAGCGAAGTACGGCCAGTTCGCGAAGAACCCTTATATCGACATGATCATCCCCTCGATGATCGACCGCGACATGGCGCCTCCGGGCCACCACGTGATGTCGTGCTTCGTGCAGTACGCGCCCTACGACATCGAAGGCGGTTGGGACGATGCCAAGCGCGATGCCTTCGGCGAGACGGTGATCTCCACCATCGAGCGCTATGCGCCGAACATCCGCCGCGCCATCGTCGGCAAGCAGGTGATCACGCCGAAGGACATCGAGATGATCGCCGGCATCACGGGCGGCAACATTTTCCACGGCGAATTGCTGCTGCACCAATTGTTCTTCCTGCGCCCGGCGCCGCAATGGGCCGATTTCCGCACGCCGCTGCCGGGTTACTACTTCGGCGCGTCCGGCGCGCATCCGGGCGGTGGCGTCATGGGCGCGGCCGGCAAGCTGGCCGCACAGGAAGTCCTCAAGGATTGGAAGTAAACGATGAGCGCGAACAAGCAGTACGACACGATCATCGTCGGCGCGGGCCACAACGGCCTGGTCGCTGCGAACTACCTCGCGAAGGCCGGCAGGAAGGTGCTGGTGCTCGAACGGCGCGATCGCGCGGGCGGACAGCTCGCAGGTGAAGCGTTCGACGGCGCCGCCTTCGATCCGCTGCATGCCGGTGGACAGTTGCGCCCGGACATCGTGCGCGACCTAGACCTGGCGAAGCACGGGCTCGCGACCGGCAAGCCCGCGCCTTACGTCTCGCTGCTGCCCGATGGCCGCCGCCTCGTGCTCGACACGGCGAACGAAGCCGCCACGCGCGAATCCATTCGTCAGTTCTCCGCCAACGACGCTCAGCGCTGGCCCGAGTTCGTCGCCTTCATGGACCGCGCCGCCGCGTTCCTCGACGCTGCGTATCGCACGCCGATGCCGCGCCTGCCGCACGTCACGCTGGCCGAGGGCTGGCCGTTGGCGAAGCTCGCATGGACCCTGCGTCGCCTCGGTGGCAAGGACATGTTCCGCGTCATCCGCATGATGTCGATGTCGACGGTGGAGTTCACCGAAGAGTGGTTCGAATCCGAGGAACTGAAGGCCGCCATCGCCGCGGTCGGCATCCATGGCTTCACGCTTGGTTCGATGTCGGCGGGCACCGGCTACACGCTGATGCACAACTGGCTCAACCGCGGCGGCCTGGCGCATCGCGCGGGCGGCAGCGCGCAGATCGCCAACGCGCTGGTTGCGGCGCTCAAGGCGAACGGCGGCGAGCTGCGCACGGCCACGGGCGTGAAGCGCATCCTCGTCGAGCGTTCGCGCGCGGCGGGCGTGCAACTCGAGAACGGTGAAGAGATCCGCGCGGCGAACGTGTTTTCCGCCGCCGATCCGCGCAACACGCTGCTGAAGCTCGTCGGCGCGCCCGAACTGCCGACCGAATTCGTCTGGCACGTGCAGTCGATCAAGATGCGCGGCTCGCTGGCGAAGGTGCACCTGCGCACGGACGGAAGTCATGGCATTCCGGCGGGCACGCTCGCATTGGCGCCGACGCTCAAGTACCTGGAGCGCGCGTTCGACGCGGCGAAGTACGGCGAGCTCGCGCAGAAGCCCTACCTGGAAGTCACGACCGCAGGCGACGTCGTTTCGATCCACATGCAGTCTGCGCCGTACAAACTGCGCGGCACCAACTGGAACGACGCGCACGCGGAAGTCGAACGCATCGCGATCGAAACGCTGGCGGAGCAGTTCCCTTCGCTGAAGTCCTCGATCCGCGAAGTCCGCACGCTCACGCCGGTGGACCTGGAACGCGAGTACGCGCTGACCGAAGGCGACCTCAACCACGGCCAGCTGATCCTCGACCAGATGTTCTTCATGCGCCCGTTGCCGGGCTGGTCGAACCACGCCACGCCGATCGATGGCCTGTACCTGTGCGGCAACGGCGTGCATGGCGGCGCAGGCATCAGCGGTGCGGCCGGGCGCAACGCGGCAACGAAGGTGTTGGCCGAGAAAGCCTGAGCATCACGTTCCCCCGGCAGTGACCTGCGCGGGGGCAGCGGTGAACAACCAGTTCGACTACGTGATGGCGCCGGTGTCGATCGTGGTCGGCCTGGCGATCGGGCACATCCTCGCTGCGCTCGGCGTCGCGGTGAACCGGCTGCGCGGGCATGGCAAACCGATCCACCTGGAAGTGGTCTTCCTCTCGTGGGCCGCTTACGTGCTCGTGTGGATCGTGTCGTTCTGGTGGTGGGAGTTCAAATTCGACGAGCTCGGCACGACCTGGACGTACGGGCTGTACCTGTTCGTCCTGGTGTACGCGATGGTGCTGTTCCTGCTCGCGGTGATCCTCGTGCCGCGCGGCATGAAGGACCTCGACGATTCCTACGCGTGGTTCATGGCCGACAGGCGTTGGTTCTTCTCGATGATCATCGTCGCCAACGTGCTGGACATCCTCGATTCCTGGGTGAAGAGCAGTGCATGGGCGTTTCGTCCCTTGTATCTGATCTGGTTCACGACGACGACGGTCGGCGTGATCGTCGGCATGCGTTCGGAAAGCAGGCGCGTCCAGCAGGTGCTCGCAGTCGGCTTGCTTGCATACCAGGTGATCTACACCGGGGCTGAGTTGAACGTTTTGGGGCGGTGGTAGCGGAGAGCAAAAGCCTCGGCTTCGGAAGGACGGCCTGTCACCCGCTCGATGGGCACGCCTGTCGGAGCGCCTCCAAGCCGCATCCATGCAACCGGAGCTCCGCCCGCCTCGCCATCCATGGCGGGGCTGCAGTCATGCCCATCGAGCGTGTGCCAGGCCTCCACCGCAGTTCACCTTCTGCGGCTTCGGTGAAAAGCATCTAACGCAGCGCACTCGCAAATCGCGGTGGAGGACCGGCACGCACTCGGTTGTCGCGACTGCAGGGCGGCCATGGATGGCCACCCGGGCGGAGCTCCGGTTGCATGGATGCGGCTTGAAGGCGCTCCGACAGGCGCGATAACCGAGGGCGGGTCGGTCCGGCCTCCCCGGAGCCGATGACGCTTTTAAAACGGCGTCATTCGAGCATCGCGGGCAAACCTTCGTTCGCGAGTTTTTCCAGGATCCGCTCCAGCTGCCGACGCTCCTCCGCATCCAGCGTCGCGAGCAACTTGCGCTCGCGGCCCAATGCGAGTGGCACGATCTCGTCGTAGATACGAATGCCCGCCTCGCTCAACGTGAGCACCGAACGGCGGCGATCGTCGCCGTGCATCTCGCGCGTCAGCAACCCGCGCTCGAGCAAATGCGCCACCGCACGACTCACCGCCACCTTGTCCATCGCCGTGCGTTCGGCCACCGCATTCGCGCTCAACTCGGGGTAACGCCCGAGCACCGCGATCACCCGCCACTCGGTGATGCCGAAGCCGAAGCGCGCCTGGTAAAGCCGGGCGATCGCCTGGCTGATGCGGTTGGACAGGACGCTCAGCCGGTAGGGCAGGAACCGGTCGAGGTCGAGCTCGGCGTGGTCCTCCGGGCTGGGTGGGACGCTGGTTTTGGTCGGTTCAGCGCTCATGGTTTCATCTGAAACTATGGGGGTGTAGGATGCCACCTTTCAGTTCAGCCGGAACAATGCCATGAACGCCCAGCCCAACCTCGGCATGCAGGTCACCACCTTCGAGAACCCGATGGGGATCGACGGGTTCGAGTTCGTCGAGTTCGCCGCGCCGCAGGGCCAGGGCGACATGCTGCACGACTACTTCCGCCGCATGGGGTTCACCGCCGTGCTGCGCCACAAGACCCGCCCGATCACGGTGTACCGCCAGGGCGGCGTCAACTTCCTCGTGAACGAGGATCCCGATTCCTTCGCCGCCGATTTCGCGGCCGCGCACGGCCCGAGCGCCTGCGGCTTCGCGATCCGCTTCAAGAAGCCGGCCGATGAAGTCTGCAAGGTCGTGCTTGGCAACGGCGGCGAAGCGATTTCGCACAAGCCGCAGTCCAAGGCCGTCGACGCGCCGGTGGTGAAGGGCATCGGCGATTGCATGCTGTACCTGGTCGACAAGTACGGCGACAAGGGCTCGATGTACGAAGACTTCCTGCCGGTGCAGGGCGCGGACCAAAACCCGAAGGGCTTCGGCCTGACCTTCATCGACCACCTCACGCACAACCTCTTCTTCGGCAACATGCAGAAGTGGTCGGATTACTACGAGCGCCTGTTCAACTTCCGCGAGATTCGCTACTTCGACATCAAGGGCGCGAAGACCGGCCTGGTGTCCAAGGCGATGACCGCGCCGGATGGCGTCGTGCGCATCCCGCTCAACGAATCCAGCGATCCGAAGTCGCAGATCAACGAATACCTCGACGCCTACAAGGGCGAGGGCATCCAGCACATCGCGTGCTTCACGGACAACATCTACGACACCGTGGAAGCGATGCGCGCGCAGGGCGTCGAATTCCTCGACACGCCCGAAACCTATTTCGACGTGATCGACCAGCGCGTTCCGAACCACGGCGAAGACGTGCCGCGCCTGGCGCGAAACAAGATCCTGATCGACGCCGACCCGGAAACCAAGCAGCGCAAGCTGCTGCAGATCTTCACGCAGAACGCCATCGGCCCGATCTTCTTCGAGATCATCCAGCGCAAGGGCAACGAAGGCTTCGGCGAAGGCAACTTCCAGGCGTTGTTCGAGAGCATCGAACGCGACCAGATGCGCCGCGGCGTGCTGTAAGAACGCACTCGAAGGGGACGAGGATGCAATCGACCGGTTACCAGACGGGCTTCGCCAACGAGTTCGCCACCGAAGCGGTCGCGGGCGCCTTGCCCGTCGGGCGCAACTCGCCGCAGAAGGTGGCGCATGGCTTGTATGCCGAACAGGTCAGCGGCACGGCGTTCACCGCGCCGCGTCGCGAGAACCGCCGCAGCTGGTTGTATCGCATGCGTCCGGCGGCGATGCACGGAACGTTCGAAGCGTTCGTCCAGCCTCGCTTCCACAATGATTTCGGCGATGGCCCGGTGTCCCCCGATCAGTTGCGCTGGAGCCCGCTGCCGATGCCGTCGGCGTCGGCGGACTTCATCGAAGGCCTCTTCACGATGGCCGGCAATGGCTCGGCCGCGAGCCAGCATGGCGTCGGCATCCACCTGTACGCGGCCAACCGCGACATGGCCGATCGTTACTTCTACGACGCCGATGCGGAGCTGCTGATCGTCCCGCAGCAGGGCCGCCTGCACATCGAAACCGAGCTCGGCGTGCTGGACATCGAGCCGCAGGAAATCGCGCTCATTCCGCGCGGCATCCGCTTCCGCGTTGCCTTGCCCGATGGCGAAGCGCGCGGTTATGTGTGCGAAAACTTCGGTGCGCTGGTGCGCCTGCCGGACCTCGGTCCGATCGGCAGCAACGGCCTGGCCAATCCACGCGACTTCATGACGCCGAACGCGGCCTTCGAAGACCGCGAAGGCGAATTCGAACTGATCGCCAAGTTCCAGGGCCACCTGTGGCGCGCATCGATCGGCCATTCGCCGCTCGACGTCGTGGCCTGGCACGGCAACTACGCGCCGTGCAAATACGACCTGCGCCGATTCAACACGATCGGCTCGATCAGCTACGACCATCCCGATCCGTCGATCTTCACCGTGCTCACCTCGCCGAGCGATACGCCCGGCACGGCGAACCTGGATTTCGTCGTGTTCCCGCCGCGCTGGCTCGTCGCGCAGGACACCTTCCGCCCGCCGTGGTTCCACCGCAACGTCGCGAGCGAATTCATGGGCCTGGTGACGGGCGTGTACGACGCGAAGGCAGAAGGGTTCGCACCGGGCGGCGCTTCGCTGCACAACAGCATGAGCGGCCACGGGCCGGATGCGGCGACGTTCGAAAAAGCATCGAACGCCGACCTCGCCAAGCCCGACGTCATCAAGGACACGATGGCCTTCATGTTCGAGACGCGCGCGGTGATCCGCCCGACGCAACAGGCCATGGACGCTGCGCACCGCCAGCGCGACTACCAGCACTGCTGGACCGGTCTGAAGAAGCACTTCGTGGCGCCGCGTTGACACGCGCCCTGTAGGCTCCGCGCATTCGACCAAGGAGATTCGAATGCGCGCCCTGCTGCTGACGACCAGCCTCGCCATCGCCTGCACCGCCTGCACGGGGCGCGAAGCCCCGAGCGCAACGACGCCTGCGTCGTCGACCGCTGCCGCACCCACGGCCGCCACGGTCATCGCGCCCCCGGCCGTCACCACCGCGGCGCCCGCAGCCACCACCGTGGCGCCGCCCGCGACCGGCCCCATGCCCGCCGAAGGCGCGATCACCTTCAATGGCTTCGGCCCCGCGCCCTGGGGCGCGAGCGAAGAACAGGTCCGCCAGGCGTGGGGCAGGGATCTGGAAGGCGCGCAGACCGAACCGAACGGCTGCTACTACCTCTTCCCGCAGCCACGCACGGAAAGCGGATATCGCATCGCCTTCATGATGGAAACATCGAAGCTCGGGCGCATCGACGTGCGCGTTCCCGAGATCGCCGCGCCCGGCGGTGGTCGCGTGGGCATGGACAAGGCCGAGCTGCATCGCCTGTACCCGGCGATCACCGAGCAGAAGCACAAGTACGTCGAAGGCGCGCTCAACCTGCGCGCGATGGATCCGCAGGGCGGGCCGGGCGTGATCCTGTTCGAGCTCGACGCGCAGGGGAAGGCGACCGCCTGGCGCGTCGGCGTGCCTCCGCAGGTGGATTACGTGGAAGGTTGTTCCTGACGTTAGACTCGCACCGCCTTGTCCACCGGAGGGATGCCGATGTTCGAAGTCTGGGGTTTTTTCGTGCTCGGCCTCGCGTTCCTGATGCTGGGCGGCGATTCGGTGGTGAAGGGAGCCAACGGGCTCGCGAAGCACTACGGGCTGTCGCCGTTCGCCACCGGCCTGGTCCTCGTCGCCTTCGCGACCTCCATTCCCGAACTCGTCGTCAATGCACGCGCGGCCTTCGTCGGCGCGCAGTCGCTGGCGCTGGGCAACGCGGTCGGCAGCAACCTCGTCAACTTCGGCCTGACCCTCGGCCTGGCCGCGCTCACCGCGCCGCTGGTCGTGCGCTGGCGCGCGCTGTCGCCGCTGCTCGTCTGTTTCATCGTGCTCGGCATCGCGACGATCGGGCTGGGCTACGACGGCGTGCTGTCGCGCATGGACGGCATGCTGCTGTTGCTCGCGTTCGTCGCCGTCGTGGCCTTCGCCTTCGCGCGTTCGCGCAGCGACAGCGACGAAGTGCGCAAGGTGCTCGACGAATACTCCGAGACGCGCGGCGGACTCGGCATGAACATCGCGCGATTCGTCATCGCGGCGATCGTGCTTTGCTACGGCGCGAAGTGGATCGTGTCCAGCGCGCCTGCAGTCGGCGCCTCGCTCGGCATGGGACCGCTCCTCACGGGCCTGGTGCCGGTCGCCATCGGCACGGCGCTGCCGGAAATCGCGGCGGCGGTACTCGCGGCGCGGCGCGGGCAGGGTGAACTGGTCGTCGGCCACGTGATCGGATCGAGCCTGTGCAACCTGACGCTCGTGCTCGGCGGCATGGCGGCGTTTCGTCCCTTGCCCCTGCCTGCGTCCTTCGTCGCCTTCGAAATGCCCGCGGCCGTGGTCTTCGCACTCGCGCTGTATCCGATGCTGCGCGGCGACCTGCGCATCAGCAAGCTGGAAGGCGGCATCCTGGTCGTTGCCTACGCGGCATGGCTTGCGTTCGTGCTGGTAGCGAGGTCGCTTTGATCGCGTCGGGTCGCGGTTAGACTCCCGCGCATGACCGCATCGAACGTCCCCGCGCCCGTCCTCGCACGCGCCATGCGCGCGTTCGCCGAATTCTTCCGCTACGAGGCGGCGGGCGGCATCGTCCTGATCGTCGCGGCCGTGGTCGCGCTGCTCTTCGTCAATTCGCCCTGGCGCGAGACCTACCACGCGCTGCTCGACCTGCCAGTGGAAGTCAGCGCGGGCAACGTGGGCATCGCCAAGCCCTTGCTGTTGTGGGTCAACGACGGCCTGATGGCGATCTTCTTCCTGCTCGTCGCGCTGGAGATCAAGCGCGAAATGGTGGGCGGGCAACTCGCCGGGCGCGCGCAGGTCATCATGCCGATGGTGTGCGCCGTGGCGGGCGTCGCCGTGCCGGCGCTGATCTTCTATGCGCTCAACAGCGAAGACTCCTCGGCCATGCGCGGCTGGGCCGTGCCGACGGCCACCGACATCGCGTTCGCACTGGGCGTGCTCGCCCTGCTTGGCTCGCGCGTGCCGATCGGGATGAAGCTGTTGCTGTCGACGATCGCGGTGGTCGACGACCTGATCGCGATCGTGATCATCGCGGTCTTCTATTCGCATGGCCTGTCGGTGTGGGCGCTCTCGCTCGCGGTGGCGGCAATCGTGTCGATGTTCGCGATGAACCGCCTGGGTGTGAAATCGCTGGTGCCCTACCTGGCGATCGGCGCGGTGCTGTGGGTGTGCGTGCTGAAATCCGGCGTGCACGCCACGCTGGCCGGCGTCGCCACCGGCCTGCTCATTCCGCATGTCGACAAGCGCAACAAGATCGACGATGCCACCGAGCACTCGCCGCTGGAAACGCTGGAGCACGCGCTGCATCCGTGGGTCGCCTTCGCGATCCTGCCGGTGTTCGCGTTCTTCAATGCCGGGCTCGAATTCGGCGACCTGGAAGTCTCGCAGGCGTTCGACAAGTTGCCGTTGGGCATCGCGCTCGGCCTGCTGGTGGGCAAGCCGATCGGCATCGTCGGCGCCGCGCTCGCCTTGCGCGCGCTGGGTTGGGCGCCGTTCCCGCGCGGCATGGACGTGCGCGCGATGCTCGGCCTGGGCCTGTTGTGCGGCATCGGCTTCACGATGAGCCTGTTCATCGGTTCGCTGGCCTACGTGGACGCGGTGCGCTACGAGGAAGCCGTGCTCGGCATCTTCGTCGCTTCGGTCATCTCGGCCGTGCTCGGCATCGCGTGGTTGCGCGCCGTGCTGCCCGAGCGCGCGGAGCCCTGAGGTGCGGCATGCCCTCGTCTTCGGCGCGACCGGACAGATCGGCGAGCCGCTGATCGATCTGCTGGAAGCGGATGGCTGGCGCGTCACCGCCGTGTCGCGACACGCGCAGCGCGATCGCCCGGGCCTGCATTGGCTGGAAGGCAGCCTGCCTGCGTTCGATGGCGCGCCGCGCGAGGTCGATACGATCTTCAGTTGCGGGCCGCTGGACGCATTCGCGCAGTGGTATGCGCGGGCCGCGATCGAATGCCCGCGCGTGGTGGCTTTCGGATCGACGAGCATCGACGTGAAGCGCGGATCGTCGGATCCGAAGGAACGCGAAGTCGCCGAACGGCTGCGCGAGGGCGAGCGCCGCGTGTTCGATCGCGCTGCGTCGGTCGGCGCGCAGGCCACGATGCTGCGCCCCACGCTCGTGTACGGCGTCGGCCGCGACCACACGCTCACGCGCATCGCATCGCTCGCGCATCGCTGGGGTCGCTTCGTGCTGCCGCGCGGTGCGAAGGGGCTGCGCCAGCCCGTGCATGTCGCCGACCTCGCGCAGGCCGCCTTCGCCGCGTGCGATGCGCCGGCCGCGGGTGGGAAGGCCTATGCCTTGCCGGGGGGCGAACGCCTCGCCTACCGCGACATGGTGCAACGCGTGCTCGCGGTCCTCGATCCGCCCCCGACCTTGTACGAAGTTCCCGGCCCCCTGTTCGGCCTCGCCCTGCTCGGCGCCCACGCGATGGGGCGCATCGGCGGTTTCGGCGATGCCGCCGTCGCCCGCATGCGCAGCGACCTGGTGTTCGACCTCGCGCCCGCGCAACAGGATTTCGGCTACGCGCCCCGCGCCTTCCGTCCGACCGCGGCGATGTTCATGCAGCGTTGAACACGCGCCCGCAGACTCCCCGCATGCGCACCTTCATCCTGATTGCCGCACTCCTCGCCGGCCTGCCGTTCGCGTCGCACGCCGCCCAACCCGCTGCGACCAGCGCGCGCACGCCCGCCGCGGAGATCGATGCCCTGATCGATCGCGTCGCCCACGCAAAGGGCGTCGTCTTCATCCGCAACGGCAGCGAATACACCGCGACCGAAGCCGCCGCGCACCTGCAGCGCAAGCGCGAGGCCGCGGGCGCCAAGGTGCGCACGCCGGAACAGTTCATCGACGTGCTCGGTTCCCGATCCTCGATGAGCGGCAAGCCCTATCGCGTGCGCCTGGCCGATGGCCGCGAGATGGACAGCGCGACCTGGCTCAACGGATTGCTGCGCGACCTCCGCACGGGCCGCTGACCCGTCAGATCTCTTCCGGCACCTGCAAGGGCCGCATCTTCGCCAGCGCGCGCAGCGCGATGATCAGCACGCCGCCGAGCACCATCGCGCCGCCGATCCACAGGCGCGGGCCCGGATGGTCGCCCCAGAACACCAGGCCGAGCACGACCGCGAGCATCGGCGCGAGCAATAGCCACGGCGTCACCTGCGCGACCGGATGGCGCTGCACGAGCACGTAATACAAGCCGTGCCCGAGCATCGAGGCGAACACCGCGGAATACACCGCGCCGCCCCAGCCGATCCACGTGGCCTCGCGCAGCGCATGCCAGTTGCCCGGTTCGAACACGGTGCTCAGCAACAGCAGCGGCACCACGCTGATGATCGCCGTCCAGCCTTGCTGGCTGATCATGTTGACGCCGCTCAGCCCGCGCATGAGCACGGTGCCGATCGCCAGGAACACCGCGGACACCAGCATCAGCACGAGCGAGATCGGCGAATCGAGCACGATCGGATCGAAGCCGAGCACCAGCACGCCCGCGAAGCTGATCGCGATCGCCAGGCCCGTGCGCCAACCAAAACGTTCGCCGAGCAACCACCACGCGAGCAGGGCCGCCATGGGCACGTAACTCTGCATCGCGATCGCAGGCGAGGCGAGATCGCCGGCCAAGTGCAAGGACCAGAAACTCAATCCGAAATGCAGCACGCCGTTGCACAGCGCCACCGCGATCAGTCGCGGCCACTGTCCGGCCGGCGGTGCCTTCACGAACCAGACGAGCGCGAGCGCGAGGATCGACAGTCGCACCGCGGTGAACAGGAACGGCGGAATCTCGCGCAGCGCGAAGGCGGAGGTCAGGAAGTTGCAGGCCCATGCAACGCAGATCACGAGCACGAGCGCGAGATCGCGGCCGCGCAGGCCGCCGCCCTGCGCGCCGTTTACCACGCGATGCCCAGCTTGCGCAGGCCCTTGGCGACCACCCAGGCGGGACCGATCAGCAGGTAGGTGAGATCGGTGAGGAAGCTGGGCTTGCGCCCTTCGAACTTGTGGCCGATGAACTGTGCGATCCAGGCGACGACGAACACGCCGATCGCCAGCGACAACACCGTGCGCGCACCGAAGGCGGCATACAGCCACCACGTCACCGCGCCCATGACGACGAACACCGCGACCATCCACAGCCCCAGCATCCGCGAGGCCTTCAGGTAGAACATCGCCGCGGCCACCATCGCCAGGCCCGCGAAGATGCCGGGGCGGAACCAGCCGCCCGGCGGAACCGGGATGCACCACAGCAGCGCGATCACGCTCCACAGGATCGCCGGCACGGCGATCACGTGGATGCGTTGGTTGATGGTGTTGCGGTGGTCGCCGGAATAACTGTCGAACCAACGGTCGATGGGGCGCGCCTGCAAAGCGCTGTCGTCATGCACGGTGTCCATGGCGCCTCCCGTTGTGATCAGTCGACCGAGATCCCGGCCAGGCGCTGCAGCGCCTCGGCGTACTTCGCGCGCGTGCGTTCGATGACATCGGCCGGCAGTCGCGGGCCCGGCGGCGTCTTGTCCCAGCCCACCTGTTCCAGGTAATCGCGCACGAACTGCTTGTCGTAACTCGGCGGGCTGATGCCCACCTTGTATTCGTCGGCAGGCCAGTAGCGCGAGGAATCCGGCGTGAGCATTTCGTCCATCACGTACAGGCGACCGTCTTCATCGGTGCCGAATTCGAACTTGGTGTCGGCCAGGATGATGCCGCGCGCCGCGGCATGGTCGCGTGCATATTCGTACAGGCGCAGCGTGGCGTCGCGCACCTGCTCGGCGAGGTCGGCGCCGACGATGCGCACCATCGTGTCGAAGTCGATGTTCTCGTCGTGGTCGCCCACGGCGGCCTTGGTCGACGGGGTGAAGATCGGTTGCGGCAGTTGTTCCGCCTGGCGCAGGCCGTCGGCCAGCGCGATGCCGCTGACGCGCCCGGTGCGCTGGTAATCCTTCCAGCCGCTGCCGATCAGGTAACCGCGCGCGATCGCTTCCACCGGCACCGGCTTCAGGCGCTTGGTGACCACGGCGCGTTTCGCATACAGCGAGGCATCGACACCCGCGGGCAGCACGCTCGCCACGTCCACGCCGGTGAGATGGTTCGGCATGAGCGCGCTGGTCTTGTCGAACCAGAAGTTGCTGATCTGGCAGAGCATCTCGCCCTTGCCCGGGATCGGATCGGGGAGCACGACATCGAAGGCCGAAAGGCGGTCGGTCGCCACGATCAGCAGCCGGTCGCCCGGCAGCTCGAACACGTCGCGCACCTTGCCGCGGTGCCGGAGCTTGAGCCCGGGCAGGTCGGCCTGGAGGAGGGAGGGTCGGGTCGACAAGGACATCGCCAAGCGCAGCCACTCTGACGCAGGGCGCCGTAGTGTACGCCGGCCCCCGGCTGCGCGCCTGTAGACTGCGCGCATGAATCGTTGGTACGGAAAGCTGCTCGGCGCCTTCGCCGGGGCCGCGCTCCTGCGGTCCAACCCGCTGCTCGGGCTCCTCATCGGCCTGCTGATCGGCCATGCGCTGGATCGCGACTGGTTCAGCGGCCCGAAGGAGGACCCGTACCGGGTGCTCGGCCTCACCGAGGAAGCCACGGATTCGGAGATCGACCTGGCCTACCGCCGCCTGATCGCCCAGTACCACCCCGACCGCCTCGCCAACGCGGCCAGCGACCTGCAACGCCAGGCCGCCGCCCGCGCCGGCGAGATCAATGCCGCCTACGACCGCATCCAGGCGCTGCGCAAGCGCCGCTGACCCCAAGCTACGGACCCTGACGCCATGCAATCGACTGTGATCGCCCCGTCCATCCTCTCGGCGAACTTCGCCAAGCTCGGCGAGGAGGTCGACAACGTCCTGCGCGCCGGCGCCGACTGGGTCCACTTCGACGTCATGGACAACCACTACGTGCCGAACCTGACCATCGGCCCGCTGGTGTGCGAAGCGCTGCGCAAGCATGGCGTGACCGCGCCGATCGACGTGCACCTGATGATCGAACCGGTCGACCGCATCGTCCCGGACTTCGCGAAGGCCGGCGCGTCGATGATCACCTTCCATCCCGAAGCAAGTCGCCATGTGCACCGCACGATCCAGTTGATCAAGTCGCACGGCTGCCAGGCGGGCGTGGTGCTCAATCCGGCGACGCCGATCGACGTGCTCGACTATGTCCTCGAAGAACTCGACATGGTGCTGGTGATGTCGGTGAATCCCGGCTTCGGCGGGCAGGCCTTCATTCCCTCGGCGCTGGAAAAACTGCGCCGCATCCGCGAACGCATCGATGCCACCGGCAAGCCGATCCGCCTGGAAATCGACGGCGGCGTGAAGCCGGACAACATCGCGGAGATCGCCCGTGCGGGCGCGGATACCTTCGTCGCCGGTTCGGCGATCTTCGGCCAGGCCGAATACGCCGATGTCGTGAAGCGCATGAAGGACGCGGTCGCCGCCACGCGCAAGTAAAAAAGCAAAGGCCGATGCCTTGCGGCATCGGCCCTCGTGGAAGCGATCCTGCTTCCGTCCGTCGTCCTTGCGATGGCCTTCGATTCTCCCGGACCGGTGTGACGCCCGCGTGACCATTTCCCTCGAACAATTCCAGCAGTTCGCCGACGCGGGTTACACGCGCATCCCCGTGGTGCGCGAGGTGTTCTCCGATCTCGACACGCCCTTGTCCGTGTACCTCAAGCTCGCGGACGGTCCGCATACCTATCTGTTCGAATCGGTCGAAGGCGGCGAACGCTTCGGGCGTTACTCGATCATCGGACTGCCGGCGCGGCGCGTGTATGCCTTCGCGGGCAACACCTTGTATGTCACCGAGCACGGCGAACTCGCGGGCATGCGCGACGTCGAGGACCCCTTCGCCGAAGTCGAGCGCCTGCGTGCGGAGCACCGCGTGCCGGCATTGCAGGGGCTGCCGGGATTCACCGGTGGGCTGGTGGGCTGGTTCGGTTTCGAATGCGTGCGTTACATCGAAGAGCGCCTGGCCGATGCGAACGACAAGCCGGACGAGCTGGGCACACCCGACATCCTGCTGATGCTCAGCGAAGAGCTCGCGGTGTTCGACAACCTCAAGGGCCGCCTGTACCTGATCGTGCACGCGGACCCGGCCGAGCCGCAGGCGTGGGCGCGCGCGAACCGCCGACTGGATGCGCTCACGCATCGCCTCCGCCACGGCGGGACGGCGTATCCCGAAACGCTGGTGCCTGCGGCGCTGGACGAAAGCCACTTCGTCTCCGGCTTCACGCGCGAAGGCTTCATCGACGCGGTGGAGAAGAGCAAGGCGCTGATCCGCGCGGGCGATATCTTCCAGGTCGTGCTCTCGCAGCGCCTGTCGGTGCCGTTCCAGGCGCGCCCGGTGGATGTGTATCGCGCGCTGCGCGCCTTGAATCCCTCGCCCTACATGTATTTCCTCGACGTCGGCGGCACGCAGGTCGTGGGTTCCTCGCCCGAGATCCTCGTGCGCCTGCAACACGGCGAGATCACCGTGCGTCCGATCGCAGGCACGCGTCCGCGCGGCCGCACGCAGGAAGAAGACGCGGCGCTGGAAGCCGAGTTGCTGGCCGATCCGAAGGAGCGCGCCGAACACCTGATGCTCATCGACCTGGGCCGCAACGATGTCGGTCGCGTGTCGAAGCCGGGCACGGTGGTGGTGGGCGAGCAGTTCGTGATCGAGCGTTACAGCCACGTGATGCACATCGTCAGCGAAGTGACGGGCGAACTGTTGGATGGCCTGTCTTACGCGGACGTGCTGCGCGCGACCTTCCCCGCGGGCACGGTGAGCGGCGCGCCGAAGGTGCGCGCGCTGGAAGTGATCCGCGACTTCGAGCCGATCAAGCGCAACGTGTATTCCGGCGCCGTCGGCTACATCGGCTGGAACGGCGATGCCGACACCGCCATCGCCATCCGCACCGCCGTCATCCAGGACGGCCGCCTGCACGTGCAGGCCGGCGCGGGCATCGTCCACGACTCCGATCCGCAAAAGGAATGGGAGGAGACGATGAACAAGGGCAGGGCGCTGTTCCGCGCCGTGGCGGAGGCGGCGAAAGGCTTGTAACCCCGCGGGTCGGCAGGCGCCGGGCGGTCGGCCGTGAAAGCGGCCGGGTCGCGTTGGCTCCTTTGCCATGACCGTGCATGCCCCCATCGCTTTCGTCCGCCGCGTGCTCGCGGTGTTCGCGCTCGCCTGCGGCCTCGCGCATGCCGCCGCGCCGGCGACGACCATGGCTGCACCCGCCACGGTGCAGGCGCCGGCCGCCACCGCCACCGCGCATTTCTTCAACCGCGACATCGTCACCTTCCGTTCGCGCTTCCTCGGCAACCCGCCCGAGCGGCGCGCCCGCGCGGCGGAGGACAACATCGAGCGCATCGTCGAAGAACCCGGCGTTGCGAAGGCCAGCTACCAGATGGCGCCGCAGGGCCTGATCGTCCTGCTCGACGGGCAACTCGTCGCCGTCGTGACGCCCGGCGACTTGGACACGCTGGAAGGCCAGACGATGGACCAAGCGCGCGCCGAAATCCTCACGCACCTCAACGATGCGGTGCAGGCCGCGGAAACGGCGCGCGCACCGCAGCGCGTGCTGCGCGGCATCGGCTGGATGGTGATCGCCACGCTCATCGCGCTGGTCGTGCTGTGGCTGTTCCGCTTCATCGCCGTGCGCATCCGCCGGCAGGTCGACGCCTATGTGAAAGCACGCCTGTCGAAGATCGCCAGCCCGAACACGCGGCAGGTGGCCATGGCGTTCGCGGCGAGCGGACGGGGGCTCGGGCGCTTCATCGCCTGGGTCTTCGTGATCGTCGTGATGGAGGAGTGGCTGCGCTTCTGCTTCTCGCACTTCTCGTACACGCAGCCGTGGGCGGGTGCGATGACCGAGTGGATGAGCGGGCGCCTCGGCCGGTGGGGCAGCGCCATCCTGCATTCGATTCCGGGCCTGATCACCGCGTTCGTCATCCTGCTCGCCGGCCGTCTCGTCGCGCAGACCATCAGCGTCACCTTCCAAGGCGTGCAGCACGGGCGCTTCCAGTTCATCGGCATCGATTCGCAGCTGGCCGAGCCCACGCGCAAGATCGTGGTCGTCATCATCTGGTTGTTCGCGATCGCGATGGCCTATCCCTACCTGCCGGGCGCGGGGACGGATGCGTTCAAGGGCCTGAGCGTGTTCGTCGGTCTGATGGTGTCGATCGGTGCATCGAGCATCGTGGGGCAGGCGGCGGGCGGCTTCACGTTGTTGTATTCACGCACGATGGCGGTCGGCGATGTCGTGCGCGCGGGCGATGTCGAAGGCATCGTGCAGCAGATCGGCTTGTTCACCACGCGCATCCGCACGCCGATGGGCGTGGAAGTCAGCTTTCCCAACAACGTGCTGCTCGGAGATCGGCTGGAGAATCTCTCGCGCGCCGCCGATGGCCCGGGGATGTGGCTGCAGGCCGTCGTCGTGATCGGTTACGACGAAGCGTGGCGACAGGTCACGCGCTTGCTGCTGCAGGCCGCGAATGCCACGCAGGGCGTGCAGGCCGACCCGCCGCCGCTGGTGCTGCAGACCGCGCTTTCGGATTTCGGCATCGAGTATCGCTTGCGCGTGCGCATCGCCGACGTGCAGCAGCGCTGGCCCATCCTGAGCGAGTTGCACGCGCAGATCCAGGATGCGTTCAACGATGCGAACGTGCAGATCATGACGCCGCATTACGAAGGCGATCCCGAGTCGGCGAAGGTCGTGCCGAAGGCGCGTTGGGAAGGGCGCTCGCCCTAAAAGGAAGCGGCCGTCGCATGGACGGCCGCCCGATCCACTCAGTGCGCCGCGAGCGGCGGCGTATCCGGCACTTCCTTCCACGCGCTGTCCGGGTCGTACTTCGCCATCGCGCGCACGAGGTCTTCGGTCTTCGGCCCCAGGTCGCGTTCGAACACCTGGCCGTCGTGGCCGATCATGAAGGTCATCACGCCGGTATCGCCGTACTTGGCCGGCCACGCGACGAGCGCAAAGCCGCGGCTCATGTTCTGGCCCAGCATGTAGCCGTACTGACCACCCGGTGCGGACGGACCCTGCGCTTTCAGGATGCGGTAGTGGTAACCGAGGTAGTCGCCCTTCGGCGTGTCGTCGCCGAACAGCGGACCCAGAGGACTGATCTCGCCGCTATCGTCGGGGGCCCAGTACAAGCCGTCGTGCTTGCCGTCGGTGCTCACCAATTGCTGCGCGTACTCGAGCACGCCGTCGCCGTCGTGGTCGGATTCGGCGTAATCCAGCTGTGCATCCTGGTAGGCGCGCACGGCCTGTTCGACATCGAGTTCGTTGCGGCCGATGCGACGCAGGCGGATTTCATTCGCGCCTGCCTTCATGTCGAAATGCCAACCGTCGCTGCCCTTCGCCAGCGGCACGGGGAGTTCCCAGTCGTCCTTTCCGGCGACGAGGGTCATCTCGCCATTGGCGCCCGCCTGGTACTTGTGCGACTCCTGGTACTTCTTCAGGAAGGCATCGACGTCTTCGCGGTCGACGCTGTTTTCGGGCACGTAGTCGTGCCAGTCGTTGCCGAGCAGGCTGGCGAGTTTCGCTTCGTCCGCCTTGGTCGTGCCCAGCGCGGCGACGAGCGCATCGCCCGCGGCTTCCGGCGTGGGATAGGCCTGTTGTGCGAAGGCGGGCAATGCGCACGCCATCGCCGCGAGCAGGGCCATTCGAAGAGTCCGTTTCGTGTTCATCGACGCCGCCCTCCACCGCCGCCCCGCGAGGGACGACTCATCGATCGCCCGGCGCCGCCGCCGCCGCGCGACATGCTGGACCCCGAAGAACGACCGCGACTGGCCGCCTGCCGCGAGGCACCCGAATTGCTCGCGCCCGAGAACGCGTTGTTGCGGGATCCGCTGTACGACCCGTTGTAGCCGCCGCCACCGGAACCCCGCGCCGCATCGCGCGAGCCCATGTTGTTCGCGCCGTTCTGGCGATATGACGGCGAGGCCGACCCGCCCGGCCCGCGATTCACGCCGCCGCCGCCGATCTGCGATGAACGCGGATCGCGTTGCGCCGTCGATGCGCGATCGCGCGCCTGCTGGTTGTTGCGCGCAGGCTCGAAGCCTTGGCGTTCCATCTGCGATCGTGCCTGGTCGCGTTGCTGCGAACGTCCGGCGTCTTCGCCGCGGAAGCGATCGCGCCCTTCACCGCCGGCCTGGCGATTGCCGTATTTGTCGCGGCTGGCCTGGTCGCGGTAGGGCACGCCGTCGCGGCGCGATCCATCGTGCTGCCACTTCCCGTTGCCTCGGTCTCCGATCTGACGGTCGCCGCGATTGATGTTGCGATTGAACTCGTTGTAGCGGCTGCTGTTGATGTTGATGTCGCCGCCACCCCAGTTGCAGTCGCCCCAGATCCCGACCGAGATGCCGATGCCGATGCCCCACGCGAGGCCGGCGCCGAACGCCGCGCCCGGATACCAATACGCGGACGGCGGGTAGTAGTACGGCGGGTAATACGGATAGCCCCAGGTGCCGTACACGGTGGTCGGATTGTACGAAGGCACGTAGATGACATCGGGATTGGTGGATTCGATGACGATCGTCTTCTCCGACGATCCCGGCACCGTCGTGGGCTCCTGCATGACCTTCTGGTATTCGTTCGACTTCAGGTTGCCGGCATCCTGCGCTTTCCTGCGCAGTTCCTGCGCCATCGCCATCACGTCGTTGGGTTGCGCGAGGAAGGCATCGCCGAGCTTCTGCACCCAGGCGATGTCCGAGCCGAGCATCTGCAGGGCCTGCGGGAAGGCGACGAGCGATTGCACGCTGGGATCCCAGGGTTCCTGCGCGACGGCCTTCACCGCGTCGTCGCCCTTCACCTTGTCGTGCGCCTTGGACCACGCCGCCGCATCGGCGATGTCGCCGGGGTAGGTGGACGCCATCAGCACCTGCGCCAGCAGCGAATCGGGATACAGCGCCACGGGGGCGACGATCTGTGCGATCTCGTCCTTGGAAAACACTTCGTTCTTCGTCGCCGATGCCTGCGTGGTCGAAGCCTGCGCGGACGACGCCTGCGTCGAGGACGACGTGTACTCCGTCGGCGGCGCAGTCTGCGGCGAGGCGCGCGCCTGCAGCGCGAGCATGGCCGCGAGCACGCAGGCGGCCAGCGCGGTCATGCGCATCGCCGCGAGCCTGCGGTCCCGGCGCGCGGGTGCCTGCACTCGATCCGTTTCCATGGCTGTCCTCCTTTTCAAAGCGGAAGGTCGTAGAAGACCATCACGCGCAAATCATTGAGATCGGTGTCGCCGGGATCGCTTTGCGCGACGTGCGCATAGCGCAGGCGGACCATCAATCCCTTCAGCGTGCCTTCCGGCGGTGACCACTGCACGTTGTAGTCCGTCTCGCCACGCTTGTAAGCGCTCGCGGCGTCGGGGTCGGAGCCCGCCACGTACAGCACGTACGCGCTCATGCCGGTGTGCTTCGGGAACGTGTATTGCCCGCGGATCAGCCACGCATCTTCGCCGTTGCGGTTGAAGTCCTCGACCTGCACGCTCGTGTAGCCCGGGTAGCCGCTCCAGGGCGCCTGCATGTCCGCGTTGCCGTGCGCGTTCGTGTAGGCCGCGGTGATCAACGCACCGCCCGCCGCGAACTCCGCCTTCGCGCCCCATTGCTGCGCGCTGAAGTCGTAGCCCTTGAGGCGGTTGTCGCCGACACTGCGCTGGTCGGAGAACTGCGCAGCGAACTTCAGCTTCGCGTTGCCGACGATCGGGAAGCCGTACTTGGCCTCCGTGTAGAAGATGTTGATGACATTGCTGCTCCAGTACTCCACCGCGCCGATCGAGGCCTCGCCGCGCGTGTAGTTCACGCCGCCGGCGTACACGCCGCGATCGATGTCGGCGCCCGCGTCCTTGGACATCGACACGAACTTGTCGGAATTGCGCTCCTTGATCTTGTCGATATAGCCACCGCCCCAGCGCCACTCACCCGTTTCCTTGTCGCCGTGCAGGCCTTGGAAAACCGCGCCGAGGAAGGTGTTCGGCGTCATGCGGCTGTCGTTCTTGTTGATGTAGGGCGTGTCGAAGGTGCGTGCGCCGAGGGTGAGGCGGATGTCGTCGGTGAACAGCACTTCGGCGTAGGCCTCGCCGAGCACCGCGTAGCCGTCCTGTCCCGACTTCAGCAGCAGCGTGCCGTCCTTGTCGTCCGGCGCGTAGAGCGGTGCGGACAGATAGGCCGTGGCACCGAAGGACACGCGCTCGCGGAAGTAACCGGTCTTGAAGCCTGCCGATCCACCAATGGCCCAGGCCTCGCTTTCGCTGTCGTCGTACTTGTTGCGGTCCAGGTAGTAGGAGCGCAGCTGCACGTTCCAGTCGGTGTCCTCGAACGCCTTGCGGCGCGTTTCGCGCACCCACTCGTCGTGGGTTTGCGTGCCGAACGCGGTGTCGATGTTGGTGTGGCCCTGTTCGGTGGAGTCTTCGGTCTGGTCTCCCGGGGGCGTCGTGGTGGTCGTCGTTGTCGTGGTCGTCTGCGCGGCCGCGGTGGCCGTGGCGAGCAAGCCCGCCGCGGCCAGTCCGCACGCAACGCGACGCGCGTTGTCGTGCGCCGCGCTCATTGCGAAAGCACCATCGCGAAGTAGCCGAACACGGTGTAGAGCACGCCCGACACCGCGTAACCGACCGGGAAGCCCACCCACGGCACGGTGCTGTCGATCTCCTTCGCTGCCTCGCGGGCAGGGCCGGAGTGCGAGCGCGAGCCCGCCACGCCACCCATCAGCACCGCCGGGTTGATCTTGAAGAAGTGGTACCCGATCGCCCAGGTCACGAACGGCGGGATCGTGCTCGCGATGAAGCCGGCGAGGAAGATCTTCAGGGCGACCGCACCGGTCAGCTGCTCGAGCAGCGTGGCACCGGCGTTGATGCCCACGATCGCGATGAACGTGACCAGGCCGAGGTCTTCGAGGATGTTGCGCGCGGCATTCGGCGTGCTGCCGAAGAAACGCAGGCGCGAAACGACCGAGGAGACCAGGATGCCCGACAGCAGCAGTCCACCCGCGTTGCCGAGACCGACGGAGAAGTCGCCGACCGGCACGTTGATCTTGCCGATCAGCAGGCCGACCACCATGCCCGCGGACAGCGTCAGCAGGTCCGTCGACGTGCTCGGCCGCGCGATCTGGCCGAACTGGGCGGCGATCTTGTCGACCGCGCTCTTCAGGCCCGTCAGGTACAGCACGTCGAAGCGCTTGAGCGTGGTGTCCGTGCCGAGCGGCAAGGGTTCGCCACTGCGTTCCATTCGGCTGATGCCCACTTGTCCCGCGAAGGCTTCCTGCGCGAACGACACCAGCGGCTTGCCTTCCAGCGCCTTGTTGGTGACGAGCACTTCAGCCTGGTCGAGCGGGATGTTCAGCGCCGTGGCATCCGGGACTTCCGCACCGATCAATCCGAGGTTCGCCGTGAGGTCTTCAAGACGCCCACCAAGCGCGATGACGTCGCCCTTCTGCAGGACGATGTCCGGATCGGCGCCGAGCGCCGCGCCGTCGCGCACGACATTGGCGACGCGATACTGCGGATACACCTTGCGCAGTTGCGCGATGCTCTGCCCGGAGGTCGAAGGATTGTCGAGGCGATACGCACGCAGTCCACCGGCGCGATACCCGGTGATGCCCGCATCGTCGACGTTGCGGACGCCGTGCGCCGCTTCGTATTCCTTCGCGGCCTTGCGCGCATCCACGCCCCACCAGCGCGGCAGGTACTTGCACACCAGGATGATGCCGACCGTGCCCCAGATGTAGGTCACGCCGTAACCGAGCGCGATCATGCCGGAGATCTGTTCAGCGGTGGACCCCGGCGGCATCTTGTACGCGCCTTGCTCCACGGCCATCTCCGCGGTACCGATCGCCGCGGACATCGTTTGCGACCCCGCGAGCACGCCACCCGCGGCGCCCGGTGGCAGTGCGAACCACTTCGACGTCAGCACGACCAGGCCGAGGCCCAGGACCGCGCAGATCACCGCGAGGATGGTGAAGGTGATGCCGTCCTTCTTCAGGCTGTTGAAGAACGCCGGACCGACGCGCAACCCCACGCCGTACATGAACAAATAGTAGAAGAGCGACTTGGCGAAGTTGTCGAGTTGCAACTTCACACCGTAGGTCGAGGCCCACGTGGCGAGCGCGGCGCCGACGACGACGGCCGCGGCCACCATGCCGAGTCCGTAGCCCTTGACCGAGAACTTGCCGACCCACACCGCCATGCCGACGGTGAAGAACAGCAGGATGTACGGGTTGTCCGCGAGGAACTGGAAGAAGCCTTGCATGGCGCGTCCTCCTTACTGGTTGGAGGTGTGGGTTCGTCCCGAAAGCGCGGACGGCTTGATCAACTTGAGGCCTTGCGCGGCGTGGTAGCCGTGGATTTCCTTTACATCGAGCTTGCGCATGTAAGTGATCGTGTCGCCGGTGATCACCTGGCCCGGCACCATGATCGGGAAGCCGGGCGGATACGGGATCACGAAGTTGGCCGAGACCATTTCGGGACCTTCCTTGAGCCGCTTGTCGACTTCGTCGCTGGCCAACCGCACGAACTCGCAGTTGTCCTCGTCGTAGGCCATGAAGAACGCGGGGCGCATGTGGCCCTCGTTGCTCTTCGCCTTCGCGTTGTCGCGGAAGCCGTCGTGGAAGCGGCTGAAGTTCGGCAGGTCCGGGACGTCCTTCATCAGCGACTTCACGCGCGCATCGAACACGTCGCGGCCCGACTTGCCTTCCTGCGCCAGGCGCGACTCGATGTCGCGCGAGACATCCGCCAGCGCCTTGATCAGCAACGCCGCATCGCTGTGCGTGTTGTTGATGTTGGTCTGCACCAGGATGCTGTTGCGCGAGGTCTTGTTGATCTGGATGTCGAACTTCTCCGAAAGCATGCCCTTGAACTGCGTGCCGTCGAACCCGGCGGCGCCGCAGACCAGCGTGATGCGCGTGGGGTCGAGTGCGAACTCGTCGTTGCGCCAGGCCTCGATCATGTCCGCCCAGGAGCCGTGCGGCGGGCCGTAATCGGTGATGCCCGATTCGCGGAACTCGGCCGGGATCATGTCGGCGGGCGTCGCCACATGGAAATACTTCGAGATCAACGGATGGTTGTTGATCGTCTCGCGGATGCGCAGCGCGAGTTGCGTCATGCGCATGGTGAGCGCGAAGCCTTCCAGCTCCATCTGCCGCCGCGCCAGGTCGAGCGAGGCGATGAGCTGCAGGTTGGGCGAGGTGGAGGTGTGCGCGAAGAAGGCCTCTTCGAACGGACCTTCGACTTCATGGAAGTCCTCGTCCCACACCAGCATCATCGAACCCTGGCGGAAGGCCGACATCGACTTGTGCGTCGAGTTGGTCTGGTAGGCGCGGATGCGGACCTTGTCGGGGTCGGGCATCAGCTTGGTGTCGAGCAGTGCCTTGTCGTCGAGGTTCGCGGTCTTCTCCTTGTACGCCGCGTATTCCTTGCGATAGGCCTCGCTGCGATAGCGCCGCGTGAGCGCCGCCGCCGCGCCCATCGCGGTGCGCGTGCGGTGCAAGGGACTGAAGCGCGCGAAGCCGAACCAGGCCTCGTCCCACAGGAACACCAGGTCGGGCTTGATGCCCAGGCATTCCTCCATCACGCGCCGCGGGTTGTACATGTGGCCGTCGAAGGTGCAGTTGGTCATGTCGATGACCTTGACGCGATCGAGCGTGCCCTCGGCCTTGCAGTCCAGCAGCGCCTTCTTGATCGTGCGCAGCGGCACCGCGCCGTACATCGAGTACTGCACGAGCGGGAAGGCTTCGACGTAGTACGGCTGTGCGCCGGTCAGCACGAAGCCGTAGTGGTGCGATTTGTGGCAGTTGCGGTCGACGACGACGATGTCGCCCGGCTTGCAGATCGCCTGCACGACGATCTTGTTCGACGTCGACGTGCCGTTGGTGCCCAGGTACGCGCGCTTCGCGCCGAACGCGCGCGCGGTGGCCTCGTTCATCTTCTTGATGTTGCCGGTGGGCTCCAGCAGGCTGTCGAGCCCGCCGGTGGTCGCCGAGGATTCGGCGAACAGGATGTTCGTGCCGTAGAAGGTGCCCATGTCGCGGATCCAATTCGATCCGAACACCGACTTGCCGCGTGCGATCGGCAGCGCGTGGAAGGTGCCGATCGGCCGCATCGCGTACTTCTTGAGGTTGTCGAAGTAGGGCGTCTCGTAGCGGTCCTTGATGCCGTCGAGGATCGCCAGGTGCAGTTCCATCGGCTCTTCGAGATGGTGGAACACACGGCGGATCGGCGCGGCTTCGTCGCTGGCGGCGAGGTGTTCGGGCGAGCGGTCGGAGAGCAGGAACAGGTCGAGTTCGGGGCGGAAGTCCTTGATCGCGCCTGCGAGATAGGTCGCGAGCTTGCCCGGTTCCACCGAATCGCGGTCGACATGCATATTGCGCGACAGGAAGTCCTTGAGGTCCGGCAGGTCGTGGCGCGAGGCGTACTGGAAGCCGTCGATCAGCACGACCGACTGGATGTTCGGATTCACCATCACCGCGAGCGCGGCGTCCTCGAAGCTGCCCACGTGCAGCGGCGCGTAATCAAAGGGATCGTCCGGGCGATGCATGCGGCGCAGCTCTTCGTTCGAGCGTAGCCAGGTCGAAGAATCCGTCGGCGTCACGATCAGCACTTCGAAGTAGGGCTTGGCCTGCGCGCCGCCTTCCAGGTCGGGCGGCAGCGTGTCGAGCAGGCGGCCTTCGCCGTCGGCGCCGGACTCCCATGCATGCTCGTCGCGGCGGAAGTCGCCGCTCAGCAATGCACCAGACACCTTCTGGACCAGCCGCGCGAACGCCTTGGCTTCGCCGCCCGCGAGCGCATCGCGCATCCCATCCAGCAAGCGGGCGCCGGGATAGGCCCAGCAGTGCTCCAGCCGCGTGATGGTGGCGAGGAGCTCGCGCGCCTTGCCGCGCATCTTCTCGCGCGCCTCGCCCGGTGCCGCGTCGGCCCATGCACGCGCGTAGGCATTCAGGTGCCGCCATTGGTCTTCGCGCGAAATCGCGGCGGCGAACACGGTGGACAGGGTGGCGGATTTCGGTTCGACGATATCGTTCATGGCAACCTCGGTGGGCGTGATGCGCGAGGGGGTCGCATCACTGCATGGAGGCGGTCGACGTCAGTGGCCGGAGCGCGTCCAGCAACACCTTGTCGTCCACGGGTTTGCACAAGTACGCATGTGCGCCATTGGCCAGGCTGCGCGTGCGGTTGGCGGGGGTGTCGTTGCCGGTGAGCACCACGACGGGGAGCGAGGCGCCCAATGCGCTCAACGCTTCCTGCACTTCGAAACCCGACATGCCCGGCAGGTGCAGGTCGAGGATCACGCAATCGATGCCTTCCAGGTGCGCCATGAACTCGCTTCCCGTGGAGAAGAGGCGAACGTCGAAACCCGAGGCGCGCAACAGGCGTTGCAATGCGCGCCGGACGGGCTGTTCGTCCTCGACCACAGCGACTACTGGCGTGCGCCCCGGCATTGGCGGGACGCTAGACCCCGGGTGGGGGTCCTTCAATTGGCCGTTGGACCAACGCGCAAGCGCGCTGCGAGGCGAACGAGATCCGCGAGGCAATGCACGCCGAGCTTCTCCATGACGCGCGCGCGATGGACCTTGATGGTCTTTTCGACAACGCCGAGTTCGGCGGCGATCTGCTTGTTGAGCTTGCCCGAGACCAGGTAGGGCAACACTTCGCGCTCGCGGGGCGTCAGTGTCGCCAGGCGGTCCTGCAGGGCTTGTTCTTCACGCAGCTGCGCGCGACGCGAACGGTCGAGTTCGAGCGCGTGGTCCACGGCGAGCAGCAGGTCGTCGGCATCGACGGGCTTGGTGAGGAAGTCGAGCGCACCGTCCTTCATGGCGCGCACGCTGGCGGCCACGTCCGCATGGCCTGAGAGGAAGACGATCGGCAGGTCCACCTGGCGTTCGATCAACGAGCGCTGCAGGTCCAGGCCGCTGCCTTCCGGCATCGCAAGGTCGAGGACCAGGCAACCAGGCACCGAAGCGTCGTAATGCGACAGGAATTCCTGGGGCGACGTGCTCGCCTGCGTGCGCAGTCCCGCGGCGCCGAGCAGGCGCGCGACGGCCTTGAGCAGCTGCGGATCGTTGTCGACCAGGCGCACCAGCGGAATCGGCGGGGCGGACGTCATCTGGGTCATCGCGGCATCTCCGGCAATTCGAAACTCACGCGCGCGCCGCCGCCGGGCAGGTTGTCTGCCCAGATGCGGCCGCCGTGCGAGTCGACGATGGTGCGGCACACCGCCAGGCCCATGCCCAGCCCGCTGGATTTCGTGCTTTCGAAGGGATTGAACATGGTCGCCAGGATCGTCGAGGCGATGCCCGCGCCGCGATCCACGACATCCACGCGCGCGCCGCCGCCCGTCTCGCTCGTGCTTACGCGCAGCACGCGCGGCAGCGGCACGGTGTCCATCGCATCGCAGGAATTCAGGACCAGGTTGAGCAGCACCTGCTGCAACTGGATCCGATCGCCCGCCACGCGCGGCAGGTCGCCGGCGAGTTCCAGCTGCACGTCGATCCCGCGGTGCAGCAGGTCGCTGCGCACCAAGTGCAACGTGTCGAGCACGATGTCGTTCACCGCCAGCGGCACGTGCTCCACGTGCTCCTTGCGCAGCCAGGTGCGCAGGCGCTGGATGACCTCGCCCGCACGCCGATCGTCGATGACGATGTCGGCGAGGATGTCGCCGATCTCCGTCAGCTCGGGCGGGTCCAGGCGCAGCAGGCGCTGCGCGGCCTGCGCATTGCTGAGGATGGCCGACAGCGGCTGGTTGAGCTCATGCGCGAGCGCGCCCGACAGCTCGCCCAGCATGGCCACTCGCGAAAGATGGGCGAGCTCGTCGCGCTGCATCGCCGATTCACGTTCGTGGCGGCGGCGCTCTGCATCGAGCTGCGCATGCAGGTCTTCGGTGGTTTCACGATCGGCGCTGGCCTCGCGCACCATGCCGCGCAGCACGCTGGCACTGCCGGCGGTGACCGCCAGCGACCGCTGAGCTTGCTCCAGCGCGCGGCTGCGTTCGCGAAGCAACCAGGCCATCCACACGAAGGCGCCGGCGAGGACGGCAATGACGAGCCAGGTCCAGCGCTGCTCGAATTCACCGGTTGGCGTCGACACGGCCTCGTAGCCGAGGACGGCCAGGGTGGCGATCGCAAGGAAGATGCAGACCACCGGCGCGCGCACGGGCGCCGTCAACAACGCCTTCACGCTGTTGCGCGCCGGGTGCACGACGCCGGACCCCGCATCCACTGCGAGGTCCTGCACGCTCGACTTTCCGAATCGATCTCTGATGTGACCCATCGTCTCGACGTGTCGCTCGGTATCGTGGTCGTGCTGGTTCGAAATTCCGTTTCCTCAATAGCAAAGAAGCCAACGCCGTCCCTTCACCCGAACGGACGAGGTCAATTGTGAGGGCGGACAGAAGGACACCCCTCCCCAAGGGGCAATATCCCGCGCGCGGAACGCCGCCCTAGCATCCCGACCGTCCGTTGGGCATCACCGCCCTGCGTGCAGGGAGAGATTCGTGGCTGCGAACACAAGGCGCATTGCGTCGCCGCTGCTCGCAATGGCGCTGCTCGCTGCAGCGTTGCCATCGCCTGCGCATGCCTCGCTGCTCTCGGGTGATGCGCTCGACACCGCGGCGAATGTCATCGCGTGGATCGCGATCATCATCGTGCCCGTGGTGCTCATCGCGGCGTTCTGGTGGGTCCACATCATGCCGGAGAAGATCGCGGAGAAGCGCCACCATCCGCAGTTGGCGGCGATCAAGATCGTGTGCCTGCTTTCGCTGGTGTTCGGCGGCATGTTGTGGCCGATCGCATGGGTGTGGGCCTACACCAAACCCGTGTTGCACAAGCTCGCGTACGGCACCGACAAGCACGACGAGCATGGGCACGGTGGCGATGCGGTGTCGCTCTCGCCGCCGGACCTGGAACCCGAGGACGAGCCCGCGCCCGTCGCGGTCGCCGCGCGCGCACCCGTCGCGCCTGCCGACGATGTTGCCGAACTGCGCCGCCGCATCGCATCGCTCGAAATGCAGCTGGCCGCCGCGAGCGCGCAGGCGCAGGCCCGCACGCAAGGGCCACGGGACGGAGGCGCCTGATGGAAATCATCCTCCTCCTCATCTACTCCGGCATCGTCTGGCTGATCTTCTTCAAGTTCAAATGGCTGCCGTGGAATTTCATCAGCCAGGTCATCGTCATCACGCTGCCGATCTTCGCGCTGACGGCGCTGATCCTGTACCTCAATGTCGTCGCGCCGTCGTCCTCCGACGTGCGCGTGCTCAACTACGTCGTGCAGGTCACGCCGCGCGTGACGGGGCGCGTGATCGAAGTGCCGATCGAGCCCAATCGGCCGATCAAGAAAGGGCAGGTGCTGTTCCGCATCGATCCGGAGCCGTTCAAGCAGAAGCTGTCGGAACTGGAATCGAAGGTGCCCGAGTTCACCGCCAAGCTCGACACCGCTGAGGCCTACCAGCGTGAACTGGGCGACCAGCTGAAGTCTGCGCGGTCCACGCAGTCCGCGTTGGCGGCCAAGCTGGAGCTTGCGATCAAGCGCGAGGGCCAGACCCGCGATCTGTCCGGCACCGGGGCGGGTACGAAGTTCGATTACGAGCAGGCGCAGACCGACGTGAAGAGCATGCGCGCCGACCTCGCACAGGCCGCCGCCAACACGTCGCAGGTCCAGCAGAAGTTGTCGGCGAAGACGAAGCAGGGCGAGTTGTCGGAAGTCGCGCAGGCGCGCGCCGCGCTCGAGCAGCTCAAGGCGCAGATCGCGTATTCGCGGTGGGAGCTGGACCAGACGGTGTTCCGCGCCCCCGCCGACGGCACGGTCGTGAACCTGCAGCTGCGTGTCGGTTCCTACGCGGCGCAGATCCCGCTGGTGCCGGTGATGTCCTACGTCGAGAACGAGCAGATGGTGCTGGCGATGTACACGCAGAACGAGCTGCGCAACATCAAGCCGGGCAACGATGCCGAGATCGCGCTGAAGACCTTCCCCAACCGCATCATCAAGGCCACCGTGGATTCGATCGTCTGGTCGTCCGGCACGGGGCAGTTGCCGCTGTCCGGCACGGTCCCGCAGACGGGCACGAACCCGATCCCGCCGGGCCGGTTCGCCGTGCGCCTGATTCCATCGGGCCGCGACGAGAAAACCTTCCTGCCGATGGGTGCGCAAGGTGTTGGCGCGGTGTACACCGAGCACGGCCACATGGTCCACATCATCCGCAAGGTGATCCTGCGCGTCGGCACGAAGCTCGACCTGCTCGTGCTGAAGCTGCACTGAGGCCATCGCCATGGGCCGATGCCGCGCATCGTTGATCCTGGGGCTCGGGGCCACCGTGCTCGTCGGATGCGTGACCAAGCCGGAACCGAAGGCGGAAGACGTGCGCGCGCTGGCGATTCCGCATGTAGCGGTGCCGCAGGCCTGGTCCATGCAGGCGAACCCGGCGCCGGTCGAAGCGGGTTGGCTCGCGACCTTCGGCGATCCGCAACTCGACGCGCTGGTGAACGAGGCGCTCGCGAACAACCCGGACCTCGCCATTGCGGCCGCGCGCGTCGAACAGGCCGATGCACAAGTCGACCTCGCCACGGCGCAACTCAAACCTGCGATCGGCATCCTTGGACGTGCGGGCTCCAAGCCCGTATCGGATCTCGTCGCGATGCTCAGCGGCGTGATGCTGCGACTGACCTGGGAAATCGATCTTTGGGGTCGCCTGCGCTACGCGCGTTACGCGGCGATCGCGCAACGCGATGCGTCGGGCGCGGACTATCGCTTCGCGCGCCAATCGCTGGCGGCGTCCGTCGCGCGCGCGTGGTTCGTCGCGACGGAAACGGCCCAACAGGTGAAGCTCGCGAACACGATGGCCGGCGACGCGGAACGCCTGGTCGGCTTGAGCAACGATCGCCTGCGCGTGGGCGCCGGCAACGAAACCGATGTGCTCGCGGCCCGCGCCAGCCAGGCGAACTACGAGGACGCAGCGAAACAGGTGGAACTTGCGCACCGCAGTGCGCTGCGTGCGCTGGAGATCCTGGTCGGACGCTATCCCTCGGCCGCGATCGCAGCCCGCGAGGACCTCGATGCGTTCCCCGGCCCAGTGCCGACGGGCATGCCGATGGACGCGCTCGACCGCAGGCCCGACCTGGTCGCCGCACAGCGTCGCGTCGCCGCCGCGTTCGATCTGGTCGGCGAAGCGAAGGCCTCGTTCTGGCCGACGCTGGGGATTTCCGCCGGTTACGGTCGCGTCTCGAGGCGGTCGCGGGTGGCGGCTTCGGTCGATCAAACCACCGCGAGCGGCAGCGCAACGACCGTCGTCCCGATCTACTTCGGCGGCCAGTTGACGGGCAACGTCGCCCTGCGCACCGCCGAACAACACGAAGCGATCGCCAACTACGGCCGCCTCGCGCTGCAGGCGCTGGACGAAGTGGAGACCGCACTCGACAACGAAAACACGCTCGCCACCCGCGAGCAGTTGTTGCGCGAAGCGACCGAAGACAGTCGTCGCGCGGCGGGCCTCACCGAGACCTCCTATCGCATCGGCAAGTCGGACCTGCGCGACGTGATGAACCGCCAGCTCTCCGCCAACGCGGCGGAAGTCGCGCTGCTGGCGGTGCGCCGCGAACGCCTCGTGCGCCGCGTCGACCTGCACCTCGCGCTCGGGGGCGACTTCGTGCAGGGCGATGCTGCGGCGAACGCGGAGGCCGCGCCATCCGGGGCGCAGCGGTGAGCGGATTGCCGCACGCGCCGGAATGACGCATGCGCACGCCTTTCGCCACTGCATTGCGTTGGCTCGGGCGCAACCGGCATGTCGTGTTGTTCTTCATGCTCGTGGCCACCATCGCGCTCGGGCCCGTACTCGCGGCGACCGGCAAGAGCGGACACGTCCTCAATATCTGCCTCGGCCTGACGCTGCTGGCGACCACGCTCGCGCCGATGCGCGACCGCACCGTGGCGCGTGCGTTCTTCGTTTTCGTCATGGCGACGATCCTGGTCGGGCTCGCGCCGATCGGCGGCGGCGTCGGCGACGCGGGGCCCGCGACGCTCGCACTGTGGTCGGCCATCGCCCTGTTCGCCGCCGCGCGCGCGGTGCGCTACGCGATGTCGAGCCGGCGCGTGGACATGCAGCACCTGATGGCCGCGCTGAATGCCTACCTGCTTGTCGGCGTCTTCCTCGGTGCGCTCTGGGCCGTGGTGGACCATGCATGGCCCGGGTCGGTGCTGTCGGGGGGTGCACCGATCGCGGGCGGACTGGCGGTGCCCGACGGCATCTACTTCAGCTTCGTGACGCTGGCGACCCTGGGCTACGGCGACATCGTGCCGGTCACCCCCGTGGCGCGCGGTATCGCGGTCTTCGAGGCGGTCTTCGGCCAGTTGTACCTGGCGGTCATGGTGGCGCGGCTGGTCAGCCTGCACATCGCGGCCGAACCCCGGGACCGGACGCCATGACCGATGGCAAACGGGCGGCCGGCCTGTCCGGGCAATGCCGGACCCCACGTTGTTTCCCATGTCCGATTACGAAGGAGGCGTCATGAGGACCGCAGCAGCTCTCGCACCGCTCACGCTGGCATTGCTCGCGCTCGCACCGACGAAGGCGCGCGCAGTGGAGCCGCTCGACGTCTTCAGCGCCCGCATCGGCGGCTACATCACCTCGTGGGACACCAACGTCCGCGCCGACGGCCGCACCGCGCGCGGGACCGACGTGGACATCCACAAGGACTTCGGCCTCGACGACAGCGGGACCATCGCGTACGTCGGACTGACCTGGCGTCCGTGGGAAAGCCACGAATTCGGGCTCACCTATTACACGGACGATGCCAAGGCCACGCGCACGATCACGCGCAACATCGAGTTCCAGGACACGCTATATCCGGTCAACAGTACGGTCAACGCGCACGCGGGGATCGACGCCTACGAGGCGTACTACGTCTGGTGGGCGGGGCAGCGCGACAACTGGGCGCTCGGCCCGCGCGTCGGCCTGATCTGGTATCGCCTCGATCTGTCGCTGCAGATGGTGGTGGATGCCAACGGCAACCAGGTCGGCGCCGGCTTCCGCGAAGAAGCCTCGGCGGACCTGCCGTCGATCACGCTCGGTGGCGCATGGCGCTGGACGCCCGGCGGCCACGGTCCGTGGCGCATCGGCGCCGACGTCGGCTACTTCAAGGCGAACATCAACGATGTCGACGCCAACGTGACCTTCGGCCGCATCGGCGTCGAATACTTCCCGTGGGAACAGGCGGGCTTCTCGCTCGATTACACGCGCAGCAAGATCAGCGCCGATGCCAGCAAGAGCCACTTCGTCGGCAACGTCGACTTCATCGATGCGGGCCTGAAGCTCGGGTTCGTCTATCGCTGGTAATCACTTCCCTTCGGGAAGATAGGCCTTCGGCAGTGGCAGGTCGGGCGACTCGGCCTGCCACATCAGCGAGACGATCCACCAGCGCTTGCCGTCGAACATCAGCTGCAGCGTGTTGATGCCGCGCAGCACGTGGCCGTCCGCCAGGATGTACGCTTCGTAGGTGCTGAAGACGGTGGCGATGTTGCCGAAGCGCTCGACCTTGCGCGCGAGTTCGCGTTCCTGGAAGCCCTTCTCGAGGAGCAGCGGACCGGACGTCGCCACGTAGTCGTTCACCGTCATCAGGCGGATGCCGATGACGTCCTTCGTCTTGCCGCCGACCGGCATCATCCGGCCGCCGGGGATGAACAGCGAACGCATGCGGTTCCAGTCGCGCGCCTGTCCGGCGGGGCCGGAGATCACGTCGTAGAGCGCGGCCATGAGGCCATCGAGCGTCGCGACGTCGGCATCCTTCGCGGGCGGCACCGTGGTGACCACCGGTTGCGGCGGCGGGCCGTCGGGCTGCGCCTGGGCGAAGGCGGGCGTTGCGAGGGCGAGCAGGACCGTGCCGGCGAAGAGCGGCGCGAAAGCAGGACGCATGGTGGATCCCCGGTGTCGAATGCGGCATTGAAGCAATCGCGCGAGGTGGCACACAGGGGCAGAAGTCATCGGTCCCGAAGTCATGTGCGCTTGACCTGCATCAGCGCGCCGGGGCAGGGGAATCCGCACTGTGCGTCCACCTCATCCGTGGAGCCCCGCCCATGCAGTACCTCGTGACCTCCATCGCCGCCGGCGCCGCGGCGCAATCGATCGGCGAAGTGTTGTGCATGCTCGATCCCGCCGCGCTGGTGGACGTCGACAACCTGGGGCGCCTGCGACTCTCCACGTCCCTCGTCGAGGACGACATCGTCACCGTCCTGGCCCGCGCCGGCGTCGCCGTACCCCATGCGAGCGTGCATCGCCTGGCCTCGGAATGTTGCGGCGGCTGTGGCGGATGAGGGGGCCGGATGAACGCGGCATGCGTTTGATCCGGATCAAGGCGGGTGCCCCGCGCGCTGCCTAGTCTGGCGCCATGGACATCGCCCCGACCCTCTGCGACACCGACCTGCTGCGCCGCTACGACGTGCCGGGTCCGCGTTACACCTCGTATCCCACGGCCCCGCATTTCCACGGCGGCTTCGGCGAGCGCGAGTTCCGCGAAGCGGCCGCGGCGAGCAACGGCGATCCGATCCCGCGCCGCCTGTCGCTGTACGTGCACGTGCCGTTCTGCGAAAGCCCGTGCTTCTACTGCGGCTGCAACCGCATCATCACGCGCGACAAGGCGCGCGGCGAAGCCTACCTGGCGCGCCTGTTCCGCGAGATCGACCTGGTCTCGCAGTGCTTCGACCGCGACCGCGAGCTGATCCAGCTGCATTTCGGTGGCGGCACGCCCAACTTCCTCTCGCCCGTGCAATTGCGTGAAGTGGTGGAGACGGTGCGCGGCCACTTCCGTTTCGGCGACGCGCGCGAAATGGACCTGTCGATCGAACTCGATCCGCGCCACGTCACGCCGGCCGACATCGCCGTGCTCGCCGACATCGGCTTCAACCGCGCCAGCCTGGGCGTGCAGGACTTCGACATCGCGGTGCAGAAGGCCGTCAATCGCGAGCAGAGCGTGGAGGAAACGGACGCCGTGATCCAGGCGTGCCGTGCGAACGGCTTCCGCTCGGTCAACGTCGATCTCATCTATGGCCTGCCGAAGCAGACGCTCGAAGGCTTCGGCACCACGCTCGACATCGTCGCGGCCATGCGCCCGGATCGCGTCGCGGTCTACGGTTACGCGCACATGCCGAACCTGTTCCGCGCGCAGAACCAGATCATCGCCGCCGACCTGCCGGATCCGGAAGGCAAGCTCGCGCTGCTGCAACTCGCCATCCGCAAGCTGACGGACGCGGGCTATGTCTACATCGGCATGGACCACTTCGCGCTGCCCGACGACGAGCTCGCCACCTCGCAGGCGCGCGGCGGGCTGCACCGCAATTTCATGGGCTACACCACGCACGCCGACAGCGACCTCATCGGCGTGGGCGTGAGCGCCATCAGCCACGTCGGCGAGACCTTCAGCCAGAACCCGCGCGACCTCGCGGGCTGGCAGGCCGCCCTGGACGAAGGCCGCCTGCCGGTATTCCGCGGCATGCGCCTGAGCGAAGACGACCAGCTGCGCGCCGACCTCATCCAGGCCCTGATGTGCCACGGCACGATTCCGATCGATGCGCTGGAGCGGCGCTACGACATCGTGTTCGCGGACTATTTCGCCGAATCCCTGCGCAAGCTGGCGCCGCTCGAGAAGGACGGCTTGGTGCGGGTGGAACGCCACCGGATCGTCGCCACGTCCCGCGGCCGCCTGCTCCTGCGTAATATCGCGATGTGCTTCGACCGATACCTCGCCGAGCCGAACCCCGTGGCCACGCCGCGCTTCTCGCGCGCGATCTGACGTGGCGGAGCGCAACGCCGTGACCACGACCCCTGATTCGAATTCGAACCGGGTCGCCTTCCCGCGCACCGACGCCAGGGTGCTCGCGGACGACGGCGATACGCTCCGCTTCTGCTCGACCTGCGCGTTTTCGCAGGCCTGCCTCGACCAGGGCATGGACAAGAGCGCCCTGATGGACCTGCACGTCCTCGTCGAACACGTGGGCCCGCTGCATGCGGGCGAGCATGTGTTCCGCGAGGGCGATCATTTCGACGCGATCGCGGCGGTGCGCGCGGGCACGGTGAAGACCTACGTGGTCGACCGCGATGGCCACGAACACGTGCTCGGCTTCCACCTGCCGGGCGAAGTCATCGGGCTGGATGCGATCGACGGCGAGCACTACCCGTGCAATGCCATCGCGCTCGACACCGTCATGCTCTGCCGCTTCTCCTTCCCGAAGATCGCCGTGCTCGCCACGCAGGTGCCGGGCCTGCAGCGGCAACTCTTCCGTTTGCTGAGCCGCGACATCGGGCGGGCGGCGCTGCTGGCCGGCGACTGGTCGGCGGACCAGCGCCTGGCGGCCTTCCTCATCGGGTTGTCGCGGCGACTCGCCGCGCGCGGCTTCTCGCCGAACCGCTTCCAGCTGACGATGCCGCGCACCGACATCGCGAACTACCTGCGCCTGGCGCCCGAAACCGTCAGTCGCGTGCTGCGTCGCTTCCAGCAGGACGGGCTGGTGCGCGTGGAGCGCCGCGAGCTCGAAATCGCCGACCGCGCCGGTCTGGAAAACCTCGCGGCGCCCATTCTGCGGACTTGATCCCGGTCAAGGCGCTTCCCCCTGCGCGCGCGGAGCATGCACGCGTGCACTAATGGGAGAAGTGACATGGGCAGTACCCGCAAGTTGTGGTTGGGGCTGGCCGCATTGCTCGTCGTGTCGTTCGGGGTGTTGCTGTGGGCGGGCGGGGAAATCTTCCGCACCGCGCCACCGATCCCCGAACAGGTGACCAGCACCAGCGGCCAGGTGGTCTACACGCGTGCCGACATCGAACGCGGACGCCAGGTCTGGCAATCGATGGGCGGCATGCAGCTCGGTTCGATCTGGGGACACGGCGGTTACGTCGCGCCCGACTGGAGCGCCGACTGGTTGCATCGCGAAGCGGTCGCGGTGCTCGACCTGTGGGCGCGACAGGAAGATGCGCCGTCGTACGACAAGCTGCCGGCGGAGCGCCAGGCGGCGTTGCGCGGGCGCTTGCAGGAATCGTTCCGCCACAACACTTTCGATGCGAAGACCGGCACGATCCTGCTGCCGGAAGAGCGCGTGATCGCGATTTCGAACGTCGCGGCGCATTACGAGAGCCTGTTCGGCAACGATCCGACCACGCAGAAGCTGCGCGAAGCCTACGCGATGAAGAACGACACGGTGCCCGATGCGGAACATCGTCGCGCGCTCACTGCGTTCTTCTGGTGGACCGCCTGGGCCGCCGGCACCGAGCGACCCGCCGACGCCGTGGCACTCCCGGGTGCGAAGGCGGTGACCTACACCAACAACTGGCCCAGCGAACCGCTGGTGGGCAACACGCCGCCGCCTTCATTGTTCCTGTGGTCGGTGTTCAGCGTGTTGTTCCTGATCGCGGGCATCGGCCTGCTCGGCTGGCACCACGCGCGCTCGCACGCGAACGAGAAGCCGCACACGATCCCGAGCAGCGATCCGCTGGCGGCATTGCGCGTGACGCCTTCGATGCGCGCCACCGCGAAGTACTTCTGGACCGTGCTCGCACTGTTCCTCGTGCAGATCCTGCTCGGCGCGATGACCGCGCACTTCCAGGTCGAAGGCCAGCAGGCCTACGGCTTCCAGTTGTCGGACATCCTGCCGTACTCGATCACGCGCACGTGGCATACACAGTTGGCAGTGTTGTGGATTGCGGTTGCGTGGCTCGGCACGGGCTTGTACATCGCGCCTGCGCTGTCGGGGCACGAACCCAAGTTCCAACGACTCGGTGTGAACTTCCTCTGGGCGTGTTTGCTCGTCATCGTCGTCGGCGCCTTCGCGGGCCAGTGGTTGGCGGTGATGCAGAAGCTCGGCCTGGCGAACAACTTCTGGTGGGGCCACCAGGGTTGGGAATACGCGGACATGGGCCGCTTCTGGCAGTGGTTCCTGTTCATCGGCCTGCTGCTGTGGCTCACGCTCGTCGGACGCGCGCTGTGGCCCGTGCTGCGTGGACCGAAGACCGACACCAAGGCGATCGTCGGCCTGCTGTTCCTCTCCACCGTGTGCATCGGCCTGTTCTTCGGCGCGGCGCTGATGTGGGGCGAGCACACGCACATCTCCGAAGTGGAGTACTGGCGCTGGTGGCTCGTGCACCTGTGGGTGGAAGGCTTCTTCGAAGTGTTCGCCACCGCGGTGATGGCGCTGATCTTCACGCGCCTGGGCCTGGTGGAAGCGAAGTCGGCGACGACGGCCACCCTGTTCGCCACCATCGTGTTCATGTCCGGTGGCGTGCTGGGCACCTTGCATCATCTGTACTTCGTCGGCACACCGACGGCGGTGGTGGCGCTCGGTGCGAGCTTCAGTGCGCTGGAAGTGGTGCCGCTGGCCTACATCGGCTTCGAGGCCTATCACTCGTACAAGCTCGGCCATGCCACGCCGTGGATGGCGCGCTATCGCTGGCCGATCCTGTTCTTCGTCGCGGTGTCGTTCTGGAACCTGGTGGGCGCGGGCCTGTTCGGCTTCCTCATCAATCCGCCGCTGTCGCTGTACTACATGCAGGGCCTGAACCTCACGCCGCTCCATGGCCATACCGCGCTGTTCGGCGTATACGGCATGCTCGGGATCGCGCTGATGCTGTTCTGCATGCGCGGCCTGCGCGGGCAGATGCACTGGAACACGCGCCCGCTGAAAGTCGCCTTCTGGTGCTTCAACATCGGGCTGACGATGATGGCGCTGTTCACGCTGTTGCCGCTGGGCATCCTGCAGTTGCTGGCCACGCTCGAGCACGGCTACGCCTACGCGCGCTCCGAAGCGTTCATGCAGCAGCCGATCATCGACATGCTGGTGTGGATGCGCGTGCCGGGCGACACGATCTTCAGCGTCGGTGCGCTCGCGCTGTGCTGGTTCGTGTTCCGCCTGTGGGTCGCGCCGAAGCCGGCGCGCGTGCAGGGCGGTGCGCCCGAGGTCGAAGGCTGATGCAACACGTGCTGCAAGCCCCGCATCGCATGATGTTCTTCATCGGTGCGGGGAATGTGCTCCTGGCGATGGCCTGGTGGGCGGCGTGGCTGGTCTCGGCACGCTGGCCCGAGGTCTTGCAGATGGTGCAGCCGGCCCAGTACGCGGGCTGGCTGCATGCCATCGTCATGCAGTACCAGGTGCTCGCGAGTTTCGTGTTTGGTTTCCTGTTGACGGTCTTCCCGCGCTGGATGGGCTTGCCCGACTTGCCGCGGGTACGTTACGTGCCCGTCGGCATCGGCGTGTTCGGCGGGCAGATCGCGACCTTGTGCGGCGTGCTGGGTTGGGCGCCGGGCATCGTGGTCGGGCTTGCGATGACCCTCGCCGGATGGACGTGGGGACTGGTGTTGCTTGCCTCGCTGGTGCTGCGCGAACGCGGGACGACGTGGCATGCGCGCTCGGCGCTGGCGGCCCTCACGCTCGGTTGGATCGGCTTGTGCGCGTGGGCGATGTTCATCGCGGGCGGTTCGCCGATGTGGGCCTTCGCGAGCATCAAGCTCGGGACCTTCGGTTTCCTGTTGCCGATGTATCTGACGGTCGCGCATCGCATGTTTCCGTTCTTCGCAGGCAACGCGGTGCAGGGATACACGCCGTGGCGACCCTTGTGGTTGCTTGCGGCGTTTTTCGGACTGGTGTTGCTGCACCTGGTGCTCGAACTGTTCCATGCCTACGCGTGGTCGTGGGCGGCGGACCTGCCTTTGCTCGTGCTCACCACGTACGTGTGCTGGCGCTGGTGGCCGCGTGGCCGCGCGCCGGGCATCCTGCTGGTGCTTTTCCTCGGACTGGCGTGGTTGCCGGTGACCTTCGCGCTTTACTTCGCGCAGAGCGTCGCTTACCTGCTGACCGGCGTGTACATGCTCGGCCGCGCGCCGGCGCATGCCTTGTTCATCGGCTTCTTCGGCAGCGTGCTGGTGGCGATGGTGACGCGCGTGACGCAGGGACATTCCGGGCGTCCGCTGGTGATGCCGCCGGTGGCGTGGTTCGCGTTCGCAGCACTGCAGCTCGTGGCCATCCTGCGCATCGCCGCGGAGGTCACCGACGATCCGATGCGCTGGCAGGCCATCGCCGCGCTCGGATGGCTGATTGCGCTGGGGCCCTGGGTGGTGCGCCTGGGCCGCATCTATCTCGCGCCGCGCATCGACGGGAAGCCGGGCTGATGGAAGCCTTCTATCTCCAGATCAAGCTCTTTCATATCTTCGTTGCGCTGCTCAGCGGCAGCCTGTTCGCGTTGCGCGGTGGCTTTTCGCTCGCGGGTGCGCGTTGGCCGAATGCCGCGCCCGTGCGCTGGTTGAGCTATTCGATCGACACGGCGCTGCTCACCGCGGCGCTCATGCTGCTCACGATCCTGCCGCACGCGACCTTCGCGAACGGGTGGTTGTGGGTGAAGCTCGGGCTCGTGGTGTCCTACGTGGTGCTCGGTGTGTTCGCCATGCGGGGCGCGAAGTCGACGGGCATGCGCGTGCTGTCCTACCTCGCCGCGCTCGCTGTGTTCGCTTCGATCTACGCCACCGCGCGTTCCCACCAACCGCTCGGCCTCGTACATTGGTGGTTCGGATGAAGCGCCCGGAGCGTGACTGGGTGCGCGAAGCGGTGGAACGCCTGCGCCGCGAAGCCACGCGTTCGGCCGACACGCACCTGCTGCGGCTCGACCTGCCGGCGTTCCCGGACATCGCGTTCTACTTCAAGGACGAGGCCGCGCACCCGACGGGCAGCCTCAAGCATCGCCTGGCGCGTTCCCTGTTCCTGTATGCCCTGTGCAACGGGCGCCTGCGCGAAGGGCAGGCCGTCGTCGACGCCTCGTCGGGCAGCACCGCCATTTCCGAAGCCTGGTTCGCGCGCATGCTCGGCCTGCCATTCACCGCCGTCATGCCCGCCTGCACCGCGCCGCGCAAGATCGCGGATGTGCAGGCGCTCGGTGGGACCTGCGATCTCGTCGACGATCCCAACGACGTGCATGCGCGCGCCGCCTGGCATGCGGCGAACGGCGCCTGCCATCTCGATCAGTTCGCACTCGCCGAGCGCGCGACCGACTGGCGCGGCAACAACAACATCGCAGAATCGATCCTGCGACAGATGGCGCTGGAACCGGACCCGGAACCGGCGTGGATCGTGTGCGGCGCCGGCACCGGCGGCACATCGGCCACCATCGGGCGTTACCTGCGCTACCAGGGACTCTCGACGCGCTTGTGCGTCGCCGAGCCCACGGGCGGTGCGTTCGCCGAAGGCTGGCGGACGCGCAATCCATCCGTGCGCGCCTCGCGCGGCACGGTCATCGAAGGTATCGGCCGCCCGCGCGTGGAGCCGGGCTTCCTGTTCGACATTGTGGATGCGGTGGTGGAAGTCGACGACGTCGAATCCATCGCGGGCGCGTGGTGGCTCGAAGGTTGGCTCGGCCGCCGCTATGGCGGTTCGTCGGGTACCAATCTGGCGGCCTGCCTGCATATCGCGGCCGACATGCAGGCGCGCGGCGAGCGGGGCAGCATCGTCAGCCTGCTGTGCGACCGCGGCGAGCGCTATGCGCAGACTCTGTTCGATCCGAAGTGGCTGCAGGCGCGCGGCCTGGATCCGAAGGCCGCGCACGCATTGCTTCCGCCGATTCCCTGCTGACCTTCAGTGCTGCCACTCGAGCTGGAACCACAGCTTGGTGGTGTCGCGCGCGAAGGTGTCGGCGTTGTAGTCGGCCACCTTCATCAGGCCCTTGAGCTTCTCGACGATGGGGAAGCCGAAGGACGCGTTCCATTCACTGCCGTAGTGGCCGCCGACGTTGCCGCTGCTGTTGTCGGCACGATAGTCGTGCCACGCCACGATCCACTCGCACTTCGCGCAGCCGGCCTTCGTGGTCACGCTCGCATAGGTGTCGTCGAGGCCGCCCGGCGGCGTCGCGTTGGCGAACTTGTCGGCCCAGCCGTTGAAGGGGTGCAGTGTCGCGAGCGGCGTCTGCAGCGCGTGCCGGCCGTTGCCACCCAGGTGTTCCCAACCCGCGCGCACGCTGGTCTCGCCCCACGCATACGCCGGTTCGACCAGCCAGTACGCATGCGAGAAGGACAGCGGGTTGTCGGCCCAGTCGCTCTGGTGCGCGTATTCCGCCGCAAGCGACGGGCCGTGGCCATCGCGCAAGCGATTGGCCGTCATGCGCAGGCCGTACGTGGCCGTCGAAGCGGCGGCCACGTCCTGGTCGTCGTGCAGCAAGGCATAGCCGCGCAGCTGGATCGACTTCGGCATCCAGGCGAGATCGAAGGCGTGCGTCGACAGATTGCGTTCGCGCGCCAGGGGATCGATCGCCTTGTCGCCGTTCACGCGATGCACGCGATCGAGGTAGGCGTAGTGCACGCTCCAGTCGTTGGCGAACTTGCCTTCGAAAGACAGCGCATCGAAGGTCTGTTCGTTCTGGCGCCAGCCGCTGTTGCCCACCCAGCGCTGGTTGCCGAACTGCACGCGCTGCCGCCCGACCATCGCCAACAGGCGATCGTTCTTCCACGCGACGAGTGCCTGGTTGAGTTCGGCGCCTTCGGCATCGGCGATCACCGGATAACCGCGGCGTCCGTTGGCGGTGCTGTCGTAACTGCCGCCTGCGGCAATGCCTTCGCCTTCGACGAGCGCCGACCAGTGGTCGGTGAAGTTCGCGCGCAGGCCCAGGCGCAGGCGTAACGTCGTGGCATCGGCGTCGCGCGCGAACGCGGCGTCGTCCACCGCTTCGTGGCGCAGGCGCACGTTCCACTCGGTGGAGAACATGGAAGGCTTGCCGGCGTCCTGCGCATGGGCGCACCACGGCAGGCAGGCGGCAAGGATGAGGCAGGAACGCATGGTGCGCATGACGGCTCTCCGTTCTGGATGCGCATACGGTCGGCCTCCCGCGCAAGCACGGCCTTGACGCTGATCAATTCGCCGCGGGTGGCCGGTTTGAAACGTAACTGCGGTTGATCTGGATCAGGAAACGCCGCCCCAAGCGGCGGCATCCTTCATCCATCGGGCATTCGCCCCGAAAAGGGAAACCACCATGGCACGACGCTTCCGCACCCTGATCCTGGCCGCGTCCTGCGCGCTCGCGCTGGTCGCCTGCGGCGGTAAGGAGACTACGCCCGTCGCGACGAGCACCGACACCGGCGGCTCGCTGAAAGGCGACTTCGGCCCGCCGCAAGGCCCCGACGTGAAAGCAATACTCACCTCGCCACCAATGGTGCCTCCCCCGACCGGGCGGAAAGCGCCGGCGCGCGTGATCGTCGAACTCAACGTCGTCGAAAAGGAAATGCCGATTTCGGAAGGCGTGACTTACACCTTCTGGACCTTCGGCGGCACCGTGCCGGGCAATTTCATCCGTGTGCGCCAGGGCGACACCGTGGTGTTGCACTTGCGCAACATGCCGGACAGCAAGATGCCCCACAACATCGACTTGCACGGCGTGACGGGTCCGGGTGGCGGCGCTGCCTCCAGTTTCACTGCACCGGGCCATGTGTCGCGCTTCACGTTCAAGGCGCTCAACGCGGGCCTGTTCGTCTACCACTGCGCGACCGCGCCGGTGGGCATGCACGTCGCCAACGGCATGTACGGCCTGATCCTCGTCGAACCACCGGAAGGCATGCCGCCGGTGGACCGCGAGTACTACGTGATGCAGGGCGACTTCTATACGAAGGGCGCGTATCGGGAGAAGGGATTGCAGCCCTTCGACATGGAAAAGGCGATCGCGGAGAACCCGACTTACGTGCTGTTCAACGGCAAGGAAGGTGCGCTCACTGGCGACCAGGCGTTGAAGGCGAAGACCGGTGAAACGGTGCGCCTGTACGTTGGCAACGGCGGCCCGAACCTCGTGTCCAGCTTCCATGTCATCGGCGAAATCTTCGACAAGGTGTGGCTGGAAGGCGGTACGCACTTCCAGGAGAACGTGCAGACCACGCTGATCCCTGCGGGCGGTGCGGCGATCATGGACTTCCACCTCGAAGTGCCGGGCAGCTACATGCTGGTCGACCACTCGATCTTCCGCGCCTTCAACAAGGGCGCACTCGCGGTGCTGAAGGCCGACGGGCCGGAACGCAAGGACATCTATTCCGGCAAGGAAGTCGATGCGGTGTACCTCGGCGATCGCGCGGCGCCCAGCCTCGCGGCCGTGGAAAAGGCATCCGAAGCATCCACCACCGGTGCGCTGACCGTCGACGACCAGGTGAAGGCGGGCCAGGCCTTGTTCGCCGGCACGTGTTCCACCTGCCACCAGCCGGATGGAGCGGGCATGCCGGGCGTGTTCCCGCCGCTGGCGAAGTCGGATTACATCGCAGGCGATCCCAAGCGCGTGCCGAACGCGATCCTGCATGGCGTGACCGGCAAGGTCACCGTCAACGGCAAGGAATACAACTCGGTCATGCCGCCGATGAGCCAGCTCACGGACGACGAGGTCGCGAACATCGCCACCTACGTGCTCAACAGTTGGGGCAATCCGGGCGGCAAGGTCACCAAGGAAGAAGCCGCCGCGATCCGCGCGAAGGCGACCGCCAGCACGGGCGGCGAAGAGCACTGAGATGCGCGCGACGCTCGCCGGCTGCCTCGTGTTCGCCTGCATCGCTGCGGGGGCAGCGATCGCAGGCGCCACGGCGCCGCGTTATGTCGGCCTGCCGGGTGGATCGTTCCGCACTGCGTTGCGGTACGAGGACTACAAGGGCAAGCCGGCGCGCGTCGCGCCGTTCGCGCTGATGCGCACGCCGGTGACGAACGGGCAGTTCCTCGAGTTCGTGCGCGCGCATCCAGAATGGCGACGCGATCGCGTGCCGGAGGTTTTCGCCGAAACGCGCTACCTGCAGCACTGGGCAGCCCCCGATGCACTCGGCCCGGATGCGAAGCCCGACCAACCCGTCACCTGGGTGAGCTGGTTCGCCGCCGATGCGTATTGCCGTTCCATCGGCGCGCGCCTGCCGACGTGGCTCGAATGGGAATTCGCGGCGGCCGCGGACGAAACGCATCGCGATGCGCGCAAGGATCCCGCGTGGCGCGAGCGCATCCTCGCCTGGTATTCGCGTCCGTCGAACCAGGCGTTGCCGCGCGCAGGCCTGCAGGCGCCGAACGTCTACGGCGTGCAGGACCTGCACGGCCTGGTGTGGGAATGGACCGACGATTTCTCGTCCTTGCTGGTCGCCGGCGACAACCGCGACCAGGGCGATCCGGACAAGAAGCAATTCTGCGGCGCGGGTGCGTTGTCGATGGACGACCGCGAGAACTACGCCGTGCTGATGCGCGTGGCGATGCTGTCCTCGCTCGAGGCCCACGACGCCACCACCAACCTGGGATTCCGATGCGCGAGGAGCGCTCCATGAAGCGAATGAACGCGGTCGTCGCCGCGCTGCTGCTGTTCGGCGCGACGACGCTGGCACTGGCTGCAAAGCCTGCACCCTTGCCCAGCGATTCGGTCTACAGGCTCGCGCTGCCGCTGACCGACGCACAGGGCAAGAAGAACGACTGGAGCCAACTGCGCGGCAAGCCGCGCGTGGTCGCGATGTTCTACACGTCCTGCCCCTACATGTGCCCGCTGATCGTGGAAGGCGGCAAGGCCGTCGAACACGCGCTGTCGCCTGCCGAGCGCGCGAAGGTGGGCGTCGTACTGATCAGCCTGGACCCGAAGCACGACACGCCGGAGAAGCTCCGCGCGATGGCCGCCGAGCGCCACGTCGACCCCACGCAATGGACCCTCGCCGCGCCCGCGCCCGACGACGTCCGCAAGGTGGCCGGTGTTCTCGGTGTGCGCTATCGGGAGCTGGCGGACGGCAACTTCAACCACACCAGTGCGCTGGTGCTGCTGGACGCGGACGGGCGGATCGTCGCCCGCACCGAGCAGGTCGGCGCCAAGCCGGATCCCGCCTTCGTGGAGGCGGTGCGCAAGCAGTTGTAAAGGCCCAGCAACGCCCGTGCCAGAACGTGTCCGCCCCGGCGCGTTTTTTCGTTGAATCCAGTATCCCGATCGCTCCGCCCTCCAGTCGGCGGGGCCAATTTGATTCGGATCAAGGCGAAGCGGCCGTAAGACCGGAAAACTGCGCACATTCACAAGCGGGGGCATCATGAGCGACGTTGTGCAAGCGGCCGGAGTGGTGCAGCCCGCCGAAGTCCGGCGACCCGTGGTCTACAACGACAAGGTCGTCCTCCAGTTCTCGCTCGCGACGATCCTCTGGGGCATCGTCGGCATGGGCGTCGGCTTGTTCATCGCCGCGCAGCTGTACTGGCCGACGCTGGCCGAGGGCATTCCGTGGCTGTCCTATGGTCGCCTGCGTCCGCTGCACACCAACGCGGTGATCTTCGCCTTCGGCGGCAGTGCGCTGATGGCCACGTCGCTGCACGTCGTGCAACGCACCTGTTATGCGCGCCTGATCTCCGACAAGCTCGCCAGCTTCGTGTTCTGGGGCTGGCAGGCGGTGATCGTCTCGGCTGCGATCACCTTGCCGCTGGGCATGACGCAGGGCAAGGAATACGCCGAGCTCGAGTGGCCGATCGACATCCTGATCACGATCGTCTGGGTCGCCTACGCGGTGCTGTTCTTCGGCACGATCACCAAGCGCCAGGGCCGGCACATCTACGTGGCGAACTGGTTCTACGGCAGCTTCATCATCGCCATCGCGCTGTTGCACATCGTCAACAACGTCGCGATCCCGGTGAGCTTCGACAAGTCCTACATCGTCTACACCGGCGCGGTGGATGCGATGGTGCAGTGGTGGTACGGCCACAACGCGGTCGGCTTCTTCCTGACCGCGGGCTTCCTCGGGATGATGTACTACTACGTGCCCAAGCAGGCCGGGCGCCCGGTGTATTCGTATCGCCTGTCGATCGTGCACTTCTGGGCGCTGATCGCGGTGTACATGTGGGCGGGCCCGCACCACCTGCAGTACACGGCGCTGCCGGACTGGGCGCAGTCGCTGGGCATGGTGTTCTCGCTGATCCTGCTCGCGCCTTCGTGGGGCGGTGCGTTGAACGGCATCCTCACGCTGTCGGGCGTCTGGTACAAGCTGCGCACCGACCCGATCCTGAAGTTCCTCATCGTCGCGATCAGCTTCTACATGATCGCCACCTTCGAGGGGCCGATGATGTCGATCAAGACGGTCAACTCGCTCTCGCACTACACCGACTGGACGGTCGGCCACGTGCACGCCGGCGCGCTCGGCTGGGTGGCGATGATCTCGGTGGGTTCCATCTACGCGATGCTGCCAAAGCTGCTCGGTGCGCCGCGCATGTATTCGATCAAGTGGATCGACGCGCACTTCTGGCTGCACACGCTGGGCGTGGTGTTCTACATCGTCGCGATGTGGATCGCCGGCGTCATGCAGGGCCTGATGTGGCGCGCCACCAATCCCGACGGCACGCTGACCTACAGCTTCGTGGAAGGCCTGCAGGCGACCTATCCCTATTACCTGGTGCGCTTCGGCGGCGGCGCGCTCGTGCTCTCCGGCATGTTCCTGATGGCCTTCAACGTCTGGAAGACCTACGCCATGGCGAAGGCGCCCGCAGGCGACCTCGCCGCCACCGCCAAAGCCCCCGCCTGAGACTGCATGCATGGAAACCAAAGAGCCTTCCGTCCCGGCGCCCCACAACCCGCACGAGCGGATCGAGAAGAACATCGGCCTGATGGCGGTGCTCATCGCGGTCGTCGTGTCCTTCGGCGGCCTGGCGGAAATCGTGCCGTTGATGTTCCAGGCCGAAACCATCCAGCCGCTGCCGGGCGTGAAGCCCTATCCGGCGCTGCAACTCGCCGGCCGCGACGTGTACATCCGCGAAGGTTGCTACAACTGCCATTCGCAGATGATACGCACGCTGCGCTTCGAAACCGAACGCTATGGCCACTACTCGCTGGCCGGTGAATCGGTGTACGACCATCCCTTCCAGTGGGGCAGCAAGCGCACGGGTCCCGACCTGGCGCGCGTGGGCGGCCGCTACTCGGACGACTGGCATCGCGTGCACCTGATCGATCCGCGTTCGGTGGTGCCCGAGTCGAACATGCCGTCCTTCCCGTGGCTCGCCGACGCGCCGGTCGATGGTGATCGCATCAAGTCGCACATGCAGGCGCTGAAGACGCTGGGCGATCCGTACACCGATGCGGAGATCGCCAATGCGCCGAACGATGTGCGCGGAAAGACCGAACTCGATGCCGTGGTCGCCTACCTGCAAGGCCTCGGCAAACACGCTCCGAGGGGCAACTGACATGGTGGCCGGCATCGTGACTGCATTGTTGCTGGTGGTGTTCCTCGCCGGATGGGCGTGGGCGTGGAGCCCGCGTCGCCGCGCGACGTTCGATGCGGCCGCACGCGTGCCGCTTTCGGACGACAACGAGGGAGGGAATGCGCCGTGATGACCTCCGGTTGGTCGGTGTACGTGATCGCCATCGTCGTGTTCAACCTCGTCGGCTGTGCGTGGCTGTTGTGGTGGACGGCCAAGCGCCGCCCCGGCGACCCGAAGCCGGAAGACACCAGCCATTACTGGGACGAGGACATCACCGAGTACAACAAGCCGCTGCCGAAGTGGTGGATCAATCTGTTCTGGATCACGCTCGCCTTCGGCATCGGGTACCTGTTCTGGTTCCCGGGCATGGGCGCGATGGCCGGTTACGGCAAGTGGTCTTCGAAGACGGAGTACGAGCAGCAGAAGGCCGCCGACGATGCGAAGCTCGAAGAGACCTTCGCGCCGTACAAGGGCAAGTCCATCGACGTGCTCGCGCAGGATGCGACTGCGCGGCGCCTGGGGCGCGCGATCTTCAGCAACACGTGTGCGACCTGCCACGGTTCCTCGGCGCAGGGCGCGGTGGGCTATCCGAACCTGTCCGACAACATCTGGCATTGGGGCGGCTCGCCCGATCGCGTCCTGCAGACGGTGCTCGACGGCCGCGAAGGCGTGATGCCCGAGTGGGGCAAGGTGCTGACGGGCATGGGCGGCGATCATGCGGTCAGTGACGTCGCGGCCTACGTGCGCGCGATGTCCGATCCCGACAAGCTGATGCAGAACAACTATGCGGCCGCGCAAGGCAAGCCGCTGTATGAGAACGTGTGCGCGGGTTGCCACGGCAAGGATGGCAAGGGCAACCAGGAGATCGGTGCGCCGAACCTCACCGACAACTATTGGCTGTACGGCGGCGACACCGCCTCGCTGATCACGACGATCTCGAAGGGACGCCACGGCACGATGCCGGCGCATCGCGCGTTGCTTGGTGAAACGCGGGCACGCCTGGTCGCGGCGTACGTGTACTCGTTGTCGCATCCGCCCACGACGGCGCGCGCGGGCGCCGCGCAATGAACGCGACCTTCGACCATCCGCCGCGCCCGCTCGCGCATCGCATCGGTGCGATCGCCTGGCCGAGCTTCTTCGCCGCGGGCGTGGCGACGATGGTCTTCTTCGCCTTCGTCGATCCCATCCAGTTGCGGGACATGACCTTCCCCGACGCGCCGATCGGGCGCGAGCTCGGTTACACGATCGGGTTCTTCCTGTTCTGGATCGCGACGGCGTCGTCGAGCCTGTTCACGTGGTGGCTGCTGCGGCCGGGAAGCCGTTTCAACCGACCGCTGCCGGGGCCCTGAGCCATGTCCAAGGCGATCGACCTTGCGCTCGTCGAAGAGGCGGGAGCGTTCTACGTCAGCGAACGCAAGGTGTATCCGCGCGATGTGTCCGGGCGCTTCTCGCGCCTGCGCATCCTGGCGGTGTTCTGGCTGCTGGGCATGTTCTATGCGTTCCCGTGGCTGCGCTGGGGCGGGCGGCAGGCGGTGCTGTTCGACCTGCCGGCGCGCAAGTTCCATGTGTTCGGGCTGACGTTCTGGCCGCAGGACTTCCTGTTCCTCGCCTTGTTGCTGATCGTCGCGGGCATCGGCCTGTTTTTCTTCACTGCGATCGCGGGACGGCTGTGGTGCGGCTACGCATGCCCGCAGACCGTGTGGACGGAAGTGTTCCTGTGGATCGAGCGCCGCATCGAAGGCGATCGCAGCGCGCGCATGAAGCTCGACGCGGCACCGTGGTCCTCGCGCAAGCTCGTGCGCAAGGGCGCCAAGCACATCGCGTGGATCGTGTTCGCGCTGTGGACGGGGTTCACCTTCGTCGGCTTCTTCACGCCCATCCGCGACCTCGCCGCGCGCGCGTATCCCTTCGCCTGGGGCGGGTGGGAAACCTTCTGGGTGCTGTTCTATGCCTTCGCGACCTGGGGCAATGCGGGCTTCCTGCGCGAGCAGGTGTGCAAGTACATGTGCCCCTACGCGCGCTTCCAGGGCGCGATGTTCGACCGCGACACGTTGCTCATCGCCTACGACCCGATGCGCGGCGAACCGCGCGGCCCGCGTCGCCGCGGGCTGAAGAGTGCGTTGGAACGCGCACGCGGGCTGTTGCCGCTCGCCCAGGCCTACGACTACGTGCACCGCGCCGCCGCGCATCCTTCCGCGGCCAACGCCAGCCTGCACGCACGCGGCACGATCCAGTTCGAACCGGGCGAAGTGGCACCTCTGCCGAAGTTCGAACCGGAGCAACTGGGCGACTGCATCGACTGCACGATGTGCGTGCAGGTGTGCCCGACCGGCATCGACATCCGCAACGGCCTGCAATACGAGTGCATCGCCTGCGGCGCGTGCGTGGACGCCTGCGACGAGGTCATGGACAAGATGGGCTTCCCGCACGGGCTCATCCGCTATACGACGCAGCACGCGGTCGACGGCAAGAAGACGCGCCTGGCGCGGCCGCGCGTGTTCATCTATGCCACGCTCCTGCTCGCGGTGGTGGCCGGCTTCGTGTTCGGCGTCGCCACGCGTAGCCCGTTCACCGTCGAAGCACTGCGGGATCGCAACACGCTGTATCGCACCACGGCCGAGGGGATCGAGAACGGCTACACGCTGAAGATCGCCAACAAGCAGGAGACGGCGCAGCGCTTCCGCGTGCGGATCGTGTCCGCGACGCCCGAGCTGGTGCTGCGCAACGCCGCCGACATCCAGGTGCCGGCGGGCGAAGTCGCCTCGGTGCCGGTGACCGTGGCCGCGCCCGCAAGCGTGGTCGGCCGCAAGAACCTGCGTTTCGAAGTGAGCGCCGTCGGCGGCGAGCGTCCGGCGACGGCGCATGCGGACAGCACCTTCTTCGGTCCGGTGTCGCCATGAACACGCCCTCGCGTTCGCCCTGGCGGGAACCGCTGGTGTGGCTGCTGGTTGCGCTGCCGGCGCTGTCCGTGGTCGCGGCGTTCGCCTTGCTGTTCTTCGCCGAAGACACCATCGACTCGGTGGCCGATCCCGTGCAGCACGTCGCGCAAGTGCAGGTGGCCGATCTGTCGCCGGACCTGGAAGCGCGACGCCTGGGCCTGGCCGCGGCGGTCGAACGCATGGGCGATCGGATCGTCGTGGTGCCGCGCACCGCGGGCTTCGATCGCGGCGCACGGTTGGAACTGCGCCTGCATCATCCCGTGCGCGAAGCGGAGGATCGCAGCGTCACGCTCGTCGCGACGCCCGATGGATGGAGCGGCCACCTTGCATCGCTCGATGCCACGCACGATTGGAATCTGGAACTGGCGCCGCTGGATCGCCGCTGGCGCCTGTTGGGACGTTGGCCTGCGCACGCGAACAAGGCGCCGCTGCGGCCCTCGCTCGCATCGCCATGAACACCGTCGCCGCCAGCGTCGCGCAGGCGCCGTCCATCGAGGCCACGTGTTTCCATTGCAGCGAACCGTTGGCGCCGCACGCGCCGCGCGTAGCCATCGATGGGGTCGAACGGGGCTTCTGCTGCGACGGCTGCGCGGCCGCCGCGCAATGGATCCGCGATGCGCGCCTGTCCGATTACTACAAGCTGCGCAGCGGGCACGCGGGCCGCGTCGAGCCGGCGGGTGAGGCGCTCGCCTGCTGGGATCGCGAAGACATCCTGGCCGCGCACGCACGCAACGTGCCCGGCGGGCGCGAGATGGTGCTGCTCACCGACGGCATGCGCTGCGCCGCCTGCGCCTGGCTGATCGATCGCGCGCTCATGCGCGAGCCCGGCGTCATCGAAGTCTCGGCGAACGCCGTCACCGGTCGCATCCGCATCGCGTGGGACCCCGCGCGCACGCCCTTGTCACGCCCGCTGCGTCGTTTGATGTCGCTGGGCTATCGCCCGTGGCTCGCGACCGGCGCCGAGCGCGAGCGCGCACGCATCACCGAGCGCAACCGCGCACTGCTGCGCCTGGGCATCGCGGGCTTGGGCGCGGTGCAGGCGATGATGTTCACCGAAGCGCTGTACCTGGATACGAACGCGACGATGTCGATCCCCATGCGCGACTTCCTGCGCTGGATCGCGTTCCTCATCTCCTCGCCCGTGGTGTTCTATTCGGGTTGGCCGTTCATCGCCGGCTGCCTGCGCGAGTTGCGCGAGCGCCGCCTGGGCGCAGATACGCTGGTGGCGACATCGACCTTGCTCGCCTACGGGGCGAGCCTGTTCGAAACGCTGACCGGCGGCCCGCACGTTTGGTACGACGCGGCCGTGATGTTCGTCTTCCTGCTGCTGACGGCGCGCATGCTCGAGCAACGCGCGCGCAGCGCGGCGAGTGCGCGCGTGGATGCGTTGGCGCGTGCGCGGCCGGCGTTCGCGGTGCGCGAGCGCGAGGATGGATCGCGCGAAGCGATTCCGCTGGAAGCTTTGGAGGCCGGCGATGTCGCATGCGTCGCGGCCGGCGATGCGGTGCCGGCCGACGGGACGCTGCTCGCCGATGAAGCCTGGTTCGAAGAATCGCTGCTGACGGGCGAATCGCGGCCGGTCCACAAGAAGGCGGGCGATCCCGTGTTCGCGGGCACGGCGTGTCGTGAAGTGCCTGCGCGGATGCGCGTGGGCGCGATCGGCGCGGCAACGCGCTTGTCGCAGCTTGCGGCGCTGGTGGAGCGTGCACAGGCGCATCGGCCGACCATCGCGCGCACCGCGGATCGCGTGGCGATGGGATTCGTTGCCGCGCTGCTCGTGGTCGCCGCCATCGTCTATTTCACCTGGCGCGCACATGCACCGGACCGCGCGCTCGACGTGACGCTCGCCCTGCTGGTCATCAGTTGCCCGTGCGCGTTGTCGCTCGCGATCCCGGCGGCACTGACCGCGGCGAATGGATCGCTCGCGCGGATGGGCGTGTTGCCTGTCGGCGCGGATGCGCTGGAGCGGCTCGCGCGCGTCACGGACGTGGTGTTCGACAAGACCGGCACCTTGGGCGACGCGACGCCGTCGCTGGTCGACGTCGCCACGTTCGACGACATGGAACGCGAGCACGCATTGCGCATCGCCGCCGCGCTCGAACGCGACAGCCGCCATCCGCTGGCCGCGATGTTCGCGCCCTTCGCGCATGAGGGCCTGCGTGCCACCGAGGTCCGCAGCGTTGCGGGGCAGGGCGTGCGCGGCGTGGTCGACGGCCGCGAATGGTGCCTGGGCCACGCGCGCTTCGCCGCGGGTGCTACCGATGACGGCGCGCTGTGGCTCGGCGACGGCGCGCACGCGCGCGCACGATTCGAAGTGCGCGAAGCCCCGCGCATCGATGCCGCGCAAGCGCTGGCATCGTTGCGTGCACAGGGCTTGTCCCTGCACTTGTGCAGCGGCGATGGCGAAGCCGCGGTCGCGCGTTTCGCCTCGACGCTCGACCTGCCCGACGCCCACGCGCGGCAAACCCCGGAAGACAAACTCGCGCGCGTGCGCAGCTTGCAGGCCGAAGGCCGCGTCGTCGCGATGGTGGGCGATGGCCTCAACGATGCGCCGGTGCTGGCCGGCGCCGACGTGTCCATCGCCGTGGGCGACGGCGCCGCGCTCGCGCAACGCGCCGCCGATCTCGTGCTCGCCACGCCCGCATTGCATCGCATTCCCGACGCCATCGCGCTCGCACGCCGCACGCGCCGCATCGTGCGCCAGAACCTCGCCTGGGCGGTGGGCTGGAACCTGCTGGCCTTGCCGATCGCGGCGATGGGCCTGGTCACACCGTGGATCGCGGCGCTCGGCATGGCGCTGTCTTCGCTCACCGTCACCTTGAACGCGCTGCGCCTGGCGCGCGTGCGCGAAGGCGTGGCCGCATGAGCGTGCTGTTGCTGCTGGTGCCGCTGGCCCTGGTCCTGCTCATCGCGGCGATCTGGGCTTTCGCGTGGGCGGTGAAGCGCGGGCAGTTCGAGGATCTCGACACGCCGGCGCTGTCCATCCTCGTCGACGACGACGAACCCCCTCCGCCTCCGGCAAGGAGCGATCAGGATGACGCCTGACTGGATCGTGCTCGTCGGCGCCATGCTCACCGGCCTGCTCGGCGGCGCGCATTGCGCGGCGATGTGCGGTGGCATCGCAACGAGCGTGTCGATGGGCCAGCGCGGCGGCGCGTGGACGGCGTTGCAGCCCAACCTCGGGCGCATCGGGGGCTACGTGCTCGCCGGTGCGCTGGTCGGCGGATTCGGACAGGCCCTGCTCGGCGTGGCGCGCATGCCGTGGCTGATCGTCGCGTCGCGCGCCGCGGTCGGCATCGTGCTGGTGCTCGCCGCACTGCGCTTGCTCGATCGCAGCGGGCGCTTCGCATTCCTCTCCGTGCCGGGCGGCAAGTTGTGGCAACGCATGCGCCCGCTGCAGTTGCGCCTGTTGCCTGCGGACACGCCGGGCAAGCGCATCGCCCTCGGCGTGTTGTGGGGGTGGTTGCCGTGCGGGCTCAGCACGCAGCTGTTGTTCGCCGCGTGGTTGCAGGCGAGTGCCTGGCATGGCGCGTTGACGATGGCCGCGTTCGGCCTGGCGACGCTGCCGGTCATGTGGCCGCTCACCTGGGCAGGCGCGCGGCTCGGGCAACGTTTGCAACGCGGCGCGTGGCGCACGGCGTCGGGCATGCTGGTGCTGTTCGCGGGACTGGCAACGCTCGCAGGGCCGTGGCTGGTGCACGTGCCCTTGGTGCACGGCGCGCTCGCGGCGCTCGGTTGCCGCAGCGTCGTCTGATCAGGCGGTGCCGCGGCGACGCGCGTCGGGCGCTTCCGGATGGTGCGCGAGCCGATCCAGTTCGGCGATGTCGAGGATTTCCACGTGGCGTCCGTCGACGGCGATCACCGCGTCTTCCTGAAGGCGCGTGAATCCGCGGCTCACCGTTTCCAGCGCGAGGCCGAGGAAGTGCGCGATGTCTTCGCGGCTCATCGGCAGGCGGAACTGCGTGCCCGATTGTCCGATGTGGCGGAAGCGTTCCGACAGGCCGTGCAGGAACAGGGCGATGCGCTCGGAGGCCTGCCGGCGCACGAGCATGTCGAGGTGGTCCTGATCGCGGCCGACGCTGCGTCCGATCACGCGCAGCAACTGCTGTTGCAGGCCGGGCACTTGGGACGCGATGTCCGCCAGCTGGTCGAACGGGACTTCGCAGACATTCGCGGTGGTCAGCGCGATGGCGTCGCAGCGATGGCGGTCCGCACCGAGCGCGTCGAGGCCGATCAGTTCGCCCGGCAGATGGAAGCCGACCACGCGCTCCTCGCCATCCTCGCTGATCGCGATCGTCTTGAACGCACCGTCGCGCGCGACATACACCGACTCCAGCGCATCGCCCGTGCGGAACAGCGATTCGCCGCGCGCAACGGGCCGGCGCCGACGCACGATCGAATCGAGTTGCTTCAGTGCGTCCGGACCGATGCCGGCCGGCAAGCACAGTTGCTGGAGCGAACAGTGCGCGCAACCGCGGCGCAGTTCGTTCAGATTGAGGACGGGCGTGGCCACGTGCGTATTCTACGGGCCGGACGCCTTCTAGTCCTCGATGCGCGCCTGCCGCAATCCCGGTGCGAGTTGCCCGGGCCAATCGAAGTCGTTGGCCACCTGCGCCTCGGCCCGGCTCGCCTCCAGCGCATCGAAGTCGAGGTCCGCCACCGCCCAGGCCTGGTGCCCGCGCGTGCGCGCGACGATGCCGTCCGCCGGCAGGCCGCGGTCCATCGGCGCGTAGAGCGTGGCCTCGCCGGTGTTCACGTCCAGGGCCGGGCTCCACGGCGCGAGGCCGGCGGTCACCGATTGCGCGACGAACACGCGGTTCTCGAGCGCGCGCGCCAGGCAGCCCACTTCGACCCTGCGCGCGCCGGCTTCCGTATCCGTGCAACTGGGCACGAGCAACAAGCGCGCCCCCGCATCGCGTTGCGCGCGCACCGGCAACGGGAATTCGCTGTCGTAGCACACGCTGATGCCGAGGCGAAGGCCATGCGCGTCGACCACGTGCAGCGCGTCGCCGCCTTCGATCACGCCCGTCTCCTTCTCGAACGCCGTGAGTTGCAGCTTGTCCTGGAAGCCGCGGCGACCGTCGGGCGCGAACCACCACGCGCGGTTGCGATAGTGCCCGTCGCCGATGTCGACGAGGAACGTGCCCGGTTGGAGGAACATGCCCGTCTCGCGCGCAAGATCCGCGTACAGCGCAAGCCAGGCATCGCGAAAGACCTGCAGTTCGGCGAGCGAGGCGCGGAGGTCGCTGCGGATGCGTTCTTCGAACGTCGCCGCCAGTTCCAGCGCGAGGTATTCCGGAAACACCGCAATGCGTGCCCCCGCGTGCGCGGCCTCCGACAGCATCGCGCGCTGGCGCGCGGCGAACGCCTCGAAGTCCGCAGGCATCCCGACCGCATATTTCGCGACGGCCACTTTCATGCGGTCGCCTCCAAGGGGTGCATCCAGAAGGTCAGCGGCTTCTCGCTTTCGGCCGCCTCGCCGATTTCCTTCCACGCCAGGTGCATCGTCATGCCCGGATGGCGCGCGTAGCCGCGCTTGTCCCAGAACGCTTCGTTGCCGCGATGGCCAGCGGGGCGGCGCGGATCGCCGGCTTCGCGATCCACGGCCGCGAACGCGATGGTGTCGAAACGCCCGAGCGCGCGCGCATGCGCCTCGCGGGCGTCGAAGAAGGCGTGCCCGAGGCCGCGCCCGCGATAGGCGGGGAGCAACACGGATTCGCCGCAATAAAACACGCGCTCGACGTCGAGGCCGTTCGCGAGGAACGGCGCTTTGTATTCCTCGTCCTCGTCGGCCAACGGCAGGCCGGTGGAGGCGCCGACGAGGCGATCGCCGTCGAAGGCCAACACGACCACGCTGTCCGGCGCGCGCGTGTAGGTCGACAGGTACGTCGCTTCGTACCCGAGGTCGCCGTCGTACAGGTACGGCCACTCGCGGAACACCGCGATGCGCAGCTGTGCGATGTCGGCGATGTGCTCGCCGATCGCGGGCCCCGGCATCGCGTCGACGCGCACTGAACTCACCGAGTGCCCTGCACCTGCGCGATCCAGTCGCCGAGGTTGTAATAGTTGGTGACGCGCGCGATGCGGCCGTCGCGGATGTCGAAGAACGCGCCGCCCGGCAATACGTACATCTGGCCGGTGGCCTTCGGCAGGCCTTCGTCGTCCGCCTTGTACACGCCATGCACGATGTATTCGGCGGAGGCGCGCTTGCCGTCGGGGTTCACCATCACCGTGATCGCGCGAAGCTGCTCCGTGTAGCAGCGGTCCATGCGCGCCATGAAATCGCGGAACGCCTCGCGCCCGGTTTCCCGCGCGCCCTGGTTGAGGTCGTGCACGACATCGTCGGTCAGCAGCGCCAGCATCCCTTCGCGGTTGCCGCGATTGAAGGCGTCGTAATAGGCGTGGATGAGGGCGGTGGCGTCCATGGGGCGTCGCTGCGTGATGGGGCGGCCAGCATACTTCAGGGCATGATGGCGGCCATGGCGAACGCGGCCTTGCTGGACAGGCTCGGGATCGGCCTGCCGATCGTGCAGGCGCCGATGGCGGGCGTGTCGACGCCGGCCATGGCTGCGGCGGCTTCGAACGCGGGCGCCCTGGGCTCGCTCGGCGTCGGCGCGATGACGGCGGACCAGGCGCGCGAGGCGATCCGCGCCTTCAAGGCCGCAAGCGCAGGGCCATTACACGTCAACGTGTTCACGCATCGGCCCGCGCGCGTCGATCCGCACAGGGAAGCGGCCTGGCTGCAGCGCCTGCAGCCCGAGTTCGAACGCTTCCACGCGCAACCCCCAGCAGAACTCCGCGAGGTCTACACCTCCTTCCTCGTCGACGATGCGATGTGCGCGATGCTGTGCGAGGAGCGCCCGCGCGTGGTGAGTTTCCATTTCGGCCTGGCGCGCACGGACCAGATCGTGCGCCTGCGCGGGGCGGGGATCGTGCTGCTCGCCACGGCGACCTGCCTGCGCGAGGCGCGCGCGATCGAAACGGCAGGGCTCGATGCGATCGTGGCGCAGGGATTCGAAGCCGGCGGGCATCGCGGCGTGTTCGATCCCGACGCAGACGACGCACGGATGACGACCGCCGACCTCGTGCGCACGCTGGCGCAACGCGCGTCGCTGCCCATCGTCGCCGCGGGTGGCTTGATGGACGGCGCCGACATCGCGGCGATGCTGGCCCTCGGCGCGAGCGCTGCGCAGCTCGGCACGGCGTTCGTCGCCACCGATGAGTCGCTGGCCGATGCGGGTTATCGCGCGCGCCTGCTGGGTGAGGACGCACACCACACGCAGATGACACGCGCGATCTCCGGCCGCCCCGCACGCTGCCTGCGCAACGACTTCACCCGCCTGGGCGACGACGTCGCGCCCGACGCGATCCCCGATTACCCCATCGCCTACGACGCGGGCAAAGCCCTGCACGCGGCCGCGAAGGCCGCCGGTTCCAGCGGATGGGGCGCGCAATGGGCCGGCGAGGGCGCGCCGCGCGTGCGCCCGATGTCCACGCAGCGCCTGGTGCAAACGCTGGCGGCCGAACTCGGCCATTAGCGTCGCCGCGGCGATTCAACCGGCCTATCGCCTCGATTCGATCATTCGATTTTCCCGATCGCGGACGGCGGCTTAACTTCGACCTGTTGACCATCCACTGGCTACGTCAGGAGCTCCCCCAATGAACGACGAATCGAAGTGCCCGGTGATGTCCCATCGCAAGACCCGCAACAACTCCCATTGGTGGCCGGACCAGTTGAACCTCGATGTCCTGCACCAGCATGCCGCGCTGTCGGACCCGATGATCGAAGGCTTCGACTACAAGGCCGAATTCAAGACGCTCGACCTCGACGCGGTGCAGAAGGACCTCACTGCGCTGATGACCGATTCGCAGGACTGGTGGCCCGCCGATTACGGCCACTACGGTCCGTTCTTCATCCGCATGGCATGGCATGCCGCCGGCACGTATCGCATCTTCGATGGTCGCGGCGGTGCGCGTTCGGGCGAACAACGTTTCGCGCCGCTCAACAGCTGGCCGGACAACGGCAACCTCGACAAGGCGCGTCGCCTGCTGTGGCCGATCAAGCAGAAGTACGGCCGCAAGCTGTCGTGGGCCGACCTGATGATCCTGGCGGGCAACGTCGCGCTGGATTCGATGGGGTTCAAGACCTTCGGTTTCGGCGGCGGCCGCGAAGACGTGTGGGAACCGCAACCGATCGACTGGGGCCCGGAATCCACGTGGCTCGGCGATGAGCGTTACAGCGGCGTGCGCGAACTCGCCAATCCCTTCGGCGCGGTGCAGATGGGCCTGATCTACGTGAACCCGGAAGGCCCGAACGGCCATCCGGATCCGGTGAAGTCCGGTATCGACATCCGCGAAACCTTCGCGCGCATGGCGATGAACGACTACGAGACCGTGGCGCTCGTCGCCGGCGGCCACACCTTCGGCAAGGCGCACGGCGCGGGCGACGTGAAGCACGTGGGCCGCGAACCGGAAGGCGCGAACATCGAAGCACTCGGCCTGGGCTGGTCGAGCACCTTCGAAAGCGGCAAGGCCGAGCATGCGATCACCAGCGGCATCGAAGGTGCGTGGAAGTCCACGCCGACGAAGTGGGACATGGGCTACTTCGAAACGCTGTTCGGCAACGAATGGGAACTCACCAAGAGTCCCGCCGGCGCGAACCAGTGGAAGCCGAAGGGCGATGCCAGCCGCAACGTTCCCGACGCACACGTCAAGGGCAAGCTGCACCAGCCGATGATGACCACCGCCGACATGGCGATGCGCATGGATCCGGCCTACGAAAAGATCTCGCGCCACTTCATGGCCAATCCCGCGGAGTTCGCCGATGCCTTCGCGCGCGCGTGGTTCAAGCTCACGCATCGCGACATGGGGCCGAAGATCCGTTACCTCGGCAAGCTCGTGCCGAAAGAAGACCTGATCTGGCAGGACCCGGTGCCCGCGCTCGATCATCCGCTGATCGACGATGCCGACATCAGGGCCTTGAAGCAACAGATCCTCGAATCGGGCCTGACGGTGCCGCAGTTGGTGAAGGCGGCCTGGGCGTCGGCGTCGACGTTCCGTGGCAGCGACCTGCGCGGCGGCGCGAACGGTGGGCGCATCCGCCTGGAACCGCAGCGCAATTTCGAAGCGAACGAGCCGGCGGAGTTGGACAAGGTGTTGTCCGCGTTGGAGAAGATCCAGAAGGGATTCGGAAAGAAGGTCTCGCTCGCCGATCTGATCGTGCTCGGTGGCAGCGCGGCGGTGGAAGCGGCGGCGAAGCAGGGCGGCCACGACGTCAACGTCCCGTTCAAGCCGGGCCGCACGGACGCGACCTTGGAACAGACCGATGTCGAGTCCTTCCGCGTGCTCGAACCCGCGCTCGATGGCTTCCGCAACTACGCGCGCAAGGGCGCCGAGAAACTCGCCGCCGTCGCGCTCATCGATCGCGCCAGCCTGCTCACGCTGACCGCACCGCAGATGACCGCGCTCGTCGGCGGCCTGCGCGCCATCGGTGCGAACACGGGCAACACGAAGCACGGCCAGTTCACCGATCGCCCGGGCGCGCTGACCACGGACTTCTTCACGAACCTGCTCGACATGCGCACTGCGTGGAAGCCGTCGGAGGCCGAGCCCGGTGTGTTCGAGGGACGCGATCGAAAGACCGACAAGGTGAAGTGGACCGCGACGATGGCCGACCTGGTGTTCGGCTCCAATTCGCAACTGCGCGCCTTGGCCGAGGTGTACGCCGCCAGCGATGGCGACAAGCACTTCATCGACGACTTCGTTGCCGCATGGACGAAGGTGATGGAACTGGATCGGTTCGACCTGCGGTATGGCAAGGCGGCCTGAGGCCCGCGCCTTTGGAAAGGAACCCGGCTCCGGCCGGGTTTCCTTTTGCGCGCCAGGCTCAGCCATAACCCTCATTTTTAAGCACTTGCGCGCGCCTACCTACTAGTAGGCAAATAGCTGCATGCCCGAGACGCGCGCCAGGTTGCTCGCCGAAGCGGAGGTCCTGCTGAGGACCCGGGGCTATGCGGCCTTCAGTTACGCCGACCTCGCCGAACGCATCGCCATCCGCAAGGCGAGCATCCACCACCACTTCCCGACCAAGGAAGCCTTGCTGGCGGCGCTGGTCGACGAATACCTCGCGAAGTTCGTCGCCACGCTGGCGGATCTCACGGCCACGCAACCCGACGTGCGCGCACGACTGCGTGCGTACGCGCGTCTGTTCTTCGAAGGCATCGAGCGCGGACTGCTGCCGCTGTGCGGCGCGCTGTCGGCCGAACGCGACGCCATGCCCGAAGGCATGAAGCCCGTGCTCGAGCGCTTCTTCCAACTGCATCTCGACTGGCTGGTCGCGCAGATCGACGAAGGCATCGCGGCAGGCACCCTGTCGCCGCAGATCGCATCGCGCGAAGCCGCGCACCTGCTGCTCGGCGCGCTCGAAGGCGGCAGCTTCGTCGCCTGGGCGCTCGATGATCCGACCACGATGCTGCGCGCCTTCGACAGCGCGATGCAGACCCTCGAATCGAACCGCACGACGCCGGCGACACGGCGTCCTTCCCCCAGGAGATCGTCATGAGCGATACGTATCGCGGCGCGTGTTTCTGCGGCGCTGTCGAAGTCGAAACCACCGGTGCGCCGGTGGCCATGGGTTTCTGCCACTGCAATTCTTGTCGCAGCTGGTCGGCGGCACCGGTCAATGCCTTCACGCTCTGGCAGCCCGATGCGGTGCGCGTGACGCGCGGCGCCGAGTTCGTCGGCCACTTCAGCAAGACCGACTTCAGCGATCGCCAGTACTGCACGAAGTGCGGCGGGCATCTGATGACCAACCATCCGCCGGCCAAGCTGATCGACGTGTATGCAGCCACGCTGCCGACGCTGAAGTTCGTGCCTGCGGTGCACGTCAACTACGCCGACACGGTCCTGCCGATGAAGGATGGGTTGCCGAAGATGAAGGACTTCCCCGCGGACCTGGGCGGAAGCGGCGAAACGCTCCCCGAATGAGGCGCACCATGTTTAGGAAAGGCATCCTCCTCATCGTGTGCGCGCTGGCGAGTTCCGGCGCATGGGCGCAGGGCACGCTCACCGTGACCTCGCCCGTGTTCCGCGCTGGCGCGGCGATCCCCGCGAAGTACAGCGCGTACCACGAGAATGTCTCGCCCGCGCTGAAGTGGGAGGCCGTCGCAGGTGCGAAGTCCTACGCGCTGATCGTGGAAGACCCCGATGCGCCGACGCCCACGCCCTTCGTGCATTGGGTGGCCTGGAACATCCCCGCGACGACCACGTCGTTGGCGGAAGGCAAAGGCGCAGGACGACAGGGCAGGGCGGGCACCGGGAATGCGGGTTACTTCGGCCCGCGTCCGCCGGTGTCGGATGGACCGCACCACTATCACTTCGAGATCTACGCGCTCGACACGACGCTCGATCTGCCGCCAGGCGCCGACCGCGATGCGTTGCTGAAGGCCGCGGCCGGCCACGTCATCGCCAAGGGCGAACTCGTGGGCACGTACGACGAGGTGCAGGCGCCGGCGAAATCGGGCGGCTAGCGCCACATCGCGCGCCTCCTGCCGAAGGGTTCAGGCTGCGTTGCGTCGCGCGACCATTCAGGTCGCGCGCGCATGCATCGCGACGACGCGACAAAGCGCAATCGTGGTGGGCGGCGTCGCATCGACATCGCATCCAACCAGGAGCAGGACATGGGACAGAACCAGAGCCAGGACCAGGGCCGCCAGGACCAGAAGACCGCGCCGGGCCAACAAGGGCAGGAAGTGGATTCGCAGCCGCCCTCGCAGCAAGCCGAGCGCAAGGCCGACATCGATCGCGACATCCAGGCGACCGGCAGCCCCGCGCCGCAGGCGCAAGGCCGCGAACCCGACGAACCGGCGCGCGACGACGCCTCGCAAAGCGACGCGTGACGAGGCCCCGCCGGACAGGGGGCTAGGATGCGCCAGCGGTTTCCGGCACAGGGGCGATGACATGACCACGGGCTTGGCGGACTTCATCGAGCGCAATTCGGACACCATCGTCGACCACGCGATGGTGTTCGCAAGGTCCGTCGACGTGGGCACGCCGTTGGACGAGGTCGCATTGCGCGACCACCTCCCGGACATCGTTGAGGCGATCGTGACGGACCTGCGCATGCCGCAGACGCGCGCCGAGGAAATCGAAAAATCCGAAGGGCGCGCGTTGGCGGCGTTGGGTGCCCCCAGGACCGCGGCAGGCACCCACGCGCTGTTCCGCGCGCACAGCGGCTTCAGTATTTCCCACCTCGTGTCGGAATACCGCGCATTGCGCGCCTCGGTGCTGCGGCTGTGGGCGGATTCGCCCGGCGCCGCATCGGCATCGCCGGAAGAGGTCACCCGCTTCAACGAGGCGATCGACGAAGCCATCGCCGAGTCCGTCGGCCATTACGCGGAAGAGGTCGAGCGTTGGCGGAATGTCTTCCTGGGCGTGCTCGGCCACGATCTGCGCAGTCCGCTGAGCGCCATCCTGATGACCTCGGAGCTGATCGCGCGCATGGCCGTGGATGCACCGGTCGCCACGGCGGCGCAGCGCCTCATCCGCAGCGGCAGGCGCATGGGCGAGTTGCTGGACAAGCTGCTGGTCTACAACCGCGCGCAACTTGGGGTCGGCTTCGAGATCGAACGGACCGAGGTCGATTTGGCCAACGGCTGTCGGGAAGAAATCGAACTGCTGCAGGCTTCCATGCCCGAGGCCCGCATCGAGTACCGCGCCGAGGCGGCCGTGCAAGGGAAGTTCGACGGTCCGCGGGTCCGCGAAGCCCTCGCCAACCTCGTGGTGAATGCATCGAAATACGGCGCGCGCGGCGGACAGATCCGCGTCGAGGTGCGCGACCGCGGGACCGATGCGGAAGTCGTCGTCGGCAATGTCGGCGCCCCGATCTCGCGCGACACGCTGGACCTGATGTTCGAACCGCTCCGGCGCGGTGGCGTCGCGCAGGGCGAAACCGAGCGCCTGAGCCTCGGCCTCGGCTTGTTCATCGTCAGCCAGATCGCCACTGCGCATGGCGGCAGCATCCGCGCCGATTCCGCGGATGGGGCCACGACGTTCACGATGGTGCTGCCGCGCGACTGAAGGTGCAGCCCTGGGGATGAACCGGTACGCTCGCGCCGCATGAACGTGTCCGAATTCGTGCTGAAGGCCACGCCGCCGCGGATGCCGGGCGCGACGCTGCAGCGCGCGCATCTGTTGCGCGAACGCCAGCACGAATGCACGGCCTTGGTGGTGATCGCGCCCGCGGGCTTCGGCAAGACGACGGTGTTGCTGCAATGGCGGCGCGATTGGCTGGCGGTCGGCGCCCACGTCGCATGGTGTTCGGCAAGCGATGCCGATCGCCCCGTGCGATTCCTGCTGGCGCTCCGCCATGCGATGCGTGTGGGTGGCGTGCTCGAACTCGAAGCGGATGACGAACGCGCGGCCGGCCGCGGCGATGTCTACGCCAGCATGACCTTGCTGCTCGCCGCGATCGCAGAACGCAGGGCCCCCGTCGGCCTGGTGATCGACGATGCGGAGCGCCTGCCCGAAGACACCGTGCGCGGCGTGCTGCAATACCTGCTGCTCAACGCGCCGCCGAACCTGCATGTCGCGATCGGCTCGCGCGTGGCCTTGCCGGTGCTGCTGTCCGAACTGGTGGCGAAAGGCGCGTGCGCGACGCTCGGGATCGAAGACCTGCGCCTGCGCCTCGCCGAATCCGATGCCATCCTCGCCTCACGCCTCGGCGATCGGCTGACGATCGACGACCGCGCGCTGCTGCACGATGCCACGGAAGGCTGGGCCATCGGCCTGCAGCTCGCGATCTCCTCGATCGAACGCGAGCCGGATCCGGCGCGCGCCGCGCGCGCGTTGTCCGCGCGACGCGGTGCGCTGCAAGAGTACTTCGTCACGTCGTTGTTCGCGCATCTTCCGTCGGACATGGAAGATGCGCTGGTTCGCGCGTCCATCCTCGAACACTTCGACGCGGACCTGTTCCAGACGGTGACCGGCAGCAGGCAGTCGCGCGCGATGCTCGATCGTCTTGCGCGCGAAACGCCCCTCATGGTCGTCGACGAAGGCATCGAGTGGATGCGCCTGCAACCGCTCGCGCGCGACTTCCTGCTCAGCCGCTTCGAGGCCTTGCCGCCGCGCGAGCGCGCGACCCTCCACGGCCGAGCGTCGCGTTGGTATGCCGGACGCGACCGCTTCCATGAAGCCGCCACGCACGCATTGGCCGCGGGCAACGAAGCCCTCGCGCAGGAATACGCCGCACGCGCACTGTGGGCGCTTGCGACCAACGGCATGCTGTCCGAAGCGCGCGAGTGGCTGGAACGGCTTCCCGAGGCGATGATCGAAGGCGACACGGAGCTGCGCCTGGTGGCGGCGTCGGTGCTCGCACTTGGCGAGCGCAACGACCAGGCGCTGGCGATTGCGCACGCGGTGCTCGATGAGCCGGACATCACGCCACGCGAACGCGCGATGGCCTTGCGCATCGGCGTCGTGTCGGCCTTGTTCGCCGACCGCGTGGGGCAACTGCCGCGGTTCCTCGCCGAATGGCCGCAACCCGCCGAGGAAGGCATCGGCCCCTTGCATGCGATGGCCGAGCTCAACTCGCGCGCCGTGCTCGCGCTGCACGAGGGCGACACGCTGGAAGTGCGCGCCCTGGTCGCCCAGGAGTCGCAATACGGAGAAAGCGGCACGGTGCGACTGTCGGCTGCGTTCGGCCGCATGCTGGTCGCGCTGAGCCATCTGTGGGACGGGCATCCCGCGCGCGCAGAGGTCGCATTGATGCCGGCGTTGCTGCATGCGGAGCAACACGGGCGACGCGGCATGATCGCGAGCCTGCATGCCTCCTTCGTGGCGCTGGCGTGCTACGAGCGCGGCCACCTCATGCAGGCGCGCACCTTGCTCAGCGGCCGGCTCGACGTGATCGAGCGCTGCGGCTTCCCCGACAACGTGCTCAGCGCCTACCGCACGCTGGCGAGCATCGCATCGGAGGAAGGCGACGAGGCGCGCGCGCATGCTGCGTTGCAGGCCCTGGATGCCATCGGGATCCGGCGCGGATGGCCGCGCCTGCGCGTAGCCGCCTTGGCGGAGCAGTTGCGCCTGCATGCCGTGCGCGGCCGCAAGGATGCGATGGCACGGCTGCTGGTGGCGCTCGAAGCGATGGCGCCGGAATTCGACGCGACGGACCGGCTGCCGCTGCGCGCCGGCTATCGCCTCGTCGTGATGTTCTCGCGCGCACAAGCCGCACTTGCGCTGGATCGCCTGGACGAGGCCGACGCGCATCTCGCGCTGGCCGACGCGCTCGCGCAATCCCTCAATCGCGACGGGGACGTGCAACGCACCAAGGTGTTGCGCGCGATCGTCGCCTCGAAGCGGGGCGACAAGAGCGCGCCCTCGTTGTTGCGCGAAGCGCGTGAACTCGCGGCGATCGGGGGCCACGCGCGCCTGGCGGCCGATACGCATCCGCTTGCTGTCGGGCTCCTCTCGCAGTCGCGCGGCGTTCCCGGTCGCGTCGCACCGCCGATCCCCGACCGGCCGCTGCAGGATGGCCTGCTGACCGCGAAGGAATTCCAGGTGTTGGCGCTGCTGCGCAAGGGCTTGCCGAACAAAGCGATCGCGCGCGATCTCGACGTGAGCGGCGAGACCGTGAAGTCGCACCTGAAAAGCCTGTTCGTGAAGCTGTCCGCAGGCTCGCGCCACCATGCGGTGGAGCGGGCGCGGTTGCTCGGGTTGTTGCCCTAGCGCGTTCCGAGCTCCGGGGGCAGCTTGGCATCCGCCGCGTGCCATTGCGCGGCGAGTTGCGCGAATGCCTTGTCGGCGCCCGCGGTGTCGCCCATCGCTTTCAGCGCATTTGCACGCCCGAGCAGCGTCTGCGCCCGATTCGGTGCTGTCTTCATCGACGCGTCGAACTCGGCCAGCGCTTCGGCCGGCTTGCCTTGCCGCAGCAACAGTTCGCCGGCGAGTTCATGCGGCGGCTTGACGGTCATCGGCGGGCCGAACTGGAAGGGGATCGCATCGTTCCGCTTCGCAGCTTCGCGCACGCGGGCGATGGCGGCGTCCATGCGGCCTTCGCCGGCGTCGATCAGCGCCTCCAGCATGTCGGCTTGCACGCCGAGCGTTTCGCCGAGGTGGGGGTCGTACTCGTTGGCGGCCACGGGTTGCGCGGCCGTGGCGCGCAACTGCGCCAGGAGGTCCTTCGCACCTGCGTAGTCCGCATTCAGTGCGGCCACATAGCCGCGCGCGAACACATCGCGCGCGCCGAACCGCCCGTTGCCACCGGTGTCGACGCGATACGCCGCGTCGCGCGTGCCGTCCTTGCCGCCTTCGACCAGCGCGGTGGCGTGCAGGCCGAGCAGCGAGTCGCCCAGCTCGAACTGGTGCATCGTGATGGCTTCGGCCGGGATCTCCGTCTTCATCACCATCTTCGCCAGGACGGCGCCCATGTCGTGGATGCAATCGGCGAGCGTCTGCCGCGCTTCGCGCACGCGGCCTGCCTGGTAATAGGCGTACTGGATCCAATCGTAGGTGTGGCCACATCGCACGGGCAGGGACTTCGCCGCCGCGCGGGCCTGTTCGTCGATGCGGTTGGCTTCGCGGTTCGCGGCGATCGCGTCGTCCCAGCGGCCGAGCGCGAAGAAGATGTGCGAGGTCATGTGCTGCGCGTGCGCGGAAGCCGGGCCGATGTCCTCGAGCGTCCGTGCTGCATCGAGCCCTTCGGCGGCGTGCGCGGGATCGTCGACGGCGTGGATGAGGTAATGCGCGGCCCCCGCGTGGCGCGGGTTGCGGGTCAGCACGGCGCGCGAGAGCTTTGCGGATTCGGCGTAGTTCGTATCGTTCCGGCCTTTCGGATCTGCGCCGAGGAGTGCAAGCGCACGGAGCAATTGTGCTTCGTCGTCGTCGGGCCAGGCTTGCGCGAGTGCAGTGGCGGAGGCGAGGAAGCCTGCCAGGCGTTCGTCGAGCGTGCCGGGGCCGGACAGGCGTTCGCCCGTGTCGAGGAACGCCTTCTCGCGTGCCGTCGGCGCCTTCGCGGCACGCGCCGCCGGCGTGGGGCCGAGTTTTGCCAGCGCCTTGCGGCCGCCGTCCACGTCATCCATGCGCCAGATGCCATTGGTGTAGGTCATCGACTCGCCCCAGTAGGCGAGCGCGAATCCCGGATCCAGGCGCTGTGCCTCGAGGAAGGCGGCCTGCGCCTGTTCGTATTCGAACAAGTGCAACCAACGCATGCCGCGCTCGAAGGCCGCCTGTGCCTGCGGCACGCGCGTGGACGTCGGGAAGGTCAGCGTGCCGAGTCCACGTTCCGCGCTGGCGTCGGGCAGTGGCATCGCGCCGGCATCGTGGCCCTGGTGCTGGGCGAAGGCCGGCATCGCCAGCAAGGCGGCGAGGGCGACACTGATCGGAAGGCGGGCGGTGCGGCGCATGGTCGGTCTCGCATGGCGGCGTCGATGCCAAGCAACGTAAGCGGCAGCAGGCGACCGGCCAACCCCCTAGCGCGCCGCGTTGCGCCACGCGCGCGGCGCCATGCCGAATTCGGCGCTGAACCACCGCGTGAACGAACTGGGCGTGGAAAACCCCAGGAGCCGGCCGACGACCTGCAATGAGTACTGTCGGTTTTCCATGTAACGCAGCACGAGTTCGCGACGCACCGAGTTCAGCGTGCCCGAAAAGGTGTCGCCTGCATCTTCCAGCCGCCGTTGCAGCGTGCGCACGTTCATGCCCAAGCCGCGCGCGACCTGTTCGATCGTCGCTTGTCCCATCGGCATCAGGATGTAGAGATCCTTGCGCACGTCGGCGGCGATGGAGCGGTGCGCCGGCGCCGGCAGCGATTCCACCAGGCGTTTGACGTACATCGCCATCGTCGGATCGGCGGACGGGTTGCGGAAATTCAGGTCGGCGGTTTCGCAGACGATGCCGTTGAACTCGCGATCGAACTCGAGCGCGCAGCGGAACACGCGACGATGGATCTGCGCGTTCTCGGGCGCGGCGTGGGTGAAGGTCACCGCGTGCGGCTTCCAGTGCGCGCCCAACAGCGCACCGCACAGGCGATGCAGCGCGCCGAGCGCGAGTTCCACCGCCTGGCGCGACGCGGTGCCCGCATCCGGCACGAACTCTTCGCGGATCACGACCGTGCGCCCCCGCTCTTCGACATGGATCGCCAACAGCTCGTTGAGCAGGTGGCGATACTTCATCGTCGCCAGCAGCGCGTCGCGCAGCGTGGGCTGGTGGATCAGCAGCAGGCTGACCACGCCGAAGTCCGACAACTGCCGCGACTCGGCCATGCGCAGGCCGAAGGTGTCGCATCCGCTCGCATGGGCGGAGTCTTCCAGGAGCCTGACTGCGGCGGCGGCCGGGATGCGGCGTTCCGGATCGGCCAGCATCGCCCGGCTCAAGCCCGCGGCCTGCAACAAGGGCTGCGGATTGAGGTCGAGCTGCTGCGCCACCTCGAAATAGTTCTTCAAAGTGGCCGCGCGGATGAGGGTGCTCATGAATGGGTTCGAGGCCTCGTCGGCTGTCACGAAATGACAAGTAATTGTCGCCGTTTGGTAAAAGCCGCGCACCCCCCTTGCCTATAGTCGATCGCAACGAAGCGGTTTGCGAGAGACGACAGGCATGCCCCACGCAGTACGATTTTCCGAGGCCGGCGGGCCCGAAGTGATGCGCTACGAGCCGGTCGAAGTCGGCGAGCCCGGCGTCGGTCAGGTGCGCCTGCGGCACATCGCGGTCGGCCTGAACTATGCCGACACCTACTTCCGCAACGGCACCTATCCGATTCCGCTCCCGGCGGGCATCGGCGTGGAGGCGGCGGGCGTGGTGCAGGCGGTGGGCCCGGGCGTGGACCAGGTGGCCGTGGGCGACCGCGTGACCTACACCGGCTTCATGAACACGCTCGGCGCCTACAGCACCGAGCGCCTCGTCCCGGCCGCGCCGCTGATCAAGCTGCCCGAGGCCATCGGTTGCGAAACCGCCGCCGCCATGACGATGCGCGGCCTGACCGCGGCCTATCTGCTGCGCCGCATCCATGCCTTCCAGCCGGGCGACTGGATCCTGCTGCACGCCGCCGCGGGCGGTGTCGGCCTGATCGTCGCGCAGTGGGCCAAGCTGCTCGGCCTCAACGTGATCGGCACGGTCTCCACAGAAGCGAAAGCCGAACTCGCGCGCCAGCACGGCTGCGACCACGTCATCCACTACACGCATGAAGACGTCGCCAAGCGCGTGCGCGAGATCACCGACGGCACGGGCGTGTCGGTGGTGTTCGACAGCGTCGGCAAGAGCACGTTCGAAGGCTCGCTGGATTCGCTGAAGCGCCGCGGGCTGATGGTGTGCGTCGGCACGGCGTCGGGACCGATCCCGCCGTTCAATCCGCAAATGCTCGCGATGAAGGGCTCGCTCTACCTGACGCGCCCCGCACTGCACGACTACATCGCCGATCCGGCGGAGAAGGCCGCACTGGCGGGCGAGCTGTTCGACCACGTCGCCGCGGGCCGCATCGGCATCGAGATCCACCAGCGCTATGCGCTGCAGGATGCGGTGCAGGCGCATCGCGACCTGGAGTCGCGCAAGACGACCGGCTCGTCGATTTTCGTCATCTGACCGGAACGCCGACATGCGCATCGATTTGTTGACCTGTGCGATCGGAGCCGAGGTGTCCGGCATCTGGCTGGCCGACGCCATCCACGACGACGACCTGTTCCATTTCCTTCGCCAGTTGCTGGTGAAGCACCGGGTGTTGTTCCTGCGCGACCAGAAGATCACGCGCGCCCAGCACGTGGCCTTCGCACGCCGCTTCGGCGAACTCGAAGACCACCCCGTGGCAGGCAGCGACCCGGACCATCCGGGTCTCGTGCAGATCTACAAGTCGCCGGACAAGCCCAACGATCGTTACGAGAACGCGTGGCACACCGACGCCACCTGGCGCGTCGCGCCGCCGTTCGGTTGCGTGCTGCGTTGCGTGGAATGTCCGCCGTCCGGCGGCGACACGATGTGGGCCAACATGGCCCTCGCCTACGAAAACCTGCCCGAACACATCAAGCAACAGATCGCGGGCCTGCGTGCGCGGCACAGCATCGAAGCGACGTTCGGCGCGGCGATGCCGATCGAAAAGCGCCTCGCGCTGAAGGCGCAGTTCCCCGATGCGGAGCATCCGGTGGTGCGCACGCATCCGGACACCGGCGAGAAGATCCTGTTCGTCAACGCCTTCACCACGCACTTCACCAACTTCCACACGCCCGACAACGTGCGCCATGGCCAGGAATACGCACCCGGTGCGCAGCACCTGCTGCAGTACCTGATCAGCCAGGCCCACGTTCCCGAATACCAGGTGCGCTGGCGCTGGTCGCCCGACAGCGTCGCCATCTGGGACAACCGCAGCACGCAGCACTACGCCGTCATGGATTACCCGCCCTGCCATCGAAAGATGGAGCGCGCGGGAATCATCGGCGACGTGCCCTACTGACCCGCAACGGAAAAACACCATGCACTTCCTCGATGGATCGCTGTTCCCCGAGAACCAGCAGAAGCTCGTGATCACCGCCGCGCCCTACGGCCCGGAGTGGATGCCGTCCGATTTCCCGGAAGACATCCCGGTGACCATGGAAGACCAGATCCAGAAGGCGGTCGACTGCTACAACGCCGGCGCCACCGTGCTGCACCTGCACGTGCGCGAACTCGACGGCAAGGGCTCCAAGCGCCTGTCGAAGTTCAACGAACTGCTGGCGGGCATCCGCGCGCGCGTGCCGGACATGATCCTGCAGGTCGGCGGTTCGATTTCGTTCTCGCCGGAAGGCGACGGGTCCGTGGCGAAGTGGTTGTCCGACGACACGCGCCACATGCTGGCGGAACTGGAACCGACGCCGGACCAGGTCACCATCGCCATCAACACGAACCAAATGAACGTGGTCGAGCAGATGTGCGAAGCCGACCTGAAGGGCACGAGCCTCGGCACGCCGGAAGGCTATCGCGCGTATCGCGAGATGACGATTCCCGCGGGCCCGGAATGGGTGGAGGAACACATCCGCCGCCTGTCCGCCAAGGGCATCCAGACGCACTTCCAGCTCGCCAACATCACGCAGATCGAAACGGTCGAGCGCATGATGCGCCGCGGTTCCTGCAACGTGCCGCTGATCCTGACGTGGGTGGCCATCGGCGGCGGTTTCGACGCGCCGAACATCTACAACCTGGCGAACTTCGTCCGCGCCTGCCCGGATGGTTCGGTGCTCACGCTGGAGTCGTCGATGCTCAACGTGCTGCCGCTGAACATGATGGCGATCGCGATGGGCCTGCACGTGCGTTGCGGCAACGAGGACAACATCTGGACGCAGCGCCGCGACCGCAAGATGGGCAGCATCGAACAGATCGAACAGCTCGTCCGCATCTCGCGTGAGTTCGGCCGCGACATCGCCACGCCGAACGAAGCGCGCGAGATCTACAAGATCGGCACCTTCTACAAGAGCGCCGAGGAAACGCTGGCCGAGAACGGCTTCGCCCCGAACCGCAAGCCCTTCTGGAAGGGCGTTCCGTTGACCGCCTGAGTCGCACCCCATGGCCCACTACTCCATTCCCGACGCTGGCAACGACGATCCCGGCGCACGCATTCCGCGCCGCTATGCCTGGGTCGTGTTCGCGCTGAGCTTCGGCCTGCTGTTGTCGGACTACATGTCGCGGCAGGTGCTCAATGCCGTCTTCCCGCTGCTCAAGCACGAGTGGGCGTTGTCCGATGCACGGCTCGGATTGCTGAGCGGCATCGTGGCCTTGATGGTAGGCGTGCTGACGTTCCCCTTGTCGCTGCTCGCCGATCGCTTCGGGCGCGTCAGGAGCCTGACGCTGATGGCGATCGTCTGGAGCCTGGCGACGCTGGCCTGCGGGCTCGCGCAGGCGTATCCGCAGTTGCTGGTGGCGCGCTTCTTCGTCGGCGTCGGTGAAGCGGCGTACGGCAGCGTCGGCGTCGCGGTGGTGTTGTCGGTGTTCCCCAAGCACATGCGGGCCACGCTGACCGGTGCGTTCATGGCCGGCGGCATGTTCGGTTCCGTGCTCGGCATGGCCTTGGGCGGCACCGTGGCCGCGCACCTTGGCTGGCGATGGGCCTTCGCGGCGATGGCGTTGTTCGGCCTCGTGCTGGCGGTGCTGTATCCGATCATCGTCCGCGAGAAGCGCATCGCACCGTCCGATGCACCGCGCGCGACGACCACGCCAGCGGCGCGCGTTCCCTTGCGCAGCCTGGTCAACTCGCGCTCGGTGATCGGTGCGTACATCGGCAGCGGTCTGCAGTTGTTCGTCGGCGGCACCGTCATCGTGTGGATGCCGAGTTACCTCAATCGCTACTACGCGATGGCCACGGATGCTGCAGGCGCGGTGTCGGCCATGATCGTGCTGGTGAGCGGCGTGGGCATGGTCGCCTGCGGCATGCTCAGCGACCGCCTGTGCCGCAATGCACCGTCGCGCAAGTTCAGCCTGGCCATCGCCTGCAGCGTGTCCTGCTGTGTGTTGCTGTCGCTGGCGTTCGCGCTGCCGCACGGGACGCTGCAGTTGGTGATGGTCGCGTTGGGGATGTTCATGGCCGCCGGCACGAGTGGCCCGGCCGGTGCGATGGTCGCCAACCTCACGCCGACGCCGATCCACGGCACCGCGTTCGCGATGCTGACCCTGGTCAACAATCTGCTCGGCCTCGCGGCGGGGCCGCTGGTCACCGGCGTGCTCGCGGATGCGTTCGGGCTGTCGGTTGCGTTCCAGCTGGTGCCTTTGATCAGCGTGGTTGCGGCATCGGTGTTCTTCTTCGCCAAGCGCCATTACCTCGCCGACGTCCAGCAAGTGGGGCGTCCGCTGCAGACGTTTGGCGTGGGCGTGGAGGCCACGACGTGAGCGATGGCGGAGCGCGCAATCCCGCCCGGCTCGCGATCGGCATCCACTTCGACCTGATCTGTCCCTGGTGTTTCATCGGTAAACGCCAGCTCGCCGAGGCCTTGCGCCGATTCGCGGAACAAGCGCCGGCCATCGCGGTGGAGTCGGTGTGGCATCCCATGCAGTTGCTGCCCGACGTGCCGGAGCAGGGGCTGCCCTTCGCCGAGTTCTACCAGCGCCGACTCGGTTCCGCCGATGCGGTGCAGCAGCGGCAGCAACAAGTCGTCGCGGCCGCGCATCGTGTCGGCCTGTCGCTCGACTTCGCGCGGATCCGGCGCATGCCCAACACGGCGCGTGCGCATCGATTGCTGCGCCGCGTGGAATCCCTGCGCCAACCGGCCCTGTACGACGCGTTGCTCGAGCGCCTGTTTGCCGCGTATTTCCAGCGGGGCGAAGATATCGGCGATGCCGCGACGCTATGGACGCTGGCCGCCGAGGTCGGCGTGCCCGCCGTGCTGCGTGACGACACGACGCCGGCTGGTGCTTCCTCGCCGCCCGGGGTCGCGGGCGTACCGCATTACGCATTCAACGGCCAAGTGACCGTGTCCGGTGCGCAGGATCCCGGACTCCTGCTGATGGCGATGCACAAGGCCGCCGCATGATCACCGACGCCACCGTCCTCATCGTTCCCGGCCTGCGCGAGCACGTGCCCGATCACTGGCAGACGTTGCTGGCGGCCAAGCTGTCGAAGGTGCACACCGTTCCGCCGCTGGAAACGGACAAGCTCAGTCGTGCCGCACGCGTTGAAGCCCTGGACTGCGCGGTGCGTGCGATCGAGGGCCCGATCCTCTTCGTCGCGCACAGTGCGGGCGTGATGATGGTGGCGCACTGGGCGCTGCAGTCACGGCGTCCGATCAAGGGCGCGTTGCTCGCGACGCCCGCGGACGTCGAGTCCCCGTTCCCGCCGGCCTATCCGACGACCGACGTCCTGCGCGAACACGGCTGGCTGCCGATCCCGCGCACGCCGCTTCCGTTTCCGAGCATCCTCGCGGCGAGCACAAACGATCCGCTCTGTGCGTTCGATCGCGCGCAGACGCTCGCGAACGCATGGGGCAGCGTGCTGGAAGACCTCGGCCCCGTCGGCCATCTCAATCCGGCGGCGGGGTTTGGCGTGTGGTCACGGTCCCTGGAACTGATCGCCAGGCTCGACGCGCTTCATCCGTCCGGGAATCGATAGTCGCGGAACTGTTCGCGCAGCCTGGCCTTGTGCAGCTTGCCGGTCGCGGTGTGCGGCAGTTGCGCCACGAACACCACATCGTCGGGCAGCCACCATTTCGCGACGCGACCATCGAGATAACGCAGCACGGTCTCCCGCTCCAGCACCTGGCCCGGCTTGGTGATGACGACCAGCAACGGGCGTTCCTGCCATTTCGGATGCGCGATGCCGATGACGGCGGCTTCGGCGACCAGCGGATGGCCCATCGCGACGTTCTCCAGCGCGATGGAGGAGATCCATTCGCCGCCTGACTTGATCACGTCCTTCGAGCGGTCGGTGATCTGCATGTAGCCATCGGCATCGATGGTGGCCACGTCCCCGGTATCGAAGTAGCCCTCCTCGTCGAGTATCGGTGCGTCTTCCTCGCGGTAGTACGCACGCGCGACCCACGGTCCGCGGATCTTCAGGTGACCGGCGGCCTCGCCGTCGTGCGGCAGGCGGCGACCCGTGTCGTCGGTGAGCTTCAGGCTGACGCCGAAGACCGCGCGCCCTTGCTTCGCCTGCGCCGGCAAGCGCTGTTCCAGCGGGAGCGCGCGGTGCTTGGCCAACAGGTTGCACACGGTGCCCACGGGCGAGGTTTCGGTCATGCCCCATGCGTGCACGACCGAAGCACCGAAATCGCGTTCGAACGACTCGATCATCGTGTGCGGTACGGCGGCGCCGCCGATCACGACGCGACGCAGCGCCAGTTCGACGGACGGCGCCAGTCCATTGGACGCGGCGTGCTGCAGCAACATCATCCACACCGTCGGCACGCCCAATGCCAGCGTGACGCCTTCGTCCCGCAGCAGCTGGTACACGCTCGCACCATCCAGCGCAGGCCCGGGCAGCACGAGCTTGGCACCGCTCATGGCGCCGGCGTACGGCATGCTCCAGGCGTTGACATGGAACATCGGCACGACGAGCAATGCGGTTTCGTCGCGCGAGAGCGCCAGGTTGTCGACCGTGCACGCGCCCAGGGCATGCAACACGGTCGAACGGTGCGAATACAACACGCCCTTGGGCATGCCGGTGGTGCCCGAGGTGTAGCACAGCGACGCGGCCGTGCCTTCGTCCAGGTCGGGCCAGGCGTAGTCGTCGGATTGCGCTGCGAGCAGGTCTTCGTAACACAGCAGATCGGGGAGGGACGACGCGGGCATGTGCGCGCGATCCGTCATCACCACGAAGGCGCGCACGCTCGACAGGCGCGGCGCCAGGCTTTCCACCAGCGGGAGGAAGCCCAGGTCGAAGCACAGCACCGCGTCTTCGGCGTGCCCGATGATGTATTCGAGCTGCTCCGGGAACAGGCGCGGGTTGACCGTGTGCAGCACGGCGCCCATGCCCGACACGGCGAAATACAACTCCATGTGCCGGTAACCGTTCCAGGCCAGCGTGGCGACGCGTTCGCCGCGTTGCACGCCCAGGGCCTCCAACGCATTGGCGAGGCGTTGCGCGCGGCGACGGACCTGGCCGTAGGTGCTGCGATGGATCGGGCCTTCGACGGTGCGCGAGACGATCTCCGCACCCGGGTGGCAGCTCGCCGCATGTTCGATCAGCGAGGACACCAGCAGCTTGTGTTCCTGCATCAGTCCGAGCATGTCAGGCCTCCACCTTGCGCAGCAGGAAATGCGAGAGCGCGGGAATGAGGACCAGGGCGCCGATCATGTTCCAGACGAACATGAAGGTCAGCAGGATGCCCATGTCGGCCTGGAACTTGATGGGCGAGAACGCCCACGTGATGACGCCCGCGGCCAACGTGATGCCCACCAGCGCCACGACCTTGCCGGTGAACATCACGGCGCTGCGATAGGCGGCGGCGAGCGGCAGGCCGTCGCGCTGTTTGCGCAGCTGCACGCTGAGCAGGTACAGCGCGTAGTCCACGCCGATGCCGGCGCCGAGCGCGATGACGGGCAGCGTGGCGACCTTGACGCCGATGCCGAGCCCGACCATCAGCGCTTCGCACAGGATCGAGGTGAGCACCAGCGGCAGCACCGCGACGATCACCGCGCGCCAGCTGCGGAAGGCGACGAAGCACAGCAGCGCCACCGCACCGTACACGTACAGCAACATCGAACGGCTGGCGCGACTGACGACCTGGTTGGTCGCCGCCTCGATGCCCGCCGAACCGGCGGCCAGCTTGAACGTCACGTCCTTGTCGTTGTTGCGCGCGGCGAAATCCTCCGCGATGGCGCTCACGCGCTTGAGCGATTCGGCCTTGTGGTCGGACAGGAACGCGATCACGGGCAGCACCGAGCACTCGGTGTTGAACAGATCGGGATTGAGCACCGTGGCCTGCTGGCCCGAGTAGTTGATGACGTCCTGGTTGCGGTTGATCGTCATCCACTTCGGATTGCCTTCGAACGAACCGGCGGTGATGTTGCGCACGGCATCGGCGAGGGAGACCGTCGCCTGCACCGAGGGATCCTGCTGCAAGGCCCAGCCCAGGCGATCGGCCTGTACGAGCGTGCGGTAGTTGAGGCAGGCGTCCTTCTTCGTCCGCACGATCACGGCGAACAGATCGCTCGACAGCGCGTAGTTCTTCGTGATGTAGCCGTTGTCCTGGTTGTACACCGAATCCTTGCGCAGCTCCGGCGCGCCCGGATCGAGGTCGCCGACCTGCAGGCCGCGACTGACCCACAGGCCGCCGACGGCAAGCACCACCGCGCAGGCGATCGCGGCTGTGGCCCAGCGGCGCTCGGTGAAGCGATCCAGCACGTTCCACAACTTGCCGAGTCCGCGACCCTGCGCCTGTTCGTCGTCTTCGCGCAGGCTGCGCGCGGCCGCCTTCGGGCTGACGCCGACGTAGGACAGCAACACCGGCAACAGGATGAGGTTGGTGAACACCAGCACGCCGACACCGATGCTGGCGGTGAGCGCGAGTTCCTTGATCACCGGGATGTCGATCGACATGAGCACGGCGAACCCGACCACGTCCGCGAGCAGCGCGGTGAGGCCGGCGAGGAACAGACGACGGAACGTGTAGCGCGCCGCGACGAGGCGATGCGTGCCGCGCGCGATGTCCTGCATGATGCCGTTCATCTTCTGCGCGCCATGGCTCACGCCGATCGCGAAGATCAGGAACGGCACGAGCACGGAGAACGGATCCAGGTCGAAGCCGAGCAGGCGCACGAGGCCGAGCTGCCAGGCCACGGCGACGATCGAGCACGCGACCACCAGCACCGTGCTGCGCACGCAGCGCGTGTACCAGAAGATGATCAGCCCGGCGATGATCGCAGCGCCGAGGAAGAAGCTCGCGACCTTTACGAGGCCGGAGATCAGGTCGCCCGCCAGCTTCGCGAAGCCGATCACGTGGATCTTGATCTTTCCGTGGCCGGCGGTTTCGTACTTGGCGCGCACGCGTTGCTCGAGCATCTTCGAGAACGCGTGGTAGTCGAGCGGCTTGCCGGTGTCGGCGTTCTTGTCGAGCAGGGGCACGAACACCATGCTGGAACGGAAGTCGTTGGCGACGAGGTTGCCCACGATGTTGGCGCGGCGGATGTTGAGCTTGAGCGCATCCACGGAGTCCGGCGTGCCGTCGTAGTTGTCGGGCATCACCGGCCCGCCGACGAAACCCTCCTCGTTCACCTCGCTCCAGCGCACCGCGGGCGTCCAGATCGACTTCATCCACGCGCGGTCGACGTCGGGCATCAGGAACAACTCGTCGTTGACCTGCTTCAGCGTCTCCAGGTACTGCGGGTCGAAGATGTCGCCCTGCGTGTTTTCCACGACCACACGGACGGAGTTGCCCAAACCGCGCAAACTGTCACGGCTTTCCAGGTAGTTCCGGATATATGGGTGGCCGTGAGGGATCATCTTCTCGAAGCCGGCGTTGACCGACAGCTTCGTGGCCTGGAAGCCAAGCAGCAGTGTCAGCAGCGCACAGGCGAGGACGATCCACAGCCGGTTGTTGAAGATCGCGCGCTCGAACACGTGGCCGGAGCGGTGATCGAAGTCCTCGATCGAGCGGACGACCGGCATCTCGTCGAGCCGGGGAGGGGACGTGTTCAAGCGCATTACCTCGGAAGACGGATCGATTCGACGCGCACGCCGCGCAGGCCGCTGAGGACCAGCACGTCGCCTTCGACGGCGAGGCCGGTGTACGGCATCGGTTGTTTGGTCGCGACGCGGCGGAAGTGCACGCCGTCGTCATCGCTCACCAGCACATCGCCTGCCTGCGAACAGAGCAGCAGGCGGCCGTCCGGCAACACCTGGCTGCCGGTGATCGAAGCGGTGATGCCGGTGTCCACCTGCTCCCAATGCGCGCCGCCGTCGCGCGAGCGGTACGCCGTGCCGCGCATGCCGTAGGCGAGCACGAGGCCGGGCTTGGTGAGCAGGCCGAAGTAGCTGCCCTCGTACGGCGTCTGCACCGCGGCGAAGCGGCCGGTGGCGGGATCCAGGTGCAGCATCAGGCCTAGCTCGCCGGCGACGTACACGCCGTCGCTGCCGCCGCGGATGCCATACAGGTGGTAGAAGCGCGGGTTCTCGGTGCGATCCACCCAGGGTTCCCAGCTCTCGCCGCCGTCGCGCGTGTGGAAGATCAGGTTGTAGGCGCCGACGACGTAGCCTTCGCGCGCATTGGCGAACCACACATCGAGGAACGGCCGGCTCGGGCCGTCGCTCATCGCGCGATCGGCTTCGGACTTCAGCGCTTCGAGGACGGTGGGATCGGTCCCGGCGGGCAGGTGTTGCACGCGATCCAGGACGAGCTTGTTGGCGCGTCGGCCATCGAGCTGGAGCGTCCAGGTGGCACCGCCGTCGCGCGTGTGCAGCACGACGCCTTCATGGCCGACGGCCCAGCCCGACTTCGCATCGACGAAATGCAGCGCAGTCAGGTCGGCGCTGACGGGCACTTTCGCCTGCTGCCAGGACCGGCCGAGATCGTCGGAAAAAATGATGTGGCCGCGCGCACCGGCGGCGACCAGGCGCTTGCCTGCCACTGCGGTGGCGAGCAGCAAGCGTTGCGATGCGAGCGCGCTGGTGGCGGCAGGTTGATCGAGGACGTCGACGAAGCCGTGCGCGGGCGCGATGGAGGCGACCAGCAGGGTCGCAAGGCCAGCCAGTGCGGCCAGTCGGAATGCGGGGGTGTGCATGGGAGGACTTCTTGAGCAAGAGAGCCTGCGGCGGCGCATGGCCGCCGCAGGCCGTGAACGTCTAGCGCGTTGCGATCAGCTTCAGCGGATGCCGGCACCCGCCAGCGCATCCGGCGACCATTCCTTCGCCGGCATGGGATCGCTGTAATGGATCCCTTCGTACGGACCCATGAGGAAGCTGATGTTGTAGACGCCCGAGGTCAGGTCGTAGAACACCTGCGTTTCGGCGTTGGGCGTCTTCGTGTCGTAGCTCGGCGACATGTGCGCGAAGGAAGCGCGGTACAGCTTGCCGTTGGCGTCGTACTGGTCGGCGGCCAGGGCGGTCCAGCTGTCTTCGTCGAGATAGAACGTGCGCTTGTGGTAGATGTGGCGCTTGCCCGGCTTGAGCGTGGCTTCCACCACCCACACGCGGTGCAGTTCCCAACGCACGAGGTCGGGGTTGACGAAGTGCGGCTTCGTCACGTCCGCGGCCTTGTTGTGGTAGGTCAGCGCATAGTCGTTGTACGGGACCAGCATTTCCTTCTTGCCCACGAGCTTGAAGTCGTACCGGTCCATCGCGCCGTTGAACAACCACGCATCGTCGTACGTCGCCGAACCGGCGGTACCGGGGTTCGGCGTGTCGTACGAGATGTCCGGCGCGAGCTTCACGCGACGCTGGCCCGGCAGGTACAACCACGCGCGGCGCGGACGCTTGAGCGGGTTGACCACGTCCACCGCCATCAACGCTTCGCCGGCGCGGCGCGCCGGGGCGTTGTAGAAGATCTTGGTGCGGAAGTAGACGTCGGTTTCCTGCGCGGGCTGCGTGTTCTTCGGGTCGTAGTACGGGTACTCGACGAACAGCTTGCCGCTGGTGGCCAGCGCCGGCGTGCCGGAGGCGTCCACGTTCCAGTTGTCGTACTTGAAGGTGCTCGCCACGCCGACGTAGCGCAGCAGGTGGTTCCACATCGCTTCGAAGCCGGTCTTCGGGATCGGGAACGGATAACCGCCGATGGCGCCGGAAATGCCCAGGCCGCCGTTGCTGGTGGTGGCGCGCGTCGCATTGGCGAGCGTGTTGTCCAGCACGCGATCGGGCAGGGCGACGGTGCGGTGCGTCGGATAGACCTCGATCTTGTAATCGGGGTACTTCTTCAGCAGCGCCTGCGTGCCCACGGTCAGCTGGCCTGCGTACTGCGCCATGTTGCTGCCCGTGATCACCAGGCGCGGCTTTTCCTTCGCGAACGGATCGACGCGGATGCCGCTGCCTGCCTTGAAACCGGCCGGCGCCGTGGTGAGGCCACCGGTGTAGGCCGGGATCGTGCCGGCGGCGTTGCCGCCCGGTTCTGCGCCCACGCGCGTGAGCGTGGTGCCGAGCTGCTTGGCTTCCTCGGCTCCGACGCCGGCATGGGCGGCGCCGACCACGGTCAGCAGCGCGCCTGCCAGGAGAGTTTTCGTGAATGTCATCGTGTGTTTCCTTTACAGCGTGGTCTTGAAGGTGAAGGCCAGGAAGCCGCGGTCGGTCAGCAGGGAATTGGCGCCCGCGTTGGAGCTGATGGCGCCGGCCGTGTTGAGCGTGGTGTCGCCCATGAAGTCGACGTACTTCAGGTCGAAGCGGTACTTGGACTGCAGGTCCATCGCCACGCCGATCGAGTAGCTGCCGGCGCCTTCGTTGCCGCCCAGCAGCACGGCGGAGTTGCCGCTCAGGCCGCGCGAGAAGGAAATCGGCATCGAGATGTCGGCACCGGGGAACATCTGGAACTTCGTCGGCGTGAAGTTGAACGCGATGCCGTAGAAGTCCTTGGTGACCTTGTCCTGCGGCGTCACGAGCGCGCCGTTGGGGCCGACCACCGTGTAGTTGCTGCGACCCTTGAACACGCCGGCGTTCTGGGTGACGTCGCTCCAGTGGTTCCAGGTCAGTTCGACGATCAGGTTCGCCGAATCCCACACGCTGTTCTCGGAGAACGTCGAGAAGGTGTTGAGCACGCCGTGCCAGGTGTTGCCGCGCGCGCCGCCGGAATTGCCGCTTTCGGGCATGCCGAACAGCGTGCCGGCCGGCAGGACGGGTGCCAGTCGCGCCAGCGAAGCCGGCAACACGCTGTACGTGTCGCTGAGCAGCGGCATGTTCTCGCGGTAGTTCACTTCCGCGCCGACGCTGGTGCCCCACAGGTTCTTCGACAGGCTCAGGCCCGAGATCTTGATGCCGTCCGCGTAGGCGGTGCCGTACTGGCCGATGTTGCCGGAGAGGATCTGCGGGACGGTGGCAGCCGACGGATTGATGTAGCAGGTGGTCGCGCCGAGCGGCGTCAGGCCCAGCGCGGAGCACAGGGCGGCCGGCGTGCCCGGACGCACGGCCGGGAGGGCGTAACCCTGCGGCAGGATGTCGGCGGTCTCGCGGTAGTACAGGCCGATCGTGCCGTCGAGCCACGACGGGCTCCAGCGGGCGTTGACACCCCAATCGCCCGTCTTGTCCGGGGTGACGTCCGCGCCGCGGCGCAGCAGGTTCACACCGTTGGGATTGCGGGGCGTGACGGCCGCCGGCCCGAAGATGAAGGACTCGCCACCGCGCAGCAGGTAGTCGTTGAAGCCGAGGAACGAACCGGCTTCGGGGATGCGCGCCTGCTCCCAGTCGAGGAAGTACTGCGCCGCGAAGGACAGCTCGGGCGTCGCCTGCAGCTGGATCGAGACGGCATTGCGCGGGAGGAACAGTTCCTTGGCCTCGGTGCCCGGCACGGAGAACTGCTTGCCCAGGTCGAGCGCCGACTGGCCGTAGCTCAGGCTGTGCACGGGGCTGAGCATCGCTTCGCCCCAGAACACGGTGTGGCGGCCCGCCTTGACGTTGACCGGCATGTCGCCGATGTCGAACTTGGCGAAGGCGAAGGCGTCGAGGATTTCGCCGCCCGGACCGCGGAAGTAGTTGTCGGTCTGGTGGGACAGGCCCAGGGCCTGCCGGTCCTGCACGATGTGGTTGGACGAGACCAGGTGGTTGTTGTCCAGGTCCTCGTAGGCCGCGTCGTACCAGCCCGCGCCGCTGATGCGGAAGCCGTAGCGGTCCTTCCAGATGAAGTCGAACTCGGACAGCAGGTCGAAGCGCGCCGAGACCAGGCCCTTGTCGAAATTGCGGTCGCCGTCGTCGTAGTTCGCGCTATTCAGGATATTCGCGTCCTGCCCTTCCACGCGCTGGGCGAGGTTGAAGCGGAGCGTGTTGTCCCAGCGCATGGTGACGTCCGGGTTGCTGGTCTTGATCTCGGCCGCACCGGCAGTCCCCATTGCCGCCAGCGATGCCGCGATCACCGTGCCCAGCAGGCGCTTCGACATTCGCGTCGGCGCTTTTGTTGTGTTGTTCAAAGACCTCACTGCAACCTCCCCCCTCCCATTGGAAGGGTGAGTTGAAGCGGAATCTTTGGTCAGGGACCTCCCCCAAACCGGGGGAGGCCGGCGCGCGGCGCGGCGTGGTAGGACGGTCGGGCGAGCGAAACGTGATGCCCGGGCGGCGAACGGGCATCATGGAGGGCCCAGGCGGCCCGCGGCTTCGTCCCTCCTCCATGCTGTTGATGATCGACAACTACGACAGCTTCACCTTCAACCTCGTGCAGTACCTGCAGACGTTGGGGGCGGAAGTGAAGGTCGTGCGCAACGATGCGCTCACGGTGGCGGAGATCGACAGGCTCGCGCCTGAGCGGATCATGATTTCGCCGGGTCCCGGCACGCCGAACGACGCGGGCGTGTCGCTGGACGTCATCCGCGAGCTCGGCCCGCGCATCCCCGTGTTCGGCGTGTGCCTCGGCCTGCAGAGTCTGGGCCAGGCCTACGGCGGCGACGTGGTGCGCGCGCAGACGATCATGCACGGCAAGACCTCGCGCATCCGGCATGAAGGGCAGGGCGTGTTCGCCGGCCTGCCGGATGGTTACGAAGCCACGCGTTACCACTCGCTCGTGGTCGCGAAGGACACGCTCCCGGATTGCCTCGAGATCACGGCATGGACCGAGCATCCCGACGGCAGCTTCGAAGAGATCATGGGGCTGCGCCACCGCGAGCATCCGGTGGAAGGCGTGCAGTTCCATCCCGAGTCCATCCTGACCGAGCACGGCCACGCGCTGCTGCGCAACTTCCTGGAACGCTGACGACCATGCCGATCACGCCGCAGGAAGCGCTGCAACGGACGATCGAGCATCGCGAGATCTTCCACGACGAGATGGTCGAGCTGATGCGCGCCATCATGCGCGGCGAGGTGTCGCCGACGATGACCGCGGCCCTCCTCACCGGGCTGCGCGTGAAGAAGGAGACCGTCGGCGAGATCGCGGGCGCGGCGTCGGTGCTGCGCGAATTCGCGCGCAAGGTGCCAGTGCGCGATCGCACGCACCTGGTCGACGTCGTCGGCACGGGGGGCGACGGCGCGAATACGTTCAACATTTCCACCGCGTCGATGTTCGTCGTCGCCGCGGCCGGCGCGCGCGTGGCCAAGCATGGCGGGCGCGGCGTGTCGTCGAAGTCGGGCAGCGCCGACGTGCTCGAAGCGCTCGGTGCGCACATCGAACTCGCGCCGGAGCAGGTGGCCGCGAGCATCGAACGCACCGGCATCGGCTTCATGTTCGCGCCGCTGCACCATCCGGCCATGCAGGTCGTCTCGCCCGTGCGCCGCGAGATGGGCGTGCGCACCATCTTCAACATCCTCGGGCCGCTCACGAACCCGGCCGATGCGCCGAACATCCTGATGGGCGTGTTCCATCCGGATCTCGTCGGCATCCAGGTGCGCGTGCTGCAGGAACTGGGCGCCGAACGCGCGCTGGTGGTGTGGGGTCGCGACGGCATGGACGAGATCTCGCTCGGCGCCGCCACGCTGGTCGGCGAGCTGCGCGATGGCGTGGTGCGCGAATACGAAGTGCATCCGGAGGATTTCGGCATCGCGATGGCCGCCTCGCGCAACCTGCGCGTGGCAGATGCGTTGGAATCCAAAGCGATGCTGCTCGCCGCGCTCGACGACACGCCGGGTTTGCCGCGCGAGATCGTCGCGCTCAACGCGGGCGCGGCCTTGTATGTCGCGGGCCTTGCCGATTCGATCGCCGACGGCATCGCGCTCGCGCGCAGCACGCTGGCGTCGGGTGCGGCGCGCGCCAAACTCGATCAGTTCATCGCCGCCACGCAAACGCTCTCCATGCCCGCATGAATCCCTTCGCCTCGCTCCCCGAACCGCCGTACTACGCGGTGATCTTTTCCTCCCTGCGCAACGGCGAGGACGAAGCCGGTTACGCCGCCGCCGCCGACCGCATGGTCGAACTCGCCGCGCAGCAGCCGGGCTACCTCGGTGTGGAAACCGTGCGCGGCGCCGATGGATTCGGGATCACCGTTTCGTACTGGGCGAGCGAAGCCGCCATCGCAGGTTGGAAACACCAGGCCGAGCACGCCGCAACGCGCGCGCATGGTCGCAAGCATTGGTACGCGCATTTCGAATTGCGTGTGGCGCGCGTGGAACGCGCGTACGGCAAGCCGACGAAGGGATGACATGAGCGACGTGCTGAACACCATCCTCGCACGCAAGACGGTCGAGATCGCCGAGCGCAGCGCCGAACGACCCTTGGAAGCGGTGCGCGAAGCGGCGCTCGCACAAGCGGAAGCGCGCGGCTTCGCGCAGGCGCTGCGGGCCAAGCGCGCGCTCGATCTCCCCGCCGTGATCGCCGAGGTGAAGAAGGCGAGCCCGTCGAAGGGCCTGATCCGCGCCGACTTCGATCCCGCCGCCATCGCGCGCAGCTACGAAGCCGGCGGCGCCGCGTGCCTGTCGGTGCTCACCGACGTCGATCATTTCCAGGGCAGCGACGCCTACCTGCAACAGGCACGTGCGGCCTGCGCGTTGCCCGTGTTGCGCAAGGACTTCACGATCGACGCATACCAGGTGTACGAGGCGCGCGCGCTGGGCGCCGACTGCATCCTGCTCATCGTGGCCGCGCTGGATGACCGCCGCATGGCGGAGCTCACGGTGCTCGCGCTCGACCTCGGCATGGACGTGCTGGTCGAAGTGCACGACCTGGACGAACTCGAGCGCGCGCTGCAAGTGCCCGCGCCACTGCTGGGCATCAACAACCGCAACCTGCGCACCTTCGATGTCTCCCTCGACACCACGCTCGCCCTGCGCGATGCGGTGCCAGCCGATCGCATCCTCGTGACGGAAAGCGGGATCTCCACGCGTGCGGACGTCGCCAGGATGCGCGATGCGGGCGTGCATGCCTTCCTCGTCGGCGAAGCGCTGATGCGCCAGCGCGATCCGGGCACGGCGTTGCGGGAGTTGTTCGCGTGAGTGGGAAGCTCGTTGTCTTCGACTTCGACCACACGCTTTACGACGGCGACTCCGGCAGCCATCTCGTGGGCTGGCTGCTCAAGCGGAGTGCGTGGCGCAGCGTGGCGGCGATCCTCGCCGCACCGGTCCTGCTGCCGCTGGTCGCCTTCCTGCCGACGCGACGCTTCGGCATTTCCGGCTTCCTGTGGATCGGCACGCTGGGCACGCATGCGCGGCACGACCTCGATGCGCTGATCGACCAGTACGTCACCGACGATGCGGCGAACATCCGCGCGCGCCTGCTGCCGAAGGCGCTGACCGTGCTGCAGAAGCATCGAGACGCAGGCGACGAGGTGCTGGTGGCGACGGGCGCACCGCCCGAACTCGCGCGCGCTATCCTGGATTTCGTCGCGCACCAGGATTTGCCGGTGATCGGCAGCCTGTCGCGTCCGTTCCTCGGCGGGCTCGTGACACGCGAGCACTGCCACCACGACAACAAGATGCGGATGGTGCGCGCGGCCGGGCACGGTCCGATCGACGTCGCCTATTCCGACAGCGCCGCCGACCTGCCGCTGCTGCTCGCCGCGCGCGCGCCGGTGGTGGTGAATCCGAAGCGCGGGCGCGTGGACATGTTCCGGCGCGTGTTGCCGCCGGGGACGCCGATCCTCAACTGGGGTTGCGCCGACCGCGGCGGCGACTGAGGGTCACTCGCCCAGCGGTTTGTAGAAATGCCGCGAGCCGTCGCTGTAACCGCACGCGTGGTAGAAGGCGTGCGCGCCGGTGCGCGAGGGATTGCTGGTGACTTCCAGCCGCATCGCGCCGTTGCGGCGGGCGATCGTTTCGACCTCGCGCAGCAAGCGGCGGCCGATGCCCTGGCCGTGCGATTCCGGCGAGACCACGAGCGCGGTGATGCGCGCGACGTCGGCGCCGCGCGTGAGCGAGTAATTGAGCTTCATCGCGGCCAGGCCGCAGGGCGTGCCGTTGGACATCGCCAGCAGCAGGAACTGGCGTGCGTCCTCGCGGAAGTGGGCGATGCGCTCGCGCGCCTCGGCTTCCGTGCACGGGTAGCCGAGGACGTCGAGCAAGGCGGCCACCGCGGCCGCGTCGTCCGGTTCGACGCCGCGCACCCCGATGAAATTTTCGGATGCGACGGCGCCGCCCATTTCAGCGCGTCCCGTAGAGGACGACGGTCTTGCCGCGGGCGTGCAGCTTGCCCTCGGCTTCCAGCTTCTTCAGGACGCGGCCGGCCATTTCGCGCGAGCAGCCGACCAGGCGCGCGAGCTCCTGGCGGGAGACGCGCAACTGGGTGCCTTGCGGATGGCTCATCGACTCGGGCTCGCGGGCCAGGTCGTGCAGCGTGCGCACGATGCGGTCGGTGACGTCGAGGAAGGCGAGGCGGCCGGCCTTGCGGCTGGTGTCCAGCAGCCGGCGCGAAAGCTGGGCGCCGATCATGTAGAGGATCTTGGGTGCGTCCTGCACCAGCGGGCCGAGCAGCAATTGATACAGGCGCTCGTAGCTGATCTCGGCGAGCTCGCAGGGCGTGCGCGTGCGCAGCGCGACTTCCCGCCGCTCGGTTTCGATGAACAGGCCCATCTCGCCGACGAACTCGCCGGTGCCGAGGTAGCCGAGCACCAATTCACGGCCGTCGTCTTCCTCGGTGATGATGCTGACCGAGCCGTTGACCACGTAATAGAGGGTGCCGGCCGGATCGCCGGGGCGGAAGACGTCGGTGCGCGTGGGATATCGGCGGCGGTGGCACTGGGCCAGGAAGCGCTCGAGCGTCGGGCTATCCGGCGCAAGCGGGCTGGCGGTGCGACGGAGCGGCGTGATGTGCGCGGTCAGGGATGGGCTCATGGGCGCTGGCGTCGGACTCGGGGGATGGGGGATCAGCCGGAGCTTAGGCCCAAAGCTCAGCCAGCGGAATACTTCGTGCACGCGGCGCGATGCTCCTGCCGGGCCGCATGCCGCATAATCGCGCCCCTCGACGGCACCCCCTCGCCGTACCCATGGGATCCCGACCGATGGTCAAGCCGCTGCCGCGCCTGAAGCTCCAGGGCTTCAACAACCTCACCAAGGCGCTGTCGTTCAACATCTACGACGTGTGCTACGCGGTGTCCGAAGAGCAGCGCGGGCGCTACATCGAGTACATCGACGAGGAATACAACGCCGACCGCCTGACCCAGATCCTCACGGACGTGGCGGAGATCATCGGCGCGAACATCCTCAACGTCGCGCGCCAGGACTACGACCCGCAGGGCGCGTCGGTCACGATCCTCATCAGCGAACAGCCCGTCGTGGAGAAGGCCCTGGCCAAGGGCGTGATCTCCGAAGCGGTGGTCGCGCACATGGACAAGTCGCACATCACGGTGCACACCTATCCGGAAACCCACCCGGACAACGGCATCGCGACCTTCCGCGCCGACATCGACGTGGCCACCTGCGGCGTGATCTCCCCGCTGAAGGCCCTGAACTACCTGATCGAAAGCCTGGAATCGGACATCGTGGTGATGGACTACCGCGTGCGCGGCTTCACCCGCGACATCAAGGGCAAGAAGCACTACATCGACCACAAGATCAATTCGATCCAGGATTACCTGGCGAAGAACGTGCGTTCGCGGTACGAGATGCTCGACGTGAACGTCTACCAGGAAAACATCTTCCACACGAAGATGCACCTGAAGGAATTCGACCTCGACAACTATCTGTTCGAGGAGAAGGCGAAGAACCTGTCGTTCAAGGAGCGCATGAAGATCGAGGCGCGGCTCAAGCGCGAGATCGAAGAGCTCTACCACGGGCGAAACCTGGTCGAGTGACCAGGTTCCTTCAGATCCGGTAGGCGATCGACTTCATCAGGTTCGAGGCGGCGGCCATCAGGGTCGGCACCGGTTGCGGCAGCACGCGCGCACCCTGCGCTTCGGCCTTGTCGGCGTGGCGGGCCTCGTCTTCCTTCATGACCTCCAGGATCGCGCGGCTGCGCAGGTCGGCGGCCGGGAGCTTTTCGAGGTGCTCGTGCAGGTGCGCCTCCACCTGGCGCTCGGTTTCCACCACGAAGCCCAGGTTCCAGCCGTCCCCGCGCAGGCCGGCGAGCACGCCGATGGTGTAGCTGCCGGCATACCAGAGCGGGTTGAACAGGCTCGGGCGCGCATCGAGTTCGGCCAGGCGCTCGGCGCACCAGGCCAGGTGGTCGGTTTCTTCCGAGGCGGCGGCGAGAAGCGCGGCGCGGGTCTGCGGGTCGCGGGCGACGGCGGCCTGGCCGACATACAGCGCCTGCGCGCAGACCTCGCCGACATGGTTGATGCGCATCAGGCCGGCGGCGTGCCGGCGTTCGGCGTCGTCGAGCACCACGTCCGCGCGGTCGCCGGCGGGGTTGTCGCGCTCGGCCGACGGGGCGCCGAAGACGGTGCCGAGGGCGTTCTGGGTATCCGCCAGCAGGCGGTCGATCAGGCTCAGGCGGCGTTCCATGGCGGGCAGTGTAGTCGGCCCGCGCAGATCGGTCCCGGGGGTGAGGACATTCAGTTCCATGAACCCTGTCACGCTCCGGGTGGTAGCGCGTCCCTATTCCGTTGTGAATCACTCCGCGTATAGACTCGGCAAACGGGTGGGTCGACAGCCCCCCCGGCCGCAGGGGTTGGCCGTCCGTACCGCAGGGGAATTGCGAACGGGCGGGCCGTAAAACAATCAGGGGAACAACTTGAAGAACGATCGCATTCGTGCGCCGCGTAGCGGCTCGCAACAGGTTCGTCGCTACAACGTTTCGCCCGTCTCTCGCGCAATCCGCAGTGTCCTGACGCTCTCCGCAGCCGCCCTCGCGTTCTCGGGCACCGGCGCGGCACTCGCGAGCACCCCGCAGGCGAAAACCCCCTCGGCGCCCCCGCTGCTCTCTGCACAACGCACGACCCTGGCGGACCTGGCGAACCACCAGATTCCCTCGACCGTCGTCGACCTGACCGCGGTCTCCGACGCGAACATGCCGACTAGCGTGGTTGCAGGCGTGTTCGACCTGCACGCCTCGCTCGCCGATCCGAGCCTGCAGCTCGCGGCGAACGATATCGGGCGTTCCTTCATCTTCCCCGGCTCCCCCGTCTCGGGGGTCACGTTCCCGGGCTTCTCCTACTCGGCGTACTCGCCGGATGGTTACGCCATCGGCCTGTTGATCGTCGGCGATTCGATCGACGTCACGAACGGCTGGGACCTCGATGCCGTCGGCTACACCTTGGCCATCGGCGCCGACTTCCAAGCGATCAACGGCGACTCGACGATGGCCAACACGGGCATCGTCAACGCGACGGCCACGGGTGACAACGGCCTCGCCATTGCGCTGTACAGCTATGGCACCGGCGACAGCGCGATCTCGAATTCGGGCGACATCTCCGCAACGTCGACCGGAATCGACGGTCGCGCGCTCGGCGCGTGGTCCATTGCCGACGCCGGCAACGCGAGCGTGGACAACACCGGTTCCATCACCGTGAGCGCGGCCGGCTTCGGGTTTGGCGTCGGCGCATACGCGCTCTCGAGCAGCGGCGACGCCACGGCCACCAACGACGGCACGATGAAGGTCGATGCCTATTACGCGACCGGCCTGTCGGCGATCTCGACAGGCGACGGCCACGCGACCGCCGACAACAGCGGCACGATCAACGTCAACGGCAACTACTGGGCCTACGCCCTGGTGGCGAGCTCGCTCGGCGGTGGCGACTCGACCGCAAGCAACAGCGGCAGCCTCGCGGCTTCGGCCCTGGGCAACGCCTACGGCATGTTCGCGCTCGGCGACAAGGTCGATGCGACGAACACCGGCGACATCGTGGCCAACTCCGTCTTCCTCACCGCGACCGGCATCCACGCCGAAGGCGGTACGAGCACGAGCGTGGCCAACGACGGTTCGGTCGGCGCCTACGGGACCTACGGCGCGGCGTACGGCATCTACGCGACGGGCGACAACGTGCACGTCGACAACCAGGTCGATGGCGTGATCCATGCGGCCACCGGTGGCGATTACGCGGCCGGCATCCTCGCCGCCGGCAACGTGGTCGACCTGACCAACGCCGGTGCGCTGACCTCCGATTCCAACTATCTGTCGGCGGGCGTGTTCACGCTCGGCGGCGACCTCACGGTCGACAACAGCGGCTCGATCGACGCGCATGCGGGCGGCAGCTACGGCACCGCGTTCGGCGTGTTCGCCAACGGCGCGAACGTCGACGTGCACAACAGCGGCACGATCAATGCGGACGGCGTGTACGCCACGGGCGTCGACGCGCGAGGCACGGGCACCTTGTCGGTCGACAACGACCGCGGCGCCATCTACGCCGAGGGCACCATCGCCTCCGCGATCCTCGCGCGCAACTCGGGCGAGGGCGGCACCGCCACGGTGACCAACGAAGGGCTGGCCTACGCCTACGGCGATGTCTTCGCCAGCGGCATCGAAGCCATCGCGCGCGCCTACCAGGGCACGGCGAGCGTCACCAACGATGGCGCGGTCTACGCGATGGGCGCGAATGCGGACGTGCAGGGCATCGTCGCCGCCGCGGACCTGGAAGCCTCCGTCTTCAACAACGGCTTCGTCCGCGCGCAGGGCGGCGGCAGCGCCTATGGCGTGCTGGTGATCTCGGCCGACGGCGACACGACCGTCGCCAACACCGGCGCGATACTGGCCTATGCCGAAGGGCGCGACGGCATCGCCTACGGCGTGGCGATGCAGACCAACAACGGCCTGGCCTCGGTCACCAACGACTACGTGATCCATGCGATCGGCACCTACAGCGCCACGGGCATCTATGCCGCGACGAAGTGGAACGACGTGGAGGTCACGAACAACCACGAACTGATCGCCGTCGCCTACGCCGACCAGGCCCTGGGCATCCAGGCGATCACCTACACCGGCGAAGCGAACGTCACCAACAACGGCCTGCTGGGCGCCTACGCCGCCTACGCCGCGGTCGGTGCATGGGGCATCTCGCTGTACGGCGACGCGAACGTCGTCAACACCGGCGACATCGAGACCTTCGGCGGCGCGCTCGACCGCGGCATGATCGCGCGCACCCTCTACGGCGGCACCGCGTCGATCGACAACAGCGGCGACGTGAACACGTACAGCGGCGCCAGCTCCTACGGCGGGTGGTCGCGTTCGGATTCCGGCGCGGCCGTGGTGCACAACAGCGGTTCGATCAGCGCGCATTCCGTCAACGGCTACGGTTACGGCGTGATCTCGGGCGGCTTCACGGGCTCGAGCGTCACCAACGATGCGACCGGCATCATCCGCGGCTTCGGCGGCTACGCCGGCGGCGGCATCCTGGCGTATTCGAACGGCGGCGACACGAGCGTCACCAATGCCGGCGAAAGCTCGGGCCTGTCCTACGGCGAGGTGTTCGGCATCCGCGCCTCGGCCCGGGTCGGCACCGCCACCGTCACCAACGCAAGCACGGGCCTGGTCCAGGGCCAGTCGATGTACGGCAACGCCTTCGCGATCACCGTCGATGCGGGCGTCGATGCGCTCGTCACCAACAATGGTGCGTTGTACGCGGCGAGCGAATACGGCATCGCGGACGGCATCTTCGCCGGTGCCGGCGACGACGTTGCGGTGGACAACAACGCCACCGGGACGATCACCGCCTACGGCAACAATTGGGCCGCAGGCATCGAAGCGACCGCCGGCGACGCGGTCAACGCGACCAACCACGGCGACATCACCGCGCAGGCCAACGGCCGCGCCAACGGCATCTTCGCCTACGGCGCGAACAGCGCGAAGGTCATCAACGACGGCGACATCCACGCGACCGCGGGTGGCGTGGCCTTCGGTGTGTACGGTTACTCGTACGGCACGACGACGGTGACCAACTGCAACTGCGCCTCGATCGAAGCGACCAGCCTGAACGGCGACGCCATCGGCATGTATGCCTACGGCGACCAAGCGATCGCGGCGAACGACGGCCTGGTCGACGCGCTCGCCTACAACGGCGCCGCCATCGGCGTGTACGCGTTCGGCTACTCGACCACCGCCGCGTCCAACACGGCCACGGGCAGCATCACGGCGACGTCGTACAACGGCAACGCGATCGGCATCGGCGCGGGCGGCTACGCCATCGGCGTGACCAATGCCGGCGACATCGACGTCTCGGGCACCACGCAGACCATCGGCATCTACGCGCAGGGCAGCTTCGACGGCGCCACGGTCGACGTGCAGAACAGCGGCAGCATCCACGCGGCAGCGAACTTCGAACAGAAATACGGCATGGCGGCCGGCGTGATCGCGCAGGCCGATGGCAACGTCATCGTCGGCAACGCGGCCGGCGGCCTGATCGACGTGCGCGACGGCCTCGTCAGCCTCGGCACCCAGGCGAACTCGCAGCACGGCGACGTGCACGTGACCAACGACGGCGACATCACGGTCTCCGCCTTCATCCAGGGCGCGGGCATCGTCGCGCAGTCGCAGTACGGCGACGTCCTGGTGGACGGCAGCGGCAACATCACGGTCGCGGGCAAGTACGGCGTGGGCATCCTGGCCCAGTCGAACAACGGCGATGCGACCGTCCACAGCGGCAACGACATCGGCATCGATGCACAGGCGGAAGGCTTCGGCATCCGCGCCTCGGCCGAATACGGCAACGCGCTGGCCGACAACAGCGGCCACGTGACGGTCGGCGGCAACGAATACGGCAACGTCGTCGGCGTGCTCGCGGAGGCCGGCGGCAGCGCCACCGCGACCAACACGGGCGACATCGCGGTCTCCACGCACTATGGCAACGCGATGGGCATCTACGTGGGTGGCGCAACCGCCGACGTCTCCAGCAGCGGCGACATCACCGTGCACGGCGGCGCGACCGCGGTCGGCATCGGCGCCCAGGCGGGCAGCGCGCTCACCGTGGACAACGGCGGCACGCTCACGGTCGTGCAGACCGGTGCGGGCGCGAATGCCCCGCAGCCGATCGACGTGGCCAGCGGCACCGGCATCGGCATCGCGGCCTACGTGATGTCGGGCGACGCCACCGTCACCAACGGCGGCACGATGTCCGTCACCGCGTACGACACCGCCATCGGCATCCAGCTCTCCGGTTACGACGGCGCGCTCGGCGTGTCCAACACCGGCGGCATCACGGTCGCCGCGGCGAACGGCGATGCGACCGGCATCGACGCGCGCGGCTTCTACGATTCGGTGGCGCCCACGATCACCGTGGCGCACGACGGCAGCATCACGGCCACCAGCGACACCAACACTGCGCGCGGCATCTTCGCGATGGGCGATACGGTCGACGTGCATGGCGACGGTGCGATCACGGCCACCGGCAACGCCTGGGGCGTCGGCATCGACGCGGTCGGCAACGACGTCAACGTCAGCAGCGGCGGCACGATGCACGTCTCGGTCACCGGTGCCGACGCAGACGCGTCGGGCATCTACGCATACGGCGCGGCGAGCCTGGTGGTCGACAACGGCGGCGACATCACCGTGACGACGCCGGGCACCGGCTCGGCCTACGGCATCGCGGCGTACTCGAACGTGGGCGACCTGGCGGTCGGCAACAGCGGCACGGTGCACGCGCTGGGCAACGACTACGCCGCCGGCATCGTCGCGCGCACCGACGGCGCGCTCACGCTCGACAACGCAGGCCATGTGTTCGCGACGGCCGCCCAATCTGCCGTGGGCGTGGCCGCCCTCGGACGCGCACAATTGAGCAACGGCGGCGACATTTCGGCGACCTCCGACGGCAGCGCGTTCGGTGCGCTGTTGGAAGCCGACGGCGATGTGTCGGTGGACAACGGCGGGCAGATCACCGCGACGGGTGCAGTGGCAGCCGCCCTCGTCCTGCAGGTCAGCGGCACTTCGACGGTCGACAACGCGGGCAGCCTGATCGCCCACGGCGCGCTGGAAAACAGCTTCGCCATCGTGGGCGGGGCCGGCATCGAACACATCGGCAACACCGGCAATGTCCTCGGCGCGATGCTCCTCGGCGCCGGCGACGACGTGTTCACCAACCACGACGGCGGCACCTGGCAGGTGCTCGACCACTCGACCGACTTCGGCGACGGCGACGACAGCATCGTCAACGAAGCCGGCGGCACGATCGTGATGCACGACACCGCGATCTCGCTGGGCAGCAGTTCGGCGGCGGGCAACAGCTTCCACAACGCGGGCATGCTCGCGGTGGACGGCGAGAGCAGCATCGACATGGGCACCGGCGTGGTCACGCCCTTCGCCCAGCCGGCGCAGATGTTCGCGGTGAACGCGCCCATCGCCGTGCTCAACCCGAACGCCTTCGTCAACGACGGCACCATCTCCTTCCTCGACGGCGCGCCGGACGACATCCTCACCGTCAGCGGCGACTTCGCCGGCGACGGTGCGATCAACGTCGACGTCAGCATGCTGCACGGCACCTCCGACATGCTGTACGTCGAAGGCAACGTGCTGAATGCCAGCCACCAGCTGATCAACGTCAACGTGCTCGACCTGCCGGCGACCGGCGGCGACATCGCGATCCCGGTGGTGATGGTCACGGGCGACTCGCAGGCGGGCCAGTTCACCAAGGGCACGTTCTCGATCGACAACGTCCTGTTCTCGGCGAACAACTTCCTCAACCTAGGCGTCAACGTGGTAGAGCGGCTGAGCACCGACAACGCGCAGGCCGACATCTTCGAGCTGGCCCTGAGCTTCGACGGCATCAACGACACGGGCACGACGGCCGCGTCGATCGCCCCGGGTGCGCAGAGCCTGATGGCCTCGCAGGTGGGCACGTTCCGCCAGCGCCTGGGCGTGTTCACGCAGGTCGGCGACAACGACGTCGGCGCCTGGGTGCGCGTGTTCCGCGACAAGGGCTCGATCGATCCGGACTTCCACCTGGACAACCTGCCGCAGCAGGGCAACTTCGGCTTCGACCAGACCAACACGGGCATCGAAGCGGGCTTCACTCGACTGGTCACCGATCACTTCTTCATCGGCGGCAGCCTCGCGACGGCCAAGGGCAAGCAGTCGCTGTCCAACGGCATCGGTTCGGACGACCTCGACGGCGACACGATCGGCGGCTACCTGACCTGGCTCGGCGACAACGGCATGTATGCCGACCTGTCGTATCGCTGGATGCACTTCGAGGCCGACATGAAGTCCTTCGGCGGCCAGCGCAACATCGGCGGCGACGTCGGTGCGCTGAACTTCGAAGGCGGCTGGAACGTCTGGACCTCCGGCGGCGGCCTGCAGCTCGTGCCGCAGGTGCAGTACACGCGCATGACGGTGCAGAACATCGACGCGGTGCACGGCGACCTCGGCGACTTCACCACCGACGGCCTGACGAGCTCGCGCTTCCGCGCCGGCCTGTCGCTGCAGCAGACCTTCAAGACCGAGAAGGGCAGCTGGACCCCGTACGGCACGCTCAGCGCGATCCGCGAGTTCGACGGCGAGTCGGACTTCGCCATCGCCAATACCTTCACTGGCGGCACCAGCATCGAGGGCACCAGCGCGCTGCTGGAACTCGGCGCCGACGTGAACATGGGTCGCATGCACCTGTACGGCGGGCTGAACTGGATGGACGGCGGCGCGGTCGACAGCGTCATCGGCGGCCAGGTCGGGCTTCGCTACACCTGGTAATGCGCAGGTCCGGTGGGTGGTGACCTAGGGACCATCCACCGGGCCCGCGTTCAGCAAAATGCCGGCGAAAATCGCTGGCCCCGGAGCCGCGATCCGATCCATAGTGTCGGAAAAGGGCAGGGGAATCCGGAGACGTCAGTGAGCAGTCAAGAGCAGGCGCCCGCCGAAGGGCAGGGCGGTGGGCAGGGTGCGGCGCAGAAGAAGCCGCCGGTCGATCTCACCAAGCTGAAAGTCGACAAGAGTTGTTCGCGCGGCCTGGCGACGTGGTTGTCGACCCATCGCGTTTCGCTCGCCATCTCCTCCTACCAGACCGGCCGCGTGTACCTGGTCGGCAGCGATCGCGAAGGCCGCGTGTCGTTCTTCGAACGCATCTTCGAACGCGCGATGGGCATCGTCGGCAACGCGCAGCGCATCTACCTCGGCGGCCTCTACCAGTTGTGGCGCTTCGAGAACGTGCTGCGCCCGAACGAAACCATCCACGGCAAGTTCGACAAGTGCTACGTCCCGCGCAATGCGCAGACGATCGGCGACCTCGACATCCACGAGCTCGGCATCCGCAGCGACGGGCGCGTGGTGTTCGTCAACACCAAGTATTCCTGCCTGGCCGAGTTGAGCCAGACGCACAGCTTCAAGCCGATCTGGAAGCCGCCCTTCATCAGCAAGCTGGCGCCGGAGGATCGTTGCCATCTCAACGGCCTGGCGATGGTCGATGGCCAGCCGAAGTACGTCACCGCGGTGTGCAAGTCCGATGCCGTCGATGGCTGGCGCGATCGCCGCATGAGCGGCGGCGTGGTGATCGACGTCACCACCGACGAGATCGTGTGCGAAGGCCTGTCGATGCCGCATTCGCCGCGCTGGGCCAACGGCAAGCTGTGGGTGCTCAACGCGGGCACCGGGCACCTGGGCTACGTGGATTTCGCGACGAAGTCCTTCGTGCCGACGGCGTGGTTCCCGGGCTTCCTGCGTGGTTTGTCGATCGTGGGCAACGTCGCCGCGGTGGGCTTGTCGAAGCCGCGCAACCAGCGCTTCGAAGGCCTGCAGCTCGACGAAGAACTGAAGAAGCGCGACGCCGAGCCGTGGTGCGGCGTGCAGATCGTGTCGCTGGCCAACGGCGACGTGCTCAACTGGATCCGCTTCGAAGGCGACATCAGCGAAATCTTCGACATCAGCTTCCTGCCCGGCGTGGTGAATCCGATGATGATCGGATTGCGCACGGCGGAGATCCGCGAGCTGATCACGTTCGAACCCGAAACGCAGCCGGAGGTCGTGGCATGAAGGCCCGCATCATCTTCGCTTCGATCGCACTGATCGCGGCATCCAGCGCTTTTGCACAGAATGCCGCGCAGCCGGCGGCGCGTCCGGCGCAGGCCATGCAGCCGGTCGACCCCGACGCGGTCTTCGCCGCGTGGGACAAGGACAAGAACGGCGTGTTGTCGCCGCAGGAATTCCGCGACGGTTACGACGACACGCGCGAAGCGATCGCCGTGCAACGCCTGCGCATCGAATTCCAGCGCCACGACGCCAACCACGATGGGCGCCTGGACGCCGGCGAATACGCACAGCTCGCGCTCGTGCAGCGCGCCGGCAAGAACGCGCCGATGCTGTCGGCCTTCGACAAGGACAAGAACCAAAGCCTGGACTTCAAGGAATACGTGGACTTCATCCGCGTCGCCGCGAAAGCGCAGGCCGTCGCCACGCCCGCCCCGAAGACGAAGGCCAACTGACGTGGCACGCAAGCAGGCGAAGGACTTCACCACCACGCAGGTCTGGCGCAAGGTCACGCCGGAACTGCAGGCCGAGCTCGTCGAATTCTGGATGCGCCACGGCGCGATCCCCGACGCCGAGCGCGCGAAGCTGCGTGCGCCGCAGGCGGTGTGCATCGCGCGCAACGCGGAGGGCGCGCTGTGCGGCGTGGCCACCGCGGTGCTGCGCGTGATCCCGCGCCTGCGCCAGCCGACGTATCTGTTCCGCCAGTTCTTCGCGCCCGAAATGCGCGGCCACCAGCAGGCGCTGCCCTTTTTCCAGGAGGCCTGCGCCATCCTGGAAGCGGGCAACCGGGAGAAGCCCGAGAGCCTCGGCGTGCTGCTGGAGATCGAGAACCCGGGCCTGAACGCCCAGTTCTCCAAGGCGGTGGGCGAGCGCACGGGAGCCGTGTTCATCGGCTATTCCCCGCGCGGTTACCAGCTGCGGGTCCTCTATTTCGCGGGCGCGACCCTGTTCGCCCCGGCGCCGCTACGCGGCCGCCGGGTGCCGGCCGCCACCACGGCCGCCTGAGGGCGAGGGTCCCCAGGGTTGCGGGCCAACCGGCCCGCGGCTATCATTCCGCCTCTTTTCGCTCCGCCCCTACATCGCGCGGCAACGTTCCGGCCACGGCAGCACGGCCTGAACCAGCCCGACCATGTACCCAAACGAGTTACGCATGAAGACTTTCAGCGCCAAGAACGAGACCGTCCAGCGTGACTGGTACGTGGTCGATGCCGAAGGCAAGACCCTCGGTCGCCTCGCCTCCGAACTTGCACGCCGCCTGCGCGGCAAGCACAAGCCCGTCTATACCCCGCACGTCGATACCGGCGATTACCTCGTGGTGATCAACGCCGAGAAAGTCCACGTGACCGGCAAGAAGATGCAGGACAAGATGTACCACCGGTTCACCGGTTACATCGGCAACCTGAAGACCGAATCGCTCGCCCAGGCGCTGGAGCGCCATCCTGAGCGCGTGCTGGAGACTGCCGTGAAGGGCATGCTCCCGAAGAACCCGCTCGGCCGCGCCATGTACCGCAAGCTCAAGGTGTACGCCGGCCCGAACCATCCGCACACGGCCCAGCAGCCGCAGCCGCTGGACATCTAAGGTAACGACATGGCGATCCAGCAGAATTACGGCACCGGCCGTCGCAAGTCCTCCACGGCCCGCGTGTTCCTGCGCAAGGGCACGGGCACCATCACCATCAACGAGCGTTCGATCGAAGACTTCTTCGGTCGCGAAACCGCCCGCATGATCGTGCGCCAGCCGCTCGAGCTGACGCAGTCCACCGACAAGTTCGACGTCATCGTGACGGTCGAAGGCGGCGGCACCACCGGCCAGGCCGGCGCGATCCGCCTCGGCATCTCGCGCGCCCTCGTGGAATACGACGAGTCGCTGAAGTCCGACCTGCGCAAGGCCGGTTTCATGACCCGCGACGCCCGCGAAGTCGAGCGCAAGAAGGTCGGCCTCCACAAGGCCCGCCGCGCCACGCAGTTCTCGAAGCGTTGATTCGAATCCGCGATACAATCGCGGCCCGAAGCAACAAGCAGCACTAAAGCCCCGTCGCCAAGCGGTAAGGCACCTGACTCTGACTCAGGCATTCGGTGGTTCGAATCCATCCGGGGCTGCCAAACAGGAAACCCGCCAGCGAAAGCCGGCGGGTTTTCTTTTGCGCGATTACAATGCGCGGCTCAACGCGTTCGGAAGAGTCCCCGCATGAAGCTCGGTTCCCTCAAGGAAGGCGGCCGCGACGGCACGCTCATCGTCGTCTCCCGCGACCTCACGCGCGCCGTGCGCGCCACCGCGATCGCGCCCACGCTGCAGCGCGCGCTGGAAGACTGGTCGAACGCCGCGCCCCGCCTCAATGCCTTGTCCGACGCACTGAATGCAGGCGAGGCCGAAGATGCCTTCGAGCTGGATGTCGCCGCGCTGGCCGCGCCGCTCCCGCGCGCCTATGAATTCGTCGACGGCAGCGCCTACCTGCCGCACGTCGAACGCGTGCGTCGCGCGCGCGGCGCCGAAGTGCCGGAAAGCTTCTACGTCGACCCGCTGATGTACCAGGCCACCAGCGCCGGCTTCCTCGGCCCGCGCGATCCGGTGAAGGTGGTCGACGAGGCCTACGGCATCGACCTCGAAGCGGAAATCGTGGTGATCACCGACGACGTGCCGATGGCGGTCTCGCCCGAACGCGCGGCGATGCACATCCAGCTGGTCGGCCTGGTCAACGACGTCTCGCTGCGCAACCTGATTCCCGGCGAACTCGCCAAGGGCTTCGGCTTCCTGCAGTCCAAGCCGCGCTCCGCGCTCTCGCCCGTGTTCGTCACGCCCGACGAACTCGACGCCGCGTGGGAAGGCAACAAGGTCCACCTGCCCCTGGTGACGCACGTGAACGGCCAGTGGTTCGGTGCGCCGGAGGCGGGCGTGGACATGCAGTTCGACTTCGCCCAGCTCGTCGCGCACGCGGCGAAGACGCGACCGCTGTCGGCGGGCACCATCGTCGGCTCCGGCACGATCGCCAACGAGGACACCTCCAAGGGTGCCTCGTGCTTCGCCGAGAAGCGCACCGTGGAAACCCTCGAGACGGGCAAGCCGGTCACCCCCTTCCTGTCCTTCGGTGACAGCGTGCGCATCGAGATGTTCGACGCCGCGGGCAAGAGCATCTTCGGCGCCATCGACCAGCGCATCGACCGGCAGACCCCGGCGGTCTGATCGAAGGTACCGGCGGGCTTCCGTGCCCGCCGGCCTCCCGTTAATGTGGGCGCTGCCGCGGTCCGAGCGGCGCCCGTGGGGACGGTGGGGCAGTGAACGATCGGTTGCGTTTGTTTTCGTACTGGCGCTCCAGCGCCGCGTATCGCGTACGCATCGGCCTCAACCTCAAGGGCCTGAAATACGAGATCGCCCCCGTGCACCTGCTGCGCGACGGCGGCGAACAACACGGGGCCGAGTTCCGCGCCGCCAATCCGCAAGGCCTGGTCCCGGTGCTCGAACACGGCCAGCGCATGATGCGGCAGTCGATGGCCATCCTCGAATACCTGGATGAAGTGTGGCCCGCGCCCGCGCTGTTGCCCGCCACCGCGCGCGACCGCCAGCGCGTGCGCGCGCTCGCGCAGGTGATTGCGTGCGACGTGCATCCGCTCAACAACCTGCGCGTGCTGCAGTACTTCGAACGGGAGTGGCACGTGCCGCAGCCCGAGCGCGACGAATGGGTGCGCCATTGGATCTGCGAAGGGCTGGATGCCTTCGAAGCCATGCTCGTGGACCATCCGTCCACCGACGAGTTCTGCGACGGCGCGCTGCCGACGCTCGCGGACGTGTGCCTGGTGCCGCAGCTCTACAACGCGCGGCGGTTCGGCATCGACATCGCGCGCTTCCCGACGATTTCGCGGATCGAAGCGGCGTGCCTGGCGCTACCGGCGTTCGATGCGGCGCGTCCGGAAAACCAGCCGGACGCACCCGAGAAGCATTGAGGCTTCAGCCGACGCGGGTGTCGAAGACGTCCGCGTAGGGATCGTGTTCGCCGGTCGCGCCTTCGGACAGGCGGAACTTGAGGGCGAGGCCGTCGCGCGAGTCCGCGGCCTGCAACGCCGCTTCCTTGTCGATCTTGCCTTCCTTCGCGAGGCGGAACAGGCACTGGTCGAAGGACTCCATGCCCGCTTCCAGCGACTCTTCCATCGCCTGCTTGATCTCGTGCACCTGGCCGCGGCGCAGCAGGTCGCGGATCATCGGCGTGTTGATCAGCACTTCCGCCGCCGGGATGCGGCGGCCATCGACGCCGATCACCAAACGCTGCGAGACCACCGCCTTGAGGTTCAGCGCGAGGTTCATCAGCACGTTCTTGTGCGCGGCTTCCGGGAAGAAGTTGAGGATGCGCTCGATGGTCTGGTCGGCGTTGTTGGAGTGCAGCGTCGCCAGGCAGATGTGGCCGGTTTCGGCGAAGGCGATCGCCGCTTCCATCGTCGTCGCGTCCAGGATCTCGCCGATCAGGATCACGTCCGGCGCTTCGCGCATCGCGTTCTTCAGCGCGTTGTGGAAGGCGTGCGTGTCCAGGCCGACTTCGCGCTGGTTCACGATCGACTTCTTGTGCTTGTGCAGGTATTCGATCGGATCCTCGATGGTGAGGATGTGGCCCGGCGAAGTGCTGTTGCGGTAGTCGATCATCGAAGCGAGCGTGGTCGACTTGCCCGAACCGGTGGAGCCGACGATCAGCACCAGGCCGCGCGGGGCCATGATGATTTCCTTCAGCACCTGCGGCAGCTGCAGCTCTTCGATGGACGGGATCACGCTGCGGATCGCGCGGATCACCATGCCCACTTCGCCGCGCTGCTTGAACACGTTCACGCGGAAGCGGCCCGACTCCGGGAGCGCGATCGCCATGTTCAGCTCCAGGTCGCGCTCGAACTGCGGCACCTGGCCTTCGTCCATCAGCGAGTACGCGATCTTCTTCACCATGCCCGTGGGCAGGCCGGTGTTCCCGAGCGGATAGAGCTTGCCTTCGACCTTGATGTACACCGGCGCGCCGGTGGTCAGGAACATGTCGGAAGCGTTCTTCTCCGTCATCAGCTTCAGGAAATAGCCGATGTCCATGCGCGTACCCCTCTATTCCGACAGGACCGCAGCCGGCGTTTGCAAGCGCGGCGCGGGATTTCCACAATGGCCGTGCGTTCAAACCCCTCGAACCGACACGGCACCCCTATGCGTCCAAGCTTCGCACATATCGCTGTAACGCAACACGCGCGCCTGCGCGGCCTTGTGATCGCAGTCGCGCTGGCCACATCGGCGTTGTCGGGCTGTGCCAGCCTGCCTCCGCCGACGGGCGAACTGTCGGCCGCGCAGCAGGCCGTGTCGCGCGCCGAAAGCGCGGACGCCGACCAGTACGCATCGGCTGAGCTTGCATCGGCGCGCAACGCACTGACGGCCGCGCAATCGGCGATGTCCAGCGGCAAGGACGACGACGCGCGGCGTTTCGCGGAAACCGCGTCGGCCGATGCCGAACTCGCGCTCGCCCGCAGCCGGGCCGCGACCACCGGCTCGGACTACGAACAGCACCGGAGCGAGATCGCGGGCCTGCGCCAGCGCCTGAACCTGGGCGCGGACGACGCGGCCCCCTCCGCGCCGCAATGGCCCGAGGCGGCGGGCGTGGGGCCGGGCCAGGATGTCGCGGCCGTGCTCTCGCAGCGGCTCGTCGCCCTCGATGCGGATGCACGGCTGCAGGGCCTGGCCGCCTACGAACGGCTGCAGGCGCGCCAGTCGGTGGATGCGCTGCCCAACGTGCGCAAGAGCGACCGGGCCCACGCCCAGCAGGTCGCGACGGCCCGCGTGCAGACCGCCGAAACCGCCGCGCACACCGCGGCCACGCAGCGGGAAGTGGATCGCCTGGACCGCGAGCGCAGCGAACTGCTGGTCGAAGCCAGCCGCCAGGATGCCGAACGCGCCCGCCAGGAGGCCGAGCGCCTGCGCTTCGAGGCACAGGTGCAGATGGAGGAGGCCCAGCGCCTGCGCGACTCGGTGCAGGCCGAATCCGCCGCGCGCCAGCAGGCCGAGGAGGTGATCCTCGACGTCACGGGCGACCAGACCTCCAAGCTCAATGCCGCCCGCGAAAAGGAAGCCGCGCTCGCCCGCCAGGAGGCCGAGCTGACCGCCGGCGCCTCGCTGCCGCCGTCCAGGCGCGATTCGCGCGGGGAAGTGTTCACGCTCGCCAGCGATGCCTTCGCCTCCGGCGCCACGTTGTCCGGTTCGGGCAAGACCCGCCTCAAGGCGCTCGCCGCCTACCTCAAGGCAGGCCCGGTGCCGCGCGTGAAGATCGAAGCCCACACCGACGGGCAGGGCGAGGCCGATGCGAACCTCAAGCTGTCGCAGCGTCGCGCCGATGCGGTGCGCGATGCGCTGGCCGCGGGCGGCATCCCCAAGTCGAAGATGCAGTCCGCCGGGCTGGGTGAAGCGTCTCCGGTTGCGGACGACAGCACCGCTTCGGGACGCGCGCGCAACCGCCGCGTCGAGATCATCGTCTCGTCCAAATAACCTTTTGTTTTCAATCGCTTGACGGTGCCTTGCCGAATGTCGGCAAGGCCCGTGCGGGCATCGTCGGAGCCCTTGCCGCGGCCAACCGGGAGGAGTAGCGTCGGTTTCCCGGGGACCTGTGTTCCCGGGCCCACGAGAGCCGAGGCCGATGACCCAAACGCCCGCATCCGAGGAGCGCGCCGCCGGAAGATCCTTCCGGGCGGGCGACCGGAAGGATGCCCCGGCAACCCGCGATATCGACCCCAGGCCCCGCACCCACGAACGCCCTGCGCAGGCAACTGCGCGGGGCGTTTTTGTTTACCCCTGAGTGTGCGATCCGAAGGAGGCTGACATGTTCGAAGGGCAACCGCAGGCAGAACTCGACGCGATGATGAAGACCAATCCCGAGTTCAAATCCCTGTACCAGCGGCACAAGGAACTCGACAAGCAGGTGCTGGACGCCGAACTCGGCGTGCTTGCGATCGACGACCTCACGCTGTCGAGGATGAAACGCGAGAAGCTCGCGGCGAAGGATCGATTGACCACGATGTACGCTGCTTCCGCCCACTAGCAACGGCCCAGCCGTCGCGGGCGGCAGCGGGCGTTCCTCGTCCGCCCGCTGTCGCCCGCGATGGAAATCTTCGGAAGCTCCGAAGATCGAACTTGAAAGATAATGGGCGTCCCTGCCGCGCAAGGCGGCATTCGCCGGACGTCCCATGCCGATCCACCAATCCGTGCTCGAACTGATCGGACAAACGCCGATCGTGCAGGCCCAGCATCTCGACACCGGCCCGTGCACGCTGTTCCTGAAACTCGAAAGCCAGAACCCCGGCGGCTCGGTCAAGGACCGCATCGGCATCTCGATGATCGAAGCCGCGGAAAAGCGCGGCGACATCAAGCCCGGCGACACGCTCGTGGAAGGCACCGCCGGCAACACCGGCATCGGCCTTGCGCTCGTTGCGCAGCAGAAGGGTTACAAGCTCATCCTCGTCGTCCCCGACAAGATGAGCCGCGAAAAGATCTTCAACCTCAAGGCGATGGGCGCGCAGGTGGTGCTCACGCGCAGCGACGTCGCGAAGGGCCATCCGGACTACTACCAGGACATGGCCGAACGCATCGCGCGCGAAACGCCCGGCGCGTATTTCATCAACCAGTTCGGCAACCCGGACAACCCCGCCGCGCACGAATTCGGCACGGGCCCGGAGATCCTGCGCCAGCTCGACGGCGACCTCGACGCCATCGTCTTCGGCTGCGGCAGCTCCGGCACGATGACCGGCCTGTCGCGCTGCTTCGCGCAGCACTCGCCGAAGACCGAGCTGATCCTCGCCGATCCCGTCGGCTCGATCCTCGAGGAATACATCAACCGCGGCACGCTCTCGGACAAGTCGGCGAGCTGGATGGTGGAAGGCATCGGCGAAGACTTCCTGCCGCCGATTTCCGATTTCACCCGCGTGAAGAAGGCGTACGCCATCACCGACAAGGAAAGCTTCCTCACCGCGCGCGAGCTGTTGTCGAAGGAAGGCATCCTCGGCGGCTCCTCCACTGGCACGCTGCTCGCCGCCGCGCTCAAGTACTGCCGCGAGCAGACCACGCCCAAGCGCGTGCTCGTCTTCGTCTGCGACACGGGCAACAAGTACCTGTCGAAGATGTACAACGACTACTGGATGCTGGACAACGGCTTCCTCGAACGCGAATCGCACGGCGACCTGCGCGACCTGATCCTGCGTCCGTATTCGCGCCGCGACACCGTGGTGGTCGCCCCGAAGGACCTGCTCGTCACCGCCTACCAGCGCATGAAGCTCTACGACGTCTCGCAGCTGCCGGTGATGGACGGCGAGAAGATCGTCGGCATCGTCGACGAGTCCGACGTGCTGCTGCATGTGTACGGCGACGAGGCCCGCTTCCGCGACCCGGTGTCCACGGCGATGGTCTCCAAGCTGGACATCCTGGACGTGCGCTCGCCGGTGGAATCGCTGTTGCCCGTCTTCGACCGGGGGCACGTGGCGATCGTCACGGATGGCCCGCATTTCCTCGGCCTGATCACGCGGATCGACCTGCTGAACTGGCTCCGCAGGCGGGTCCAGTAAGGCTGCGTCCAGCGGCCCCGATGCTAGACTGCCGCTCGTTTTCAAGCATATCGGGACGGATCGGATGAAGGTCGAAGGCGACGCGAAGCACTACGGTCAAGGCACGCTGGCCATCCATGCCGGCCAGTCGCCGGACCCGACGACCGGCGCGGTGATGCCGCCGATCTACGCGACCTCGACCTATGCGCAGTCCAGCCCTGGCGTGCACCAGGGCTTCGAGTACTCGCGCACGCACAACCCGACCCGCTTCGCCTACGAGCGCTGCATCGCCGGCCTGGAAGGCGGCACGCGCGGCTTCGCCTTCGGCTCGGGCCTGGCGGCGACCTCCACGCTGCTGGAGCTGCTCGACAGCGGCGACCACGTCGTGGCGATGGACGATGTGTACGGCGGCACGTTCCGCCTGTTCGAACGCGTGCGCCGCCGCAGCGCCGGCCTGGACTTCAGCTGGGTCGACCTGACCGATCCGGCCGCGTTCGAAGCCGCCATTCGCCCGAACACGAAGATGGTGTGGATCGAGACCCCCACCAATCCGCTGCTGAAGATCGTCGACATCGCGGCCATCGCCGCGATCGCGAAGAAGCGCGGCCTGCTCGTCGTCGTCGACAACACCTTCGCCTCGCCGATCGTGCAGCGCCCGATCGCACTGGGCGCCGACGTCGTCATGCATTCGGCCACCAAGTACCTCAACGGCCATTCGGACATGGTCGGCGGCATCCTCGTGGTCGGCGACGACGCCGAACTCGGCGAGAAGCTCGCCTTCCTGCAGAACTCCATCGGTGCGGTGCAGGGGCCGTTCGACAGCTTCCTCGCCCTGCGCGGCCTGAAGACGCTGCACCTGCGCATGCGCGCGCATTGCGAAAATGCACTCGCGCTCGCGCAGTGGCTGCAGACGCAAAAGGGCATCGAGCGCGTGCTGTATCCGGGTTTGCCGGAGCATCCGCAGCACGCACTGGCCAAGCGCCAGATGCAGGGCTTCGGCGGCATCGTCACCGTGTTCGTCGAAGGCGGCCTGGAAGGCGCGAAGCGTTTCTGCGAACGCACGAAGCTGTTCACGCTCGCCGAATCGCTCGGCGGCGTGGAAAGCCTGGTGAACCATCCGGCGATCATGACGCACGCGTCGATCCCGCCGGAACGCCGCGCGCAACTGGGCTTGTTCGACAACCTCGTGCGCCTGAGCGTGGGCGTGGAGGATCTCGAAGACCTCCGTCGCGACCTGGCGCAAGCACTCGCCTGATGGTCCGCGACGCCATGGAGCAGGCACGTCCCATCTTCATCATCGGCGCCCCCCGCTCGGGGACGTCGATCACCACGTGGGTGCTCGGCCAGCACCCCAACATCCAGCCGATGCCCGAAACGGCGTGGATCGCGAGCATGGGCGTCGGTGCGTTCCTCTCGCATCGCAAGGGCTCCGAGCGCGGTCGCTTCTCGCACCTGTCGAACATCGACTATCCGGTGGATCGTTTCATGCAGCGCGTGGGCGAAACCGTGGAGGCCGTCGTGCAGGACGCCTTCGCCCGGCGCGTCGATCGCCTGTACGGCGCGGCCGCGCAGGATCCCGCGTGGCGCGTGCCGCAGAACCTGTCCGCCAACCCGATGCAGCTCAAGCGCACGGGCGTCGATCCGAAGCGGCGCTGGGTGGACGGCACGCCCCTGAACAGCCACTACGTCTGGGCGCTCTCGGAGATGTTCCCGGACGCGCGCTTCATCCATAACCTGCGTCGCCCCGACGACGTGGCCACGTCGCTGGAAGGTTTCGACAAGGTCGGTGCCGAACCGCAGGCGCTGGAGCAGGGCCTGGACACCTGGATCCAGCACACGGAAAACGCCTGGTACGCCGAGCGCGGCCTGGGCGGCGATCGCGTGTTCCGCCTGCCGTTCGAACGCATCGCGGGCGATCCGGAAGCCTTGTTCCGGCAGGTATGCGAGTTCCTCGGTGAAGCATGGTCGCCCGATTGCCTGCTGCCCCTGGGGGAGAAGCTCAACTCTTCCGAAGTGGACGACAAGCGCGCGCGCAACCGTGAGCTGCTGAAGGACAACGCGCAGTTCCAGCGCGCGCAGTCGGTGTACGAACTCGTCGCGGCACAGCCGGGAGGGGCGCACGCGGACGCGGAGGCCTGGGACATCGTGAAGCAACGATTCCTGGACTACTGTGCGGATCGATCGGTCGTCTGACGTGGAACGCACCTCCATGGCGCGCACCTCGCTCTTCATCCTCGGCATGCACCGCGCGGGCACGTCCGCGCTTGCGCGCGTGTTGTCCCTGCGCGGCGCGCGCTTGCCGCAACGGGTGCTGCCCGCCAACGCCGGCAACCAGAGCGGCTACTGGGAACCCGAAGCGGTGGTCGCGCTCGACGACCGCGTGCTGGCCGCGTTCGACCTGGCCTGGGACGACCCGTTCGCGCCGTTCCACTTGCCTGCCGCGCCCGGGGCCTACGCCGCCTTCGCGGAGGACGCACGCCGGATCCTGGACGAGGACTTCGGCGACGCACCGCTGAGCGTCGTGAAGGATCCGCGCTGCACGCTGCTGCAACCGTTCTGGGCTGGCGTGCTGCAGGCACAGGGCGTGCGTCCGGCGTGGGTGGTGATGATGCGGCCGTGGCGCGAAGTCGTCGATTCGCTCGTGCGTCGCGACGGATGCAGCGCGCAGGGTGCGGCGCTGCTCTACGTGTCCTACGGTCTCGTCGCGGCGGACGCGGTGGCGCAAGGCGCGACCTGCGTGACCTACGCGGAGCTGCTCGAGGACTGGCGCGCGACCACCGATCGCATCGCCGCCGAGCAGCACGTGCAGTGGCCGCAGGCGCCCGACGAAGACGCGATCCGCGATTTCCTGCTCGAGACCCGCGCCGAAGCCAGGGACGTCGTGGTGGCCGACACCGTCGCTGCGTGGGCGGATGCGGTGTGGACGTGGTTCGAACGCGCCGCGCGCGGCGAACGCCCGTCGACCGCGGAACTCGCTCCCGTGCGCGACGCGCTGGGCGCACTGGCGAACCTCGCCGGTCCCCTGCTGCAGGACCGCACGCATCGCCTGTTCGCCGCGCAGGAGGCAGAACGGGTCGCGCTGGACGAACGCAACACCGCGCTGCAGGTGTACCGCGAAACCGACGCGCGTCTGCAGGCCGCGCAGGCCGCGGCGCAACGCGAGATCACGCGCCTCAACCACGAGATCCTGGCGATCCGCGAGGAAGAGGCAGCGCTGCGCCGCGAATTCGACACGGTTCGCCTCGAAGACGACGCGCACCTCATCGAAATCGACCGCATCAACGCGATGCTGCACAAGGCGCAGTCGGACTACGCCGAGCGCGACCTGGAATGCGAAACCCTGCGCGCCGAGCTGGCGGAGTTCGTCCGCCAGGGCGACGAACTGCGGCGCGAACTCGCCGTCATCCTCGGCAGCCGAAGCTGGAAGATCACGCGCCCGTTGCGCTTCGCCAATCGCGTCGCGCAGCATGCGGCAGGCGGAAACGACGGACGGCCGCTCCTCCCGCGCGCCATCGTGCGCGCGATCGGCGAACAGCCCACCCAGCCCGGCGAGCGATCGCATGCCGGCCTGCGCCGCTTCCTCTCCGCCGAGTTCGATGCGGCCACCACGGCCGACACGATCGCGCGCATCGAGCGCTACCACCTGCCGATTTCGACGGACACCACGCGCCGTGCCGAACGCCTCGCGTGCAGCGAAGCCGAAGCGGTCGGCTGGGCGCAGGCCATCGCCGCGCGCACGCCGCGCGCACCGGTCGCCGGCGACGACGCGCTTCCCGATGTCTCCATCGTGGTGCCCGTTTACAACCAGGTGCCGTTCACGCTCGCGTGCATCGATGCGTTGCTGTCGCACGCAACGCGCCATCGCATCGAGATCCTGGTCGGCGACGACGGTTCCAACGACGCGACCGCCGCCGCGCTGGCCTTGCCATTGCCCGGCGTGCGCCACATCCGCCATGCGCAGAACCTGGGCTTCGTGCGCAACTGCAACGCGACGGCGGCGCAGGCGCGCGGCCGCCACGTGGTGTTCCTCAACAACGACACGCTGGTGCTGCCGGGCTGGCTCGACGAACTGGTCGACACGCTGGATTCCGACCCGCGCATCGGCCTGGCCGGGTCGAAGCTGATCTTCCCCGACGGTCGCCTGCAGGAATGCGGCGGCATCGTCTGGCGCGATGGCTCGGCCTGGAACTACGGGCGACTGGCCGATCCGCGCCGCCCCGAATTCTGCTACCGGCGCGACGTGGACTACGTGTCAGGCGCATCGATCGCCTTGCCGCGCGCGCTGTGGGAACGACTGGGCGGTTTCGACGAACTGTTCGTGCCGGCCTATGCCGAAGACGCGGACCTCGCGTTCCGCGTGCGCGCCGCCGGCTTGCGCACCGTCGTGCAGCCGCTCTCGCAACTGCTGCACTTCGAAGGCATCAGCTCGGGCACCGACCTCGGTTCCGGCGTAAAGGCCTACCAGGTGGAGAACCTGCGCAAGCTGCGCGAACGCTGGGCGGATGTGCTCGCCACGCATCGCGAGAACGCCGACCAGCCGGAACTCGAGAAGGAGCGCGCCGTCGCAAGGCGCGTGCTGTTCGTGGACAAGACCACGCCGACGCCCAACGAGGATGCCGGTTCGGTGGTCGCCGACGAAATCCTGCAGGGCATGGTGGCGGCCGGGTGCAAGGTGACGTTCGTTCCGGAGGACAACTTCGCGCACGTCGGCGAGCCCACGCGCGCGCTGCAGCGCCGCGGCATCGAAGCCATCTACCATCCGGCGCATTCGCGCATGGCCTCCTTCGTGGTCGCGCGCAAGGAACCGTTCGACGTCATCTTCCTGCACCGCTTCGGCGTTGGCGAAAAACACCTGGACCTGCTGCGCCGCCGTTATCCGGACGCGCGCGTGCTGTTCCTCAACGCCGACATGCACTGGCTGCGCGAGATGCGCGAAGCCGAACTCGCCGGCAGCGCCGATGCGCTCGCCACGGCGCTGATGACGCGCGAGCGCGAACTCGAGGTGGTCGGCAAGGTCGATGTCGCGCTGGTGCATTCGGATTACGAGCGCACGCTGTTGCAGGAAGCGCTGCCGGGGCGCGAGATCGCCCTGTTCCCGCTCGTGTGCGAGCCCTCCGATGCGATCGCGCCGCTCGCCGGTCGCGACGGTGTGTGCTTCGTCGGTGGCTTCCGCCATCCGCCGAACGCCGATGCGATCCGCTGGTTCGTCCAGACCGCATGGCCCCTCGTGCGCGCGGCGGTGCCCGATGCGCGGCTCGATATCGTCGGCAGCCACATGACGCCCGACGTCCGCGCCCTGGGCGACGTGCCAGGCGTGCGCGCGGTCGGCTTCGTCGAAGACCTCGACGCATTCCTCGCACGCCGCCGCATGACCATCGCGCCGTTGCGCTTCGGGGCCGGCGCGAAGGGCAAGGTGGCCGCGAGCCTGGCGCAGGGCGTGCCCGCGGTGTGCACGCCGGTGGCCGCTGAAGGGATGCTGCTGTCGCCGGGCGAGGACGTGCTGGTCGGCGATACGCCGGAGGCGTTGGCCGAGCACGTGATCGCGCTGCTGCGAGACGATGCCTTGTGGCAGCGCCTGTCGGACGCGGGCCTGGCTTACGCGCGCCGCGTCACCTCGCGCGGCAGTGCGCGCGAACGGTTGAAGGGATTGCTTGAGGCGCGCTGAGCGCCTGCGACAGGATCAGGCCGCGCAGGCGTCGTCGGTCACGAGCGAGATCACGGGCTCTTCGTGCGGGCGCGCGATCTCGAAGCGCATGCCCGGACGCACCCACGGCGCGAACGGCCACGCGCCGCAGCGCGCCACCGACGCACGCACCACCAGCACCTCGCGGCCCGGTTCCTGCACGCGCAACTGCAGGCCGCTGACGTCGCCCCGCAAGTTCCAAAGCAGGTGCGGCGCCTCCAGGCCTTCGCGCGCGACCCACAGGCCACTGCCCGACGCGACGTGCGTGCGCAGCGGCGCGGCAAGCTCCACCACGCTGGCCGCCGCTTCGTATTCGTCGATCACCTCGGGCCCGCCGACGCGACGCACCTGGCCCTGTTCGAGCCACATCGCCTTGTTCGCCAGGCGGCGCAGCAGGCTTGCACTGTGCGAGGCGACGACGACGATCGTGGACGCATGCAGGAAATCGGTCATGCGCGCGATGATCTTTTCCTGGAAGCCGGCATCGCCCGCGCCGATCCATTCGTCCATCACCAGGATGTCGTTGGAGAACGCGGTCGTCGCCGCGAACGCCAGGCGCATCGCCATGCCTTGCGAGTAGGTGTGCAGGGGCATGTCGAGGTAGGGCCCCAGGCCCGTGAACTCCGCGATCTCCGGCAGCGCCGCTTCGATCTCGGCACGCGAGCGCCCGGCCATCAGGCCCTTGAGCACGAGGTTGCGATAGCCCGTGGCTTCCTGCCGGAAACCGAGCGACATGTTGAAGATGCCCGAGACGTGGCTGCTGCTCGACACGTGCCCGCGATCCGGGTGGTAGATGCCGGCGAGCACGCGCAGCAGGGTCGACTTGCCCGAACCGTTGTGGCCGACGAGCGCGAGGCGGTCGCCGGTTTCCAGCTTGAACGACACGTCGTCGAGCGCGCGCACGAACGTGCTGCGGCCTTCCTGGCGCAGGCGTCCGCCGAGCGGCGGTCCGCCCGCGACGGCGCCGCGACTGTGACCGCCCTGCGCGAGCGGGAAGTCGAGCGTGATGTGGTCGGCTTCCAGGTGCATGTCAGATCCAGTGCGGCAGGCGGCGTCGCGTGCTGGCGTAGACCACCGCGCCGGCCAGCAGGCCGACGGCGTTGGTGACCAGCACGAGCGTCCAACTGTCGACGGGCACGCGGCCGTACATCAGCGGGTCGCGGACGATCGCGATGAAATGCGAAATCGGATTGAGCTCGGCGATGGTCGCCAGGCGATCGAAGTTGCGCGGCATCCACAGGATCGGCGTGGCGAAGAACACCAGGCGCAGGCCGGTCTGCACGGTCTGGTACAGGTCGCGCCAGCGCGCGCACAACGGCGCGAGGATCGCCGACACCCACACCGAGGACACCAGGTACATCGCCAGTGCGGGGAGCGCCCACAGGGCGTTCATGGTGATCGGCTTCGGGTTCCAGTACAGCGAGGCCGCCATCACGAGCAGGATCATCCCGAAGATCATCCAGTTCCGCGCGATGGCCTGCAGCAGGTAGACCGGGTAGGGCGTGGACGTGCCCAGGATCCAGGCGCGCGAATGCATGTACGCCGTGCAGGCGTCGGTCACCATCGCGTTGATGTAGGTCCACAGGCCGAACCCGAGGGTGACGTACACGCCGAACTCGGACACCGACGCCGCGTTCAGCGGACCGAAGACGAACATCTTCACGCCGACGAACAGCGCGAAGGAAAAGACGATCCAGGTCAGCCCGAGCACGGTGCGCCGATAGCGGTCGCGCAGGTCTTCCAGCGCCAGGTTCACCCACAGGCCGTGCAGCGAGAAGGAGCGGGACCAGTCCTTGAGCGGCGGGGCGAATGAACGCATCGCGGGAAAATCCATTGGGCGGCGAGGCGGATGCGGCGCGCAAGTCTACCACCGGGCACTGCATCGCCCGCGCGTGCAGGGAGGCCCTCGCCACCTCGCGCCTATACAATCGCGGCCACCCCGGACCCTGGACCCGAATGCCATGCGCAACCCGTCGCTCGCGCCCGCCCCGGGGGATGCCGTCGGCGCCCTTCCGTCGCACTGGCCGCGCGCAGTGGCGTGGGCGCTGGTGGCGGCCACGCTCGTGCATGCCGTGGTGTTCATCGCCACCGTCGCCAATCCGCTGGTGATCAGCGATGCGTGGTATTTCGTCGACGTCTTCCTGCGCAAGTACGTGGACGGGCAGCTCACCCTCGGCGATTTCTTCGCCAAGCGTTCGGCGATGGACCACGCGCTGCCCTTCCACAAGCTCCTGCTCCTGCTCAACTATCGCCTGTTCGGCGTGGACCTGTCGGTCGATGCATGGATCGGGTTCGCCTTCGCCGTCGCGACGCTGTGGCTGTTCCGCGTGGCGCTGAAGCGCGCCACCCCGGCCCGCGATTTCGCGGACTGGCCGGTGCAGCTGGCATGGGTGGCGATGTGCGCCGTGTATGTCTCGCTCAACACCAGCGAGATCTTCGAGTGGCCCCTGCTGACCTTGGCCTTCGTCGCGCTGTTCTGCTGCTTCGCCTTGTACCTGGCGGCCTGGCGCGCACTGGAAGGCGCGCGCGCGTGGCCGATCGTGGTGGCGGTGTTCGCCGTGACGCTGGTCTCCGACGGCGGCGGTGTCATCGCGGTCATCGCCGCGGCGCTCGCGACGGGCCTGTACGGCCTGCGCACGGGCGAGACGAAGCCCGCGCTGCGCGCGATCGGCGCGATGGTGCTCGCGTGCATCGCGGTCAAGCTCGTGTCGTGGGCGCTCGCGCCGCCCATGCAGTCGATCCCGATGGCGGGCGGGCCGCACGCCGCGGCGGTGTCGTTGCCGCGACTGGCGTTGGCGATGACCGTGCCCCTGTCCTCCGGCGTGCTGTATCCGATGCAGGCGCAGCAGGTCTTCCATTCGTTCGGGCATGCCGTCGACATGGCGCTGCGCCTGGGCTTCATCGTCGCGCACGCGGTGTTCTGGTGGCAGGCGTGGCGTCGTCGCCCGACGGCGGCGTGGTTCCTCGCGGTCGCGACCATGCTGCTGTTCTACGGGCTGTGCGCGGGCGTGCTCATCGGCCGCGTACCGCAGTACGGCGAAGCCGCGTTCCTGCAGCCGCGCTACATCGTGTTCTACCAGCTGCACGTCGTCGCGTTGCTGCTGATGGCGGTGTGCTGGTACGTCGAGCGCCGTCCGTCGCTGGATCCCGCCAACACGAAGCGCGTCGGTGGCGCGATGATCGCCGCGTGCCTCGGCCTGGTGCTGTTGCAGGCGCCGCTGGATCGTCAGGCCTGGATCCGCGCGCCGTACCAGCAGGCCTACGTGCAGCGCCTGGCGGTGCAGATGGAAGCGCTGGCCGACAAGCCGGAGGTCGCCCCCGACAAGTGCATGCCGCAGATCACGGTGTGCCGCATGCCGGAGCCGGTGCGCGTGCGCGTGGTGGTCTTCCTGCGCGACCACCACCTCAACGTGTATTCGCCGGCGTTCCGCCAGCGCCACGGTTTCGAAGCGGACTGACCGCTTCGAATCCCTGCGTCAACGTGCGAGCGCGGCGCTCGCGGTCTCGAGCACGAAGTCCATGTGCTCTTCCAGTCCGCACCACAGCGGCATGCGCACGAGGCGGTCGCTGATCGAGTCGGTCACCGACATCCCGCCGTGCGCGCGCCCGTACTTCATGCCGGCGGGCGAGGAGTGCAGCGGGATGTAGTGGAACACCGCGCCGATGTCCTTCGCCTTCAGCGTTTCGATGAAATGCGTGCGATCGGCGAGATCGTCCAGCAACAGGTAGTACATGTGCGCGTTGTGCGTGCAGTTGTCGGGCACGATCGGGCGGCGCAGGCGGCCGGCGCGTTCCAGCGGTTCGGCCCACGCGTGGTAGCGGTCCCACATCGCCAGCCGGCGCGCGGTGATCGCTTCAGCCTCTTCGAACTGCGCGGCGAGGAAGGCCGCAATGATCTCGCCCGGGAGGTAGGACGAACCGACGTCCACCCACGTGTACTTGTCCACCTGGCCGCGGAAGAACTTGCTGCGGTTGGTGCCCTTCTCGCGGATGATCTCCGCGCGCTCCACGCCCGCCGGGTCGTTCACCAGCAACGCACCGCCTTCGCCGGAGATCACGTTCTTGGTTTCGTGGAAGCTCAGCGCGCCGAACTGGCCGATGCTGCCGAGCGGGCGTCCGTTGTAGCGCGAGAAGATGCCCTGCGCGGCGTCCTCGATCACGGCGATGCCGTGGCGTGCGGCGATGTCCATGATCGGATCCATCTCGCAGGACACGCCGGCGTAGTGCACCACGCAGATCGCCTTCGTGCGCGGCGTGATCGCCGCTTCGATGAGGCGCTCGTCGATGTTGAGCGTGTCCTTGCGGATGTCGACGAAGACCGGCACCGCGCCGCGCAGCACGAAGGCGTTCGCGGTGGAGACGAAGGTGAAGGACGGCATGATGACTTCGTCGCCCGGTTGCAGGTCGAGCATCAGCGCGGACATTTCCAGCGCCGCGGTGCACGACTGCGTGAGCAGCGCCTTCTTCGTCCGTGTTTCCTGTTCGAGCCAGGCATGGCAGCGCTTGGTGAACGGGCCGTCGCCGGAGAGGTGCGCGTTGGCGTGCGCCTGCGCGATGTACCAAAGCTCGCGCCCGGTCATGAAGGGGCGATTGAAGGGAATCTTCATGCGGGTTTCTCTGCGCACACGAGGCGGGTGCCGCCCCAGGGGAATCGGAGGCCCATCCGGATCAGGGCGCGTTCGAACTGCATCACGCCGTACAGGGCCGCGTTGAGGGGGCGCGGGAGTTCGAGTTCCGCGCCATGACTTTCCTTGTTGCGTCCGCCGAGCAGGCGCGAGGCCGCGAGCATCGGGAGCAACAGGGTCACGAAGGAGGTGGTCTCGACGATGCGGAAACCGGCGTCGCGCAGAAGCGCTTCCAGTTCGCCCGGGCGATAGCGGCGCACGTGGCAGGCGATGTCGTCCGCGCGGCTCCACAACTGCGGATGCTGCGGCACGGTGAACATCGCGCCGCCGCCGGGCGCGAGGGCGTCGAACATCGACTTCAGCACCGCGACGTGGTCGTCGATGTGTTCGATGACGTCGAATGCGCCGATGAGGTCGAACGCGCCGCGGTACGGAATCTGCCGCGCATCCATCTGCATCAGGCGCGCGCGCGGCACGCGCGCAGCCGCGAAGGGCAGGCCTTCGGGAAACAGCTCGCTGCCCGACAGGGCCATGTCGGGGAACGCCTGCGCGATGCCCGACAGCACGAAGCCCGTGCCGCAGCCGATTTCGAGGAAGTCGCGGCGACCGGGGAAGTTGCGCCGGATGGCGTCCACGATCAGGTCGTTGCGCGCGCGGAACCAGAAGTTGTTCGCTTCCGTGCGCGCGAGTTCGGCGAAGTATTCCGGCCTGAAGCCGCCGGCCGTGCTCATCCCTGGCTTCCGACGACGATGCCCGCGACGATCAGGACCAGGCCCACGACCTTCAGCGGCGTCACCGGCTCATGGAAGAGCACCGCGCTGCCGAACACCACGAGCGCGAAGGTCAGCGCGGTCATCGGATAGGCGTGGCTCAGCTGCAGCTTGGTCATCGCCATCATCCACGTCACCGAGGCGAGGAAGGCCGCGGCGAAGGCGGACAGCACCCAGGGATTGAGCAGCAGGCGCAGGAGGAAATGCAGCCGTTCGCTCGCGTCCGCCGGCAGCGCCCCCGCGCGCAGGACCTGCCACTTGAGCAGGAACTGGCCGGAGACGGTGAGCAACACCGTCGTGAGCACCAGGCAGTAGGCGATCCAGCTTCGCATGCGGGTGTCGAAATCCTTTCGGGCCGCAAGGATAGCCCGGCCGTGGCCCGCCCGGTACCCGGCTCAGGCGGCCTCGCGCCAACCCCAGATGTAGTGCGGGGCCTGCGGGCCCACGGCGAACAGCAGGTCCAGCACGCTGACCGCATGTTCGAACGGCGGCCAGGCCTGCGCGTACTCCGGGTAGCCCCGGTAATCCTTGTAGACCAGCTCCACGCCCGCGGCTTCGAACGGCGCCGGGTCCATGTAATCGGCGGCCGAGGGGCCGCTGACGTAGCGCGTGGCGCCGGTCTTGCGCACCAGGTCGAGGATCAGGTCGAACTTCGCGCCTTCGGGTTCGAGTTCGCGCGAATCGCGGAAACGCGGATGCAGCCCCAGCAACTCGTTGGCGATCGCCTTCGTCATGTGCTGGTTGAGGTCCGACAGCGTCTCCCACTTGCGGCCCAGGTACAGCGCTTCGAAGAAGTCCTTGTACGTGGCGAAGTGCGGCGCCTTGCCGTAGCTGTGCACCAGCGTCTTCCAGTGCTTGTCCTGCCACGAGGCATCCTGCAGCTGCACGTCGCAGATGCGGCGGTTGCGGTCGCTGCCGGCGGGCACGGTGAGCCACAGCAGGCCTTCGCGCGTCTTGATGCGGTTGCGGCTGCGCCAGTCGCGCGGGGTGAACTGCACGTGGTCGAGGAACACGAATTCGTCGACGTCGTGGATGATGTCGAAGAAGCCCTTCCAGGGAATGTAGGACGACTGGATGATGGCGACGCGATGCATCGTCAGCTGCCTTGCAGGATTTCGCGCGCGACCACGAGGTCGGTGGCATGCACCAGCCGCGGGTCGGCGCCGAAGGTGGACAGGCGCGCGAGGTCTTCGTGCGGTTGGATGAAGCCACCGGGCCGGCGCAACACGATCGCGCCACCGTAGCCGGCGCGCAGCGCGCCGAGCCCGTCGCGGAAGAGGTTGTCGCCGATCATGCACAGCTGCGCGGGCGGCAACCGGAGCGCGGTGGACACGGCATGGAACGCGCGTTCGTCGGGCTTTTCCGCGCCGACGTCCTGCGAAAACACGATCGCGTCGAAGGCGCCGAGGGCCGGTGCGCGTTCGAGTTTCTGCTTCTGCGTCGCGGGCGGATTGTCGGTGAGCAGCGCGAGCATGAAGCCCATCGCGCGCAAGGCGGCAAGCGAATCGGGCACGTCCGCGAACAAGGGCGCATCCACGCGCGCGGCGCGGAACGCGTCCAGGAATTGCGCATGCTGTGCGCGCGTCCATCCCAGCCGCAACGCGAGCTGGTCGATGAACAGCCTGCGCTCGCCTTCGTCGACCAGGCCGAGCGCCGTTTCGCGGAACAGCTCGGCGTCGCCCCAGTCGCGCGCGACCGCATCGCCCGCGGCGAGCGCCTTCGCGGCGAACCAGCGCTTGTGGTCGAGCAGCGTGTCGTCCAGGTCGAACACCAGCGCCTGCGGCCGCGACGGCAGTCGCGCGACCGTGATGTCCTGCAGCTTGCGCACCGTCTTGACCCCATGGCGCGCGCCCGATTGCGCGGCATCGCCGAGGAAGAACGCCGGCAGGTTCAGGCCTTCGCCGAGCGCATGGCCCGAGGAGGTGCCGAAGCGCGGGTTGATGTCGGACACGAGCAGGCGGTTGTCCGGCTGCGTGTGCAGCAACTGGATATTGAACAGGCCCGCGCCGCCGATCGCGGCGATGGCGCGCGCCGTGCGTTCGGCCAGCGCAAGCGCGACCGGATCGTCCACCGATTCCGAAATCACCGCGAACCCGCCCGAGGTGCGCAAACGCTTGCGCATCACGAGCGGGGAGAGCGTGCCGTCGGTGCGGATCGCGAAATCGACGGAGAGTTCTTCGAACGACGGCAGGAACTCCGTCCACACGTAATCGTCGAGCGCGCCTTCGGCCAGCAGGCGATCGCGCGCCGCGCTGTCGTCGAGGCGGCGCGTATCTCGCCCGCCCCAGCCGCCGTGCGGTCGACCGAACAAGGGCGTCGCGAAATCGTGCGTGCGCGCATCCACCGGGACCTGCGTGGCAATGTCGTGTTCGACGAGGAAGCGTGCAGTGGCGCCCTTGTCGAGCAGCACGGCGAGCGCATCGGACGAGGAGACGGCCACGGCGACGCCGCGCGCTGCCAGCGTCTCGCGCAGTTCGGCGAGCAGGGGTAGTTCGAACGCGGTCGACGGGAAGATCGCCGTCACCTTGTCCTGCTCGACCATCGCGTCCAGCGACGCGACGAACGCATCGCGCTTCGACAGCGGCGGCAGGCGGCGATAGTCCGCACTCAGGTAGCGCGTGACCCCTTCCGCGTAGATGTCGCCGACGATGACGCGCGCGCCATCGATGCGACGCACCGCTTCGAACAGGCCCTGGCCCTGGAATCCGCCGGCGCTCAGCAGGAGGATGCAGCGCACGGGCGCGGCCTGGTTCACGGGAGCGAGGCTTCGATCAGCACTCCGTTCGTGATCTCGGGAAGCCCGTAACCCACTTCGATCAATGCGTCGTCGAAGTTCCGGCCCATCTTGAGCGACTGGATCTGGCCGGTGGTCAGGGGCTTGAGCATCAGGCCATGCACCTGGTCGACGCGATACCCGCTGTCGCGGACCATCGCCGTGATCGACGCGGTGTCGAAATAACGCTTGTGGCCGAGCGCGAGGTCCGACGGGCTGAGCGTGTAGACGTCCTGCATCAGGCCGGCGGCCTGGCCGAGCAGGCGGTGCAGCGAACGCGCGTTGGGCACGGCGACGAACAGCACGCCGCCCGGCGCGAGGAATTCCCGGTAACGGCGCAGGATCAGCGCCGGATCGTCGACGTGCTCCAGCACGAAGCCCATCTCGATCGCATCGAACTTCTGGTCGAACTCGATCTTCTCGAACCACGCATGGTGCACGTGCACGAACGGCGGCGGATTGGCTTCGGCCTTGTAGCGCTCGATGATGTCCTCGGCGCCTTCGACCACGTGGTACTGCGCAAGGTCGACGTTCTCGAAGATCGCCTTGCTGACCATCTGGCGGCCGATCCCCAGGCTCAGCACCTTGACCTGCCTGCGGTCCTTGAGCGCGGCGACGAGCTTGCGGGCATAGGCATCCAGCAGCACGGTCTCGTCCCAGTAGAACGGGAAGGACTCCAGGTATGCGTCCTTGTAAGCGTTGAGGTCTTCCTTCTGCATGTCCTGCTCAGCCTTGGTAGTCGCGAACGATGAATGCGGGGCGCCCTTGCGCCTGTACGAACAGCTTGGAGACGTAGATCCCCAGTACCCCCATGAGCGTGATTATGACCCCGCCCACGGCGAGGATCACGATCATCAGCGAGGTGAAGCCCAGCAGCACCGTTTCCGGATGCAGAAGCTTGCGGACGATCAGCTCCGCGGCGAACAGCGCGCTGATGGCGGTGAACACCAGGCCCGTCCCCAGCGTGAGGCGCAGCGGAAGCGCGGAGAACGAGGTCACCGCCTCCACGAGCAGCCCGAAGCGACGCGCGAAGTTGTAGGTCGAACGGCCTTCGCGCTGGCGCTTGGCGATCGGCATGGCGACCTGCGAGAAGCCGGCCCAGTACATCATCCCCGCAAGGAAGATGTTGCGGTCGCCCAGCGCGAGCAGGGCATCGACGTAACGTCGGCTCATCACGCGCTCGGTGAGCACGTTCTCCGGCACCTTGGTGTCGCTCAGGCGGTTGAACAGGCGCCAGAACAGCGAGCCGCCGATGCGTTCGACCGCGCCGCCCTTGCGCATCTCCTGCACGCCGTAGACCACGTCCGCGCGCGTTTCCGCCATCAGCGCGAGCATGTGCGGCAGTTCGCCGGGCGAGACTTCCAGGTCGCAGTCGATCAGGAACACCCGTTCGCCGCGCGCATAGGTCAGGCCGGCGAGCGCGGCGCGGTGGTGGCCGAAGTTGCGCGAGAGGTCGACGAGCTTGATGCGCGGGTCCTGCGCACGCGCCTGGAGCACCCATGCGGCCGAGTCGTCCGGCGAGCCGTCGTTGACGAACACGATCTCGTAGTCGGCGATGCCGGCGGCCTCGAGCGCGGCGCGGCACTCATCCACGAAACGCGGCAGGAAACGGACTGAATGGTAAAGTGTCGAGACGATGCTCAGGGCGACTGGAGCGGTGGCCGGGCTCGGAGGCATCGTGGAAAAGGGGTCGTTCGCGGTCCCGTAGCATAAACGCATCCACGCAGAGACCCATATGGCGACTTCGCAGCGCAGCCCCGGGGCGGGCAAGCTCCATCCCACCGCGGCCGATGCCCTGCGCGAGGTCGTGGCCAACGGCCAGACGCTCGCCGTCGGCGGCTTCGGCCTCTGCGGCATTCCCGAGGCGCTGATCGAAGCCCTTCGCGACTCGGGCGTGAAGGACCTGACGGTCATCTCCAACAACGCGGGCGTGGACGGCTTCGGCCTGGGCCTGCTGCTGACTACCCGCCAGATCCGCAAGATGATTTCGTCCTACGTGGGCGAGAACAAGGAATTCGAGCGCCAGTACCTCTCCGGCGAACTCGAACTCGAATTCAATCCGCAAGGCACGCTGGCCGAGCGCCTGCGCGCCGGCGGCGCCGGCATCCCGGCCTTCTTCACCCGCACCGGCTTCGGCACGATCGTGGCGGAAGGCAAGGAAACGCGCGAGTTCGACGGCCACCACTACGTGATGGAAACCGCGCTGCGCGCCGACGTTTCGCTGGTGAAGGCGTGGAAGGCCGACAAGGCCGGCAACCTCGTCTTCCGCAAGACCGCGCGCAACTTCAATCCCGCGTGCGCGATGGCCGGCAAGGTGTGCATCGCCGAAGTCGAGCAGCTCGTGGAAGTCGGCGACATCGATCCCGACCACGTGCACCTGCCCGGCATCTACGTGGACCGCATCGTCGTCAACGCGACGCCCGAAAAACGCATCGAACAGCGCACCGTGCGCCAGGGAGCCGCGTAATGGCCTGGACCCGCGACCAGATGGCGCAACGCGCCGCGCAGGAACTCACCGACGGCGCCTACGTGAACCTCGGCATCGGCCTGCCGACCCTCGTGGCGAACTTCATCCCCGACGGCATGGACGTGTGGCTGCAATCGGAGAACGGCCTGCTCGGCATCGGCCCGTTCCCGCTCGATGCGGAAGTCGACGCGGACCTGATCAACGCCGGCAAGCAGACCGTCACCGCGCGTGCGGGTGCGAGCTACTTCGGCAGCCACGACTCCTTCGCGATGATCCGCGGCGGCCACATCGACCTGGCGATCCTCGGCGCGATGCAGGTCACCGACAAGGGCGACCTCGCAAACTGGATGGTGCCCGGCAAGATGGTCAAGGGCATGGGCGGCGCGATGGACCTCGTCGCGGGCGTGAAGCGCGTGGTCGTGCTGATGGAGCACACCGCCAAGGGCGGCGACCACAAGCTGCTGCCCGAATGCACGCTGCCCCTGACGGGCGTGGGCGTGGTCAATCGCGTGATCACCGAACTGGGCGTGCTGGACATCACCCCGCAGGGGCTGAAGCTCGTGGAGCTGGCACCTGGCGTGTCGATGGACGAACTTCGCCAGAAGACCGGCGTTCCGGTGCTGTGACGCCCGCGGGCATGTTCGCGCATGCCTTCTCCGCGTTGCCCGCGTGGGTCGAATGCGATGCGCGCGGATTCGGCGAGGGTTGCATCCTTCGCTTGTCCGACGACGCCAACGCCGCGGGCATGGCCGGGCGCCTGAAGCTGAAGATCGCGCGGCACGGCGGCCAGGACGTCGTGCACCGCGTCGACATCGCACTGGCCTGCGAGAGCGGCCGCGTCCACATCCACCTCGGGCACGACGATGCGAACGTGTCGTTCGGGCGCGGCACGCGCGGCGCATTCAACCTGCACCTGTGGCGCACGTCGAACGTCGTCGTCGGCGCCCATACCAGCGGCAACGGCGCGCGCATCGTGTGCGACGACTCCGACTTCGAATGCGGCGAGGACTGCATGTTCTCCGACGACGTGCTCGTGCAGACGGCGGACCAGCACGGCATCGTCGACGTGGAGACGGGTCGCATCGTCAACGAAGGTCGCAAGCGCACCGTGCTGGGGCGGCATGTCTGGCTCGGTCGCGGCAGTGCGGTGCTTCCCGGCGTGCGCATCGGCGACGGCGCCATCGTGGGCATGCGCAGCGTGGTGACCGCGGATGTTCCGGCGCTGTCGATCGTCGCGGGCGTGCCCGCGCGGGTGGTCGGCCAAGGCCGGACCTGGTCCCGGCGCCCCAACCGCCTCGAGGAATGGGAAGAGGCCATGCTCGCCGAGTGGCGCGCGGGCCAGGCCGGGGCGCTTCCCTGAACCGGATCGCTACCGCCTGAAGGGCGATCTGAACCACTTGGCGCAAATCGGGCGATTGTGATCATGATGCAGGTTGCTTCTTGAGTGCCCTGCGGATAATCCTGTTAGCGAGCCGGGACGTCTCTTGTCCGCACGAGAGCGACCTGGGCTGCACAGGGGGATCGATGGAAGGACCCGTCGGTTCGCAGCGATCACACGCATACAAAGGACGAAACTAATGCGCCTGCCACTTCTCTTCGCCAGCGCCATGGCCCTGGCGGCCTGTACTTCCCACGATGCACCGACCGGCGGCACCGCCGCGTCCGTGGCCTCCGGCCCGCGCGCCCAGGGCTCGGCCCCGGCCACGCAGGCTGCCGCGCGCACGATCGCGTCGCTCCCGGACCGCGGGCATTTCCTCGACTACGCCAACGCCCAGCCCATCCACGCCAGCGCCTACACGCTGCGTCCGGTGGCGCTCAGCGAAGCGCACGCCCTGCGTTCGATCGCGACGGGCACGCTGGAACTGCAGGCGCCCGACGGCACGCCGATCCGCCTGCGCTATGCCCGGCACATCGAGCACAAGGACGGCAACTGGACCTGGATCGGCCGCCCCGACGGCGCCCAGCCGGGCACCGAGGCGATCATCACCTTCGGCGAGAAGGCCGTCTTCGGCACCATCCCCAACGGCGACAAGCCTGCGTTGCGCATCACCACGGCGCGCGGCCGCACGTACGTGCTCGAAACCGACGGCAAGGCGCTCGCGCGCATGCAGGCCGCCGGCAAGCTTCCCCACGGTCGCGACTACATGGCGCTCCCGCCCGAACTCGCCGGTGCGCGCGAGGTCGCGCTGAAGCGCGCTGCAGCCGCCCCGCAGGCGCTGACGCCTTCCGGCGCCGTGCCCGAATCGGCCACCGTCGATGTCGTGATCGGCTACACCAACACCTTCGCCGCGCGCCTGGGCGGCGCCTCGCCGACGCAGACGCGACTGACCTACCTCGTCGACGTCGCCAACGCAGCGTTCAACAACAGCCAGATCGTCGCCAAGCTCCGCCTGGTCGGCTCGGTGGCGCTGAACTACCCGGACAACACGGACAACGAAGTCGCACTGCACGAAGCCACCGGCGTCACCTGCGCGCCGACCTCCTGCACCGAAGCCCCCGTGCCATCGACGCTGCAGCCCCTGCTCAACGAACGCGCGGCCAAGCACGCCGACGTGATGTCCCTGGTGCGCATCTTCACCAACCCCGAGAACCAGAGCTGCGGCATCGCCTGGATGCTCGGCAGCGGCCGCGTCCCGATCACGCGGGAAGACGATGCGTACGCCGCGGTGTCGGTGGTCAGCGATTCGAGCGGCGATCTCCTGCCCGACGATGGCTACTACTGCCGCGACGAAACCTTCGTGCATGAAGTCGGCCACAACATGGGCTCGGCGCACGACCGCACGACGGCGGCGGGCGACAACGGCGTGCTCGACGAGGATGAATTCGGCGCGTTCGATTATTCATTCGGCTACAAGAACGCCCGATTCTTCACGATCATGGCGTACCGCGATCCGGACGCCGATCCGCCGCAGGCCGGCTATCGCGTGTTCTCCAACCCGCGCATCACGTATTGCGGCGAAGCGTGCGGCACGGCCGACAACGACAACGCGCGCAGCCTCGGCCAGACCGCACCGATCATCGCGGGCTTCTATCCGTCGATCGCGCAGAGCGCGATGCGCGACGACTTCGACGGCAGCGGTCGCGCCGACATCATGTGGCGCAGCACCGCCAACGGCACCAACTACCTGTGGCGCGGTGCGAGCTCGGCCAGCTCGCAGCAGCTGGTGACGGTGACCGACCAGGGATGGACGGTCGTCGGCTCGGGCGACTTCGATGCCGATGGCTTCGCCGACCTGCTCTGGCGCAACACGCGCACCGGCGCGAACACGATCTGGCGTTCGGGCAACGGCAACACCGCGCTGGCGGTGACCGCGGTGCCGAGCCAGGCGTGGGTGGTGTCGGGCGTCGGCGATTTCGACGACGACGGCCACGCCGACATCCTCTGGCACAACGTCAACACCGGGCAGAGCATCATCTGGCGCAGCGGCAACGGTGCGAACGCGCAGACGCTCACGACGGCGAACATCGTGTGGAAGATCGTCGGCGTGGGCGACTTCAACGCCGACGGTTCGGCCGACATCCTGTGGCGCAACAGCACCACGGGTGCGAACACGATCTGGCGTTCGGGCAACGCGGCGACGCAGCAGTCGATGCTGACCGTGGCCGCGCAGGCGTGGACGGTCGTGGGCGTGGGCGACTTCGACAACGACGGCACGTCGGACATCCTCTGGCGCAACACCAGCACCGGCGCGAACCTGGTCTGGCGTGCCGCCAACGGCGCCACGACGACCGCCGTCGCCACCGTGCCCGACCAGAACTGGAAGGTGGCGCGCGTGGCCGACTACAACGGCGACGGACGCTCGGACGTGCTGTGGCGGCACGCGACGGCCGGTTCCAACGCGATCTGGTTGTCCGCGAACGTCTCCACGACGCAGGCCATCAGCGCCGCCGCGACGGTGTACGTGGTGGGCGGCAACTGATCGTTCGCCAGCACGTCCGGAATGCAAACGGGGCGGCCATTGGCCGCCCCGTTTGGTTTCGACGCTTGCGTGCGCGGCTCAGCCCAGCGCTTGCTCGAGTTCCGGCAGCAGCTTGAACAAATCGCCGACCAGGCCGATGTCGGCGATCTCGAAGATCGGCGCTTCCGGGTCCTTGTTGATCGCCACGATCGTGCCCGCGTCCTTGATGCCGGTCAGGTGCTGGATCGCTCCGCTGATGCCGACCGCCACGTAGAGCTCCGGCGCGATGATCTTGCCGGTCTGGCCGACCTGCAGTTCGTTCGGCACGTAGCCGGCGTCGACCGCCGCACGCGAGGCGCCCACCGCTGCACCGAGCTTGTCGGCGAGGTCGTAGACGATCTTGAAGTTCTCGGCCGAGCCCACGCCGCGGCCACCGGACACCACGCGCTTCGCGCTCTGCAGGTCCGGGCGATCCGACTTGCCGGCCGCCAGGCCGACGAAGCGCGTGTGCGAAGGCAGCGTCGCGTCGGCGTTGGCCGCTTCCACGTTCGCATTGCCGCCGCGCGCGGCTTCCGGCCACGACGCGGTGCGCACGGTGGCGACGACCGGTTTGTCCGCCGGCGCCTTGACCGTGACGATCGCGTTGCCCGCATAGATCGGGCGCTTGAACGTGTGCGCGTCTTCCACGGTCATGACATCGGACACCTGCGACACGCCGAGCAACGCGGCGACGCACGGCATCAGGTCCTTGCCGAAGGTCGTGCTGGGACCGAAGACATGCGTGTAGCCCGCGGCGAGCTTCGCTACCTGCGGCGCGAGCACCTGCGCGAGCGCATGCGCATTGGCGGCATTCGCCACTGCAAGCACGCGCGAGACGCCGGCGATCTGCGCGGCTTCCGCGGCGATGGACGACGGGTCGGCCGCGAACACGGCGACGTCGATGGAGTCGGGCTTCAGCGCCTGCGCGGCGGAGACGCACTTCGCCGTGGACGCATTGAGTTTGCCGTCGAGGTGCTCGGCAACGATCAGGACCTTGGACATCAGAGCAACCCCTTCGCTTTCAGTGCGGCGACCAGTTCGGCCGCGTCCTTCACCATCACGCCCTTGCTGCGCTTGGCGGGCGGGGCGTAGTGCGTGGTTTCGAGTGCGCCACCGGCGTCGACGCCGAGGTCGGCGAACGGAATCGATTCGAGCGGCTTGCTCTTCGCCTTCATGATGTCGGGCAGCTTGATGAAGCGCGGCTCGTTGAGGCGCAGGTCGGTGGTGACCACGGCCGGCAGGTCCACTTCGAGCGTTTCCAGGCCCGCATCGACTTCGCGCACCACCGTGGCCTTGCCGCCGGCGATTTCGAGCTTGGACGCGAAGGTGGCCTGCGGGCGGCCCCACAGCGTGGCGAGCATCTGGCCGGTCTGGTTGGCGTCGTCGTCGATCGCCTGCTTGCCGAGGATCACCAGGTCCGGCTGCTCCTTCTCGACCAGCTTGAGCAGGGTGCGGGCCGCGGCCAGCGGCGAGACCGGACCGTCGGCGACCACGTGGATCGCGCGGTTGGCGCCCATGGCCAGGCCGTTGCGCAGGTGGGCCTGGGCATCGGCGGGCGCGATGGTGGCGACGACCACTTCGGTTGCGATGCCCTTGTCGCGCAGGCGCAGGGCTTCTTCCAGCGCGATTTCGTCGAAGGGATTGGCGGAGAGCTTGACGCCCTCGGTCACGACGCCGGAGCCGTCGGGTTTGACCTGGATGCGGACGTTGTAGTCCACGACGCGCTTGTAGCCGACAAGGATTTTCATCGCCTGGTCGTTCCTCTTGGGGGAGTCGGGCGCGGCAGGACGCCGCCGAAAACGCGGCATTTTACCCGCCCACGGCTACAATGGTGCGAATGCCAGCACCCAACCTCACCCACCTCGACCGCCTCGAGGCCGAAAGCATCCACATCCTCCGCGAAGTGGCGGCCAGTTTCCGCAACCCGGTGATGCTGTATTCCGTCGGCAAGGACAGCTCGGTGCTGCTGCACCTGCTCGTGAAGGCCTTCCATCCCGCGCGCCCGCCGATCCCGCTGATGCACGTGGACACCGGCTGGAAGTTCCGCGAAATGATCGCCTTCCGCGACCGCCGCGCCGCCGAGACCGGCGTCGAACTGCGCACCTGGACCAATCCCGAGGGCCTGGCCCAGGGCATCGGCCCGGTGACGCATGGCGCCACCGTGCACACCGACGTGATGAAGACCCAGGCCCTCAAGCAGGCGCTGGACAAGTGGGGCTTCGACGCCGCCATCGGCGGCGCGCGCCGCGACGAGGAGAAGTCGCGCGCCAAGGAACGCATCTTTTCCTTCCGCAACGACCAGCACCGCTGGGATCCGAAGCACCAGCGCCCCGAGCTCTGGGACCTCTACAACACGCGCATCCACAAGGGCGAATCGGTGCGCGTGTTCCCGATCTCCAACTGGACCGAGCTGGACGTGTGGCTCTACATCTACCGGGAGCGGATCCCGGTGCCGTCGCTGTATCTGGCCGCGGAGCGCCCCGTGGTGGAGCGCGATGGCGCGCTGATCATGGTGGACGACGAACGCTTCCCGCTGCACGCCGGTGAAGTGCCGACGATGCGCAAGGTGCGCTTCCGTACGCTCGGCTGCTACCCGCTCACCGGCGCGATCGAATCGGATGCCGACACGCTGGAAAAAATCATCGCCGAGATGCTGGTGGCCACCACCTCCGAACGCCAGGGCCGCGTGATCGACCACGATCCGACGGCGTCGATGGAAAAGAAGAAGCAGGAGGGCTACTTCTGATGGACGTCGCCGCCTACCTGCAGCAACACGAAACCAAGGACCTGCTGCGCTTCATCACCTGCGGCAGCGTGGACGATGGCAAGAGCACGCTGATCGGCCGCCTGCTGCACGACACGCGCCTGCTGTTCGACGACCAGCTCGCCGCGCTGGAGGCCGACAGCCGCCGCCACGGCACGCAGGGCGACGACATCGATTTCGCGCTGCTCGTCGACGGACTGTCCGCCGAGCGCGAGCAGGGCATCACGATCGACGTGGCCTACCGCTTCTTCGGCACCGAGAAACGCAAGTTCATCGTGGCCGACTGCCCGGGCCACGAGCAGTACACGCGCAACATGGCCACCGGCGCGTCCACCGCGGAACTCGCGGTCGTGCTGGTGGATGCGCGCAAGGGGCTGCTCACACAGACGCGGCGCCACAGCTACATCGTCTCCCTGCTCGGCATCCGCCACGTGCTGCTCGCCGTGAACAAGATGGACCTGGTCGGTTACGACCAGGGCGTGTTCGACGAGATCGTCGCGGGCTATCGCGCGCTCGCCGAACAACTCGGCATCCCGCACGTCACCTGCATTCCGTTGTCGGCGCTGAAGGGCGACAACATGCTCGCGCCCTCGCCGAACATGCCGTGGTACCGGGGCGAACCCCTGCTGCAGCACCTGGAAACCGTGCAGGTCGATCGCGGCGAGCGCGACATCGGCCTGCGCATGCCGGTGCAGTGGGTATGCCGGCCGAACCAGGATTTCCGCGGTTTCGCCGGCACGCTCGTCGCCGGCGAAGCGGCGCCGGGCACGGACGTGGCCGTGCTGCCTTCGGGCCGGCGCAGCCGCATCGCGCGCATCGTCACTGCCGATGGCGACCTGCCGCGCGCAACGGCGGGCCAGGCGGTCATGTTCACGCTGGAAGACGAAGTCGACGTGAGTCGTGGCGATGTGATCGCCGCCGCGTCGAACCCGCCCGAAGTCGCCGACCAGTTCGCCGCGCACCTGTTGTGGCTCGGCGACCAACCGATGCTGCCCGGACGTCCGTACTGGCTGAAGATCGGCACGCGCACCGTCGGCGCGACGATCACCGAAATCAAGCACAAGGTGGACGTCAACACGCAGGATCGCCTGGCGGCGAAACACGTCGATCTCAACGAAGTCGCGTACTGCAACCTCTACCTCGACCAGCCGATCGCGTTCGAGAAATACGCCGACAATCGCGCGCTCGGCGGTTTCATCCTGATCGATCGCCAGAGCAACGCGACCGTCGGCGCAGGCACGCTGGATTTCGCGTTGCGTCGCGCGGCGAACATCCATTGGCAGCATCTGGAAGTCGACCAGGCCGCCCGTGCGCGCATCAAGGGGCAGGTACCGCGCTGCGTGTGGTTCACCGGCCTGTCGGGTTCGGGCAAGTCGACGATCGCCAATCGCGTCGAAAAGCGCCTGCTCGCGATGGGCATGCACACCTACCTGCTCGACGGCGACAACGTGCGCCATGGACTCAACAAGGACCTGGGCTTCACCGACGAAGATCGCGTGGAGAACATCCGCCGCGTGGCCGAAGTCGCCAGGCTCATGGTGGACGCGGGCCTGATCGTACTCGTCAGTTTCATCTCGCCCTTCCGCGCCGAGCGCCGGATGGCGCGCGAAATGTTCGGTGAAGGCGAGTTCGTCGAAGTGTTCGTGGACACGCCGTTGGCCGTTGCGGAAGAGCGCGACGTCAAGGGTTTGTACGCGAAGGCCCGCGCCGGGGAGATCAGGAACTTCACCGGTATCGATTCGCCGTACGAACGGCCGGAAGCGGCCGAAGTCACGCTGGAAACGGTCGCCGGCACGCCCGAACAGCTCGCCGCAACGGTCCTGAAGCACCTCGATCCGCGCTTCGACGATTGATTTGTTTGTTCCGCGTGACGAAAACGGCTGAGTTCGCCGGGGTCGTGTACGACGCGTGACGAAACCACAGGCGTCCGGCGCGGACGCCTCACGCCGCCGTGATCTTCACTGCCTTAATCAGGACGCCCCATTCTGATTGCAGAGAGATTTTCCATGCGCTCGATTGTCCTCGTAGGGGTGCTGGCCGGACTTGCGGCGGGTTGCTCGTCGCATGCAGGCCAGGAGGCCGCTTCGGCCGCCGCGAACTCCAAACGCGCGCCCGCGTCGGCGCGCATGCAAGTTGCGCCGCTGCCGCGTGCGCAATCCACCATCGCCAACCTGCCCGACCGCGGCGAACTCATCGCTTACAGCGATCGCGCACCGCGTCGCGAAGGCGCGACGACCTGGCGCGAGATCCAGCTCAGCGAAGCGCACGCCATCCAGGCCATCAAGGATGGCGGCATGGTCGTGCAGGCGCCCGACGGGCGTCCGATCCGCCTGGATTACGCACGCCACGTCGACCATGGCGATGGCAACTGGACATGGGTGGGCCGGCCTGCCGGCACGAAGCCGGGCACCGAAGCGATGCTGACCTTCGGCCCGAAGGCCGTGTTCGGTTCGATTCCCAACGGCACCGACGAACTCGAGATCGCGACGGCCCGCGGCCACACCTACATGGTGCAGACCGACTCGGCGCGCCTTGCCGCGGAGCAGGCGCTGAAGCCGCAGGTCTTCGCGCCGGATTCGATCAGCGCACCGATGTCGAGTGCGCCGATGTCCAGCGCGCCGCGCACGAGTGGACTGCGCACCGCTGCGTCGTCGCTGTCATCGAGCATGACGTCGTCGGCATTGACGGCGTCCGCGCTGACCGCGTCCGCCGCGCCGCTCTCCGGCAGCGGGGCGACCTCCGTGGTCGGCGGCAGCACCGTCGATCTCGCGATGGGTTACACGGCGGCCTTCGCCACGCGCCTGGGCGGCGCTTCGCAGGCGGTCACGCGCTTGAACGCCATCGTGGACATCGCCAACCAGGCGCTGCTCAACAGCCGCGTCGCCGGCCAGTTCCGCCTCGTGCGCGCCGTGCAGGTGGATGTCGCCGACAACACCCAGAACCGCGCGGCGCTGATGGAGCTCTCGGGCATGACCTGCACGAACGTCGCCGCGGCGGGCCAGCTGTACCTGCCCGACAGCGGTGTCAATTGCACCCCTGCGGCGGTCCCCGCCGGGATGCAGGCCCTGTTGACTGCACGCGATGTGTCGGGCGCCGACCTGGCCGTGCTCGTGCGCAACCTGACCCAGCCGGAACAACAGAGCTGCGGCGTGGCGTGGCTGATCGGTGGTGCGCAGACGGCCGTTGGCGCTTCGGCATTGCCGCTGGGCCTGTCGGTCATCAGCGATTCGAGCGGCAGCATGTTCCCGAGCAACGGCAGCGTGTGCCGCAGCGAGACGCTCGCGCACGAACTCGGCCACAACCTCGGCCTGGCGCACGATCGCGCGACCGCCGCGGACAACGACGACAGCAATACCGACGGCAACAACCTGGATCCGGAAGAGTTCGGTCGTTATCCCTACGCCTTCGGTTACAAGACCGACGCGGCGGGCGGGAATTTCTACGACGTCATGTCGGTGCCGAATCTCGGCCAGACCAGCTTCCGCATCTATTCCAACCCGCGCCTGACCTTCTGCGGCGGCCAGCGCTGCGGCATCGCAGGCCAGGCCGACGCGGCGCTCGCACTCGGCCAGACGATCCCGGTCGTGGCGGCGTTCCGCGCACCGCGCTTCCCGGTGGCGGGCGTGGGCTATCGCGGCGACTACGACGGCGACGGCAAGTCCGACATCTTCTGGCACAACGCGTTCTTCGGTACGAACGTGATCTGGAAGAACGGCAACTCCGCCACGACCATCGCCGCCGCGACGGTGGCCGATCGCGGCTGGGTGCCTGCGGGCGCCGGCGACTTCAACGGCGACGGCAAATCCGACCTGTTGTGGCGCCATGCGTCGATGGGCTCCAACGTGGTGTGGCTGTCGGGCAACGCGTCGACGGCGATGGCCGTGTCCGGCGTGCCGGATTCGGCGTGGACGATCGCCGGCATCGGCGACTTCAACGGCGACCACAAGGACGACATCCTGTGGCGCAACATTTCCACGGGCGCGAACCTGATCTGGCGTTCGGCCAACGCGGCGACAACGCAGGCGGTGACGACGGTTGCGCTGGACTGGACGGTGGTCGGTGTCGGCGACTTCGACGGTAACGGCATCGCCGACATCCTGTGGCGCAACCGCAACGACGGCCGCAACGTGATCTGGAAGGGCGGCAACTCGGCGACCTCGCAGGGCCTGGCCTATGTCGTGTCGCAGACGTGGACCGCGGTGGGCGCGGGCGACTTCGACGGCGACGGCAAGTCCGACATCCTGTGGCGCAACGCCAACGGCACGAACGTGATCTGGAAGGGCGGCAACTCGGCGACGACGCAGGCGATGACGACGGTCGCGAACAGCGCATGGATCGTGGTCGGCATCGGCGACTTCGACGGCGACGGCAAGGACGACATCCTGTGGCGCAACAGCGCCAGCGGCCAGAACCTGATCTGGAAGGCGGCGAATGGCGCGACGACGCTGCCGGTCACGACCGTCACCGCGCAGTCCTGGGTGATCTCGGGCTGACGTTTTCGGAACGCGTGCTTCGCAGGCGCCGGCGTCGAAGGACGCCGGCTTCTTCGTTTCCGGGACTTACTGCCCGCGCACCTGGTCGATGGCTTCCTCGTCGCACACCACGTCGATGTCGACGGGGACGACCGCGAGGGCGGGTGCGGCGGCGGGTTTCGCACCGATATCGGTGTAGTGGCGCAGGAAGCAGCGCATCACGTGGTCCACGCCGATCGGGCGGATGCTGCGGAAGTCGGCCTCGAAGTACGCGCCGTTGTTGTAGTTCCCGTTGATGATCTCGAACGACGGGAAGTAGTCCACCCACGCGTGCTCGCGAAACAGCATCTCCGCGACGACGCGCAGCACGGACTTGCTGTAAGTGGTGGCCACCAGCGCACTGCGGTCCGCCTCGTAGGTCGCGATCAGCGGCACCGGGGACACGGTGAGCACGACGCGCACCCGTGGATTCACCGACTTCAGCCCCGCGAGGAAGGCCTGCATGTCGGCGAGCACCTCGTGCACGCCGAGGTTCACGAACGCATGCCGCGCCGGATCGTGCGTGCCGGCGACCACGCCGGGCGCGACCGGATAGATCGTGCCGTCCGTGCGCGAGGCCCACGCTTCGGTCAGGCCCAGGGTGAAGACGAAGACATCGCAGGTTTCGAACAGCGTGCGCGTGGCGGCGAGGTGCTCCTCGCGTGCCGCCTGCACCTGCGCAGGCGATGCGAACCCGTCGGGTTCGACCTGCGGGCGCAATGCATCGACCCAGCGTCCGTCCGCGCGCTGCCACGCCGGTTCGGCGACCTGCCGCCCTTCGAAGCATTCCTGGAACAACTGCAACAGTTGGCGCGCGGTGTAGAGGTTGCCGTACCGCGCGGAGAACACGCCGAACTGCCGCGCCTCGCGTTCGGCGGCCGGCAACGCTTCGCCGGCCTCGGTCACGTAGTAGCGGAAGCCCGCGCGCGCGAGACGGCGCGCGATGTGCTGCGCGAAGCAACTGCCCGCGGTCGCCACGCGATCTTCGCGGCCGATGGCGAAGCGCGTCGACACCACCGGATCGAAGCGGAAACGCTCGGTGCCCGCGACGCTGCGCCGCCAGAACTGGTGGTCCGGCAGGCCGGAATACGGATTGCCGCTCATGCGCGCCTCCCGATCAGTGTCATCGCCGCATCCAGGAGCCCGGCTTGTTCGGAGCGGATGGTGATGCCGCCGTTGTCGCCGTCGTGTTCGCGATACAGCTTGAAGCTTCCTTCCACGAAGCCCCGCAGGTGCAGGAAGCGGTACTCGCCCGCCATCTTGAACATGCGACTTCCTTCCACGCCCAGGCGATTGGCGACCTCCGGATAGATCGGGAAGATCGGACCGTTGGCGAGGTTGTCCTGCGGCAATGCGTCGTTGTACTGGGCCTTGATGTCCGCTCGCGCGAGCACACTGCGCGCGACGTCGCGCACGCACGCGATGCGCGGATGGTTGATCGAATACATGAAGGCGCCGGTGCGGCTCCACTCCAGGAAGGGCGCGTCGAGGTCGAAGCCGTGCTTCCTGAAGTTGGCGAGCAGCGCGTTGCGCGCAGGGTCCCAGCGCGCGAAGTAACCCAGGCTCGCATAGGTGTCCGGGCCGTAGAGCGCGAGTGTCGCGTCGACATCCAGCCCGCTGCGGAACGCGGCGAACGCGATGAGCGAGTGGTAGTCGCCGAGCGGTCCCTTCAACTCGTTGCCGCGGTGCTGCAGGTAGCACAGGTCCGGATGGTAGGCGTTGAACGAGATCGTCGGCACGGCCCAGGCCTTGCCATGGCGATCCAGGTCGATCGGCGATTGCTCCAGCAACCGCGGCGATGCGAGCACGCGATCGAAGCCGGACAGGCGCTTGCCGATGTCGACGGCCTCGCGGCGGAAGGAGTGCGGATCGTGGTGCTCGACTTCGATTTCGTCGCTGAGCAGGTTCAGGCAGTTGGCCAGGCCCAGCACCTGGCAGTTGTAGACCAGCAGCCAGCGCTCGCGGACGCTCGGCAACGAGACGCGGGGCGCCGTGGGTCTCCGGAAAAGTCGATTTCGGAGGGCGCGGATCATCGTCAGAGGTTCTGGTAGTTCGGCCCCGAACCGCCTTCCGGCGTCACCCACGTGATGATCTCGTAGGGATCCTTGATGTCGCAGGTCTTGCAGTGCACGCAGTTCGCCGAATTGATCTGCAGGCGCTTGCCGGTGTTCGCCGGGCCGTCGGGGTCGGCGACGATTTCATAGACGCCGGCGGGGCAGAAGCGCGTGCAGGGGTTGTCGTATTCGGCGGCGCAGCGCGTCACGCACACCGACGGATCCGACACCACGAGATGCACAGGCTGGTCTTCGTCGTGTTCGGTGGCGGCGAAGTACACGCCGGCGAGGCGGTCGCGCGGTGCAAGGTCGCGCTGCGCGTAATCGCGCTTCGGCGCCTCGTGCGCGCCCACCTTGTCGAGCGAGTTCCAGTCCGCCTTGTTCTTCAGCGTCCAGGGCGAGAGGCCCGCCGTTGCGGTTTCCCACGCGGCGTTGAGCAGGCCGAACCACATGCCGCGCTTGAAGCCCGGCTTGATGTTGCGGACCTTGCGCAGTTCGGCCATCACGTCGGAGTTGCGCAGCTTCGCGTCGAAGCCTTCCGGTGCGAGCTGCGATGCGACCAGATGTTCGGCCGCGTGCATCGCCGAGCGGATCGCCTGGTGCGTGCCCTTGATCTTCGGCACGTTGAGCGTGCCCGCCGTGTCGCCGATCAACAGCGCGCCCGGCATCTCCACCTTCGGCAGCGACTGGTAACCGCCCGTCACGATCGCGCGCGCACCTGCCGAAACGATCGTGCCGCCTTCCAGCAGCGGCTTCACCGACGGATGGTTCTTCCATTGCTGGAAGGCTTCCCACGGCTTGTATTCCGGATCGTGGTAATCGAGCCCGCTGATGTAACCCAGCGCGATGCGGCCCTTGTCCAGGTGGTACAGGAAGCTGCCACCGTAGGTGTTGTTGTCCGCGGGCCAGCCGAGCGTATGCACGATCTTGCCCGGCGTCACGCGGTCCTCGGGCACCTGCCAGAGTTCCTTGATGCCGATCGAGTAACCCTGCGGATCGCTGCCGGCGTCGAGGCCGAAACGCTTGATCAATCGCTTGGTGAGGTGCCCGCGCGCACCTTCGGCGAGCACGGTGACCTTCGCGCGGATGTCGATGCCCTGCGTGTAACCGGGCTTGTGTTCGCCGTTCTTCGCCACGCCCATGTCGCCGATGCGCACGCCGAGCACGCGGCCGTCGGCATCGTGCAGCGTTTCGCTCGCGGCGAAGCCCGGGTAGATCTCCACGCCGAGCGCTTCGGCCTGCGGCGCGAGCCACGCGCACAGCGCACCGAGGCTGACGATGAAGTTGCCCTTGTTGTGCATCTGCGGCGGCACTGGCAGCTTCGTTGCGCCGGTCTTCGACAGCAGCAGGAATTCGTCGTGGCCCGCCGGCACGCAGATCGGCGGCGGGTTGTCGCGCCAACCGGGCAGCAGCGCATCGAGCGGGGCGGGTTCGATGACCGCGCCGGAGAGGATGTGCGCGCCGATGGTCGACGCCTTTTCGATCACGCAGACCGAAATGTTCGGGTCGAGCTGCTTGAGGCGGATCGCGAACGCAAGGCCGGCCGGGCCCGCGCCAACGGTGACGACGTCGTATTCCATGACGTCGCGTTCGGTTTCACTCATGGCAGCCTCCGTGGAATGCCGCCATTCTACGGCCCATGGCAGGGCAGGCGGTCGATCTCCCGGGCGCGACGGTATTGCTGGATCCCCACTGGCTCGGGGCGCCGGAGGCGTGGGACTTGTTCGAGGCCCTTCACGCGGGGCTTGCGTGGGAACGCCACCGCATCACCGTGTACGGGCGCACGCTGGATGCGCCGAGGCTCAGCTGCTGGATCGGCGATGCGAGCTACACCTATTCGGGCACGCGCTTCGATCCGCATCCCTGGCCCGATGCGCTGGCGCCGGTGCGCGTGCGGCTCGAACGCGAATTGCACGCCGGGTTCAACAGCGTGCTCGCGAACCTGTACCGCGACGGGCGGGATCGGCTGGGCTTCCATCGCGACGCCGAGCCCGAACTCGGGCCCGAACCACTGATCGCTTCCCTCAGCCTGGGCGCGACGCGCCGGTTCCGGTTCCGCGCGAGCCACGGCGACGCGTCCCTCGGCCTGGACTTGACGCACGGGAGCCTGCTGGTGATGTCCGGCGCGACGCAGCGCAATTACCTGCACGCCGTTCCCGGCACCGCGCGCGCCGTCGGCCCGCGCATCAACCTCACGTTCCGCCGCGTCACTCCGCGGGCAACAACTCCAGCGCCATGACCAGCGCATCCTCGCGGCCGTCGCGCGCAGGGTAGTAGCGCGGACGCCGGCCGATCTCGTTGAAGCCTTCGTCGTGGTACAGCGCGATGGCGGGCGCATTCGACGGACGCACTTCCAGGAAAACGCGCTGCGCACCGCGGCCGCGCGCGAGTTGCAGCAGCGCGCGGAGCAGACGGCGCCCGTGGCCGCGGCCCTGCATCTCGGGCGACGTACACAGGTTGAGCACGTGCGCTTCGTCGGCGGCGACGCTCAGCACCGCATAGCCGATGATGTGCCCGTTCTCGACCAGCACCCACGCAGGATGGTTGGCGAGCAGGCAGTCGCGGAACACGCCCTGCGTCCACGGGAAGGCATACGCACGCTGCTCGATCGCCATGACCGCAGGCAGGTCGGCTTCGCGCATCGGGCGCAGGATGGGCGCGGCGTCGACGGCGATCGCGCTCATGCGCGCGACCCCTTGCGCAGGGCGCGCAACTGCGGCCACAGCGCGCGCTTGGCAGACGGCGTGCGCAGGCGTTCCATCGGCGGCAGCGCCGGCAGTTGCGCGACGCGGGCGTTCGCGGCTTGCGCGAGTGCGCGCAGCAGCGGCGGCGCATCGAACTCCACCGGCGCGCGCGGCGCTTGCGCGACGTACATGACGTGCCCGAGTGCGTCGAGCACGTCGCGCTGGAAAGCGTCCCAGGCAGGTCGGTGATCGCTCATCGGCGGCGCAACCACATCACGGGACCGGACAGGGCGAACAACACGGTCGCCGCCAGCAGCACGCGCGGCGGATCGATCCACAAGGCGATGAGCGCCGCGACGGCGATGAGGATGGTGGCGAAGGGCACGCGTTCGCTGCGAATGCCTTGTCCGCTGCCCTTGAAACTGGAATAGCGCACGCGACTGACCATCAGCAGGCCCGCCACGACGGCGACGCCCGCGGCGAGGTAGCGCAGTTCGGGGCCGCTGAAGCCGAGGTCGTCACATGTCCACGCAAAGCTCGCCATCAGGCCGGCCGCGGCGGGACTGGGGAGCCCGATGAACCATCGCTTGTCGACCTGCGCGACCTGGCTGTTGAAGCGCGCCAGTCGCAGCGCCGCGCAGGCGGCATAGAGGAATGCGACGAGCCAGCCGATCTTGCCGAAGACCGCGCCGTCGAGCTTCATCGACGACAGCGCCCAGTGGTACATGACCAGCGCAGGCGCCATGCCGAAGCTGACGAGGTCGGCGAGCGAGTCGTACTGCACGCCGAACTCGCTCTGCGTGTTGGTCATGCGCGCCACGCGCCCGTCGATGCCGTCCAGGACGGCGGCGATGAAGATCGCCACGCAGGCCCGTTCCACATCGCCCTGGGAGGCCGCGATGATCGCGTAGAACCCACCGAACAGGCCGCCGGTGGTGAACAGGTTGGGCAGCAGGTAGATGCCGCGTGCGCGCGGGCGCGTTGTTTCGAGAGGCTCCATGGTGGTCGAGTTTAGCGCTTGCGACCCAGGTCCTTGCGTCGCCCCCGGGGCGGTGCTGCAATCGGCCGCAGTCCTTCCGGGAGAAATGCCATGCGTGCCTCGCTCCGCCTTGCCCTCGGTGTCGGCTGCATCGCCGCCGCGGTGTTCGCCTCGGCCTCCGCGCAATCGGTGTATTCGTGGAAGGACGACAAGGGCGTGACCCATTATTCCGACTCGCCGCCGCCCAAGGGCGCCAAGAGCCGCGAGGTGCCGGTGTCCACCGCGCAGCCCACGGTCTCCCGCGCCCCGGTGACCACCCCGACGCCCGCCAGCACGGCCAAGGGCGCGGCCGCCGAGGACCCCGTCGCCGCCGAGCGCCGCGCGGCGGTCTGCAAGCAGGCCCAGTACAACCTCGACGTGCTGAAGAAGGACTACGCCGTCGTCAGCGTCGACCGCGACGGCGACGGCAAGGACGACGCGGTGCTGACTCCCGAGGAGCGCACGGCGCAGACTGCGCAGATGACGGCGGCGGTCCAGTCCAACTGCCCGCCGCCCGGCGCGCCCTGACCCATGCAGGTGCGGGCGGGCTGGGTCGTCCTTGGCCTCGCGGCGGTCGCGGGGCTGGCCTGGTACGCCGCCCGCGGCCCCGCCGACCCGGCGGCCGATCGCGCACGCCAGGCGCGTGCGGACCAGGCGGCCGCCGAGATCGCGGCCGACGCCGAGCCCGTCCTCTATCGCTGGCGCGACGCCAACGGCGTCACCCAGATTACCGAGGAACCGCCCAAGGGCCGCAAGTACGAGCGCATCCCGCGCGACGCGGCACCGGCCATCGAAGTCCGCGGCGACCGCGAATAAGCACGCACGCAAGCGCCCGCACCGGGCGACGCGCGCGCCCGTGGCAAAATGCCCGTCTTTCCGCCTGATCGAATCCCCCAGATGCGCCTGTCGCAGTTCCACCTCCGCACCGTCAAGGAAACGCCCGCCGACGCCGAAGTCGTCAGCCACCAGCTGATGCTGCGCGCCGGCATGATCCGCAAGCTCGCCGCGGGCCTGTACACCTGGTCGCCGCTCGGCCTGCGCGTGCTGCGCAAGGTGGAGGCCGTGGTGCGCGACGAAATGAACCGCGCCGGCGCGATCGAACTGCTGATGCCCTCCATCCAGCCGCGCGAGCTGTGGGAAGAAACCGGGCGCTGGGAAAAGTTCGGCGGCCAGTTGCTGAAGATCAAGGACCGCAAGGAAGCCGAGTACTGCTACGGCCCGACGCACGAAGAAGTCATCACCGATTTCGCGCGCAACGAGCTGGCCAGCTACAAGCAACTGCCGGTCAACTTCTACCAGATCCAGACGAAGTTCCGCGACGAGATCCGCCCGCGCTTCGGCGTGATGCGCGCGCGCGAATTCCTGATGAAGGATGCGTACTCCTTCCACGTCGACGATGCTTCGCTCGGCGACGAATACCGCAACATGTACGACACCTACACGCGCATCTTCACCCGCCTGGGCCTGAAGTTCCGCGCGGTGTTCGCCGACACCGGCGCGATCGGCGGCAGCGCCTCGCACGAATTCCACGTGCTCGCCGACTCGGGCGAGGACGCCATCGCTTTCTCCGACGGCTCCGAGTACGCCGCCAACGTGGAACTCGCCGAAGCCGTGTCGCCGGGCGCGCGCGGTGCCGCGGGAGAAGCGCTGCGCAAGATCGAGACGCCGACGCAGAAGACCTGCGAAGACGTCGCTGCGTTGATGGGCATTCCGCTCGATCGCACGGTGAAGTCGGTGGCGGTGTGGGGCGACGATGGCTTCGTCCTCGTGCTCGTGCGCGGCGACCACGTCGTCAACGAAATCAAACTGTCGAAGTTGCCGGGCCTGCAGGACTACCGCCTGGCCACCGAAGCGGAAATCCTCGAACACCTCGGCGCCGAACCGGGCTTCCTCGGCCCGATCGGCCCGCGCAAGGCGATCCGCATCGTGGCCGACCGCAGCGTCGCGGCGATGCACGACTTCGTCGTCGGCGCCAACGAAGCCGGCTTCCACACCGCCGGCGTGAACTGGGTGCGCGACCTGCCCGAACCCGATGCCGTGGCCGACGTGCGCAACGTCGTGGCCGGCGACGCCTCGCCGGACGGGCAGGGCACGCTCGGCATCGCGCGCGGCATCGAGGTGGGCCACGTGTTCCAGCTCGGCCGCAAATACGCCGAAGCGATGCAGTGCACCGTGCTCGACATGAACGGCAAGGCCGTCGTGCCGGCGATGGGCTGCTACGGCATCGGCGTGTCGCGGATAGTGGCAGCGGCCATCGAGCAGAACCACGACGCCAACGGCATCCTCTGGCCGGCCGCGATGGCGCCCTGGCAGGTGGCGGTGTGCGTGATCAATCCGAAGAACGACGGCAACGTCGCCGCCGCCGCCGAAACGCTGCACCGCGAACTCAACGCCGCCGGCATCGACACGGTGCTCGACGACCGCGGCCTGCGCCCGGGCGCGATGTTCGCCGACATCGAGCTGACCGGCGTGCCGCATCGCGTGGTGGTCTCCGAACGCGGCCTGGCCGCCGGGACCTTCGAATATCGCGCGCGTTCTGCGGCAGAATCGGAACAGCTGGACCGCGACGCGCTCCTTGCGCGCCTGACGGCCTGACAGGTTTCCCACCCTCGCGAAGGAGCACGCCCCGCATGTCCATCGATCTCAATGGCTTGTCGGCCAAGGAACTCGACTCGCTCATCGCGCAGGCGAAGAAGCGGCGCACGACGTTGCACAAGCGCAAGCCCATCGCGGAGGTGCGGAAGAAGCTGACGGCGCTCGCGCGTGCCGAGGGCTACACGGTGGCGGAACTCTTCAGCGGCGCCGCGTCGGCGCCCGCGAAGAAGGGAACGGCGGCCAAGCCCGCGCGCAAGTCGACCAAGGGTTACAAGCTCGGCAAGGTCGCGCCGAAGTACCGCAACCCGCAGAACCCGTCGGAAACTTGGGCCGGGCGTGGCCAGCAACCGAAATGGATGGCCACGCAGATCGCCGCAGGGAAGAAGGTCGACGATTTCCTGATCAGGTGACCGCCGATCGGTGATCAGAGGTTGCGCCGCGCGCTGACCAGCAGGTTGCCGAACAGCAGCCCTGCCACCAGCGCCATCAGCGTGTTGATCACCGCGATCGCGGCGTCGCTTCCGGCGCCGATGTCCTGTTGCTGCACCAGGTTGATCACGCCGCGCAGCGCGATGCTGCCCGGCACCAGCATGATGATGCCCGGCACGCGGATCAGCGCGCCGGGACGCTGCGAGAAGCGCGCATAGGCGTTGCCCGCGGCGGAGGTGACGAGCGCAGCGAGGAACACGCCGCCCGGCCCGCCCACGGCCTGTCCGCCGAAGCGCGAAATCAGGTAACCGCCGGCCGCCGCCAGCATCACCAGCCAGTAATCGCGGCGGGCCGCGCGGAACAGCACGGCGAACGCAAACGCGCCGCACACGACCGCGAGTGCTTCCACCCAGTCCGGTTGCGGTCGCGATCCGCGGATCTCCGGATGCAGGCCGATGACTTCGGCGGCCTTGAAGGCGATGACGGTGCCGATGGTGAGCTTGAGGACCGTCGTGAGCGCGCCGGCGAAGCGCGCGGTGCCCGAGACGAGGTGGCGGCTGGTGAGTTCGTTCACCGCATTGGTGAGCGACATGCCGGGCAGCAGCACGATGAGCGCGGCGATCGTCACCGTGTTGAGGTTCAGAGGACCGATGAAGCTGGCGACGGCGATCGCGACGAAGCCCGCGATCACACCGGAGACCGCATCGCCGGCCTCCTGCAGGCGCGGTCGCGTCTGCGATGCGAGTTCGAGCGCGCCGATCATCAGGCCGATGAGGCCGGCCGTTGCGATGTCGAGCCAGGGCAAGCGCAGCAGGCCCGCGACCGCGGCCGAGGCGAGACCGAAACCGAACACCTGCATCGCGCGTCCGCGCCAACCGGGCGGGCGATCGAGCTGGATCAGTTGCGCATGGCCTTCGGCGATGCCGACGCGGCCGGCCATCACGTCTTCGGCGATCCGATCGGCCTCGCACAACTTGCGCAAGTCCGTGTCCCCCGGCGCAAGGCGAATCACGCGCGTGGTATCCGAGACGCCTCCGGGGCGACGCGGATCGCTGAAGGACAGGATCATGCCGGTGGGATTCGACCAGGGCTCGCATTCGAGACCGAGGCGCTGGGCCACCGCGACCACGGCGCCTTCGAGGCGTTGCGCGGTGGTGCCATACGCGTGCAGGCGTTCGGCGACTTCGAGCACGAAGGCGATGCGTTCGGCATATCCCGCGCCTGCCACGTCGGCGCGAACGGTCGGAGAAGGATCTGACACTACGGAAGGAGTCTTGGCCATGTGGGTGAAAGCATCGCATGTCGTCGCGACAACGCTGGCGTTTCCGGATGCGCAGGGCGATCCCCGGCATCCCGGTTTCGAATGCGCCGGGCAGTCTGAAGGCGGACTAATTATTGCAGGCGGTCCCAAAATGGACTATAACGCTCGCATCCCACTGGAGGCGCTCCCGATGACGAGCATCCCCCTGGCCAGGTCCGCGCCCGACCTCGGCACCGTTGCCTCGGGCGCAGCCGCGCTCCGCACGTTTTTCCGCATCGCCGAAGCGTGGTCGCTGACCAACGACCAGCAACGCCAGTTGCTGGGATGTGCGCGCAGCACGTTCTTCGAGTGGAAGAGCGGGCGGCTGAAGCGCGGGCTCGATGCGGGCACGCTCGAGCGCCTGTCGCACGTGTTCGGCATCTGGTCCGCGCTGCAGGTGTTGCTGCCCGTTCCCGAACGCGCGAACGCCTGGATTCGCCGGGCGAACGCAGCGCCCTTGTTCGGCGGTGGCACGGCGCTGGAGCGCATGCTCGCAGGGCAGGTGTCGGACCTGTTCGTGGTGCGCCAGTACCTCGACGCGCAACGCGGCGGCTGGACGTGACGCGCCTGCACCACGCCGAACTGGCGTGGCCCACGTCGTGCCGACTGGTTGCCAGCCGCTATCCGCCGGTGGGCTTGTTCGATGCAGTGGCCGATCCCGCGGACCTGGACGTCGTGTTCGAAATCGAGGCGCTCGGCAATCCGCGGCTGCGCCAGGAAGCCGGGCAGCTCTCGCTCGTTCCGCCCGACCAGCGCATCAGCGGCCCCGGCTCGACGCCGATCATGTCCGCATTCACCCACTTGAATCCGGAAGGCTCGCGCTTCTCCGACGGCAGCTACGGCGTGTATTACGCCGCCAGCGACCTGGACACCGCCGTCGCCGAAGTCGGCCACCATCGCGCGCGGTTCCTGGCCCGTACCTCGGAGCCGGCGATCGACATCGACCTGCGCTGCTATCGCGTGCCGGTGCGCGCCACGCTCGTCGACCTGCGTGGCCGACGCGCGAAGGCGGACCTGCTCGATCCGGCGGACTATGCTGCATCGCAGGCCTTCGGCCGCGCGCGGCGCGAAGCGGGCGAGGCCGGGATCGTCCACGCCAGCGTGCGGCGCCGCGCCGGAGAATGCGTCGCGTTGTTCACCCCGCGGGCCACCGTGCCGCCTGCGGTCCAGTCCGAGCACGTCACGCTGTGCTGGGACGGGGTTCGCATCGCACAGTGGTACCGAAAGTCGGACGCACGACCGGCCTGACGCCGCGCGGCTGCGCACGCCCCTCACGGCCGGACTCTGTATCCTCCACGACAGAGGGGATTCCATGCGCGACGAAAGCCGCCCACCCAGTCTCGCCACCGACGACGCCACCGGAATACTCCGGTTGGCGGGCAGTTGGACGCTCGCCCACGCCATCGAAATGGGCGAACGCCTGCGGGTCGCGCCCGAGGGCGTGGCCATCGTGGACGCGAGTGGCGTGGATCGCATCGATTCGGCGGGCGTGCTGCAACTGCTGCGCTTCGCACGCCGTCGCAACCTCGAACTCGACGCCTTCGCCTTCCACGACGACCACAAGGCACTGGTCGAAGCCATCGAGGACGTCGCCGACGACCGCCCCAAGAAGAAGCGCGAATACGGTGTCGCCGCCGCGCTCGCGCGCCTGGGCTTTTCGGTCCACGACAACTATCGCGAAATCCTCGCGCTGATCGGCTTCCTGGGCGAGAACCTCGTGAAGTTCGGGCGCATGCTCGCCCAGCCGCGTCGCTTCCGCCTGACCTCCACCGTCTACCACATGGAACAGGTCGGACTGGACGCCGTGCCGCTGGTGTTCCTGCTCTCCTACCTGGTCGGCGCCGTCATCGCGTTCCTCGGCGCGAACATCCTGCGCGACTTCGGCGCGGTGATCTATGTCGTCGAACTGGTGAGCATCGCCTTCCTGCGCGAGTTCGGCGTGCTGCTCACCGCGATCGTCCTCGCCGGCCGCACCGCGAGCGCGTTCACCGCGCAGATCGGCGCGATGCAGGCGCGCGAGGAAATCGACGCGATCCGCACGCTCGGCCTGGATCCCATCGACCTGCTGGTGCTGCCGCGCATCATCGCGTTGGTGGTGATGCTGCCCTTGCTGACGTTCGTCGCGATGATCGCCGGCCTGCTCGGCGGCCTCACGGTGGGCGCGTTCAACCTGGACATCCCGCCGCAGGCCTATTTGGCGCGCATGGATGCCACGCTCGAAGTGCGTCATTTCCTGGTCGGCCTGTCGAAGGCGCCGATCTTCGCCGTCATCATCGGGCTCATCGGCTGCCTGGAAGGCCTGCAGGTGGAAGGCACCGCGCAATCGGTGGGCGAGCGCACGACCTCCAGCGTGGTGCAGACGATCTCGCTGGTCATCGTGATCGACGCGATCATGGCGTTGTGGTTCATGCAGATGGGGATCTGACATGACCATCCGCGACGACGACATCGTCATCAAGATCGAAGGCATGGAAAACCGCTTCGGCGAACAGGTCGTGCACGAAAACCTCGACCTGTCGGTGCGCCGCGGCGAGATCATCGGCGTGGTCGGGGGCTCGGGTGCGGGCAAGTCGGTGCTGATGCGTTCCATCCTGGGCCTGCGCCGCCCCGACGCCGGCCGCATCGAAGTGCTCGGCATCGATGCGCGCAGCGAAGACGAAGACGACCGCCACCAGATCGAACGCAACACCGGCGTGCTGTTCCAGGATGGCGCGTTGTTCTCCTCCCTCACCGTGGGCGAGAACGTGCAGGTGCCGTTGAAGGAGCAGCACCCGGAGATCCCCGATTCGCTGCGTTACGAACTGGCGCTGCTGAAGGTGAAGCTCGCCGGCCTGCCCGCCAACGCGCTGGAAAAACTGCCGTCGCAGTTGTCCGGCGGCATGCGCAAGCGCGCGGGCCTGGCGCGGGCGCTCGCGCTGGATCCGCCGCTGCTGTTCCTCGACGAACCCACCGCCGGCCTGGATCCCATCGGCGCGGCGGCCTTCGACGAACTGATCCTGACGCTGCAGCGCGCGCTGGGCCTGACCGTTTTCCTGATCACACACGACCTCGACACGCTCTATGCGATCTGCGACCGCGTCGCAGTGCTCGCCGACCGGCGCGTCCTGGTCACCGCCCCCATCGAGGAGGTCGAACGCTTCGACCACCCCTGGGTGCAGCAGTATTTCCATGGTCCGCGTGCACGCGCCGCCCGACAGGCGGGCGCTGGCACAATGGCCTGAAGGAGAGGCGCGATGGAAACCAAGGCCAACTACGTCCTGATCGGTGCGTTCACGCTCGCCATCAGCATCTTCGGCCTGCTGTTCGCGTTGTGGGCGGCCAACTGGTCGTCCGAACGCGAGTGGAACAACTACCGCATCGTGTTCGACGAAGCGGTGACCGGCCTGTCCGACGGCAGCAGCGTGCGCTACAACGGCATCACGGTCGGCACGATCCAGACGCTGCGCTTGGCGCCGAACGATCCGCGCAAGGTGATGGCCGACGTGCGCATCGCCGCGGACACGCCGATCAAGGTCGACACGCACGCGAAGATCTCGCAGGACGGCCTGACCGGCCCGACCTTCATCCAGCTCAGCGGCGGCAGCCCGAACGCCGCGCTGCTGGTCCCGGGCGACGGCGACGAGCGCCCGGTGATCGCCACCGAACCCTCGGCCCTGCAGAACATCGCCGACACGGCGAACCGCCTGGTCTCGCGCATGGACGAAGTGCTGAGCGACGAAAACGTCCGCCGCATCTCCACCTCGCTCGACAACATCGAAAAACTCACCGGTTCGGTCGCCGCGCAGCGCCAGGACCTCGGCCAGCTGATCGTCAACGCGCGCGAGGCGACGGAACAACTCAAGTCCACGCTGGTGACTACGCACGGCGCCGTGGATCGCCTGGACAAGGACGTCATTCAGAAGATGCCCGAGCTCGTCGACAAGTTGGATCGCACGCTCGCGCAACTCGAAATGGCGGCGAACAACGCGAACGGCATGATCGCCGAGAACCGCGCGCCGCTGGCCAACGGCGTGCAGCAACTGGGCCCGACGCTGACCGAACTGCGCGGCCTCGTGCGCGACTTGCGCCGCGTCGCCGGCCGCCTCGACAAGAATCCCGCCGGCTACGTGCTCGGCCGCCAGCAACCCAAGGAGTTCGTGCCCGAATGAGTGCCCGACCCATGACGACGATCTTGCGCATCACGGCGCTCGCCGCCTGCGTGTCCGCGCTGTCCGCGTGCGGCATCGTGCCGGAGAAGGAGACGATCTCGATCTACGCACCGGAGACGAAGGTGCAGGTCGATCCGTCCTGGCCGAGCGTGCGCTGGCAACTGCAGATCCCGCGCCCGTATGCGTCCGACCTGCTCGATTCGCCGCGCATCGTCGTGCGTCCGGAGGACGGCGAACTGCAGGTCTACCACGGCGCCACCTGGGCCGGGCCGGCGCCCGACCTGGTGCAGGACGCCGTGCTCAGCGCGTTCGAGGACAGCGGCCGCATCCCCGGCGTCTCGCGTCGCGGTGCGGGCGTGTCGGGCGATTACGAACTCATGCTCGACCTGCGCCGCTTCGATTCCGATTACGCGGGTGGCAAGGTGCCCAACGCCGAAGTTGAAATCGTCGCCAAGCTCCTGGACATGCACAACAGCACCGTCATCGGCACCCGCAAGCTGCACAAGACGGTGCCGGCGGGCGGCACGGCGATCGGCGAGGTCTCGAAGGCGATCGGCACCGCCTTGAACGAAGCGGTGCAGGAGCTGGTGGGCTGGACGCTGGTGGAAGGGCAGAAGTACGACGCAAGCAAACCGGCCGCCGCCGCGCCGCCGGCACGCAAGCGCTAATGCGTTGCGCCGTCCGCCTTGCGGGCGAGCATCGGCTTCTCGACCAGGTGCCATGACGCGAACGCCAGGGGCAGCGTGATCGCGGTGGCCGCGAAGAAGGTCGCGGCCACGCCGATCCCCGGAGACGCGGCGATCACCGCCTGCTGCACCGGATAGGCATAGATGTAGACGCCGTAGGAGTAGTCGCCCACGCGGTTGTAGGCGCGCAATGCGCCACCCGGCACATAGGCGCACCACAGCACGAGGTAGGCAATCACGGGCGGGTAGGTCCAGAGGAACAGCGCCGGTTGCCACGCGCCGATGCACGCCACGCCCGCCAGCAACGCCGCGATCCAGCCGCGCATCGGGATGCGATCGCGCAGCAGCCAGAACGCCGTGCCGCTGAAGAACATGAAGAACAGCCGGAACGCATGCCATTCGCGCAGGCCCGCGTCGTGCGACCACCACAAGCCGACGAGCATGCCTGCAGTCGCAACGACCACCACGCGCGTGAACATGCGTTGCGCGTCCGACGACGCAAACCGCACCCACCACCACGCCACTGCCAGCGTGATGTAGCAACGCAGTTCGAACGGCATGGTCCACAACGACCCGTTGACCATGCGCGCCATCGGGTTGTCCGCGAACACGCCCGGCAGCCGCAGCTTCACACCGAACAGCGTCGTCGCGTTCTTCGCCAGGAAGCGCCAGGTGTCGGAGTCGCCGAAATACGCAGCGAGCGCGTTTGTCGTGAACAGCGGCCCGAGCACGAACACGAGCAGCGCCGACATGACCATGAGCGCCGGCAGGATGCGCAGTGCGCGGGCGCGGATCCAATCCGCGCTCCCGCGGCGGAACAGGCTCGCTGTCACCAGGAACCCGCTGGTGACGAAGAACACATCGACCGCCACCGACGCGGGCGTGTAGCCGATGCGCGCGAACCAAGGCTCGTGGTCGCCGGGCCCCAGCGCGAGCGCGAAGCTGTGGCTGAACAGGACCGTGAACGCCGCGAGGAAGCGGATCAGGTTGAAGTTGTTGTCGCGGCCGGTGGCGTACGCAGAGAGCTGCATCGCCGACGGCCGCGTGTCTTCAGCCCAGTCGAGCGCGTTGCGCGGCCAGCGCGTCGCGTTGCGCGCCCCAATCGGCAAGGCGCTGGCGCTCCTGTTCGACCACCGCGGCCGGCGCGTTCTGCACGAAGGTTTCGCTCGCGAGCTTGTTCTGCGATTTCGCGAGTTCGCCTTCGACGCGCTTGAGCTCCTTGTCCAGGCGCGTGCGTTCGGCGCCAAGGTCGACCAGGCCTTCCAGCGGCACGAACAACTTCATCTCACCGACCAGACCCGCGGCCGCCGCCGGCGGTTCGCCGTGCAGCACGTCGATCTTCTCGATGCGGTTGAGGAAGCGCAGCTGCGAATCGAAGCGGCCCATGCGCTTGCATTCGGCTTCGCCGCCGCCCTGCACGAGCAGTGTGATCTGCTTGGTCGGCGATACGCCGAGTTCGCTGCGGATGCGGCGCAAGGCAGAGACCATCGACTTCAGCCATTCGACGTCGGCTTCGGCGCCCGCGAAATCACCGGCGTTGTCGCCGGCCTCCGGATAGGCCTGCAGCGAGATCGTCGCGGCATCGATGGACAGGCGCGGCGCAACGCTGCGCCACAGTTCTTCGGTGACGAAGGGCACCAACGGATGCAGCAGGCGCAGCAGCGATTCGAGCACGTGCAGCAGCGTGTGGCGCGTGCTGTCCGCAGCCGCCGCATCGGTGCCGTTGAGCGCGGGCTTGGCGAGCTCGACGAACCAGTCGCAGAACTCGTTCCAGGCGAACTCGTACAGCGACTGCGCGAGCAGGTCGAAGCGGTAGGAGGCGAAGTGCGCGGCGGCCTGCACCGTCGCGTTCTCCAGGCGCGCCAGGATCCACTTCTCCGCATCCGTCATCGCCGCGGGCTTGCCGCTGAACACCTTGCCCTCGGTGTTCATCAACACGAAGCGCGTGGCGTTCCACAACTTGTTGCAGAAATTCTTGTAGCCCTCGGCGCGGCCCATGTCGAACTTGATGTCGCGGCCGGGGCCGGCGAGCGAAGCCATCGTGAAGCGCAGCGGATCGGCGCCGTGCGCCGCGATGCCGTCGGGGAATTCCTTGCGGGTGGCCTTCTCGATCTTCGGCGCGGTTTCCGGCTTCATCAGGCCCGTGGTGCGCTTGGCGACGAGCGATTCCAGTTCGATGCCGTCGATGATGTCGATCGGGTCGAGGATGTTGCCCTTCGACTTCGACATCTTCTGGCCGTCCTTGTCGCGGACCAGACCCGTGATGTAGACGTCGCGGAACGGCACGCGCTTCACGAGATGGTCGGTCGCCATGATCATGCGCGCGACCCAGAAGAAGATGATGTCGAAGCCCGTGACGAGCACGGAGGAGGGCACGTAACGGTCGAGCCCGAGGTCGCCCATGCGGTGTTCGCTCGGCCAGCCCATCGTGGCGATCGGCCACAGCTGCGAGGAGAACCACGTTTCCAGCACGTCGCTGTCCTGCAGCAGCGCAACGTCGTCGCGCAGGTGGTGGCGGCGGCGGATGTCGTCTTCGCTGCGGCCGACGTAGATCTTGCCGTTCGCGTCGTACCACGCCGGGATGCGATGGCCCCACCAGAGCTGGCGGCTGATGCACCAGTCCTGGATGTTCTCCATCCAGTGGCGATAGGTGTTGATCCAGTTCGGCGGCACGAACTTCACGTCACCGCTTTCCACCAGTTCCATGCCGCGCTTGGCGAGCCCGTCCATCTTCACGAACCACTGGTCCGTGAGATAGGGCTCGATCACCTGGCCCGTGCGATCGCCGCGCGGCACCTGCAGCTTGTGGGGCTTCACTTCGACGAGCAGGCCCTGCGCCTCGAGGTCGCCGACCACCTGCTTGCGTGCGATGTAGCGGTCGAGGTCGCGGTACTGCTCCGGCACGTTCGCGTTGGTCACCGCGTCCGGCGTGAAGATGTTGATCATCGGCAGGTCGTGGCGCTGGCCGACGAGGTAGTCGTTGAAGTCGTGCGCAGGCGTGACCTTCACCACGCCCGTGCCGAATTCGCGATCGACGTAGGCGTCCGCGATCACCGGGATCTCGCGATCGGTGAGCGGCAGCTTCACGGTCTTGCCGATCAGGTGCGCGTAGCGCTCGTCTTCCGGATGCACCATCACCGCGGTGTCGCCGAGCATCGTTTCCGGGCGCGTGGTCGCGACGACCAGCGAACCGCTGCCATCGGCGAGCGGGTAGGTGATCGACCACAGGTGGCCGTCTTCCTCTTCGTTGACGACTTCAAGGTCCGAGATCGCGGTCTTCAGCACCGGATCCCAGTTGACGAGGCGCTGGCCGCGATAGATCAACCCGTCTTCATACAGGCGCACGAAGGATTCGATCACCGCGGACGCGTAGGTCGCATCCATCGTGAACACGCTGCGCGACCAATCGCCCGAGGTGCCCAGGCGGCGCATCTGGCGTTCGATCGTGTGGCCGCTTTCCTCGCGCCACTCCCACACCTTGTCGATGAAGCCCGCGCGGCCGAGGTCGTCGCGCGTCAGGCCTTCGCGGCCGAGATTGCGCGCCACCACCATTTCCGTCGCGATGCCCGCGTGGTCGGTGCCCATCTGCCAGAGCGCATCGAAGCCGCGCATGCGGTGGTAACGCACCAACGCGTCCTGCAGCGTGTGCTGGAAGGCGTGGCCCATGTGCAGCGTGCCGGTGACGTTCGGCGGCGGCAGCAGCACGACATAGGGTTGCCCCTTGCCGCGCGCGCGGAAGACGCCTGCGTCTTCCCACTCCGCATAGAGGCGGGATTCGAAATTGGACGGATCGTAGCTGGGGGCCAGGCTGTCGCTCATACGCTCACATGTCGTGCTTGTTCACTTCGAAACCGCGCGCCTGGTAATGCTTCCAGCGTTCGCGCAGGGGGCCGCGGGCGCTTTCGTCCGCGGGCACCACTTCCAGGACGCGTTCCACTGCGCCTTCCACTGCGCCGTCGCGCAGGTTGATCACGATCGGGCGCAACGGGGCATCGATGTCGGGCGGCGCGATCAACACCGCGGCCTCGTCCTCGTCGATGTCGGCGCCTGCGATCTGGTGCGGGATGTAGGCGTCCTCGCCCATGTCCCACAACAGGTCGTCGAGCAGCTCGGCCTGTTGCGCATCGCGCGCGAGGATCAGCGTCCAGATCCCCGCGTCGTGCGCCTTGCGTGCGAGTTCGCACACAAGACGCAAAGGTTCCGCGCGGAAGCGCGGTTTGGCGATCAGGTAGAAGTCGGCGCGCGGCACGTCAGGCCGCGCGATCCAGCAACCACTGCGAAAGCAGGCCGACCGGGCGACCGGTGGCCATGCCGCGCTTGCCTTCGTCGTTCGCCACGCCCGCGATGTCCAGGTGCGCCCAGCGCTGGCCTTCGGTGAAGCGCGCCAGGAAGCAACCCGCGGTGATCGCACCGGCCCAGCGGCCGCCGATGTTGTAGACGTCGGCGAAGCTCGACTCGAGCAGCGACTGGTATTCGTCCCACAGCGGCAGGCGCCACGCGCGGTCGAACGTGGTTTCGCCCGCGGCGAGAAGTTCGCCGGCCAGGTCGTCGTGCTTGCTCATCAGGCCGCTGGCGTACTTGCCGAGCGCGATGACGCAGGCGCCGGTGAGCGTGGCGACGTCGACCAGCGCCTGCGGCTCGTAGCGCTGCGCGTAGGTGAGGGCGTCGCACAGGATCAGGCGGCCCTCGGCGTCGGTGTTGCCGACTTCGATGGTCTTGCCCGACATCGCGGTGATCACGTCGGACGGGCGATAGCTGTTGCCGTCGGGCATGTTTTCAACCGCCGGCACGAGCACGACCAGGTTGATCGGCAACTGCATGCCGACCGCGGCGACGAAGGTGCCCATCACCGTCGCGGCGCCGCACATGTCGTACTTCATTTCCTCGATGCCGCCCTGGACCTTCAGGTTGATGCCGCCGGTATCGAAGGTGATGCCCTTGCCGACGAGCACGAAGGGCTTGGCGTCGCCGCCGTTGTTCCACTTCAGTGCGATCAGCTTCGGCTCGTTGGCCGAACCCTGCGCGACGGCGAGCAGCGAGCCCATGCCGAGTTCGTGCATCGCATCGCGGCCGAGCACCTCGCATTCGGCCTGCGGGAAGCGCGCGGCGAATTCCTGCGCCTGCTGCGCGAGGTAACCCGGGTTGCAGATGTTCGGCGGCAGGTTGCCCAGTTCGCGCGAGAACGCGACACCGGCGGCGATCGCCTTGCCCTGTGCGAGCGCGTGCGCGTCGTCGCCCGCGATGGCCAGCGCCTTCAGGCCGGTTTCGTCGCGCTTCTTGTTCTTGCTGCCGAGCGTGGCGGTGTAGCGGTAGCACGCATGGGCGGCGGCGACCACGGCCTGGCGGATGTTCCAGGCGGCGTCGCGCTCCTTCACGGGAAGCTCGGACAGCGTGAACAGCGCATTGGCGATCGGGCCGGTGCGCAGCGCGCGCGCGGCGTCGCCGACGGCCTTGAGGTATTGCGCGGTGCCGAACTTGTCGCGGTCGCCGAGGCCGACGACCAGCACGCGCGCGGCGGCCACGCCGGGCAGGTCGTGCAGCAGCGCCGTGCGGCCGGTCTTGCCGCTGACGTCGCCGCGGGTGACGAGCGCCTTGAGCTTGCCGCCGCTGGCCGCGTCGATGGCCTGCGCCGCGGGCGCGAGGCTGTCGTCGGCGAAGGCGCCGACGATGACGCAGTCGGTGGCGACGCCCGCAGGCGCCGAAGGATTCAGGGTGAATTCGAGGGACATCGCACCTTACCGGGGGATTTGGGTGGAATTCCGTACAATCGACGCTCAACGCGCGAAACGAACGCGGGATTCTAGAGCAACGAGGCCCGATGCCGAAGCTGGACCGCTACCTCACGCGGGAATTCACCCAGTCCCTGTTCGCCACGCTCGTCGTGCTCGGCCTCATCAGCCTCGGCGGCGTATTTGCGGACCTGTTGGGCGAAATCGCCCGTGGCAAGGTGCCCGCAGGCCTGCTGCTGTCGCAGCTGGGCCTTCGCCTGATCAACTTCCTCCCCATCCTGCTCCCGCTGGCGCTGATGCTGGGCCTGCTGCTGGCGCTCGGCCGCCTGTACCGCGATTCGGAAATGCCGGTCCTGGCGTCGATCGGGGTGGGCCCCCGTCGCTTGCTGCGGCCGGTGATGTGGGTGGCCCTTCCGGTGGTGTTCGTGGTGGCCATCTGTGCGCTGTGGCTTGGCCCGGCCGCGCGGAAGATCGGCAACCAGATGGTGTGGGAAGCCAATCGCAGCCTGTTGCTGACGGGCCTGGAGCCCGGTCGCTTCACCGCCCTGCCCAACAACGGCGGCGTGGTCTACGTGGGCGAGATGACGGCGGACGGCCGGCACTTCGCGCACATGTTCGTGCATCGCGCGCAGGGCGACCGCGTCGACGTGAGCACCTCGCAGACCGGAACGCTCTACCTGGACACCGACGGCACGCGCTACCTGCGCCTGGACGATGGCTTCCGCGTCGAAGGTCCCGCGCAGAAGGGCCGCGATTTCCGCCTGATGCGCTACGCGCGCAACGACATGCGCTTGCCCGACACGGCGGCCAAGCGTCCCGAGGACGATCCGGAACTGAAGACGACGATGGAGCTGCTGGCCGATCCGCGCCCGGAAGCCGCCGCGCAATTGCACCACCGCATCGCGCCGCCCTTCCTGACGCTGGCCTTCGCGCTGATCGCCGTACCGCTGTCGCGCAGCGGTCCGCGCCAGGCGCGCTACGGGCGCGTGCTGCTCGCCTTCCTCGGTTATCTCGTCGCCATGAACTTCACGATCCTCGGCCAGACGTGGATCGCCGATGGCAAGACGCCGGCCGTGCTCGGCCTGTGGTGGTTGATCGTCCCGCTGATGGTGTTCGCGGTGTGGCTGTACCTGCGCGACGGGCGCATGGCGCGTTCGCGTTGGTTCGGCGGGGAGAAAGCGCAGTGACGCCGTTCCCGAAGATGCACGACGTGTACGTCGGCCGCGTCGTGCTGACCTCCGTGCTGATCACCTGGGCGATCGTGCTGGGCCTGGACCTGCTGCAGGCAATGCTGATCGGCGAACTGGGCGACCTCGGCGGGGGCTACGACTTCCTCCAGGCGCTGCTCTCCGTGCTCTACACCGCGCCGCGGCGCGCGTATGCGCTGTTCCCCAGTGCCGCCGTTGTCGGCGCCCTGATGGGCCTGGGCCAGCTCGCCGCGAGTTCCGAACTCACCGCGTTGCGCGCGCTGGGCCTCTCGCGCCGCCGCCTAAGTGGCGCCGTGGCATTGGCCCTGGGCCTGCTCACCGTGGCGATGGTGCTCAACGGCGAATTCCTCGCGCCGTGGGCGCAGCGCATGGCCGACACGACCAAGGCCGAAGCGAAATCGAACAACGCGATCATGTCGCAATATGCCGGCGTGTGGGCGCGCGAGGGCGACATGTTCCTCAACGCGAGTTCGGGCCAGCAGCGCATCTCCGGCCACGATCGCTGGCTGGAATTGAACAACGTCAGCCTCTACCAGTTCGCCGAGGACGGGCGCCTGGCGTCGATCGCCAACGCCGCGATCGCCGAGCATCGTCCGACGGGCTGGATCCTGCGCGACGTCACGCGCACGCGTTTCGGCGCGACCTCGGTGCAGCAGGAACACGTGCCGATGGAACGCTGGAAGACGCAACTGGACGACGCCGCGCTCGCCGCGAGCGTCACCCGCCCGCGTTACCTGCCCTCCAGCGAACTCGCCAGCAGCATCGCCTACTTCAAGCGCAACGGCCTGGATTCCAGCGATTTCGAAGAGATCTACTGGGGCCGCTGGTTCTACCCGCTCAACGTGCTGGCCTTGTGCCTGGCCGCCGTGCCCTTTGCGTTCGGTTCGCTGCGCAGCGGCGGCGCGGGCAAGCGCTTGTTCATCGGCATCGTGTTCGCGCTCGGGTTCTGGATGCTGCAGACGATGTTCGGCAACCTGGCGCAGGCGTATCGCTTCGACATCCGCATCGCGTACGCATTGCCGCTCATCGTGATGCTGGGAACGTCCTTCGCGCTGTTCCGCCGCCGCAGCGGCTAGCGCGTCACTCGCCCTTGCGTCTGCGCCGCATGATCGTGCCGCTGGCGCGGTCGTGCCAGGTCTTGCGGTCGCGGTCGAACCACGCCCACCAGAATCCGAGTCCCCCCGCGAGCAGCGACAGCGTGCCGACGGCGTAGCGGATCCACAGCGCACGCCAACCCGGGCGCGCGCCGTCGTCCAGGCTCACGAACAAACGCCACGGACGCATGCCGAGCGTCTGTCCGCCGCGACGCCAGCTGACCACCGCATACAGGCCGCCCACGAACCAGCAGATCGCCCATTCGATCCAGTTGAGCGCGCTCCACGGATGCACGTAGGCGCGCGGGTCGTGGAGGATGGCCGCCATGCCGACGACGAACGCCGTGCCGATCACCATCCACAACGCAATGACGGGCAGCGCGTCGTAACACAGGGCGAGCAGGCGCCAGAACACCAGCGCGGCGGGCTTGGGGGCAGGGGCGGGCGGGGCGGCGGTGTCGGTCATCGCACAAGGATAGCCGTCGCCACCCGGTGCGCGCGCTAAGCTCGACGCATGTCGTCCACGCCCGCGCAACGTCGTTCCCTCGCGCTGAGCCGCGCACCGGTGCCGGAGGAGGACGAACGCGCCATCGCCCGGTTCCTCGATGCGCTGTGGGCCGAATCGGGCGTCGCGCAGGCCACGCTCGAAAGCTACCGCCGCGACCTGGAGGGGTATGCACGCTGGCGCGAAGGCCGCGGCGGCGGGCTCGCGGGTGCCGATCGCGCGGCCCTGTTCGAATATTTCGCCGAGCGCACGCGCGAAGGCTACTCGCCGCGCAGCAATTCGCGTTTGCTGTCGACGCTGCGCGCCTTCTTCGCGCATTGCGTGCGGCGCCGCGAACGCGAAGACGATCCCAGCGCGCTGATCGATCCGCCCAAGCTGCCGCGTTCACTGCCCAAGGCGCTGACGGAAGCGCAGATCGACGCGCTGCTGTCCGCGCCGGACGTCGCCACGCCGCTCGGCCTGCGCGACCGCGCGATGTTCGAACTGATGTATGCCTGCGGCCTGCGCGTGAGCGAGCTGGTCAACCTGCCGGCCACCGGGCTCAACCTGCGCCAGGGCGTGCTGCGCGTGATGGGCAAGGGCAGCAAGGAACGCATGGTGCCGCTCGGCGAAGAAGCGCAGCACTGGCTCGAACGCTATCTCGCGGAATCGCGCCCGCACCTGGCGGGCAAGCGCGCGCTCGCGCCGCTGTTCCTCGAACCCGACGGGGAAGCGCCCACGCGCGGCCGTTTCTGGCGCCTGGTAAAGCAATACGCCGTCGTCGCCGGCATCGATCCGCGCCGCATCAGCCCGCACGGTCTGCGCCACAGCTTCGCCACCCACCTGCTCAACCGTGGCGCGGATCTGCGCGCGCTGCAGTTGCTCCTCGGCCACAGTTCGCTGTCGACCACGCAGATCTACACGCTCGTGGCACGCGAACATTTGCAGAAGCTGCATGCGAAACATCATCCAAGGGGATGAATGGGCGCCGACCGCACGCTTAAGCGTGACCAGCGGTACTGGCCCGCCCGTGGCACCGTGCCAGAATCCCGTCCATCGCCCCGGCCCCCCGGCCTCGGGCTTCCCCTCACGGAAATGCCGATGAATCGTCTCCTCCTCGCCCTGACCTGCGCCGTCCTCAGCCTGGCGGCCTGCGCGCAGGACGCCGCCCCGGCCGTCGCCGCCAAGCCCGGCGCGCAATCGCGTCGCGTGGTCGCCTCCGGCGCGAGCCTCGATGTCCCGGTCGTGGCCGGCTCGCCCGAAGCCCGCGCCCGCGACGTGATCCGCGGGATCAATCCGGCCGTCCGCATCGACGCGATCGGCGCCGCGCCCATGAAGGGTTTCCGCGAAGCGATCGTCGACGGCCAGGTCTTCTACATCAGCGACGACGGCAAGTACCTGTTCCAGGGCGCGCTGTACGACACCGCCTCGAAGGAAAACCTTGCGAAGGAGAGCATGAACAAGCTCCGCCGCAAGCTGCTGGCGACCGTGCCCGCGAAGGATCGCATCGTGTTCGCGCCGCCGAACGCCAAGTACACGGTCTCGGTCTTCACCGACGTGGAATGCGGCTACTGCCGCAAGTTCCACAGCCAGATCGCCGAATACAACAAGCAGGGCATCGCCGTGCAGTACCTGGCCTTCCCGCGCATGGGCCTGGGCAGCGACGACTACAAGAAGATGGTGGCCGTGTGGTGCGCCCCGGACCGCCGCAAGGCCCTGACCGACGCCAAGCAGGACCGCCCGCCGCCGCCGAGCAACTGCGCCAACCCGGTGACGATGGAATACGACATCGGCCGCCGCGCCGGGCTCACGGGCACCCCCATGATCCTGGCCCCCGACGGCACCGAACTGGGCGGCTACCTCGAGCCCGCCAAGCTGCGCGCCGCCCTGGACGAACTGGCCGCAGGCAAGGACACGACCAAATCGGGCGCCACCGACAAGGTCGCCACCGCCGGCGGGAGCCGATAAGACCGGTCCCCGGGCCGTAAAGAGGAACGCGGCGCGCGGGCCCGGTACAATGCCGGGCCCGTTCCAACGGTCTCCCACCCGATGATCGTTCTCGAGGGCCAACAGGCCCTGTCGCCGTTCCGTCGCGAACGGCTCGAAGCGCGCCTCCGCGCGCTGGCTCCCTCGCTCCGCATCGCCGGTGCCTGGTTCACATACTGGGTGCAGCCCGCCGACGCGGACGCCCGCATCGATCGCGCCGCACTCGACCGCATCCTCGAGGCAGGCGACGCCACGGCGCCGCGCGCCGACGGCGCGGTATCGCGCTACGTCCTGCCGCGCCTGGGCACGATTTCGCCGTGGGCCAGCAAGGCCACCGAACTCCTGCACGGCGCGAGCCTGCCCGTGCAGCGCGTCGAACGCGGCCTGCGCATCGACCTCACCGGTTGGCCGGACGATTTGGCGACGCAGACCGCGCTCGCCCGCCTGCTGCACGATCCGATGACGCAATCGCTCGTCGCCGACCGCGATGCCGGCGCCGCGTTGTTCCGCACGCCGCCGAAGTCGCCGCTGGAAGTCGTGCCTGTCCCGGCGCTCGAATCCGCCAACACGCGCCTCGGCCTTGCGCTGGCGCAGGACGAAGTCGACTACCTGCGCGATCGCTACGGCGAACTCGCCCGCGACCCGCACGACGTCGAACTGATGATGTTCGCGCAGGCGAATTCCGAGCACTGCCGCCACAAGATCTTCAATGCGTCGTGGACCATCGACGGCCGCGACCAGCATGCGAACGGACAGGCGACCTCGCTGTTCCGCATGATCAAGCACACGCACGCGAAGACGCCGCAGCACACGCTTTCGGCCTACAGCGACAACGCGGCGGTGGTGGAGGGCGAAGTGGTGCAACGCTTCCGCCCCGATCCGCACACGCACGAATACCGCAGCGAGCCGGCCACGCCCGGCGCGTTCTGCATCAAGGTCGAAACGCACAACCATCCGACGGCGATCTCGCCGTTCCCAGGTGCGTCCACCGGCGCGGGCGGTGAAATCCGCGACGAAGGCGCCACCGGTCGCGGCGGCCGCCCGAAGGCGGGCCTGTGCGGCTTCTCCGTTTCGCACCTGCGCATCCCGACGCTGCCGCAAGCCTGGGAATCGCCGCGCGCGCTGAACCCGCGCATGGCCTCCGCGTTCGAGATCATGACCGACGGTCCGCTCGGCGCCGCCGCGTTCAACAACGAATTCGGTCGTCCGAACCTCAACGGTTACTTCCGCGCGTTCGAGCTCGCCGAAGGCGATGGCCTGGTCCGCGCCTACGACAAGCCGATCATGCTCGCCGGCGGATACGGCGCGATGGATCGCAGCATGGTGGCCAAGCGTCCGCTCTCGCCGGGCGATGCGGTGATCGTGCTCGGTGGCCCGGCGATGCTCATCGGCCTCGGCGGCGGCGCCGCGAGTTCGGTGGCCTCGGGCGAAAGCGCCGAAGACCTCGACTTCGCCTCCGTGCAGCGCGACAACCCCGAGATGGAGCGTCGCGCGCAGGAAGTGATCGATCGCTGCGTCGCGCTCGGCGACGACAATCCGATCCTCTCGATCCACGACGTGGGTGCGGGTGGTTTGTCGAACGCGATCCCCGAATTGCTGCACGACTCGGGCGTGGGCGGCGTGATCGACCTGGACCGTGTGCCGACCGACGACCCGTCGCTGTCGCCGATGCAGTTGTGGTGCAACGAATCGCAGGAACGCTACGTGCTGGGCATCGCGCCCGATCGCGTCGGCGAATTCGCGGCGCTGTGCCTGCGCGAACGTTGCCCCTTCGCCGTCGTCGGCCATGCGACCGCGGAAGAACGCCTCGTGGTCGCCAAGGGCGCCACGGTCGATGCGCTCCCGGACGACCGTGCGATCGACCTGCCGATGGACGTGCTCTTCGGCAAGCCGCCGAAGATGCATCGCGACACCACCACGCCGCCTGCGCCGCGTTGGCCGGAACTGCTCACGCACGCGCTCGACCTCAACGATGCCGGCCTGCGCGTGCTCGCGCATCCCACCGTCGCGTCGAAGAACTTCCTGATCACCATCGGCGACCGCACCGTCGGCGGCCTCACCGCGCGCGACCAGATGGTCGGCCCGTGGCAGATGCCCGTCGCGGACTGCGCGATGACGCTCGCCGATTACGCGACCTTCGCGGGCGAAGCGATGTCCGTGGGCGAACGCACGCCGCTCGCGCTGCTCGACGCCGCCGCCGCCGCGCGCATGGCCGTGGGCGAAGCGATCACCAACCTGTGCGCCGCGCCGGTGCAAGCCCTCGATCGCATCAAGCTCTCCGCCAACTGGATGGCCGCCGCCGGCCACCCGGGCGAAGACGCCAAGCTGTTCGATGCCGTGCGCGCCGTGGGCCTGGAGCTCGCGCCGCAACTCGACCTCAGCATCCCGGTGGGCAAGGATTCGCTTTCGATGCAGGCGCAGTGGCACTGCGATGGCATCGCGCAGAAGTCCGTGTCGCCGGTGTCGCTCATCGTGTCCGCCTTCGCGCCGGTCGACGATGTGCGCAAGCAACTCACGCCGCTGCTGGCGCGCGACACCGATTCGGAAATCTGGCTGATCGGCCTGGGCGGCGGCAAGCAGCGCCTCGGCGGTTCCGTGCTGGCGCAGTGCCATCCCGATGCGGGCGCCGGCACGCATGCGCTGCCTGCGTTCGCGGGCCCGGTGCCGGACCTCGACGATCCGCAGCGCCTGCGCGCCTTCTTCGAGCTGATCCGCGACGCGCGCAACGCCGGCCTCCTGTGCGCCTACCACGACCGTTCCGACGGCGGCGCGTTCGCTGCGTTGTGCGAAATGGCCTTCGCCTCGCACCTCGGCCTCGACATCTCGCTCGACGGCTGGGGCGAGGATCCGTTCCGCACGTTGTTCAACGAGGAACTCGGTGCGCTGGTGCAGATCTGTGCGGAAGACCGCGCCGAGTTCGCCGACATGGTGGCGCGCCACGGCCTGATCGATTGCGCGCAGCGCATCGCACGCCCGACCACGGCGCCGGCCGTGCGCGTCATGTCCGACGGCAGCCTGGTCACCGAGTGGCGTTGGGAAACCTTGTTCGATGCCTGGTGGTCGGTCACGCACGCCATGCAGCGCCTGCGCGACAACCCTGAATGCGCGGACGAGGAACACGCCAGCGTGCGTCGCTTCGACGCGCCGGGCCTGCAGCCGAAGCTCACGTTCGATCCGGCCGAAGACATCGCCGCGCCGTACATTTCGACGGGTGCGCGTCCGCGCGTGGCGATCCTGCGCGAGCAGGGCGTCAACAGCCAGGTCGAGACGGCCTACGGGTTCGACCGCGCCGGTTTCGCCGCGGTGGACGTGCACATGAGCGACCTCATCGCTGGTCGCGCGCGCCTGGAAGACTTCAGCGGTTTCGTCGCGTGCGGCGGCTTCAGCTACGGCGACGTGCTGGGCGCCGGCCGCGGTTGGGCCACCTCGGTGCTCGAACGCCCGGAGATGCGCGAAGCCTTCGCGCGCTTCTTCGAACGCGCCGATACCTTTGCGCTGGGCGTGTGCAACGGCTGCCAGATGCTCGCGCAGCTCAAGCCGATCATCCCGGGTGCGGAGCACTGGCCGCGCTTCCTGCGCAACCGCAGCGAACAGTACGAAGCACGCCTGGCGCTGCTGGAAGTGTTCGAATCGCCGTCGCTGTTCCTGCGCGATATGGTCGGTTCGCGCATCCCCGTGGCAGTGGCGCACGGCGAAGGCCGCGCGTCGTTCGCGAACGACACGGATGCAGGGAAGGCGCATGTCGCCCTGCGCTACGTCGATGGCGACGGTCGCCCCGCCGGCGTGTATCCCGCCAATCCGAACGGCTCGCCCGATGCGATCGCCGGCCTGACCACCACCGACGGCCGCGTCACCATCCTGATGCCGCACCCGGAGCGCACGCTGCGCAGCGCGAACTACAGCTGGGCACCGCGCGAGTGGGCCGACGACAGCCCGTGGATGCGGATTTTCCGCAACGCGCGCAAGGCGATCGGTTGAAAGCAGAAGGCCCGGGTTTCCCCGGGCCTTCTTCGTTGCATCACTTCTTGAAGTTGAAGTTCGCGGTCTGCATCGAGCCGTCGATGAACTTCAATTGCAACTGGCGGCACGTGCCAGCCCACGCCTTGTCGGTCTTCCACACGTAGTTGTAGCGCGCGGTGCCGGTGTCGTAGCTCAGCGAGCTGTTGCCGGCGGTGACCGTTTCCTCGATCGCGTCGGTCAGCGTGCCGGTGCACGTCATCACCACCGAGCGCGGATAGCCGTCCGCGAAGATCGCCAGGCCCTGGTTGCCGCCGAGCGAGAACTTCACCGGGATCGCCTGGCCGGAGTTCACGATGTTGACGGTCGGCAGGTTGTCGACCGGGCTGAAGAACCCGCTGAACGCGAAGGTGACGTTCACCGGGAAGGTGCTCGTGGCTTCGTTGTTGCGCGTGTCCTTCGACTTGCACGTCACCGTGCTCCCGCCCGCGTTGAACCACGTGCCCGATGCCGGCGTGCACGTGACCGGGCGTGCGCCGTCGACGATGTCGTTGGCGGTCGGGTCGGTCCAGGTCACGTAGGCACCGGCGCTGGCCGCGGCGATCGCATTCACCGCCGCATGGGCCGAGATGTTCGGGGGCGTCGTGTCGCGGATGGTGATGTTGAAGCTCCCGTTCGCAGTGTTGCCGGCGCCGTCGGTGGCGCTGCAGTTCACCGCCGTGGTGGTGATCGCAAAGGTGCTGCCCGAGGCCGGCGTGCAGGAGACGGGCACGTTGCCGCTGACGATGTCGTTGGCGGTCGGGCTGAAGGTCACCGCGCGGCCCGACGGGCCGGTGGCTTCACCGGTGTAGTCCGTCGGCAGCGAGAGCACGGGCTTCGTCGTGTCGACCACCGTGACCTGGAACGATCCGTGCCCGGTGTTGCCGTGCGTGTCGGAGGCGCTGCAGTTCACCGTCGTCGTGCCGAGGGCAAACGTGCTGCCTGAAGTCGGCGCGCACGAGATCGGCACGTTGCCGCTCACGAGGTCGTAGGCCGAAGCGCTGAATGTTGCCACCGCGCCGCCCGGACCGGTGGCTTCCTTCGAGAAGTTCGCGGGCAGCGTCAGCCCAGGCGCAGTGGTGTCGGCGACCGTGACGTTGAAGGAACTCGTCGAATGGTTGCCGGCGCCGTCCTGCGCGCTGCAAGTCACGGCGCTCGTGCCCAGCGCGAAGGTCGAACCGGACGCGGGCAGGCAGCTCGCGGTGCCGGTGCCGCTGACGGCGTCGGTCCAGTTGGGGCTCGTGTAGGTCACGACTGCGCCGCTCGGGCCTGTCGCTTCGATGCCGGCGATGTCATCGCTGTGGGCGATCGAGGGTGGCGTGGTGTCGACGACTTTGACCAGGAAGCTGCCATGCCCCGTGTTGCTCGCGCCGTCGGTTGCGCTGCATTGCACGGTGGTGTCGCCGAGCGCGAAGGTGGCGCCCGACGCGGGCGTGCACACGACCGGCACGCTGCCGCTCACGATGTCGTTCGCGGTGGCGGTGAAGGTCACGGCGGCGCCCGCTGCGGAGGTGGCTTCCTGCGTGGTGGTCGACGGCAGCGTGAGCGCCGGCGGCGTCGTGTCGCGCACGAGCACGTGGAAGCTGCCTGATGCGGTGTTGTTGGCGCCATCCGTCGCGCTGCACTGCACTTCGGTATTGGTCAGGCCGAACGTGCTGCCGGAGGGCGGTGCACATGTCACCGGCACGTCGCCGCTGACGATGTCGTGGGCCGTCGCGGTGAACGTCACCTCGGCGCCGGCGGGGGAGGTCGCTTCTTCGGTGATGTCCGCAGGCAGCGTCAGCGTGGGCGGCGTCGTGTCGACCACGGTGACGGTGAAGCTGCTGGTCGCCTTGTTGCCCGCACCGTCCTGCGCGCGGCAATGCACCGTGGTCGTGCCGAGCGCGAAGGTCGAGTCCGCGGCCGGCAGGCAGTTTGCGGTGCCGTCGCCGCTGACGAGGTCGTGCCAGGCGGGATTGGTGTAGTGGACCGGTGCGCCGTTCGGGCCGGTGGCTTCGATGCCGGTGATGTTCGCGACGTCATCGATTGCAGGCGGCGTCGTATCGACGACATCGACGGTGAACGTCGTCGGGACCGCGACGTTGCCGTGCGCATCGGTCTTCGAGCAGGTGATGATCGTCGGGCCGAGCGGGAACGTCCCGCCCGACGCCGGCGTGCATTCCGCATCGCCCGATCCGTCCACGAGGTCGTGCCACTTCGGCGGATCGTATTGAACGACGGCGCCGCTCGGTCCGGTCGCTTCGACGTCAGCAAGGTTGTCGTGGACCTCGATCCCCGGCGGCGTGTGGTCGACGACCGTGATCGTGAACGTCGTTTCATCCGCGGGGTTGCCCGCGTTGTCGGTGTAGTTGCAATGCACGGTGGTCGTGTCGAGCGCGAAGGTCGTGTGCGAGGCGGGTGTGCAGCTCGCGCTGCCGCTGCCGTCGACCGCGTCCGTCCACGTCGGTGCGAGATAGTCGACCAGTGCGCCCGCGGCGGACGTCGCTTCGACGTTGTCGATGTTCGAATGCGCAGCGATCACCGGCTTCGTCGTGTCGTGCACCAGGACCTTGAAGCTCGTGGCGTCGGCGTGGTTGCCCGAAGTGTCCGTCGCGCTGCAGTTCACGTCCGTGCTACCCAGCGCGAACGTCGTGCCCGGCGGCGGAACGCAGGTCGCGACGCCGTCCGGATCGACGTTGTCGTGCGTGGCGGGCGGTGTGTAGTTCGATACGGCGCCGGCCGCACTGGTCGCTTCCAGCGGGCCTTCGTCGCCGTGCCCCGCGATCGTCGGCTTCGTCACGTCCATCACGCTGAGCACGAAGGACTTCGGCGCCGCTGAATTGTTGTGCGCATCGACGGCGGTGCAGTTCACCGTCGTGTTGCCGAGCGGGAACTGGCTGCCGGAGGCGGGCGCGCAGGTCGCCGGCGCGGTGCCGTCGACGAGGTCGGCTTTCGTTGCAGTGAACGTCGCGGGCGCGCCGCTGGCGTCGATCGCATCGACGGCGGTGTCGCCGGGGACCGTGAGGATCGGCGGCGTCGTGTCGCGCACGAGGATCTTGAAGCTGGCGTTCGACGTGTTGTTGTTCGCGTCGTGGTCGGTGCAGTTGACCGTGGTGTTCGCATCGAGCGCGAACACGCTGTTGGACGCCGGCACGCACGCGAGCGGCTGCGGGATCTGGTCTTCCACCGCATCCTGCGACGTCACGCTGTAGGGCACGCTTGCGCCCGCGGCGGAGGTCGCTTCGGCCGTGATGTCGTTCGGGACGACGATCACCGGTGCGGTCACGTCGCGGATGAAGAGGCCGCAGGACTTCGAAGCGGACGCCAGCAGCGGATCGGTGACCGTCGCGGTCACGGTCATGCCGCCGAGCTGCTGGAAGCCGAGGTGTGGTGCGTTGAACGTGATCGAAGACGTGGTCAAACCGCCGATGCCGAGGTTCGGCAGGCCGGCGTTCTGGCTCCAGGCCCAGGCCAGCGCGCCGCCTTCGGGATCGCTCGATCCGCTGGCGTCGAAAGTGACCGACTGGCCTTCATCGACATTGCGCACCCCGCCGGCGGGGCAACCCAGCACCGCGATCGGCGGATCGTTGGTGAAGACGATGCTGACCGTTTTGTCGGTGAAGCTGCTCAACGTGCCGTCGGAGACCGTGAGGCGAAACCCGAGCGTGGTCGTGGCGGGGAGGTTCGGCGCGATGAACGTGCGCACGGCGCCTGCGCCCGCGAGCGTCACCGTCGGCGAGCCGGAAATCTGTGTCCAGGAATACGTCAGAGGTTGGTTGTCGGGATCGGACGAACCGGTGCCGTCCAGGGTGACGGTCTGGCCTTCGGTTGCATTGAGCGGCGCGATGAACCCGGAGGCGACCGGTGGGGAATTCACGAACACGTCGGTGACGTTGATGACCGTGGTGGTGGTATCGGTCTGGTTCCCGCAAGTCACCGTGAGCCGGAAGTTCAGCGCGGCGCCGGCGGCGCCCACGCTCGGCGCGGCGAACGTCGGTTTCTGCACGGTCGTGTTGTTGAGGGTCACCGTCAGGCCCGATGGCGTGCTGCCGAGATAGGTCCAGGCGAACACGAGATCGTTGTTCCCCGGCGTCGACTTCGATCCATCGAGCGTCACGACGGTGGGATTGCCCCCGGTGCGCTCGGGCACGGTCTGCGTGTCCGGGTCGATCTTGGCTTTGGGATTCCCGTTGCAGGCCGCCCAGGCGGGCTGGACACAAGCAGCAGACAAAACGAGGAAGGCAGTCGCCCACCCCCGGCTGAACGCGAGGCGCGATGACATGAGGGTGTCCCCCTGTAGGACTGGTAATTCCAGCGAACGCCGCGCCTCCTTCAAGCCGGTCATCCTTCCCGACAAAAGGCCTGAACGCTTCAAGTGACCCCGGCCCCCATGCGGGAGTCGGCCCCCACGACCGCTCTGCTACAGTCGCGACCCGGGTCACGGATGGCCCAAGAACCGCGCCCGGAGGACGGAATGAACGCCATCGTCGACGCCCCGCCAGGGGGTGGAACCGAAGTCGCTGCCGACGAGCGCATCGTGTCGGCGCTGGTCGAACGTGGCCGCCTGAAGGACGCCGACCTCGCCCGCGCCCGCCGCCTCCAGGAGGAAACCGGGGGCAGCCTGCTGAGCCTGCTCGCACGCCTGGGCCTGGTCTCCGAGCGCGACCACGCCGAGACCGCCTCGGCCGTGCTCGGCCTGCCGCTGGTCAGTGCGAAGGACGCCCCCGAGCTGCCGCCCGAGACGGTCGCGCTCTCCCCGAAATTCATGAAGCAGTTCCACGTCGTGCCGGTCGCCGAGACCGAGCAGGGCGTGGACGTGCTGGTCGCCGATCCGCAGGACCTCTATGCGCTCGACGCCGTGCGCCTGGCCACGGGCCGCGAGGTGCGCGCGAGCATCGCGCTGCGTTCGGAGATCGACGACCTGATCGAACGCTGGCACGGCCAGGGCCGCAGCGCGATGGGCGCGATCGTCGAAACCGCCGAAGGCGAAACCGGCGACATGGACGACGTCGAACACCTGCGCGACCTCGCGTCCGAAGCGCCGGTGATCCGCCTGGTCAACCTGATCATCCAGCGCGCGGTGGAACTGCGTGCGTCGGACATCCATATCGAACCCTTCGAAAACCGCCTGAAGGTGCGCTACCGCATCGACGGCGTGCTCGAGGAATCCGAAGGTCCGCCGGCCAACCTCACCGCCGCGATCATCAGCCGCATCAAGATCATGGCGAAGCTCAACATCGCCGAACGCCGCCTGCCGCAGGACGGCCGCATCATGCTGCGCGTGCAGGGCAAGGAACTCGACCTGCGCGTGAGCAGCATGCCCACCGCGCACGGCGAAAGCGTGGTGATGCGCCTGCTCGATCGCGAAACGGTGGTGTTCGACTTCCACCGCCTCGGCTTCACCGACGAATTCCTCCCGCAGTTCCAGCACGTGCTGGAGCAGCCGCACGGCATCCTGCTGGTGACGGGCCCGACCGGCTCGGGCAAGACGACCACGCTCTACACGGCGCTGAGCAAGCTCAACACCAGCGACGTCAAGATCATCACGGTCGAAGACCCGATCGAATACCAGATCGAAGGCATCAACCAGATCCAGGCCAAGCCGCAGATCGGATTGGACTTCGCGAACGCGCTGCGTTCGATCGTGCGCCAGGATCCGGACATCATCATGATCGGCGAAATGCGCGACCTGGAAACCGCGCGCATCGCGATCCAGTCCGCGCTCACCGGCCACCTGGTGCTCTCCACCCTGCACACGAACAACGCCGCCGGTGGCATCACGCGCCTGCTCGACATGGGCGTGGAAGACTATCTGCTGACGTCCACGGTGAACGGCATCCTCGCCCAGCGCCTCGTGCGCCGCCTGGAACCGACGAATGCCGAGCGTTACCTCGCGTCGCCGGAAGAGATCGAGAAGTTCAGCCTGCGCCGCTGGCAGCGCGAAGGCGACATCTACCTGTACCACCCGCGTCCGTCCGAACTCTCGCCCACCGGTTACCTCGGCCGCACGACGATCATGGAGTTCCTCGTCATGGACGACGAACTCCGCCGCGCAGTGATGCGCCACGCCGGCATGGGCGAACTCGAACAGCTCGCGCGCAAGGCGGGCATGCGCACGATGTACGAGGACGGCATCACGAAGGCGCTGGCCGGCGTCACGACGATCGAAGAAGTGTTGCGCGTCACCGAAGACGCCTGAGGCCACGATGCCCCTGTTCCGCTACAAGGCCCTCAATTCACGCGGCGAGCTGCTCGACGGCCAGATGGAAGCCGCGAGCGTCGGCGAAGTGGCCGTGCGCCTGCAGGAGCAGGGACATTTGCCTGTCGAAACGAAGCTCGCTTCGGAAGGCGGTGGCGAGTCGACATGGAAGATGCTGTTCAAGCCCAAGCCCTTCGCGGGCGAGCGGCTCGTGCAGTTCACGCAGCAGCTGGCGACGCTGCTCGCCGCGGGTCAGCCGTTGGATCGCGCGCTGACCATCCTGCTGGAATTGCCGGAAGACGAAGGCGCACGCCGCACCATCGCCGACATCCGCGATGCGGTGCGCGGCGGCAGTGCGTTGTCGACGGCGCTGGAGCGCCAGCACGGCACCTTCGGCCGCCTGTACGTGAACATGGTGCGCGCGGGCGAGGCGGGCGGTTCGCTGCACGAAACGCTGCAGCGCCTGGCCGATTACCTCGAGCGCAGTCGCGCGTTGCGCGGGAAGGTGATCAACGCGTTGATCTACCCGATCATCCTGCTGGTGATGGTCGGCTTCAGCCTGCTGTTCCTGCTGGGCTACGTCGTCCCGCAGTTCGCCGCGATGTACGAGAGCCTGGATGCCACGCTGCCGATCTTCACCCGCATCGTGCTGGGCATCGGCCTGTTCGTGCGCGACTGGTGGATCGTGCTGGTGGCCATCCCCGCGCTCGCGGTGTGGTGGTTCGACCGCAAGCGGCGGGACCCGGAATTTCGCGTGAAGTTCGATGAATGGCTGCTGCGGCAGAAATTCGTCGGCCCGTTGGTGGCACGGCTGGAAACCGCACGATTGGCGCGCACGCTCGGCACCCTGCTGCGCAACGGCGTGCCCTTGCTGACCGCGCTGGGCATCGGCCGCAATGTGTTGGGGAACCTCGTGCTGGCGGCGGATGTCGAAACCGCAGCCAATGAAGTGAAGGGCGGCGTCGGCCTGTCCACGGCCCTGGGCCGCGGCAAGCGCTTCCCGCGCCTGGCGCTGCAGATGATCCAGGTCGGCGAAGAATCCGGCGCGCTCGACACGATGCTGCTGAAGACCGCCGACACGTTCGAAGCGGAAACGAGCCTGGCGCTCGACCGCATGCTGGCGGCGCTGGTGCCGGTGGTGACGATGCTGCTCGCGGGCGTCGTCATGGTCGTCATCCTCGCCGTGCTCACCCCCATCTACGATCTGACGAACGCCATCGGATAAATGCCCATGACCTTTCATCGTTCCCTTCGTGCTCCCGCACCGCGCCAGGCGCAGTCCGGCTTCAGCCTCATCGAGATCATCCTGGTCGTCGTGCTGATCGGCGGCATCGTGGCCTTCGCCGCCACGCGCATCCTCGGCGGCGGCGACCGCGCCAAGGTCAACCTCGCCAAGGCGCAGGTGCAGACGCTCGCCGAGAAAGTGCAGCAGTTCCAGGGCGACACCGGCGCGCTGCCGGCCAACCTCGACGAACTCGTGCAGAGCGATGCACAAGGTTGGCTCGGCCCGTACGCCAAGACGTCCGAGCTCAAGGATCCCTGGAACCACCCCTTCGAATACAAGGCGCCGGGCGAGAACAAGCCCTTCGACCTGGTCAGCTTCGGCAAGGACGGCAAGCCGGGCGGCTCCAGCGTCGACGCCGACATCGCATTCGAGTAAGCCATGCGCACCCACGGACGCCGCGCGATGCACCGCCGGGCGTCCGGCTTCTCGCTGTTGGAAGTGATGCTCGTGATGCTGCTCATCGCGGCGATGAGCGTGCTCGCCGCCGCGATGGTGACGGGCGGATTCGCAGGCATGCGCGTGCGCGCCGAGGCCAAGGAGATCGCCGCGCAGTTGCGCTACACGCGCGCGCAGGCCATCTCCACCGGACAGTCGCAGCGTTTCCTCATCGACCCGGCCGCGCGCACCTGGCTTGCGCCGAACAATCGCAAGGGCCAGGTCGGCAAGGCGTTCGGCATCAATTTCTTCGGCGCGCGCGAAGTGCAGCCCACGCGCGGCGTGGGCGCGATCCAGTTCTTCTCCGACGGGGCGTCCACGGGCGGCCGCGTGCAACTCACCGCGAAGGGCGCGGCGTGGAATATCGACGTCGCCTGGCTCACGGGTGAAGTGAAACTCACGCGCGGAGCGGCAGCGCCGTGATGCGCCGCGCAACCCAAGCGGGTTACACGCTCATCGAGGTGATCATCGCCTTCGCGGTGCTCGCGCTCGCGTTGACCCTGTTGCTCGGCACACTGTCCGGCGCGACGCGGCAGGTGCGCTGGGCCGACGATGCGGGGCGCGCGGCGATGCACGCGCAATCGCTGCTCGCGCAACTCGGTGTCGGCGAACCGCTGCGCCCGGGCCACACCGAAGGCGATTTCGAAGAAGGGCGTTACCGCTGGGCGCTCGATGTCGCGCCGTGGCGGGACCCGAGCGAATCCGACGCTGCGCAGCAACTCATCGACCCCGCCGCGCCGCGCTTGCTGTCGCTCGACCTGCAGGTGAAGTGGGGCGACGGCACGCCGCGCGACAGCCTGCACCTGCAATCGCTGCGCCTGGTGACGCCCGACGCGTTGGACGGAGCGCCGCAATGAGCGCCCGCCATGCCCGCGGTTTCACGCTGATCGAAGTGCTGCTCGCGACGATCCTGCTCGCGGCCGGCCTGGCGCTCGCCTTCGCCACGCTGCGCGCGGCGACCGCCACCGCGCAACGCGGCGAAGCGATCGCGCAACGCAACGAACACATGCGCGCGGTCGAACTGTTCCTGCGCCGCCGCATCGGCAACGCGCGCCCCATCGCGTTCGGCATGAACACCGACACCGGCATGCCGCGCCGTTTCGAAGGCGACCGCGACCACATGCGCTTCGTCGCCGACCTGCCGGACTACCTCGGGCGCGGCGGCCCGTACCTGCACGAGCTCACCATCGTCGACGGGCCCGATGGTCCGCGCCTGGAAGTGGCGTTCACGATGGTGCTCGGCGCCACCACCGTCGCGGACAACCCGCCGCGCAAACCGGAAGTGCTCGCCGACCACCTGCACGATGCGACCTTCCGCTACCGCGCCATGACGGAAGACAACAGGCTCTCCGACTGGGTGGAGACCTGGAACAACGGCGACAACCTGCCCGTGCAGGTCGAGATCACCTTGCGCGATGCCGACGGCCGCACGTGGCCTCCGATGATCGTCGCCTTGCCGCTGGCCGGCGGATACCAGGGGGCTGCGCTGTGAGCCGCCCGCGACCCGTGCGCATCGCACGCATGCGCGGTGCGGCCTTGCTGCTCGTGCTGTGGCTGATCGCGCTGCTGACCGCGCTGATCGGTGCGTTCGCGCTCACCGCGAGCATCGAAGGCCTGCAGGGCCGCGTGCTGCACCGCGGCGTGATCGCGGGCGAAGTCGCGCGCGCGGGGCTCGAATACGCACTGGTCCGCGCGGCCGATCCCGATCCGCGCCGCCAATGGCTGCCCGACGGTCGTCCCTACCAGTGGACCTTCGGCGACGCACAGGTGCAGGTCTCGCTCGTCGACGAGAACGGCAAGATCGACCTCAACCAGGCGGACCTCGCCTTGCTCGCCTCCCTGTTCCAGAACGTGGGCGGCCTGGACAACGAACAGGCGCGGCGCGTGGCCGCCGCGGTGCTGGACTGGCGCGACCCGGATTCGCTCACGCAGCCCGAGGGTGGCGCCGAGGACGGCGAATACGCCGCGGCCGAACGCCCCTACGGCGCGAAGGACGCGCCCTTCGAAAGCGTCGCCGAACTCGAACAGGTCCTCGGCATGACGCCCGCGCTCTACGCGAAGGTGGCCCCGGACCTGACCGTCTACAGCGGCCGAACGCGCCCGGATCCGGCGTTCGCGTCGGCAGGGGTGTTGCAGGCGATGGGCATCGACGCGGACAGCGCGATCGGTCGCCGACGCGCATGGGATCCGTCGTCGGGAGGCCCCGCGCCCGTCCTCGAAGGAGGCGAGCCGCTCGTGAGCAGTGGCAGCGGCACGTATAGTATCGACAGCCGTGCACGGCTTCGCGATGGACGCGAAGCGATGCTGCGCGTCGTGGTGCGTGCTGGCGGGAACGGATTGCCGGGTTCGGCGTACACGCCGCTGCGTTGGGAGGAGGGAGCATCGCCGCGATGAATGCACTGCGCGACCGCATCGGCCGCATCCAGACTCGTGTCCTGCCGGGCGCGGGCGGATGGCTGTCGTGGTGGTCGCGCTCGCTCGCGGCGTGGTTGCCGGTGCGCTGGCGCGCCGCGCTTGGCCTCGGGCTCGATCGCCTGTTGCTGGCGCAGGATCCCGATGCGCTGCACCTGCGCCTGCAGACCTTCGACGGCGTCGAAGGTCCGGTGGTGCGCGATGTCGGCCGTCTCCCCGCGAGTGAAGTGCTCGCCGTCGACGTCGATCCGCTCGCCACCATCCTCGCCCCCTCCATCGCCGATCTTCCGCGCTGGCTGGTGCTGCCCGCCAACGCGGGCCTGCGTCGCCGCCTCGTGCTGCCCGCCGCCGCCGCCGATCGCCTGCGCGATGTCGTCTCCTTCGAAATCGATCGGCAGACGCCGTTCACCGCCGACAGCGCCGCCTTCGATGCGCGCATCCTGGATCGTCGCGCCGACGGCCAGCTCGATGTCGAACTCGTCGCCGTGCCGCGCACCGCGATCCAACCGCGGCTGGATGCACTCGGTGGCGTCACCGCCACGCTCGCGGGCATCGACCTCGCCGACACGAGCGGCATCCCGCTCGGCGTGAACCTGCTGCCGCCCGCGCAACGCCGCCATCGCGCGGACCCGTGGGGCGTGTGGAACTGGGTGCTGGGTGCCTTCGCCGTGGTCGCCGTCGCCGCCGGCCTGTGGCAGGTACTCGACAACCGCCGCAACGCGGCCGATGAATTCGAGAGCGACGTGAATGCGCGCACCGCGCAGGCGCGCCAGGCCTCCGCGCGCCGGCAGGCGCTCATCGATGCCGTGGAAGGGCAGGCCTACCTCGACCAGATGCGCCGCGGGCGCCCGAGCGCGGTGGAGGTCCTCGACGAACTCACGCGTCGCCTGCCCGACACGACGTACATGGAAAAGGTCGCGATCGAAAACGATCGGCTCACGCTGATCGGTTTGAGCAGCGAGGCCTCCTCGCTCGTCGGCCGCCTGGAAGGTTCGCCGCTGTGGCGCGCGCCCGCGCTCACCGGCGCGCTCCAACCGGATCCGCGCTCGGGCAAGGATCGCTTCACGCTCACCGCGGACCTCGCCGTCACACCGCCCACCGTGCAGAACCGACAGCAGGAGGCGCCGCGTGCCGCCGCAGGGACCGACTGACCGCGATCGCTGGGTCGCGCTCGGCTTGCTCGTGGCCGCGCTCGCGCTCGCCTATTTCGTGCTGCTGCACCCGTGGTGGACGGTGCCGATGCTCGACGTCGAATCGCGCATCCACGATCTGCAGGAACGCGAACTTCGCGTGCGCACGCAATTGCAGCAGGCGCCCGAAGTGGAACGCCGCTATGCGCAGGTGCAGGCGGCCAACCGCGGTCGCCCCGGTTTCCTGCCCGAGCCCACGCCCGAACTCGCCACCGCCGGCCTCGTGCAGCGCCTGGAAGGCGTGGTGCAGCAGGCGAGCCCGGGCAATCGCAGTTGCGCGATCACCAATCGCTCGCCGCTGACGGAAACGCGCCCGGCCGAACGCTTCCCGCGCGTGACCATCCAGGTGCGCCTGCGTTGCGGCGCGCCGGAACTGGCCACCGTGCTGCACGAAATCGAAAGCGGCAGCCCGCGCGTGTTCGTCGACAACCTCAACATCCTCGCGCAGCGTTACTTCTACATGCCGGGGCAGGGCAAGGCGCAGAGCGGCGGGCTCGACGTGAGCTTCGACCTGTACGGCTACATCCGGCCGCGACCGGCGAGCACGCAGGTGCGTGCAGGGGGGCGTCGTGCGACTCAGTGACGCCGGCCCGCGCACCTGGTTGCTGGCCTCCGTCGCCGGCTGGGCGTTGCTCACCTGGGTGGGCGCGCTCGCCGGCATGGGCGGCACCATTGCACGCCTGCCGAACGATCCCTCGCTGCTGCGCAAACTGCCCGTGGCCGCCAAGGCGCAGGCCGAACGCATCGGCCCGCTCTCGCAATATGCGGAAGTCGGCGCGCGTCCCCTTTTCTCCGAGGATCGCCGCCCGCAACCGTTCTTCCTGCAGGCGCAGGGCGACGACCAGCAGGCGCAGGCCTTCGACTTCGTGCTGACCAGCGTGCTGCTCACGCCGACCTTCCGCATGGCGATCGTGCAGCCCACCGCCGGCGGCGAATCGGTGCGCATGAAGATGGACGAGTCGCCGGCCGAAGCGCAGGGCTGGCGCCTGGTCGCGCTCGAACCGCGCCGCGCCACCTTCGAAGGCCCGCAGGGCAGCAAGACGCTCGACCTACGCGTGTTCAACGGTGCCGGCGGCACGGCGCCCACGCGCACCACGCCGACCGCCGCCGCCACGCAGGAACCCCCGCAACCGGTCGTGATGGAAAACGCGGACGACGCCGTGCCACCGCCGCCCGCGGCCGTTCCCGCGCCGGCGCCGGAAGCGACGGCGAACAAACCCGCGACCACCGGATCCACCTTGCCCGACCAACCGATGACGCCGGAGCAACAGATGGACGCGATCCGCAAACGCATCGAACAGCGTCGAGCCCAGCTGCGCCAGGAACAGCAGCGCCAGCCGCAACAAAACAAACAGGACTAACCATGGCCCTTCGAACCCACATCGCGACGTTGTTGCTCGCCGCGGCCACGGTCGTACTGGTCGGCTGCCAGACCACGCCGGTCGCCACGATCTCGCGCGAAGGCGATCGGGCCGTGCGCATGCAGCACGGCGAGCAGACCACCTCCACGCTCGACCAGACCGGCACCGAGACCGCGCCGTCGCCCGATCGCCAGGCACCGAGCGAAGCAGGCGAACCGAAACCGCAGATCCGTCGCGGCGACGGCCGCGTGATCAACCAAGCCGCGGCCGCCGCGCCGCCGCCGAACCTCGGCGCCAGCAGCGGCGCGGCCACGTTCAACTTCGAAGGCGAGTCGCTGCAGGCCGTGGTGAAGGCGATCCTGGGCGACATGCTGGGCCAGAACTACGTCATCGCGCCGGGCGTGCAGGGCACCGTGACGCTCGCCACGCCGAAGCCGGTGAGCCCCGCGCAGGCGATGTCGCTGCTGGAGCAGGTGCTGAGCTGGAACAACGCGCGCATGGTGTTCGCCGACGGGCGCTACAACATCGTGGCTGCCGACAGTGCGCTCGCCGGCACGGTGGCCCCGCGCACCGGTTCGCCCGCGCTCGCACGCGGCTTCGAGGCGCGCGTGGTGCCGCTCAAGTTCATCGCCGCCGAGGAGATGAAGAAGGTGCTGACGCCGTACGCGCGTCCGAACGCCGTCATCACCACCGATTCCGCGCGCAACGTCATCACCATCGGCGGCACGCGCGCGGAACTCGAGAACTACATGCGGACGATCGAGATCTTCGACGTCGACTGGCTGCAGGGCATGTCGGTGGGCGTGTTCCCGATCCGCTCCGGCCATGCGAGCAAGGTCGTCGCGGATCTCGAGAAGGTGTTCGGCGAGCAGAGCAAGTCGCCGGTCGCCGGCATGTTCCGCTTCCTCCCGCTGGAAGGCGCGAACGCGGTGCTCGTGATCACGCCGCAGGCGCGCTACCTCGACGAAATCCAGTCCTGGCTCGACCGCATCGAAGGCGCGGCGGGCGAGGAGCAGTTGTTCTCCTACGAGCTGAAGTACGTCAAGGCAAAAGACCTCGCCGACCGGCTGTCCGAGGTGTACGGCGGCAGCGCGCGTCGCGCCGAAGGCTCCTCGACGGGCTCGGGCACGCTGATGCCGGGCCTGGAACCGACGGAGATCAAGGACAGCGGCGTGGACGACACGGGCAACAGCGCGGTGTCCATCGGCGGCGGCAACAGCGGCAACACCGGCGGCGGCAGCTCGCTCTCGCTGGAACCGCAGAGCAGCGGCAACTCGAGCGTGACCCTGCAGGTGGAAGGCAGCACGGTGGGCGTGTCCGCGGTGGATGAAACCAACACGCTGCTGGTGCGCGCCAACTCCGCGGCGTGGCGCTCGATCCGCGAAGTGATCGAACGCCTCGACATCATGCCGATGCAGGTGCAGATCGAAGCGCAGGTCGCCGAAGTGGGCCTGACCGGCGCGCTGAAGTACGGCGTGAACTGGTACTTCGAGAATGCGATCCCCGATCCGGCGCTGCGCAACCTCGCGCTCACGCGCAACATCTGGGGCTCGACCGCCGGCAGCATCGGCGGCGTGACGACGGATGCGGCCGGCAATGTCCTCGGTGGCCTGAGCTGGACCTTCCTCGGCCCGAACGCGATGGCGGTGATCAACGCGCTCGACCAGGTCTCCGACGTGAACCTGCTGCAGACGCCGTCGGTGGTCGTGCGCAACAACGCCGAGGCCACGTTCAACGTCGGCAGCCGCATTCCGATCGCGTCGGTCACCTTCAATCCGAACTCGGGCAGCACCGGCGACACGATCAGCCAGGTGCAGTACCTGGATACCGGCGTGATCCTCAAGGTGCGCCCGCGCATCACCAAGGACGGCATGGTCTTCCTGGACATCGTGCAGGAAGTCAGCTCGCCCGGCGGCGACCCCGACATCAACGGCAACGTGCGCATCAACACGCGGCGCCTGAAGACCGAAGCGGCGATCCAGAGCGGCGAGACCGTGATGCTCGCCGGCCTGATCCAGGACAATGCGACGAAGGGATCGTCGGGGCTTCCGGGCCTGAGCCGCATCCCGTGGATCGGCGGCCTGTTCGGCACGCAGACCACGCGCACCGAACGCACGGAAGTGATCATCCTGCTGACGCCGAAGATCATCCGGAATCCGCAGGAAGCACGCGACCTGACCGACGAATACGGCCAGCGCTTCCGCGCCCTGGAACCGCTGTACAAAGCCAGGCCGTCGAAGGCGCAGTGACCGTGCCCGCCGCGCCCGGGGTGGCGCTGCCCATCGTCCTCCTCCCGGTGGGCGTCGACGACGACGCCCTCGATGCCTGCCTCGGCGCCCTCGACGCCGGCACGCCGCCCGGCACGCGCGTGTGGTTGGCCGACGACGCGCGCGCCGGCCCGCGCGCGCATGCCATCGTCGAACGCTGGCTCGCGCGCACGCAGATGCAGGCGCACTACACGCGACGGCAGCGGATGGTGGGCGATGTCGCGCACCTCGACGAAGCCTTGAATGCCTGCGGCGATGCCGATGTCGTCGTGCTCGCGCCCGATGCGCGCCCGGCGCCGGGGTGGCTCGTGCAACTCACCGCGTGCCTCGCACGCGATCCCGCCATCGCGACCGCCACGCCCTGGTGCAACGCGGGCGAAGCCGCGGCATGGCCGCGCATCGGCGAAATCGATGCGATCCCCGCGGACCTCGAACGCCTCGCGCGCGCCTGCGCCGCGATGCCGCCGCTGCATCCCGAATTGCCCGCGGCCATCGGCCACGCGGTGGCGCTGCGCGGCAAGGCGCGGCGTCGCGCGGGGGGATTGGATGCGGCAAGTTATGCGTCGTGGACCGCGGCGCTCGTGGATCTGTCCCTGCGTCTCGCGGGGCTGGGTTGGCGCAATGCCTTGTGCGAGACCGCGTTCGTCGCGCGCCTCGATGAAGGCCTCGTCGGCGATGGCGATATGGATGCGCTCGCCGCGCGCTGGCCCGCGTGGCATGCGCGCCTGGCGCAATTCCTGATGGCCGATCCGCTGCGCGCATTGCGCGAGCAGTTGCAGGACACCGTCGCGACCGTCGGGCCGCCGGCGCCGCAGCGGGAGTTGTTCGCATGACCACGCCGGCCGACAACGCACCCGGCGACATCGCCGTCGTCATCGTGGCGCACGAAAGCAGCGAGACGCTCGACGAATGCCTGCGCCGCGTCCGCGACGCCGAAGGCGTCGGCCAGGTGCGCATCGTCGACAACGCCTCGCACGACGAGACGCTCTCGATCATGCAGCGCCACGCCGCCGCGGACCTGCGCGTGCGCTTCGTCGCCAATCCCGACAACCCCGGCTTCGCCGTCGCGTGCAACCAGGGCGCCGCCGACACCGATCGTCCGTGGCTCGCTTTCGTGAACCCGGATTGCCTGGTCGAACGCGATACGTTGGTGCGCCTGCGCGAAGCCGCCGAAGACCTCGGCAGCGCTGCGCTGGTCGGCGCCGACCAGGTCGGCGAGGACGGCGAACGCGATGCGGCCACCCGCCGCCGCGATCCCGATTTCGCCGCGATGCTCCGCAACCCGAAGCAGGCGAACCTCGGCATCGCCCCCGACGATGCACAAGCGCTGCAGGTCGTCGATGCGATCTCCGGCGCGTTGATGCTGATGCCGCGCGCGCTGTTCAACCGACTGGGCGGCTTCGACGAAGGCTATCGCCTGCACGCCGAAGACCTGGACCTGTGCCGCCGCGCACGCGCCCTGGGCGCGACGATTGCGGTGGCGAATGCCGTGCGCGTGGTGCACGTGCGCGGTGTGTCCTCGCGCGCGCGGCCGGTGTTCGTCGAATGGCACAAGCACCGCGGGCTATGGCGCTACTTCCGCAAGTTCGAAGCCGAACGTCGCACGGCGGTGGAACGCGCCGCGGTGTTCGCGATGATCTGGGGCCGCTTTCCGTTCGCGATGGCGCGTGCGGTGGTCCGGTCGGTGGCCGCCTGAAGGTCAGCGCGCGGCGTTGATGGTGTCGCGCAGCTCGCGCGCGGCGCGGGCCGCGGCTTCGGCGTAGTCCGCGCCGGCGGAGGCATAGAGGATCGCGCGCGAAGAACTCACCAGCAGGCCCGTGCCGTCGGCCGAGGCTGCATTGCGCACCACCGCTTCCGCATCGCCGCCCTGCGCGCCGACGCCCGGCACCAGGATCGGCATGTCGCCGATGATCGCGCGCACTTCGCGCAGTTGTTCCGGCCACGTCGCACCGACGACGAGCGCGCAGTTGCCGTTGCCATTCCACTCGCGGGCCACTTTTTCGGCCACGTGCTGGTAAAGCGGACGACCCTCGATCGCGAGGTCCTGCAGATCGCCCGCGCCCGGGTTGGACGTGCGGCACAGGATCACCACGCCGCGGTCGGCGCGCTCGAGGAAGGGCTGCACCGAATCGCGGCCGAGGTAGGGATTGGCCGTCACCGCATCGGCGGCGAACCGGTCGAAGGCTTCACGCGCGTATTGCTGCGCCGTGCTGCCGATGTCGCCGCGCTTGGCATCCAGGATCACCGGGATGCCGGGGTGCGTGGCGTGGATGTGCGCGATCAGGCGCTCGAGCGCCCCTTCGGCGCGCAGCGCGGCGAAGTGCGCGATCTGCGGCTTGAACGCGCAGGCGAATTCCGCGGTCGCATCGGCGATGTCGCGGCAGAAGTGGAAGACCGCATCGTCGTCGCCGGCGAATTCCTTCGGGAACTTCGCCGGCTCCGGATCGAGCCCCACGCAGACAAGCGAACCACTGGCATTCCAGCGTTGTTTCAGCGCCTGCATGAAGCCCATCGATCGTCTCCTTACTTGAGCGCCTTGAAGCGCAGGCGGTGCGGCTTCGCGCCTTCCTCGCCGAGGCGGCGGCGCTTGTCTTCCTCGTACTCGCGGTAGTTGCCCTGGAAGAACTCCACGTGCGAGTCGCCTTCGAAGGCGAGGATGTGCGTGGCGATGCGGTCCAGGAACCAGCGGTCGTGCGAGATCACGAAGGTGTTGCCCGGGAATTCGAGCAGCGCGTCTTCGAGCGCGCGCAGCGTTTCGACGTCGAGGTCGTTCGAGGGTTCGTCGAGCAGCAGCACGTTGCCGCCCTGCAGCAGCGTCTTGGCCAGGTGCAGGCGGCCGCGTTCACCGCCCGAGAGCGCGCCGACCATCTTCTGCTGGTCCTGGCCCTTGAAGTTGAAGCGGCCGATGTAGGCGCGCGACTGGATCTCCACGCCGTTGATGTTGAGGATGTCCAGGCCGCCGGAGACTTCCTGGAAGACATTGTGGTTGCCTTCCAGCTTGTCGCGGCTCTGGTCGACGTAGGCGAGCTTGACGGTCGAGCCCATGTCGATGGAACCCGTGTCCGGCGTTTCCTGGCCGATGATCATGCGGAACAGCGTCGACTTGCCGGCGCCGTTCGGGCCGATGATCCCGACGATGGCGCCCGGCGGGACGCTGAAGCTCAGGTCGTCGATGAGCAGGCGGTCGCCGAACTTCTTCGACACGTTCTTGAACTCGACGACCTTGTTGCCCAGGCGCTCGCCCGGCGGGATGAAGATCTCGTTGGTTTCCGCGCGGCGCTGGTAGTCGACCGACTGCAGTTCCTCGATGCGCGCCAAGCGCGCCTTGCCCTTGGACCGGCCGCCCTTGGCGTTCTGGCGGGCCCACTCGAGTTCCTTCTGGATCGCCTTCTGGCGCGCCTTTTCCGACGACTCTTCCTGCTTCAGGCGCTCGTCCTTCTGCACGAGCCAGTCGGTGTAGTTGCCCTTCCACGGAATGCCGCGGCCGCGGTCGAGTTCGAGGATCCACTCGGCGGCGTTGTCGAGGAAGTAGCGGTCGTGGGTGACGGCCACCACGGTGCCCGGGAAGCGGGCGAGGAACTGTTCCAGCCATTCGACCGATTCGGCGTCGAGGTGGTTGGTCGGTTCGTCGAGCAGCAGCATGTCCGGCTTCTGCAGCAGCAGGCGGCACAGGGCCACGCGGCGCTTCTCGCCGCCGGAGAGCTTGCCGATGATGGCGTCCCACGGCGGCAGGCGCAGCGCGTCGGCGGCCACTTCGAGCTGGTTTTCCAGGGTGTGCGCGTCGCCGGCGGCCAGGATGGCCTCCAGGCGCTGCTGCTCGGCGGCGAGCTTGTCGAAGTCCGCGCCTTCCTCGGCATAGGCCTCATAGATGCGGTCGAGCGCGGCCTGCGCCTGCAGGACCTCTCCCACGCCTTCCTCGACGGCCTCGCGGACGGTCATGTTCGGGTCGAGCTGCGGCTCCTGCGCCAGGTAGCCGACCTTGATGCCGGGCTGGGGGCGGGCTTCGCCGCTGAAATCGGTGTCCACGCCGGCCATGATCTTCAGGACCGTCGATTTGCCCGCGCCGTTGAGGCCGAGCAGGCCGATCTTCGCGCCCGGGAAGAACGAGAGGGAGATGTCCTTGATGATCTGGCGCTTGGGCGGGACCGTCTTGGACACGCCGTTCATGGTGTAGATGTACTGCATGGAAGCTCCGCAGGCGGGCGCAGGGGTCCTGCCGGGGGCAAGGCCGCGCGATGTAGATCGGGATGGGCGCGGATTATAGGGGAGGCGGCGTGGCAGGGCGTCGCGAAACGCTAAACTTGCCGCCTTTCCCCACGTACCCGGACAGCCCGATGTTTCCTCGCGACGCCCGCATCGAAGGTTTCGACCCCGAACTCGCCGCCGCCATTGCCGGCGAAAACCGCCGCCAGGAAGACCACGTCGAGCTGATCGCGTCGGAAAACTACGCCAGCCCGCGCGTCATGGAAGCGCAGGGCAGCCGCCTGACCAACAAGTACGCCGAGGGCTACCCCGGCAAGCGCTACTACGGCGGTTGCGAATACGTCGACGTCGCCGAGCGCCTGGCCATCGAACGCTGCAAGCAGCTGTTCGGCGCCGACTACGCGAACGTGCAGCCGCATTCGGGTTCGCAGGCCAACCAGGCCGTGTACCTGGCGTTGCTGAACCCGGGCGACACCATCCTCGGCATGTCGCTCGCCCACGGCGGCCACCTCACGCACGGCGCGAAGGTGAACATCAGCGGCAAGCTCTTCAACGCCGTGCAGTACGGCGTGAACGACCAGGGCGTGATCGATTACGCCGAAGTCGAGCGCCTGGCGCTGGAACACAAGCCGAAGATGATCGTCGCCGGCTTCAGCGCGTACTCGCAGATCATCGACTGGTCGAAGTTCCGCGCGATCGCCGACAAGGTCGGTGCCTACCTGTTCGTCGACATGGCGCACGTCGCCGGCCTCGTCGCCGCGGGCGTGTACCCCAACCCCGTGCCGCACGCGCACGTGGTGACCTCCACCACGCACAAGACGCTGCGCGGCCCGCGCGGCGGCATCATCGTGGCCAAGGCCAACGAAGAAATCGAAAAGAAGCTGCAGTCGATCGTGTTCCCCGGCATCCAGGGCGGCCCGCTCATGCACGTGATCGCCGCGAAGGCCGTCGCGTTCAAGGAAGCGCTGGAACCGGAGTTCAAGGCCTACCAGCAGCAGGTGGTGAAGAACGCGCAGGCGATGGCGAACACCATCATCAAGCGCGGCTACAAGATCGTCAGCGGCGGCACGCAGAACCACCTGATGCTCGTCGACATGATCGGCAAGGGCATCACCGGCAAGGACGCGGAAGCCGCGCTGGGCAAGGCGCACATCACCGTGAACAAGAACGCGGTGCCGAACGACCCGGAAAAGCCCTTCGTGACCTCGGGCCTGCGCCTTGGCACGCCGGCGGTGACCACGCGCGGCTACAACGAAGCCGAGTGCGTGGCGCTGGCCAACTGGATCTGCGACGTGCTGGACGCGCCGAACGATGCCGCGGTGATCGCGCGCGTTCGCGACGAGGTCACGAAGCAGTGCAAGACCTACCCGGTGTACGGTTGAGCCGCTGACCCATGCATTGCCCCTTCTGCCAGCACGTCGACACGCGCGTGATCGACTCGCGCGTGAGCGAAGACGGGGCGACCATCCGCAGGCGTCGCGAATGCGAAGCCTGCGGTGAGCGGTTCAGCACGCTGGAAACCATCGAACTCAAGCTGCCGCTGATCATCAAGAGCGACGGTCGGCGCGAGGCCTTCGATGCGCGCAAGCTGCGCCTGGGCTTCGATCGCGCGCTGCAGAAGCGCCCGGTGTCGGAAGAACAGATCGAAGCCGCGGTGCGCGCGGTCGTGCACCAGTTGCGCATGACCACCGAACGCGAACTCGCCTCGCGCCGCGTCGGCGAGTTCGTGATGGCGGAACTGCGCAAGCTCGACCACGTCGGCTACGTGCGCTTCGCCTCGGTGTATCGCTCCTTCGAGGACGTCGCGGACTTCCGCGAGGAACTCGATCGGCTGGAACGCGACCTGCCGGGCGAAGGCCAGTTGAACCTGCTCGAAGGCGAGCCCGCGGAGAAGGTGCGGCGGCGATGAGCCTCCCGCGCGCGCTGCTCGTCGCCATCGCGCTCGCATGCGGCGCGCCGGTCGCGATGGCGCAGCACGCGGCCACTGCAACACAGCGTGCAGCGCCTGCCGCCGGCACCGCCTTGCTCGGCGAATACCATCTCGAAGGCGTGATGGAGACGGGTTCGGGTTTGCGCCTGAAGGACGATGGCACCTTCGACTGGTACTTCACCTACGGTGCGCTCGACCTCGCCGCGCGCGGCAAGTGGACGCACCAGGGCGACGCCGTCGAGCTGCAGGTCGTCGACATGGGCTTCCCGCCGCAGTTCCCGCAAACGAAATTCGACCGCATGCACCTGCGCGTGGAAGGCGCCAACCTCGTGCCGAGCTGGCCGTGGGACATGGATGCATTCCGCAAGGGTGAAGAGCGCGGTCACTACGTCCACGATTGAATCGAGTCGCGCATGTCCGTGCCCCCGCAAGGATTCACCGCCACCGACCACGCGATGATGGCGCGCGCACTGCGCCTGGCCGAGCGTGGCGCCTATACCACCAAGCCGAACCCGATGGTCGGCTGCGTCATTGCGCAGGGCGAAGAGGTCGTCGGCACCGGCTGGCATGAACGCAAAGGTGGGCCGCACGCGGAAGTGTTCGCGCTGCAGGCCGCCGGAGAACGCGCGCGCGGCGCGACTGCTTACGTGACGCTGGAACCTTGTGCGCACGTCGGCAGCACCGGGCCGTGCGCGGATGCGCTGATCGCCGCGGGCGTCGTGCGGGTCGTCGGTGCGATGCGCGATCCCTTCCCGCAGGTCGACGGCGCTGGCTTCGACAAGCTGCGCGCCGCCGGGATCCAGGTCGACATCGGCCTCATGGAAGCGCAGGCGCGCGCCTTGAACCGCGGCTTCCTCTCGCGCATCGAACGCAAGCGCCCGTGGTTGCGCGTGAAGCTGGCGACGAGCCTCGACGGTCGCAGTGCGTTGGCCTCCGGCGATTCGAAATGGATCAGCGGCGAAGCCGCGCGGCGCGACGTGCAGAAGTGGCGCGCACGCGCCGGCGCGCTCCTCACCGGCGCGGGCACCGTGCTGATCGACGATCCGCATCTCACCGTGCGCCTGGGCGACGACACCGCCTTCGTTCCGCCGGTGCGCGTGGTGCTCGATCCGGGCCTGGCGACCGTGGCGCGCGGCCACATCCGCGAGGGCGGGGCACCTACGCTCTACATCTCCGCGCCGGACGCGCGCATGCCGCGCGGCATCGAAGCGGACCATGCTGCGGCGCCGGTGACGGCAGGCAAGTTCGATCTGACCGCCGTGCTTGCGCTGCTGGGCGAGCGCGGCATCAACGAAGTGCAGGTGGAGGCGGGCGCAACGCTCGCGGGTGCCTTCCTCACTGCCGGCCTTGTCGACGAGCTGTTGCTCTACGTCGCGCCGGTCATGCTCGGCGAACGCGCGCGGCCCCTGTTCGACGGCCTGCACATCGACGAGATGACCGAGCGGCTGCAGTTGCGGATCGTGGAGACGCGGCGCATCGGCGAGGACGTACGCGTGTTGCTGCAGCCGAAGGCGCCGGGCGCATGAGTGCGCCGTTCCCGGATCACTTCTCCGCGGTCGCGGCGCAGTACGCGAATGCGCGGCCGGAGTATCCGCGCGCCTTGTTCGATTGGATCGCGTCGGTGGTGCCGCAACGCGGCCTCGCATGGGAGCCCGGTTGCGGCAGCGGCCAGGCCACGCGCGACCTCGCGACGATCTTCGACCACGTCCATGCCACCGACCCGAGTGCCGCGCAGATCGCGCAGGCGCATGGGCCGTCGAATGCCACCTTCGCGGTCGAACCGGGCGAGCGTTGCGCGCTGGGCGATGCGAGCGTGGATGCGATCTGCGTGGCGCAGGCGCTGCACTGGTTCGACCTGTCGCGCTTCTTCGCCGAATGCGCGCGCGTGCTGAAGCCGGACGGCGTGCTGCTGGCGTGGGGTTACCGGGACATCATCGTGCCCGACGACATCGCGCAAGCCGTGCACGCGTTCCAGGAGGTCGTTGAACCTTACTGGCCGCCGGAACGCGATTTCATCGACGAGGCCTATGCCTCGTTCGAGTTCCCGTTCGCGCCGATCGCACCGCCGCAACTCGAGCTCACCGCGGAATGGACCCTCCCGCGCATGCTCGGCTACTTCTCCAGTTATTCCGCGACCAAGCGTTACATCGATGCGCATGGGCACGACCCCGTCGCCGCGCACGCCGATGCGATTCGCGCGGCCTGGGGCGATCCGTCCCGCGTGCGCACGCTGCGCTGGCCGCTGTTCGTGCACGCACGCCGCAAGGAGTCCTGATGTTCACCGGTTTGATCGAAGGCGTGGGGCGACTGGCCGCGCGCGAAATGCGTGGCGGCGACGCACGCTTGCGCATCGAGGTCGGCACGCTGCCATGGGGCGCGGCCGCCGACGTGCGCATGGGCGAAAGCATTTCGGTCAACGGCACGTGCCTGACGGTCGTCGCGTTCGATGCCACGGGTTTCGAAGCCGATGCGTCGAACGAAACGCTCGCACTCACCACGCTCGGCGACCTGCCGCTCGGTCGTGCGCTGAACCTGGAACGCGCGATGCGCCCGACCGATCGCCTCGGCGGGCACCTGGTCAGCGGCCACGTGGATGGCGTCGGCAATGTGGTGCACGTGTGGGACGACGGGCGCGCACAACGCTGGCTGTTCGCCGTGCCGCCGCAATTGCGCCGCTACATCGCCGCGAAGGGCTCGATCTGCGTGGATGGCGTGAGCCTCACGGTCAATGCGATCGACGATTCCGGCTTCGAAGTCGCGCTCGTCCCGCACACCCTCGCGCACACCGCCTTCGCCGAAACGAAACCGGGCGATGCGATCAACCTCGAAGTCGACATGCTGGCCCGCTACGTCGAACGCCTGCTCGCATCCAAGGACACCCATGAGCACTGAATCGACGTTCGCCAGCATTCCGGAATTGCTCGACGAACTGCGCGCCGGCCGCATGGTCGTGATCGTCGACGACGAGGATCGCGAGAACGAAGGCGACCTCATCATGCCCGCCGAGCTCGTGCGCCCGGGCGACATCAACTTCATGGTCACGCACGCGCGCGGTTTGGTGTGCCTGTCGCTCACGCGCGAGCGCTGCCGCCAGCTCGGCCTGCCGCCGATGGTGCGCGACAACACCTCGCCGCACGGCACCAACTTCACCGTGTCGATCGAAGCGGCCGAAGGCGTCACCACCGGCATCTCCGCCTACGACCGCGCCCATACGGTGCGCACCGCGGTGCGCCCCGATGCGACGCCCGACGATCTCTCCCAGCCCGGCCACATCTTCCCGCTGATGGCGCAACCCGGCGGCGTGCTCAGCCGTGCGGGCCACACGGAAGCGGCCAGCGACCTGGCGCAGTTGGCGGGTTTCGAGCCGGCCGGCGTGCTCGTCGAAATCCTCAATCCCGACGGCAGCATGGCGCGCCGTCCCGAGCTCGAAGTGTTCGCGCGCGAGCACGGGTTGAAGATCGGTTCGATCGAGGACCTCATCCGCCATCGCCTCGAAACCGAACACACCATCGAGCGCGTGGACAGCCGCGACATCGACACCGAGCACGGCGCGTTCACGCTGCACACCTATCGCGACCGCCTGAGCCGCGCGCTGCACTTCGCGCTGCTGCGCGGGGAGGCGGACGCTGCGATCCCGACGCTCGTTCGCGTGCATGCGCTCAATCCGCTGGCCGACGCGGTGCACTGGCGCCGCCCGGATTTCGGTCCCGCGGTGGGCGACGTGCTCAGGGCCATCGCCGAGGAAGGCCGCGGCGCCCTGGTCCTGCTGGGCGAGCCGCAGGATGCGGAGGCCGTGCTGGCGCGCATCCGCGAGCAGCCGCTGCCGCAGGCCGGTCGCGCGGGCACGCTGGCCGAATGGCGCCGCACCGGCGCGGGCTCGCAGATCCTCGCCGACCTGGGCCTGGGCAAGCTGCGCGTGCTGGGGACCCCGCGCAAGCAGGTGGGCCTGGCGGGCTTCGGCCTGGAGGTCGTGGCGCATGTCGAATGGCCCGCGCGCTAAACTGCCGCCCCCCTCGCACAAGCCCGCCACGCGAATGACCCACCTCGAGGGCGACCTGCGCGCCGCACCCGGCGCCCGCTTCGCCATCCTCGCCGCCCGCTGGAACCCGCGCATCACCGATGCGCTGGTGGCCGGTGCGCGCAAGGCGTTCGCGGACAACGGCGTCGCGGCCGAGGCGGTCGATGTCGTGCGCGTGCCCGGCGCATGGGAACTGCCGGTGGCGGCCGCGCGCCTCGGCGCCGCGGGCAAGCACGTGGCGATCATCGCGCTCGGTTGCGTCGTGCGCGGCGACACGCGGCATTACGAACATGTCGCCGACCAGTGTGCCGAAGGCCTGATGCGCGTCGCGCTCGACTACAAATTGCCGGTGCTCAACGGCGTGCTGGCGGCCGAACGCTTCGAAGACGCGGAAGCGCGCGCCGGCGGCACGCACGGCAACAAGGGCGAGGAAGCGGCGATGGCCGCCATCGAAATGCACAACCTGCTGGAGAAGCTGCCTTGAATCGACGTCGCAACGGCATCGACCCGGTCCACCGTTCGCGCGCGCGCCGCCGTGCGTTGCAGGCGATCTACGCCTGGCAGATCTCGGGCGGCAACGAACAGCAGGTGATCGCGCAGTTCGCGCACGAGCAGGCGCACGAGATCGCCGACCTGGAATATTTCGAAGACCTGGTGCGCGGCGTGATGAAGCACAGGAAGGACATCGACACGGCGCTCGTCGAGTTCCTCGACCGCACCGTGGAAGAGGTCGATCCGATCGAACGCGCGGCGCTGCGCATCGCCTCGTATGAATTGCGCCATCGCCCGGACGTGCCGTATCGCGTGGTGATCAACGAAGCCATCGACTCCACCAAGCGCTTCGGTTCCGAACACGGCCACACCTACGTGAATGGCGTGCTCGACCACGCGGCCGCCGCCTGGCGTCGTGCGGAGTTCGACGCGGCGCACAAGTGAGCGACGCGGCCGGCGAATTCGACCTGATCGCGCGCATCCGTGCGCGTGCGTCGAGCGGCCGCGACGACGTGGTGCTGGGCATCGGCGACGATGCGGCCGTGGTGTCCGTACCGGCTGGTCGGCAGTTGGTCGTGGCCACCGATGCCCTGAACGTGGGCGTGCATTTCCCCGAGGCCACGGCGCCTGCGGACATCGGGTGGAAGGCGCTCGCCGTGAACCTCTCCGACCTCGCTGCGATGGGCGCGACGCCCGCGTGGTGCACGTTGTCGCTGTCGCTGCCTGAAGGCGATGCGGCGTGGGTGGATGCGTTCCTCGATGGCTTCCTGGCGCTGGCAGCGCAGCACGGCGTTGCATTGATCGGCGGCGATACGACGCGTGGCCCCTTGTCCGTTTGCGTGACGGTGCTCGGCCTCGTTGCGCCGGGGAGTGCGTTGCGTCGCGACGGCGCGCGCGTCGGCGACGATGTGTGGGTGAGCGGCACGGTCGGTGATGCAGCGGGTGCGCTGGTGCAATGGCGTGCGGGCGGGGCGTTCGATGCGACCTTGCGTGCGCGGCTGGATCGGCCGGCGCCGCGCGTCACGCTCGGCCTGGCGCTCGCGGGCATTGCGCATGCGGCGATCGATGTGTCCGACGGCCTCATCGCAGACGCGGGACACATTTGCGAGGCGAGCGGCGTCGGGGCGGAGATCGAGGTCGATGCGTTGCCGGCGTCGGACGCCATGCAGGCCGCCTTCGACGTCGAACTGCGACGCGAACTCCAGGCCACGGGGGGCGACGACTACGAGCTGTGCTTCACGGCATCGCAGGACATGCGCGAGACGGTGGAGCGTGCAGCGAACACGGCGGGAACCCGCGTGACGCGCATCGGACGCATCGTCGAGGGCAGCAGCGTGGCAGCGCGCACCGCGCATGGCGTTGCGTGGACGACGGGCGTGGCGGGGTATCGGCACTTCCGCGCCTAGCGGATCACCTCAGGGCTGCGATGCGGCGATCAGCAGCGCCATCGCATCGGCCTTCACCACCATTTTCTTGCCGTCGCCCTTGAGCTGGGGCTGCGTTTCCATCGGCGCATCCGGCGTCACCGCGGCGCGCGCAGGGAGCAGCGCGAAGTCGAGCGTGACATCGGCGGGCACGGGCGCGTTGCCGACGATGGCGCGGTGCAACTGCACGGCCATGATGAGCGTGGCGGGCAGGCTCGGATGGATCGTGTCGGGGAACGTCGCTGCTTCGCCATGCTTTGCTGCGTACGCGCGCAAAGCCGGACCCGCGGGCACCACCTGCGCATCGATGCGGCCGGCGAGTTGTTTCGCGGCGCGGTCGAGCTTGGTCTGCCACGCAGCGTCCGGGCCCCACGTGGCGAGGACGAAGGTGCGCGCGCCTGCGGCCTTCGCCTGGGCCGCGAAGTCCTTGTGCGCGCGTTCGCTCGCGCGGCATTCGGAGGACGTGCGTTGTTCCGTATCGACCATGCAGGCGAGGAGGCCGCCGCGTTCCTGCAGCACGAGTGCATCCCAATGGCCTTCGGCGAGGGCCTTCGACACGCGGCCGTCCTTCCATCGTTCGGCGACGGTGCCGCCCGGGGCGACGAAGGTCTGCGTTTCGATCGCGATGGGTGCAGGCTGCGACGCGGCGAGTGCGCGCAGCGTTGCGGGCAGATCGTTCACGTAGACGAGGCTGTTGCCGACGAACAGGACGCGCAGCGTGCGCGCAGGCGCGGCGGGTTTCGGCTGTGCGAAGGCCGGCCCGGCGACGGCAGCGACGACCAGCGCGAAGGCGACGAGCGACCAGCGATTCGGCGAACGATCCTGCGGCATGCGGCCCTCGCACGGGCGAACGATCCCGATGCCCATCGCAACGCCGGCGGCGGGCGGCGTCAAGTGCGCATCAGCCTGCATCGAACGCCGCGCGGATCCAGCGCAGGTCGGGATGCTCGGGATCGCCGCTGGCCTCGATGACGTCGAAACGGCAGGGCCGCTGCGCGAGGGCAGGGAAGCGCTTGAGGAACATCGCCGCCGCGCGCACCAGGCGCCCTTGCTTGCGCAGGTCCACCGACGCCGCGCCACCGCCGAACGCCGCGCTGCCGCGGTAACGCACTTCGATGAACACGATGCAGTCGCCCTCGCGCATCACCAGGTCGAGTTCGCCGAAGCGGCACTGCGCGTTGGCCGCGATGTCGTGCAGGCCCGCAAGCAAAAGATGCCTGCGGGCGGCGGCTTCGACGGCGAAACCGCGTGCGCGGCGATCGAGGCCGCGCGCGGATCGGCGCGGCCGGGAAGCAGTGTCAGCGCGCGGCGGCGGCATCCGGGAGCGGCACGGGCGAACCGCCGCTGAAGGTCGACCACGTGGGCGTATGCAGGACATTGCCGAAGCCATCCAGGCGCAGCACGCCGGTGGCGCCATCGATGCGGCCGTTGGCGTCGAGGGCGAGCTTCTCGAGGAACGCAGTGATCAGCCACGCGTCGTAGCCGAAGGCGAACAGACGCGCGCCGCCGCCGCGTGCGGACTTCAGACGCGACGCGACGCTGCTGGCGGACGGCAGGCCGGACACGCCGCGCACCGTCCAGGGTTCGGTCGGATAGGCGATGCCGTCGAGCACCATGTCTTCCGAAGGCTTTTCGCCCGTGCCCGTGAGCAGCTGCGACGTCGCCACGCGCGGCTTGCCTGCGAGCCCGGCGGTGCCGAGCAGCGGCGCGACCATCCGCGCTTCCGATGCCCGCATCGCAAGGAAGACCGCGTCGACGGTGCCGGCTTTCTGCACCGCGGCCTGCAGGCGCGGCTGGAACGCCAGCGCATCGGCACCGACGTCGAGCGTATCGACGACCGCACCGCCGCGTTCGGCCAGGCGATCGCGCAGCGCTGCGGCGGCGCGGCGCATGCCGTCGTCGTTGCCGGTGAGCACGAGCACGCGCTTGGCGTTGCGCGCGAGCAGGAATTCCGCGGCCGCGATGCCATCGTCTTCCGGCGACAGCGAGAAGCTCGCGCTGCCGGCCGGCGGCGCCACGCTGCTGCGATTCAACGCGAGCATCGGCACCGTCAGCTGTGCATCGCGGAACACGGCCGTGACTTCATCCCGGCCCAGCGGGCCGAGGACGAAATCGTTGCCTTCCGCCACGGCCTTGGCGTACGCGGCGACCGCGCCGCCGGGCGTGCCTGCGGTGTCGTAGAACGCCACTTCCGGGCGCGCGCGCGTTTCGCCGTAGTAACCGGTGAGGAAACCGTCGCGCACCGGCGCGGCGGCCGGCGCGAGGCTGCCCGACAAGGGCAGCAGCACCGCGAGCTTCACCGGCGGGCGATAGCCGTCGCGATCGGCGGGCGGGCGCTTGTCGAAGTGCCATGCGCCGCGATCGAAGGGCCGCGGAAGCGGCAGGCCGCGCGCGAGCAGCGCATGGCCGGCGTAGGGGTAGAGCGGATCGCCGGCGGGCAGCGCCGCGGCGTTGCTCGAGAGCGTGGCGTTGTCCAGGCCCGCGAGCAGGCGTTCGATGTTGCGGCGGTTCGCGGCCACCTGGTCGGCGGGCAGCGTGCCTTCGTTCTTCGCCAGGTCGCGCGCCTGCACGAAGGCGGGATCCAGCTTCACTTCAGACGGACCGGCCGGACCCGTGGTGGTGACCGTGGCACACGCGGCCATCCCGGCCGCCAGCGCGACGACGAGCAGCGCGCGCAGGAGTCGTTTCCATTCGAAGCGGTGCGGGGTTGCGGGCATCGGGTCCTCGGTGCGGGCGCGGCATGGCGGGAAGCGGCTAGGATTCTACCTGCCGACCGTCGCCGCGGTTGCCGACGGACTTCCCCAATGCAGCCTCGCCCCGGAACCCTTCACGTCGTCGCCACGCCCATCGGAAACCTGGGCGACCTGTCGCCGCGCGCGCTCGAAACGCTGCGCACCGTCGATGCGATCTGCGCCGAGGACACGCGCCACACGCGCCAACTGCTCTCGCATTACGGCATCGAGCGGCCGTTGGTGGCGCTGCACGAACACAACGAAGACCTGCTGGCCGAACGCCTCGTCGCGCGGCTGCAAGCCGGTGAATCGCTCGCGCTGGTGTCCGATGCGGGCACGCCGCTGGTGAGCGACCCCGGCTTCCGCCTCGTGCGCGCCGCCCGCGCGGCCGGCCTGAAGGTGAGCCCCGTGCCTGGCGCCTGTGCCTTCGTCGCCGCCCTCAGCGTGGCCGGCCTGCCGAGCGATCGCCTCGTCTTCGAAGGTTTCCTCCCGGCAAAGGCGAGCGCCCGCCGCGAGCGCCTCGCACCGCTCGCCGCCGAAACCCGCACGCTCGCCTTCTACGAATCCGCGCACCGCATCGAGGAAGCGCTCGCCGACATGGCGACGATCTTCGGTGGCGACCGCCGCGCCGTGATCGCCCGCGAACTCACCAAGCTCTTCGAAACCGTCCTCGACGGAACGCTCGCGGACCTGCAGGCCCGCGTCGCCGAAGACCCGAACCAGCGCAAGGGCGAATTCGTGGTCCTCGTCCAGGGCGCAGGCGACGACGCAGACGCCCGCATCGCCGAAGGCAAGCGCCTGTACGCAAAACTCGGCGAGCACCTGCCGCCGTCCACCGCCGCGAAACTCGCGGCCGAGCTCAGCGGTGCGCCGCGCAAGGCTTTGTATGGCAGTTGAAAGAATCGCGTGGTCCTGCGTCCTCGACGACGTCCCGTCGATCTGGTCCTCCTTCACCCCATGGTTGGCGACCGCGCTCGGCCCGGGCGGCATCGAGGCGCGCGACATCGTCGTGCACCACGCAGCGCCGCTGCGCGCCGACATCGAAGCGATGTGCCGCGCGCGCGGCGTGCGCACGGTGGCGGTGGCGAAGTTCGATCCGCGCAGTCCGCATTGCAACAAGATCCGCCAGGTCGAAACCGATTTCGGCGACGCGCAGTGCGTGGTGCTGATGGATTGCGACATGGCATTTGCCGCGCCGCTGCCCATCGCGCGCATCGCGGCACCTGTCGCCGGCAAGCTCGTGGATGCCGCCAATCCGCCCTTGCCCGTGTTGCGCAACGTGTTCGCCGCCGCGGCCCTGCCACTGCCGGAAGTGCGCACGAATGCGCGCCGCGATCCCAATGGCGTGCTGGTGCCGTTCGATACCTTGGCCGGCAATTTCAACGGCGGCCTGTACATCGTCGACGCGCGCGCCCTGCGCGATTCACTGGGACCGCGCTGGGCGCACTGGGCCCGTTGGTTGCTCGAACGACTCGACCTGCTCGAACGCTGGCGCGTGCACGTCGACCAGGTGGCCTTCTGCCTGGCGCTCGCCGAAAGCGGCCTGCACGCGGAGCTGCTGTCCGACGTCTGGAATTTCCCGACGCACATGCGCGTGACACCGACCGCAGAAGCACCGCTGCTGCTGCACCATCACGGCCACCTCGATCCGCACATGCGCCTGGACGCGCGCGCAGCGCCCGAAGCCGCCGCATCCATCGCGCGCGCAAATGCCGCGATCGATGCCTTCCAGCGCGAGGGCTTCGACAACCGCACGTTCTGGAACCACCGTTATGCCGCCCATCCCGCGCTCGGCAGCGGCCTGGGCTCGCGTGGCGACGTGCTGGAGCGCAAGCACGCACTGCTCGCCGCGCTGGCCGAGCTCGCACCGGAGGCGTCGCTGCTCGACTGGGGCTGCGGCGACCTGGAGGTCTCGCGCACGCTGCGTTTCACCGATGGCACCGGCGTGGACATCGCGACAGAAGCCCTGCGCGTCGCGCGCGGGAAGCGCCCGGACTGGCGCTTCATGACGCCGGCGGAATTCGATGCCGACGACCGCCAGGCACGCGACTTCGTCTTCTGCCTCGACGTCCTCATCCACCAGCGCAGTCGCGAGGACTACGCGCAGCTGTTGCAACGACTCGCCCCGCTCGCACGCACCGGCCTGCTCGTCGCCGGCTACGACGCCAATCCCCACGTCAGCTCGCACATCACGTATTTCCACGAACCGCTGCACGCGACGCTCGCATCGCTCCCTGAAGTCCTGGAGTCGGTGCCCCTCATGGAATATCGCGACACCACCCTCTATTTCGCCGCGACAAGCGAAGCCGGCCGCGCCCTGGCCCACCGCCTCCGCGAAAGCACCGTTGCGTAACCCTCGTTGCTTCACCACTAAAAAGGCCCGCTTGCGCGGGCCTTTTTAGTGGCGGAGTCGGCGTATAAGCCGGGTTCTGTCTGAGACAACCATTCCTCTAGGCGCATCGTCACCGATACGCTCGAGCGGCCTACCCGGACCTGACGCGGGCAACGTCATGGGGTCCCTATTTGGCCTTGCTCCCGGTGGGGTTTGCCGTGCCGGTCCGTTGCCGGACTCGCGGTGCGCTCTTACCGCACCATTTCACCCTTGCCTGATCCCCGAGGGGCCATCGGCGGTTTCTTTCTGTTGCACTTTCCGTCGGCTCGCGCCGCCCAGGCGTTACCTGGCACCGTGCCCTGTGGAGCCCGGACTTTCCTCGGCGCGCTTTCGCGCGACGCGGCTGTCCCACCAACTCCGCCGGGGCGCATTGTGGACCAGCCGGCGGTGTCGCGGGGTGGTGCGATGCAACATCGGCCGGCCGCCCGGGGATGGGCGCCCGGAGGGCCGGGCCTCACATGGCCTTCACGGGCTCGGAAATCTCACAATCTGAGACGATTCAACAGCTAGTGGATAAGTCTTGAACAAGACTCTGAAGTTCGCTGCAAGCCATTGATGCGAAAAGCGAAAAGTTCTCCAAAGTCCTGTTGACAACCCTGTGGGCCGGGCCTAACGTGGCGACTCGTGGGAAAACCGGGAGATTCGTGGTTTTCCTCCATCAACAGTCCGCGACAGACGGGCGAAACCGGGCAGGGCGATGTTCCAGGGTGAGACCGCCATCACAATCGACGACAAGGGCCGGCTGGCGATTCCGACCAGTTACCGGGACCAGGTCGCGCGCGAGAGCGGAAACCGGCTGGTCGTCACCTACAACCCCTTCGACTCCGGTTGCCTCTACCTGTACCCGCAAACGGTCTGGGAGCGCGTGCGCGACCAGGTCAACGCCTTGCCGCGCACCAAGAGCGTCAGCCGCAACCTGCAGCTGAAGCTCGTCGGCGCGGCCACCTTCGTCGAACCCGATGGCAGCGGCCGCATTTCGCTGCCGGCGAGCCATCGCAATGCGGTGGGCATCGACAAGAAGGCGGTGCTGCTGGGCATGGGCGACAAGTTCGAATTGTGGAGCGAGCAGGCGCACCTGGCGCAGATCCGGCAAACCCTCACGGATGCCGATCTGAGCGACGTGCCGCTCGACTTGCAACTGTGACCGCCGGTGGCGCGGATGCCCGGTCCGCCCACCTTCCGGTCTTGTACGCGCAGGTCATGGAAGGCCTTCGCGTGGTGCGGGAGGGACGTTACCTGGATGGCACGTTCGGTCGCGGCGGTCACGCCCGCGGCGTGCTCGAACAGTTGGGCCCGGGAGGGCGATTGCTGCTGATGGACAAGGACCCCGAGGCGATCGCGGTGGCCGAAAGCAATTTCGGTGCGGATGCGCGCGTCTCGATCCGCCGCGGCAGCTTCGCGGACCTCGGCACCTGGGACCTCGCACGCGAAGGCCTCGACGGCATCCTGCTCGACCTCGGTATGTCCTCGCCGCAGCTGGACGTCGCCGAGCGCGGCTTCAGCTTCGCCAAGGACGGTCCGCTCGACATGCGCATGGATCCGGATTCCGGCGAGAGCGCCGCGCAGTGGCTCGCCCGCGCCGACGAGCGCGAGATCGCCGATGTGCTGTTCACCTACGGCGAAGAACGCCAGTCGCGCCGCATCGCGCGCACGATCGTCGCGCGCCGCGCCACGCAACCGCTTGAACGCACCGCGCAGCTCGCCGATCTCATCGCCTCGGTCATGCCGCGCGGCGATTCCAAGATCCATCCGGCCACGCGTTCGTTCCAGGCCATCCGCATCTTCATCAACCGCGAGCTCGCCGATCTCGAAGCGGGCCTCGACGCCGCACACGCGTGCCTCAAGCCCGGCGGCCGCCTCGCGGTGATTTCCTTCCACTCGCTGGAAGACCGCATCGTCAAGCAGTACATCGCGCGCCACGCGAAGGCGCCGCCGACGAATCGCCGCATGCCCGTCGTGCCGGATTTCATCCCGACGCTGCTGGCCATCGGCGATGCAACGAAGGCCGACGCCGCCGAACTCGCCGCCAATCCCCGCGCGCGCAGCGCCGTGCTGCGCGTCGCCGAAAAACTGGCGGTGCCGACGTGAGCCTGCGCCTCTTCCTCGCGTTCCTGATCGTGGCGAACGTCGCTTCGGCGATCGCCGTGGTGTATGCGCGCCACGAACATCGCCAGCTGTTCGTCTCCTTCAAGTCGCTCATCCGCGAACGCGACGAGCTCAACATCGACTTCGGCAGGCTGCAGCTCGAACAGGCCACCTGGGCCGAAAGCAATCGCATCGACCAGGTCGCACGCAATCGCCTCGGCATGGTGTTCCCCGAGGCCGACGAAACCGTGGTGGTGCGACCGTGAGGCCCGGCATGCCAGGCTCCGACAAGCGCGCCGCCGGCCAGGGCGGCTTTCGCGCTTTGATGGGGCGCGTGCTGCAGAAGGGCGAAAGCCGGCAGAAGCCGCGCGGGCGCGCGCAATTCAACCTGCGCGGTCGCCTGGCGATCGTCGCCGGCACGCTCGGCCTGTGCTCGCTGACGCTGCTCGGTCGCGCGTTCGACCTGCAGGTCGTCGACAACGATTTCTACCAGGCGCAGGGTGCGGCGCGCTTCCTGCGCGAGATTCCGATCCCGACCTCGCGCGGCATGATCACCGACCGCAACGGCGAGCCGCTCGCGGTGTCCACGCCGGTCGAATCGATCTGGGCGAATCCGCAGATCCTGCTGAAGTACCCGCAGCGTTTGCCGCAACTCGCCGATGCGCTCGGCGTGCCGGTCGACCACCTGACGCGCAAGCTCTCGCAGCGCGCGGACAAGGAGTTCGTCTACCTGCAGCGCCGGATGATGCCGGAAGCGGCGCAGGCGATCGTCAAGCTCGAAATCCCGGGCGTGTTCTCACAGCGCGAATACCGTCGCTTCTATCCGCAGGGCGATGCGATCGCGCACGTGCTCGGCTTCACCAACATCGACGACCGCGGCCAGGAAGGCCTGGAGCTCGCGTTCGACGAATGGCTGCGCGGTACACCGGGCGCCGAGAAGGTGATCCGCGATCGCCGCGGCCGCATCGTCGAGAACGTCGACCTCGTGCGCGCCGCCGAACCCGGCAAGGACCTCACGCTGTCGATCGACCGCCGCATCCAGTTCCTGGCGTATCGCGAACTGCGCAATGCGCTGCTGGAGAAGGGCGCGACCAGCGGTTCGGCCGTCGTGCTCGACGTGGCGACGGGCGAAGTGCTGGCGATGGTGAACCTGCCGTCGTTCAACCCGAACGCGGTGGAAGGCAGCGACCGCGATGCGCACCGCAACCGCTCGGTGACGGACCTGTTCGAGCCGGGCTCGACGATGAAGCCCATCACCGTCGCCGCCGCGCTCGAAACGCACGCCATCACGCCGCAGACGAAGTTCGACACGAATCCGGGCTGGATCCCGAACGGCCGCTTCCGCACGACCGACACGCACAACTACGGCGTGCTCGACACGACGGGCGTGATCACCAAGAGCTCCAACATCGGCGCGGCGTTGATCGTGCACCGCCTGTCGGATCAAACCTTCTACAACTACGTGCGCAAGCTCGGCTATGGCCAGAGCACGCACAGCGGTTTCCCCGGCGAAGCGGCGGGTTTGTTCCCGTCGCCCGAACGCTGGAGCGGCACCACGAAGCAGACGATGGCCTACGGTTACGGCTTGAGCGTGACGCCGTTGCAGGTCGCGCAGGCGTACGCTGCCATTGGCAACGGCGGCAAGATGATCGCGCCGACGTTCGTGAAGGGCCAACGCAACGAGGCCCACCAGGTGATGGACCCGGTCGTCGCCAACGAAGTGCTGCGCATGATGGAAACCGTGACGTTGCCGGGCGGCACCGCCACGCAGGCGCGCATCCTCGGTTACCGCGTCGCAGGCAAGACCGGCACCGCGCGCAAGGCGAGCGCGGGCGGTTATGCGCGTCGTTACGTCGCGTTCTTCGCAGGCCTGGTGCCCGCGAGCAACCCGCGCTTCTCGATGGTGGTGGTGATCAACGATCCCGCGCCGGAGCTCGCCTACGTCGGCGGCCTGGTCTCCGCGCCGGTCTTCCACAACGTGATGGATGGTGCGCTGCGTTTGATGGACGTGGCACCGGACGATCTCGATGCATGGCTCGCCGCGCAGGCGGCAGCGGAAGCCAAGCGCCATCCGAAGCCGGCGGTGCCGGTCGGCGCCACGCAGGTCGCAGGCGCGACCGCTGCGGCGCCTGCCGCAGCGACGCCGGCCGCGACGACGGGAGCGCTGCGATGACCCGCGCGATGCGCCTGTCCGAACTTTTGCCCGATATCGCCGCCGTGCCGGCCGCACTGGAAATCACCGGCCTGGTGATGGACAGCCGTGCGGTGAAGCCGGGCGATGGCTTCGTCGCCATCGCCGGATTCGGTGCGCACGGTCTGCTGTTCGCCGACAAGGCGAAGGCCGCGGGTGCGCGCGCGATCCTGTTCGAACCGCCGGCGCCGATCGATGCGCCCGCGCCTGCGGATGCCATCGCCGTGCCGGGCCTGCGCGCGCGCCTGGGCGAACTCGGCGACCACTTCCACGACCACCCCAGCCACGCGATGACGACCGTCGGCGTGACGGGCACGAACGGCAAGACCTCGACCGTGCAGCTGATTGCGCAGGCGTGGACGCTGCTCGGCACGCGCGCCGGCACCATCGGCACGCTCGGCGCGGGCCTGTACGGCCAGGCGGTGCCGACCGGCTTCACCACGCCGCTGGTGCTGCAGATGCACCAGCTGCTGGCCGAACTCCGCGACGAAGGCGCGCAGGCGCTTGCGATGGAAGTGAGCTCGCATGCGCTCGACCAGCAGCGCGTGGCGGGCGTGCACTTCGATGTCGCGGTGTTCACCAACCTCACGCGCGATCACCTGGATTACCACGGCGACATGGCGACCTACGGCGCGGCGAAGGCCAAGCTGTTCGGTTGGCCGGGCCTGCGCTCGGCGGTGATCAACCTCGACGACGATTACGGCCGCGCACTGTTCGACGCGCTGCACCCGAGCCTGCGCAGCATCGGGACGAGCGCGCGGGGCGTGGACGATGCGAACGTGCGCGCCGAGCACATCGCGCTCGACAACCGCGGCGTCGCATTCGACCTCGTGGTCGAGGGCGCGCGTCATCGTGTGGAATCGCCGCTGCTCGGTCGCTTCAACGTCGACAACCTGCTCGCGGTCGCCGGCGTGCTCACGGCGCTCGACGTGCCGTCGGCCGACGTCGCCGACGTGCTCTCTCGCCTGCAGCCGATCCACGGCCGCATGAATCGGCTGGGCGGACACGATGCGCTGCCGCTGGTCGTGGTCGATTACGCCCACACGCCGGATGCGCTGGACCAGGCCTTGTCCTCGCTGCGCGCGCACGCCGCGGCGAAGCTCGTTTGCGTGTTCGGCTGCGGCGGCGAACGCGACCGCGGCAAGCGCCCGCAGATGGCCGCGATCGCCGAGCGCCTCGCCGACCGCGTGTTCGTCACCGACGACAATCCGCGCGGCGAGGACGGCGACGTGATCGTGGCCGACATCATGGCCGGCTTCAGCGATGCGATGCGCCACGATGCACGCCTGGCGGTCGAACGCGACCGTGGCGCCGCCATCGCGCGCGCCGTCGGCGAAGCGGGCCCGAACGACATCGTGCTCATCGCCGGAAAGGGCCACGAGCCCTACCAGGAAATCCACGGCGTGAAGCATCCCTTCGACGACACGGACGTCGCGCGACGCGCGCTTGGGGGCAACGCATGATCGCCATGCCGCTGTCGCGGATCGCGAACATGGTGGGCGGGCGCGTCATCGGCGAGGACGTCACCGTCGACCTGCCCGCGACCGACACGCGCAACATGCCGCGCGGACGCGCGCTGTTCATCGCGCTGAAGGGCGAGCGCTTCGACGGCCACGACCACCTGCGCGAAGCCGTGCGCAACGGCGCCGTCGCCGCGCTGGTCTCGCGCGAATCCGATGCGGGCCTGCCGCAGATCTTGGTGGCCGACACCGAGCGCGCGCTTGCGGCCTTCGCCGCGGCGGTGCAGCGCGAGCGCCGCACCAAGGTCATCGCGATCACCGGCAGCAACGGCAAGACCAGCGTGAAGACGCTGGTGCTGTCCATCCTGCGCGAAGCGTTCCCGCAAGCGGGCGACGTGTACGCCAACCCGGGCAATCGCAACAACGAGATCGGCCTGCCGCTCGCCGTACTCGAAGCGCCGGAAGACGCGCGCTTCGCCGTGTACGAGATGGGCGCGGGCAAGCCGGGCGACATCGCGTATCTCACTGCGATCGCGCGCCCGGACATCAGCGTGGTGAACAACATCGCGCCGGCGCACCTGGAACGCATGGGCAGCCTGCTCGGCGTGGCCGACACCAAGGGCGCGATCTACGACGCGCTGCCCGCGGACGGTGTCGCCGTGATCAACGCCGACGACGCGTTCGCGCCGTACTTCGCCGAGCGCGCACACGGCCGCCGCCTGATCCGCTTCGGCCTGGACGCCAGCAGCGACGTGACCGCGCAGGCGATCGAGCTCGATGCCGAAAGCGCGCGCTTCCTGATGGTCACGCCCATCGGCGAAGTTGAAGTGGACCTGGCGATGCAGGGGCGTCACAACGTCCTGAACGCACTCGCGGCCGCGTCGATCGCGTTGGGCGCGGGTGTGGAACCGGAAGCGATCGCCGCCGGCCTGGCCGCCGCGCGCCCGGTGGCCGGTCGCCTGGTCGCGCACAAGTTGTCGAGCGGCGCGGTGCTGATCGACGACAGCTACAACGCCAATCCGGGTTCGCTCAACGCCGCCATCGACACGCTCGCCTCCAGTGGCGATCGCGCCTGGCTGGTGCTCGGCGACATGCGCGAACTCGGCGCCGACGCCGAACTGCTGCACGCCGAAGCCGGCCGCCGCGCGAAGAGCGCCGGCATCGAACGCCTGTATGCGCTGGGTCCGCTCAGCCAGCACGCGGTCGAGGCCTTCGGCGAAGACGGACATCATTTCGCGACGCACGCGCAACTGGCCGAAGCATTGCGCAGCGGCCTGCGCGAGGGCGTACGCGTGTTGGTCAAGGGGTCGCGCGGAAGCGCGATGGACAAGATCGTGTCGGCGCTGCTGCGCGACGAGGGGAACGATCCGCATGCTGCTTGAACTCTTCCGCTGGCTGGAACAACTGCAGAGCCTGTTCGGACTCTTCGGCTACCTCACGTTCCGCGGCATCCTCAGCGCGCTCACTGCGCTCGCACTCTCGCTGTGGTGGGGCCCGGCGGTCATCCGCCGCCTGGCGCAGCTCAAGGGCGGCCAGCCGATCCGCAAGGACGGCCCGCAGTCGCACTTCTCCAAGGCGGGCACGCCGACGATGGGCGGCGCGCTGATCCTGCTCACGATCATCGCCTCGGTGCTGCTGTGGGGCGACCTGCGCAACCGCTACGTGTGGCTCGTGCTCGCGGTGATGGTGGCTTTCGGCGCGATCGGCTGGTGGGACGACTGGATCAAGATCGTCAAGCGCGATCCCAACGGCATGAAGTCGCGCTGGAAGTACCTGCTGCAGTCGCTGTTCGGCCTCGGGGCCGGCCTGTTCCTCTGGTACACGGCGGATGCACCGGCGGCGACGAACTTCTACATCCCGTTCTTCAAGACGGTGGCGCTGCCGCTGGCCTCGATCACGTTCGTGGCGATCGCGTACTTCTGGATCGTCGGTTTCTCCAACGCGGTGAACCTCACCGACGGCCTCGATGGCCTCGCGATCATGCCGAGCGTGCTCGTCGCCTGCGCGCTGGGCGTGTTCGCCTACGCGTCGGGCAACGCGGTGTTCTCCGAGTACCTGCAAATTCCAGCGGTGCCCGGGGCAGGTGAACTCGTGATCATCTGCGCCGCCATCGCAGGCGCGGGATTGGGATTCCTCTGGTTCAACACCTATCCGGCCATGGTGTTCATGGGCGACATCGGTGCGCTCGCGCTCGGCGCGGTGCTCGGTTGCATCGCGGTGATCGTGCGCCAGGAACTCGTGCTGGTCGTGATGGGCGGCGTGTTCGTGATCGAAACGCTGTCGGTGATGATCCAGGTCGCCTCGTTCAAGCTCACGGGCAAGCGGGTGTTCCGCATGGCCCCCATCCACCACCACTTCGAGCTCAAGGGTTGGCCGGAGCCGCGCGTGATCGTGCGCTTCTGGATCATCTCCGTGATCCTCGTGCTGGTCGGTTTGGCCACGTTGAAGGTGCGCTGATGACCGACACCCCGCGCCAGGCGACACGACTCGACGCCATCGAAGGCCGCTTCGATCCGTGGCTGCTGGGCGCGTCGATCGCGCTCGCCTGCATGGGCGTGGTGATGGTCGCTTCGAGCTCGATCGCGATCGGCGAGGGGCTGAACGTCGGGCCGTTCTATTTCCTCACGCGCCATCTCGTGTTCCTGGCCGGCGGCGTCGGCCTGGCGCTGTGGATGATGCGCACCGAGCTGAAGACGATCGAATCGCACAACCAGTTGTTGCTGCTGGCCTGCTTCGTGTTGTTGCTGGCGGTGTTCGTGCCGGGCATCGGGCGCACGGTGAACGGCGCGCGCCGCTGGCTCAACCTGGGCGTCTCGAATTTCCAGGCGGTGGAAGCGGTCAAGCTGCTCTACATCGTGTGGCTGGCGAGCTACCTCGTGCGTTTCCGCGACGAGGTCAATGCGACGTGGAAGGCGATGCTTAAGCCGCTCGGCGTCGCCGTGGCGCTGGTGGGCCTGCTGATCCTGCAGCCGGACTTCGGTTCGCTCTCGCTCATCCTCGCCATCACCGCCGGCATGCTCGTGCTCGGCGGCGTGAACATGCCGCGCATGTTCGGCCCGGTGCTGGTCGGCCTGCCGGTCCTGGCGGCGATCGCGATCGCCGAACCGTATCGCGTGCGTCGCTTCACCTCCTTCATGAATCCCTGGGCCGATCCCTTCGACAGCGGCTACCAGCTAACGAATGCGCTGATGGCCGTGGGCCGCGGCGAAGTGTTCGGCGTGGGCCTGGGTGCGTCGGTGCAGAAGCTCTCCTACCTGCCCGAAGCGCATACCGACTTCATCCTCGCGGTCATCGCGGAGGAACTCGGCCTGGTCGGCGTGTCGCTGGTGGTGGGCTTGTATGCGCTGCTCGCGGGCCGCGCGTTCTGGATCGGCCTGAAGTGCGTGGAGATGCGTCGCCACTTCGCGGGCTATTGCGCCTTCGGCATCGCGCTGTGGATGAGCCTGCAGAGTTTCGTGTCGATCGGCGTGAACCTCGGACTGCTGCCCACCAAGGGCCTGACGCTGCCGCTGATTTCCTCCGGCGGCTCGAGCGTGCTGATGACGTCCATGGCGCTCGGCCTGTTGCTGCGCGTGTCCTATGAACTCGATCGCGCCGAACGCCAGGTCGCGCGCCTGCGCGGCGAAGCGCTGCAGCCCTCGCCGGGCAACATGCCGGCGACCGCGCAGCCGGCAGCGGTTGCGGCAACGGCGAGCGTGCGCGGCACGAGCCGCCTGCGCCAGCGCATCGAACCGACCCTGGGGAAGCTCGGATGAGCGCACAAACCCCCAGCGTCATGATCCTCGCCGGCGGCACCGGCGGGCACATTTTTCCGGGCCTTGCGGTCGCGCACGCGCTGCGCGATCGCGGCGTCGACGTCACCTGGCTCGGTGCGGACGGCGGCATGGAAACGCGCCTGGTGCCGCAGCACGACATCGCCATCGACACGATCGCGGTGAAGGGCCTGCGCGGCAAGGGCATCGCCACGCTGCTCGGTGCGCCGCTGCGCGTGATCGGCGCGGTGCGCGCCGCCTCGCGCGTCGTCGCACGACGCAAGCCGCGCGCGGTCATCAGTTTCGGCGGCTACGCCGCGGGCCCAGGCGGCATGGCCGCGAAGCTCGCCGGCGTGCCGCTGATCGTCCACGAACAGAACCGCGCGCCGGGCTTCACCAATCGCGTGCTCGCGCGTTTCGCGCGCCGCGTCCTCACCGGTTTTCCGCAGACGTTCCGCAACATGATCGAAGAAGTGGTGGGCAATCCCGTGCGTGGCGAGATCGCGGCCGTCGCGCCGCCGCAGTTGCGCCTGGCCGACGCCGGCGATCGTTTCCGCCTGCTCGTGCTCGGCGGCAGCCAGGGCGCGCGTGCGTTGAACATGGCCGTGCCGCAGGCGCTGCGCGAACTCGCCGATGCGGGGATCGAAGTGCGCCACCAGTGCGGCGAAAAGCTGCGCGCCGATGCCGAAGCCGCGTATGCGCAGGCCGGCCTGAAGGCGAGCGTCGAACCTTTCATCGCCGACATGGCGGGTGCCTACGGCTGGGCGGACCTCGTGGTCTGCCGCGCGGGTGCGCTGACGCTCGCCGAACTGTGCGCCGCGGGCGTGGGCAGCGTGCTGGTGCCGTTCCCGCAGGCGGTAGACGACCACCAGACGCGCAACGCCGAGTTCCTCGTCGAACGCGGCGCGGCGGAACTGTTGCCGCAGGACGACCAACTCGCCGCGCGCCTGGTCGACGTGCTGCGCGAACTGCGCGCCGATCCCGCCAAGCGCATGGCGATGGCCCAAGCCGCGCGCGCCATCGCGAAGCCCGATGCCGCCGCGCGCGTGGCGGACATCGTGCTCGACGAAATCAAGCTGCGGGAGGCCGCGTGATGCCCAACGTGCAACGCCGCCTGCAGACCACCGGCGACCTCGCGAAGGCCTATCCGCGCGTGCACTTCATCGGCATCGGCGGCGTCGGGATGAGCGGGATCGCGGAGGTGCTGTGCACGCTCGGCTACCAGGTCTCGGGCTCGGACAACGCGGACAACGCGGTCACGCGTCGCCTCGCGCAGCTCGGCGCGAAGGTACATCGCGGCCACAGCGCGGCCAACGTGCTCGATACCGATTGCGTGGTGGTGTCAAGCGCGATCCGCAAGGACAACCCGGAACTGATGGAAGCGCGCGCACTGCGCATCCCCATCGTGCCGCGCGCGGAGATGCTTGCCGAGCTGATGCGCTTCCGCCGCGGCATCGCGGTGGCCGGCACGCACGGCAAGACGACCACGACCTCGCTCGTCGCCAGCGTGCTGGGCGAGGGCGGCATGGATCCAACCTTCGTCATCGGCGGCAAGCTGCTCGCGGCCGGCGCGAATGCGCGGCTCGGCGGCGGCCAGTGGCTGGTGGCCGAAGCGGATGAAAGCGATGGCAGCTTCCTGCGCCTGAACCCCGCGGTCGCGGTGGTCACCAACATCGACGCGGACCACCTCGAGAACTACGGCGGCGACTTCGCGAACGTGCAGGCCGCCTTCGCCGAGTTCCTGCATCGCCTGCCGTTCTACGGCCTGGCGGTGCTGTGCATCGACGATCCGGAAGTCGAAGCGCTTGCCAAGGACACGCCGCGCCACGTCATGAGCTACGGCTTCGCGCCGGAGGCCGACGTGCGCGCCGAAGACGTCCGCCAGGAAGGCGCGTGCATGCACTTCATGCTGCACCTGCCCGATGGTTCGCGCACGCAGGTGCAGCTCGCGCTGCCGGGACGCCACAACGTACAGAACGCGCTCGCCGCGGCGGCCATCGGTTGGCAGCTCGGCGTGGCGCCGGCGGCGATCGCCGCTGCACTCGCGAAGTTCGAAGGCATCGGCCGCCGCTTCAACGTGCTCGCGCAGCTGAAGACGGCGAAGGGCGCGACCGTGCAGTTGGTCGACGACTACGGCCACCACCCGAAGGAGCTCGAAGCGGTGTTCGCCGCGGCGCGCGGCGGTTGGCCGGACAAGCGCCTGGTCGTCGCGTTCCAGCCGCATCGCTACAGCCGCACGCGCGATCTGTTCGATGAGTTCGCGGCGGTGTTGTCGACGGTGGATGCGCTGGTGCTGACCGAGGTGTATCCGGCCGGCGAAGCGCCGATCACCGGTGCCGATGCGAAGGCGCTGGCACGTGCGATCCGCACGCGTGGCCGCGTGGATCCCATCGTGGTGGGGGGCGCAAGCGACCTGGCCGACGTGTTGCCGGATGTGTTGAACGACGGCGACCTGCTGTTGCTGATGGGGGCCGGCGACATCGGCGCCGCGGCGCAGCAGCTCGCCACGCAAGGTTTCGAAGGAGCAGGCAAGTGAACCGCGACAAATTCCCCCCGCTGCGCGTGACCGATCCGGCCGCATTCGGCCGCGTCGCCGTGCTGATGGGCGGCACCAGTTCCGAGCGCGAGGTTTCGCTCGACTCCGGCCGCAACGTGCTCGATGCGCTGCGTTCGCGCGGCATCGCCGCCGATGCGGTCGATGGCATTCCGAACCTGATCCGCGAATTGCAGGACAAGCATTTCACGCGCGTGTTCAACATCCTCCACGGCCATGCCGGCGGCGGCGAGGACGGCGTGCTGCAGGGCCTGCTCGATGCGATGGGCGTGCCGTACACCGGCTCGGGCGTGCTGGGCTCCGCGCTGAGCATGGACAAGATCCGCACCAAGCAGGTGTGGCTGTCGCTCGGTCTGCCGACGCCGCGTTACGTGCAGTTGGGCAAGGGCGCGGACGTGCATGCGGCGGCAAAGTCGCTCGGCCTGCCGGTGATCGTGAAGCCCGCGGCCGAAGGTTCCAGCGTGGGCGTTTCGCGCGTGTATTCCGAAGCCGACCTGGATGCCGCGATCGAACTGGCCAAGCGCTACATCGATGAGGAAGCGCGCGGCGAACTGCTGATGGAACAGCTGATCGAAGGCGACGAACTCACCGTCGCCGTGCTCGGCGACAACGCGCTGCCCTCGATCCGCATCGTGCCGAAGGGCCAGTGGTACGACTACCACGCCAAGTACGTGGCCGAAGACACGCAGTACCTGTGCCCGGGCCTGGACGGCGAAGCCGAAGAAGAAATCAAGCGCATCTCCGTGGCCGCGTTCAAGGCCGTGGACTGCAGCGGCTGGGCGCGCGTCGACGTGATGCGCGATCGCGCCACCGGCAAGTTCTACCTGCTCGAAGTGAACACCGCGCCGGGCATGACCAGCCACTCGCTGGTGCCCAAGGCCGCGCGCCAGGAAGGCATCGAGTTCGACGAGCTGTGCTGGCGCGTGCTCGAAACCTCGCTCGACCGCGACGGAGGTGGGCGCAAGTGAACGCCCTCCTGCGCATCCTCGCGTGGACCCTGGCGGTGGCGCTCGTCGCGCTGCCGGTGGTCGCGCTGCTCAACGGCTGGATCGCTTCCGAGCGGTGGCCGTTGCGCACGCTGCGCGTGCAGGGGTCGTTGCACAACGTCAACGAGCAGCAGTTGCGCGCGACGGTGCTGCCGTTTGCGAAGCGCGGCTTCTTCGCCGTGAAGCTCGAGGACGCGCAGGAAGCGGTGGCGCGCCTGCCGTGGGTGGAGCGCGCGGAAGTGCGCAAGCACTGGCCCGACGTGCTGGAAGTGCACGTGGTCGAGCACCGCCCGTTCGCGCGCTGGGGCGAGGACCGCCTGTTGTCCGAACACGGCCGCCTGTTCCCCGTGAAGGGGATTCGCGTGCCGGCCTCGCTGCCCTTGCTTGGCGGCCCCGATGCGCGCGTGCAGGACGTGGTCGCGCTCTACAACGAATCGCGCGTGTTGTTCGCCAGCACCGGCCAGGACGTGCGCGCGCTGAAGCTCGATGCGCGCGGCAGCTGGTCCCTGGTGCTCGCGGGCACCACGCCGGTCGCGGGCAGCACCGAGGTGATCGTGGGCCGCAGCGATGCGCGCCCGCGCCTGTCGCGCTTCGCGCGCCTGCTGCCGCAGCTGCTCGCGCAGCCGCAGGGCCTGCTGCGTCGCGCCGATCTTCGCTACACCAATGGCTTCGCGTTGCAGTGGGGCGAGTTGCCCGCACCCGCGCCGGCCAGTACGACTTCGCAAGGAAACACATGAACCGCAAAGGCGACAAATCCCTGATCGTGGGCCTCGACATCGGCACGTCGAAGGTCACCGCGCTCGTCGGCGAATACTCACCGGGCAGCCCGATCGAAGTGATCGGCATCGGCTCGCACGAATCGCGCGGCCTCAAGCGCGGCGTGGTGGTGGATATCGAATCGACGGTGCAGTCGATCCAGCGCGCGGTCGAGGAAGCCGAGCTGATGGCCGGCTGCGAAGTGCGCTCGGTGTACGCCTCGATCTCCGGCAACCACGTGCAGTGCCGCAATTCGCAGGGCATCGCGCCGATCCGCGACGGCGAGGTCACCTACGCCGACCTGGATCGCGTGCTCGATGCCGCGAAGGCGGTCGCCATCCCGGCCGACCAGAAGATCCTCCACGCGATCCCGCGCGACTACGTGCTCGACGATTCGCAGGAAGGCATCCGCAATCCGGTGGGCATGACGGGCGTGCGCCTGGAAGTGCACGCGCACCTGGTGGTGTGCGCGCAGTCGGCGGCGGCGAACATCAGCAAGTGCGTGCAGCGCTGCGGCCTGCAGGTGGACGATCTGATCCTCGCCTCGCTCGCATCCAGCACCGCGGTGCTCACGCCGGACGAACGCGAACTCGGCGTCGTGCTCGTGGATCTCGGCGCAGGCACCACCGACATCGCCGTGTTCGTGCAGGGCGCGATCGCGCATTCGGCCTCGCTGCCGATCGCCGGCGACAAGGTCACCGAAGACATCGCGCACATGCTGCGCACGCCGACGCCGGAAGCCGAGCAGATCAAGGTGCGCTACGCCTGCGCGCTCGCGCAGCTGGCCACGGCGGAGGAAAGCATCCAGGTGCCGAGCGTGGGCGATCGTCCGCCGCGCCGGCTGCCGCGCCATTCGCTCGCGCAGGCGGTGCAGGCGCGCTACGAGGAAATCTTCGAAATGGTGCAGGCGGAACTGCGCCGCAGTGGGTTCGAACAGCACGTGCGCGCCGGGATGGTGCTCACGGGCGGCGCGTCGAAGATGGAAGGCGTGGTCGAACTCGCGGAGGAAATGCTGCAGATGCCGGTGCGCGTGGGCATCCCGCAGCACGTCACGGGACTCGGCGAAGTGGTCGGCAACCCGGTGCACGCCACCGGCGTCGGCCTGCTGCTGATGGGCAGCCAGATCGAGAACCCGCGCAGGCCGTCGATCAGCGCCGGCCGCGCAGGGTCGTTCTTCAACAAGGTGAAGAACTGGTATCGCGGCGAGTTCTAGCGGAGAGCGGAAGGCGGGCGCGGCGAAGCGAACGAATTTGGTTTTGGCAGGACGTAGTTCAAAACATACCTATAAGAGGACACGGACATGGCGCACTTCGAATTGGTTGAAAAGATGGCCCCGAATGCAGTGATCAAGGTCGTTGGCGTGGGCGGTGGCGGCGGCAACGCCGTCGCGCACATGGTCAACGGGAGCGTCGACGGCGTGGAATTCATCACCGCCAACACCGACGCGCAGGCGATCAAGAACTGCGGCGCGAAGCTGCAGTTGCAGCTCGGCAGCAACGTCACCAAGGGCCTGGGCGCGGGCGCGAACCCGGAGGTCGGCCGCCAGGCCGCGCTGGAAGATCGCGAACGCATCATGGATGCCCTCCAGGGCTCGGACATGGTGTTCATCACCGCGGGCATGGGCGGCGGCACGGGCACGGGCGCTGCGCCCGTCGTGGCGCAGCTCGCCAAGGAAATGGGGATCCTGACGGTCGCGGTCGTGACCAAGCCGTTCCCGTTCGAAGGGCGCCGCCGCATGCAGGTCGCGCTCAAGGGCATCGACGAGCTCAGCCAGCACTGCGACTCGCTGATCACGATCCCGAACGAAAAGCTGATCACCGTGCTCGGCCGCAACGCGACGATGATCCAGGCCTTCCGCGCGGCGAACGACGTGCTGCTCGGTGCGGTGCAGGGCATCGCCGACCTCATCGTGCGTCCCGGCCTGATCAACGTCGACTTCGCCGACGTGCGCACCGTGATGTCGGAAATGGGCCTGGCGATGATGGGCACCGGTTCGGCGCGCGGCGACGATCGTGCGCAGGCCGCCGCGGAATCGGCGATCCAGAATCCGCTGCTCGACGACGTCAATCTCTCCGGCGCCAACGGCATCCTGGTCAACATCACGGCCGGTCCGGACTTCACCATGGCCGAGTTCGACGAAGTGGGCCGCACGATCGAGAACTTCGCGTCGGAAGACGCCACGGTCGTCATCGGCACCGTGCTCGATCCGGAAATGCAGGACGAGGTGAAGGTCACCGTCGTCGCCACCGGCCTCAACCGTGCGGTGTCGCGCCAGGCATTGCCGACGCGCGGCTTCGAGCAGCAGGGCCAGCGCGAGCACGCGGTGCGCTCGCCGATCAAGCTCGTCCGCAACGCGACCACGGGCCAGCCGGACTTCGACGCCATGGCGAACCTCAACGAGCCGGTGGTGCCGAACTTCGGTGCGGCCTCCTCGAACCTGCGTTCGGGCGGCGGTGGCCGCGGCGAACCGGCGGCGGCGGACTTCGGCGGGGACAGCAGCTACCTCGACATTCCCGCGTTCCTGCGTCGCCAGGCGGACTGATCGGTCCGCGTTGTCCTCTTAAGGCCGGGCTGCGCCGCCCGGCCTGATGACCTTCGGCCCGTCGACCGTGCGTCGGCGGGCTGTTTTCGGGACCGGTTTCGCCAAGCGTTCAGCGGGTCGCGTGCTACCCTTTGCGGCCGCTGCGACACAGCGCGTCCCCCCGCCGTCCCGTTCACCGCGTCTCGAGGTCCGGATCCACCGCCCGATGCTGCCCCAACGCACCCTCAAGAACGTGATCCGCGCGACTGGCGTGGGCCTGCACAGCGGAGAGAAGGTGTATCTCACGCTGCGGCCTGCCGCCGTCGACACCGGCATCGTGTTCCGGCGCGTGGACCTGGATCCGGTGGTGGAGATTCCCGCGAGCGCGCACCTGGTCACCGAGACCATGTTGTGCACCGGCCTGTCGCGCGACGGCGGCAAGGTCATGACCATCGAACACCTGATGTCCGCGTTCGCCGGCCTCGGCATCGACAACGCGTACGTCGACCTGTCGGCGCCGGAAGTGCCGATCATGGACGGCTCCGCCGGTCCTTTCGTGTTCCTGCTGCAATCCGCCGGCATCGCCGAGCAGACCGCGCCGAAGCGTTTCATCCGCGTGCGCAAGCCCGTGGAAGTGCGCGAGGGCGACAAGGTCGCGCGTTTCATCCCGCACGACGGCTTCCGCATCGGCTTCACCGTCGTCTTCGACCATCCCGCGATTCCGGCCGCGCAGTCGCGCGCCGAGATCGACTTCTCCACGACGTCCTATGTCAAGGAAGTCAGTCGCGCGCGCACCTTCGGCTTCATGCGCGACCTGGAATTCATGCGCGAGCGCAACCTGGGCCTCGGCGGCTCGATGGACAACGCGATCGTGCTCGATGAATTCCGCGTCCTCAACGACGACGGCCTGCGCTATGCGGATGAGTTCGTCCGCCACAAGATCCTCGACGCGGTGGGCGACCTCTACCTCGCCGGCCGGCCGGTCATCGGCGCCTTCGAGGGTTACAAGTCGGGCCATGCGCTCAACAACAAACTCGTCCGCGCCCTGTTGGACGATGTCACGGCCTGGGACGAAGTCACCTTCGACGACCCCGCGGCCGCCCCGGTCGTCTACGGCAACCCTGCGATCGCGTGATCCATTTCTCGGCACGTCCCGTGCCCGGATGAGCGTCATCGATTTGTGAATCGGACGCGCCGCTTTAACGCGGATTTAACAAATATCGAATGATTCGTTAGCGATTGGTGACGGAAGGCCGGGGTAGCATCCCTACCAGCCGATCACAGGCCGTCCGCGGAGAACGTAACGGGACGGCCGGAACGGCCAGAGTCAGGAGTCTTCGGGTCCCGTTTTACCGGGATCTTTCAGGGACGCCAGAGCGGCCTGCAACGCTTCCTTCGCAGCCGCCGACATCGGTTTGGCCTTTGGTTCCGCCCGTTTTTCCGGGTGGATCGGGTGGGTCGTTGTTTTGACGACCAGCTCCGCCACACCGAGCCCGAGGGATCGGGCCGCGTCGAGGATGTCGGGTGCGACGAGCCGCAGTTTGGCCCGCCACACCGGTGCATCCACGACGTAGACGAGCCTGCCGCCGTCGAGATTCGCAAGTCGGGCATGCCCGGCGAGCGACGGAGGCAGGGATGGGCGCAACCGCTGATCCAGCGCGTCAAGCCAGAGGGCACGACGCAGGGGATCGAAGGCGGTGTCACCAAGCAAGGCCTCCATGGCTGCCTGGGGACCCGCGGTTCGAGACACGCGTGCGGGCTTTGGTCCGCTGGACTTGGAATCCGACATCGATATGAGCTTCAAGATCATCCTGAACAATCGGCGACGCCCTTCGGCGCGCCTCGTGGATCGACTCGCGGATACGGCGCAGCGCCGTCCCGGAGTCGCAGCGAGCATTCTGCTCTCGACCGGGCTCGTATTGGGCCTCGGCGCCAGCGTCGGTTTCGCCGCCGCGCGCAACGCGCAGCTGAGCGCGAAGGTGGAGAAGCAGGAAGCCGAGCTCGCCGCGGTCCACGCCAACTCGCAGCGCGAGATCAACGCACTCGCCGCCCGCCTGGGCGAGCTGCAGGCGCAGGCGAACCGACTCAACGCCCTGGGCGAGCGCCTCACGCGCGCCGGCCAGCTCGAGGACGGCGAATTCGATTTCGACCAGCCGGTCCCGACCGGTGGTGCCGGCCCGGTGCGCGACATGCCGCGCGACGAGCTCTCCCGCGAGCTGACCTCGCTGGAAAAGGAATACGCCGCTTCGGGCCAGCAGCTCGGCGTCATGGAGTCGCTGCTGTTCAACCGCGAGCTCGACCGCAACGCCGTGCCCTCGCGCGATCCGATCGCCGGCAGCTACATCACCTCCGGCTTCGGCGGCCGTGCCGACCCGATCGTCGGCGGCCACCAGTTCCACAAGGGCATCGACTTCAAGGCGAACGTCGGCGATCCCGTCCTGGCCGTCGCCGATGGCGTGGTCAGCTTCTCCGGCGTCCGTTCGGGCTACGGCAACGTGATCGAAATCGACCACGGCAACGGTTACGTGACCCGCTACGCCCACAACTCCCGCCTGCTCGGCCACGTCGGCGACCTGATCCGCGCCGGCCAGACCATCGCGAAGGCGGGCTCGACCGGCCGTTCCACCGGCGCGCACGTGCATTTCGAAGTGTGGGAGAACGGCCGCGTGGTGAATCCGCGGAAGTTCCTCGGCTCGCGGAGCGCCGTCCAGCGCGGGTGATGTGAATCGGGCGTCCGTGGTGCCACCTTGATAGGCGGCATCCCGGTCCCCAGCTACAATGCCGCGTTGCCGAACAAAGGGCGCCCCGCGCCCTTTTTTCATGGTTCGCAGAACCACTCCCCTCACTCGAATTCCGGTCCCACACCACGATGCTCAACAGCCTGCTCACCCGCGTCTTCGGCAGCCGCAACGAACGTTTGCTCGGCCAGCTCGGTGGCATTGTCAAGAAGATCAATGCGCTCGAGCCGCAGATGCAGGCGCTCAGCGACGCCGAACTCCAGGCCAAGACGCCCGAGTTCAAGGAACGCATCGCCAAGGGCGAAACGCTCGACAAGCTGCTGCCCGAAGCCTTCGCCGTCTGCCGCGAAGCCTCGCGCCGCGTGCTCGGCATGCGCCACTACGACGTGCAGCTGATCGGCGGCATGGTGCTGCACCTGGGCAAGATCGCCGAGATGCGCACGGGCGAAGGCAAGACGCTGGTCGCCACGCTGCCGACCTACCTCAACGCTCTCGAAGGCAAGGGCACGCACGTCATCACCGTCAACGACTACCTCGCACGCCGCGACTCGGCGTGGATGGGCCGCCTGTACAACTGGCTCGGCCTGTCGGTGGGCGTGGTGTATCCGGGCATGCCGCATTCGGACAAGCACGGCGCCTATGCCGCCGACATCACCTACGGCACCAACAACGAATTCGGCTTCGACTACCTGCGCGACAACATGGCGCTGGCGAAGGAAGACCGTTACCAGCGCGGCCTGCACTACGCGATCGTCGACGAAGTCGACTCGATCCTCATCGACGAAGCGCGCACGCCGCTGATCATCTCCGGCCCCGCGGACGAATCGCAGGAGCTGTACCACCAGGTCGACGCCATCGTGCCGGCGCTCTCCCGCCAGAAGGAAGAGGAAGGCGAGGGCGATTACTGGGTGGACGAGAAGGGCAAGCAGGTCCACCTGTCCGAAGCGGGCATGGAGCATGTCGAAGCGCTGCTGCGCAACGCCGGCGTGCTGAAGGAAGACGACGACGCGCTGTACGCGGCGCACAACATCCACGTCGTGCACCATCTCAATGCCGCCCTGCGCGCGCATGCGATCTACCAGCGCGACGTCGACTACATCGTGCGCGACGGCGAAGTGGTGATCGTCGACGAATTCACCGGTCGCACGCTGCCGGGCCGCCGCTGGTCCGACGGCCTGCACCAGGCGGTGGAAGCCAAGGAGCGCGTCGAGGTCCAGCGCGAGAACCAGACGCTCGCCTCGATCACGTTCCAGAACCTGTTCCGCATGTACAACAAGCTGTCCGGCATGACCGGTACGGCGGACACCGAAGCCTACGAATTCCAGAACATCTACGGCCTGGAAGTCGTGGTCATCCCGACGCACCGCCCGATGGTGCGCAAGGACCATTCCGACCTCGTGTTCCTCAACCGCGCCGGCAAGTACCGCGCGGTGGTCAACGAGATCAAGGAATCCAACGCGAAGAACCAGCCGGTGCTGGTCGGCACCACGTCGATCGAAGTCTCCGAACTGCTCTCCGAACAGCTGCAGGCCGCGGGCATCGCGCACGAAGTGCTCAACGCCAAGCAGCACGAACGCGAAGCGCAGATCGTCGCGCACGCCGGCCGCCCGGGTGCGGTGACCATCGCCACCAACATGGCCGGCCGCGGTACCGACATCGTGCTCGGCGGTTCGCTGGAAGCCGAACTGCAGGCGCTGGGCGAAGAGGCGAGCGACGCCGACAAGGGCGCCGTGCGCGCCGCCTGGCAGCAACGCCATGAAGAAGTGAAGTCCGCCGGCGGCCTGCACATCGTGGGCACCGAACGTCACGAATCGCGCCGCATCGACAACCAGCTGCGCGGCCGCTCGGGCCGCCAGGGCGACCCGGGTTCCTCGCGCTTCTACCTGTCGCTCGAAGACAACCTGATGCGCATCTTCGCGGCCGACTGGGTGCAGCGCGTCATGGCGCGCATGGGCCTGAAGGAAGACGACATCATCGAAAGCCCGCTGGTGACCAAGCAGATCGCCAACGCGCAGCGCAAGGTCGAGGCCCACAACTTCGACATCCGCAAGAACCTGCTCGACTTCGACGACGTCAACAACGACCAGCGCAAGGTGATCTACCAGCAGCGCGACGAAGTGCTCGACGCCGACGGCGTGCAGGACAGCATCGACGGCATCCGCGAGGACGTGGTCGCCGAGATCGTCGGCCGCTTCGTGCCGCTGAACTCGATCGACGAGCAGTGGGACCTGCCGGGCCTGGACGCGGAAATCGACACCGAATTCGGCGTGCGCACCGACATGGTCGGCTACGTCAAGGAACGCACCGAAGTCGACGCCGAGCAGATCGCCGAAGTCGTGCAGGAGCGCGTCAAGCACCTGTTCACGGACAAGGAAGCGCAGATCGGCCCCGAGAACATGCGCATGCTGGAAAAGCACATCATGCTCAACGTGCTCGACCAGAACTGGAAGGAACACCTCGGCCGCATGGACTACCTGCGCCAGGGCATCCACCTGCGCGGTTACGCGCAGAAGCAGCCGAAGCAGGAATACAAGCGCGAGGCCTTCGAACTGTTCGGCCAGATGCTGGACAAGGTGAAGCGCGAAGTGGTCTCGCTGCTCGCCCGCGTGCGCATCCGCAGCGAGGAAGAGATCGCGCAGGCCGAAGCCGCCGAGCGCCAGCGCGCCGAAGCGCTCGCCCGCCAGATGCAGTTCCAGCATGCGGAAATGGGCGGCCTGGGTGCCGACGAAGAAGCCGCGCAAGTGGCTTCCGCGCTGGACGGCCAGTCGCTCGAACTGCTGCCCCCGGGCCGCACCGCGCGCGTGGGCCGCAACGATCCCTGCCCTTGCGGCAGCGGCAAGAAGTACAAGCACTGCCACGGCCAGCTGGCCTGATCGCCACCAGGTAATGGGCGGCGAAGGCCGAAGTCCGGAAGGTGCCACCCCCGTCGACGTCGTCGCGGGGGTGATCCGCGACAAGGCGGGCCGCATCCTGCTGGCGCGCCGCACCGAAGGGCGCGACCTGGCCGGTCTCTGGGAATTTCCCGGCGGCAAGCGCGAAGCGGGTGAAACGCCGGAAGGCGCACTGGCCCGCGAACTCCAGGAAGAACTCGGCATCGACATCGACTGCGGCGCGCCGCTGATCGCGGTGCCCCAGCGCTATCCGCACAAACGCTTGCGCCTGGACGTCCGCCACATCGCGCGCTGGACGGGCACGGTGAAGGGCCACGAAGGCCAGGCGCTCGCCTGGGTGCCGCCGCACACGCTCGCCTCCTACGCGATGCCGTCCGCCGACATCCCCGTCGTCGCGGCCTTGCTGCAACCGGATCGCTACCTCGTCACGCCCGCGCCCGAGGCGTCGGACAACGCGTGGCTGGAACACCTGGAAGCCGCGCTCGACGCGGGCGTGCGCCGCGTGCAACTGCGTGCGCCGCATTGCCCGCCGGCGCGCTGGCAGCGACTCACCGAAGCCGCGATCGATGCGTGCCGGCGCCATGGCGCAGAAGCGCTGGTGAACGGCGACGTCGCGCTCGCGCAGTCGCTCGATGTCGGCGTGCACCTGCGCGCGGCGCAACTCGCGGAACTCAGCGCGCGCCCCTGGACCGAAGGTCCGCGCATCGCCGCCTCGTGCCATTCGCTCGACGACATCCGTCGCGCCGAAGCCCTGGCCTGCGACTTCATCGTGCTCGGTTCGGTGCAACCCACGCCGTCGCATCCCGATGCAAGCCCGATGGGCTGGGAGGGGTTCGCCGCGCTGCGCGAAGAAACTGCACTGCCGATCTACGCGATCGGCGGACTGCAGGTGGACGATCTCGCCGTGGCGCGTGCGCACGGTGCGCAGGGCATCGCCGCGATCCGCGGCTTGTGGCCGACGATCTGAGCGTCAGCCCGACGCGAGCGCGCGATAGCGCCGGTCCAGCGCATCCACTTCCGCATCGAGCGAGGCCATCGGCCCGTCGTTGACGATCACATCGTCCGCGATCGCCAGCCGCGCCGCGCGATCGACCTGCGCGGCGAGCATGCGTTCGGCCAGCGCCGCATCGATCCCGTCGCGCTGCATCAAGCGCGCGCGTTGCGCTTCGCGCGGCGCGTCGACCACGAGGATGCGATCGAGCCAGGGATAGGCGAGCCGCCCGCCGCCTTCGGCCAGCAATGGAATGGCGACGATCACGTAGGGCCCCGCGGCGCGCATCGCCTGTTCGTGCATGCGCACGCGAATGCGCGGATGCAGGAGGCCTTCGAGCCTGCGGCGGGCCGCATCGTCGCCGAACACATGGCGGCGCAGGGCCGCGCGATCCAGCGTGCCGTCGGCCTGCAATACGTCCTCGCCGAACATCGCCGCGATCTCCGCCAGCGCGGGCTGGCCGAGCGCGACGACATCGCGCGCGGCGACATCCGCATCCACGACCACGATGCCCTTCGCGGCGAAGCGATCGGCGACCGCGCTCTTGCCGGATGCGATGCCGCCGGTCAGGCCGACGCAGTACATGGGCTTAGCGCTGCAATCCCGCGAGGTGGAGATAGCCGTCGATCAGCGCATCGCTCCAGAAGAACGCGATCCACCCGGCGATGGCCAGGTACGGGCCGAACGGAATCTGCGTGGAGCGGTCGCGGCCCTTCGTGTACAGCCAGATCGAACCGACCACCGCGCCCACGACCGAGGAGATGAGGATCGTCGGCAGGATGCCCTTCAACCCGACCCACGCGCCGATGGCCGCGAGCAACTTGAAGTCGCCGTACCCCATGCCTTCCTTGCCGGTGAGCTGCTTGAACACCCAGTACACCGACCAGAGCGAGAAGTAGCCGGCCATGACGCCGAGCAGCGCCGCCTTCTGGCCCACGAAGAGATTCTCGACACTCGCGATCAGGCCCAGCCACAACAAGGGCAGGGTGAGCTGGTCCGGGAGCAGGCGCGTGCGCAGGTCGATGCCCGCGAGCGACACCAGGAAGCAGGTGAACAGCACGGCGCCGAAGCCGCGCCACCCGAAACCGAACTGCCACACGCAGGCCAGCACGAGGAGCATCGTGGCGAACTCGACCAGCGGGTACTGCGCCGAGATCGGGGCATGGCAATGCCGGCACTTGCCGCGCAGTACCAGCCAGCTGAACACCGGAATGTTTTCGTACCACGACAGCTTGTGCTTGCAGTGCGGGCAATGCGAAGGCTCGACCACGATCCCCGGCGGCGGCGGATCGTAGATCTCCGGCTCACCGAGGACTTCGCGGCTGTCGCGACGCCACTGCCACTCCAGCCTGCGGGGCAGGCGGAGGATGACCACGTTGAGGAAGCTGCCTAGCGCGAGTCCCAAGGCGGCCGCGGCGGGATAGCCGAGGCCGGGGTTCTGGTCGAGGAACGCCAATCAGACCACCGATGCGAGCTTGAAGATCGGCAGGTACATGGCGATCACCATCGAGCCCACGATCACGCCGAGCATGACCACGATGATCGGCTCGAGCAGGCTGGCCAGCGCGTCGACGGCGTTGTTGACCTCCGCCTCGTAGAACTCGGCCACCTTGTACAGCATCGTGTCGAGCGCACCGGCTTCTTCACCGATCGCCGTCATCTGCGTGACCATGTGCGGGAACAGGCCCGTCTGCTTCATCGCCACGTTGACCTGGTAGCCCACCGAGACGTCGTCGCGCATGCGGCGCACGGCGTTCTCGTAGACGGTGTTGCCGCACGCGCCGGCCACGGTGTCGAGCGCTTCGACCAGCGGCACGCCGGCGGCGAAGGTCACCGCGAGGGTGCGCGAGAACCGGGCGAGGGCCGCCTCGTTCATGATCTTGCCGATGACCGGCAGCTTCAGGACCACGCGGTCCAGCAGGTGCGCGAAGGGCGGCGAACGTTTCTTCAGCGCGATGAAGCCGACGATCGTGCCGGCGACCACCAGGAAGATCAGCCACCACCACTTGACCATGAACTCGGAGAGGTTGATGACCGCCAGGGTGAAGGCGGGCAGCTCGGCGCCGAAGTTCGCGAACACGTCCTTGAACTGCGGCACCACCCACACCAGCAGGATGGCCGAGACCAGCAGCGCCACCGCGACGACCATCGCCGGGTAGAACATCGCTTTCTTGATCTTGCCCTTCAGCGCTTCGATGTTTTCCTTGTACGTGGCCACCGTGTCGAGCACGGTGTCCAGCACGCCCGCGGATTCACCGGCCTTGACCAGGTTGCGGTAGAGCTCGTCGAACTGCACCGGGTGCTTGCTCAGCGATTCCGACAGCGAGGAACCGCTTTCGATGTCGGAGCGGATGTTGTTCACCAGCTCGCCCATCTTCGGGTTCTTCTGGCCGCCGCCGATGATTTCCATCGAGGTCACGATCGGCACGCCCGACTTGAGCATGGTCGCGATCTGGCGACTGAACACGGCGATGTCCTTCGGCTTGACGCGCGAGCCGGAGCTGCCGAACAGCGGCTTCGGCTTGGGCTTGACCATCGAAGGCGTGATGCCCTGCTTGCGCAGTTCCGCGCGCAGCAGGTTCGCCGACTTCGAGGGCTGCTCGCCCTTCATCTTGACGCCGCGCTTGTCGTTGCCTTCCCAGACGAACACGGTCATCGCGTCCGGCCGGCGGGCGGCGGCTTTCTCGGCCGCGGTGGTGCGGGCGACGTTCTTGGTGACGGCCATGCGGCGTTTCCCCCAGATCCTTGCAGTTAGTCTTTCGTCACGCGGTTGATTTCCGCGAGGCTTGTCACGCCATTCCGGACCTTGACCAGTGCCGACTGGCGCAGGTCGCGCACGCCGGAGCGTTGCGCGGCCTCGCCGATCTGCATCACGTTGCCACCGGAAAGCACGATGTCCTGGATCTCTTCGCTCATCGGCATCACCTGGTAGATGCCGGTGCGTCCCTTGTAGCCCTCGGTGCAGTCGGGACAACCGACCGCCTCGTACACCTTCATGCCGCCATGGATCTCGTCGGAGGTGAACCCTTCGGCGAGCAGCGCATGGTCGGGCAGGTGCACTTCGCGCTTGCAGTCGTGCAGGCGGCGCGCGAGGCGCTGTGCGATGACGAGGGTCACCGAGGAGGTGATGTTGTACGGCGCCACGCCCATGTTCATCAGGCGCGCGATGGTCTGCGGCGCGTCGTTGGTGTGCAGCGTGGAGAGCACCATGTGGCCGGTCTGCGCGGCCTTGATGCCGATCTCGGCGGTTTCCAGGTCGCGGATTTCGCCGACCATGATCACGTCCGGGTCCTGTCGCAGGAAGCTGCGCAGGGCCGCGGCGAAGGTCATGCCGCGCTTGACGTTCATCTGCACCTGGTTGATGCCCGGGACGCGGATTTCGACCGGGTCCTCGACGGTGGAGATGTTGCGCGTGTCGTCGTTGAGGATGTTCAGCGCGGTGTACAGCGACACGGTTTTACCCGAGCCGGTCGGGCCGGTGACCAGCACCATGCCGTAGGGCTTCTGCACGGCTTCGAGGAAGAGCTTCTTCTGGTCTTCCTCGTAACCGAGCTTGTCGATGCCCAGCTTGGCCGCGCCGCCGTCCAGGATACGCAGCACGACCTTTTCGCCGAACAGCGTGGGCAGCGTGCTCACGCGGAAGTCGATCTGCTTGGTCTTCGACAGGTTGAGCTTGATGCGGCCGTCCTGCGGCACGCGCTTTTCCGCGATGTCCAGCTGCGCCATGACCTTCAGGCGCGCGGCGATGCGGGCCTGCAGCTTCACCGGCACGCGGGCGACCTGCTTGAGCAGGCCGTCGATGCGCAGGCGCACCCGGTAGTCGGTTTCGTAGGGCTCGAAGTGGATGTCCGAGGCGCCGCGGCGGATCGCATCCACCAGCACCTTGTTGATGAACTTCACGACCGGCGTGTCGTCGCCCTTCGCGTCGACGCCGGAGTCGTTGTTGAATTCCTCGTCGCCACCGCTGGTGTCGAGGTTGTCCAGCCCCTCGCTGTCGGCCACGGCATCGGCCAGCGCGTCGGCCTGCTCCAGCCAGTGGTCGATCGTCCGGCGGATCTTGTCGTCGTCGACCAGGATGGGTTCCACCGCCAGGTTGGTGTGGAACTTGATCTCGTCCAGCGCGTGGCTGTTGGTGGGGTCGGAGATGCCCACGAAGAGGCGGCCGCCGCGCTTGAACAGCGGCAGGGCCGCGTGCTTGCGCACGAGCTCCTCGCTCACCAGCTTGATGGCCGACTGGTTCGGGTCGAGCGCGGTCACGTCGAAGATCGGCATGCCGAACTCGGCCGAATTGGCCGCGGCCAGCTGGGCCGACGTCACCAGTTTCTGCTCGGCCATGAACAGCGCCAGCGGCTTGCGCTCGCGGGTCGCCGTTTCCATCGCCCCGCGGGCGGCAGCTTCGTCCAGGGCGCCGTCCATGACCAAGCGCCGGGCGATGCCGGTGATGCCCACCAGGTTGGCGGTCGCAACGGTCGCCATCTTTGAAACTCCCCCAATTCTGTTGCCGAAGATACCGCAAACCCTTCATCACACAACGGATGTTCGTCGCTATTCCGGACTTGCGGTTCTCGCTTAACCTGTATGGGTCAGGGGAGCCTCGATGCGCATTTCAATCATCCTACCCGCCAAGAACGAAGCGGAGGGCCTGCGGCAGACCCTGCCCGGCCTGCGGGCGCTCATGCCCGACGCCGAAGTCATCGTCGTGGACGACGGCTCCACCGACGCCACGGCGGCCGTGGCGGCCGAACATGGGGCCCGGGTGCTGTCCTCGCCCTATGCGATGGGCAACGGCGCGGCCATCAAGCGGGGCGCGCGCGCGGCCTCCGGCGACGTCCTCGTGTTCATGGACGCCGACGGCCAGCACAACCCCGCCGACATCCCCAAGCTGCTGGAGCGGCTGGAAGCCGGCTACGACATGGCGGTGGGCGCCCGCAACGCGGGCGGCCAGGCCAACATCGGCCGCGGCGCCGCCAACGCCTTCTACAACCGGGTGGCCAGCTGGATGACCGGCCACCGGATCGCCGACCTCACCTCCGGCTTCCGCGCCGCCCGCGCCGAGCGCTTCCGCGAATTCCTGCACCTGCTGCCGAACGGCTTCAGCTACCCGACCACCAGCACGATGGCGTTCTTCCGCAGCGCCTACCCGGTGGCCTACGTGCCGATCGACGTCGCCCGCCGCATCGGCCGCTCGCACATCCGCCCGCTGCGCGACGGGGCGCGGTTCCTGATCATCATCCTGCGCATCGCGACGCTGTATTCGCCGTTGAAGTTGTTTGCGCCGGCGTCGTTCGTGTTCGGGGCACTCGGCCTGAGCTACTACGCCTACACGTACATCACGCAAGAACGCTTCACCAACATGAGCGCGTTGATGTTGAGTGCGTCGGTCATCATCTTCCTGATCGGCCTGGTGTCCGAGCAGATCACCGCGCTGACCTACCGCCGGGACCAGTGACTGCGGCGTCCATGCGCACCCTATTGCTGACGCGGAATTTCCCGCCGCTGCGCGGGGGGATGGAGCGCCTGAACGCACGCATGTTCCTGCACCTGCATGCGCACGATGCGACGTCCGCCCTGGTGGGGCCCGCCGGCTGCGCGGCCTTCGTACCGGACGGAACGCGCCTTGCGGAGCTGCCCGCGGGGTCGCTGCCGATGACGGTGCTGGCGAGCGTTGCGCGGGGGGTCGCGATGGCGCGCAGCGTGCGCCCCGACATCGTGCTGGCCGGCAGCGGCCTCACCGCACCCGCCGCGGTCGCCGCGGCGCGCGCCAGCGGGGCGGTGCCCGCCGTGTACCTGCACGGTCTCGACATCGTCGCGCCGAGCCGCGTCTATCGCGCAGCATGGTGGCCGTGCATCCGGCGTTGCCGGCGGGTGATCGTCAACAGCGCGAACACGCGCCGCCTTGCGATCGGTGCAGGGGTGGATCCCGGACGCATTCGCATCGTGCATCCGGGCACCGACCTGCCCGTGCCTGATCCCTCCGCGCGCCAGCGATTTCGCGCGCGCATGAAGTTCGACGCGGCGGCTCCCATCCTGTTGTCGGTCGGTCGCCTGACCACGCGCAAAGGCTTGGCGGAATTCGTCGAGCACGGCTTCCCGAAGGTCCTCGCCCGACATCCGGACACGCGCTTGGTGATCATCGGCGACCAGGCCGCGGATGCATTGCATCGCGGCACCGGCGCCGGATTCGAGCGCGTGCGCGCGATCGCCGAAAGTCGCGGCATCGCACATGCGGTGCATTGGCTGGGGCCGTGCAGCGAGCAGGAACTCGCCGATGCCTACCAGGGCGCGGACGTCCACGTTTTCCCCGTGCGCGATCTTCCCGGCGATGTCGAAGGCTTCGGCATGGTGGCGATCGAAGCGGCGGCGCACGGACTGCCGACGGTCGCTTTCGATGTCGGCGGCGTTGCGGATGCGGTGGTCGATGGCAGCAACGGGCGGCTGATTCCTGCCGATGACCACGATGCCTTCGCGCGTGCCGTGGTCGAGCTGCTGGGCCAGGAAAAAGCCGACCAGTCCTCGCGCGCGCGCAGCTTCGCGCAGCGGTTTTCCTGGGAGCGCTTCGGCAGCGAGATCACCGATGCGCTGGAGTCCGCCAAATGAACAGTGAGCCGCTGGAACGCCGCGGCCACGCGGTCCTGGATCTTCCCTCGCGCGACTTCAAAGCGATGAAGATCGCGCAACTTCTTGGCCTTCCTCCGAACGGCCCGCGCAGGCGCTTGCTCGAGATCGGTTGCGGTTCCGGTGGCATCTCGCGCTGGTTCGGCGACGCGGGCCCGATGCGCTGGGACGTGGACGCGGTGGATGTCGAAGACGTGCGCCTGGTGCGAGACGGCTACCGCTTCCAGACGGTCTCCGGCACCACGCTGCCGTTCGAGGATGCGTGCTTCGATGTCGTGCTCACCAACCACGTCATCGAACATGTCGGCGACGAAGCGGCGCAACGCGCGCACCTGCGCGAAGTGCGCCGCGTGCTGCGCGACGACGGCGTCGCTTACCTCGCCGTCCCGAATCGCTGGATGCCGGTCGAGCCGCACTTCAAGCTTCCGTTCCTCAGCTGGCTGCCGATGCCGCTGTCGCATGCGTACGTGCGGCTCGCGGGCAAGGGCACGCATTACGACTGCCGGCCGCTGACGTGCGGACGGCTCGAACCCATGCTCACCGACAGCGGGTTCGCGTGGCGCCAGCGCACGGCCGATGCCCTGCGTCTCACCTTCGAACTGGAGCGCCCGGACGCGCCGCTGTATCGCCACGTGCTGCAGCACGTCCCCGATGCGATGTATGCCGTGGCGCGGCGTGCGTTCCCGACGCTGATCTACACGCTCGCGCCGCTGACGCGCTAGCTGCCTGCCAGCGCGGCGTCGAAGCGGCGTGCGCTGTCGTCCCATGTCGGCAGGTCGCGATAGGACACGCGCTGACCGCGCAGGTCGCACAACAAGCGATCGGCAATGGCGCGCGCATCGCCGATGGGCGCGATGCGGCGCTCGTCGTCGTGGAGCATCCATCGCACCGGCGCCGTGCCCATCGCGACCACCGGCACTTCGCACGCCATCGCTTCGCACAGTTTCGCGGGATAGCTGTAACGGCCGAACGCGGTGTCCGCGGTGATCACGCACGCCACGTCGAGCGCCGACAGCGCCATGGGCAATTGCGCATCGGGCAGGTCGCCGAGCGAGAGGACACCGGGTTCGGCGAGCGCATGCGCGGGCGGCTTGCCGGTGAGCACCAGGCGTGCGTCCGGTCGTTTCGCACGCACGAGGCGGAAGGCCTTGAGCAGGACGTCGGTGCCGCGATTGCTCGCCCAGCCACCGGAATATCCGATCAGCGGCGCGTCGGCGGGGAGCCCGAGCGCACTGCGTGCGGCCACGCCGTCGTGCGGGACGAATGCAGGGTCCGCCGCCATGGGCACGATCTGCGTGGGGCGTCGACCGCGGCGATGCGCGTCCAGGCACGCCGCCAGTTGCGGACCCGCCGCGGTGACGAGGTCGGCCGCGCGGACCGCGCGCCGCCACCGCCAGTGCAGCGGCACGTTCCATGGCATGTAGGCTTCGAAATTATCGTAGGCGTCCACTGCGAGGCGAGCGCCATGGCGAGCCGCCAGGCGTCGCGCCAGCGGCCCGTACCAGGCATCCGAACACCCGACCACCCAATCCGGGCGGAACGCCTTCGCGCGCGCATCCACTGCCGCGAGGAACCGCGGCCCACGCGTACGCACGTCCTCGCTGGCCCAATCCACGCCTTCGCGCTGGAAGCGCTCCGAGGGCAGCGCGCGATGGCTGCACAGGGTGACGCTGACCTCGTGGCCCAGGGCGGCCAGGGCCGTGGGCAAGTGAAAAAGCCGCCCGTAGGGGAGAGTGACGAGATCGCGTTGCTTGGGATGTCGCTGGCAAACGAACAGGAGTCGCAAGGTTGTTGGCCTCGTACGTCATGCACGCATCGCGTTCGGTCGATTATGCAGGGAATTGCGACGTCCGCAGGTTGCGACGGGGCCGGGGCGGCCCGTATAACTAGTCCGGCTCCGAGGCCGTCGGAGGGCAGGGGCGTCGCGGCGCCAAGACGATGACCCAGACCAAGCATGCGAGTCCGCCGCCGGCGGAGCGATCGCGATGAGCGCGACCGCCAGCCTGGCCACCGTGACGGTGACCTACCATCCCGATCTGCCGATCTTGCGCGCGCAGTTGACGCAGCTCCCCAGCGACGCGTTGCGCATCGTGGTCGACAATGCGTCGCCCCCGCTCCTCCTTGCAGGTTTGCGCGCGCTGACGACCGAAGTTGGGGCGGAACTCGTGGAAAACACCACGAACCTTGGGCTGGCGGCGGCCACGAATCTCGGAATCGCGCGAGCCCGGGAAGCCGGTTGCGAGCGCGTTTTGTTTCTCGATCAGGACACGGAGCCGGGAGAGCACGGTGTCCTTGCACTGTGCGAAGCACATGACCGGTTGCGTGAGGCCGACCCGCGTCCCGCATGCATGGGCCCCCGGCTGGTCGATGCGTCGACTGGCCTGGATCACGGCTTTCATCAACTCCGGGGCTGGCGATGGGTCCGGATATGGCCGCGCGCAGGCGATCAGTCAGTCGTCCGTTGCGCGAACCTCAATGGAAGCGGGACACTCGCACCAAGGGAAGTCCTGGACAGGCTGGGTGGACTTGAGAGCGACTTCTTCATCGACCACGTCGACACGGAATGGGCTTTTCGCGTCCTTGCGAACGGGTTTGGCCTATATGGAGCTCCCGGTGTCGTTTTCCGACACCGCATGGGCGAGAAGACGTGGCGTTTTTGGTGGTGGGGGTGGCGTATCTGGCCGTATCGGTCTCCTTTGCGCCATCGTTACCTGTTTCGCAATGCGGTTCGTTTGATGCGGCGTCCTTATGTGCCGCGGGTATGGAAGGGGTGGGCCGTCGCCAAGCTCGCGATGACGTTTGCGGCGCATGGGCTGTTCGATGCGTCCCGCGGGCCGCAGCTTCGGGCGATGGCATCCGGGTTTTCGGAAGGGTGGCGCGCAGAGCGCGCGAGGAGCGGGAGTGAGTGACGAAAAGATCTATGTGACGCGACCGTTCCTGCCGCCGCTGGAGGAATTGTTGCCGTCGCTCGAGCGAATCTGGGCGACACGCGATCTCACCAATGGCGCCGCATTCCATCGCGAATTCGAGCAGGCGCTCGCCCGTTACCTCGGAGTGCCCTTCGTTTCGTTGTTCACGAACGCGACGATCGCGCTCGTGACTGCGCTGCAATGCCTGCGCATCACGGGCGAGGTGATCACGACGCCTTATTCGTTCGTGGCTACTGCGCATTCCCTGCTCTGGAACGGCGTGGAGCCCGTGTTTGTCGACATCGATCCGCACACGCTGACCCTGGATGCGTCACGCGTGGAGGCCGCCATTACTCCGCGCACCACGGCGATCATGCCGGTGCATGTCTACGGCAGGCCGGCCGACGTGGATGGACTGCAGCGCATCGCGGACACCTATGGGCTGAAAATCATCTATGACGCCGCACATGCATTCGGCGCCCGCTTTCGCGGCAGGTCCCTGGCGGACTACGGGGACCTGTCGGTCCTGAGCTTCCATGCAACGAAGGTGTTCAACACATTCGAAGGTGGCGCGATCGTGAGCCGCGACGCCCAGACCAAGCAGCGCATCGACTATCTCAAGAACTTCGGGTTCGCGGACGAAGTCACCGTCGTCGCCGCGGGCATCAACGGCAAGATGAGTGAGTTCCAAGCGGCGCTCGGCATGCTGCAACTCGACCACATCGATGCCAGTATTCGGCAGCGTGGCATGGTAGCTCAGCGCTATGACGCGGCCTTTGCGGACATTGCGGGCATCGATGTGCTCGGCGGCCTCGAGCAATATGTCCCGAACTACAGCTACTACCCCATCTTCGTCAGTCGCGACTTCCCTGTGTCGCGCGACGATCTGTACGCACGCCTGCGGGATGCAGGAATCCACGGGCGACGTTATTTCTATCCGCTGATCAGTGATTTTCCGATGTACCGAGGGCGCCCGAGTGCTGCCAAGTCCGGTTTGCCGACGGCGCACCGGATCGCGGATGAAGTCATTTGCCTTCCGATCTATCCCGAACTCGGAGTGAGTGATCAGCAGCGCGTGATCGACTGCATTCGGACCGCTGCCACATGACGAGCGCGCACTACACGCAAGAGGAGTTGCGTGAGATCGGGTTCGCTGCCTGGGGGGGCGACGTTCTGGTTTCGCGCAAAGCGTCCTTTTACGGCGCGGAGCGCATCCGCTTGGGCGATCATGTCCGCATCGACGATTTTTGTGTGTTGAGCGCGGGAGAGGGTGGCATCGACGTCGGTAGCCGCGTCCATATCGCCGTGTACACGAGCCTCATTGGGAAGGGCCGCATCGAAGTACGTGACTTTGCGAATCTGTCGTCCCGCGTGTCGATTTATTCGAGCAACGACGACTACAGCGGCCGGACGATGACAAACCCGATGGTTCCCGCGGAGTACACGGGCGTGTCCCACGCCGACGTCGTCATCGGCCGCCATGTGATCGTGGGAAGCGGCTCAGTCGTGTTGCCGGGCGTTGTCCTGGAGGAGGGCGTCGCCGTCGGGGCCTTGTCTCTCGTCCGGGACTCGTGTGCTGCGTTCGGCATCTACACCGGTACGCCGGCAAAGCGCGTAGGCGAGCGCAGCCGCCAGTTGCTCCAGCTCGAAGCGCAATTGCGATCCCGCGAGGGCTTGTGATCTCCGCGGCGCGACTGCGCGACAACGTCGCTGCAAATGTCGCCGGGATGGCGATCGCGGCCGTAGCGGCTGTCCTCTCCGCCCCCCTGATCTATCGCTGGCTGGGGCCCGATGCGTACGGCCTTGTCGGTGTTTACGTGTTGCTCCAGACCTTGATGCCCCTGTTCGATGCAGGCATCACCGCGGGCCTTGCGCGCGCCGTTGCCTGGCATCGCGAGAGGTCCTTGGGTGAGGTTCGAACGCTTGTCCAAACGGCCCAGCGGCCGGTTGTCGTACTGGCGACTGCATTCTTCGCGATCACTTGCGCTTGCGCCGGGTTCGCCGCGAGTCATTGGCTCGGCCACGCTGCGATCCCCGTTGCGTCGGTGCGCATCACCTTGTGGCTGATGGCAGGCGCACTGGCGGTGCGCATGGTGGCAGGCTTGTGGCGCGCTACGCTGATGGCGCTCGAATTGCAGGTTCGAGCAAATGCAATCCAGGCGTTTGCCGCCGTCGCGCGTACGTTCGGGGCCCTTGTTTTCGCTGCAGCGACCGGCACCGGTGTCGTCGGGTTTTTTGCGATCCAGGTGCCCGTTTCACTCGTGGAGGGTGTTTTCTACCGACGGGCGTTGAGTTCGGTGCTGTCCGCAAGCGCGTCGCCGATCCCGCAGAATGAGCTCGCTGCGCATATGCGCTTTGCGCTTGGCATTGCAGGTCTGTCCGCGGCATGGTTGGCAACGTCCCAGATCGAGAAGGCATTACTGGCAGACCGCCTTTCTCTTTCGGGATACGGTGCTTATTCGCTCGGCGTGCACGTCGCATCAGTGACTCTCCTCGCCGTCGGTACGGTTCATGGCGCTGTGCTGCCCCGCATGACCCGACAGGTCGCCGCCGGGGAGCAGGGTCCTCTGCGCGATCTTTATGGAGTGGCGACGGCGCTAACAGTTGCCATGTCCTGCGGAGTCGTTGTGGCGATCGCGATTGGCGGGCGCACGCTCGTTCCTTCGCTGCGCGTCGCCGTTGACGGGATCGATCCCCTTCAGGTTGCTTGGCTCTATGGTTTCGGCAACATGGCCGTCGCACTCCTTGCACTCGCTTACCAACTACAGAATGCGCGAGGCGTGCTTCGGTTCCATGCATGGGGCACGGCACTGCAGGCGTTGGTCCAGGTGCCATTGATGGCATGGGCATCGGCGAGGGGCGATGTCGTGCGCACGGCATGGGCATTTGCATTGGTGAACTGGTTGTTCGTAGTTGGGTGGATTCCGATTGCGCACGAGCGGTTCCTGCCGAATGGCCACATGCCGTGGCTTCTCAAGCAGTTGCTTCCTTCGTTGATCGCCGGGGCAATCGTGGGCTGGGGTAGCGTCCATTTGGCCCATGCGATCCCCGATGGACCGACTTGGGGGCTCTTCGCGACTGCGTTGGGCGCCGGTGCATCGTTCCTTGCGGCGGTCACGGCGAATCCGTCTGCTCGTGCGGTCATTCGGGAATGGAAGGACGCGCATGCAATCGGATGAAGCGCCCGATGTGAGTGTGTGCGTAACGACGTACCAGCACGTTCGATTCATTCGCCGGTGCATGGAATCCGTGTTGTCGCAGTCCTTCGCCGGCAATCTCGAGCTGTTGGTGGGCGATGATGGCTCGACAGATGGAACCCGGGACTTGGTCGCCGAACTTGCGGCGCGTGACTCGCGGGTCAGGCCTGTGTTCCATGCGGCCAATCTCGGGCCAACCGGCAACCTCAACAGTCTCGTCGCGATGGCGCGGGGTCGCGCCATCGCGCATCTGGATGGCGATGACGCATGGGAAAGCGGCAAGCTCGCGGCACAACTCTCGCTGCTGGACACGGATCCCGGAATTGTCGCTGTGTACTCGAATGCGCGAGTGGTCACCCCTGATGACCAGCCCTTGGGCGTGTTCAACCAGGGGGTTCCCAAGCGCGTCGACATGCGGGAGTTGTTACGTCGCGGCAACTTCCTCAACCACAGCTCGTTGTTGTATCGCGTCGAGGTCGTAGATGCCGTTTTGGCGATGGCGCCGCCTTGGATCGACTACCGCCTCCATGTTCGGCTGGCGTCCCGTGGAGCGCTTGCTTACGTTGACTCGCCCCTTGTGGTGCATCGTTGGCGGACGCCGGGTTCAATGATCCGCACGATGCCGCGGGCTGTGCTCGATGGCCACATGGATGCTTTCGTCGAAGCGCTCGACGCCGGTGCTGCCCCATCCGACCTGCGGCGCGCCGCCGGTCGCGCATGGAGTAAGGCGCTGGTGCAGGCCGTAGTGGCGCGAAACTTGGGCAGCTTGCGTTACTTCACCCAGCGCCTGCGGGCCGTGCCCCGCTTGGGTGCAAACCCCGCCTGGTTCGTTGCGCAGACCGTACTCGCACCCATGCGTGCACTACATTCGTGGTTATCCCGTCGCCGCGGGATCTACTTTCCTTGAGAGGATTGATATGCAGGAAAAGCTTCAAGGATGGTTGGCCTCGGCGATTGCAATTGCAGCTGGTAGCGCGCGCGCCGCGTCGGGACGCTGGCGCTGGTGCGTCGTCTGCGAACGTCGCGTGCCAGCCTTCCTGCCTTGGCGAGGGGGGTGGAAGGCGGCCCCGCCACTGATGCGGAGCCTGGGAATGGTCGGGAGCGACCTGGATCATTTCGCTTGCCCCAGGTGTGGCGCAAACGATCGGGATCGACACCTGAGGCTGTATCTCGAGCGGACCAAGCTCTGCGATCGCCTGCGCGGCGCGCGCATTCTTCACTTTGCGCCGGAGGCGCCCTTGATGGCATGGATTGCCACGCTTGGTCCTTCGCGCCATGTCCTCGCCGATCTGTATCCCTCGCGGCTCGACATCCAGCGGATGGACTTGGAGGCGATCCCGTTCGAGGAGGCGAGTTTCGATTTCGTCATCGCAAACCATGTCCTCGAGCACGTCGTTCGATTGGATCGGGCCACAAGTGAAATCGCGCGCGTCCTTGTGCCGGGCGGTCACGCCATCCTGCAGGCGCCATGGTGCCAAGGCATCGACAAGACGATTGAAGATCATGGCGTCCGGTCGGAAGAGGCACGCTTGCAGCTGTATGGACAGGCAGACCACGTGCGATTGTTTGGGCGCGACATCTACGAACGAATAGCCGCCTCGGGCTTGCAAGCCCTGCCGATCACACATGCTGCTGCCTTGGGGGATGTCGACCCGGACAAATTCGGCGTGAATCCGCAAGAAGACCTCATGCTGTTCTTGCGGAGCTGATCAAGCGCGTCACTTCCTCGTTGCGTCTTGCAGCCGCGTTTCGAGCTCCGCGGCCGCCTTGTCGTACTGCCCCAAGGCGCCGAGCCGGCGAATCTCCGCGATCTCCGCGCGCGCTTCATCAAAGCGGCCCATCGCGATCAACAGCTTCACCAGGTTGATCCGGTATTGCGCAGTCGTCGGCGCCAGCGTCACGGCCTGGCGCCACAGCACGAGGGTGCGATCGCGATCCCCGAGCTGGTTGAGCAGGTAATCGCCCTGCATCGTCACCATGTCCGCGCGCGGGCCCTGCGTCGCGGCGGCTTCGAACAGCCCTTCGATGCGCTCCGGCGGGAAGCGGCATTCGCGCGTGCGCGCGCACTTGACCAGGCTCGAGACCGCGTTCATCTCCTGCGGACCGATCGGGCGCGTGCGCAGGCGCGCTTCGAAATCGTCCCACCACAGGTCGGGGATGGGGCGCTTGATGTGTTCGGCGAGCAACAGGTAGGCGCTGTGCGGCAGCACGCCGCTGCCGGGCAGGCGCCGGGCTTGTTCGAGTGCGTCGATCGCCGGCTGCACGAACGGCGAGTCGGCGCGATAGCCCGTCATGATGACGAGCATGCGGCCGAGGCCGTAGGTCGCGCGCGGCGAGTCGGGGTGCCTGGTCGCTTCGCTGGCCGCCAGGCGATACGCATCGCCCCATTCGAAAGCGCGCGCAAATGTGCCAGCGGAGTAGAACAACACCGCGGCCATGGCCAGCAACGCACCGATCCGTTGGGCTGGCGCGTACGAGGGCGCCAGCAGCAACAAGTCACCCATCGCGAGCAGGACGCCGAGCGAGGCGAAGTAGTTGCGGTGTTCGTAGACGAGTTCGAGTGGGAGGAACGAGGCCGTCAGCGCGTGCGCCGCAAGGAACCAGGCGATGCCCAGGCTCGCGAGCGGCCGGCGGCGCCGCAACCAGAACGCGAGGGCCGCGAGCACGGCGAGGAACACCCAACTCGCGAGCGTTGCAGCGGGCGCGAGCCATCCACGCGAGATCACGTAGTCGTCGTGGTACAGGCCGAAGGCGCGCGGGCTGGGGAAGACGGTCCACCGCAGGTAGTCGACGAGCACGCGGCCTTCGGTCAACAGGCGCTCGCCCATCGTGAAGTCGCGCCCCGAGTAAGCCGCTGGGGCGAGCGCGTGCATCAGCAGCCAGGTGCCGCCTGCGATTGCCGGCAGGGCCAGCACGCAGACATACACCGCCCATAGGCGATGTTGCGTCCGCGCATGGGCCGTCTCGAACCGAAGCACGCAGGCTTCGATCAGGAACGCATAGAGCGGAAGCAGCGCGGCGGACTCCTTCGCCAGCATGCCCACGGCCGCGCATACCACGAGGCCAGTGAGCACGCGTCCCCAACCGGGCTGTCCCGCGATCTGCCGTGCGCGGCCCGACAGGTATACCAACAGACCGAGGAATACGAATGTGTGGCTCAGGCTCTCCATGCGCTGCACCACGTACAACACCGCGGTGAGCTGGATCGGATGGAAGGTCCATGCCGCGGCAACGAAAACGGAGGTCCATCGGCGCCGCGCCTCGCTCGCCGACGGCGCGCCCAGCGCCAGTAAACGCGCGACGAGCAGGAAGACGAGGACGCCGTTCAACGCATGCACGCCGATGCTCGTGAGCTTCATCGGCACGGGGTCGAAGCCGGTGAAGTAGGTGTTGATCGCGAAGCTGAGCATCGACAGCGGCCTTTGCAGGTCGCTCGCGGGCGAGGAGAACATCGCGGCCAGCCAGTCGTTCCAGGCCAGGCGGCTCAACTGGAGTGCCGTGTTGTCTGCGATGTTCGGGAAGTCGTCGAGCACGAAGCCGCCCCCGCGGCCGGGCCAGTACAGCGCCATCGTCGCGATGCACAACGCGATCGAAAAAGCCCAGGCGAAGCGGGGCGAAGAAAGCGCACGCATCAATGCTGTCCCTTGTCGCGTTCGGCGACGATGGCGCGCCGCAGGTTGTCGATCCGGTGCGGCCAATATGCCTGGCGATCCAGCACCCACGCATGCACGCGCGGCATTCCGAACGCGGCCGCGGGCGGCGGCGGCAACGTCGCGTAGTGGTCCAGGTGGGCCAGCGCGCGGTCGTACTCCCCGGCGCTCGCGAGGATCGAAGCCTGCACGCCGGCGACCTGCGGCGTGGGTTCTTCCATCAACGCACGATCGAACAGACGCAGGGCCTGCGCCGCGTCGCCGCGACGCAACGCCAGGCGGCCCTGGATCGACAGCAGATCCTGGCGGCGGCCGGGGATCGCGTGCAGCTTCGGGTTCTCATAGGCGGCCTCGGCGAAGGCTTGCACCGTGGCGTCCGTCAACCCCCGGCAGGAGTGCGCATCGACCACCGTGAGCGCGCGATCGAGCCAGCGATGCACGAGCATGTCGCCCTCGGTGGCGGTGTGCAGCGCGGTGGCGATGCCTTGCGCAACGTCCGCGGGCAGTTCGCCTTGCGCGCAGAACGCACTCGCGGCGTTGAGCGCGAGTTGCAGGTCGTCGGGGCGCTGCGACCACAAGGGCAGCAGGCGAGCGAGCGCGCGATCGGGATGGCCCGCCTGCACGTCGAAGCTCGAAGCCGTGGCCTGCGCGCGGGAGGACTCGGGGCTGCGTGCGGCCCACAGCGCCGCCATGGTCGGTTGGTCGCCCCACAGCGTGGCGCGTTGCCAGGTCAGCACGGTGCACAGCGCGAGCAACGCGCATGCGGCGCCGACGCGAACGGCAGGCGCGACCTTCCAGCGCGCAAGCGCCAGGCCCAGCGGCCAGAACACGAGCATCGCCGGCAGGTAATTACGGTGCTCGAAGAACAGCTCGAGCGGAATCGTGGTGCTCTCGATGACCTGCCCGGCAAAGAAGAACAGCACCGCCGCGGAGAACGCCGGCGTCCGCGCGCGCGCGCACCACGCGCCGACAAGCAACGCCGCGATCGCAAGCAACGAGAAGAGCGTGCTCGCCGGCGAAAGCAGGCCGGTGGAAGCCGCGTAAGCGTCGTTGTATACGCCCGTCGACAACACGCGCGGCACGAAGAGCAACTGGAAGTAGTCGACGAGGATGCGCGGCTGGGTGAGCAGGCGCTCGGCGAGCGTCCATGGCCGGCCCGGGATCGGATCCAGCATGTGGCGCAGCGGAAGCAACAAATACACCGCGATCGCGATGGACGGCAGGACGACGAGGATGCGGCGGAGCACGCGCACGCGCGGTGCTTCCCGCGCCGAGAGCTCGCGCAGCACCGTGGCGTCGAGCGCCAACGCGAGCAAGGGCAGCAACGCGCCGTTCGCCTTCGACAGGAAGGCGAGCAACGTACCGCCCACCATCGCGACCAGCATCCACGTCGCACCACGCCGGGCATCCGTCGCGGCGAGCTCGCGTCCGTGCACCCACCCGAGCAACCCGAGCAGCGTGAAGGTCGCGGGCAGCATCGCCTCGCGCTGCACGATGTACAGCGTCGTCGACACGAACAGCGGGTGCAGCAGCCACAGTCCCGCGCCGGTGACCGCCGCGAATTCGACCTGCGCCGGCGCGCCCGCGCGCCCGTTGCCCAGGCGACGCAGCAAGCACCACAGCAAGGTGCCGTTGAGCAGGTGCAGCAGGATGTTCGTGCGCAGGAACGGCACGGGATCCGCAGGCCAGTTGCGCGCATCGAGCAGGAAGGAGAGCAGGGCGATCGGCCGGCCCGTGGGGTCCGCCGTGCCGGAGGTGATGTAGCGCCAGAAGGTGGCGGCGTCGTGGACGGGGCCGGTCTCGCCCAGGGCCGGCAGGTTGATGAAGTCGTCGAACACGAAGCCGCCCGACAGCCCCGGTGCATAGGCGCACCAGGCGGCGATCAGGACCAGCATCCACGCGAACAAGGCCCAGCGTCGGGTCATCGGGAAGGGGCGCAAGGAGGCAAAAGAAAAGGGGCCGCGAAAGCGGCCCCTTTGTAACGCATCAGCTGACGCTTGCGTCAGATCAACGCGCGTTGCAGCTCGAAGCCAGCCACTTCTGCTGGATCGTCGTCGAGTAGCAGTTCCACTCGATCGAACCGGCATGCGTGACGGCCGAGAAGATCAGGATCGTGCCGTCGATCTTCGCATTGGCTTCGCGCGGAGCGGTGGACGAGAACGTGGCCTGGATCTGACCGGCCGTTTGGCCCACGTCCACCTGGCTCACGTAGTTACCGCTGATCGAGGCCAGGTCGGCGAGACCAGCCGACGCATTGCTCGGCGGGAAGCGACCCTTGTTGTTGTAGAACTCAGCCAGCGACGTCTTGACGCCGTCGCTCAGGGAGCTGCCTTCCGAAACCTGCGAACGGATGACGTAGTCCTGGTACTGGCTGATGGCGATGGCGGCCAGGATCGCGATGATCGCAACCACGATCATCAGTTCGATCAAGGTAAAACCCTGCATCTTCTTCATGGTATTTCCCCTAGGAGTTTTGAACTTCACGTGCCCCGTTGGCCCGGCCTCTCCGGTCCGTTGGGCAGCCGTGCAACGCTGCACGTGCCCGGAAGGATACGCAGATTACGTGCCAAGTGGGACAGTGGACGCGTGCCACTTCGAGGTGGTGCTGTCTGTCACGGAACCATGGGTTTGGACCGGCCAATTGGCCCTTTATGTCGGCAAGTGACCAAATACGTCAGTCGACCGGTGCGTCACTTGTGCCGCGGGTGCGCCGCATCAGCTCGGATCAATCGATTCCGAGCTTCTTCAACTTGTACCGCAACGCCCGGAAGGTGATGCCCAACGCCGCCGCGGCCTTCGTCTTGTTGTAGCGGTTGTCCTCGAGCGCCTGCTGGATGGCGTTGCGCTCGATCTCCTCGATGTAGCTCGGGAGCGCGCTGGTCATGCTGTCGCGCGGGTCGGCGGTGCGCGGGTCGCGCACGAGCGGTTCGCGGGACGGCATCGCCGACGCCGGCACCAGGGGCGGCGCAGCCGAAGGCGCGGGCGAATTGGTCGGCAGGCGCAGGTCGGCGGCTTCGATGCGGTCGTCCTCGGCCAGCGCGAGCGCGCGTTCGAGGATGTTCTCCAGCTCGCGCACGTTGCCGGGGAACGGGTAGGTGCGCAGCGCTTCGTTCGCGTCTTCGGTCAGTGCCGGAACCGGGCGGCCCTGCGCGGCGGCGAGGCGCTGCAGGATCGCATCGGCCAGGCCGGGCAGGTCGTCGCGGCGCTCGCGCAGCGGCGGCACGCGCAGTTCGATGACGTTGATGCGGTAGTACAGGTCGTGGCGGAAGCGGGCCTCGGCGACGAGCGCGCCGAGGTCCTTGTGGGTGGCCGACAGGATGCGCACGTCGACCAGCACTTCGGTGTTGGCGCCGACGGGGCGGATCGACTTTTCCTGGATGGCGCGCAGCAGCTTGACCTGCATCGGCAGCGGCAGCTCGGCGACCTCGTCGAGGAACAGCGTGCCGCCGTCGGCCGCCTGGAACAGGCCGGGCTTGTCGACGTGCGCGCCGGTGAAGCTGCCCTTCTTGTGTCCGAAGAATTCGCTTTCCATCAGCTCGGCGGGAATCGCGCCGCAGTTCACCGGCACGAACGGGCCGGTCGCGCGCGCGCCCTGCTCATGGATCGTGCGGGCGACGAGCTCCTTGCCAACGCCCGATTCGCCGGCGATGTACACCGGCGCCTGGCTGCGCGCGACCTTGGAGAGCGTGGCCTTCAGCGACACGATGGCGGGCGAGTTGCCATACAGGCGCGTGGCGAGCACGTCGCTCGCGGCGCCGACGGCGGCCGCGCGCTTGCTGCCCTTCTGCGGAAGGTCGAGCGCGTGCTTGACCAGCCCGCGCAGCACGGCGAGGTCCACCGGCTTGCTGACGAAGTCGAACGCGCCGGCCTTCAGCGCTTCCACCGCGGCGTCGACGTTGCCGAACGCGGTGATCATCGCGACCGGCGTGTTCGGGTATTGGGCGGAGATCTCGCCGATCAGGTCGATGCCCGAGCCATCGGGCAGGCGCATGTCGGTGAGGCACAGGTCGTAACGGTTCGCGGCGAGCTGCGCGCGTGCTTCGGCGAGGCTCGATGCGGTTTCCGTGCGCAATCCCATGCGCCCGAGGGTGAGGACGAGGAGCTCGCGGATATCGCGCTCGTCGTCCACGATCAATGCACTTCTCTGGTCGTTCATCGGGCTCCCTTCCCCCCGGCCGCAACATTACCGCGCTTTCCGACCTGCGCGGAAGCTACGCGGGCAAGAGTGAATGCGGACCGGCGAGGCGAATCCGGAAACAACACCCGCCGCCGGGCATCGGAACGTATTCGAGCGTGGCCTGGTTTGCCCGGCACAACTCGCGGGCGATGTAGAGGCCCAGGCCCGTGCCGTGGCCCGACGTCGTGAAGAAGGGGCGGAACAATTGCGCCGCCACCGTCTCCGGGATGCCGGGCCCGCGGTCCATGACATCGATCTGCGGGCCGTGCGGCGTGGCGATGTGCAGGGTCACGCGCGCCGGTTGGCCGGGCATGCGGCCATAGGTCAGCGCGTTGTGCACCAGCGCGACGAGCACCTGGTGCAGCTGGCGCGGATCGGCGAGCGCGGGCACGGCGAGGTGGTCGCTCGCGACCTGCAGCGTGTCGCCTTCCAGCGGGTGGTTGGTGCGGTACTCCTCGATGAAGCGCCGCGCGAAGCCCACCAGCTCCACGTACTCCGGCTGCGCGCGTTCGCGCCGCGCCAGGCCCAGCACGTTCTCGACGATGCCGTTCATGCGCATGGTCTGCTGGTGGATGATTTCCAGCAGCCGACGATCCGCGTCCAGGATTTCCCGCGACTCCTCCAGCAACTGCGTCGCGTAGCTGATCGCCGCGAGCGGGTTGCGGATCTCGTGGGCCAGGCTCGCGGAGAAGCGGCCCAGCGTGGCCAGCGTGAGTGATTCGGCGCGGCGCGAGAGCAGCGTGGTGTCGTCGAGGAACACCAGTGTCTGGTCGCTGTCGGCGAGCAGGCGGGTGAAGCGCGGCACGATTTCCGGCAGGTCGGGCGCGAACTTCATCGGCGTTTCATCCGCCACGCCATCGTGGCGCCAGCGGCGCAGGCGACGATCGAGCTCCGGCGTGAAGCGCGCCAGCGTGTCGCCCGACTGGTTGCCGATCAGCAGCATCGCCGCTTCGTTGGCGATGCGCACCTTGCCGTCGCCGTCGATCAGCACCACGCCCGTGCGCATGCGACGGATGATCAGCTCGCTCATCTCCGACAGGCTGGCCGCCTCCGCGCCGCGGCGATCGGCGAGCGCCTGGCTCGCGCGCATCTGCCGGCCCAGCAGGTTGGTCAGGGTCGCCACCGCCAGGAAGCTGATGGCGAACATCAGCAACTCCGCCGGCGAACGGGGGTTGCCGCTGGCCGCCATCGCGGACCAGACCATTTCGCCGATCAGCGCCGCGCCCGCCAGGCCCGCCGTGCCGAGCCCCAGGGGGAGGGGAAGGAACAGCGAGGCCGCGCCGACGTTGAACAACAACATCAAGGCAATGCCCGACGCCGCCCCCGGCAACGCGTGGATGGCCAGGGTGGCCGCGACGATGTCGATCATCACGCCGACCAGCGCTTCGCGCGCCAGCGGACCCTTGCGGCCGCTCAGGAACAGGGCCAGCGCGGCCAGCAGGTAAAGGCTCGCGGTCGCCTGCCCGAGGGAGGGGTCGCGCGGCTTGCCGAAGAAATCGCCGAAGACGCTGAAGACCACCAGCGCCAGCAGCCCGGCTTCCAGCGCGCGATAGAGCGTGAAGAAATACAGCTCGCGACGCAGCGCGCTCTCGGTGCTGACGGGGGCGTGCGTGCGCGGCAAGGGGGGCTTCCCGATGAGGTTGGCCGGAGTATAGGGGGATGCGGCTTTGCCCCGCGGGTCCGGCATCGGCGACAATACGCGCCCCTTTTCGCGCGCCCCGGCCAACAGGCCTCTTTGCGCGCGGGGTTCCTCCCCTCATTGGTGACGCATGAACTTCCACGAATATCAGGCGAAGCAGTTGTTTGCCGATTACGGCATCGCGGTCCCGGCCGGGCGCGTTGCCCGCACGCCGGAGGAGGCCGTCGACGCGGCCAAGGCCATCGGCGGCGACTTCTGGGTCGTCAAGGCCCAGATCCACGCGGGCGGCCGCGGCAAGGCCGGCGGCGTCAAGCTCGCCAAGACCTTCGACCAGGTGCGCGAGTACGCCAAGGGCATGCTGGGCACGAAGATGGAGACCTACCAGTCCGCCGGCGTGGCGCTGCCCGTCGACTGCGTGCTGGTGACCCAGGCCACCGACATCGCCAAGGAAATGTACCTGTCGGTGCTCGTCGACCGTTCCAGCAAGGCGATCACCTACATCGCCTCCGCCGAAGGCGGCGTGGACATCGAAGAGACCGCGGAAAAGAATCCCGACGCCATCAAGACGCTGCACGTGAACTACGTGCAGGGCCTGCAGCCCTACCAGTGCCGCGACATGGGCTTCGCCCTCGGCCTGGACGCGAAGCAGGTGAACCAGCTGACGAAGATCATGCTGGGCCTGTTCCGCCTGTTCAACGAAAAGGACCTGGCGCTGGTCGAACTCAACCCGCTGGCCATCATGACCGACGGCAACCTCGCGGTGCTCGACGGCAAGGTCAACTCCGACGACAACGCGACCTTCCGCCACGCGGAACTCGCCGCGATGCGCGACATCCGCCAGGAAGACGAGACCGAAGTGCTGGCCAGCCAGCACGACCTCAACTACGTCACGATGGACGGCAACATCGGCTGCATGGTCAACGGCGCGGGCCTGGCCATGGCCACGATGGACGTCATCAAGCTCAATGGCGGCGAGCCGGCGAACTTCCTCGACGTGGGCGGCGGCGCCACCAAGGAACGCGTGACCGAAGCCTTCAAGCTCATCCTGCGCGATCCGGACGTCAAGGCGATCTTCGTCAACATCTTCGGCGGCATCGTCCGCTGCGACATGATCGCCGAGGGCATCATCGCCGCGGTCAAGGAAGTCGACGTCAAGGTGCCGGTGATCGTGCGCCTGGAAGGCACGAACGTCGAAGCCGGCAAGGACATCCTCAAGAATTCGGGCCTGGCGATCATCGCCGCCGACGACATCAACGACGGCGCGAAGAAGGCGGTTGCTGCCGCCGCCGGCAAGTAAGGACCGACGACACCATGAGCGTTTTGATCAACAAGAACACCAAAGTGATCGTCCAGGGCTTCACCGGCTCGCAGGGCACCTTCCACGCCGAACAGATGCTCGAGTACGGCACCAAGGTCGTCGGCGGCGTCACGCCGGGCAAGGGCGGCACGCAGCACCTCGGCCTGCCGGTGTTCAACACCGTCGCCGACGCGGTCGACCAGACCGGCGCCGATGCCTCCGTCATCTACGTCCCGCCGCCGTTCGCGGCCGATGCGATCCTCGAAGCCGCCGATGCGGGCATCAAGGTCATCGTGTGCATCACCGAAGGCATCCCGGTGCTCGACATGCTGCGCGTGAAGAACACGCTCAACGGCTACGACGACGTCGTGCTGGTCGGCCCGAACTGCCCGGGCGTGATCACGCCGGGCGAGTGCAAGATCGGCATCATGCCGGGCCACATCCACAAGCCGGGCAAGATCGGCATCGTGTCGCGCTCGGGCACGCTCACCTATGAAGCGGTGAAGCAGACGACCGACGTAGGCCTGGGCCAGTCGACCTGCATCGGCATCGGCGGCGACCCGATCAACGGCACCAACTTCATCGACGCGCTGAAGTGGTTCCAGGACGATCCGCAGACCGAAGGCATCATCATGGTCGGCGAGATCGGCGGCAGCGCCGAAGAAGAAGCCGCGGAGTTCATCGCGCAGTACGTGACCAAGCCGGTCGTCGGCTTCATCGCCGGTGCGTCCGCGCCGAAGGGCAAGCGCATGGGCCACGCCGGTGCGATCGCCTCGGGCGGCAAGGGCACGGCCGAAGGCAAGTTCGCCGCGATGGAAAAGGCGGGCGTGACGACGGTGAAGTCGCCGGGCGACCTCGGTGCCGCGATCGCCGCGCGTTTGAAGAAGTAATCGACACGGTGCGTTGACGCCTCCGCCGCAACGCTGCGGCGATGGCGAACACCGACCCGAACGAGAAGTCCGCGGAAGAAGGCGGCCTCGTGTATGTCAGCGACAACGACCCCGGCCTGCGCCGCAAGCGCGCAGGCCGGGGTTTTTCGTATGTGGATGCCGACGGTCGCGTGGTGCGCGATGCGCGCACGCTGCAGCGCATCCGCAAGCTCGCCGTTCCGCCGGCCTATCGCGACGTCTGGATCTGCGCGCGCGCCAACGGCCATCTCCAGGCCACCGGGCGCGATGCGCGCGGTCGCAAGCAATATCGCTACCACCCGCGCTGGTCCGTCGTGCGCGATGCGGAGAAGTTCGACCACATCGTCGCCTTCGGTGCTGCGCTGCCGCGCCTGCGCCGCGCGTTGCGGCGGGATCTCGTGCTCGATGGACTCCCGCGCGAAAAAGTCACCGCGATGATGGTGGCGATCATGGGCGACACGCTGGTCCGCGTAGGCAACGACGAATACGCGCGCGGCAACCAGTCCTTCGGACTGACCACGCTGCGCAATCGCCACGTGGCATTCGCCGGTGGCCGCGCGCGCCTGCGCTTCCGCGGCAAGAGCGGGCAGGAGCACGACATCGTGCTCGACGATGCCCGCGTCGCGCGGCTCGTGCGTCGCATCCAGCAACTGCCCGGGCAGTCGTTGTTCCAGTACCTCGACGAGGAGGACCATCCGCAGCCCGTCGACAGCGGCACGGTCAACGACTACCTGCGCGACGCGATGGGCGCGGCGTTCACCGCGAAGGACTTCCGCACCTGGGGGGCGACGCTCTCCGCGCTGCGCCTGCTCGCAGACCAGACGGTGCCGCTGAAGGACAACGGGGGGCTCAACCAGCGCGTGGCCACGGCCATCCGCAACACGGTGGTCGAGCGCGTGGCCAAGCGCCTGCGCAACACGCCCGCGGTCTGCCGCAAGTCCTACATCGACCCGACGGTCTTCCAGGCATGGGAAGACGGCCGCCTGCACCGCGCCTGCAAGGACGCGCGCGGGCCGCGCCAGTGGGAACAGGCCGCGCTGCGCCTGTTGCGCGCCGCGCGCCGCCCGAAGGCGCCGCGTTAGACTTGCGCGTCAGGAACACAGCGGAGCGACGCATGGCCCTTCGTCTGGCGATGGCCCAGTTCGATTTCCCGGTGGGCGCGGTCGAGGCGAACGCCGAGCGCATCGCCGAGATGATCGCGATCGCGCGGGACGAACACGGTGCCGACATCGTGCTGTTCCCCGAACTGGCGATCAGCGGTTATCCGCCGGAAGACCTGCTGCTCCGCCCGCGCTTCCTGCGCGATTGCGAAGCGGCGCTGCAACGCATCGCGCGCGACGTGCAGGGCATCGTGGCCGTGGTCGGCTGGCCGCAGGCCGCGGGCGCGGTGGTGTACAACGCCGCGAGCGTGCTGCGCGACGGCGCGATCGAGCAGACGTATCGCAAGCGCGAGCTGCCCAACTACGCGGTGTTCGACGAGCGCCGTTACTTCGATGTCGATCCCGACGGCGAAGCCTGCGTCTTCGACGTGCAGGGCGTGCGCGTGGGCCTGGTCATCTGCGAAGACCTGTGGTTCCCCGAGCCGATCGCGCGCCTGGCGAACGAGAACGTCCAGCTCGTGCTCGTGCCGAACGCGTCGCCCTACGAGCGCGACAAGCACGCGCAGCGCGACGGCCTGATCGCCGAGCGCGTGGCCGAAGCGCGCACCGCGCTCGCCTATCTCAATGTCGTGGGCGGCCAGGATGCGGTGGTGTTCGACGGCGCCTCGGTCATCGCCGACGGCGACGGTCGCGTGCATCCGGCCGCGGTCGCATTCGAGGATGCGTGGCTGGTCGCGGATTTCGATCCCGCCACGCGCAGCTTCCTGCCGCTGCTGTGGCCGGTGGAGCCGGAGGAAAGCCGCGATGCCCTGGCCTGGCGCGCGATCGTGCGCGGCCTGCGCGATTACTGCGGCAAGAACGGATTCGAAAAGGTGTGGCTCGGCTTGTCGGGCGGCATCGACTCGGCGATGGTGCTCGCGCTCGCGGTCGATGCGCTCGGGCCGGAGAACGTCACTGCGGTGCGTTTGCCCTCACGCTACACGGCGGGCATGTCGAACGACCTCGCGGCGGAGCAGTGCCGCTCGCTCGGCGTGCGGCTGGAAGCGGTGTCGATCGAGAAACCCTTCGCCGGGTTCCTCGAAGCGCTGGCGCCGCTGTTCGACGGCAAGGCGCCCGACGTGACCGAAGAGAACCTGCAGTCGCGCAGTCGCGGCGTGTTGCTGATGGCCTTGTCCAACAAGTTCGGCGGCCTGTTGCTCACCACCGGCAACAAGAGCGAATACGCCGTGGGTTACGCGACGATCTACGGCGACATGTGCGGCGGCTACGCGCCGATCAAGGACCTGTACAAGACCGAGGTCTACGCGCTCGCGCGCTGGCGCAATGCGTTCGGCGGCACGGCGCCGCACGGAGGCATGGTGATCCCGATGGGGGTGATCGATCGCCCGCCGTCGGCGGAACTGCGCGAGAACCAGAAGGACCAGGATTCGCTGCCACCCTACGACGTGCTCGACGCGATCCTGTATCGCCACGTGGACCTGGAGCAGGCGCGCGACGAGATCGTCGCGGCGGGCTTCGATGCCGCCACCGTGGAGCGCGTGCTGCGCCTGGTGCGGATCAGCGAGTGGAAGCGCCACCAGGCCGCGCCGGGACCGAAGGTCTCGCGGCGCGCGTTCGGGCGTGAGCGGCGTTATCCGATCACGAACGGGTACAAATGACGGCTTAGTGCTCCGCCGCCGACTTCTCGCCCGCGAACGGGTTGAGCTTGCGGAAGGTCGACGGGAAGTTCGGCCAGTCGCCCGAGAGCCACGGGTGGTTCGGGTCGTTCTGCTGCAGCACGCGACGGGCATCGTCGGCGAGCGTCTTGTTGCCCATCTCGGTGTAGGACTCGGCCAGCAGCGCAACGGCATCGTTCTGCCAGGCGCTCTGCGGATAGGTTTCCAGGATGTACTTCGCGCGCGAGGCCGACGCGACGTAGGCGCCGCGACGCAGGTAATACAGGCCGGTGTCGAGCTCGTGCTTCGCGAACAGGTCGCGCAATTCGATCATGCGCTTGCCGGCGTCCTCGGCGTAACGGCTGTTCGGGTAGCGCTCGGAGACCGTGGAGAAATCGTTGTAGGCCTGCTGCGGCGCCGACAGGTCGCGGTTGCTCATCTCCAGCGAGAAGACCTTCTGCAGGAAGATGGCGTTGCGCGTGGCATTGGACAGGCCGCGCAGGTAATAGAAGTAGGCGATGTTGCGATGCGTGGGGTAGGTGCGGATGAAGCGGTCGATGGTGCTCACCGCATCGTCGTGCTTGCCCGCCTTGAACTGCGCATAGGCCATTTCCATCATGGCCTGCTCGGTGTACGGGCCATAGGGATACTGGGCGATCAGGCGCTGCCAGACCTCGGTGGCGCTGGACCAGCGTTCCTTCAGCATGTCCTGGTGGGCCTTGTCGTACAGGACTTCGACGGGCTGGCCCTCGTTCTTGTCTTTCTTGCCCCACAGGTTCTTGAAGCTCGAGCACCCGGAGCTGGCCAGGACGGCGGCGAGCAGCAGCAGGAGCAGGGAACGCGGCACGAAGCGAAGGGTCATGGGCAGGAGGCTGAAGGAAGTGGGGGCGCCGGAGGCACGAAGCCCGGATAATAACAGCCCGTCGCGAGGGGCCGGGCCGGTCCCGGTCCCCGTGGCTGAACCGGAGTCCGCATGACCTCTTCCCATCCCGACGCGGGCGCCGAGTCGCGTACCGCGATCGTGCCCGACTCGGCTGCCGGACGTCGCTTCGACGCCGTCCTGGCCGAATTGTTCCCCGAGTTTTCGCGATCGCGCCTGTCCGAGTGGATCAAATCGGGCGATGCGCTGCTCGATGGACGCCCCGCGCGGCCGCGCGATCCCGTGCGCGGCGGCGAGACGGTGTCGCTGCAGGTCGTGCTCGAGGTCCAGACCACGGCCGTCGCCGAGGACATCGCGCTGGACATCCTGTATGAGGATGAAGCGGTGTTCGTCCTCGATAAGCCCGCGGGCCTGGTGGTGCACCCGGGCGCGGGCAACCCGGCCGGCACGCTGGTGAATGCGCTCCTGCACCGCGATCCCTCGCTGGAAGTCCTGCCGCGCGCGGGCATCGTGCATCGCCTCGACAAGGACACGTCGGGCGTCATGGTGGTCGCGCGCACGCTGCCCGCGCACACCGCGCTGGTCGAACAGCTCTCCGCGCGCGGCGTGCATCGCCAGTACCTGGCGGTGGTCGTGGGCGCGCTGGTCAGCGGCGGCACGGCGAATGCGCCGATCGACCGCCACCCGCGCGACCGCATCCGCATGGCCGTGCGCGACGACGGCAAGGAAGCCATCACGCACTACCGCCTGCGCGAACGCTTCCGCGCGCACACCGCGCTGGAATGCCGCCTGGAAACGGGGCGCACGCACCAGATCCGCGTGCACATGGCGCATCTGAAGCACCCGATCGTCGGCGATCCCCTGTACGGCGGACCCTTGAAGCTCCCCCGCGGCGCGACGCCCGAGCTGATCGAAGCCTTGCGCGGCTTCAGGCGCCAGGCGCTGCATGCCGAAACGCTGGAGTTCACGCATCCGATCAGCGGCGAGCCGATCCGCTGCACCGCGCCCGTGCCCGCGGACCTGCGCAAGCTGATGGACGCGTTGCGCGACGACCAGCGTGCCGCGACGGAGGCGGCCCGGTGAGCGAGGCCGTCCTGCGCGCCGAATGGCCCGCGCCGGGCGGCGTGCAGGCGTTCACGACCTTGCGGCATGGGGCAGGGCGCTCGATCGTGCCCTTCGATGCCTTCAATCTCGGATTGCGCAGCGGCGATGACCTCGATGCCGTCGCGCGCAACCGTGCGGAACTGATCGAACGCTTTGCATTGCCGTCGGCACCGCGCTGGTTGCGCCAGGTGCACGGCACGCATGTCGCGATCGAACCGGGCCACGACGAACCCGAAGCCGACGCCGCGGTGACCCGCACGCCGGGCACCGTGCTCGCGATCCTCACGGCCGATTGCATGCCCGTCGTCTTCGCCTCGCGCGACGGCGATGAACTCGGCGCCGCACATGCGGGCTGGCGCGGACTCGCGGGCGGCGTGCTGGAAGCCACGCTCGATGCGATGCGCACGCCGCGCGAACACATCGTCGCGTGGCTCGGCCCGGCCGCGGGGCCGCAGTCCTATGAAATCGGGCGCGAGGTGTACGACGCGTTCGTGTCGCACGCTTCGGCCGCCGCGGCGGCCTTCGTGCCGACGCGCGAAGGCCATTGGCGCGTCGACCTGTATGCCCTCGCACGCCAGCGCCTCGCGCGCGCCGGCGTGATGGACGTGCATGGCGGAGCCTTCGACACGATCGGCGATGCGCGCTTCTTCTCGCATCGCCGCGACCAGCGGACGGGGCGGATGGCGACGATCGCCTGGATGGCGCCGTGAACGAACCTTTGTTCCGCCGCGTGCTCGGCGCGCAGGCCTTCGACGCATTGCCGCCGCTGGTGCGCGGCGTGCATGCCGTATCGACGCAGGAAACCTGGCGCGGTGCGGCCAACATCACGCGCGGCAGGAACCTGTTGTCGAAGCTGTGCGCCACCGTCGCCGGCCTCCCTGGCGCACGCCGCGATGCACCGACGTCGGTGACCTTCGCGGTCGATGGCACGCGGGAACACTGGCACCGCGATTTCGGCGGCGCCCGCATGTCCTCGCGCTACCGCGAATGGAACGGGCGCCTGCTCGAACGCCTCGGGCCGCTGGAATTCGTGTTCTCGCTGGGCGTGCACGACGGCGAAATCCTGTGGCACACCACCGGCGTGCACCTGTTCGGCGTGCTGCCGCTGCCCTCGTCGTGGTTCACGCAGGTGCGTTGCCGCGAGCGGGAACGCGAAGGTCGCTACGAATTCCTGGTGGAGGCGGCGATGCCGCTGGTCGGCCCGATCATCCGTTACGAAGGCTGGCTCGCACGTGGGTGAGGCGATCATCGTCTTCGACGGCACCTGCGTCGTGTGCAACGGCTGGGTGCGCTTCCTGCTGAAGCACGATCGTCGGCGGCGCTATTGCTTCGCCGCGATGCAGAACGACGCCGGGCGCAGCTTGCTCGCGCAACATGGCCTGGACCCCGACGACCCCAGTTCCTTCCTGCTGCTCGACGAATCGGGCGCGCACCGGGACACCGATGCCATTCGACGCGTGATCACGGGCCTCGGCGGCGCGTGGCGCGCCGCGCATGCGATGCACCTGGTGCCCGCGCCCTCGCGCGATGCGGGCTATCGCACGCTCGCGCGCAATCGCTATCGCTGGTTCGGCCGACACGAGGCGTGCGTCGTTCCCGACGCCCGCGACGCGGACCGGTTCCTCTAAGACTTCGAATCAGGCCTGCAGCGCGATCACCGCATCGCGCGCACGCTGGGTCAGTGCGCTGCGGTCGGACGCCTGCATGCCGCGCGTGTCGATCGGCGCACCGAAACGCACGCGGATCGTACCCGGGCGCACGTTGAAGCCCGAAGGCGGCAACACCTCGCCGCTGCCGATGATCGCCACCGGCACCACGGGAACGCCGGCTTCGATCGCAACCTGGAACGCGCCGCCCTTGAAGGGCCCCGTCGTGCCGTCCTTGCTGCGCGTGCCTTCCGGGAATGCGATGAGCGTGGCGTCCGCGCGCAAGCGATCGGCCGCGTCACCGAGCCTGCGCCGCGCTTCGCGCGCATTGGCGCGGTCGATGAACACCATGCCCATCGCGCGTGCGTACCAACCGATGAAGGGCATGGCCGCGAGTTCGCGCTTGAGCATGAAGCGCAGCGGCACGGGCACGGCATGGAACATGGCGGCGATGTCGAACATCGACGCATGGTTCGCCACCAGCACCTGCGCCCGCGACCAGTCGATGGCCTCCGCGCCCTCGACCTCGAGCTTCGCACCCGCGCCGGCGAACAGCAGCGGCGCCCAGTACCACGAGGCCATCCGCAAGGGGACGGCCGGTCCGCAGAACATCCCCAGCAGCAGCGCGACGGGGAACCCCAACACCGTCACCAGGATCGTGAACATCGCTTGCAGCGCATTGAGCGCTCCCCACCCCAGACGCACCATCACCACGACCCGGCCAGCCGAAAAACGGCGCACAGGATAGCCGCCCGGCGGCCCGATCCAAGGGGTCGGCCCCCGACCCACACGGCCGGCCCGCGCCGGTCCCCCTTTTGGCCCCGCCTCCACGCCCGCATCTGCAGGCTATCGCCGGCGCCGTGCCCGGCCCCAGATGCTCCCGGAGCCCTTTCCATGCGAATGGACAAACTCACCTCGCGCTTCCAGCAAGCGCTCGCCGATGCGCAATCGCTCGCGGTCGGCCGCGACCACAACGTCATCGAGCCCGTGCACCTGCTCGCGGCGCTGCTCGACCAGCAGGGCGGCGGCACGCGCGCGCTGCTCACCCAGGCCGGCGTGAACGCGCCGCTGCTGCGCGAACGCATCGGCGAGGCGCTGGACAAGCTGCCGAAGGTCTCCGGCCAGGCCGGCAACGTGAGCGTGTCCAACGACCTGGCGCGCCTGCTCAACGTCACCGACAAGCTCGCGCAGCAGAAGGGCGATGCGTTCATCGCCAGCGAACTGTTCCTGCTCGCCGCGCTCGACGACAACGGCGAGGCCGGCCGCGCGCTGAAAGCCGCCGGTGCGAACAAGCAGAAGCTCGAAGCCGCCATCGACGCGATGCGCGGCGGCGAAAAAGTGCAGAGCGAGAACGCCGAAGACCAGCGCCAGGCGCTGGAGAAATACACGATCGACCTCACCGCGCGCGCCGAGAGCGGCAAGCTGGATCCGGTGATCGGCCGCGACGAGGAAATCCGCCGCTGCGTGCAGGTCCTGCAGCGCCGCACCAAGAACAACCCCGTGCTGATCGGCGAGCCCGGCGTGGGCAAGACCGCCATCGTCGAAGGGCTCGCGCAGCGCATCATCAACAACGAAGTGCCGGAAGGCCTGCGCGGCAAGCGGCTGTTGTCGCTCGACATGGGCGCGCTCATCGCCGGCGCGAAGTTCCGCGGCGAATTCGAAGAACGCCTGAAGGCCGTGCTCAACGACCTGGCGAAGAACGAAGGCCAGATCATCCTGTTCATCGACGAGCTGCACACGATGGTCGGCGCGGGCAAGGCCGAGGGCGCGATGGACGCGGGCAACATGCTCAAGCCGGCGCTCGCGCGCGGCGAGCTGCATTGCATCGGCGCGACCACGCTCGATGAATATCGCAAGTACATCGAGAAGGACGCGGCGCTGGAGCGTCGCTTCCAGAAGGTGTTCGTCGGCGAGCCGAGCGTGGAGGACACCATCGCGATCCTGCGCGGCCTGAAGGAGCGCTACGCGGTGCACCACGGCGTGGAGATCACCGACCCGGCGATCGTCGCGGCCGCGACGCTGTCGCACCGCTACATCAGCGACCGCCAGCTGCCCGACAAGGCCATCGACCTGATGGACGAAGCCGCGTCGCGCATCCGCATGGAAATCGACTCGAAGCCGGAAGAGCTCGACCGCAAGGAACGTCGGTTGATCCAGCTGAAGATCCAGCGCGAGGCGTTGAAGAAGGAGAAGGATGCGGAGTCGAAGCAGCGCCTGGCCGATCTCGAAGCGGAGATCGCGCGGCTGGAGCGCGAGTTCAACGACCTCGAAGAAATCTGGAAGGCCGAAAAGGCCACGCTGCAGGGCGCGACGAAGATCAAGGAGCAGATCGAACACGCGAAGCTCGAACTGGAAGCGGCGCAACGCAAGCAGGATTTCGCGACGATGAGCGAGATCCAGTACGGGCGCATTCCGGAGCTGGAGAAGGAATTGAAGGCCGCGCAGGAAGCCGAGTCGAAGGGCTTCACGCTGCTGCAGGACAAGGTGACCGCCGAGGAGATCGCCGAGGTGGTGGCTCGCTGGACCGGCATCCCGGTCAGCAAGATGCTCGAAGGCGAGCGCGAGAAGCTGCTGAAGATGGAAGAGCAGTTGCAGAAGCGCGTGGTCGGCCAGGCCGAAGCGGTGCGTGCCGTGTCCGATGCGATCCGCCGTTCGCGCGCGGGCCTGAGCGATCCGAACCGGCCGAACGGGTCTTTCCTGTTCCTCGGCCCGACCGGCGTGGGCAAGACCGAACTGACGAAGGCGCTCGCCGATTTCCTGTTCGATTCGCCCGACGCGATGGTGCGCATCGACATGAGCGAGTTCATGGAGAAGCATTCGGTGGCGCGACTGATCGGCGCGCCTCCGGGCTATGTCGGCTACGAAGAAGGCGGTTACCTCACCGAAGCGGTGCGGCGTCGTCCCTACAGCGTGATCCTGCTCGATGAAGTCGAGAAGGCGCACCCGGACGTGTTCAACATCCTGCTGCAGGTGCTGGACGATGGCCGATTGACGGACGGGCAGGGACGCACGGTCGATTTCCGCAACACGGTGATCGTGATGACCTCCAACCTGGGCTCGCAGATGATCCAGGAGATGTCGGGCGACACGCCGGAGGCCTACACGCAGATGAAGGCCGCGGTGATGGGCGTGGTGCAGGCCCACTTCCGCCCGGAGTTCATCAACCGCCTCGACGAGATCGTCGTCTTCCATCCGCTCGACAAGGCGCAGATCCGCGAGATCGCCCGTATCCAGACGCAGTACCTGGGCAAGCGGCTGGCGGAGCGGGGGATCAAGATCGAACTCGCGGACTCGGCCCTGCAATTGCTCGGGAACGTGGGCTTCGACCCCGTCTACGGCGCGCGGCCGCTCAAGCGCGCGATCCAGCAGCAACTGGAGAATCCCCTCGCCACGAAGATCCTGTCGGGCGAATTCACGAGCGGGGACACCATCCACGTGGAGGCTTCGGGAGGCCAGCTGGCCTTCCGGAAGGGTTGATCAGGCCAGCAGTGCCAGGAATGCGCACGCCACCGCGAGGACCAGTGTCACGTAGCGAAATTTGCGCGTGAGCCCCGTGGCGAGCATGTGCGCCAGCCGCGCGAGATCGGCCAGGACGCGGGTTTCGTCCAATTGCGCCACGGCGTTGACGTAATCGTCGGGGCGCGTGGCGGCGACCGTGTCGGAGAACATCAGCGATTCCGGTCGCGAGCGCCCAAGCCAGGAGGCCAGCACGAGCGATGCGAGCACCATCGAGGTGAGCGACAGGAGCGTGGCCGCGATGAGCAGCACCCGCGCCGCGCCGCCCGCCGACAAGGCGGCCAGGAGTTCGCTGCGCTGGCCGATGGCGGGCGCGAGGAAGATCGCGTTGCTCGTGAGGACCAGCGAGCCCTTCACTGCGGCGAGATTGAAATACCCGTCGTAGCGGGCGATGGCCGTCTTCAGGTAGTCGTAGCGGGTCGCAAAATCCACCGTATTTCCCTCGTCCTTGGGTTGCGGCGAGTGTCCCCGGGTCGCGGCCGGGCCGCAAATCCCGCCTGAATTTGTCCGCACGCCTGCGAATCCGCAGGGAATCGCCCGCCCCGGGGCCTGTAAACTTCGCGCCCATGATCGCTTTCCGCAACTTCGCCCTCCGCCGGGGCGAGCGCCTCCTTTTGTCCGACGTCGACCTGGCCCTCCACGCCGGCTATCGCGTGGGCGTCGTCGGCCGCAACGGCACCGGCAAGTCCTCCCTGTTCGCCGCGATGATGGGTGAGGTGGAACCCGACAAGGGCGACATCGACCTGCCCGGCAAGGCGCGCATCGCCTCGGTCGCGCAGGAAACGCCGTCGCTGCCCGACAGTGCGATCGACTTCGTGCTCTCCGGCGACGCCGCGGTGCACGACGCGATCCAGTTCGAAGCGAATGCCTTCGCGAACGAAGACTGGGAAGCGGTGGCCGAAGCGCACCAACGCCTCGAAGAACTGAATGGCTACGACGCCACCGCGCGCGCCGGCCGCCTGCTGCATGGCCTCGGCTTCCCGCCGGAAACGCATGCGAAGGCCGTGTCCGAGTTCTCCGGCGGTTGGCGCGTGCGCCTCAACGTCGCGCGCGCGCTGATGACGCCGAGCGACCTGCTGTTGCTCGACGAACCGACCAACCACCTCGACCTCGACGCCGTCCTCTGGCTCGAGCAGTGGCTGCTGCGTTACCCGGGCACGCTGCTGGTGATCTCGCATGACCGCGAGTTCCTCGACAACGTCACCACGCACACGCTGCACCTGCACGAAGGCCGCGCCAAGCTCTACACCGGCGATTACACGGCGTTCGAACGCCAGCGCGCGGAACAGCTGCGCCAGCAGCAGATCGCCTTCGAGAAGGAACAGGTCGAACGCGCGCACCTGCAGTCGTTCATCGATCGCTTCAAGGCCAAGGCCAGCAAGGCGAAGCAGGCGCAGTCGCGCATGAAGCGCCTGGCGAAACTCGCGGGCACGGAAGCCGTGCGCGCCGAGCGTTCCCTGCGCATCGAATTCCCGGAGCCGCAGCGCCTGCCGAACTCGCTGGTGCGCCTGAACCACGTCGATGCGGGCTACGGCGACACGCGCATCCTTGCGGACGTGGGATTCGGCCTCGAAGCAGGCGATCGCGTGGGCCTGCTCGGCCCGAACGGCGCCGGCAAGTCCACGCTCGTGAAAACCCTGGTCGGCGAGTTGCCGCTCCTCGCGGGCGAACGCAACGCGCATCCGGACATGCGCATCGGCTACTTCGCGCAGCACACCGTCGAATCGCTGATGGCCGGGCAGACGCCCATCGACCACCTGCGGAAGGTCGCAGGCGATTTGCCGACGCAGCAGTTCCGCGATTTCCTCGGCAAGTGGAATTTCCCCGGCGATCGCGCATTCGAATCGATCGACGGGTTCTCAGGCGGCGAGAAGGCGCGCCTGGCGCTGGCCATGATTGCGTTCAAGCAACCGAACGTGTTGCTGCTCGACGAGCCGACCAACCATCTCGACCTCGACATGCGCGAAGCGCTCGCCGAGGCGCTCAGCGATTTCGATGGTGCGATCGTGCTGGTCTCGCACGACCGCCACCTGATCGGCCTGGTGTGCGACACCTTCGTGCGCGTGGCCGACGGCAAGGTCGAATCCTTCGATGGCGACCTCGACCAATACGCCGCGTGGCTGCGCTCGCGCCCGGGGAGCGAATCCTCGAAGGCGGACAAGGCCGAAAAGGCCAAGCCCGCTGCAGTGGAAGCGCCGCCCGCGCCGGCCAAGCCCGCGAAGAAAACCAATCCGCACGCCCTGGCCAAGGCCGAAGCCCGCGTGGCCGAGCTCGAAGCGAAGATCGCCGAGATCGACAAGGTGCTGGCCGACCCGAAGGTCTACGCCGAGAAGGCCAAGGCCGCGGACCTGGGCCGCAAACAAGCCGACCTGCGCGCCGAGCTCACTCGCGCCGAGGCCGACCTGCTCGCCTTGTACGAAGCGGCCTGACCCCAATATTCCTCCGATTCCAAGCGACATTCGCCCGCCATGCCCATCTACGCCTTCGAATGCGCCGCCTGCGGCCACCACTTCGACCGTCTGCAGAAAATCGCGGACCCGGATCCCTCCGCCTGCCCGCAGTGCGGCGCCGATGCGGTGAAACGCCAGGTGACCGCGCCGTCGTTCCGCCTCTCGGGCAGCGGCTGGTACGAGACGGACTTCAAGAAGGGCAGCGACAAGAAGAAGAACCTGACGGAGGGCTCGTCGTCTTCGTCTTCGTCGTCGTCATCCGATTCGAAGCCGTCGACGCCCGCGAAGTCGGAGTAAACCTCAGGCCGCCAGGTGCTCCTGCCACCGCACGATGCGGTTACGCCCCGTGCGCTTCGCATGCAGCAGCGCCAGGTCGGCGCGATGCAGCAGGTCGGAGAGCGATTCCCCGTGATGCCATTCCGCGATGCCCACGCTCGCGGTGCATGAGAAGTCCTCGACCTTCAGCCCGGCGATGCGCGCGCACAGATCCTTCGTGATCTGCTCCGCGTCGGCCGCGCGCATGCCCGAGAGCAGCATCGCGAACTCTTCGCCGCCCACGCGCCCGATCAACCGACCGGGACCTTCGAGGTCCAGCAGGCATTGCGCCACCGCCGACAACAGCTGGTCGCCGAGGCGATGGCCGCCCTCGTCGTTCACGCGCTTGAAATGGTCGAGGTCGATGAAGCAGGCCGTGAGCAGGTCGCCCGGATGCAGGCGCGCCAGGGCCGCTTCGCCCATTTCGATGAAGTGGCGGCGATTGAGCACGGAGGTGAGGGCGTCGAGCCGGGCCCGTTGCGCAAGCTCCTCTTCGGCGAGGAAGTAGGCGCGACGCGAATAGTCGACCGTGCCGTGCATCGCCATCGCCGTGATGCCGCCGGCCAGGGCCTGGATGCCGTAGGCCAGCCAGACCGTGCTGCCCGCGCTGCTGTGCCACAGCGCCAGTGCACCGGCCGCGTACGCGGAGACGATCGCGATCACCACCGTGCGCGTGCGGGCGAAGAAGGGCGCGGTCACCAGCGGGGTGGCGATGAACATCGGAAGCAGCAGGGCGAGCCCGCCATGCCCGGGCCGGGTTGTGAGGGCGCAGGCGACGAGGAACAGCGTCTGCAGCCCGACCCCGACCCAGGCGAACAGGTCGGCGCTCTCGATGCCCCGCATCCACAGCGCGATGGCCAGCAGGATCACGAAACCGGCCCACACCACGGGATCGCGCAGCCACTCCGACAGCGGGGCGGGCATGAGCAGGGCTTCCACGGCCACGAAAATCAGCAGCAGTAGCGGGGCCAGCAGGACCAGGCGGCGCAATCGCACGCGCTGCCAACCAAACATTCGCTGGACGTACGCCGCCTCGCGTTCCGGCGGAAACACCATCGGCCACCCCTTTCTCACCCCACTCATTAAGAACGAACGCGGGCGGCGGGCCGGGCAGGCCTCGGGCTAAAATGCGCGTCTTTCCGGCCCCGGCCGGACCGCCATCCGTGTTGGAGCTCCCATGCGTACCCACTTCTGCGGCCTCGTCGACGAGGCGCTGGTCGGACAGACCGTCACCCTGTGCGGCTGGGCCGACGTCGCCCGCGACCTCGGCGGCCTGTGCTTCATCGACCTGCGCGACCACGAAGGCATCGTGCAGGTCGTCGCCGAATCCTCGGATGCGGAAGGCAACGCGGCGGTCGTGGAAGCGGCTTCGAAGATCGGCTACGAAGACTGCCTGCGCATCACCGGCGTCGTGCGCCGCCGCTCGAGCGTGAACGCGAAGATCAGGACCGGCCAGGTCGAAGTCGTCGCCACGAAGATCGAACTGCTCAACAAGGCCGAGCCGCTGCCGTTCCACGCCCACGAAAACCCGGGCGAGGACATCCGCCTGAAGTACCGCTACCTCGACCTGCGCACGCCGGAGATGCAGCGGATGATGCGCACGCGCATCAAGCTCGTGCAGGCGCTGCGCCGCTGGCTCGACGCGCGCGGTTTCCAGGACATCGAAACGCCGATCCTCACCAAGGCCACGCCCGAAGGCGCGCGCGACTTCCTCGTGCCCGCGCGCATGCATCCGGGCGAGTTCTACGCGTTGCCGCAGTCGCCGCAGTTGTTCAAGCAGATCCTGATGATGGCGGGCTTCGACCGCTACTACCAGATCGCGCGCTGCTTCCGCGACGAAGCGCTACGTGCCGACCGCCAGCTGGAATTCACGCAGCTCGACATGGAGTTCGCGTGGGTGTCCGAGCGCGACGTGCAGGACACCGTGGAGGAAATGATCCGCGTGGTGTTCCGCGAAGTGATGGACGTGGAGCTGGCCAATCCCTTCCCGCGCATGACGTACGAAGAGGCGATGCGCCGCTACGGTTCGGACAAGCCGGACCTGCGCAACGCGATGGAATTCACCGACATCGCCGAGCTCGTGAAGACCTGCGAGTTCAAGGTGTTCACCGATTGGGCGAACCACGCCGACGGCCGCGTCGTCGCGCTGCGTGCGCCGGGTGGCGCGCAGTTCTCGCGCAAGCAGATCGACGACTACGGCGCGTACGCGGCCAAGTACGGTGCGAAGGGCCTGGCGTGGATGAAGGTCGAAGACGCGTCGAAGGGTCGCGAAGGCATCAATTCGCCGATCGCGAAGTTCCTCGACGACGCGACGATCGCCGCGATCCTCAAGGCCACCGGCGCGCAGACCGGCGATGCGATCTTCTTCGGCGCCGCCACGTACAAGTCCGCCTCCGACTTCATGGGCGCGCTGCGCCTGAAGCTCGGCAAGGACCTGGGCCTGGTCGCCGTGGGCTGGACGCCGCTGTGGGTCACCGACTTCCCGATGTTCGAATGGGACGAGGAAGAGCAGCGTTACGTCGCGCTCCACCATCCCTTCACCGCGCCGGCGGTCGATTCGATCGACGACCTGCGCGCGAACGCGAAGACCGCCGTGTCGCGCGGCTACGACATGGTGCTCAACGGCAACGAGATCGGCGGCGGTTCGATCCGCATCCACAATTCGCAGATGCAGTCGGCGGTGTTCGACATGCTGGGCATCGGGGCGGAAGAAGCGGAAGGCAAGTTCGGCTTCCTGCTCGACGCGCTGAAGTACGGCGCGCCGCCGCACGGTGGTATCGCCTTCGGCATCGACCGCATCGCCGCGCTGATGGCGGGCACGGAATCGATCCGCGACGTCATCGCCTTCCCGAAGACCACCACCGCGCAGTGCCTGATGACCGGCGCGCCGTCGCCGGTGCCGGACAAGCAGCTCGCCGAAGTGCACGTCTCCGTCCGCGAGAAGGCCGACAAGTGAGCGAGCCCACGATCCGTCGCGCGACGCTCGACGACGTCGAGCGCCTGAAGGATGTCGGCGAGCGCGCGTTCGTCAGCGCGTTCGGGCACCTGTATCCGCCGGACGATCTCGCGGCCTTCCTGGAAGACGCGTATTCGGTGGAGAAGCAGCGCAAGTTCCTCACCGATCCGACGTATGCCTTGTGGATCGTCGAACGCGACGGGCAGGCGCTGGGTTACGCGCTCGCCGGCCGCCCGTGCATGCTGCCGCACGAGGACGTGCGTCCCGAGGACGGCGAGCTGAAGCGCATCTACCTGCTGCCCGAAGCACAGGGCAGCGGCATCGGTGCGCGCCTGATCCAGACCGCGTTCGATTGGCTGGAACAGGACGGCCCCTGCACGCTGTGGATCGGCGTGTACTCGCAGAACTTCGGTGCGCAGCGCTTCTACGAACGCCTCGGCTTCCAGAAGGTCGGCGGTTACGAATTCATGGTCGGCAACACGCGCGACCCCGAGTTCATCCTGCGGCGCGACGCGGCCGCCTCCCCGAAGGCACGCAGCGCCACCGCGTGAGCCGGCGCGTCCTCCTGCTGCATGGTCTCTGGATGCCGGGCTTCGCGATGGCCTGGCTCGCGGGCAAGCTGCGCTCGGCGGGGTTCGATCCCGAAATCTTCGCGTACGGGAGCGTCGCAGACGGTCCCGATCGCGCCGTGCCGCGTTTGATCGACATCATCGGCGATGAAGACGTCGACATCGTGGCGCACAGCCTCGGCGGACTCATCACGCTGCAGGCCTTGCTCGACGCACCGCACCTGAAGGTGCGGCGCGTGGTGTGCCTGGGCTCCCCACTCGCGGGCAGCGGCGCCGCATCCGGCATGCTGCGCTGGCCGGTGGCGACCTATCTGCTCGGGCGCAGCGCGACCTTGCTGCAATCCGGCTTCCCGCACTGGCAGGGGCAGGCGCAGGTCGGCGTGGTCGCCGGCCGCGTGCCGCACGGGCTCGGCGCCTTGTTCGGCCAGTTCGCGGGCGACCACGACGGCACGGTCGCCGTCGAAGAAACCCGGCTGCCCGGGGTCGCCGACCACGTGGTCATCGATGCCAGCCACAGCGGGATGCTCTGGTCCGTCGACGCCGCCGACCAGGCGATCGCCTTCCTGCGGGACGGCCGCTTTTCCCGCCCCGCCTGACGGCCACGGGGCTTGGCGCCCCTGTAGAATTTGCGCCCCTGAAAGACCAGCAACCGGATGTCCCCATGGGTCGTGGCCCTTCCATCGAAGCCCGCAAGAACGCGGTCGACGCGCAGCGCGGCAAGATCTTCACCAAGGTGATCCGCGAAATCGGCGTCGCCGCGCGCGCCGGTGGCGGCGATCCGTCGTCGAACCCGCGCCTGCGCGCCGCCATCGATCGCGGCCTGCAGGTGAACATGTCGAAGGACGTCATCGAGCGCGCCATCAAGAAGGCGACCGGCGAACTGGAAGGCGTCACCTACGAGGAAATCCGCTACGAGGGCTACGCGCCCGGCGGCGTCGCGGTGATCGTGGATTGCCTCACCGACAACAAGGTCCGCACCGTCGCCGACGTGCGCCATGCCTTCGGCAAGTTCGGAGGCAACCTGGGCACCGATGGCTCGGTGTCCTTCATGTTCAAGAAGCTCGGTGTCCTGTCCTTCGCGCCCGGCGCGGACGAGGACCGCATCACCGAGGTGGCGATCGATGCCGGTGCCGACGACGTGGTCGTCTACCCCGAGGACGGCGCCATCGACGTGCTGACCGCCCAGGACGGCTTCGACGCGGTCAAGGCCGCGATGGACGGCGCGGGCCTGAAGCCCGACATCGCCGAAGTCACCATGCGTGCCGACAACGATATTGCGGTGGCCGGCGAGACGGCCCAGCAGGTCGCCAAGCTGCTGCGCTGGCTCGAGGACCTGGACGACGTCCAGAACGTCTATTCCAACGCCGACCTCGGCGACGACGCCTACGCCGCGTAGACTGCCCGAGTGACCCGCATCCTCGGCATCGATCCCGGCTCCCAGCGCACCGGCGTGGGCGTGATCGACGTGGACGATGCCGGGCGTTGCACGTTCGTCCATTGCGAAGCGCTGGTGCTGCTGGACGCCGCCGACTTCCCCGCGCGCCTGGGCCGCCTGTGCGAAGGCCTCGATGCCCTGATCGACGCCTGGGCCCCGAACGAAGTCGCGATCGAAACCGTCTTCATGGACAAGAACGCGACCTCGGCGCTCAAGCTGGGGCACGCGCGCGGCGCCGCGATCGCCACCGTGGTGCGCCGCCAGCTGTCCGTGCACGAATACGCCCCACGCCTGATCAAGCAATCGCTGGTCGGCGGCGGTGCCGCGGAAAAGGCGCAGGTGCAGCACATGGTGCGCCTGTTGCTCAAACTCCCCGACGCGAAACTGCAGGCCGACGCCGCGGACGCGCTCGCCGTCGCCCTCACCCATGCGCACATGCGCGCGACCGCGCTGCGTGCAGGCGCGAGCGTCGCCTTGCTGCGCCGCCGCCGCTGACCCACACGACCGGAGCCACTGCGTGATCGGACGCCTCAAGGGAATCCTCGTGCACAAGCAGCCGCCGTGGCTCGTCGTGGACGTGCATGGCGTGGGCTACGAGCTCGAAGCGCCGATGAGCACGTTCTACGACCTGCCCGAGCTCGGCCGCGAAGTTGCGCTGTTCACGCACTACGCGCAGAAGGAAGACAGCGTGTCGCTGTACGGCTTCCTGCGCGAAGGCGAGCGTCGTTTGTTCCGCGACGTGCAGAAGGTGACGGGCATCGGCGCCAAGATCGCGCTGGCCGTGCTCTCGGGCGTGAGCGTGGACGACTTCGCGCGCCTGGTGCAGGCCGGCGACGTCACTGCGCTCACCCGCATTCCCGGCATCGGCAAGAAGACCGCCGAGCGCATGGTCGTGGAACTGCGCGACCGCGCCGCGGACCTCGGCGGTGGTGGCGGCCCGATCGGCGGCAACGTGCCGGCCGATGCGCAATCCGAAGCGGTCGTCGCCCTGCAGCAACTCGGCTACAAGCCCGCGGAAGCCTCGCGCATGGTGCGCGATGCCGCCGCAACGGGCGACGACGCCGCGACCATCATCCGCAAGGCGCTAAAGTCCGCGCTCCGCTGAAGACCCCCAAATGGCCGACACCCGCCAGCAGGCAACGAATTCGCACACGCACGGGCATTCCGGGCACGGCGGCCGCGCGGGGCTGCTCGGCCTGGCGGTGGGCGCGGTCGGCGTGGTCTTCGGCGACATCGGCACCAGTCCGCTGTACACGCTGAAGGAAGCGTTCTCGCCGCACTACGGCCTGACCGCCAACCACGACACCGTGCTCGGCATCCTCTCGCTCGTGTTCTGGGCGCTGATGATCGTGGTGACGCTCAAGTACGTCACCATCATCATGCGCGCCGACAACGAAGGCGAGGGCGGCATCATGGCGCTGATGGCGCTCGCCCAGCGCACGCTGCCGAAGAATTCGCGCTCCACGTATGCGGTGGGCATCCTCGGCATCTTCGGCGCCTCGCTGTTCTTCGGCGACGGCGTGATCACGCCGGCGATCACCACGCTCTCGGCAGTGGAAGGCCTGGGGGTCGTCGCACCGCAGATGCACACCTGGGTCGTGCCGATCACGCTGGCGATCATCGTGTTCCTGTTCGGCACGCAGCGCTTCGGCACCGAGCGCGTGGGCAAGGTGTTCGGGCCGGTGATGGTGGTGTGGTTCCTCGCGCTGGCGACGATCGGCGTGATCAACATCCGCCACAACCCCGAGGTTTTCCACGCGATCAATCCGTGGTGGGCGATGAACTTCTTCGCCACGCACGGCGCGCATGCCATCTTCATCCTCGGTGCGGTGGTGCTCGCCGTCACCGGCGGCGAGGCGCTGTACGCGGACATGGGCCACTTCGGCGCGCGCCCGATCCGGCACGCGTGGTACTGGTTCGTGCTGCCGGCGTTGATGCTCAACTACATGGGGCAGGGCGCGCTGCTGCTGGTCGACCCGCGCATCGCGCACAACCCCTTCTACATGTCGGTGCCGGACGTCGCGCGCATCCCGATGATCATCCTGGCCACGGCTGCGGCGGTGATCGCCTCGCAGGCCGTGATCACCGGCGCGTACTCGGTCGCGCGCCAGGCCATGCAGCTGGGCTACATCCCGCGCATGCGCATCCAGCACACGTCCAAGGACACCATCGGCCAGATCTACATCCCGTGGATCAACTGGGTGCTGATGCTGGCGGTGCTCGGCCTGGTGCTTGCCTTCCGCAGCTCCACGGGCCTGGCCTCGGCGTACGGTGTGTCGGTGTCCGGCACGATGCTCATCGACACGCTCCTGCTCGCCCTGGTCGCGCGCGCGATGTGGCCGAAGGCGCGCGCCTGGGTGCTGCCGCTGTGCCTGCTGTTCGCGATCATCGACGTCGCCTTCCTCATCGCCAACGGCGTGAAGTTCCTCGATGGCGCGTGGTTCCCGGTGGTGCTCGCCATCATCGTGTTCACCGTGCTGCGCACCTGGCGCCGCGGTCGCCAGTTGCTGTACGAGGAAATCCGCAAGGACGGCATCCAGATCGACACCTTCCTGCCTGGCCTGATGCTCGCGCCGCCCGCGCGCGTGCCGGGCACCGCGATCTTCCTGATAGCGCAGAAGGGCATGGTCCCGCACGCGCTGCTGCACAACCTCAAGCACAACAAGGTGCTGCACGAGCGCAACGTGTTCCTGACGGTGGAAACCCTCAACGTGCCGCACGCGCCGAAAGACAAACGCCTGCGGATCGAGCCGATCGGCGACGACTTCTGGCGCGTGCTGGTGCGCTTCGGCTTCATGGAAGTGCCCGACGTGCCGCTGGCGCTGATGCGCAGCTGCGACATGGGCGAGGCGCGGGGCATTCCGTTCGACCCGATGGACACCACGTTCTTCGCCAGCCGCGAAACCGTCGTCGCCGGCCGCCACCGCGGCATGCCGATCTGGCGCGACCGCCTGTTCGCCTTCCTGCACCGCAACGCGGCGCCGGCGACGGGCTTCTTCCGCATCCCGGGCAACCGGCTGGTCGAACTGGGCGCGCAGGTCGAGATCTGATCGCGGCCCGCCCTAAAGGGCACACCCGCAACGGTCGCAGCGGTCTTGCGACCGTGCGACGATAGGGCCATGAACGACCCTCGCGTCATCACCGCCGCCGCCACGCGCGAAGACGAGGCGATCGAAGCTTCGATCCGCCCCCGCAAGCTCGACGAATACCTGGGCCAGGCGCCCGTCCGCGAGCAGATGCAGATCTACATCGAGGCGGCCAAGCGACGCGGCGAAGCGCTGGACCACGTGCTGATCTTCGGGCCGCCGGGCCTGGGCAAGACCACGCTCTCGCACGTGATCGCCAACGAATTGGGCGTCGGCCTGCGCCAGACCTCCGGCCCCGTGATCGAAAAGGCCGGCGACCTCGCGGCGCTGCTCACCAACCTGCAGCCGCACGATGTGCTGTTCGTCGACGAGATCCATCGCCTCTCGCCGCTGGTGGAAGAGGTGCTGTATCCGGCGATGGAGGATTTCCAGCTCGACATCATGATCGGCGAGGGCCCCGCGGCCCGTTCGATCAAGCTCGACCTGCCGCCGTTCACGCTGATCGGCGCCACCACGCGCGCGGGCCTGCTCACCGCACCCCTGCGCGACCGCTTCGGCATCGTGCAGCGCCTGGAGTTCTACACGCCGGAGGAACTCACGCGCATCGTGCGGCGTTCGGCGCAGATCCTCGGCATCGATTGCGATGCGTCGGGTGCGGCGGAAATCGCCAACCGCTCGCGCGGCACGCCGCGCATCGCCAACCGCCTGCTGCGCCGCGTGCGCGACTTCGCGCAGGTGCGCGCCAGCGGCCACATCGACCGCGCCGTCGCCGATGCGGCGATGCAGATGCTCAAGGTCGATCCGCAGGGCTTCGACGAACTCGACCGCCGCCTGTTGCGCACCATCGTGGAATCCTTCGACGGCGGCCCGGTCGGCGTCGAATCGCTCGCCGCGGCGCTCAGCGAAGAACGCGGCACGCTCGAAGACGTGATCGAGCCCTACCTCATCCAGCAGGGTTACCTGGTGCGCACCGCGCGCGGCCGCATGGCCACGGCGAAGGCGTATCGCCACCTCGGGCTGCGCCCGAAGGCCGGCGCGCAGGACCTGTTCGTCCACCCGGAACCGACGAGCCCGGATGATGCAACCCAAGAGTGACCTCGTGTTCAGTTGGCCGACACGGGTGTATTGGGAGGATACGGACGCTGGCGGCGTGGTCTACCACGCGCAGTACCTCGCCTTCATGGAACGCGCGCGCACCGAATGGATGCGGGCACGGGGCCACGGCCAGGATCGCCTGCGCGAAGAGCACGACCTCGTGTTCGCCGTGCGGGCGATGCGTATCGACTTCCGCCTGCCTGCGCGCCTGGACGACGCCTTGCAAGTGACGGTCGCGCTGCGCGAATGCCGCCGCGCGAGCCTCGTGCTCGCGCAGGAGATTCGCCGCGGCGACACGCTGCTGCTCGACGCGGAAGTCCGCGTCGCTGCGCTGTCGGCCGCCAGGTTCAAACCCTGTCCGATCCCGCAACCGTTGTTCGAAGCACTGAACGCCCTCGTGGAGAGCCCAGAATGAATCCGATGTTGATGGCGCAGGCCGCGACGACCCAGGCACTGCCCGACCAGGGCGCCGCGCAGACCGTCGAGATCGCAGGCACCGCGGCCGCCAATGCCGCCGCGCATCCCGCGGGGCACATCGACCTGCTGCAGCTGATCGTGCACGCCAGCATCCCGGTGCAACTGGTGATGTTGCTGCTGCTGTTCGCCTCGATCGCCTCGTGGCTGATCATCTTCCGCAAGAAGCGCGTGCTCGACCGCGCCGAACGCGAAGCCGAGCGCTTCGAAGAACGCTTCTGGTCGGGCGCGGAGCTGGCGAAGCTGTATTCCGGCGCCACCGAGCGCGGCCGCTCCGCCGATGGCCTCGAAGCGATCTTCGAAGCCGGCTTCCGTGAATTCAACCGCGTGCGCCAGCGCCGCAACGCCGACGGCCGCATGCAGCTGGAAGGCGCGCAGCGCGCGATGCGCGCGACCACCTCGCGCGAACTCGACGGCCTGGAACACAACCTCGAATTCCTCGCCAACGTCGGTTCGATCAGCCCCTACGTCGGCCTGTTCGGCACGGTGTGGGGCATCATGATTTCGTTCCAGGGCCTGGCGAACGTGAAGGAAGCGACCATCGCGACCGTCGCGCCGGGCATCTCCGAAGCGCTGATCGCGACCGCGATGGGGCTGTTCGCCGCCATCCCGGCGGTGTGGGCGTACAACCGCTTCGCCACCAAGGTCGAGCGCATCGCCACGCGCTACGACGCGTTCTCCGAGGAGTTCTCCTCGATCCTGCAGCGCCAGGCGCACGTCGACGAATAAGGCGAGGACACACGCATGACCTCCATGTCGTCGCGCCGGAAGAAGAAGCGCAAGCTCAAGGCCGAAATCAACGTCGTGCCGTACATCGACGTGATGCTCGTGCTGCTGATCATCTTCATGGTGACCGCGCCGCTGTTGAACCTCGGCGTGGACATCGAGCTGCCGCAATCCAACGCGCACCCGCTCGAGCAGAAGAAGGAGCCGATCATCGTGAGCCTGGATAAGCAGGGGCGCATGTGGATCACGCTCCAGGGCGCCAAGAACCAGCCCGTGACCGAAGAGCAGATGGTCGCGCAGGTCGGTGCGTTCGTGCGCAACAACAAGGACGTGCCGGTGTATGTCGCGGCCGACAGCGACGTGGCGTACCAGAAGGTCTACGACGTGCTCACCGCGCTGCAGACGCGCGCCAACGTGCCGCGTGCCGGGCTGATGAGCCAGCAGGGAGAGTCGAAGCAGTGAAGGAAACCCGCGCCGATACGGTGCAGGCCTTCATCGCAGCGCTGCTCTTGCATGCGCTGCTGTTTGCGCTCGCCTTCTTCGGCATGTGGTGGACGCGCGCCGCCGCGCCCGTGAATCCCGCAGGCCCGGTGATCGAAGCCGAGCTGATCGATCCGCATGCCTTGTCGGCGTCGATGCGTCGCACGCTGGCCTCGCGCCCCGACCAGCCCGCGCCCGTGCCGCCGCAACCGGAAGAGGCGGCGCCGAAGGAACAGCCGAAGCCGGAGCCCAAGCCGGAAGACATGCCGCAGCCGCCGCAACCGGTGGCGCAGGAACGCGTGCCGGAACCGGATACGAAGGCACAGGAAGCCGCGAGCAAGCAGGCGATCTCGCCGAAGCCGCCGGTGGATCGCGAGCAGGAAGCCAAGCGCCGCCAGGAACAGATCGACCTCACCGAGCGCGAGCGCAAGGACGAGGAAGAACGTACGCGGCGCCTGTCCGAAATGGAGAAGATGCGGCAGCAGCAGATCGCCGACATCCGCAAGCAGCGGCAGCAGGCGCAGAAGGAAGCGACCCTCGCCGAGCAGAAGCTGCGGCAGTTGGCCGATGCGCGCAATGCCGCCGACGCGAACGCGCAGACGGAGTCGAACACGAGCCCGCCGCCCGGCAACAACGGGCCGGACAACAATCTCAAGGCGCAGTACTACGCCGCGATCAGCGACGCGATCAAGCGCAACTGGACGCGGCCGGACAACATCCCGGGCAACGTGTTCTGTCCCATCCGCATCCGCCAGGTGCCGGGCGGGGAAGTCATCGATGTCGAAGTGCTGCCCTCGTGCCCCTACGACGAGCAGGGCCGGCGCTCGGTCGAAGCCGCCGTCCTGAAGGCCCAGCCTTTGCCGTATGCAGGCTTCGAATCGGTGTTCGCCCGCGAGCTCACGATTCGCTTCAAACCCACCGAGTGATCGTGGCGCGGACCCCGGGTCCGCAAACGTTCATCTTTGTTCCGCATTTCACGGCCAAGCTGTTACCTAGCTCCGCTCCATTCAGGATCCCGCTGATGACCCGAACCCTGCGCCGGCTCGCCGCCCTCGTGCTTCTCTTCGCGCCCTTGCTCGCATCGGCCCAGGAACCGCCGCAGATCGATGTGATCGGTGGCCAGGCGGCCGCGTTGCCGATCGCGGTGGTGCCCTTCGCCGGCAGTGCAGGGGAGACGGACATCGCGAAGGTGATCGCGGCCGACCTGGATCGTTCGGGCCAGTTCCGCACGCTGCCCGAGGGCGACATGGTCGAACGCCCGACGTCCGCCGCCCAGGTCAGCTATCCCACGTGGCGCACGCTGCGCCAGGACTTCCTGCTCATCGGCCGCGTGATCCCCGACGGCGCGCAGCTGCGCGTGGAATACGAACTGTTCGACGTCGCCAAGCAGACGCGCATCCTCGGCGAGGCGAAGATCGCCCCCGGCGCGGCGGCGCGCGACGTCGCGCACCAGATCGCCGATGCCGTGTACGAAAAAGTCCTCGGCGTGCGCGGCGCGTTCTGGACGCGCATCGCCTATGTCACCGCGAGCGGCACGGGTAACAACCGCCATTTCGAACTGATGGTCGCCGACAGCGACGGCTTCAATGCGCAGTCCGTGGTGAGCTCGCCGCAGCCGATCCTGTCGCCCTCGTGGAGCCCGGATGGCAAGCGCCTCGCTTACGTCAGTTTCGATCGCGGAAACTCCTCGATCTATATCCAGAACCTGGCGAGCAGCGGTCGCGAACTCATCGCGAGTTTCCGCGGAATCAACGGCGCGCCGGCCTTCTCGCCCGACGGCACGCGCCTGGCGATGACGCTCTCGCGCAGCGGCAACCCCGAGGTGTACGTGATGGACCTCGGCAGCAAGCAGTTGCACCAGATCACCAACCAGATGGGCATCGACACCGAGCCGGTGTGGAGCGCCGATGGCGCGACGATCTACTTCACGTCCGATCGCGGTGGCCGCCCGCAGATCTACCAGGCGCCCGCCAGCGGCGGCGGCGCGACGCGACTGACCTTCCAGGGCAGCTACAACGCGCGCGCCACCGTGTCCTACGATGGCAAGAAAATCGCCACCGCGCAGGGCAACGGCAATGCCTATCGCATCGCGCTGATGGACCGCGCGCTGGGCAATCGCTGGACCACGCTGTCCCCCGGCAACCTCGACGAATCGCCGAGCTTCGCCCCCAATGCCAGCATGCTGCTGTACGCCGCGAAGGAAGGCGGACGCAGCGTGCTGTACACCGTGTCGGCCGATGGCCGTGCGCGACTGCGACTGCCTGTCGCCGGCGCCAACGTCCAGGAACCGGCATGGGGTCCTTACCGGCAGAAACGCTGAACAGGCGTAGACTCCGAAACCCCGATCGCGTCGACATGGGTCGTCGCGGTCGTCCCCCTGCGAGAAGACGAAAGGAATGACGATGAACGCAACCACCCCTCCGAAGTTTGCAAAGGTCCTGCTGATCGCCACGATGGTGGTCGCGGCCGCTGCCTGCTCGAAGAAGGTCAAGGAAGTCCCGCCGCCGCCGCCGGAACCGAGCACTACCCAGCCGGTCACCGAGCAGCCCACTACGCCGGGTGCGTTCACGCCCGAAGACCTGGACCGGGATGCGTGCCTGCGCCAGCGCGTGGTGTACTTCGACTTCGACCAGGATGCGTTGCGTCCTGAATTCCAGGCCGCGATGCAGTGCCATGCCAAGTACCTGCGCGATCGCCCGTCGGCGCGCATGACGCTGGAAGGCAACACCGACGAACGCGGCAGCCGCGAATACAACCTCGGCCTCGGCGAGCGCCGTGGCAACGCGGTCTCCTCCGCGCTGCAGGCCAACGGGGCTTCGGGCAGCCAGATCACGGTCGTCAGCTACGGCGAGGAACGCCCGACCTGCAACGAATCGACCGAGGATTGCTGGGCCAAGAACCGTCGCGTCGAGATCGTCTACACGGCGAAGTAATCGATGCGCCATCCGACCCTCATCGGAATCGCGATCGCGGCGGCCCTCGTGGCCGCCGCGCCCGCATCCGCGCAACGCGCGAGCCTGGCCGAACGCGTGAGCGCGCTCGAACAACAGGCGGCCAACAACCAGGGCAACGTGGACCTGCTCAACCAGGTGCAGCAACTGCGCACCGAAGTGACGCAGCTGCGCTCGCAACTGGAAGAACTGCAGCAGCAGAACGAACAGCTGAAGCAGAACGCGCGCAACCAGTACCTGGACCTCGACGGTCGCATCTCCCGCCTGGAAGGCGGTGCGGCGCCGGCAACGGGCGGCACCACGCCCCCTGCGGCGGCCACGCGCAACCTCCCCGCCAACGCCGCCACGCCCGTCGAACGCGCGCCGACGGTGAAGGGCGACAAGGGCCTCACCGCGCAGTCGGCCGACGAACGCAGCGCCTACAACGCCGCCTTCGACGTGCTGAAGTCCGGCGACTACGTGCAGTCGGCGCAGCTGTTCTCGCAATTCCTCACCGATTACCCGGCGGGCACCTATGCCCCCAACGCGCTGTACTGGCTGGGCGAGAGCTACTACGTCACCCAGAACTACGAACTCGCCCTCCAGCAGTTCCAGGCGCTGCTCGACCGCTACCCCACCCACGACAAGGCCCCCGGGGCCCTGCTCAAGGTCGGCCTGTCGCAGTACGGCCTGAAGCAGATGGACGCCGCCCAGGCCACCCTGGCCCAGGTTTCCCAGCGCTACCCGGGCACCGACGCAGCCCGCACGGCCGACGACCGCCTTCGCGCCATCCAGCTGCAGGGCGTGCGCTAAAATCGCGGCATGTCCGCAGTCCAGCCCGCCGATGCGGCCTCCGCCGTTTCGGCGGAGCGCCTCAAGCTCACCGAGATTTTCCTGTCCCTGCAGGGCGAAGCCCGCGATGCGGGCTGGCCCACCGTGTTCGTGCGCCTGACCGGCTGCCCGCTGCGCTGCCATTACTGCGACACGGCCTACGCCTTCTACGGCGGTACCTGGTGGGACATCGACGGGATCCTTGAGGAGGTCGCGAAGCACGGCGTGCGCCACGTGTGCGTCACCGGCGGCGAACCGCTCTCGCAGAAGCGCGTGATCGGTTTGCTGCACAAGCTGTGCGATGCGGGGTATGTCGTCTCCCTGGAAACGTCGGGCGCGATCGACATCGCGGACGTCGACACGCGCGTCTCGCGCATCGTCGACATCAAGACGCCTGGCTCGGGCGAAGTCGCGCGCAACCTGTGGAGCAACGTGCCGCAGCTCACGCCGCACGACCAGGTGAAGTTCGTCATCTGCAGCCGCGCTGATTTCGATTGGGCCTGCGAAGTGTTGGCGGAACACAAACTGCACGAACGCTGCGACGTATTGTTCTCGCCGAGCCACGCGCAGGTGTCGCCGCGCGAACTCGCCGACTGGATCGTCGAAGCGCGCCTGCCCGTGCGTTTCCAGATGCAGTTGCACAAGGCCCTGTGGGGCGAGGAGCCGGGGCGTTGAGCGTGGAAGGGAAGAAGCGCGCCGTCGTGCTCGTGTCCGGCGGCATGGATTCCGCGGTCGTGCTGGCGATCGCGCGCGAACAAGGTTTCGAGCCGTACGCGCTGAGCGTGCGTTACGGCCAGCGGCACACCTCCGAACTCGATGCGGCCGATCGCGTGTCGCATGCGCTCGGCGCGGCCGCGCACAAGACGGTGGTGGTGGACCTGCGTTCGATCGGCGGTTCCGCGCTGACCGACGACATCGACGTCCCCGAATCCGGCGGCCCCGGCATTCCCGTCACCTACGTGCCCGCGCGCAACACGATCATGTTGTCGATCGCGCTGGGCTGGGCGGAAGTGCTCGGCGCGGCGGATCTGTTCTGCGGCGTCAACGCGGTGGACTACTCCGGGTACCCGGACTGCCGCCCGGAATTCATCGCGGCGTTCGACCGATTGGCCAACGTGGCGACCAAGGCCGGCGTGGAAGGCGCGGGCCTGCGCGTGCATGCCCCGCTCATGAAGATGTCGAAGGCGGACATCGTGCGTGAAGGCCTGCGCCTGGGCGTGGATTTCGCGCTGACCGTCTCGTGCTACCAGGCCGACGCCAAGGGCCGCGCCTGCGGCCACTGCGACGCGTGCCGGCTGCGCGCGGAGGGCTTCGCCGCGGCGGGCGTAGACGATCCCACGCGCTACGTAGGCTAGAATGCGCGCCTCGTGGGCCGTTAGCTCAGTCGGTAGAGCATCGGACTTTTAATCCGCTGGTCGATGGTTCGAATCCATCACGGCCCACCAAATGACGTCGGCCCAGTTATCTTCCTTCAGGGGAGGATGCCTGGGCCGATGTCATTTGGTGGGCCGTGATGGCCAAAGTTTTGCGGAGCAAAACTTTGGCAAAGGGTTGCAAGCCAAATACCCCGCGCTGTCGCGCCGCCCCTTTTACCAAAAGGGGTCCACACCAGATTGGGCGTCCTGTCAGGCCGCTCAATTGCAGCGTGCCAGCTCGCAACAAAGCTTGTTTCAAGCGCAGCGCGCAGCCGACTTTTAAACCCCGCAACTCTCGGTGCAGATCGTGGCCTCCGTAGTTTTTCGCCTTTGTGCCCAGTAGTTTTTTGGGTCGCCAAGGACTAGGTCGGACGTGAAGCAGCCGCTATGGCCTCAGGTGCCGCCGATGTCCGCTTTGGCCAAAGTGGACGCCACACATCGCACCGCGGGTCACTGGAGCGAACGCTGCAGGTCGAGCATCGCCTGTTGCGGCACGTTGGTGGGCCCCGTCGTCGGGCGATCCAGGTCCAACACGAGCGTCATCGCCAGCGTGAGCAGTGCGAACAGCAAGGTCGTCGCATTGCGTTGCCTGCCGCGCTCGAATCCCACCATGGCCGCAGAGGTCAACGCGAAGAAGGCAAGCATCCGCAGGATGCGCGGCGGCACGTGCGACTGTCGCGTCGCATAGCGTTCGCCGGCCAGGTCGATCGATTCATTGGTGGTGGCCACCAGCAGCGAGGCGCGCGGCGTATCTCGGAACGGCCCGACGGCGCGCATCACCGTGTCCCACAGGGTCGCCTGCAGCGTTTCCGTGCGTCGCCATGCGTCGGCTTCCGTCCGGGGGTCGACGGCGTTGCCGTAGGCCACGCGCGTGGCGACGTAAGTCCGCAGCACGGCGCGCAGTTGGTCCCGTTCGGGCGGATCGAGCAGCGCAGTGCGCAGCCATGTCGTGCCCAGCGCATTGGCCTCGGCGACGACGAGCGTGCGCCGGTGCTCGTAACGGTCGAGTGCGATGGAAAAGGTGAATCCGATGAACAACGCCAGCAGGCCCAGAACGGAGGTCATGGCGAAGGCGTCCGCGTCGTCCCCCTTGTCCAGCCGAGATCGCCTGCGCAGCGCGTATCCGATTTCGCGCGCGACCAGCAGCGCGCCGAACAGGCACAACGACAGCACCCAAAGCGGGACCTGCAGGTAGCGTTCGTCGAATCCGTGCATGCGGCGCCTCCGATGGTGCCGATGCTCGCAGCAGGCAGGACGCGGCCGCTTGCGTATTTCTACTGTTCGCCGGCCCGGGAAACCACTGATGCGAGGCATGCGTCGCCTGCCGATCATGGCGGCTTCCCCTGCGGAGGCTGCGACTATGGCGACGAAACCGTTCAAGGGCGTCATCAAGCTCGACGTTCGCGACTCTAAGCCCGACTGGGGTCCATTCACCTTGCCGCAGGCGCCGAAGGGCGCGCCAAACATCCTGATCGTCCTTTACGACGACACGGGCCAGGCGGCGTGGGAACCCTATGGCGGCCGCATCCGCATGCCGACGATGCAGAAGCTCGCCGACAACGGCCTGACCTACACGCAATGGCACACCACGGCCTTGTGTTCGCCGACGCGGTCCACGTTCCTCACCGGCCGTAACCACCATCTCAACGGCTGCTCGTGCATCACCGAGGGCGCGCAGGGCTTCCCTGGATGGAGCGGCCGCACGCCGGCCGAATGCATGACGATCGGCCAGGTGCTGCAGGACGCTGGCTGGAGCACGTTCTGGCTCGGCAAGGACCACAACGTGCCCGAAGGGGACATCGCCTCCGGCGCCAGCCGTTCGGAATGGCCGCTGCGCAAGGGCTTCGATCGCTACTACGGTTTCCTCGGCGGCGAAACCAACCAGTGGTATCCCGATCTGGTCGAAGACAACAGGTTCATCGATCAGCCCTACGGACCGGAGGATGGCTACCACCTGTCGAAGGATCTCGTCGACCAGGCGCTGCAGATGATCCGCGACCAGAAGGCGAGCAACCCGTCCAAGCCATGGTTCATGTGGCTTTGCCCGGGTGCGAACCATGCGCCGCACCATGCGCCGAAGGAGTTCGTCGACAAGTACAAAGGCAAGTTCGACGACGGTTACGAGGCGTATCGCGAGTGGGTGATGCCGCGGATGATCGAACGCGGCATGTTGCCCAAGGGAACGACGCTCACGCCGATCAACCCGTTGCCCGAAGACGTGGCCAACGCAGGCGACGCGGTGCGCCCATGGGCGTCGCTCAACGCCGATGAAAAGAAGTTGTTCGCGCGCATGGCCGAGGTGTATGCCGGATTCTCGGAGTACACCGACGTGCAGGTCGGCCGCTTGATCGACTATCTCCAACAGAGCGGCCAGCTCGACAACACGCTGGTGTTCTATTGCTCGGACAACGGCGCATCGGGCGAGGGCAGCCCCAGCGGTTCGGTCAACGAGAACAAGTTCTTCAACAACTTCCCCGACGAGTTGTCGGAAAACCTGAAATACATTGACGTCCTCGGGGGCGTGGAAACCTACAACCACTATCCGACCGGCTGGGCGGTGGCGTTCTCCACGCCCTACCAGATGTTCAAGCGCTACTCCGAGTACGCCGGCGGCACCGCGTGCCCGATGGTCGTGCACTGGCCGAAGGGCATCAAGGCCAAGGGGCAGGTGCGCAACCAGTACCACCACAGCACCGATGTCGTGCCGACGATCCTCGAAGCCTGCGGGCTTGAAATGCCCAAGGTCTACAACGGCGTCGAGCAATACCCGCTGTCGGGCGTGTCGATGAAGTATTCCTTCGACGCCAAGCCCGATTCGCCGACCGCGAAGAAGCGTCAGTACTACGCCATGCTCGGCACGCGCGGGATGTGGGCGGACGGCTGGAAGGCGGCCGCGCTGCATGCGCCGTTGGTGAGCAAGGGCCACTTCGACAAGGACGAGTGGGAGCTGTACCACGTGGACGTGGACCGCTCGGAATCGAAGAACCTGGCGAAGGAGCACCCGGAGAAACTCAAGGCACTGATCGATGCCTGGTTCGAGGAAGCCGAGACCAACAAGGTCCTGCCGCTGGACGATCGGAGCGCCGCGGAACTGCTGGGCGTCGAACGTCCGACGGAGGAAGCCCCGCGCGAGCGCTACATCTACTACCCGGGCACATCGCCCGTGCCGGAGGGCGTCGCGGTGAACACGCGCGGCCGTTCCTACAAGATCGTCGCGGACGTCGACATCCAGGGCGCCGACTGCGAGGGCGTGATCTTCGCGCATGGCTCGCGGTTCGGCGGGCACAGCCTGTTCATCAAGGACCAGAAGCTGCACTACGTGTCGAACTTCCTGGGCATCAAGCCGGAGCAGAAGTTCGTGTCGAAGCAAGCGCTCAAGCCCGGGAAGTACACGCTGGGCATCGAGTTCACGCGCGAGAAGGCGGGGGAGCATGGGGAATCGCTCGGCAGCGCCAAGCTGTACGTGGACGACAAGGTCGTCGCGGAAGGGCCGATGAAGACGCAGCTCGGCAAGTTCACGCTCGCGGGCGACGGCCTCTGCATCGGTCGCGACAGCGGCGACGCCGTCAGCGAGGAATACCAGTCGCCCGGTGAGTTCCAGGGCGGCGAGATCAAGTTCGTCGGCGTGACGGTGGAAAAGGCACAGTACCTCGATCTGGAGAAGCTCGCGGCCAGCGCCTTTGCGAGGGACTGATCGCCGGAGACATCGACTGCTGAAGCGGATTCGAGGACGCCTGGCCAAGCCGGGCGTCCTTTCTAATCGACGACTTGTCGGGTCGTGTCACAAATGTCATCGCATTGGCCGAAAGCGTTCTAGAGACGCTTTGCGAAGTCTTTGATCGCTTCGAGGATCGGTGCGGTGTCGCCCAGCCACCACCAATGTGCGGTGCCGGGCAGTTCGAGCCACTGGGCGCCGGGAATCGCGGTCGCGACGTGGCGGCCGGCGTCGACGCGGACGGCGCGGTCGCCTGTGCGATGCATGACCAGCGTCGAGACGCGTACCTGCGGCAGCAAGGTGCGGACATCGCTCAGGGCGAGGGTGCGCAGGACGGCTTGCATGCAGCGCGGGCTGGAGCCGAGGCGCAGCATGCGCGCCCACCAGCGTCGCAACAGCGGATCGCTTGCCTGATCGGGCGCAAACGTCTCGATGGCCGCCGGTCGGCCCCATTGCGCGACGAGTGCATTGAGCCAACGCTCGAATTGTTCGGCCGTCAGTGCCCACGGGTAGTCGGGTGCGGCGGTTCCGCGTGCGAGCGTTGCCCAGAGCGCCAGGCCCGCGACGCGCTCCGGATGTTCGACAGCGAGCCGGATCGCGATCGGGCCGCCTTCGGAGACCGCGAACACGAGCGCGCGGCGGCTGCCCGCGGCGTCGAGGACAGAGAGCGCGTCAGCACTGCTCACGGAAGTGTCGGCGGGATCGACGGTGCGATCCGAGAGTCCGACACCACGCCGGTCGTAGAGGATGAGCCGGAAGTCGCGGGCGAGTGCTCGGAAGAAATTCGCGGGGCCGCCAGGCTCCCAGGCCTGTTCGAGGTTCGAGACGAAGCCGCTGATGAAGAGGATGTCGAGCGGTCCGGAACCCAGCACTTGATAAGCGAGGTGCGTGTCGCCGCTGTGCGTGAACTGCACCGCGACCGGCGCCGGCGGGTTGTCGATGGACGTCGCCGTGTTGGCGCGTATTTCGTCGGCGAGCTGGCGCGTTGCGGCTTCCGGATCGACGCCGAGCTCGTCGTGCAGCAGTTGCCGGCATCGCTCGAATTGCTGCAACGCTGCGTGCGGCTGTCCGACGGTGGCATACAACCGGATGAGTTGGCGCTGCGCCGCTTCGTTCAGCGGATCGAGCGCGACCAGTTCTTGCGCATGGTGGAGCGCGCGTTCGTGCTGTCCTGCGCCTTCCAGTCGCACGACGAGCTGCGCCAAAGCCTGCGCGCGTGCCTGGCGCAACGATTCGCGCTGTCGTTCGAGCCATGCCGACAACTCGTCGCATTCGTAGAGCGCCAGGCCCTCCGCGAACTCGGCGGCGGCCAGCTGCGCTGCCCGTTCGAGGGCGGCGAGACTTTCGTCGCTTGTTTCGTCGTTCGCGCGATACAGGCCTTGCGCGAGCGCGCCGCGCAGCGAAGCGAGATCCGTGGCGTCGCACAGATCGCGCGCGAGCGCGACGGTCTGACGATCGATGACCAGCGCGTCCTGCCCCACGTGGTGCGACAACGCATGCAACAAGCGACGCATGCGCGCGCGTGCGTCGACTTCATCCGCGTCGGGCCAGAGCATTGCGGCGAGGCGCGCGCGACTCATCGGGCGCGCCTCGGCGGCGAGCAGGGCGAGGACGGCCTGCTCGCGCCGTGCGCCCGGCTCGAACGCCCCCGATGCGGACTCGATGCGCACGGGTCCGAGCACGCGAAGCACGGGACGTGCCGCGACCTCAACGCTCATGCAGCGGCCCGATCGAAGCATTCGACATCGGCGCGGTGCAACCGCTCCCAGTCCACGATTTCCGCGACCACTTCGTCCGGCTGCCGCGCCCAGGAAAAGTGACGCTTCCATGGTGCGTCGGTCGTGACGCCGTCGATCGGTCGACGCGCGATCGCGCAGGAGGCGAGCTTCGCAAGCAGTTCGCTCGTCGCGCCCGTCGGTGCCACGGGATCCCCACGGATTTCGACCGACAGGACAGGCAACGCGAGGTCATGCAGCGCCTCCTCATAATCGATTCTACTGCCGGCAGCGCGATACCGGCCGGTGGTGGCGTTGTAACGCCAATCGGCCATGAATCGTCGCGGTTGGTCGCCGCCGAAGCCCAGCAGTCGGCCCGGATACCACGGCAGCATGGTCGACGCGATGCGGACCGCCTGCACCGTGATGCGCGCGCGCCACTGCAGCGCTTTCGGCCACGCGCGATAGTGCGCGGTGCCGCTCGCCACGAGGATCAAACCCGCAAGGCGTGGTGTCGCGTGTACGGTCGCGAGACTGCCGAGTTGGCCGCCCAGGCTGTGGCCCACGAGATAAATGGGCCGAGCGGGAAACTGCGCGGCGATCGCGCTGATCAACGACGGAATATCCTGCGCGACGATCTCGTGGTAGCCGAATCGCGCGCCCTCTCGTGCAAGCGTCGCGCTCTCGCCCTGTCCGCGCAGGTCGGCCAGCACCGCGACGCCCGCGGCAGCTTTCGCAAGCGCTTCCGCGAAGGGCGCGTAGTAGCGCGCGGCGAGGCCCATTGCGGGCAGGCAGATGAACACTGGCGTGCGCGCATGCGGCCGGGAATGGTTGAAGATGACGACGGGCGTCGCCGGATCGACTTCGGCGAACAGTGTTCGGTTGTGGTCGAAGATCGCCATGACGGGCTCCAGCTTCGAGAAGGAGCCGCGAGCGTATCGAGCGAGCGTCCGCTGATCGTCCGCTGGCGGAAGCCTCCGAACCCATCCGTTCCGAAGCGCGCTTGCACCGGCCCTCAGTAGTTTTACCGACGGGCAAACGAAATATTGCGCATGGCCCACATGGTGGCTGGGTGCGAAATTGAGCGGTCCCCACGCGGAGGCTCCCGATCATGAAGCGCAACGCTATGTCCAAGATGATGTTGCTGGGTTCGCTGGTGCTCGCGGGCATGGGCGTCGCGAGTGCCCAGAACGCCAACAACGGTGTCCTCGAACGCGATGATGGGATCTATCTGCGGTGTGCGATGTGCGGCACCGTGGAAAGCATCACGCAGAACGTCAACAACCAGGCCAGCACCGGAGGCAGCACGGCAGCGACCATCACCGGTTCGGTGGTGGGCGGTCTGATCGGCAACCGGGTCGGCGGTGGAAGAGGCCGCAGGGCCGCCACCGTGGGTGGCGTGGTCGCCGGCGGCGCGGTCGGCAACGCGGCCTCCAGCAACAACGCGCCCACCAGCAGCGCGACGGTGCGCATCAAGCTCGGAGCCAGCAACTTCATCAATGTCACGGTGGACGACGCCAGCGACTTGCGCGTCGGCGACACGGTGGAAGTCGACTCCAACGGGCACGTGGTGCGGCTGCGCTGACGATCTGGCGTAGATCGCGCACCAACTCGGGGTATCGGACGTCACTCGCGAGGGTGGCGCGCGTCTGCGCGCCCGGCCGTGTTGCGGTGCGGTGTTTGGATATGCTCGGCCCGCCCAATCACTCGGAGGCTCGATGAAAGACCCTGTCGCCTGGCGTTTGATTCGTTGGTTGTACGCCGCTTTCTACATCGTCACCGGCATGCAGATGGCCCTCGTGTTGCTTGGCCTGCTGCCGCCGCCGCAGCTCAAGCTCAGTCCGGAAGACAGCGCATTCCAGGCCGCGCTGGCGCAGACCGGGTTCATCGTGCCGGCCTTGGCGGCCACGTATGTCGTCGCGGGCATCGCGATGCTCTTCCATCGCACCGCGCCGCTGGGGATCGTGTTGCTGGCGCCGGTCATGCTGATCATCTTCCTCACCAACACGCTGCTCGATACCGCCTGGATCTGGGGCACCTTGCACATGGCGGTACTCCTCGCCCTTGCATGGCATTTCCGTCGGGCCTTCCGCCCGCTGTGGACCTTCGGGACGGCGACTCAGTAGTACACGGGCATCATCAGCAGCTTGCCCGTCGGGTCGAGGATGCGCAGGCGCGGCGTGCACGTGCAGGCTTGGTCGTACGGGCATCCGCACGCGCGGAAAGCCGATGGCGCTGCGGTTTGCAGTTGAATGTTGGCGGCGATCGTGGGCATCGCGATCGCCGCACTTTCGACTGCTTGCTGGATCGGTGCCATTGGACTCACTCCGCCGTCAGCGCCGTGATGCGATCCACGTCGATCGCCGTTTCCACTTCGCGCCACCATCTTGTAGACGAACGAGGGGCCTTCAAATCGACACGTTCGCCCATGCGCGGCGTCGCCAGGGGGATGTTGCGGTCACGGGTCAGGGCGAGCACGCGTTCGAAGGGGTCCTGCCAGGGGTGCATGGCGAGGTCGAAGGTGCCGTTGTGGATCGGCAGCAGCCAGCGGCCGCGCAGGTCTTCGTGCGCCTGCACGGTGTGTTCGGGCTGCATGTGCACGTACGGCCATTGCGGGTCGTAGGCGCCGGTTTCCAGCAACGTCACGTCGAAGGGGCCGAAGCGCTCGCCAATTTCCTTGAAGCCGTCGAAGTAGCCGGTGTCGCCGCTGAAGAACAAGCGCAGCGCGTCGTCGACGATGACCCACGAGGCCCACAAGGTCTTGTTGCCATCGAACATGCCGCGCCCGGAGAAATGCTGTGCTGGCGTGGCGGTGAACTGGATGCCGTCGATGGTCGTGCCTTCCCACCAATCGAACTGGCGCACCTTCGACGCCTCCACGCCCCATGCGATCAATCGGTCGCCGACGCCGAGCGGCGTGAGGAACAGATCGGTCGTGCGCGCCAGGTGCAGGATGGTGGTGCGATCGAGATGGTCGTAGTGATCGTGAGAGAGGAGCACGCCGCGCAGCGGCGGCAGGTCCTGCAGCGCGATCGGCGGGGCATGGAAACGCTTGGGGCCCATCCACTGCACCGGCGACGCACGCTTCGCGAACACCGGATCGGTGATCCAGAAATCCCCACGCAGCTTGATGAGCATCGTCGAGTGCCCGAGGCGGAACAGGCTGCGGTCCGGCGCCGCCTCGAGGTCCGCCCGGGTCAGCCGCTCGACCGGCACCGGGGCAGCCGGCACCGTCGTCTTCGGCTTGTTGAGCAGGACGTTCCAGATGATCCCCAGGGTCTTGGCGATGCCGTCGGCCGGCTTGGGGGCGGGGTTGCGGAAGCGTTGGGAGGGGGCGAGGGGGGCGTTCATGACCGGGACCTGAGGAAGTACACGACACAGTGTAGTTTCCATTTTCGAAAAGTAAACCCCCCGGTGTAAACTTTCCGCCATGTCCAGCCAGACCGCCCCCGCCCGCCTGACCGACCGCAAGCGCGCGGCGATCATCGACGCCGCCGTGGCCGAGTTCCGCCAGTCGGGTTATGCGGCCACCAGCATGGACAAGGTCGCCGCCACCGCCGGCGTGTCCAAGCGCACCGTGTACAACCACTTCCCCAGCAAGGAAGTGTTGTTCGTGCAGATCCTCGAACAGTTGTGGGAACGCGCGTTTGAAGGGACGGACCTCGCGTATCGCAAGGATCGGCCGCTGCGCGCGCAGTTGCTCGAACTGCTGGAACAGAAATTCCGCCTGTTGAACGACGCGTACTTCGCGGACCTCGCGCGCGTGGCGATCGCCGCCGGCCTGCACGCACCCGACCTGGCGCAGGAACTCATCGCGCGCATGGGCAATCGCGAAGAAGGCATGACCACGTGGATCCGCGCCGCCGCCGCGGACGGGCGTTTGAAGACGACCGATCCCTTGTTCGCCGCGGAGCAGATGCAGGCGCTGGTGAAAGGCTTCGCGTTCTGGCCACAGATCGCGATGGGGCAGCCGCCGCTCACGCCGGAGAAGCAGAAGCAGGTGGCCGAATCGGCCGTGGATATGTTTTTGTCGTATTACGCCTGAGGGCGATCTGGGGAGAACGTCGGATGATCCGGAACGCAGTGCTGTCCTGCATGTTGCTGTTCGCGTTGTCTCCGATGGGGGTTGCAGGCAAACAGGACACGAAACAGCAAGTCGCCGCGGCGCTGGAAGCATGGAATGCAGCGGCCAGTCGGGGCGACATCGATGCCTTCATGCAACAGTTCGACCCCGCCGGCGAGGTGCTCCTCGCGGGCTCCGACCACGGTGAGGTGTTCCGCGACCAGGCGGCCATTCGCACTTGGGTGAGCGGGCTGTTCGAACACCATCGCTTCTCGTGGGACCTCTCGCACGCCGACATCGACTCGAACGGGAACACCGCCTGGGTGTTCGTCGACGGCACCATGACGCTGACAAACGACGTCGGCGAAACCAGCAGGACGCCCTATCGATTCTCGGGCGTGATGGTCAAACACGGCGATGCGTGGAAGTGGCGCATGTTCGACGGATCGATTCCGGCGGGCGAATAGCCGCGATATCAATCGTCGCGCTTGATGAGCGCAGACGCGGCAAGCAAGGCAACGATCGCACCGATGACTTGCGCGCAAGCAAAGGCGGGCACGTCGATGAGCCGGATGCCGGAAAAGCTTTGTGTCCACGCGCGCGCAAAGGTCACCGCGGGGTTCGCGAATGACGTGCTGGCCGTGAACCAGTACGCGGCGAAGATCCACGCGGCGACGAGCGCAGGCAACGCGCCTGGACGATGTCGCGCGCCGAGCAGGATGGTGAGAAGCAGGCCGAACGTCGCGATGCCTTCGCTCAACCACAGCGCAGCGCCCGTTCGCGCATGCGTGCCGGTCTGCAGCAACGCCTGGCCGAACATTGCGTGCGCGATCGCCACGCCGACAACAGCGGCGATGACCTGCACGGCGACATAGGCGAGGGCAGTGCGCGTATCGAGTTCGCCGCGCAGGCGCATCGCCATCGTGACCACGGGATTGAAGTGCGCCCCCGAGATCGGCCCGAACAGCACGATCAACACGTAGAGCGCGCCGGCGGTGGCCCCGGCGTTCGCGAGCAATGCGATGCCGTCGTTCCCGCGCGACAAGGCCACGCCCATGATGCCCGAGCCGACGACGGTGGCGAGCAACACGGCGGTTCCGATGAACTCGGCGAGCAGCCGACGGCCGAGTGCGTTCACAGCGATGCCAGCAGTGCGCGGACGCGCTCGCGGATCTCGTCGCGAACCGCGCGGTACTCGTCGCCTTCGAGGTGCTTCGGATCGGGCAGCGCCCAGTCTTCGCGCCGCTTCGCGGGCACCCATGGGCACGAATCGCCGCAGCCCATCGTCACCACGGCGTCGAACTCGCCGCTGATGTCATCGAGCGACTTCGAGCCGTGCGTGGTGAGGTCATAGCCGAGTTCCGCCATCGCGCGGATCGCCTTCGGGTTGATGACGCCGGACGGCGCGGACCCCGCACTCATCGCTTCGACGTCCGCGCCACCGAGCATGTGCGCGAATCCTTCCGCCATCTGGCTGCGGTTCGAATTCTCGATGCAGACGAACAGGACGCGCTTCATCGGCGCTTCCTGCGCGGCTTGCAATCGGGGCCGCAATCCGCAGTCCCTGCGCAGCAGTTCTCGGTCAAGTAAGCGATCAGCGCGTTCATCTGGTCGTAGTTCGCGCGCACGCGGATCACGCGGCCCTCGCGCTGGTCGACGACCAGGCCGGACCCGCGCAGCACGTTGAGGTGCGCGGTCAGCGTCGCGGCGGGGAGGTCCAGGTGTTCGCGTAGTTCGCCGACCGGCATGCCATCGGGGCCGGCCTCGACGAGGCGGCGGAACGCGCGGAGTCGGGATTCGTGGCCGAGGGAGGAGAGGCTGGCAAGGGCGGATGGCATTTCCATAGTTCCAAGAATATGGAAATAACGAGGATGGTCAAGCCCCCGCCTCGACGCCCGCAGATGCACGCGTAGAATCCACGCCATGTCGCTGCGCAAGCTCACTCGCGTCGCCTTGCACCTGGTCCTGGTCCTCTCGATGGGCCTGGCTGGCGTGATGGCGCCCGTGTCCGCGGCGAAGGAAGCGATGGCGAGCATCCCCGGCGCCGCGCCGATGGACATGCCGTGCGCCGAGATGGGCGCAATGCAGCAGGCGCCTTCGCACGACCCTGCCGCGAAAGCGCATTGCAGCCTCGCGGTCTGTCTGGGCGCCGCGGCGTGCCTGCCCGAAATGCCGCGCATGACCGCGCACGTCCCGAGCGCCGGCCGACTCGATATCGCGGACGTGCCGTTCGTGCCCTCCGGCGTGCTCGACACGCCCCTCCGGCCTCCCATCGCCTGAATCCCATCGCGTGATCCGAGGGCGCATCCACGCGCCCGACGCCGCCGTGCGCGGCTTCCATGGAGACTTGGGATGGAGTCGACGAAACGCTGGGCAGCATTGTTGCTGCTCGGGTTGCTGCCGTTCGCGGCAGCGGCGAAGCCGATCGCGTTCGCGAAAGGCAAGACGCTGATGCTGGAGTGGGGCGCCGGCACCATGTACGAGGCGCAGATGTTCTACGCGCCACGCTACTGGTATTCGCTCGGCGGCGGATGGCTGGAACTCGACAGCGAGGACGGCCGGAAGCGACGCGACATCACTTACCTGCGGGCCAACCTGCTGGCGAAACGTTGGAACATGCCGAATGCGCAGGCGAACGTCTTCGTCTGGGGCGGCCTCGGTCGGGCGACCGGCAACGACTTCGAAGGCCCCGAGTTGTCGCGCAATGTCGGCTTCCAGGCGGACTACGAAACGCGGCGTGTCTACTCGTCGTTCCGCAGCGACCTGCACGAAAGCGATCGCTTCTCCCACCGCATCGATACGTTGCAACTCGGTTGGGCACCGTACGCGCACGATTACGACCAACTGGCCACGTGGTTCGTCGTCCAGGGGCGCCGCTACACCGGCGGCATTTCCGACGGCACCGAAACTGCCTTGCTCGTTCGCTTCTTCAAGGGCGGCACCTGGGTGGAGTTCGGCGCGACGACCGACGGCAAGCTGCAAGCCATGGCCATGTTCAATTTCTGATTCGAAGGACCCCGACAATGAAAATCCTCAAGACCCTGTTGTTCTCCATGCTCCTCGCTGTTGCGCCCGGTGCGTTCGCCAAGACGATCGAGATGGACGTCAACGGCCTGGTCTGCGCGTTCTGCGCGCAGGGCATCGAGAAGACCCTCAAGGGATTCCCGGCCACCGAGCAGGTGTTCGTCAGCCTCGAACACCGCATCGTCGCGGTGGAGCTCAAGGATGGGCAGGACATAGACGACGCCGCGCTGAAGAAAGCGATCACCGATGCCGGATACGCGCTCGTCACGATCCGCCGCACGGACGAATCCATCGCCACCATCCGCGAGCGCGTGTCGCACGAGAAGGCGCTGCCCAAGGCCGATCCCGCAAAGCACAACCACGACATGAAGGACATGCCGGGGATGGGCACGCATGAATGACGTCGCCGCGAACGCACCCCTCAAACGCAACGTCGGCGTCGCAGCGCTGACGCTGCTCGCCAGCACCGGAACACTCGTCTGCTGCGTCCTGCCCGCCGTCATGGTGGCGCTGGGCGCCGGCGCGGCGCTGGCGGGGCTGGTGACTGCGGTGCCGCAACTGATCTGGCTGTCGGAGCACAAGGCGCTCGTCTTCGGCGTCGCGGCGGGTATGCTCGCGCTATCCGGCGTGATGCTGTGGCGCGCGCGGTCGCTGCCCTGTCCGGCAGACCCGAAAGCTGCAGCGGCGTGCCGTCGGTTGCGTGCGACGAGCGTGGTGCTGTGGTGGGTGGCGCTGGTCGCAGTGGCCACCGGGGTCGCGTTTGCCTTCGTCCTTCCGCTTCTGTTCGCTTGAGGAGAATGCATGAACATCCAACTCCAGAGCGATCTGACCTGCCCGGCCTGCGGTCACACGACCACGCACGCCATGCCCGAGGACGCCTGCGTGTTCTTCTTCGATTGCCTCGCGTGCGGCGCGATCTTCCAGCCCAGGGAAGGAGACTGTTGCGTGTTCTGTTCGTACGGTTCGGTCCCGTGTCCGCCCAGGCAGGCGGACCGTGCCTGCTGCACCTGCTGAAGGCCTCCCATGCCACTCGAACTCCGGGCTGCCACGACCCGCGATGCCGACGCCGTCGCTGCGATCTACAACCCCTACGTTGCCGATAGCACGATCACGTTCGAGACTGAGCCTGTCTCGAAGGCGGAGATGGCGGCGCGCATCTCCGAAGCCTCGGCCGCAAACCTGCCCTGGCTGGTGGCGCTCAAGGACGACGTCCTGGCGGGCTATGCGTACGCCTCGAAATGGAAAGGGCGTTGCGCGTATCGGTACGCGGTCGAGTCGACCGTGTACATCGACGCCGCACACCATGGGCAGGGCATCGGCAAGGCGTTGTACGTCGCGCTGATCGACGCGCTTCGCGCACGCGCGATGCACACCGTCATCGGCGGCATCGCGCTGCCGAACGCGGCGAGCATCGCTTTGCACGAGCGCCTGGGTTTCGAGAACGTCGCGCGCTTCAGGCAGGTCGGCTTCAAGCAGGATCGATGGATCGACGTGGGGTACTGGCAGCTCCTGCTCTAGCCGCGCTCGTCAATCGATGACGTCGACCATCATGCCGATGCCGCCGCCGATCAGCGCGCCTGCGCCGGCATTGCCCGAGATGCTGCCGATGCCCGCACCCACGGCGGTGCCGGCGACTGTGGCGCATGCAGCGAGGAGCAGCAGGCAGTGCGCGGCGAAGAGTCTCAATGTGCGCTTCATGTCGATGTCCTCACTTGGTCGATGCGGGCTTGATGATGTCCATCCACAACACACCCATCACGGGCACGTCGGTGCGATCCGGATGCGCCTGGTACCACTGCGTGATGCGGTTGGAGACGTCGTCGAGCGTCATGCCCTCCACCGCCTTCGCGGCCATCGTGCCGACGGTCGGTGGCGGCGTGCCCTTTTTCTGTGCATAGGCCTTCTCGAGCGCGACCATGTTGCCCGCGCCCACGAGAAACACCTTGCGGACTTCCTGCGACGACTTCAGCCACATGTTGCCGTCGACCACGACGTGCTGCGCGTGCGTCACGCCCGCGAAGCACAAGCCGACGACCAACGCGACTGCGGAGGCGCATTTCGATAACGTGCGCATTGCATCGATCTCCTTTGCTGGGCGTGCTTCCCTGTACAAGTTGCGTAGCCGACCGGGCAAGTCACCCGCATGGGGGATGCATGGGTTGCGCTCACTTACGCATCACCGTGCAGGGCGTTTAGTTCCACGACTTTGCATGCAGGTCATGGACGTGCTCGATCGCGGCAAACTTGCTTGCCTGTTGTCATGCGCGATCCTCGCCGCAACGGCCGGTTGCGCGACGACGCCGTCGCCTCGGTTCGAACAATCCGACACGACGCAGGCGGTCGTGCGACCGGAGCGCATCCTCGTCTACGACTTCGTCGGTACGCGCGACGAACTTCCGCCGGACACGCAGATCGCGAGCGCCGTCGATGCGAGTGCGCCTGCCCAGTCGGCGGACGACGTGGCGCTCGGCAAGCAGTTGGGCCAGCAGGTGGCGCAGCGACTTGTCGCCAGGCTGCGCAGCGCGGGCATCGACGCTTATCCCGTCGCGTATGGACCCGTGCCGAAAGTCGGCGACGTGGTCGTGCGCGGCGAGTTCGTGTCGGTCGACACCGGCAGCCGCTCGATGCGGGTGCTCGTGGGATTCGGCGCAGGTCGGGCGCAGATGAGCACGCTCGTGGAGACATACCAGATCACGGCCGCAGGTCCGCGCCCGCTCGCCAGCGCGCAGGCCGACACGCAAGGCGGCCGCTTGCCCGGCGTGCTGCTGCCGATCGGACTTGCGGGCATGGGCACCAACGCGGCGGTGTCGGGCGCGTCCAACGTCATGCAGGAACGCGGTGCGGAATCGATCCGCGGCGCCGCGCAACGCACCGCGGACGGCATCGCCGATTCGATCATCGCGATCTACCGCGATCGCGGTTGGAAATAGTCGCCGTCAGGGCGCGGGCGTTTCTTCCGGCGGCGCCGCACTGCGCTCGATGTACTCGGCTTCGCGCAGCTCGCGCTTGGCATCGCGCAACGCACTGCCGTCGATCGGACGGATGACGTCGATGCGGCACGACATGCCCACCTGGCTCCCGGCGGCGGTGCGCGGGACGACGCTATCCAGTCGCGTCGTCACCACGCCGAGCGAGTTGGTGATGGAGATGCGGCTCGCCGATCCCAGGCCGCTGCAGCGCGTGCGCAGCTCCAGCAGGAAGCCACGATTCGCGGTCTGCCACACGGCGACGGCCTGGTCGCCCAAAGGCGTCCAGTTCTGCATGCCGGGTGCACGATCCATGCGGAAGCTGTTCACCGAATCGCCGGCGTGCTCGCGATACAGCGAGAGGCGATCCTCCGTCGACAAGGTGGGCCCGTGGGAGCAGGCGCTCACGCCCGCCAGCGTCAGGACGAACAGCAGTGCTTTCATCTCGATTCCCGGCAATCGTCGACGACCGACTGCCGCTGCATACGCCAACGTCGGTAAAGCGGCGATCAACACAGCAGTTCCGATGACGCGGATTTCACGCACGCGCGACATGCTTGCGCGCTTCGACGTGCGTGGAGCCGGGCCATGTATCGAACTGCGCTGTGGATCGCCATCGGCATCCTGATCGCGTTGGTGGGCGTGTATCGGATGCCGTCCTGGCCGACGGCGCGGTCCACCGGCACGTTGGCCGAATGTCCGACGCTCACCGAGCCCGTGACGCGCCGCGAGGCGCGACGCGAACTCGACCGTGCGCGCAGTGCCACCGCGGGCGTCGCGACCCTCGATGCGAATTGCACGCAGGCGCTCGAACAGGTGATCAGCGGCGAGCGCCTCCGTCATGCGCGCAACGCGTGGTTCCGTACGACGGGCTTGCTGTTGGCGATCGGTGTCGGCGTCCTGGTCGCCCTCTACTTCACCCGTGTCTGGCGTCGCTGGTTCCGGCGCTGAGCCACGCTCAGAACTGGATGTTGGTGCGCAGGCCCGCGAACACGTCGTTGGCGTATCCCCCAGGCGCGGGATCGATGAACTGCACGTTCGCCGTCAGCAGGAAGTGCGCGCTGAAGGCGAAGGTGTAGAACAGCTCCAGGCCTTGTTCGTCGCCGACCGAGAACACGGGCGCCAGGCCGCGCTTGAGCGTGGAACTGGGCGCGAACCGGTAGTAGCCGATGCCGAAGCGATCGTCGGGGCGCGCCGCGGTGAACGAGGGATTGCCCGCCACCCCCAGCCCCATCGACCAGCGCCCGAGTGTCGGGTTGCCGTCCCACAGGCTCGCGTAACCGAACACGCCCCAGCCGCGCAGCGGTTGCGCGGGATCCTGCCGCACGAATTGCTGGAACGCATAACGCACCTGCCATCCCCCTTCGCGTTGGCTGGGCGTGGCACCGCCCGTGCCCGGCGGGAAGATCAGTTCGGGAATGGAGCGCAGATCCAGGCTGCGCTCGGTCGTGCCGCCCACCGTGAAGCTGTGGAAGCCCATGCGTCCACGCCATGGCTTGCGCAAGGTGACGGTGGCGAATCCTGAAACGCCGTTCTGGAACGCATCGTGCAGGTCGGTGCGATTGGTGGCGTCCTGCGCATCCCACAAGCCGATGACCACTTGCGCGCGCGCCGTCGGCACCACGAGCAAACCGCCGAGCACCATCGGTGGCGTGTTGAACGACACCGGCGCGGCCAGTTGCAGGGCCTGGAAGCCTTCACGACCGCCGCCGCCGAGAATGGGCGTGGCGGCCGCACGCGTGACCATGTTGATCTTGCCGATCGTGAGCGTCGCATTGTCGATGCGCTGGCTCACGCTCAGGGCCATGTCGAAGTCGGCCTTGTTGTTGATCGGGAAGGCGGCCGCCGTGTTGACCGGCAGCAACGCACCGTTGCCGCTGCCGTTGGGATTGCGGCCGTAGGTGTATTCGGGTTGCAGGTCCAGGGTGAAGCCTTCCCAGCCACGCACCGTCAGGTACGCATCGACCTTGCCGGCGAACCACGCGTCCGTGTCGCCATCGCCCGCGAGTTGAGCGGTGCCGAAGTTGGTGAACACCACGCGCGCGGTGAACCTGGGGGTGCCTTCCCCCGATGCCAGCGCGGGGGTCGCCGCGAGCGCGAGCGCCAGCGAGCATGCGAACCGAAGAGTTCGATCCATGCGCGCAGTATCCCGCCACGTTCGTGCGCCGGCTTCAGTAGTTCTACCTACAGCAGTTCTACCTGCAGCGGGACTTGGTATCGTGCCGGCCATGGGGACCCCGGGCCATCCTTCACTGCTGCGCCGCGCGATCGGCGGCATCGGCGGCGTGGCGCGCAAGCTCGCGACCCTCGCGATCCTGCTGCTGCTCGCCATCGTCGGCTTGCGTGCGTGGCAATCCACGCAGGGCCCGCCGCTGCGGCCGTGGCACACGCTCGCACCGGTCGAGCTCGATGCGGACGCGATCCGGCGCGGCGGTTGGGCGAAGTACGTCGCGGCGGAATCGCGCATGTTCGAGCAGGTGCACGACGGCCTGCAGCGCAAGATGAATCCTTCGGATCGCACGCCGCTCAATCGTTACCTCGATGGCGGACGCGCGTCGCCGCTGGCCTATGGGCGCGATTGGAATCGCTCCTTCGAACTCGCGCCCGCAGGCGCACCGCGCGGCGTGGTGGTGCTGCTGCATGGCCTGACCGATTCGCCGTACAGCATGCGCAGCCTCGCGATGGTGTATCGCGACCACGGCTTCATCGCACTCGTGCCGCGCTTGCCAGGGCACGGCACCGTGCCCGCCGGCCTGACACGCGAAGGCCGCGTGGAATGGGAGGCCGCCGTCGACATGGCGATGGCCGAAGCGACGCGGCGCGCAGGCGGTCGCTTGCCCGTGCACCTGGTGGGCTACTCGAACGGCGGCGCCCTCGCGACCCTGCACGTCATGCGGCGCATCGCCCGAGGCGAGCCCAGCGACGTGCAACGCGTCGTCCTGCTCTCGCCGATGATCGAGGTCAACGCGGCGGCACGTTTCGCGGGTATCGCGGCCTGGCCGGCCTTGCTCGGTCGCTACGCGAGGGCCGCGTGGCTGGACCTGCTGCCGGAGTTCAACGCCTTCAAGTACAACTCGTTCCCCGTGCGCGCCGCGCGCGAGTCGTTCCTGGTCACGAGCGAGCTGCGAACGGCGATCGCCGACGTGGCGGCGCATGGCGCGATGGGGAAGGTGCCCCCGATCCTGGCGTTCCAGTCCGTGGTCGATGACACGGTCACCGCGTCCGCCGTGATGACGCAGCTGTTCGATGCGCTGCCCGCCAACGGCAGCGAGCTCGTGTTGTTCGACGTCAATCGTTCGCGCGCCATGGAACCGATCCTCCGCGAATCGGCGACGGCGTGGTCGCGCGACGCGCTCGCCGTGTCGACGCGCCGCTATGCGCTGACGGTGCTGGGCGCGGCCTCGGAAGACGATCCGACCGTCGTGGCGCGATCGCGGGCACCGGGCGCGACGGAAGTGCAGGTGCAACCGACGGGATTGCGTTATCCGCCCGACATCTATTCCCTGTCGCACATCGCCGTCCCGTTCCCGGCCGACGATCCGCTCTACGGCAACCAGCGTGCTTCGCGCTGGGCGCTGCAGCTCGGCACCATCGCGGTTCGCGGCGAACGCAACACGCTCGCGGTGTCGCAGGACAGCCTCAACCGGCTGAGCTGGAATCCGTTCCACGCGTACATGGTCGAACGCATCGAGGTGTTCTCGGACTTGCGCTAGCGCGCTGCCGGCACCGGCAGTCCTTCGCGGATGCGGCGGGAGAACTCGGGCGAATCCGCGGCCTCCTCGGCCTTGGCGTTGATGCGGGACATCGCGCGCAGATCGGCGAAGGGCAGGGATGTATCGATGAAGCCCCTGCGATACAGGTAGCGATCGCTGTAGCCGTTCAACACATGGCGGTAGTCCAGCGGGCCCGTGCGGCCAGCGCGGTTCGCGTAGCGCACGATGTTGATCGTGCAGCTGTTGCTCAGCAGGTGGTAGAACTCGGGGCGGACCGCGAGCGCGTTGATGCGCTCGGCGTACACCTGGAACAGGCGCCGCGCGGCCTCCGGCGACGTGTTGGTGCGATACAGGTAGACATCTTCGTGCCGGTAGTTCGTGCGCACGCCGACGATGTCCTGCTCGTCGCCCACCACGTAGATCAGTTCGAAGCGCCGGAACATCGAGGCGATCGGGTCGAAGCCTTCGCCCACTTCGGGGCGCGTCTCGATCGACACCGCCACCGGATCGGCATTGGCGAAGTCGAAGCTGACGAAGGTGTGCGCCACCGGCCCCGGCCACCAATAGGACACGAAGAAATCCATGGATTGCAGATCGGACAACCGCAGTTCCCGCTCTTCGTAGTGGATGTCGAAGTCGTCCGTGCCGCGGTAATGGAAGTCGCGATACCCCGTGATGTGCACGCGGTCGCCGTCGATCCGTACGTGCGGCATGACGGCGACCTCGGGCGTCCAGTCGCGATGCAGCGAGGGATGGATGAGCCAACGGCTCCCGAACACGAAGGCGATGAGCGCGAGCGCGATCCATGCAGGCCAGCGCCACCGTTCCTTCCACAGCGACCAGCCTGCGAACAGCAGGAACATCGTGGCGACGATCCACCGCACCGGTGCGATGCCCAGCGGCGCATAGCCGATCCCCAGGAACGCCCAGACGACGCAGGCGGCGAGGAACAGATGAGTCATCCACCGCAGCGGTGCGCGGCGTGCAAGCGACGGCGTGGCGCGGTGGCGTTCCATGTGGTGGCGAGCATACGCATGCCGGTTAACGCGCCGTGATCCTCATTCCTGCAACACCTTTCGTTAACGGCCCGTGCCACTCAATGATCTGATTGCCGCCGCTGACAGGACATGTGCATGTCGAACCGACGAATCCTCATGGCGGTCCTGGTGTCCATGGCGGTGCTCGGTTGCACCCCAAAGGAGCAGGAAGGCACCTCTTCGACCGCAGGTGTTGCAGAGCTGCAGGCGGCGAAGGCCCAACCCAATACGCCGCCGCCAGCGGCGACAGGGACCACGACGCTCTTCAAGAACGTCCGCATCTTCAGCGGCACGGGCACGGACTTGTCGGCCGCCAGCAACGTGCTCGTGCGCGGCAACCACATCGAGCGCATCTCCACCGCGGACATCGCGCCGGAAGCGGGCACCACGGTGATCGACGGGGCAGGGCGCACGCTCATGCCTGGCCTGATCGACATGCACTGGCATTCCATGTTCGCGGTTGCCCCGCTCGCGGAAGTCGAGACCGCGGACAACGGCTACATCAACATCCTCGCCGCGGCCGAATCGACCCGGACGCTGATGCGCGGATTCACCACCGTGCGCGACGTGGGCGGCTCGTCCTTCGCGCTCAAGCGCGCCGTCGACGAAGGCCAACTCCCCGGGCCGCGCATCTATCCCTCGGGCGCGATGATCTCCGTGACCAGCGGCCATGGCGACTTCCGCAGCGCCAACCAATTTCCCCGGGTGATCGGCGGCCCGCTGTCGCACCAGGAAGCCAGCGGCGAAGCGATGATCGCGGACAGCCCGGACGAAGTCCGCATGCGCGTGCGCGAACAGCTCGCGCAAGGCGCCTCGCAGATCAAGCTCACTGCCGGCGGCGGCGTGTCGTCACCGAACAGCCCGCTCGACGCGATCACGTTCACGCCGGAAGAACTGCGTGCGGCCGTCGAAGCCGCAAAGAATTGGGGCACTTACGTCACGGTGCATGCGTACACGTCCGAAGCGATGCGCCAGGCGATCGACGTTGGCGTGACCTGCATCGAGCACGGCAGCCTGATGGACGAGCCCACCGCGCAGCTCGTCAAGAACAAGGGCGTCTGGTTGAGCATGCAGCCGTTCCCGGATGAGCTGGCCGATGCCTTCCCGAAGGGTTCTAACGAGTGGAACAAGGCGCAGGAAGTCTTTGCCGGCAATGACAATGCCTACAAGCTTGCGAAGAAGCTCGGCATCAAGGTGGCCTTCGGCACCGACGTGTTGTTCTCCCGGGCGCTCGCGACGAAGCAGGGTGCGATCCTGGCGAGCCTGACGCGTTGGTACACGCCCGCGGAGACGTTGACGATGGCGACCAGTACGAATGCGGATCTGCTGCAGCTTTCGGGGAAGCGCAATCCTTATCCTGGGGTGTTGGGGCGTGTGCAGGAGGGGGCGTTGGCGGACTTGTTGTTGGTCGACGGTAATCCGATCGAGAACATCAAGCTGGTCGCGGATCCGCAGAACAAGTTCCTGGTGATCATGAAGAACGGGCAGGTTTTCAAGAACACACTGGCTGCTGCTAAGCCTTGATCTCCACTAGACGGGCGGTCCGCCGCGAGCTGCCGTGTGCTCCTCGCCGCTCACATACAGCAAGCTCCCGTCGAGGAGCACACGACGGCTCGCGGCGGAACGCCCGTCTTGTGCAGCAACAAACTCAGTCGTCCGCCGGAATCTCCCCCGGCCGATACGCAGGCAACCGCGACGCAGGCAGCATCGTGAGCAACGCCAACCCCGCCATGATGCAGAACCCGATCTTCAGCGCGAGCAATCGCGACTCCGTGTTGATCCGCAACGCCTCCGCCTTCTGCTCAGGCGAAGCACTCGTCCGCCCGATCACCTCCTCCAGATGATCGTTGCTGACGAACGTGATGTTGTCGAGATTGACCTCCGACTGGACCTCGATCGGCAACGTCGGATTCTGCGCAAGCTGCCGCACCACCGCCGAACTCAACAAACCCACCAGCAACGCACCCGCCACCGCCGTCCCCACCGCGGCAGCCAGGTTGTTGGTGGTACCGCGCAACGAGCCCACGTCGCCCGCAAGTTCCTTGGGTGACGACGTGACCAGCACGTTGAAGAGCAACGTCACCAGTGAACCCTGGCCGATGCCGAACAGGATCAGGCCGAACAACACGGGCACCGAACTCCAGTCGTTGTGCACCACGAACGCCAGCCACAACAGCGCGGTGGCGCACAGCCCGAAGCCGAACAGGCCGATCCGGCGGGGGGTGAGGCGGTCGTAGAAGCGCACGATGAACATCGCGGCGAAGAAGACGGTGAGGTTGAACGGCAGCATCGCGACGGCGGTCGCCAGCGGGGAGCGGCCCTGCACGATCTGGATGTACAGCGGCACGGAGAAGTTGAGCGCGGCTTCGAGTGCGACCACGGAGAACATGGCGTAGACGGCCGCGCGCTCCTGCGGGGATTCGAGCACCGACAAGGGGAGCAGCGGCGTGCGACCCTGGGCTTCGCGGCGGCGCGTCCACAAGAAGAACGCCTGCCCCAGCACGATGCCGACGACGATCATCACCGGCGCCGGCGACAGCCCGACGATGTCGAAGGGCGCGCCCGGGCGCGCGAGCGCCATGCCCCATCGATTGAGGTTGTTGAAGCCGAAGCTGATGAGGATGATTGCGGTCGCCGCGAACAGCACGCCGACGAAATCGATCTTCACGTCGGGGCGCCCGTGGTCCGGCCTGAGCTTGAGGCTCAGCACGAGCACCAACGCGGAGACGGCCACGAGGATGCCGAACACGGGCCGCCACCCGATGTAGGTGCCGAGCACGCCGCCGATCAGGAACGCGAGCACGCCGGCACCGGCGCGCGCAGAGCCCAACGCCCCCAGCGCCTTCGCTTGCTGCGTGCCCGAATAGTTTTCCGCGATCAGCGCCACGAGCGAGGGCACGATGACCGCGCCCGCCGCGCCGCAGATCGCTTGCGCGGTGATCATCGCGGTGGCGTTGGGGCTGATCGTCATGAGCACCTGGCCCACGCCGAAGAGGATCACCGCGAAGCGGAACACACGCAGCGCGCCGAAGCGCTGCACGAGCTTCGCACCCAACATGACGAAGCCCGCGACGATCATCGAATACGCGACGATGCCGGTGGCCACCACCGTCGGCGCGACGCCGAAGCTTTCGACCATGCCGCCCAATGCGACCGGCAAGGACGCCACGTTGAACGACATGATGGCCTGCCCGAAGGCGATGGCGATCATCGGGATCCACGAGGCTTTTGCTTCTGCCATGGCGATGCTCCAGCTGGATCAGTCGGGCGACGACACCAGCAAGTCGAGTCCGAGGCGTTGCGAGAGGAACTGCGCCGCCAGTTGCCCGCGCACGCTGTTGCCTGCTTCATCCAGCGGCGGCGCGAACGTGCCCAGCCCGCCCTTGCCGGGCGAGACGGTGACGATGCCGCCGCCGATGCCGCTCTTGCCCGGCAGGCCGATCTCGTAGAGCCAGTCGCCCGAGGTTTCGTAGAGGCCTGCGGTGACCATCACGGCGAGTGCGGGATGGCAGACCTCGGGTTTGACGACCTGTTCGCGCGTCACCGGGTTGAAGCCGCCGTGGGCGAGCGTCGCGCCCATCACGGCAAGGTCCTTCGCGCTGACATCCAGCGCACACTGTCGCGTGTACAGCTCCGTCGCCAGCGCGGGGTCGCAATACAGGCGGCCCATGCTTTCCAACATCCACGCGATGCTGCGATTGCGGAAATTCGTCTTCGATGCCGATTCGTACACTTCGTCGTTGACGGAGAGCGTGCGTCCGGCAAAGCGCGACAGGCCTTCGTGCAGGAAGCGCCACTTGTCCGCTTCGGTGTCGCCCGGGGCCAGGCTGGTTGTCGCGATCGCGCCCGCATTGACCATCGGATTGGTGCGGCCATCGCCGGTGCGTTCGATGCCCGCCAACGAGTTGAACGCGTAGCCCGTGGCGTTGGCACCCAAGCGTTCACGCGCGCCCGTCGCGCCGATCAGGTCGCATACCAGCGCGAACACGAACGGCTTGGACACGCTCATGATGGTGAACGTGTGCTCCGCATCGCCGGCGGAGAACACACGCCCGTCGACGGACACGACGCAGATTCCGAACAGTTCGGCCGGCACGCGCGCGAGCGCGGGATAGACCTGCGAATTCTGTCCGAGCGTCACCTCGCCGAAACGCGCATGCGCCTCGAGCACCAGCTCGGTGACGAGATCGACGGGTGGCAAGGTCCCTGTCGAAACGAACGGGTTCGCGTGTACCGATTCCATGCGACGCGGCGCCCAGCAGCGAAGTCCGCGCCATTGTGCGAGACGGTGTCGCCTGCGCCTTGCGTAGTTCTACTGGCTGGAAGTGCACGAATCACTGATGCCGCCCATCGGTGCCGCCGTCGAACATGAGACTCGAATCGGGCTCATCCATACGCAGTCTGGACATATCGCCATGAAGACGAACCGTTTGCTTCCGCTCGCCGCCGCACTGCTCACCATCGCCGGCTGCAACAAGGCGCCGGAGACGGCGGCCAACGCCGCGGCGACTGCCGAGTCCGCCGCAAAGTCGGTCGCCGCTGCCGTGACGGCCGCCACGACCGCAGTCGCCGAAGGCGCCACCGAAGATACCGCCGCCATCGCTGCGGTGAAGAAGGGGCCGCTGATGCCGGTCACCGTGGATAATTTCGCCCGCGCCGAGACCGACTCGTACTTCGCCAACACGGCGGTGAAGGACAATGCGTTCTCCAAGTTGCTGCACCATCGCGAGTTGATGGGCGTCGACCAGCAGTTCGTCGTGCGTGGCAATCGCGACACGCTGTATTCGATCGGCGTGTTCGACCTGGATGCCGGGCCGGTCACGATCACAATGCCCGACCCCGGCAAGCGCTTCCAGGCGCTGCAGATCATCGACGAAGACGAGCATGTGCCGAACGTGTACTACGGCGCGGGCACGCACACGCTCACGAGAAAGGACATCGGCACGCGCTACGTCGCCACCGGAATCCGCACGCTCGTCAATCCCGATGATCCGGAGGACGTGAAGCAAGCCAACGCGCTGCAGGACAAGATCGTCGTCAAGCAGGACAAGCCGGGCACGTTCGAGATCCCCAATTGGGATCCGGTCAGCCAGAAGAAGATCCGCGACGCGCTGCTGACCTTGTCCGAATCGATGCCGGATACCAAGGGCGCGTTCGGCCCGCGCGGCAAGGTGGATCCCGTGCGCCACCTGGTCGCGTCGGCGTCGGCCTGGGGTGGCAATCCGGAAAAGGACGCGCTGTACCTCAACGTCACGCCGGAGAAGAACGACGGCAAGACGATCTACAAGCTCAGCGTGAAGGACGTGCCCGTCGACGGCTTCTGGTCGATCAGCGTCTACAACGCGAAGGGCTACTACGAGAAGAACGACTACAACGCGTACACGCTCAACAACATCACGGCGAAGAAGAACGCAGACGGCGGGATCGACATCCAGTTCGGCGGCTGCGACGGGAAGATCCCGAACTGCCTGCCGATCGCGCCGGGCTGGAATTACATGGTGCGCCTGTACCGGTCGAAGCCGCAGATCCTCGACGGCACCTGGAAATTCCCGGAAGCGCAGCCGGTCGGTTGACCGGCTGCGCGTATCGGGATTACTCCGCAGCGACCGGCTTGCGCGGCAGCTTTTCCGGACGCATCGCCGCGTCGTACGCGAACGACGCCACGATCGCCGAAGCCTGCTTCAGGTCTTCCGGCACGATGTGGTCGAGCACGTCCAGATCGGTGTGGTGGACGTTGGTGAAGTAGTCCAGGCCATCCTGCACGAACTGGAAGCCGGGCAGGCCGATCGCATCGAAGGAGATGTGGTCGGTGCTGCCGGTGTTGCGCTGGGTGACGACGGTGGCGCCGACGTCGTTGAACGGCGTCAGCCACTGCTCGAAGATCGGCGCAGCTTCCATGTTTTCCTGCGCGTACACGCCGCGGATCTTGCCGCCGCCGTTGTCGACGTTGAAGTACGCGGCGAGCTTGTTGTACTCGCCCGTCGGCTGCAGCTGGCCGCGCGAGGTGCGCAGGAACGCCGGCAGCGCCTTTTCCTTCGGATCGGTCGGCTCGGGGAAATGGCCGAAGTGGCGCGAGACGTAATCGGCCGAACCCAGCAGGCCCTGTTCCTCGCCCGTCCACAACGCGACGCGGATCGTGCGATCGGGCTTGGCGCCCACGGCCTTCAGGATGCGCATCGCTTCCATCATCACCGCCACGCCCGCGCCGTTGTCCGCCGCGCCCGTGCCGCCATGCCAGGAATCCATGTGCGCGCCGATCATCACCACTTCGTTGCGGTGCGGACCGGTGCCCGGGATTTCGGCGATGGTGTTGTAGGCCGGCTGGTCGGTGTCGCTGGTGAAGTTCGCATCCACGTTCATGCGCAGACGCACCGTTTCCTTGCGGTCGAGCGCGCGCATCACGGCGTTGTAGTGCTCGGCGGCCATCGCCATCGAGGGCACGCCGACGGATTCGCCCGCCTTGCGCGAGCCGCCACCGGACACGACGATCACGCCGTTGTCCCAGCTGCTCTGGCTCACCGAACCGACCGCGCCTTCATCGACCAGGAACTTGTTGAGCAGCGGCGCGAATTCCAGGCGCTGCAGACGGCGCTCGCGCGCTTCGTTCTTCGCTTCCGGCTTCTGGTCCGCGGGAACGGTGAAGTCCTTCATCGCGTGGAGCGTGTCGTCGGTCTCGCGGTTCCAGTCGGGCTTCTCGCCCGGCTTGTACGCGCGCGCTTCGCTGAGGAAGACGATCTTGCCCTTCAGCTTGCCCTTGAACTTCTCAAGGTCTTCCTTCTTTTCGAGCTTGGCGGCGATCGCTTCGCCTTCCACGGGGCCGTTGGTGCCCGGAGTCCACGCCTTCGGCAGCGCATGCAGCGGGAACGCGCGCGGGCCCAGCATCTCCATGCTCGCCGAGCGGAACTCCCAGCCACGGCCGAACGGTTCGCTCATGGCTTCGTCGTGCACGTTCGCCAGGCCCCATTCGTTGAACTTCGAACGCGTCCAGGCATTGGCCTTCGCCATCGCCGGCGAATTGGTGAGGCGCGGACCGATGTCCTCGGTGAGGTGCGTCAGCAGCGGCATCACCTGCGAGCGTTGGAAGGCCTCGGTGCGGATCCGACCCGTCATCGACAGGTCGACACGTTCTTCGGCGTGCAGCCCGCCGACCAGCATGGCGACGGTAGCCGCCAGCAGCACTCGCTTCATTGGTTTTCCCCTGTGGAAACGCGACAAAGAAGCGAGTTTGCCACCCCCACCGGCCCCGACCGCTGGCCCATCAGTCATGTCAACCGTGACGCAGGTCCGGTCAGACCGATGCCAGCGCGTTGCTGATCCCGACGAGATACAGCCCGAAGGTCACGACCGCGAACGCGCCCTGCACGCGCTCGCTGCCGGAGCGGGCGCAGACTAGGCAGCCGAGGAAAAAGAACACCTGCGCGCTCCAGTACAGGGGCCCCAGCTCCCGCATGTGCTGCCAACCCTTGAGCACGGAGTCGAGCGTGTCGGCGGCGACCAGGGCGGACAGGAGCAGGAACAGCGGGCGCTTGATCGCGAAGAAATGCGCCTTGAGGTTCACCGCGCCTTCGCCGCGATCGGGGAACAGCAGGTCCGACAGCATGAACAACAGCGAAGGAATCAGCAGCATGCTCAGGTAGGTGAGGTAGCTGATGTGCGGCACGCGGGCCCAGTTCTGCAGCAACCACCAGAAGCTCGCCATCGCCAGGAGCAGGAACGCGCTCCACAGCGTGTGGACCCAGTACCAGTCGGCGCGCTTGCCACGCTTGATGAGCGAGGCGAGGTGCGCCAGCACGTTGGCCACGCCCAATCCGTAGATCAGCGAGACGAAGGTGGAGAGGTGGGCGAGGTGTTCCAAGGCGTCGTCCTGCAGCGGCGGTCGGGGCGCATTATGCTGTCGCGTACCCCACGAGGAATGGACCGCCATGAAGCCCGTGCTCAAGCTTGCCGCCTCCTGCGCCATCGCCGTCGCCGCGTTCGCCGCACCGTCCTTCGCCGCCCTGAAGGTCGACACCAAGGCGCCCGACTTCAGCGCCCCGGCCTACCTCGCCGGCAAACCCTTCACCTTCAGCCTCGCCGATGCACTGAAGAAGGGCCCGGTGGTCTTGTACTTCTTCCCCGCGGCCCATACCCCGGGCTGCAACCTGGAAGCGCACCTGTTCTCCGAAGCCATCGACGACTTCAAGGCGCAGCACGCCACGGTCATCGGCGTCACCGCGGGCAACACGAGCGAGCTCGCCGCGTTCTCGAAGGAAACCGAGCACTGCGGCGGCAAGTTCCCGGTCGCGGCCGATCCGGGCGCGAAAATCGCCAAGCAATACGACGCGATCCTGTCGCAGAAGCCCGAGTGGTCGAACCGGACGTCCTACGTGATCGCGCCCTCGGGCAACATCGCGCACGTGTATTCGGACCTCAATCCGAACATGCACGTGAAGGAAACCCTCGATGCGGTGAAGGCCCTGCCGGCCCCGGCCCACTGATCGAAGGCATTCACGTTCGCCCTGTATAGTGGGCCGGCACTCGACCGGCCCCGTGCCTCGCGTCGTGTCCCGAGCCTCCGTGCAGCTCTGTTCCGGAACTCAGGACGACACCATGGCTGTGAAAACGCCCGGCAACACAGGGCACCTGTTCGCCCGCAAGCCCCTCGCGAAGGCGAATCGCGAACCCACGCACGAAAGCATCGCCGCGGACCTGACCGCCTTCGAAGAGGCAGGTGGCGTGATCGAAAAGCTCGGGAATACCTGCACGCTGAAGCACATCGCGGCCTCGGAAGGGACGCATCCCGCGCCCGCCAATCCGCCGCGCAAGGCGAAATCCGGCGCGACCGCGTAATCCTTGCCCCCCCCGCCCGGCAACGAAGTTTTAACCGCCGGGCGGCGCCGATGAACCAATCCGCGTCCAACCGATATGCACGTGCCGTCGGGGCAGCTCGTCGGTGGCGTGTTCACGCAATCGAAGCGGTGGTGCCCTCCTAATTCGGCCCGGAACATCGGGCCAAGACGCGAGGTGCGCCATGCGAGCGAAGGGATCAGCGTTTGCGAATGCCGGGACCCTCGGTTCGGCCTTGGCCGCCGGCCTGGTGCTGTCGGCGACGGCGTCCGCCGCCAACCACGTCGTGACGGCGAACGCGAACCGCACGTTCACGCCCAACACGCTGACCATTGCGGCCGGCGATACGGTGACGTTCCAGAACGGCGGCGGCTTCCACAACGCGCGCTCCGATCCCGGCGCGATCACTGCGTTCCGTTGCGCAAACGGATGCGACGGCGCAGGTGGCAACGGCAACCTGAGCAGCGCGGCCTGGTCGGCGGTCGTCGCGTTCCCGACGGCGGGCACCGTGCGGTTCTTCTGCGACGAACATGGCGGGCCGAATGGCGTCGGCATGTCGGGCGTGATCACCATCAGCGCGCCGGCGGTCATGTCGCGCAAATCCGATTTCAACGGCGACGGACGTTCCGACATCCTGTGGCGCAACACAGCGTCGGGGGCCAACGTGATCTGGCGCTCGGGTGCTTCGAACGCGACCACCGCAGTGACGACCGCCGTCCCGCCGTGGCAAGTGGTGGGCGTGGGCGATTACGACGGCGACGGAAAGTCGGACATCCTCTGGCGCAACGCCAGCTCCGGCGTGAACGTGATCTGGCGCGCGGGCAGCTCCGCCGCGTCGCTGGCCGTCGGCCGCGTGGCCGGCACGGCCTGGCAAGTGGCCGGCTCGGGCGACTACGACGGCGACCACCGCGCCGACATCCTGTGGCACAACGTCACGACCGGCCAGGGCGTGATCTGGCGCTCGGGGAACTCCACCACCGCGACCGCGATGCCGACGATCGCGAGTGTCTGGCACATCGTGGGCTCGGGCGATTACGACGGCGACGGCAGGTCGGACATCCTGTGGCGCAACAGTGCGACCGGCGCCAACGTGATCTGGCGTGCCGCGAATTCGGCGACGACCATGGCCGTCACGACGGTGGCGGGCCAGGTCTGGACCGTGGCCGGCTCCGGCGACTACGACGGCGACGGCAAGTCGGACATCCTGTGGCGCAACATCAGCTCGGGCGCGAACGTGATCTGGCGTGCGGGCAACTCGGCGACCACACAGTCCGTGGCCACCGTTCCCGCGGTGTGGAAGATCGTGGCGTCGGGCGACTACAACGGCGACCGTCGCGCGGACGTCCTGTGGCGCAATTCCAACACCGGCGCCAACGTCATCTGGCTGTCGGCGAATTCGGCGATGACGCAGGCTGTCTCGACGGTGGCGGCGAAGACGTGGACCGTGGTCGGGTTCACCGAGTAGCGGCGCCCCGTCGCACGAGCAACGCGGCCAGCAACACCACGCTGGCCGCCGCGCACACCCAGGCGAACCAGTCGCCCCATCGCGCATAGAGCGTGCGCGTGGAACGCAAGGGCAGGGTGCCGATCGCGGACGCGACGTCGCCCGCAGCCGAAGCATCCACCACCACGCGCCCGCGATCGTCGCTCAAGGTCATGCGTCCATCGCGCGCCGTGCGCGCCAATGCGAATCCGTTCTCCACGCCACGCAACATCGCCATGCGCGCGTGCAGCCAACCATCCACGCCGAAGTCCCACGCCGGTGCGAGCAGCAATTGCGTGCCGGCGTTGTCGCGGCCGATGTGGCTGAAGTCCAGGTCCTTGCAGATCGCCAGCGCCATGCGGGGCGTGCCCGGCAAGGACAGGCGCGCATTGCCAGGCTGGTACTGCGATTCGAGCCCGGGCAACAGATGTTGCTTCGCGTAGGCGAACGTCTCGTCTGCCACGAAGGCGACGGCCGTGTTGCGTTCTTCGCTCGGCGCGATGCGATGGTCGACGCCGGCCACCAAACGCACGCCGCGCGCGCGGGCCACGTCGGCCAGCGGTGCGATGCGGGTCTGCGAGGCGGAGAACACCGTTTCAGGCAACACGACGACGTTCGCGCCCGCATCGGCCAGGCGATCGATGCCGGCGACGTAGCGTCGCAACAACGATGCGCCGACCGGGGTGTCGACATCCGCGCGAATGGGGCCATCGACGGCCAGCAGGCCCACGCGCGCTTCGGCATCAGGCGCAGGCACGGCGAGCCGCCACGCCGCGAAGCCCAGGCTGATCGCGAGCATGCCGACCGCACCGAGGCCGGCCTGCATGCGCGCCTTGCGCGGCAACGCAGGCGCCGTCGCCGCGACGACGCATGCCGCAACCCACCACAGGACGAACCCGATGCCCCACAAACCGGTGAGCGCCGCGATCTGGATCACCCACACCGCATCCATCTGCGTGTAGGCGATGTCGCCCCAGGTGCCGTGGGGCGAGGACGCAGCGCTTGCGAAGCCGATGGCCGTGGCGGCCGCCGCCGTCGCCAATGCCGCGTGCAACGGCCGCCCTCGACGGATCCATGCACGAAAGAGCGCAACGAGCAGCGTGGCGACCAAGGCCGGCAGGACGATGAGCTGGACCAGCACGCTCGCCGGCAGGTGCAGCTTGTCGTGCAGGTAGGACCACAGGTTGAAGCTGCCGAGCATGGGCGCGATGAGCGTCGCGGGCATCCACACGCGCAGCGGGAAGCGCGTCGCGAGCCAGAGCAGCGGCATCGGCGCGATCCACGTCATCCACCAGATCGGCTGCAAGCCCGTGCCGAACCACCATGCGGTGGCGGAGATCGCAACGGCGACGCACGCCGCGAACAGCGTGCGCCGGAAATTCGTTTCAGGCCTTGAGTCCATCGATCAATCTCCGCAGGGAGGCATCGTAGAAATGGCGGAACGCCGGGGCGTCGTAGCTGAAGCGGCCGGCGCGGTAGAGCGCGATCAATCCGTGCGAATGCGCCCAGAAGGTCATGACGATCTCCCACACGTCGTCGCGTCGCAGCACGCCTTCGTCCATCGCGGCCTGCACCAGGTCGGCGACGACGTTGAGCGTGGGCGAACGATGCGCGCGCATGTCCTCGGGGAACTGGCGCGTCCCGGTGTGCGCACTGGAGAACACGTAATCGAACAGGTGGGGGTGCGCCAACGCGTAGTCGAGGTAGTTGCGATGCACGGCCAGCAGGCGCGCGAGCGGCGTGCCCTTGCGCGAAGCGGCCGCCCATTGGCGCGCGATCTCCCCGAAGGCGTCATCGCTGATCCGTTGCAGCAGCGCCTCGCGATCCGGGAAATGCCGGTAGATCGCCATCGGCGTGATGCCCACCGCGTCGCCGACGCGACGCATCGAAACGGCGCCGACACCCTCGCGCTCGAGGAGCTCGCGGGCGGCCAGGACGATGCGTTCGGCGGTGGTCGGGTCGGGCATGTATACAGCGTATACATGGTCTGGGCGGGGGCGCAAGTCCCTCCCGTCAAAGTGCAATTGCGCGCGCATCGGGCGGGCAGCATCCTGTCGGTCCGCCTCGCGGAATGGCCAACGCATGTCCGATCTCATGGTTCGTCCCTTGTCGTCCGCCGATCAGGCGCAGTGGTCGGCGCTCTGGTCCGGCTACAACGCGTTCTACGGGCGGCTGGGCGCGACGGCGCTGTCCGACGCCATCAACGCGACGACCTGGTCGCGCCTGCTGGATCCGGCCGAACCCGTGCTTGGATTCGTTGCGGAGAAAGGAGGTGCGCTGGTGGGCCTCGCCCACGTCGTGCTGCATCGGAGCACCATCCAGGTGCAGGACAACTGCTACCTGCAGGATCTCTTTGTCGACGATGCGGTGCGCGGCGCAGGGGTCGGGCGTGCATTGATCGAAGCGGTGTACGCGTTCGCGCGGACGCAGGGCTTGCCGAAGGTGTATTGGCAGACGCAGGAGGCCAACGCGACTGCGCGCCGGCTTTACGACACGCTCGCAGCGCCCACCGGTTTCATCGTGTATCGCAAGGTGCTGGCGCCCTAACCCCGCAATTGCGCCTCGATCTCGAGGTTTTCCACGTCGCGCCCGACCGACGCAGCGGCCAGCAAGCGTCCCCCGCGATAGAAGCGCGCCGTGCAATCGCCGTCCGGCACGCTGCCGTCGACGCGCAGGTCGTCCCATTGCTCCGCATGCCCGGTGTAGCGGAATTCGTGGCCCTGGTGGTACGTCCAGAAGAAGGGCACATCGTCGAACACCTGCTTCGCGCCGAGCATGTTCGCCGCCGCCGTTTGCCCCTGGCGTTCGGCGTGCACCCAATGTTCGATCCTCGCGCGACCTTCGCCGAGCGGATAGCGCGCGACGTCGCCTGCGGCCCAGATGCCCGGCGTCGAGGTTTGCAGCAGCGCGTCGACGAGGATGCCGTCCTGCACCTGCAAACCCGCGCGTTCGGCGAGTTGCGTGCGCGGCTTCACGCCGACGCCGACGATCAGCAGGTCCGCGGGGATGCGCGCGCCGTCTTCGAGCGTGAGCGACGCCCCGTCGAACGACGCCGCCGTGGCTTTCAGGTGGATGTTGACGCCATGTGCGCGATGCAGATCGGTGATGCCGTTGCCGAAGTCGCGCCCGAACACCCGTTCCAGCGGTACTTCTTCGCGCGCGATGACATGCACGTCGAGGCCGCGCGCGCGCAACGCCCCGGCGGCCTCCATGCCGATGAAGCCCGCGCCGACGAGTGCCACTGTCCTTGCGCTCTTCGCGGCCGCCACGATTGCGCTCGCATCCTGCAGCGTGCGCAACATGAAGACGTTGGGACGATCGAATCCCGGCGTGGGCAGGCGCACGGGTTCCGCGCCCGTGGCAAGGAGCAGCGCGTCGTAGCCGAAGCGTTCGCCGGCGCCGGTGACCACTTCGCGCGCGGTCGTATCGATGTCGCTGACGTCGCAACGCAGGCGCAGGTCGATGCGCCGTTCGGTGTAATACGAATCCGGCTGCAACGGAATCCACTCGGGCGGCGCGTTGCCGGCCAGGAAATCCTTCGACAGGTTGGGTCGATCGCACGGCGGATCGTGGTCGGCGCTCAACATCGTCAGCGCACCCTCGAAGCCCAGTTCGCGCAGGCGCGTGGCGGCCGCGAACCCCGCCGCGCCACCGCCGACGATCACGATGCGTTGCGGATGGGCCTGCGTGCCTGGCGCGCGGGTCCCGGCGATGTCCTGCTTCGCACGCACGAAGACCTTGTCGCCCTCGACCTCGACGCACCACGTATCGAGCGGCGCGAAGGCCGGTGCTTTCAGTGCCCGCCCCGTGCGCAGGCTGAAGCAGGCGTGGTGCAAGGGGCAGTGGACGACATCGCCTTCGACGCGCCCCTCGCCGAGGGTGCCGCTCCAATGCGTGCATGTGCCGCTCACGGCGTGGAGGCCGTCGTCCAGGCGCGCGAGCAACACCGCTTCGCCGTCGACATGCCCCGCGAGCACGCCCGCTGCGGGCACGCTCGACAACGCGACGCCTTGCGCGAAATCCGGCCCTGGCGGCGGCGTGTCGGAGTGGCCCATCGTCGTTCTCCTCGTCGGTGCAATGGATTGGATGCAGCGGGCAGGGGCCGGTTCCCGGGAACCGCTGCCGCACTGGTGCATCCATTCGAACAGGCCCACCTGTTTCGAGGTATGCGTCGTGCTCGACGACCCGCTGCAACTCATTGAACGTTCCCTGGCGCAGCCGGCGGCCCAACCGGCCGCGCGCCCTTCACGCGAAGAGGCGGAGGACGCGGTGCGCACGCTCATCCGTTGGGCCGGCGACGAACCGGCGCGCGAGGGCCTGCACGAGACGCCCGCGCGCGTCGTGCGCGCCTACGAGGAATGGTTCGGCGGCTATCGCCTCGACCCCGCGCGCATCCTCAGCCGCACCTTCGAGGAAACCGGCGGTTACGACGACATCGTGTTGCTGCGCGACATCCCGCTGCAATCGGTGTGCGAACACCACATGGCCGCGATCCGCGGCGTGGTGCACGTCGCCTACCTGCCGGGCAAGCGCGTGGTGGGGATCTCCAAGCTCGCGCGCCTGGTGGATGCCTACGGCCGGCGCCTGCAGATCCAGGAGCGGCTGACGGCGGAGATCGCCGATACGCTGGGTCGCGTGTTGCAACCGCGCGGCGTCGCGGTGGTGATCAAGGCGGCGCACGAGTGCATCGGTTCGCGCGGTGCGCGCATGCATGGCGTCGCGATGGTGACGCGGCGACTGCTCGGGCAATTCGAACAGGAACCGTGGCGGCGCGACATTCTTGACGCGCTGGCCTAATTGTCCAGCGCTTTGCGCATCCGCCACATGCGCCGGTAGTGCGGGAGCATGTGGTCGAAGGGAAGCATGGTCTCGCCGACGATCGTGAAGCCCAGGCGTGTGTAGAACGCAATCGATTCCTCGCTGCTGTCCATGACGTGCAGCCAGGCATAGCGCCGGTGCAGTCCGCGGGCGACGTCGAGCGAGAAGGCCATCAGGCGTCCACCCAGCCCTTGCCCGGTAAACTCGCGCAGCAAGTAGATGCGTTCGATCTCCAGACCGCCGGGTTCGCCGGCGAGGTCGCGCGCGAGGTTCAGCTTGAGATAGCCGACGCGCTGGCCATCGACTTCGAGGTACCAGAAGCGCGAGTTCGGGGCTGCCAGTTCGGATTGCAGCGTCGCAACGCCATAGGTCGCCTCCGTGTACCAGGCCCCTTCGTCGTCCCAGAGGTGCGTGTAGAACTGGGGATAGATCGCGCGGCACAGCGCAGACAATGCGGCCGCGTCGTCCTGCGCGACCGGCACGATCCTGACCTCATCGGAATGCGTCTCGTCGGAATGCGCCATGGGCTCCGGAAGCGGCTGCGAGGGAGTGCGCGTTATACGCCACGGCGCAGGATTCGGATATCGCACGCGACGCGTCGAACCGACACTGCGCCTCCACCGACACGGACCAACGCCGATGCTCACGCTGTTCGACTACCTCCCTTCGCGCAACGCCTGGAAAGTCCGCCAGTTGCTCGCCCACCTCGGGATTCCCCACGCCACGCAGCAGGTGTCGATCTTCGAAGGGGAAGGGCAGTCGCCCGGCTTCCTCGCGCTGAATCCCACCGGCCGCGTGCCGGCGATCCGCCTGGACGACGGCCGCGCGCTCGCCGAATCCAACGCCATCCTGGCGTTCCTCGCCGACGGAACGCGTTACCTGCCGAGCGAACCGTACGCGCGCGCGAAGGTGCACCAATGGTTGTCGTTCGAGCAGGAGAACGTCGAATCGACCATCGGCGCACTGCGCCACTGGACGATGACCGGCAAGCTCGAACGGCGTTCGGCGGAACTCGTGGCGGCCAAGCGCAAGGCGGGACTGCGCGCGCTCGACATCCTGGATACGTTGCTCGCCAGCCACCCCTTCATCGCAGGCGACGCATACACCATCGCGGACATCGCCTTGTTCGCCTACGCCAGCCGCGCGGAAGAAGCCGGGATCGCGCTCACGCCATATTCACGCCTTCGTGAATGGGTCGCGCGCATCGAAGCCCAGCCGGATTTCGACGGCGTCGTGCATCCCTATTCAGTCGATCCGCATTCGGTGCGCGAACTGCAGAGCTAGCGCGACTTCCGCATCGCAACACTCGCTTGTCCCACGAACGAGCCCGTCCGTCCGTTGGGTGCCCGTGAAGAGGCATCGCGCAACGTAGCCTCCATCAAGCGCGAATCCCCTGCGCGCAAAGCGAGTACATCATGCATCGTCCAGCGAACCCTTCCCCCGGGGTCACGCTCGTCGAACTGATGGTCGCGGTGATGGTGCTGATCATCCTGGCGCTGGTCGCCGTACCGTCGTTCAGAGACTTCTTCGAGCGTGGTCGCGTGCGCAACGCAGCGGAAGACCTCGTCAGCCTGGTCAGCAACGCGCGCGCCGAAGCGGTCAAGCATGACCTCGACGTCAGCATCTCGCTGCAGGGCACCGGCACCAACTGGTGCGCCGGCGGCAACGGCGCAACGCCGCCTACCGGTGGCGCGCCCGCCGCCACGGCCGCGGCCTGCGATTGCACGGACAGTACGCAATGCCTGATCGACGGCACGCGTTACGCGGTGGAATCCGGTGCGCATCCCACCGTGTCGATCGGTGCGCTGCCCGCGAACATGACCTTCGACAGCAACATGGGCGTGCTCGTCCCGATGGGTGCGCGGCAGATCACGCTCACCTCGCAGAGCGGCAAGTACGACGTGCAGGTGCAGGTCAATCCGCTGGGGCAGGCGAGTGCCTGCACGCCGGCGGGCAAGCCCACGATGTCGAGCCTGCCGTCATGCTGACCGCCCGCCTCCGGAAGCCGGCACGCGGCTTCACCCTGATCGAAATGATGGTCGCGCTCGCGCTCGGTCTGATCGTGATGACCGCCGTGCTCGCGCTCGTGCTGTCGATCATCCGTTCCAACCGGCAGACGCTGCAGTCCACGCGGCTCAACCAGGAACTGCGCGCCACGTTGGCGGTGGTGGCCAGCGACCTGCGCCGTGCGCGCGGCGTCGGCGATCCGCTGACGACCGCGCTGGCCGTCGGCGGCAATCCGTTCGGCGCCATGAGCGTCAACGGGAGCTGCATCGTGTATGCCTACGACGGTGCCGTCGATGGCCCGTGGCACATCGTGCGCCTGGACAACAACGGGCGCATCACCTTGCAAGGTTCGGTGAACCGCCCGGCGAATTGCACGCCCGCGGGAACGCCCACGCCGATCGGTTCCGCCCAGGTCCAGATCACCAGCCTCACCTTCACCCCGACGACGACGTCGAGCACGCCACCGCTGGCCACGGATGAAAACGTGGTGCGCCAGTTCGACGTCACCATCACCGGGCACCTGGTCGACAGCGACGCGAACGTCGCCGCCGTCAACCGCACGATGAGCCAGACCGTCTACGTCCGTTCGGTCGGCACCGGCATCTGAGTCCACGACATCCGAGGAGGGTGCCATGCGCACCAATGGCCTGCTTGCCCATCGCCGTCAATCCGGCATGGTGTTGGTGGTCGCGATCGTCCTGCTGCTCCTCGCGGGCATCCTCACGGTGTTCGCGTTGAAGGTCGGGCTGTTCGAACAGCGCAGTACCGGCAACGACATGCGCAGCAAGGAAGTCGCGGACGTGGCCGAGGCGGGGCTGGCGCAGGGGTTCGAGTACCTGATCCGGCAGCATCGCGACATGCTCATCACGCCGTCGCTGTGGGAGAAGTGCGCGGACAACGACACGACCTTCCCTTGCGGTGCGATCAGCAACGCCACCTTCGACAACGACGGCGACCCGACCACGGCGCCCGTGGTGCGGCGCGGCACGATGTACCGCCTGAAGGCGGACAACACCAACACGATCGCGGGGCTCGACTCCGCGCTGACGCAGTACATGCTCCCGTTGGCCGCGGGATCGAAGATCGGCACGATGCCGAACGGCGAAACGGTCGCCTACGGCGTCGCGCCCGTCGTGTGCTTCGCCACCGCGCCGCCGAACGGCCTCAACACGGGCATTCCGTGCGGCAATGGCGTGGGCGCCACGCTCACCAGCACGAGCATCGTCACGTTCGTCAGCGTCGCGCGCATCCCGGGCGAGAACGCGGGCAGCACGCTCGTGCAGACCATCGGCCAGTACCCGAAGGTGCCGGACAGCCTGGTCAACAAGCCGCCGATCACCACGTCGGGCACGGCGGACGTGACGGGCAACCTGCAGATCGTCACCAATCCGAATGCGGGAGGGACGGGCGTGCCGGTGTCGGTGTGGACGCGACACGACGTCGACAAGCACGGCACGCCCAACACCTGCTACGCGGACGAATTCTTCCGCTACACGCAAGGCAGCCACACGCCGAGCATCTACCAGAACACGATCCGCTGCGACGATTGCAAGTGCGACGCGAACGGGTCGCCGCAGACGCTCAGTTTCGATGCGAGCGGCTACAACCGTTGCGCAAGCAGCACGGCCGACTGCGAGGGCATCGACGTCCTCGATGTCGACGCGGGGACCAACTCCACGACGGGCTACAACACCGGCGGCCAGGTGGGTGCGAATTACAACGTGCGCTCGGACTCCCTGTCGTGGCCGAACTGCGAATTCCCGCCCGATCTGTTCCGTTTCGTGTTCGGCGTCTCCGCGTGGCAGGACAACGACCACGACTGCTTCGCCGAAACGAAGATGGCCAACGTGATCTACCAGAATCCCGACAACACTGCGGCCGTCGCGTCGGTCGGTCCGGACGAGGCCTACCTGTACAAGATCGCGGACAGGATCATCCCGACCACCGCCAATCGTCCGCTGGTGAAAGTCAGCCAGCTCGGCACGTCGGCGTTGCTGGGCTCTTCCGCCAGCCACGGCATCATCTGGTGCCAGACCGATTGCGACATCGGCAACGCACAAGTGGGCACGCCGAGTGCACCGGTGCTGTTGATCCTCGACGGCCCCGTGCAGATCCACGGCGTGGTCTTCGGTTTCGTCTTCATCCGCGATACCGGCTCGCCGTTGGATCCGGATACCGGCACCAGCACGGGCGGCGAAATGCTGCGCATGAACGCGGGCTCGGCGATTTATGGCGGCCTCGTGATCCAGGGCCAGATCAAGGTCAACGGCACGTCGGCGGTCATCTACGACGGCAACGTGATGCAGGGCGTCGTGGAAGACGCGGGCATGGTCTTCTCGACCCTGCCGGGCGCGTGGACCGACGCACGGTCGTACTGAGGCAGGAGGACGCCATGAATCGCTTCTTCGTCATGCATCGCCGGGCGCCTGGCTTCAGCCTCCTGGAAGTGTTGATCGCCGTCGTCGTGCTGTCGGTCGGCTTGCTCGCGCTCGCTGCCCTGCAGGGCAACATGACGCGGTCCTCCGCGGACGCGAAGGTGCGTGGGCGCGTGGCTGCGATGCTGAGCGCGCGCATGGATGGATTGCGCAACAGCGGTTACGGCAATCTCACGCCATTGACGCCGACGACTTTCACGTCCACCGAAGGCGCTCCCAACAATGGTTGCGACGGCGTCGGGAACGACTGGCTCGATTGCCCGCGCGTGCAGGCAGGCCTCGGCCTGCTCACCGTGGTCCAGAACATCACCGTCTGGTCCGGCAGCGGTGGCTTTGCTTCCGGCACGGTGGAAGCCGATCCGTCCCTCCCGCAGTTCAAGCGCGTCACGCTCACCTCGACGTGGACCGACGCCGCGGGCATCCCGCACAACCAGTCTTTGTCCTCCGACGTCAGCTCGATGATGCTGACGAACAACATCCTGGTGCCGCCCGATCCCGTCGCCGCAACGAGCGGCGGACCGATCGTGCGCACCACGAGCCCGGCCACCACTGCGGGTGTCCTTCCCATCGCGCTGGGCACCACGAATTCCGATTCGGCAACGACCAACCCCATTCCGGAACTCATCGGCCAGTCGAACAACCAGACGATCGTGGGCACGCGTTTCAGCGTGCTCAACTACCAGTCGGCGGGCAGCGGCTCGGTGATCATCCAGAAGCGCTTCGACAACGAAGTGGTGAAGTGCAAGTGCAAGTACGGCGCGGGCGGCAGCAACCTGCCCGAGATCTATCGCACGGCGATGTGGCCTGCGGTGTGGACGGGCGATGCGTACGAGGTGACCACGCCAAACGGCAATCCGGCGGCGCCCGGCCAGTCCCTCAGCTCCGGTCCGAAGAACGGCGTCGACCAGAGTGCGCTGTGCCAGGAATGCTGCCGGGACCACCACGACACCGGCGCCACGGGCGCGGTGCGCTTCGATCCGGAGCGCTCGGGCACGGCCAAGTACGACGTGAACAACTCGGGCGTGCTGGTGGCTGCTCCCAACACGAACAACTCGGACTACGTGGACAGCTGCCGCATGATCCGCATCGACGGCTTCTGGCGCACCGCGTCGGACCTGTACGAACGCCAATACGGCCTGCTGGAAACGCAGGCGGTGAGCAACGTCGCGGCGAAGAGCGGCCTGCCCACGCCCACGGCGGTGACCAACTACACGAACTTCGTGAAGGCGTTCCTCCGCCAGTACAACGGACAAAGCCCGACGCCGACCACGAACGGCCAGGCGACCTTCCTCGCGAACACGCCCACGTTCGACGTGCCGGCGATCGTCATTCCCACCGCGAACAACACCGACTATCGCTACCTGCACGGTCGCGGCCTGTACGTGGATTACCTGGAACAGAAGGCGCGCCAGAAACTGATCGACGTGCTCGCCGACAACGGGCCGCAAGGCCGATGCCCGACTGGCACGAGCGCCGAAGACTGCGTGATGCCCTACCTGCCGTTCACCACCGCGAACCTCACCGAGATCGCGGAATGGCGTGCGACCAATCCGGCGGTCATCACGGTCAACAGTGGCAACCTGTTGTCCACCAACGCGCAGCAGCCCTCGGGTGGTCGCACGATCGGCAAGGCCAACGGCGCGACGACCAACGCGACGCAGATGCGCCGCTCCAACTCGGGCGTGGCGGTGAACTCCACGCTGACCAACATCAAGGGCGTGGATCCCGCGGACAACGGCGACCCCATCGTCGGCGATCCGGACGCGGTCCTGCTCACCGATTTGCAGGACTTCCAGGTGGGCGGCGGCAACGGGCCGTCGTTCGACGTGCGCGTCAGCGGTGGCGGCTCCAACCCGTTCGTGTTCTTCACGCTCGGCGTCGACAACAACGTGGAGTGCGTGAAGCCAGCGGGGTCCGACAACCACTGCGTGGCCACCACCGGGACGGTGCTGCCGCAACCGGGGACGGTGACGGTGTCGAACTACTGGATCGAAACGACGACCAGCCAAACCATGACGGCCACGTGCGGCGGCAGGACCGCGACCGACACGGTGGCGCGTCCGACCTTCCGCGACTTCACCGTCACTGCGGCGGCCGCCAACGGCGTCAACGGCACCATCAATGCCGCGGTGAACGACCACAAGAACACCGAATCGACCACGATCAACTTCGCCAGCATCGCGCAGGGCGCGCTGGTGACCGTCACGTTGGCCGAACAGGTCGGCAGTCCAATCTACGCCACGATCACCAGCTGCTCGACCAACGGTGGCGGCAACAAGATCAACAACATCGTCTGGAGCAAGCCCTGGACCCTGCCGTAAGGACGCGAACGAAGATGAAGCGCATCGCCCTGGCCCTGCTGTTGTCCGCCTGCATCGCGGGCAACGCGTTCGCCGGCTCCAACAAATGGCGCCTGCAGGTCAGCGGCGGTGCGGAGAGCGACGGCACCGTTGCGTTCACGCTCGCGCTGGACGATGGCCAACGCATCCCGGTCAGTGTCGACATCAAGAAGGGCACTGGCGAGAACAAAGTCGCCAGGCACATCAGCGATGCAGTCCGCGCGCAAGCGAAGGCCTGCTGCACCTCCGAGGTCGATGACGGCGAAGACGTGCTGGTGAAGAAGAAGCGCGGGCAACCGGACCTGGACGTGGTCGACATCCAGGTTTCGGTGAAAGGCGTGCGCATCACCAAGGATCGAGAATGACCAACCATGTGTACAAGACCATCGAGCTGACGGGCTCCTCCACCCGCAGCTCCGACGATGCGATCCGCACCGCGATCGAGCGTGCGTCGAAGACGATGCGCGACCTGAAGTGGTTCCAGGTCGTCGAAACGCGCGGCTACATCGAAGGCGGCGAAGTCGCCCACTGGCAGGTGACGCTGAAGGTCGGCTTCACGCTGGGCGACGCCTAGTAGATCGGCGTCACCTTCATCTGCGGCGCGGGGCGCGGTGCGCCCTGCACGAGGTCGGGGTGCATGTCGTTCCAGATCTCCCCCTGCGCGACGAGCGAGGCCAGCAGGCGCGCGGACTCCACGCGCTGGAAGTACGAGGAGAACGCGTAGGACGGCGGCTCGGTTTCCGCCGATTCCGGCAGGGCGTACACCAGTGCGTAGTCGGTCACGCGCAGGCGTGCATCGTTGGTGCGTGCGACCTGTTGGGTGTACTGCTGCAGCGCGGCCGCCAGGCAACGCCAGCGGATCCAGTAGTGGTTGTCGAAGTCGAACGCGGAGAGGCGTTCGCCTGCGAGCGTGCCTTTCGCGGCGATGCCCGCCAGCACCGTGCCCGGCATGTCCAGGTTCATGCCGCCTTCGGCGGGCGAGAGAGCGACATGCACGATGCGATCGCGTTGCCCCGGTGCGCGCGCGAGCAGCAAGTCGCGCCAGTTCTGCATGGTGGCGACGATGGCGAAGAGGAAGCCCAGCAACTCCGACGCCGCCATGCGCCCGCCAATGGGTTGGTAAGTGCGCTGCCAGCCCTGCGCGTTGTGCTCGGGCATCGAGACCGCTTCGCGATCGGCGGGGGCGCGGTCGTCGCTGCCGGGGTACACCAGGTCGATCGCGAAGGTCGGCCACAGGGGTAGGGCGGCGTCGAACAGGTGGATCGGGAAGTTGCTGGAGATGCCGCCGTCGCTGAACCAGCATTTGCGGAACTCGGCGATGCGGGCAGGCGCGGCCGCGGAGCGCGTGCCGCCCGTGGCCAGGTGGTCCGCGGTTTCGGCGATGCTCTTCTCCGCAGCGGGTGCGGCATGCTCCACCGTGGTTTCGCTCGCGTGCACGCGGCGCGCCGGTTCGTGCAAAGGCACCGCGCTGACCAGGAACGGAAAGCTCAGGCTCATGCGCGTGGCGACGAGGACCGGAAGGGCGTCATCGGCAGGGAGCGCGTAATACGTTTTCCCTTCGATAACCTCCGGCGGCGTGCCGCCGTGCGCGACCATCCAGTCCACCACGCCCTTCGGAAACAGGCGATCGAACTCGTCGCGCAGGAACCAGAACTGCACATCGCGGAAGGGCAGCGTGCGCGGTTCGCGATGCGACACGCCGGTGGTGATCATGCGCAGGGCGATCGCGCCGGGGGTCGCCGGTTCGTCCGGATAGCGCGGCGCATCGTGCAGGTCGCTGAAGGTCAACGGTGCATCGAGCGGTTTGCCTGCAAGGCGTTGCAGCGTGTCGTGCAACCATTCGGTGAGCGCGGGGGGTGCGCCGTCGTGGTGGCGCATACCGGAGCAAAGGCCCAACAGGTTCGCGCGGGCCACGCGGGCCACGCGCATCGCTGCGCATAGCGCGCCTGCACCGTAGGCGCACGCGAGCGAGGGCAACAGCGTCGCGGCCACACCCGCACCGGCGCCGAACCAGAAGCCGATGGCCAGCAACATCCCCAGCACGAGCAGGATTTCCAGCGGCGCGATCGCCAGCACGGCGAGCAGCAGGGTGGCGAACTTGCGCCACACCGATGCCTTTCCCGTCATGACGACGAGCGCGCGATACGCATTGCGCGCGCCGCGCGCCGGCTGGAACAGGCCGAAGATGAAGCCTTCCGTGGCCAGTTGCGCAGACACCTGCGCGAGGCCTTCGAAGCCCACCTGCGCATCGGGATGCACGGACGCGGCCCCGGATTGCTTGGTCCGGTCGCCCAAGGCCGCCGCGGCCGTCACTGCCGCCGCGATCGCGCCGGCGGACGTGCCGCCCACCGATTTGAAGCGGAAGGATTTCGCAAGCGCGAGCACCGCGTTGGGATACACGATGCCGCTGGTGATGCCGCCCTTCATGACCAGGTCGCAGTACTTCATCGGGGGAGGTCCTTGTCCAATGACACCCCGAGGATACGGGCGTCGTCAGGTGTCGGGTGTGGCCTGCAGCACGACGCGCGTGGCGAACGCCGCGCCGATGACGGGGCGCAACTGCAGTGCGATGCGGTGGTGGCTGCGATCGTCGATCCAGGCGCTGTCGAGGCCGTCGCCGCTTTCGTAAGCGAGGCGATAGCCGCGGGCCTGCATCGCCTCGCGATAGTGGCGGGCCACCGTGCTCGGCGTGTCGTCCACCCACAGGCTGTCGACCGCGCGGATGCGCGTCAGGCGCCGTGCGCCCGCGGGCATGGGCATCGCGTCGAGGAGGGGTGTGGCATCGGTGGCCGCCACCTGGCGGACGACGCGGACGCTGACGTTGAACGTCCCCATGGTCGACTGCGCAGAGGCGGTCGCGGCGCACGCCATCCCAGCCAAACCCATGGCGATCGACATCGCCACCGTCGTCCCTGGGATCCGCACGTCCATGGGCGCGATTGCACCGGAATTCGCGTGAAAGGAAAGCCAAGTGTCGCGCGTGCTTTCCAAGCTCATGCATACGGGATTTCCGCGTGCGAAGGCATCAGGGCCGGCAAGGGATCCAGGGGCCCGTTCGACAGACCCGCAAGCACCACGGCATCCTATGCCGATGCATATCCTCGTCTGCGGCGGTGCGGGTTACATCGGAAGCCACATGGCGCGCTGGCTCGCGCTGCGCGACATCCGCGTCACCGTGCTCGACGATCTCTCCACCGGGCATCGCAGCTTCGTGCAGTGGGGCGACCTGATCGAAGCGGACATCCGCGACCCCGTCGCGCTCGATCGCGTGTTCGCCGCGCAGCGCTTCGATGCGGTGATGCACTTCTGCGCGCGCTCGTTGGTCGGCGAGTCGGTCGCCGACCCGTACAGCTACTACGCCAGCAACGTAGGCGGCACGCTCAACCTGTTGCAGGCCATGCGCACGCACGACGTCGCGCGCCTCGTGTTCTCGTCGACGGCGGCCGTGTTCGGCCATCCGCAGGCCGATCGCATCGACGAGGACCATCCGCAGAAGCCGATCAATCCCTACGGCGCAAGCAAGCTGATGGTCGAACGCATCCTCGCCGATGCGGCCTCCGCCTACGGCCTGCGTTCGGTGGCGCTGCGTTACTTCAACGCGGCCGGTGCCGCACCGGACGGCACGATCGGCGAAGCGCACGATCCGGAAACGCACCTGGTCCCCAACGCCATCAAGGCGGCGCTCGGCACCGGGCCCGCGCTCACGCTGTTCGGCGACGACTATCCGACGCCAGACGGCACCTGCATCCGCGACTACGTGCACGTCGACGATCTCGCGCAGGCGCACCTGCTCGCGCTGGATTACCTCGACGCGAATCCGGGGGCGCATGCGTTCAACCTCGGCAACGGGCAGGGCTTCTCCGTGCGCGAAGTGATCGCAGCCGTGGCGCAGGTCGCCGGGCGCGCCGTCCCGCATTCGGTCGCGCCGCGACGTCCGGGCGATCCGGCGGTGCTCGTCGCCTCGAGCGATCGCGCACGCGCGCGCCTGGGATGGCGCCCCGAATACACCAAGCTGGCGCCGATCCTGGAAACGGCATTGCGCTGGCACTTCTCGCAGGACGACAAACAATGAAACTGCATCGCTCCCTTCTCGCGGTCGCGCTCGCACTGGCCTCCTTCGCCGCCACCGCGGCGGCCGCATTGCCTTCCATGGTCGTCTACAAGGACGCCTACTGCGGATGCTGCAAGGCGTGGATCGACTACATGCGCAAGGCGGGCTTCCAGGTCGACGTGCGCGAGACCGACGGGCTCGACGCAGTGAAGAAGCAGGCCGGCGTGCCCGACGATCAACGCTCGTGCCACACCGCGCAGATCGGCGGGTATTTCATCGAAGGCCACGTGCCCGCGGACGACGTGCGTCGCCTGCTCAAGGAAAAGCCGAAGGCACGCGGCATCGCCGTGGCCGGCATGCCGATGGGTTCGCCGGGGATGGAAGTGCCCGGCGGACGCACGATGCCTTACGACGTCGTGCTGGTGATGGCGGACGGGACCACGCAGGTCTTCGCCCGCCACTGAGCGCTCAGTCGGTGCGGTAGACGCGCGCGCCCGGTGTGTCGTCGTCGATGCGGAAGAACCAGCGGCCCGCCGCGCCGGGGACGACCTTCACCTGCGGGTTGTCCAGCGGCTTGTTCAACTTGTAATGGCCCTTGAGCACTTTCCAGTGCTGGCCGTTGGCGAGCACGAATTCGGTGCCGGGCTCCCAGCCCGTGAGCGTCCCGACCAGCTGGCTCACGATCGGTTCGTCGTTGAAGCCGACCCAGTTGGAATGGCCTTCCTTTTCCGGCGCCGCGGCCGCCGGCGCCGCCGCGACGGGCTGCGCACGTGCCGTGGCTTCCGCGTCATCGCGCAACAAGCGATTGAGCGTCGCGAGCTGTTCGGCCGTCAGCGTATCCAACCCCGTTGCATGCATCTGCTCGCGGGTTAAGCGCTGTTCCAGGTCGATCCATTGCGACGCAGCGAACGCGGCCACGCAGGCGCTCGCGAGGACGATGCACAACGCAAGACGTTTCATGCCTGCTCCTGCACGGGAAGGGCGGTCGACGGGGCGGTCGGGCGCGCGCCAGCGTACACCTCCAGCACGCGCTGCATCAGGCGTGCATGGCTCCAGGCTTGCGCATCCTGCGGGCCGGCGGCCGCGAGCGTTGCGCGCAGTGCGTGATCGCGCAACACGCGCGCGACGTGCCCGGCGAACACCTCGGGGTCTTCCGCGCTGGTGACTGCACTGCGCGCATCGCGCAACACGGTCGCCGTGCCCATCACCGCCGTCGAAACGATCGGCACGCCGAGGGCCATCGCTTCGATCAGCACCAGCCCCTGCGTTTCGGTGGGCGAGGCGAAGAGGAAGACATCCGCGGCGCGATAGCAGTCGAGCAACGTGCTGCGCCGATCGAGGTTGCCGACGAACAGGACATGCTGCGACAGCCCCGACGATGTGGCGAGCGCGCGCAAGCGTTTCGCATCGGGACCTTCGCCTGCGATGACGAAGAACAGGTTCGGGAACTCGGGCAGCAGGCGTCGCACGGCATCGAGCAGGAACGGGATGTTCTTCTCGACCGCCAGCCGGCTCACCGTCGCGACCACCGGCTGGTCGTCGCGCAGACCCAGCGCGGCGCGGAAGGACGCGCCGTGGCCGCCGGTGAATTCGTCCAGGTCGATGCCCGTCGGCAACACCGTCGCGGGCGTGCGGATGCCGTATCGGCGCAGCACCGCCGTCATTTCTTCGGTCGGCACGATCAGATGGTCGACTTCGTGACACAGCTTGCGCGACAAGCGGCGCGCCAGCATCCGCAGGATGGGCGCAGGCAACCACGGCAGGTAATGCGCCGCGTATTCCTCGAAGTAGGTGTGGTAGGTCTCCACCACCGGCACGCCGCAGGCGCGCGCGATGCGAACGCCCAGCGCGTGGCCGCGAAAGGGGGTGTGCACGTGCACGACATCCCAGCGTCGCGTGGTCAGTGTCGCGAAGGCCGCTTGCATCGCGCGCCGCGTGAAGAGCCGGTCTTCCGGGTCGAAGAACAACACGCGCGCCGGCAGGCGCAGCACCTCGAAGGCGTCGCCGAATTCCGCGTCGCGTGCGTGTTGTTCCTCGCCCGCCCCGTAATCCGGCGCCACCAGCGTGACGCGATGGCCCATGCGCACGAGGGCGCGGACGAAGGTGCGGATCGACGTGGACACCCCGTTCACGCGAGGGAAATACACGTCGGAAACCATCAGGATGTCCATGCGCGGCCACGCTATGGCACGCATGTGACAGTCCTGCGTCAGGCCGCGGCGCGCTCCCAGGCACGCGGCGGGAGCACCGGGCGCGGCGCGATGCGCGCGAGGGTGGTGTGGTGGTGCGAGAGCAGGCGCAGCGTGCCGTCCTGGTCTTCGACCAGCGCGGTCAGCGACTCGACCCAGTCACCATCGTTCGCATAGACCAGCCCCCTGCGGACCTCCAGCGCAGCGCGATGGATGTGGCCGCAGACGATGCCGTCGAGCCCGCGGCGCCGTGCTTCGTCGAGGCCGGCCTGTCGATAGCGCTCGATGTAGCGCTCCGCGGCGCCGCTGCGTTGCTTGAGGAATTCGGCGAGCGACCAGTAGCGCAGTCCGAAGTGCCGGCGTGCGCGGTTCACCAGCGCGTTGCCCGTGAGGATCTTGTAGTACAGCCAATCGCCGACGCGCTCCTGCAGGCCGCCGAACTGGGTCTGCGCATCGAACTCGTCGCCATGCACGACCAGCAGGCGACGTCCGTCAGCGGTGACGTGGATCGCGCGGCGGCGCACGCGCATCGCAGGCAGCGCCAGGCCGCACAGCCTGCGCACCGGACGGTCGTGGTTGCCGGGGATGTAGATAATCTCGGTGCCCGCGCGGCGCAGCGCATGCAGGCGTTCGACGACACGCAGGTGCGCGGCGTCCCAGTGCGCGCGCCGGCACGTCATCCACCACAGGTCGACGATGTCGCCGACGAGGTAGAGGCGGTCGCACTGGAGTTGTTCGAGGAAGCGGGCCAGCTCGGCGGCGTGGCAATGTTTCGCCCCGAGGTGGCAGTCGGAGAGGAAGGCAGCGCGGTGGCGCATGCGACATCCGGCAGCGGCGTTCCATGAAGGCTCCGCTGTTTCGGCGACAGGCGCGTGACCGTCGCACGACGCGTGGATGACGATGCATTGTCATCGAACGCTCACAAAGCGCCCCTAGCCTTGCGCCTCCAAGGGGGAATGCCGGTATGCGATTGGCCAAGACGGGGAAGGCGCGCGACGCGTTGGCGGCGGGCAAGGCAGGGGCATTGGATCTGCGCGATCGGCGCATCCTGATCCTCGCCGACGGGCAGCGCACGCGCAACGACGTGATGGCGATGCTCGGCGCGGACAGCGGGCAAGCGATCGATCGATTGCGGCTCGAGGGATATCTCGATGTGCCGGAAGCAGCGCCCGCGTATGCGCCGGTGCCCGCGCCGGCCGTGGTGCCCGCGGAAGCGCGCATCGTCGCGCCTGCGCCGGCGCAGGTCGATGCAACGCCCGCACGTTCGCGCCGCTCCCTCGCCGCGACCAAGATGTACATGCTCGACATGCTGCAGCTGCAGCGCACCGGCGAAGCCGCGGACCTGCGCCTGGCGATCCAGACCACGAGCGACCAGGACCTGCTGATCGAACGCCTGCTCGAAGGCATGCGCCATCTGCTGGCGACCACCACGGCAAGCTACGGTGAACGCGTGCTGCAACGCTTCGCCGAAGTCCTGCCGGAAGCCAGCCTGCCGCGCCTGTCCTCTCTCAAGGATCCGAGCCTGGCGGCGTAGGCTCAGTGCGTGCCGCGCGTCTCGCGTGCGTCGATCGCCTGCAACATCGCGCGCGCCGCGGGCGTCCACACCGTCCACGTGTGCCCGCCCTGGCGCACGAACACATGCTCGGGATGCAATGCGGGCACGAACAAGGGCATCGCCTTGCGCAGTCGATCCTGGTCGCCATAGGCGAGCCAGATGCGTTCGCTGCGCGCCGGATCCTTCGACAAGCCCTGGATGTAGCGCCACAGGTCGCGCTGCCAGCTCTCCCGCGTGAAGCCCTGCGACGGACCGCCGTTCCAGTGCGCGATGCCGCCGGCGTGGTCGATTTCCGCGAGCAGGTCGAATTCGCCGAGGTAGGGCGCGAGCAACACCATGCCGTCGAGTTGGCCGGGATACTGCGCGTCGTAGAGCAAGGTCCCCATGCCGCCCATCGAAGCGCCCGCGAGCCAGATCTCCCGGTAGCCGCGTGCACGCGCGGGTTCGATCACTTCATCGTGCAGGCGTTGCGATGCATCGCCTTGCTGGTAGTAGTCGACCGTCACTTCGGCGAGCACGACGTCGGCGTCGGGCCACACCGATTGGATCGCATCGGCGATGCCGCTGCTGCGCAAGGCGGCGAGGTCGTCGGCGCGGCCAGGCAGCACGACCACCAGCCGCGTCGCGGTGTGCTTCGCCGGCACGGTGGCCACGGGAATGGGTTGCGAAGGATCGCCGCGCGCCACGCAGGCGGCGACCAAAGCGATCACGCTGACGGCGAGGAGCGCGCGGACGATCCAGCGCATGCGAGCGGGCCCGGGGGAAGGCGGAGCCGCGACGCTCGCATGCGCCGCCCCATCAAGGCGTGAACGCCGCGTGCATCACTCCGCGCGCTGCAATTGGGGCGCCTTCCAGTCGCCCTTCACCACCGACGCGTCCGGCCAGTAGTTGCGCAGCACGGCGAAGAACCGGCCCTGCGGCGCGGGCAGCCAGTTCGCTTCCTTGTCCTTGTCCGGCGATGCGTTCTGCAGGTACAGCGTGATGCCGCCATCGGGGTCGCGCTTGAGCGTGTCGAGCATGGTCGAGTTGATCAGGTAACGATCGATCGGGTTGTCGACGAGCAGCTGGTCGGGCAGGCCGTACATCGTGAGCGACCAGAAGCCCTTCGCCGGCGGCAGCCCGCCCTTCGGGAAGCGCAGGACATAGCGATGCGCGCCATCGAGCGCCTGGCCATCGGCGTCCTTCTCGTACGTCGAGTACATCGCCTCCTCGGGGGAGTTCGCGTAGATGCCCACCTGCGCGCCGAGCGCGCGCGCGACCGGGTCGTAATGCATGTCCTCGCGCGTGCCGAACAGGCCCATCGACGAGACGCGCTTCTTGCGCTCCGCGTCGATGGTGGCCTGGCCTTCCTGCATGCCGGCGAGCATCGCCTCGCGCACGGTGGGATCGGCTTTGTCGAAATCGAAGTGGCGGCCAGGCACGAAGCCTACTTCGGCGAGCCGTTCGCGGAAGCGCTTCGCGGCCGGGTGCGTCGGGATGAACTGGATCGCGAAGGCGAGTTCGTTGAAGAACTCCAGCGACGTACGTTGCTCCTCCGCCGACACGGGCTTCATCCAATCGACAGCCGGCGCCGCGGGCGGTGTGGGCTTGCCGAGGAACGCCGACAAGGGCTGCACTTTGTAACCGACCTGGATGCGCTTGATGTTGTCCATGTCCTTCGCGCCGAACAATTGCGTGCGATAGACGGCGAAGACGAACTGCGTCTCCATCGGAAAGACTTGCTTGATGCCTGGTGGCTTGTCGCCCGTCCAACCGGGTCCCGCGATCAGGTAGTGGCCCGCATCGTTGCCCGTGGTGCGGCTGCCGATGTAGCCCGTGTTGTGCGTGTAGGCATCGATCAGCTGGATGGAGTAGTAACGCGGCTTCCCGATCTTCGGCACCGTCAGCACGACGGGCTCGGCGCGCAGGTCCATCCACACCATCGAATAAGGGGTGTCGGAGTTGGGTGTCTGGATCGCCTTGTCCTGCGGCGTGTACAGGCGCGCGTTGTTGGCGATGGTGTTGAACGGGCCCTTGTACTCAGCGTTCTTCGGGTCGAGGACGTATGCATCCATGACGCGGTAGTTGTCGACGATCGGGAAGCCCCAGATGTAGGCATCGCGCGCCAGTTCGCGGATCTCGTCGGTGCGCGTGGCCTCGGCGGCCGACGGCGCGGGCGTGCCGGCTTCCGGCGCCGCATTGCGATTGCAGCCGGCGATTGCGACCAGCAGCGCGGTGGCAAGCACGGTCGCGCACAGCCGGCGCGTCGAAGAAGCGATCGTTGGCATGCGAAGTCTCTCGTTGGGATGGAAGCAGGACGAGGCTAGCAACCACCAGGACGACGACTATTGTCCAAAGGGGCAATCCGGGTGCCCCTTGGTGCAGCGGCTGTACAAAGTTCCCGCAACTTCGCATTCGACTTTGTCGAAACGTCCTTGCGTTCATGAAGCAGTTCATGCGTTACGTGCGCTTGAGCGCTGAATGCGCGGATGTATCACGCGTTTCTTATGCGCGCGCTTGCAGACTGTGTTTGCCGACGATCAGTCGGACATTGGTCAACAACGGAGTCGAACACACGATGCCGAACAATCCGAGCAATCCGAACCGTGATTCCAAGATGGGCAGCCCGAACCCGAATGCGCCGCGCCAGGAAGGCCAAGGCAAGCAGCAGGGCAGCCAGCAGGTGCAGGGCCAGGGCAAGCAGCAGGACAAGAGCAATCTGGGTAGCCAGCAGCCGACGAAGGATCGCGGCATGAGCGGTTCCGGACGCGACGACAGCGGCCACTGACGCCGCAGCAACGCAATAATCCCTTGATCAGGGCGACGCCGGGAAAGCACACGCTTTCCCGGCGTTGTTGCGCTCAGGCGGTAGCGAGCGCGTCGAGCACGTCGCGGCCGTAACGTTCGAGCTTCGTTGCGCCGACGCCCTGGATGTGCGCGAGTGCATCGAGGTCGGACGGCTCGGCGAGCGCGATCTGGCGCAAGGTGGCGTCGTGGAAGATCACGTAGGCGGGGACGTTCTGCTCGCGCGCCACGCTGGCGCGCCAGAGCCGGAGCGATTCGAAGCGGGCTTGTGCGTCGGAAGGAAGATCGGTCGCGGGCTCGCCCGTCGTCGGCGTGCGACCGCGACGCGTGCGCGGTGCGCGTTCCGCTTCCGCGCGCAGCGTCAGCGTTGCGTTGCCCTTCAGCACATCGGCGCTCGTCGAGGTGAGCCGCAAGGCGCCGTGCCCTTCCACATCCACCTGCAACCAACCTCCGGCCACGAGCTGGCGCATCACACTGCGCCATTGCTTCGCATCGAGGTCTTCGCCCACGCCGTACACGCTCAGGCGATCGTGGTCGAACTGCCGCACCTTCTGCGTGTCCGCGCCGCGCAAGACGTCGATGACATGCGCGGCACCGAAGCGCTGCCCCGTGCGATAGACGCAGGACAGCGCCTTCTGCGCCGCCACCGTCCCGTCCCAACTGCGCGGCGGCTCGATGCAATTGTCGCAACGCCCGCATGCGCCGGGATGCGCTTCGCCGAAGTACGCGAGCAGCGACTGCCGCCGGCACCCGGTGGACTCGCAATACCCGATGAGTGCATCGAGCTTGCGCCGCTCCAGGCGCTTGCGTTCCTCGCCGGACTCCGACTCCTCGATCATCTTCTGCAGCAGCACTGCATCGCCGAGGCCGTAGGCCATCCACGCATCGGCCGGATCGCCGTCGCGGCCCGCGCGCCCGGTTTCCTGGTAATAGCCTTCCAGCGATTTCGGAAGGTCCAGGTGCGCAACGAAGCGCACGTCCGGCTTGTCGATGCCCATGCCGAAGGCGATGGTCGCGACCATCACGATCCCGTCCTCGCGCAGGAAGCGGCGCTGGTGCTCCGCGCGCACCGCGGCGTCCAGACCCGCGTGATAGGGCAGGGCGACCACGCCCTTCGCCGCGAGATCCCCGGCGATCTGTTCCACCTTGCGGCGCGAGAGGCAGTACACGATGCCCGACTGCCCGCGCTTCTCCGCGAGGAAGTCGAGCAACTGGCGCTTGCTGTCTGCCTTCGCGACGACGGTGTAAGTGATGTTGGGCCGGTCGAAGGAACTGACGAACTGGCGCGCGTCCTCGAGTGCGAGGCGTTCGACGATCTCCCGCCGCGTCGGCGCATCGGCCGTGGCCGTGAGCGCGATACGCGGCACCTCGGGCCAGCGCTCGTGCAGCAGCGTGAGCTGCCGGTATTCCGGCCGGAAGTCGTGGCCCCATTGCGACACGCAATGCGCTTCGTCGATCGCGAACAGCGCGATGCGCGCCTCGTCCAGCAGCGACAGGAAGCGCGGCGTGAGCAGCCGTTCGGGCGCGACATACAGCAGATCGAGCGCCCCGCTTGCGAAATCGCGCTCCACCGCCTGCGCGGTGCCTGCATCGAGCGAGGAATTCAGGAACGCTGCGCGCACGCCGAGCTGCCGCAGCGCTTCCACCTGGTCCTGCATGAGGGCGATCAGGGGTGAGACGACGATGGCGGTGCCTTGGCGCAGCAGGGCCGGCAACTGGTAGCAGAGGGATTTGCCGCCGCCGGTGGGCATGAGCACCAGTGCGTCGCCGCCGCCGGCCACGTGGTGGACGATGTCGCCTTGCTCTCCGCGAAATGCGTCGTATCCGAAGACGTGCCGAAGGGTGTCGAGTGCGGCTTGCATGATGCGCACAGGATATTCGACGGGGGGTTCTTCGTGCGGAACTTGGCCGGCAAACTCCACAAGTGGGGCGTTCCGCCGCGAGCCGTCGTGTGCTCCTCGCCGCTCGCATACGGCAAGCTCCCGTCGAGGAGCACACGACGTCTCACGTCGGACCGCTCGCGACTTGATGGCCTCGCGGAGCGTCTGGTGTGGAGGTCCGCCCTAATTCGAATGCCTCGCGCCTACACCCGGCTCCGGAAGGACGGCACATCGCCCCCTCGCTCGCTGCATCGGCATGTGCGTCCCGCTTCGAAGGGCGACGTGCCTCACCTCGTTTGTCAGATCCGCGCCTTCGGCAAAAGCGAAGCACTCCTCCATCCGAAGGTGCGCCCCCCACTTACATCGCTAGGCACCTTGCCCTCCGAAGCGGGACGCACATGCCGATGCAGCGAGCGAGGGGGCAAAGTGCCGACCCACCGGAGCCGGAAGTTGGCGCAGGCGTTCGCATCGCGGTGGCACTCACCCTCCAGACGCTCCGCGAGGGCATCAAGTCGTGAGCGGAGCGGCGTGAGGTGTCGTGTGTGTCTTGGCCGCGACTTGTCGTATGGAGTGGACAAGACACACACGACACCTCACGGCGATCCGCCCGTCTCGTGGCGACGCTCTACTGCAACAAAGACCGCAACATCCAAGCGTTCTTCTCATGCACCTTCAACCGCTGCGTGAGCATGTCGACGCTGGGATCGTCCCCCGCCTTGTCCGCGATCTCCAACGCCTTGCGCGCCGTCCGGCTGACCGCCTCGTTGCCGACCGTCAACTGCCGCACCATCTCGCGCCAATCATCCTGGACCACCTCGACCCCCGGCTCGATCGACGTGAGCTTCTGGTAGGCCGAATACGACGCCGGCGCCGCCGCCCCCAACGCACGGATGCGCTCGGCGATCTCGTCCAGCGCCAGCCACTGCTCGTTGTACTGGGCCTCGAACATCAAGTGCAGGCTGTTGAACATCTGCCCCGTGACGTTCCAATGGAAATTGTGCGTCTTCAGATACAGCGTGAACGCGTCCGCAAGCACCTTCGACAGCGACTCGCTGATCTTCTGGCGATCGCCCTTGTCGATGCCGATATCGATCGGCGGCGCACCGGCGAGGTCGCCCGGCGGGTTGGTGGCGGTCGCGGATTTCTTGGCCTTGGCCATGCTTTCGCTCCTTGTGGGGGGATGTTGCGATCACAATAGAGGGGGGTCGCCCGCGGCGGAAATCGATTGTCGCTGGCGTCTCGATAGATCGAAGCTATGGCATGGAGTGTATGGAAGGGAACGACAAGGCCGCGTCATCGCGGGGGCGGCAGGCCATCGACGGCGCGTTGTCGCGCGACCGCGGGCGCCTGCTCGGCCTGTGGTCGCGGTGGAACGCCAAGCCCGGCGACGAGGCGCTGCGCGACGCGTTCGCGCAGGCGCTGCAGCGCTCGGTCACCGCGCGCGAGGTGCGTGCGGCTTCGTTGCCGCAGGCCAGCGTCGATGCGGACCTGCCCATCGCCACCGCCGCCGAGGAGATCGTCGAACTCATCCGCCGCCATCCGGTGGTGGTGATCGCGGGCGAAACCGGGTCCGGCAAGACCACGCAGTTGCCGAAGTTGTGCCTGACCGCCGGCCGCGGCGCCGCGGGCATGATCGGCTGCACGCAGCCGCGCCGCATCGCCGCACGCGCGGTGGCGCGTCGCGTCGCCGAAGAGCTCAAGGTGCCCGTGGGCGGCGCGGTCGGTTACCAGGTGCGCTTCACGGAAAACGTGGGCGAGCAGACGGCGGTGAAGTTCATGACCGACGGCATCCTGCTCGCGGAGATCCAGTCCGATCGCTGGTTGTCGCAGTACGACACGCTGATCATCGACGAGGCGCACGAGCGCAGCCTCAACATCGATTTCCTGCTCGGTTACCTGAAGCAACTGCTGGAGCGCCGCAAGGATCTCAAGGTCATCGTCACCTCCGCGACGATCGACACCGAGCGTTTCGCAGCGCACTTCGGCAATGCACCGGTGGTGAGCGTGGAAGGGCGCGGATATCCGGTGGAAGTGCGCTGGCGCCCCCTGGAAGGCGAGGGCGAGGATGACGGCGACCGCACGGTGCTCGATGGCATCGTGTCCGCCTGCGACGAAATCGCGCGCCATCACCCGATGGGCGACACGCTGATCTTCCTCCCCGGCGAGCGCGAGATCCGCGATGCGCACCTCGCGCTCGAGCGTCGCAAGTACCGCCACACCGAAATCCTGCCGCTGTACGCGCGCCTCTCCGCGCGCGACCAGGACCGCGTCTTCAACCCCGGTCCGCAGCGCCGCATCGTGCTGGCGACCAACGTGGCCGAAACCTCGCTGACGGTGCCGCGCATCCATGCGGTCGTCGATCCGGGCTACGCGCGCGTCAAGCGTTACAGCCCGCGACAGAAGCTCGATCGCCTGCACGTGGAGCCGATCAGCCAGGCGAGCGCGGACCAGCGCAAGGGGCGTTGCGGCCGAATCGCACCGGGCACGTGTTATCGCCTGTATTCGGAAGCGGAGTTCGAGGGGCGCGCGGAATACACCGATCCCGAGATCCGCCGCGCCGCGCTTGCGGGCGTGATCCTGCGCATGCTGTCGCTGGGCCTGGGGCGCATCGAGGATTTCCCCTTCCTCGAACCGCCCGACCCGCGCGCGATCGCCGATGGCTGGCAGCAGTTGTTCGAGCTCGGCGCGGTGGAGGAGGGCGACAAGGGCCTGCGCAAGCTCACGTCCATCGGCCGAACAATGGCGCGCCTGCCGGTCGACGTGAAGCTCGCGCGCATGCTCGTCGCGGCGCACGAGCGCGGCTGCCTGCGCGAGATGCTCGCCATCGCGTCCTTCCTCGGTATCCAGAATCCGCGCGAACGCCCCGCCGACCAGCGCGGCGCCGCAGACACCGCGCATGCGCAGTTCGCCGACCAGAAATCCGAGTTCGTCGGGATCCTCAAGTTGTGGGATGCCTACCGCACCGCGCACGAAGACCTCACGCAATCGAAGCTGCGCCAATGGGCGGAGAAACACTTCCTCGGCTTCCTGCGCCTGCGCGAATGGCGCGAGCTGCATCGGCAGCTGAAGTTGTTGTGCGATGAACTCGGGTGGAAGCAGAACGACGCCGATGCGCAATACGCGGAACTGCACCGCGCGCTGATGACGGGCCTGCCCACGCAGCTCGGCAATCGCGCGGATCGCGGACTCTACGACGGCCCGCGCGGGCGCAAATTCCAGCTGTTCCCCGGCTCGCCGCTCGCGAAGAAGCCGCCCCCGTGGATCCTGTCCGCGACCCTGCTCGACACCGAGCGTGTGTGGTCGCTGACCAATGCGAGCATCGAACCCGAGTGGGCGATCGAGGCGTTGCCGCACCTGCTCGCGCGCCGGCAGCACGATCCGCGCTGGGCACGCTCGCAGGGGCGCGTGGTGGGCAGCGAACAGATTTCCCTGTTCGGCCTCGTGCTCGCACCGAAGCGCCCGATCCATTACGGCGCGCTGTTCCCCGAGGAAGCGCGGCAGATCTTCGTGCGCGACGCGCTGCTGACCGGCGAGATCAACACGCGCAGCGCCTTCCTCGCGCGCAACCTCGCCACGCTCGCGAAGGCGAAGGAAGAGGAAGCCAAGCAGCGCCGCACCGGCCTGGTCGTCGACGAGGAATGGCAGGCGCAGTGGTACCTCGACCGCCTGCCGCCGCACGTGCACAACGCGCAGGCGCTCGATGCGTGGTACGGCCGGCTCGCAAAGGACGCGAAGGACGCGGTCGAATGGTCGCGCGCGGACCTGATGGTCGGCGACGAAAGCGACGCCACGCGCTTCCCGCCCTTCGTGTCGATCGGCGATGCGAAGCTCGCCGTGCGCTATCGCTTCGAACCCGGTTCTCCCGACGACGGCATGACGATCGCCGTGCCGCTGCATCTGCTCAACGCGCTCGACCCTGCGCGGCTGTCGTGGCTCGCGCCAGGCTTCATCGCGGACAAGGCGAGCGCGCTGATCAAGTCGCTGCCCAAGGCCTTGCGCCGCAATTTCGTGCCCGCGCCGGATTTCGCGCGCGCCTTCGCCGAAGCCTTCCCGCAGCCCACCGCCGACAGCATCGAAGGCGAACTCGCGCGCTACCTGCACAAGCTCACGGGCGTGGCGATCGCGGCCACCGAGTTCGATCCGGCGTCGATCGAACCGCACCTGCACGCGAACCTCCGTCTGCTCGATGCTTCGACGAAGGGCGAACGCCATGTGCTCGCCGAATCGCGCGATCTCACGGACCTGCGCACGCGCTTCGGCGCGCGCGCGGAAGCCGCCTTCGCGGCGCGTGCGGCGGAAGGCCTCGCGCAACAGGGTCTGTCGCATTTCCCCGAACGCGCGATCCCGGTGTCCGTGCCAGGCGCGGGCGGCGTGCCCGCGTATCCCGCCCTGGAGGATCGCGGCGAGGACGTCGCGCTTACCGTGCATGCGAGCCGCGACGAAGCGCTGCGCCGCCACCCGCAAGGCGTGCGCCGCCTGTTGCGCATGGCGCTCGCGGACAAGCTGAAGCAGGCGCGCAAGCAGTTGCCGGTCCAGCCGAAGACCGCGCTTCTGTATGCCGCCATCGAATCGGCCGCACCCCGCAATCTCCCCGGCAACGACAGCGACCGCCTGCGTGCCGACCTGATCGAAGGCGCGTTCGCCGCCCTCGCTGCCGACGGGTTGGAATCCATCCGCGACCATGACGCCTTCGAACACCGCCGCGAGGCGATCGCCAAGGGCCTGTTCCCAGAAGCGATGGCCCGCCTGCAGCAAGCCCAGGCGATCCTTGGCCTGGTCGCCGACGTGCGCGCGGGCCTGGATTCGAAGTTGATGGGCTGGGCCAGCGGCAACCTCGACGACATGCGGACGCAACTGTCGGCACTGGTGCCCCCGGGCTTCCTGCGCGACGTGCCGGCGCCCGCGCTCGCGGACTATCCGCGCTACCTGCGGGCCCTGGTCCTGCGCAGCGAACGTGCCTTGCGCGACCCGGGCAAGGACCAGGCGCGCATGCTCGAACTGAAGCCCTTCGCCGACGCCCTGGCGGGTGCGGCCGCCAACGACCGCCTCGCCGATCCGGAATGGCAGGCCCTGCGCTGGGACCTGGAGGAACTGCGCGTGTCCCTGTTCGCGCAGGAGCTGGGCGCGAAATCGGGCGTGTCGCCGAAGCGGCTGGCGCAGCGCCTGGCGCGATTGCAAGGGGGCTGAGCACCCCCGGACGCCCTGCGTTTACGCGGATCACGCTACCTTTGGCGCAACCGCAGGACCGCCACGCTTGAACGCCTCGCCCACGACCACCCCCGCATTCGACCTCCACGCGCTGCTCGGCAAACCGCCGGCGGATGCGATCGCGCCTGCGTTGCGCGAGGCGATGCTGCACGTGGAAGGCGATCCGTTCCGCGGCGCGCCGGATGCGCCCGCGGTGCTGGTGGATACGCTCGGTTCGCTCGCGCGCCTGGGCGCCGACGGCGAAGTCACCGCCGCCGCCATCCTGCATGCGCTGCCGGCGCTGCAGGCCGCGTTGCGCCCGCGCATCGACAAGGATTTCCCGCAGATCGCCGCGCTGCTCGAAGGGCAGCGCGCCGCGGCGCAGGTGTGGTCGCTGCATGCGGAGCAACACGGGCACGGCAACAGCGAAGGCCTGCGGCGCCTGTTGCTCGCCATGGTGCGCGACCTGCGCATCGTGCCCGTGCTGCTCGCGCGCCACCTCGCGCGCCTGCGCCTGGCGGCTTCGTTGCCGGAAGAACAACGCCGCGCGCTCGCGCAGCTCACGCGCGACATCCACGCGCCGCTCGCCAACCGCCTCGGCATCTGGCAGCTCAAGTGGGAACTCGAAGACCTCGCGTTCCGTTACCTCGAACCGGCGACGTACCAGCAGATCGCGCGCCTGCTCGACGACAAGCGCAGCGGCCGTGAACGTTTTATCGAACAGGTCAAGCAACAGTTGCGCGATGCATTGGAAGCGCAGGGCATCCGCGGCGACGTGGCCGGGCGGCCGAAGCACATCTACAGCATCTGGAAGAAGATGCAGAAGAAGAACGTGCCGATCGGCGAGCTCTACGACCTGCGTGCGGTGCGCGTGCTCGTCGACGACATCCCTGCGTGCTACGCCGTGCTCGGCGTCGTGCATGCGCTGTGGCTGCCGATCCCGGAAGAATTCGACGACTACATCGCACGCCCCAAGCGCAACGACTATCGCTCGCTGCACACCGCCGTGATCGGGCCGGAAGGCAAGACGCTGGAAGTGCAGATCCGCACGCACGAGATGCATGCGCAGGCCGAGCTCGGCGTCGCCGCGCACTGGAAGTACAAGGAAGGCCGCAGCCACAGCAAGGGCGGCGATGCGGCGATGGAAAAGCGCATCGCGTGGATGCGTCAGTTGCTGGAAGGCACGCCCGGCGACGAAGCGGGCCTGTTGCGCGAGCTCGACACCGAACTCGCCGAGGACCGCGTGTACGTGCTCACGCCGCGCGGCGAGGTGATGGATTTGCCGCAGGGCGCGACGCCGCTGGACTTCGCCTACCTCGTGCACACCGAAGTCGGGCATCGCTGCCGCGGTGCGAAAGTCGACGGCCGCATCGTGCCGCTGGACCACGTGCTGCGCAGTGGCGACCGCGTCGAGATCCTCACCGGCAAGGTCGCCGAACCGCGGCGCGACTGGCTCGTGCAATCCAATGGCTTCCTCGCCAGTGCACGTTCGCGCGAGAAGGTACGCAGCTGGTTCCACAAGCTCGACCGCGCGCGCAATCTCCAGGCCGGCCGCGAACTGCTCGACAAGGAACTCAAGCGCCTGGGCCTGGCCAAGGCGGATCTCACGCCGGTGCTTGCGCGTTTCAACGCCGCGAACGAAGACGAACTCGTCGTGCTCGTCGCGCTGGGCGACGTGGGTCCGCACCAGGTGGGCCGCGCGCTGCTGGAATACGAACGCGCGCAGGCGGAACCGGAACCGACGGCCTCGCCCGTCGTGTCGCGCGCGCCCGCGAAGAAGGGGCGTTCGGATTTCACCATCGCCGGCGTCGGCAACCTGCTCGCGCAACCCGCGCGCTGCTGCCAACCGTTGCCGGGCGAACCGATCGTGGGTTATCTCACGCGCGGCAAGGGCATCTCGGTGCATCGCGTCGGGTGTCCGACTTACGTGCGCCTGTCCACCGCGCAACCGCAGCGCGCGATTCCCGTCGAATGGGGTGGCGTGGGCGGTGGCCACGAAGTCGACGTCGTGTTGCTCGCGCTCGACCGCAAGTGGCTGCTCAAGGACGTGACCAACCTGATCGCGCAGGAGAACGCACACGTGGCCGGCTTCAACAGCCAGCCCGAACGCGGCACCGGGCGCGTGCATCTCAATGTGCGCCTGCGCGTGAACGACTTCGGCCAGTTGTCGACCCTGCTCGGCAAGCTCGCGGCGCTGCCCGGCGTGGAGGATGCGCGGCGTGCGACCTGACCAGTGGCCCCGCCGACCGCTCCGCCTGCGCTTCGTCGATTGGGTGCGGCGTTGGCCGCCGGCCTTGCGCAAGCGCGTGGAGTGGTTCGGCATGGGCGTGCTGGGCATCGCCGTGCTGCTCATCGCCTTCCGCCAACCGATGTCCGAACGCGTGTATCCCGATGCGCGCGGACAGCAATTGCGCGACGCCGCGCAGCTCGCGCTCTCGCAGGGCAAGCTCACTTCGCCGGACGGCACGGGCGCGCGTGAGTTGTTTGCCGCGGCGCTTGCGCTGGATCCGGATCGGCCCGATGCGCGCGTCGGCCTGCAACGCGTGGGCGCCGCTGCGCTGAAGCAAGCCGCCGAAGCGACCGAGCAGGCGCGCTTCGGCGAAGCCCACACGGCCCTGCGCCTGGCGCGCGAGCTTTCCGTGCCGACCGCGGACACCGATCGCATCGCCGAACGCCTGCGCCAGCGTGAAGCCGATGTCGCGGGCATCGACACGATGCTCGCGCAGGCGGCCAGCGCGCGCGCCGAAGGCCATCTCGATGGCGACCCGCAAGCCGCGCTGCCGCTCTACAAGCGCGTGCTCGACCTCCAGCCCTCGCGCAACGAAGCGGTGGAAGGACGCGAGGACGCACTGTCCGACCTGCTGCAACAGGTCGCGCCTGCGTTGGCCAAGCGCGACTTCACCGAAGCCGCGCGGCTGGTGGCGCGCGTGCGCGAATACGACCCGGGCCATGTCGGCGTGCCCGATGCGCAGGCCGCGCTGACGCAGGCCGCGGATCGCGAACGCACCCAGGCCGACCGCGCGCTGCGACGGGGCCGGATCGCGGATGCGGGCGAGGGCTACGCCGCCGCCGTCGCTTTGGATCCCGACGATGCCGCCGCACACGATGGCCTCGCGCGCACCGCCGTCGCCTGGACGCAACGCGCAGAGAAACAGGCCGCCGACTTCGCCTTCGAAGACGCGCAGCACAGCATCGACTCGGCGCGCACGCTCGATCCGCAGACGCCCGGCCTTGCGGATGCGGAGCGCAAACTCGCGCAGGCACGGACCGAATCTACCTCGCGCAAGGAACACGTCCCGGTTCCCAAGCCCACGCCGGCTGCGATCGCCGAAGTGCGCAATCTGCTCGCCGCCGCGCAGGATGCCGAAGCGCGCGGCGACCTGCTCACGCCGCCGGGCGACAGCGCCTACGACCACCTGCGTCGCGCGAAAGCGCTGGCGCCGAACGACCCCGCCGTGCAGCGCGCATTCGCACGCCTGCTGCCCGCTGCGCGTCAGTGCTTCGACGATGCCTTGCGGGCCAATCGGCTCGTGCGCGCGGAGGGCTGCCTGGATTCGCGCACACAGCTCGGCGAAGAGGCCACGACGCTGCGCATCGCGCGCCGTCGTCTTGCGTTGCGCTGGGTCGCCGTCGGCGAAGAACGCCTGGGCGCGGGCGAACTCTCGGCGGCGCGCAGCGCGCTCAACGCCGCGCGCGGGCTGGATCCTGCAACCGAAGGCCTCGACGCCTTCGCGCTGCGCCTGAACACGGCGACGCGCGCGGCCGAAGCGCACCGTTAGTTCATTCGATCCCGAGCACGACCTCGCGCACGACCGGGCGCGCGGCGTCGAGCGAGAAATGCCGCGCGACGCTGTGCAGGCCCGCATCGCGCAGGCGCGTCCACAGCGCCTCGTCTTCATGCAGGCGCACGATCGCATCGGCGAAGGCATTCGCTTCGTCGGCGACGAGCACGTCTTCGCCGTCGTGCAGGTGCATGCCTTCCACCGCGCAGGACGTCGCGACCACCGGCTGGCCGTGCGCCATGCTCAGGTTGACCTTGCCCTTCACGCCGGCGCCGAAGCGCAAGGGCGCGAGCGCGATGCGTGCGCCATCCATGAAGGGCGCGATGTCGGGGACGTGGCCGTGCATCACCACGCCCGGACGATCGGCGAGCGCGAGGATCTCCTCGGTGGCGTGGCTGCCGATGCAATGGAAGCGGATGGCGGGCAGGCGTTCGCGCACGCGAGGCAGGATGTCGCCGATGAACCAGCGCACCGCATCCACGTTCGGCGGATGGCGGAAGCCGCCGACGAACACCAGGTCGCTGCGCTCGACGAAGGGGTGTCCCGCGCCGGCGATGCGGTGCAGGTTGGAGACCACCGCCACGCGCGCATTCGGTGCATCGGTGGCGAGCAGTGCCTGCTCGACGTCGCTGACGACCAGCGTGGCGTCGCTGCGCGCGATGACGTCCAGTTCCAGGGCGCGCGTGCGCTCGGCGGCACGGGCGAGTGCGCGGTCGCCGGCGACTTCCGCACCGCGGCGCTCGCGCAGGTAGTGCAGGTCGACGCTGTCGAAGACCACGCGCGCCTGCGGCGCATGGCGACGCGCGAGCGGCAGCATTTCCGAGGCCACGTAGTGGCGGCACAGCACGATCGCGTCGAAGCGCGGGCCGTGCATGCGGAACCACGCGGGCGCGCGTTCGGCCCACGGGGCATGCCAGGCTTCCACGCCCATGCGCTGGAGCGCGAGCGTCGCCTCTCCGTCGTGCGCGCGGTTCGCAGGCAGGAACACGACGTGCGCGCCTTCCTGCTGGAGCAGGCGCATCAGGTTCACCATGCGCAGCGAGCCAGAATCGTGGTCCGGGCGCGGCGTGAGCGCATCGACGATCAGGACCTGGCGCTTGTGCAGGTTCGCCGGCGTCGGCACCGTGCCCGGCGGCAGATGCGTGGCCAGCGCATCCCGCCAGCGTTCGGCGAACTTCGCCTGGTTGCGCACCTGGTAGGCCTTCTGGCCGGTGTTGACGTCGGTGCCCGCGGTGCCGCCTTCGTCGTGCACCACGACGGACTCGGGCTGGTACAGCACGCGCTTGCCGCGTGCGCGCACCGCGAAGGCGAGGTCGGTGTCTTCGTAGTAGGCCGGCGCGTACAGCGTGGAGAAGCCGCCGATGTCCTCGAACAGGGCGCGCGGCAACGCGATCGCCGCACCGCTCGCGTAGTCGCAATCGCGCACATAGGCGTAGCGGCAATCCTCGGGCGATTCGAAGCGCCCGTAGTTCCAGGCGCTGCCGTCGGAAAACACGACGCCGCCGGCTTCCTGCAGGCGCCCGTCCGGATAGCGCAACTGCGCGCCGACGAGCCCGACATCGGCATGGTCCTCGAAGGTGCGCAGCAGCGCATCGAGCCAACCCGCCTGCGGGATCGTGTCGTTGTTGAGGAAGACGACGTACTCGCCGCGCGCGAGGGCGGCGCCGTCGTTGCACGCGGCGATGAATCCGCCGTTCTGCGCGCGCCGGTGGTAGCGGACGCCTTCGATGCGGGGCATCGCCTCGGGGGTTTCGTCCGGGGAGCCGTCGTCGACGACGATCACCTCGGCCGCCGCCGCGCACGGATGCGCGGCCAGGGCGCGCAGGCACTCCAGCGTGCGCGCGAACTGCCCGTACACCGGAATGACCACGCTCGCCGTCGGCGCCGGGCTCGACCACGCCGCGGGCATCGCGAACGGGGCGAACGGGCTTCGGCCGGGTCGCCAAGGGGCGGCCTGCGGGGACGGGGCGGCCCGGCGTGCGAACTGCACTTTCGTCCGTTCCCAGGTCGCCCGCCAGCCGCGCGCGTGCAGGCTCGAGAGCCCGCGATGGACGAGTCCGAGCGCGCGGCGAAAGAAAAAGCGCGCATCGGCCGGGGTCATCGACATGCCAACACAACTCCGGCTGACTGGAAACAATGGGGGAAGGGATACCACGAACCTGCGCAACGGCGGCCCTGCGCTAGACTCGCGCCTTTATTGTCGCACCCGGAACCATGCCCAAGTCCCCGCGCATCGAATACGACGAAGACGACGACGGTCGCGCGGACCACGCCCCGGCCAGTCCGGACTGGCGGCGCCGCCTGCTCACGTGGGGCCTGGCCGCGGTCGGGCTCGGCCTCGGGTTCCTCATTCCCTACACCCTGTACCTGAACCACCAGGTCGGCGAACGCTTCGGCCAGTTGCGCTGGCAGGTGCCCACGCGCGTGTATGCGCGCCCGCTCGTGCTCAAGCCCGGCCTGGCGATGGACGCGCAGACGCTCAAGACCGAGCTCGACGCATCGGGCTACCGCGACGACGGCGCCGGCGTGCGTCCCGGCACCTATTCGCGCAACGGCGGGCGTTGGCTGATCGCCAGCCGCGGGTATTTCGACGTCGACGGCAAGGTCGCGCCGCGCCGCGTGGAAGTGGTGCTGTCGGGCTCGCGCGTGTCCAGCCTGCGCGACCCGGCCCGCAAGCAATCGCTGAAGGTCGCGCGCCTGGACCCGGCGCGCATCGCCACGCTCTACGGCCAGCAGCAGGAAGAGCGTCGCCTGGTCCGCATCGAGGAAGTGCCCGAGTTGCTGGTCACCGGCCTGCAGGCCGTCGAGGACCGCGACTTCAACCACCACCACGGCATCGACCTGTCCGGCATCGCGCGCGCGGCGTGGGTGAACCTGCGTTCGGGCGAAGCGCGCCAGGGCGCGAGCACCATCACCCAGCAGCTCGCGCGCAGCGGCCTGCTCGGCATCGGCAAGGAACAGACCTTCAGCCGCAAGTTCAACGAAGTGCTGTACGCGCTGCTCATCGAAGCGCGCTACGACAAGCGCACGATCCTGGAGGCCTACTTCAACCAGGTCTACCTCGGCCAGCAGGGTTCGCAGGCGATCCATGGCGTGGCGGCCGCGTCGGAGTTCTGGTTCGGCCGCGACCTGCGCGACCTGACCACCGAACAGATCGCGCTGATGATCGGCATGGTGCGCGGCCCGTCGCTGTACGACCCGCGCCGCAACCCGGAGCGCGCGCTGGAGCGCCGCAATTTCGCGCTCGGCAAGATGCACGAAAGCGGCCTGGTGAACGACGACGAATACAAGCGTGCGCTCGCCGCGCCGCTCGGCGTGACCAAGACGCCGATGAACATCGCCAACCGCTTTCCGTCGTACGTCGACCTGATCCGCCGCCAGCTCGCGCGCGACTATCCCGCCGACGCCTTGCAGGGCGCCGGGCTCACCGTGCTCAGCGCGATGTCGCCGTCGGCGCAGGCCTATGCCGAGGGCGCGGTGACGCGCACGCTGAAGTCGCTGGACAGTGCCAAGCGTCCGCCGCTGCAGGCGGGCCTGGTCGTCACCGACGTGCACAACGGCGATGTCGTCGCCGTGGTCGGCAGCCGCAGCTTCCAGGAACACGGCTTCAACCGCGCGGTGGAAGCGCAGCGCCCGGTGGGTTCGCTGCTCAAGCCCTTCGTGTACCTGCTCGCGCTCGCGCAGCCTTCGCGCTGGTCGCTGGCCAGTTACGTCGACGATTCCCCGGTCACGGTGGCCACGGGCCGCGGCAAGCGCTGGACGCCCGGCAATTCCGACGGTCGCAGCCACGGCGCCGTGCGCATGGAGGATGCGCTCGCGCATTCGTACAACCAGGCGACGGTGCGCATCGGCATGCTGGTGGATCCGCGTCGCCTGGCGAGCCTGATCAAGGTGCTCGCCGGCATCGAGTCCGATCCGAATCCGGCGCTCATCCTCGGTGCGGTGGACCAGAGCCCGTACGCGATGGCGCAGCTCTACCAGTTCCTCGCTTCGGGCGGCCAGATCCAGCCGCTGCATGCGGTGCGCGGCGTGCTCGACACCAACGGCAAGGCGCTCAACCGTTACGACGTGGCGCCCGCGCCCGCGCAGGAGGGCGATGCGATCGCCGCGCGCCTGATCGGCACGGCGCTGCAGCACACGGTCACCAACGGCACGGCGCACCAGCTCGTGTCCGACGGGCTCGGCGGCCTGCAGTCGGCGGGCAAGACGGGCACGTCGAACGACAGCCGCGACAGCTGGTACGCCGGCTACACCGGCGACCACCTCGCGGTGATCTGGGTCGGCAACGACCAGAACCAGCCGACGGGCCTGTACGGCGCGACCGGTGGCATGCGCGTGTGGTCCGGCATCTTCTCGCGCCTGCCGAGCAAGCCGCTCGACATCGCCGGCAAGGGCCTCGACTTCCAGTGGGTGTCGGGCAGCAACGTGACCAGTGCCGACTGCCCGGGCGCGCGTCGCTTCGCCTTCGTCGCCGGGTTCCAGCCCGCCTTCGCGCCCTGCACGGTCGAACAGCAGGCCACGGAAGAGCAGGGCAGCAACTGGCGCGACTGGTTCGGTTTCGGCAAGGACAACGACCAGCAGGCGCCGCAACAACCGCAGCAACCGCAGCAGGCGCCGCAGCCGGCACCGGAGCCGCAGCACTGATGCGCGCGTTCGGGTTGGCGTTGTCGATCGCCTTGCTTGCCGCTTGTGCAACGCCGCCTGCACCGCAGGCTCCGACGCCGCCGCCGGTGGACACCGTCGCGCTCGTCGCCGCCGTGCGCGCTGCCGCCGGCCCGGCGGAAGTGAAGGACGAACTCGCGATTCAACCCTTGCGCGATCCCTACGTGGAAGACCTGCGCAAGCAAGCGCAGCGCGCGGAAGACGAACACCGCTACGCCGACGCCGCGACCGCCCTCGACCAGGCGCTCGCCATCGTCGGCGACGATCCGGCGGTGCTGCAGGAACGCGCCGAGGCCGCCCTGTTCGCTGCCGATTTCGAAGGCGCCGAGCGCTTCGCGCGCCAGGCGCATGCGGTCGGCGCGCAGGTCGGGCCCTTGTGTCGCAGGCACTGGGCCACGATCCGCACCGTGCGGGAACACGCCCACGATCCGGCGGGCACGGCGGAGGCGCAGCGTCAGTTCGACGCTTGCCGGGTCGCCGCGCCCCCGCGCTACTGAGATGTCGGACCTGCCTGTCGCCACGCGCGACGCGCTCGCCGAAGGCGGCGCGCTCGCCGATGCGATTCCCGGATTTTCGCCGCGCCCCTCGCAGCAGCGCCTCGCGATGGCGGTGGCCGACGCCTTCGACACGCGCGGCGCCTTGCTTGCAGAAGCGGGCACTGGCACGGGCAAGACCTTCGCCTATCTCGTCCCCGCGTTGTTGTCGGGCCTGAAGACGATCGTCTCGACCGGCACGCGCGCGCTGCAGGACCAGCTGTTCCTGCGCGACCTGCCGCGCGTGCGCGATGCCCTCGGCACGCCGGTGAAGACCGCGCTGCTCAAGGGCCGCGCGAACTACTTGTGCAAGCATCGCCTCGAACGCGCGAAGGGCGAGCCGCGATTCGCCAACCGCGAACAGATCGCGCAGTTCCAGCGCATCGTCGCGTGGAGCGGACGCACGCGCATCGGCGACATGGCCGAGATCGACGCGCTGCCCGAGGATTCGCCGCTGCTGCCGATGGTCACCAGCACGGCCGAAAACTGCCTCGGCAGCGAATGCCCGTTCTGGTCCGAGTGTTTCGTCGTGCAGGCCCGCGCGCGTGCGCAGGTCGCCGACATCGTGGTGGTGAACCACCATCTGCTGCTCGCGGACCTGGCGCTGAAGCAGGAAGGCTTCGGCGAAATCCTGCCGGGTGCGCAGGCCTTCGTCGTCGACGAAGCGCACCAGCTGCCCGACCTCGCCGCGCAGTTCTTCGGCGAAGGCATCGGCGCACGGCCGCTGGTGGAACTCGCGCGCGATGCGATCGGCGAATGCAAGGACGTCGCGGGCACGCTCGCCGCCGTGCAGGCACCCGCGCAGCGCCTGGAACACGCCACGCGCGTGTTGCGCGCCGCGATGGACGTGCTGCCGACGCGCGGCACCCGCGGACGCGCGCTGCATGATGCGCCCGTGCGCGAGGCCTGCGAGCAATTGCTGGATGCGCTGCAAGGTTTCGTCGAAACGCTGGCGCCGATGCGCGACGCCGCGCCGGGCTTCGACGCCTGCCACGCACGCGCGCAGGATTTCGGCGGGCGCCTGCGCCGCTGGCTGGAAATGCCGGAGGCATCGGACTTCCACGCGACCGAAGACGACATCGACCTCGATCCGGGCGACGCACCCGCGCCCGATCGCAGCGGCGACGTCCTCTGGTACGAACTCACCCCGCGCGGCTTCCGCCTGCAACGCACGCCGCTCGATGTGTCCGGCCCCTTGCGCGATCACCGCGAACGCTCGCACGCGGCCTGGGTGTTCACGTCGGCGACGCTCTCGGTGGCCGGCGGATTCGAGCACCTGCGCGCACGCCTGGGCCTCGACACGCCCGCCACGCTGATCGAACCCAGTCCCTTCGACTGGAACGCGCAGGCGCTGTGCTACCTGCCGCCGCGCATGCCCGAACCGATGTCGCGCGACTACGGCCGCGCCGTGGTCGACGCGCTCACGCCCGTGCTCGAAGCCTCGGGGGGACGCGCCTTCGTCCTGTTCGCCTCGCATCGTGCATTGCGCGAAGCGGCGGAGCACCTCCGCGACGGCCCGTGGCCCTTGTTCGTGCAGGGCGAAGCGCCGCGCCACGTGCTACTGCAACGCTTCCGCGACTCGGGCAACGGCGTGCTGCTGGGCGCCGCGAGCTTCCGCGAAGGCGTGGACGTCGCGGGCGAGGCGCTGAGCGTGGTGGTCATCGACAAACTGCCCTTCGCCGCACCGGACGATCCGGTGTTCGAAGCGCGCCTGGATGCGATCCGCCGCGCCGGCGGCAATCCCTTCCGCGACGAGCAGTTGCCGCAGGCCGTGATCGCGCTGAAGCAGGGCGTCGGCCGGCTCATCCGCAGCGAGACCGACCGTGGCGTGCTCGTGCTGTGCGATCCGCGCCTGGTGGGGAAGAGCTACGGGCGCGTGTTCTTCGACTCGCTGCCGCCGTTCGCGCGGACCCGCGAGGTCGGCGATGTCGTGGCGTTCTTTGGTCCACAATCGCCGGACCCGACCCCCCAGGAGCTTCCCCATGGCTGAGCGTCCTCGCGTCCACGGCATCGGCGGCGTGTTCTTCAAGGCGGCCGATCCCGATGCATTGTCGGCCTGGTACGCCAAGCACCTGGATGTCGGCGGCGAAGGCTGGGGCGGCCACATCTTCAAATGGAAGCGCGAGGACACGGGCGAGGACGCATGCACCGTGTGGTCGCCGTTCAAGGCCGACACCGCGTATTTCGAGCCGAGCCAGAAGCCCTACATGGTGAACCTGCGCGTCGACGACCTCGACGCCACGCTCACCGCACTGCGCGCGGAAGGCTGCAACGTGCTCGATCGCTACGATGCGAGCGACCAGGGCAAGTTCGGTTACGTGCTGGATCCGGAAGGCGGGCTCGTCGAACTGTGGGAGCCGGCGCCCGAGGACGCTGCGTGAGACTGCTGGCTTTCGAGACCGCGACCGAAGCGTGTTCGGTCGCCGTGTGGGTCGACGGGCAGGTGCATGAGCGCTTCGAGCTTGCGCCGCGGCGCCATGCCGAGCTCGCGTTGCCATGGGCGGATGCGCTGTTGTCCGAAGCGGGTGTTGCGAAGTCGTCGCTCGATGCGATCGCCGTCGGTCGCGGGCCCGGCGCGTTCACCGGCGTGCGCCTGGCGATTGCGGTGGCGCAGGGCGTCGCGCTCGCGCTGGATCGTCCCGTCGTGCCGGTCTCCACGCTCGCCGCGCTCGCGCTGCAGGCCGACGCACCGCGCGTGCTCGCGGCCATCGATGCGCGCATGGGCGAGGTGTATGCGGCTGCGTTCCGATGCGAAGGCGGCGATGTCGTGGGGCTCGATGTCGAACGCGTGATCGTCCCGGGCCAGGTGGTGTTGCCTGGCGAAGACGATGGCTGGGTCGGTGTCGGGACGGGTTTCGGTGCAGTCGAAGGTGCGCTCGCCACCACGCTGGGCACGCGCTTCGCGCGGATCGATGCGGCCGCACTACCGCATGCGGCGGATGTCGCACGCCTGGCCGCGCATGCGTTCGCGCGGGGCGAAGGCGTGGCGCCCGAACGCGCGGAGCCGGCGTACTTGCGGGACAACGTGGCGTTGACGTTGGTGGAGCAGCAAGCGGCGCGAAAGGCGCGGTCCTGAAGGATTGCCGTCCTGCAGCAGGAATTTTTCTTCTTGCCCGATCGCCCTCGCGCTGTTCACATGCCGCTCGTTCTGACCGGAAGCAAGGATCGCGAAATGGATTTCGAACTGGCCTGGGCCCTGTTCGCGGGCGTCGTCGGCGGCGCGGGCGCCATCCTCATCGGCGAAGTGCCCGCGCGCTGGATGGCGTGGCGGCGTCGCGGCTGACCCTCAGCGGTCGATCAGTTCGCCACCGGGCATGAACTGCCAGGTGCGCGTGACGTGCAGGATGTCGGGGTCTTCCTGCGTCTTCGGCAACGGGGCGAAGGGTTCGCTCAGGCGCACGATGCGCAGCGCGGCGTCGTCGAGCATCGGCACGTGGCTCGACTCGACGATGATCATCTTCTCGACGCTGCCGTCGCGCCGGATCGCCACGCTGATCACCAGCAGGCCGCCGATGTGGCGGCGGCGCGCTTCATCGGGATAGTTGAGGTTGCCCACGCGCTCGGCGCGGTCGACCCATTGGCGCATGTACGCCGCGTACGCGTATTCCTTCGTGCTCGCCGAAACGAACTTGCGCTTCGGGCGCTTGGCGTAGGCCGCGCTGCGCAACTGGATCTCGGCGGCCAGGCGCGCCATCTCCATGTCGCGTTCGACCTTCGCGCGGCCCTCGGGATAGGGCGCTTCGGTGGGCGTGGGCGTGTCCTGCGCCTGCGGCGTTCGCGCGTCGCTGTGCAGCGCCGTGATCACGCGCGCTTCGGGCGGCGGCTGCGGTGCGGGCGATTGGCGGCGCAAGGGCTGCGGTGCGGCACCGGGTTCGGGTTGCGGTGCGATACCGGTCTGCGCATCCCTCGGTCGCGCGCTCTTGTCCTGGTCGCCGCCGCCCTGGTTGTTGGCCTGCGCGAGGAAGTCCGCCTGCGCGGGCGTCAGCGGCGTCTGCGTCTGGGTGAGGATGACGTCCAGCGTGGGCAGCACGGGCGCTGCGTCGTCGAGCGCGAAGCCGACGCCGAGCACGAGGATCCCGTGCAGCAGCATCGAGAGCACGAAGGTCGCGCCGAGGCGCTCGGGCTCTCCGATCTGCGGGGCGGGCGGGGGTGCTGCGACGGCGGACATCGGCGGGCGGTCTTTCCTCAGGCTCGGGTGGCGACCCGCATGCGCGCTTCGATCGCGTCGAACAGCGTACCGGCGATGTTCAATCCGAACTGCGAATCCAGTTCGCGAATGCAGGTCGGGCTGGTGACGTTGACCTCGGTGAGGTAATCGCCGATGACATCCAGTCCGACGAACACCATGCCGCGACGACGCATCTCGGGGCCGACCTGGGCGGCGATCCAACGATCGCGCTCGCTCAGGGGCCGGCCTTCGCCGCGCCCGCCCGCGGCCAGGTTGCCGCGGAACTCGTCGCCTTGCGGGATGCGGGCGAGGCAGTAATCGATGGGCTCGCCATCGACCAGCAGGATGCGCTTGTCGCCCTGCGCGATCTCCGGCAGGTAACGCTGCGCAACCGCGAGGTGCAGGCCACCCGCGGTGATCGTTTCCAGGACCACGTTGACGTTGGCCTCGCCGGCCTGCAGCCGGAAGATCGACCGGCCGCCCATGCCGTCCAGGGGTTTGACCACGACCTGCCCGTGCTCGGCGACGAAGGCCTTGAGCGCCGCGGCATCCCGCGAGACCAGGGAGGGCGGGCAGCACTGCGGGAATTCGAGCGACCCCAGCTTCTCGTTGAGGTCGCGCAGCCCCTGCGGGTCGTTGACCACCATCGCCCCGGCACGCTGGGCCAGGCCCAGGACCTGGGTGTCGTTGAGGTAATCGGTGTCGACCGGCGGGTCCTTGCGCATGAGCACGACGTGCCCCGGACCCAGCTCAATCTGTGACGCAGTTCCCAGTTCGTAGTGGTTTCCGTACGCATCGCGCACAGAAAGCGGCGCGACCGTCGCCCCGGCGCGTCCGTCGCGGACCCACAGGCCGCCGGGCACGACGTACAGCAGGCGATACCCGCGGCGCTGCGCCTCGAGCAACATCGCGAACGTCGAATCCTTGGCGATCTTGATCGACCCGATGGGATCCATCACCACGACGATGTCGAGCATGGGGTGCGTCCGCTGCCGGCAATTGGGGCCGGATGTTAGCAGGCGTGCACGCGCCGGCCGGCGCAAGTGCACGCGTGAATGCATCCATCAGGAAAGTGGCTGAATTTTTGCTTGACAGCCCTCGTCCGTACTGGGATATAGAACGTCCGCAGCGGCGCCAGGGGAGTAGGAGCGACGTGCGATTCGAAGGGGATCCCGTGATGCAGGAAGAGGGCGCGACCGCCAGCCTCGGTGGCCTGAGGGTGATGGTCATCGACGACTCGAAGACGATCCGGCGCACCGCCGAGACCTTGCTCAAGCGCGAGGGCGCGGAGGTCGTGACCGCGACCGACGGCTTCGAGGCGCTCGCGAAGATCGCCGACAACCAGCCGCAGATCATTTTCGTCGACATCATGATGCCGAGGCTCGACGGATATCAGACCTGCGCGCTGATCAAGAACAATGCGCTGTTCAAATCCACGCCCGTGATCATGCTGTCCTCCAAGGACGGCCTGTTCGACAAGGCGCGGGGCCGCATCGTCGGCTCCGAGCAATACCTGACAAAACCATTCACACGCGAAGAACTGCTCGACGCGATCCGCAAGCACGTCAACGCCTGACCGGGGGGTAGGGCGACACCATGGCTCGAATTTTGTTGATCGAGGATTCGCCGACCGATACGGCGGTCCTGACCCAGTTGCTGGAACGCAATGGCCACCAGGTCCTTGCCTCGGCGAGCGCGGAGGACGGCATCGCCGTCTGCAAGCGCGAGCTTCCCGACCTCGTCCTCATGGACGTCATCCTGCCCGGCATGAACGGGTTCCAGGCCACGCGCGCACTGTCCAAGGACGCCGCGACGAGCGCCATCCCCGTGCTGATCGTGAGCACGAAGGGCATGGAAACCGACAAGGCCTGGGGTTTGCGGCAAGGAGCCAAGGACTACATCGTGAAGCCGCCGCATGAGCCGAGCCTCATTGCGCGGATCAACGAACTCCTGGGCGCGTAAGGAATGTCCGTCATGACCGCTCCGTCCCGCACGCGCCATTCGCCGTACGAGGTCATCGCGGAGTACGAGCGCCGCAGCCTCGCGCACGTCGCAGGCCTGCCCGAACAGCTGGACTCGCCGGGCCTGTGGCGCGGCGTCGGTTACCGCATCGGGTCGCATCGCCTGGCCTCGGGCTTCGATGAAGTCGTCGAAATCCTGCCGCTCCCGCCGGTCACGCCGGTGCCGGGTGCGCAGCCGTGGATGCTCGGCGTCGCCAACATCCGCGGCAACCTGCTGCCGATCGTCGACCTCAAGCAGTTCCTCGAAGGCGAGCGCACCGTGCTCCACGAAGGCCAGCGCGTGCTGATCGTCCGCCAGTCGGGCGGCGACGTCGCGGTGACCATCGACGAGCTCTACGGCCAGCGCTCCTTCGTCGACGAGCAGAAGATCGACACGGACGGCATCGCCGTAGGCCGCTACGCGTATTTCGTCGACCGCGCCTACAAGCTCGGCGACCACCCCTGGGGCGTCTTCAGCCTGTCGTTGCTGGCGCGCACCCCCGAATTCCGACAAGCCGCGGCCTGAGCCGCATCGCAAGAACCAGAGGTTTCGATATGAGCACGATGATGGAAAAGGGGCGCAGCCTGGGCACCACCGCCTGGATCGTCTTGCTGGTCTTGTCGATGGCGGTCCTTGCCGGCAACACGGGCGTTGCGACCTATCGCAGCAGCCAGCTGGCCGGCGCCAACGCCTCGGCGGCGAGCCTGCAGGTGCAGTCGCAGCAGCTCGCGGTGCAGGGCCGTGAAGCGGTGTCGGGCAAGCCCGAAGCCTTCGCCGCCTTCAGGAAGACGCGCGACGAGATCGAAGGCAACGTCGTCAAGCTGCGCGCCAACTACGGCGACAAGGCCGGCGTCACCGCCCCGATCGAACAGGTCGTGACCACCTGGGCGCCGCTCGGCAAGAACGCCGACCAGGTGATCGGCGCCGAGAAGACGGTGGTCGAATTCGCCGACCACGCCGACAAGTTCACCGCCCGCGTCCCGCAGCTGCAGGCGCAGCTCGACGAAGTCGTGCGCGCGATGTCCGCCGGCGGCGCACCCTCCTCGCAGGTCTACATCGCCCTGCGCCAGGTGGTGCTCGCCTCGACCATGGCCCAGCGCGTCACGCAGATCCGCGCCGGTGGCGCGACCGCGAGCCTGGCCGGCGACGCCCTCAAGCGCGATACCGACGTGTTCGAAAACGTCCTCAAGGGCCTGCGCGACGGCGGCTCGGCCAACGTGCAGAAGCTGAGCAACGGCTCGGCCATCGCCGCGCTGAACCAGGCCAGCGTGCTGTGGACCGACATGCGCAAGGACCTGGACGCGATCCTCGCCGGTTCGAACAACCTGTTCGCCGCGCAGACCGCGGCCGCGTCGATCACGGGCGGTTCGGATGCCCTGCTCGAAAGCAGCCAGGGCCTGTTCGACGCGCTGACCGCCTTCGGCTCGGTCAAGAGCACCAACCCGATCGGCCACCCGCTGGTCAGCCTCGTGGCCGGTGCGCTCGCGGTGTTCTCGATCCTCGGCCTGCTCTTCAGCTTGTGGCGCGCGCAGCAGAAGCGCTTCGAAACCACGAAGGAACTGAACGACCGCAACCAGGAGGCGATCATGCGCCTCCTCGACGAAATGGGCTCGCTCGCAGAAGGCGACCTGACGGTGAAGGCGACGGTCACCGAAGACATGACCGGCGCGATCGCGGACTCGATCAACTTCGCGGTCGAACAGCTCCGCAGCCTCGTGGCCACGATTAACGACACGTCGGTGCAGGTGGCCTCCAGCGCGCAGGAAACGCAGGCGACCGCCATGCACCTCGCCGAAGCCGCGGAACACCAGGCGCAGGAAATCAACTCGGCCTCCGACAAGATCACGGAAATCGCAGCCTCGATCAACCAGGTGTCGCGCAACTCGGCCGAATCGGCGGACGTGGCGCAGCGCTCGGTGCAGATCGCGACCAAGGGCGCCGGCGTCGTGCGCCAGACCATCGCGGGCATGGACTCGATTCGCGACCAGATCCAGGAAACCTCGAAGCGAATCAAGCGCCTCGGCGAAAGCTCGCAGGAAATCGGCTCGATCGTTGAACTCATCAACGACATCTCGGAGCAGACGAACATCCTCGCGCTGAACGCCGCGATTCAGGCCGCCTCGGCGGGTGAAGCGGGCCGCGGCTTCGCGGTCGTGGCGGACGAAGTGCAGCGACTCGCCGAACGCGCGTCCAACGCGACGAAGCGAATCGAAACGCTGGTGCAGACGATTCAGTCCGACACCAACGAAGCGGTGAGCTCGATGGAGCAGACGACCTCCGAAGTGGTCGCCGGTGCACGCCTCGCGGAAGACGCGGGTACGGCACTGGGCGAGATCGAAAAGGTGTCGTCCGACTTGTCGAACCTCATTCAGGGCATCTCGACCGCGGCGCAGCAGCAGTCCAGCGCCGCGTCGAACATCACCGCCACGATGAACACCATCCAGCAGATCACCTCGCAGACCTCGCAGGGCGCGAGCCAGACGGCCGAATCGATCGGCAACCTGGCCCAGCTCGCTGCCGACCTGCGTCGTTCGGTCGCGGACTTCAAGTTGCCGGCCTGATTCTGAAAAGCACTCAGCCGCCGACTGCAGGGAAATAGGGCATGACCGCGTTGCGCGACGCCATCGACACCACCACGCTCGGCTGGATCAAGCCGGAGATCGACGAAACCCTGCGCCAGGCGCGCGGGGAAATCGAGGCCTTCGCCGAAAATCCCGCCGACACCACACTGATGCGCGCCTGCGCCAGCTTCCTGCACCAGGTGCACGGCACGCTGCGCATGGTGGAGCTGTACGCCCCGGCGATGGTCGCGGAAGAAATGGAACGCCTGGCGCATGCGCTGGTCGTTCCGCAGGGCGCCACCGGCGCCGTCGCCGACCGCGACGAAGCCTGCGCAGCGCTGATGCGCGGCGTGGTGCTCCTGCCCGACTACCTCGAGCGCCTGCAGGGCGGCCACAAGGACATTCCGATCGTCCTGTTGCCGCTGCTCAACGAGCTGCGCGCCGCACGCGGTGAAACGGGCCTGAGCGAAAGCGTCCTGTTCGTCCCGAACCTCGACCGCCCGCTGCCCGACTCCTTGCCGGCGCCGATGCCGTTGCCGCGCCAGAGTCGCCAGCTCATGGCCGCGCAGCAGCTCACCGCATTGCGCGATGCACTGTCGACGTGGCCGGAAGACGGCGCGCCGGCGAACATCGCCGGCATCGGCAAGGCCATCGACGGCCTGCTCGAAAGCGCCGACCACGAAGCCACGCGCCGCATGCTGTGGGTCGCCTCGTCGGTGGCCACCGCGCTGCGCGACGGCGCGCTGCCGCCGACCCGCGCGCTGCGCCAGGCCTTCTCCGGCATCGAGCGCGAAGCGCGCCACGTCTTCGAAGGCGAGGCCGCGCCGTCGCGCGTGGATCCGGGGACCGAACCCACGCGCCAGCTGCTCTACCACGTGGCGCACAACGAACAGGCGCACGGTGCGCTCGACGCGTTGCGCGACACCTTCGATCTTGCGGCGCAACTGCCGACCGAATCCGAACTCGCGCACGCCCGCGGCAGCCTCAGCGGCCGCAACCGCGCGTTGCTCGACACCGTCGCCGCCGCGATCAAGGAAGACCTGCTGCGCGTGAAGGACGCGCTGGACCTGCACCTGCGCACGAAGCAGACCGGCGTGGCCGACCTGCATCCACAGGTGGAAGCGCTGAGCCGCACCGCCGACACGCTGGGCATGATGGGCCTGGGCGTGGCGCGCAACGTCGTGCTGCAGCAGCGCGACGCCATGCACGACATCGTTTCGGGCACGCGCCCGGCCGACGAAGGCGCGCTGCTCGACATCGCCGGCGCGCTGCTCTACGTCGATGCCTCGCTCGACGACCAGGTCGATCGCCTCGGTCGTCCGTCCGAAGGCGAGGAGCCGGACACCATCGCGAGCGAATCGCGCAAGGTGCTCGACATCCTCGTGCGCGAAGCGATCTCCAACTTCGCCGACGCACGCCAGGCCTTCGTGGCCTTCGTCGAAACCAGCTGGGACCATTCGCAGCTGACCGACGTGCCGCGCCTGCTCGAAGAAGTCGCCGGCGCGCTGCGCATCCTCGAACTGCCGCAACCGGCGCAGTACCTGGCCGGCGTGCGCATGTTCACCCAGAACGAACTGCTCGGCCGCCGCCGCGTGCCGAACGGCCAGCAGCTCGACACGCTGGCCGACGCGCTCGCGAGCATCGAGTACTACCTCGAAGCGCTGCGCGACCAGCGTCCGAACCGCGACAACATCCTCGACATCGCGCGCCAAAGCCTGGAATCGCTGCGCTACTGGCCGCTGCCGGCAGAAGGGATCGTGCCGCCGCCGGTGCTCGAAGCACCCGCGCCCGTCGCGACCCCGGAAACGCCCGCCGTCGACATGCCGGTGGCAAAGGTCGAAGCGCCGCGCGTGGAAGCGCCCGTTGCCGCACCGCCCGTCGCAATCGCATCGGCCCCGACCGCACCCGTCGCGCCCGTGTCGACGGCCGCCCCGGTCGCCACCGGCGCGCGTGGTGGCTTCGAAGCCACCGGCGATGAAATCGACGACGAAATCCGCGAGGTCTTCCTCGAGGAATTCGAAGAAGAGATCGGCCACCTCGAACAGATGCTCCCCGGCTGGCGCGCCACGCCGGACGACATGGAGAAGCTGCGTCCGATCCGTCGCGTCTTCCACACGCTGAAGGGCAGCGGCCGGCTCGTCGGCGCGCGCACGCTCGGTGAATTCAGCTGGAAGGTCGAGAACATGCTCAACCGCGTGCTCGACGGCACGCGTCCGGCGAGCCCCGCCGTGGTGGCGGTCGTCGACCATGCCTTCTACACGCTGCCTGCCTTGCACGCCGCGCTGCGCGGCGACGCGCCGCTGACGGCCGACCTCACCGGCATCGAAGCGGTGGCCGATCGCGTTGCGTCGGGCGAAGAAGCCACGTTCACGCCGAGCACCACGCCCGCTGCGGAAATGCTGGCCGCCGCCCCCGTCGTGGTCGAAGCCGCTGCCCCGGTGCTCGTCGAATCCGGCGAAGCGACCGTCGCCGCGACCGTCGACCCGGTGCTGCTCGAAATCCTCGGCGCCGAAGTCAGCGGCCACCTGGTCACCATCGATGCGTGGCTCGCGCAGTCGCAGTCGCGCCCGATCGCGGCCAACGATGGCCTGCTGCGCGCGATGCACACCATGAACGGTGCGTTCGCGATGACCGAAGTGCCGGCCATCACCAACGTCACCGGCCCGGCCGAGACCTACATCCGCCGCCTGCTCGCCGCGCATGCGCTGCCGACCGCCGCCGGCGTCGCCGCACTCGCCGCGACCGCCGACGCGATCCGTCGCACGGTGGCCGCACTGCAGACCGCCGCCCCGCGCGTGCCCTTGCTGGAAGGCCTCGCGCGCGAAGTCGTCGCCCTGCGCGACACGTTGCCGGAAGCCAAGTCGCCGCTGCTGCCGAGCGAACCGTTCGAAGAAGCGCTGGCCGCGATCGACCTCAGCGGTTACACCGATTTCGCCGAAGCCGCACCGGCCGACACGGGCCTGGAACTGCAGGAAATCCCGGCGGAAACGGCGGAAGAGGCGATTCCTGCCGCCGACATGTCGGAGTTCCTCGACCTCGCCGATGCGATCCCGGCCGATGGCGGCCTGCCGATCAACGCGACGATGGCGCTGGACGGCTCGACGCACGACCACGGCATCGAAGAGATCGTGCTCGAGGACATCGTGCTCGAGGGTGGGCACGAAGAGATCGTGCTCGAAGGCGATATGCCCGGCATGGTGTTCGAAGCCGCGCCTGCCTTCGACGACGCCACGTTCGTGTCGGAAGGCACGATCGAAGCGATCGAAGCCGGCGAAGCCTTCGACAATGCGGCGATCGACGCACAGGCCGCGCTGGAAGCCTCGCTGCTCGAAGCCGAACGCCTCGAAGCAGAGCGCGCCGAAGCCGAACGCGCCGAAGCCGAACGAATCGAAAGCGAACGGCTCGAAGCCGAACGCGTCGAAGCCGAGCGTGCCGAGGCCGAACGCGTTGAAACCGAACGCCTCGAAACCGAACGCGCCCTCGAATCCGCCCGCATCGAAGCCGAACGCCTCGAAGCCGAGCGCATCGAATTCGAACGCCAGGAAGCCGAGCGCCTCGAACTCGAACGCGCCGAAACCGAACGCGCCGAAGCCGAACGCCTCGAAGCGCAGCGCGCCGAAGCCGAGCGCCTTGCCGCCGAGCAGGCCGAAGCCGAACGCCTCGAAGCAGAACGGCTCTTCCAGGCCGAACGCGCTGAAGCCGAGCGCCTCGCCGCGGAAGCGGCCGCCGCCGAAGAAGCCGCGGAATACGCACGCCTGGAAGCCGAGTACGAAGCCGAGCGCCAGGCGCGCGAACGCGCCGCGCAGGACGCCGTGCAGTCGCTGGCCGTGCCGGCCGAACCGGAAGCCGAACCCGAAGTCGAAGCCGACCACGACGAACCCGCCATCGCGCAGTTCCTCGCCGATGCCGTGGCCAGCGTGCAGGATCCGGACGAGGCCCTCGACCTCACCGACCTCGACCCCGAACTCGTCGACATCTTCGTCGAGGAAGGCGGCGACCTGCTCGACCATTCCGACGGCCTGCTCGCCGCACTGCGCGAAGCGCCGGGCGAACGCGAACACCTCGTCGGCCTGCAGCGCGACCTGCACACGCTCAAGGGCGGTGCGCGCATGGCCGGCATCATGGCCGTGGGCGAACTCGGCCACGCGATGGAATCGCTGCTCGAAGCGGTGGTCGAACACCGCAGCGAACTCGGCCGCGACGGCATCCCGCTGCTCGAGCGCGGTTTCGACCGCCTGCATGCGATGGTCACGCGCGTCGGCGAACGCCGCGCGATCGCCATGCCGGAACAGCTGATCGCCGAATTCGACGCGCGCGCCAAGGGCCGCACGTACGAACCGGAAGCCGCGCCGGCGATCTCGCGTCCGGTGCAGGCGCCGAAGGTCGAACTCAAGCCGCTGTCCGCGCCGATGGTGGACGCGCTGGCGGGCGACGACGACGACGTCGGCGTGCGCGCCCCGCAGGAACAGGTGCGCATCCGCGCCGACCTGCTCGACCGCCTCGTCAACTACGCGGGCGAAGTGGCGATCTACCGCTCGCGCCTGGAACAGCAGCTCGGTGCGTTCCGTAACGCGATGGGCGAAATGGAGCAGACGAACGCGCGACTGCGCGACCAGCTGCGCCGCCTCGACATCGAAACCGAAGCGCAGATCATCGCGCGCTTCCAGCGCGAGCAGGACACGGCCGACGCGACGTTCGATCCGCTCGAGCTCGACCGCTTCTCGACGCTGCAGCAGCTGTCCCGCGGCCTCGCGGAGTCGGCGGCCGACATGGCCTCGCTGCAGGGCTCGCTGGAAGACCTGACCCGCCAGTACGAAACGCTGCTGCTCCAGCAGTCGCGCGTGAGCTCGGAACTGCAGGAAGGCCTCATGCGCACGCGCATGGTGCCCTTCGATGCGCTCGTGCCGCGCCTGCGCCGCGTCGTCCGCCAGGCGGCGGCCGATACCGGCAAGAACGTGCAGCTCAAGCTGGACGGTGCGCAGGGCGAACTCGACCGCAACGTGCTCGAGCGCATGACCGCGCCGCTGGAACACATGCTGCGCAACGCGGTCGCGCACGGCCTGGAATCGCCGGCCGAACGCAAGAAGCACAAGAAGCACGAGGAAGGCACGATCCGCATCGCGGTGCGCCGCGAAGGGTCGGAAGTCGTGCTGGAAGTGGGCGACGACGGTGCCGGCCTCAACCGCGCCGCGATCCGAAAGCGCGCCGAAGAGCGCGGCCTGATCCGCAGCGATGCGGTGCTCGCCGACGCCGACCTCGACGCGCTGATCATGGAGCCCGGCTTCTCCACCGCCGACACCGTCAGCCGCCTCGCCGGCCGCGGCGTGGGCATGGACGTGGTGGCGAGCGAAGTCCGCCAGCTCGGCGGCGCGTTCGACATCCGGTCGGAGCAGGGCAAGGGCACCACCTTCACCCTGCGCCTGCCGCAGACGCTCGCGGTCACGCAGGCGGTGTTCGTCAAGATCGGCGAAACCACCTACGCAGTGCCGATCGCCTCGGTGCGCGGCGTGGGCCGCATCTCGCGCGACGCGTTGGGCAAGGACGACACGAACTACAACTACGGTGGCGAGCAGTACGCGCTGCACGACCTCGGCACGCTGCTCGGCCACGCCACGGCGAAGGCCGAAGGCCAGCTGCAGATGCCGCTGCTGCTGATCCGCTCGGGCGAACTGCGTGCCGCGGTGAGCATCGACCAGGTCATCGGCAACCGCGAAATCGTGGTGAAGCCGGTGGGCCCGCAGGTCGGTTCGGTGCCGGGCATCTTCGGCGCGACCATCATGGGTGACGGCTCGGTGGTCGTGATCCTCGACGTCGCACCGCTCGTGCGCCGCCAGGCCGCGCTGCCGCGCGATGCCGCACCGGCACCCGCTGCGCCCGAAGCGCGCCACATCCCGCTGGTCATGGTGGTCGACGACTCGGTCACGATGCGCAAGGTCACCGGCCGCGTGCTCGAACGCCACAACTTCGAAGTCGCCACGGCGAAGGACGGCGTGGACGCACTGGAACGCATGGACGAGCGCGTGCCCGACCTGATGCTGCTCGACATCGAAATGCCGCGCATGGACGGTTACGAACTCGCGACCGCGATGAAGGCCGACCCGCGCCTGCGCAACGTGCCGATCATCATGATCACCTCGCGTACCGGCGAGAAGCACCGCCAGCGCGCGTTCGACATCGGCGTGGAGCGCTACCTCGGCAAGCCGTACCAGGAGCACGAATTGCTGCGCAACGTGTTCGAACTGCTGGCCCAGGAGCGCGCGAACAATGGGTGAGTCCCGCCGCGTCGCCTTGCTCGCCAGGCCCGGGGAGGCGTGCGAACGCCTCCGTGCGGCGCTGCGCGAAGCCGGTGGCGAGATCGTGATCGAGGCCGATCCGTCCACGCTCGACCCGCAGTCGCTGCGGGTCGCGGCAGTGGAAACGGTGCTCGTCGCGCTCGACCCCGCGGTCGAGGATGCGCTGGAGAAATTCGACGAGGTGCTCGGCGACCGCGCGATCGAAGTGATCTTCGACGAAGCGGACCTGGCCGCGCGCCGCGAAGGCTGGGATGCGGCGCGCTGGGTGCGCCACCTCGCCGCGAAGCTGCACCGCCACGACGACGTGCTGCCGCCGGGCCGCGAGCCCGAGGACGACGAGGCCATCGACGTCGACGCGATCCATGTCGCGGCGGAAGCGGATGTCGCGTACGCGGAGGAAGAAGTCCACTTCGATCCGGAAGCCGCGCAGGCGCCGGGCCTTGGCGGGCTCGAACTCGAAGCCGTGTCGATGGGCGGGCTGGAAGCGATCGAAGAGATCGAGATGCCGCCGGTGGCAGCGAGCGAATCGATCGAGGTCGCGGAAGCGACGATGGATTCGGTGTCTTTCGAAGCCCCGTCCCTGGAAGCCGTGTCGCTGGAAGAAGTCTCGCTCGATGCGCTCGAAGCCGTGTCGTTCGAAGTGGACTCCGAGCCGACGCCGACCGCGGCGATCGCCGCAGAACCTGTTTCGGAATACGGCGCACTCTCCTTCACCGACGACCTCAACGCACTCGACTTCGAATCCACCGACGCACCGTCCCTCGCGACGCCCGCGCCGGAATTCGGCCAGGACGTGCAGGACCTGGACGCGCTGCTGCGCGACCTCGGCGGGAACGATGTGGAGGCCGTCGAGGCCGACGACGTCGCGCCGATGGAGATGCCGGCGATGCGCGAGTTCGCGCCGAAGGAAGCCCTGCCGAGCATGGACTTCGACATCGCGGTCGACCTGACGAAGCCGAAGGAGACCGAACGTGCGATGCCGAGCTTCCGCTCGCTGTCGCTGGAAGCGCTGACCGACGAACCCCACGTGGGCGTCGTGGCCGCCACCGTCCGCGCCGAGGATGCACCGGTCTCCACGAAGTTCCGCCACGACCTGACGGAGCTGGAAAAGAAGATTTCGACGTTGTCGCTGCTGCCCGAGATGGCACACGGCGCACGCGGCGCCGTGGTCATCCTCGCCGGCATCGGCGGCCCCGATGCGGTGCGCCAGATCCTCACCGCGCTGCCGGAAGGCTTCCCGCGCGCCGTGCTGATCCACCAGCGCCTCGACGGTGGCCGTTACGACCGCCTCGTGCAGCAGATGGCACGCGCGGCTTCGATGCCGGTGTTGCTGGCCGAAGCGGCGCAGATGATCGCGCCGGGCAAGGTGTACATCGTGCCGCCGGACATCGGCGTCGCGCCGGATGCCGGCGCGGGCCTGCGTTTCACCGCCGGCGTGTCGCTGCTCGACGCGCTGCCCTCCGACGACAGCGCCGTGCTGCTGCTCAGCGGCGCGGATCCGGCCCTGGTCGATGCCGCGATGGCGCATGCCGGACGCGGCGCGCTGGTCGCCGGCCAATCGCCCGAAGGTTGCTACGACGCCGCGGCGCCGATCGCGCTCGCCGAGCGCGGCGGCACCGCCGGCACGCCCAACGAACTTGTCCAGTCGCTGCTGCAGCGCTGGCCTGCCTGAGATCCATCACGATGACCCAAACGCCCAGCCACGACATCCGAGGCGTCCTCATCCAGGTCACCGGTGGCCGCTTGCTGCTGCCCAACGCGACCATCGCCGAGGTGATGTCCTTCGCCGATCCGGAACCCGTCGCGAACACGCCGGACTGGTTGCTCGGCCGCATCCGCTGGCGCGGTTGGCAGTTGCCGCTGATCGCGTTCTCGCGCCTGTCGGGCATCGCCGATGAAAAGGGCGGGCTGGGCTCCAAGGTCGTCGTGCTCAAGTCACTCAGCGCCGATGCGAAGACGCCTTACTTCGCGCTGCTGACCCAGGGCTTCCCGCGCCTGGTGACGGTGTCGCAGGACACGGTGGTCGCCGACGGCGGTGACGACGACGAAACGTTGCCCGCCGGCGTGCAGGCCCGCGTGCTGCTCAACGAAGACAACGCGCTGCTGCCGGACCTGGAGCGCGTGGAAGCGATGATCGGCGAAGCGTTGCGCCAGGCCGCTTAAGCGGCCTCAGCCAAGATCCCCGAAACGCGATTGCAGCGCGGCGATGGCCGCGATGCCCGCCGTTTCCGTGCGTAGGATCCGCGGACCGAGGCGCAATCCGACGAAGCCTGCGGCATGCAGTGCCTGCCGATCGCGCGCGGACCAACCACCCTCCGGACCGACGGCGAGCACGCAATCGCTTTGCAGCGGCGCCATCGTCGCGATCGAGTCGCGCGCTTCGGGATCGAGCAGGAAACGATGCGTCGAAGGCAGGGCGCCCGTCAGCAGCGCGTCCAGCGCCTGCGCAGCCGACACCGCCGGCACCCGCGCGCGTCCGCTCTGTTCGCATCCCGACACCACGACGCTCTGCCAGTGCGCGAGCCGTTTGGCCGCGCGTTCGCCTTCCAGCTTCACCTCGCTGCGGTCGCTGTGCACCGGATGCACCGACGCCACGCCGAGTTCGGTGGCCTTCTGCAGGATCCAGTCCATCTTCTCGCCGCGCGCGATGCCCTGGACGAGCGCGATGCGCAGCGGCGATTCGTTGTCCACCGTGACGGGCGCGCCGACGTCCGCTTCGACGCCGCGCTTGTTCGCCACGGTGAGCGTCGCCGGATAGTCGTGTCCGTCGCCGTTGAACAGCACGCACGCGTCGCCCTCGCGCATGCGCAGCACGCGTACGAGGTGGTTGGCCGCGTCCTCGGGCAGCGCGACATGCGCGCCGCGCGCGAGCGGGAGATCCACGTGCACGCGCGTCGTACGCATCAGTTCGCATCCTTCGTGGCATGCGCGATGGCCTCACGCGTGGTGTCGGCGAGCAGCACGAGCTGGTCCTCGTCGACGCAATAGGGCGGCATCCAGTACAGGATGTCGCCCAGCGGACGCAGCACGACCCCGCGTTCCAGCGCCTTGCGATACGCGTGCAGGCCTACGCGCGACCCGGCCGCGAACGGCGTGTTGCGATCGCCGCCCCTGGTGAGTTCGAAGGCCACGATCATGCCGGCCTGGCGGACGTCGGCCACGTGCGGCAGGTCCGCCAGCGGCGCGGCGAGTTCGGTCATGCGCGCGGCGGTGCGCACGTTGCGGGCCAGCACGTCGTCTTCGTCGAAGATCGCCTGCGCCCGCAGCGCCGCCGCGCACGCGAGCGGATTGCCCGTGTAGCTGTGCGAATGCAGGAACGCGCGTTCGCGCGAATCGTCGAGGAAGCCGTCGTAGATCGCCTGCGTGGCGAGCACGGCCGCGAGCGGCAGGAAGCCGCCCGTGAGGCCCTTCGACAAACACATCAGGTCCGGTTGGATGCCGGCCTGTTCGCACGCGAAGCGCGTGCCCGTGCGGCCGAAGCCGACCGCGATCTCGTCGGCGATCAGGAACACGCCATGCGCATCGCACAGTTCGCGCACGCGCTTGAGGTAGACCGGGTCGTGCATGCGCATGCCACCGGCGCACTGCACGCGTGGTTCGAGGATCAGCGCGCAGGTTTCGTGGCCGTGGCGTTGCAGGATGTCGCGCAGTTCCGCAGCGGCGCGCTCTGCGCAATCGGCTGCGGATTCGCCGTCGCGTGCGAGATAAGCGTCAGGCGAAGGCGCGAAGATCGCTTCGGCCAGCAACGGCGCATACACGCGGCGATAGAGCGGGATGTCGCCGACCGACAGCGCGCCGATGGTTTCACCGTGGTAGCCGTTCTCCAGCGCGATGAACTTGGTGCGTTGCGTGTCGCCGCGATTGCGGAACCAGTGGAAGGCCATCTTCAGCGCGACTTCCACGCCGGCCGAACCGTTGTCGGCGTAGAACACCTTCGCCAATGGCGCGCGGCCCGCCTCGCGCGGCGCGAGCGCCAGCAGGCGTTCGGCGAGCGCGACCGCGGGCTCGTGCGAGAAGCCGGCGAGGATCACCTGTTCGAGCGTGCCCGCCTGTTCGGCGATCGCGCGCGCGATGCGCGGCTCGGCGTGGCCGAACAGGTTGGTCCACCAGCTCGACACCGCATCGAGGTAGCGCCGGCCGTCATGGCCGATGAGCCACGCGCCTTCCCCGCGCGCGATGGGCACCAGCGGAAGCGTGTCCGGGTGCTCGCGCATCTGCGTGCACGGATGCCACAGCACCGCGAGGTCGCGCGCTATCATCCGGTGGTCCGTTCCCTGTGCCATGTGCGCATTCTGGTCCATGACCCGCCGCCTGCCCACCATCCACGGCATCACCGAGCACGACGCGGGCCCGTGGCGCATGGAACGCCTGGACCTGGAGTTCGACAACGGTGAGCGCCGGCGCTACGAGCGCCTTCACGGCCGCGGCCACGGGGCCGTGATCGTCGTGCCCATGCTCGACGATGCCACCGCGCTGCTGGTGCGCGAATACGCCGCGGGCGTGCACCGTTACGAGCTGGGCCTCGTGAAGGGTCGCATCGACGCCGGCGAGACCCCGGAACAGGCCGCCGACCGCGAACTGAAGGAAGAAGCCGGCTACGGCGCGCGCTCGCTGGTCGTGCTGCGCGCCCTTACGCTCGCGCCCACCTACATGAGCCACCAGACCCACCTGGTCCTCGCCCGCGACCTGTATCCCGAACGCCTGCCCGGTGACGAACCCGAGGAGCTCGAAGTCGTGCCCTGGAAACTCGATGCCCTCGACCAGCTGATCCTGCGCGAGGATTTCTCCGAAGGCCGCTCCATCGCCGCCCTGTTCCTCGTGCGCGAATGGCTGCGCACGCAACCCGGCGCACGCGCATGAAGATCGACGACGCCCTGCGCGAAGGCGCCATCGCACTCGCGTACGAAGCCGCCGACGCCATCCTCGCGGTGTACGAACACGCGTTCGAAGTCGAGCAAAAATCCGACCGCAGCCCGCTGACCGCCGCCGACCTCGCCGCGCACCGCATCCTGGTCGAAGGCCTGGAAGCGCTGACGCCCGACGTCCCCGTGCTGTCGGAGGAAGCCGCGGAAGACACCACCTGGCACATGCGTCGCGACTGGCGTCGCTTCTGGCTGGTGGACCCGCTCGACGGCACGCGCGAATTCGTCAAGCGCAACGGCGAGTTCACCGTGAACCTCGCCCTGATCGAAGACGGCGAAGCGATCTTCGGCGTGGTGCAGGCGCCGGTGACCGGACAATGCTGGCATGGCGTGCGCGGCGGACAGGCGTTCCGGCGCGAAGGCCGGCAGGAATTCGAGTTGCACGTGCGCCGTCCCGCGACCGCGCCCTTGCGCGTCGCCGGCAGCCGCTCGCACCGCGACGAGAAGACCGACGCGTTCATCCAGCGCATGGGCGAGGTGGACGTGGTGGGCATCGGCTCGTCGCTGAAGTTCTGCCGCATCGCCGATGGCGCGCTCGATGTGTATCCGCGCTTCGGCCCGACTTCCGAATGGGACACCGCTGCGGGCCAGGTCGTGCTCGAAGCCGCCGGCGGCCTGGTCGTCGACCGCAAGGGCCGCCCGATGCGCTACAACCAGCGCGACACCCTGCTCAACGGCGATTTCCTCGCGGTGGGCGACCCCGACCTGCCGTGGCGCGAATGGATGGGCGTGTGAGCACACCTTCGATCGAAACGCTGCTGCAGATCATGGCGCGCCTGCGCGACCCGCAGGGTGGCTGCCCGTGGGATGTCGAACAGACCTTCGCGACGATCGCGCCGTACACCGTCGAAGAAGCCTACGAAGTCGCCGACGCGATCGACCGCAAGGACCTGCCCGGCCTGCGCGACGAACTCGGCGACCTGTTGCTGCAGGTCGTCTTCCACGCGCGCATGGCGGAAGAGCAGGGCGCTTTCGCATTCCATGACGTCGTCGCCGCGATCTGCGACAAGATGGTCCGCCGCCACCCGCATGTCTTCGCCGACGCGCAAGTGGGCGATGCCACCGCGCAGACGATCGCGTGGGAAGAACACAAGCGCCGCGAGCGCGACGAAGCAGGACACGAAGACACCTCTGCACTCGCCGGCGTCGCGCGCGGTCTGCCCGAATGGCAGCGTGCCGTGAAGTTGCAGCACAAGGCCGCGAAGGTCGGCTTCGACTGGCCGGGCCCCGCGCCCGTGATCGACAAGTTGCACGAAGAGATCGACGAAGTGCGCGCCGAGTTCGCCGCCGTCGCCGCCGATCCGGGCGACGGCGCCGCGCGCGAGCGCCTGGAAGACGAAATGGGCGACCTGTTGTTCGTCTGCGCCAACCTCGCGCGTCACGCCAAGGTCGACGTGGGCAACGCGCTGCGCCGCGCCAACCTGAAGTTCGAGCGCCGCTTCCGCCACATGGAGGCGCTGGCGGCGGAGGAGGGCGTGGTGTTGTCGTCCTTGCCGCTCGATGCGCAGGATGCCTATTGGAATCGTGCGAAGGCGGAGGAGCGCAAGTGAGCCGGCAATTCGCCAGCTTCCGCGAGTTCTATCCGTTCTACCTCGGCGAGCATGCGAATCCGACGTGCCGCCGTTTGCATTTCGTCGGCAGCATTGGGGTGATCGCGTTGGTCGTGTTCGCGATCGTGTCCGGCAATGCGTGGTGGCTGCTCGGTGCGTTGGTGTGTGGCTATGCGTTCGCCTGGGTCGGCCACTTCTTCTTCGAACATAACCGCCCGGCGACGTTCAAGCATCCGATCTATTCGCTGATGGGCGACTGGGTGATGTTCGCTGACATTCTGCGCGGGCGCGTGCGGTTGTAACGCACTCCACAAGACGGGCGTTCCGCCGCGAGCCGTCGTGTGCTCCTCGCCGCTCACATACCGCAGCTCCCGTCGAGGAGCACACGACGTCTCACGTCGGCCCGCTCGCGATCTGATGTTTGCGCGGAGCGTCTGGGGTTTCGGGCCGTCGCGACCAGACTCCTTCGCGCCTACACCCGGCTTCGGAACGACGGCACATCGCTCCCTCGCTCGCTGCATCGGCATGCTGCGTCCCGCTTCGAAGAGCGACGTGCCTCACCTCATTTGCAAGACATGCGCCTTCGGCAAAGCGAAGCAGCGCTCTCCTTCATCCGAAGGAGCGCCTCCCAACTTTGTCGCTAGGCACCTTGCCCTCCGAAGCGGGACGCACATGCCGATGCAGCGAGCGAGGGGGCAAAGTGCCGACCCTCCGCAGCCGGGAGTTGGCGCAGCCGTTCGCATCGCGGTGGCGCGCGGCTGCCAGACGCTCCGCGCAAGCATCAAGTAGCGAGCGGAGCGACGTGAGGTGTCGTGCCCGTCTTGGCCGCGACTTGTCGTATGGAGTGGACAAGACGGGCACGACACCTCATGGCGATCCGCCCGTCTTGTGGAAACCCGCGATCACTCGTGCGGCGGAGTGACCTTCCCAGGCTTGCTCCCGAAATCCCCTTGCGCATCCGCAGCCAAGTAAGCGAACACCGCATACGCCGCCACGTTCTGCGCCAACGCCTTCGGATCGATCTTGTCGAGCGTATCGTCCGGCGTGTGGTGGAAATCGAAGTAATCCGTACCGTCCTGGCGCAACGCCGCCCACGCCAAACCATTGGCAGCGAACGGACCCACGTCCGGCCCCGGCCCACCCTCGCCCGGCGTATACGCAATGCCCAACGGCGCCAGCACATCCGCGATCTGCTTCGCCGCATCCTTCGCGTAATCCGGCGCACTCGTGCTGAACGCATAGACGCGCCCCGCACCGAAGTCGCTCTCCGCGCCGATCTGGTGCTTGCGCACATCGGCCACGTGCTTCTCCCCGTACGCACGACCACCGAACAGGCCCTGCTCCTCGTTCGCGAACGCCACCACGCGGATCGTGCGCGCCGGACGCTGCTTCATGTCGCCAATCAGCTTGCCCGCGCCCATCGCGATGGCCACGCCCGCGCCGTCGTCGATCGCGCCGGTACCGAGGTCCCACGAATCCAGGTGGCCGCCGATCACGACGACTTCATCGGGCTTGCTGCGGCCGCGCATTTCACCGATGACGTTGTACGACGTCGCCGTGCCGTTCCAACCGCAGTCGAGCGCCAGCTTCACGCGCACCGGCTTGCCCAGCGCGACCAGGCGCGCGAGCTGTTCCGCGTCCGGCGCAGCGAGTGCGGCCGACGGGATCGGCGCCAGGCCGTCGTCGAAGTGCGTGATGCCGGTGTGCGGGTTGCGGTGCGAGTCGGTGCCCGCCGAACGCATCATGTAGGCGGCGGCGCCGGCGCGGATTGCAGCCGACGGGCCGGCGCTGCGGATGCGCGAGCCCATGCCGTAGCCGCTGCCGTCCTTCGCGCGTTCCATTTCGTGGTCGATGAAGGCGATCTTGCCCGCGAGCGATCCGGCCGGCGCGGCCTGCAGCGAAGCGAGGTCGGCGAAGCGCACGACTTCGCCTTCGATGGTGCCGCCCGGCGAACCGCCGAGTGCGGTGACGGCCAGCTTCTGCGAATGGTCGCCGAGCACCTGCGCGCTTTCGCTGCGGCGTTCCCACTTCGGGAAGGTGACCGGCTCGGTCCACACGCGATCGAAACCGAGTTGCTTGAACTTCGCCTGCGCCCACGCGACCGCGCGTGCGTCGGCTTCGCTGCCGGCCATGCGCGGGCCGACTTCGGTGGTGAGCGATTCGACGACCTTGTAGCCGGTGTCGTCGTTCAAGGCGCGCTCGCGCAATTGCGTGGCGGCGTCGATCGACTTCGGCGAGATCGTGGTCTGCGACGGCGTCGCGGCCTGCGCGGCACCCAGGGTCACGGCAAGGGCGACGGCCAGCATCGTCGGGGTCAAACGCATTGCGGAACTCCAGGGACAGGCGACGGAAGCCCCGGAGCGTAGCAGCGGCCCCCGGCGGTGCCGGGGTGCCGCAGGTCATGGTCGAAGCGTCAGCGCTTCAAGGAATCGCGGATCTCCCGCAGCAGGAGCACGTCCTCGGGGGTCGCCGGCTCGGGGGCCGGATCGCGCAGGCGGTTGTAGGCCTTGAGGAACAGGAAGATCACGAAGGCGATGAGGAGGAAGTCGATCAGGGTCTGCAGCACCATGCCGTACTTGAAGGCGACTTCGGCCGTCTGCTTGCCCGCCGCGTCCACCGCCGCGGGGGTGACCACGTACTTCCAGTCCGCCACGCTCGTGCCGCCCGTAAGCAACGCGACGACGGGCATGACGATGCCGTCCACCAGCGCCGTGACGATCTTGCCGAAGGCTGCGCCGATCACGACGCCGACCGCGAGATCGACGACGTTGCCACGCGCGATGAAGGCCTTGAACTCGGTGAGCATGCCCATCGTGGTTCCTCCCTTTGCCGGCCGGGGCGCCGGTTGCGGCGAGGTTAACGCGCGGGGCGTGGCGGTGCGATGGTGCCGGCCAGGTGCAGCACGTCGTCGAGGCGGGCTTCGAAGCGGTCGCCGACCTGCAGGGCGGAGACGCCCGCCGGCGTACCCATGAAGACCAGGTCGCCTGCCTTGAGTTCGAACAGCTTCGAGAGCTCGGCCAGGATGTCCGGCACGTCCCAGATCAGCTGGTCGAGCGTGGAATGCTGGCGCTGCGTGCCGTTGACCATGAGCGAGAGCGTGCGCGGGGCGAGTTCGCCCACGAGCGCGGCGGGGGCGATCTCGCCGATTGGGGCGGAGTGGTCGAAGGCCTTGCCGATGTCCCAGGGCAGGCCCTTCGCCTTCGCGGCGGATTGCAGGTCGCGGCGGGTCAGGTCGAGGCCGACGGCGTAACCGAAGACCTTCGCGCCTTCGCCGAGCGCGACGACGAGTTCCACTTCATGGTGCAGGTCGTGCGTTGCGGAGGCGTAGGGCACGACACCGTCGATCACGATCGCATCGGCGGGCTTGGTGAAGAAGACGGGCTGGCCGCGTTCGGCCTTCGAGGCGGGCACCGGGGCGCCCATTTCCTTCGCGTGGTCGGCGAAGTTGCGGCCGACGCAGAAGATGCGTCGTACCGGGAAGGTGCCGCCGCCACGCACGGGCACCCGCGCTTGCGCGGGCGCGGCAATCACATCGCTCATGCAGAGGGCAGGGCGTGCTTGCGCACGACGCGGAACTCACCGTCGAGCACGTTGCGGTCGCGCGCGACGGGCTTGCCGCGCTGCTTCAGCAGGCGCACCGCCAGGCCGATCGCGAGCATCGCGATTCCGACGAACACGCTGACGAACACCAGCGCGAGCAACACAGCGACGCCGACGACCCCGAGCAACACGCGCAGCCAGGTGTTGCGCGGCTTGCGCGGCGCGAAGCGGGAGAAGTCGAAGCGGTGGGCGTAAAACTTCATCGTCGGGGGCCGTGACACAATTAGGCGGTGCCGGGGTCGCGAGTATCCGGCCGCCGTTTCCCCGGTGTGTGAGGACTTTGTTAAACCGTGATGACAGCCGTCGAACAATCCGGATCGTTGCCACAAGTCCTCGCCCGCCTGGACCAGATCGAAGACGGCGGCTTCTTCGAAACCGAAGCGCGCCTCGCCGGCGACGACGAATCCCTGATCCTCCATCGCGACGGCGCCGCGGTGCGTGCGTGGCTCAACGTCTGCCCGCATGCCGGCCGTCGGCTGGACTGGGCGCCGGGCAAGTTCCTGCGCGACAAAAAGGGGCACCTGATGTGCGCGGTGCACGGCGCGACCTTCGAACTCACCGCGGGCGAATGCATTGCGGGGCCGTGCAAGGGCTCGGCGCTGAAGCAGGTCGACGTCGAAGTGCGCGACGGGCTCGTCGTGCTCAGTACATGATGTTGAGCGCGATTACCACGATCACCAGGTAAAGCAGCGACAAGGGCGCACCGAGGCGCCACAGGTCGCGCGGCTGGTAACCCGCGGGCCCGGTGATCATCGACATCACCGGATTGGACGCGGTCATGAAGTTGTTCGACGCCGAGAGCGCGACCATGAGCGCGAAGGCCGTCGGATTGCCGCCCGCCGCAAGCGCGAGGTTGATGCCCATCGGCACCATCACGATGGTCGCGCCGACGTGGCCGATGACCAGCGAGAACAGGGTGGTCAGCAAGCCGAGTGCGACTTCCAGCAACACCACGGGCAGGCCTTCGGGCAATTGCTCGATGGTGTGCCCCGCGATCCACGCCGCCGCGCCGCTCGAATCCATCGCCCAGCCCAATGGAATCAGGCAGGCCATGACGAACACGGTCTTCCAGTTGATCGCCGCGTAGGCCTCGTCGATGTGCAGCACGCCCGCCACGAGCATGCCGGCCACGCCGGTCATCAGCGCGATCGACACCGGGATGCGCGTGGACAGCGCGAGCAGCATCGTGACCGCGAAGATGCCGATGGCCAGCTTGAACTTGTGCGGACGCTGCTCGCCCTTCGGGTAGTCGGTGACCACCACGAAGTCCTTGTTCTCCGCGGCCGAGGCCAGGTCCTGCCAGATGCCGTGCAGCACCAGCATGTCGCCGGCGCGCAGCGCGAGCTGGCGGACGTTCTCGCGGTGCACCTGCTTGTCGCGGTTCACCGCGAGCAGGCTGATGCCGTACTGCTTGCGCAGCTGCAGTTCGGCCTGCGACTTGCCGAGGTATTGCGAAGTCGGCGGCACCACCGCCTCGGCGATGCCGGCGCGGCTCGGGTTGAACAGGTCGCCGAAGGTGCGCAGGCGCGTGCTCAGGCGCAGGAAATTGTTCTGCGCGAAGTCGGCCACCTGCTCGCGCTTGCCCATCGCACCGAGCACGCTGCCGACCCAGATGCGCGCGTCCGCCGGCGGCGCCAGGCGCGATTCGTTGCCCGTCTTCAGCGCGAGCAGCAAGGGCGCGCCGCGCAGCGCTTCGGCTTCGCCGAGCGACATGCCCACCAGCGGGCTGTCGGCGGAGACCGTGAGTTCGTACACGTCGCCTTCGATGCCGTAGGCCTGCGCGAAGTAGCTCTGCGTGCGCGCGGGCGTGACGCCGCGGTCGATGTCGTAGCGCTCGAGTTGCTTGTCGCCGAAGAAGCGGAAGTACAACAGGCCCGCGATCAGCAGCGCGAAGCCGATCGGCATGGGCGCGAACATGTGCAGCGGTTCGAGCGTCGCCGCGCCCGAGGGCAGGTTCGCGTTCGACGAGACCAGCAAGTCGTTGAGCATGATCAGCGGCGAGGTGCCGACCATCGTCAGCGAGCCGCCCATCACGATGGCGACCGTGAGCGGCAACAGGAAGCGCGACAGCGGCAGGCCCGTGCGCGAACTCAGTCGCGAGGCGACGGGCATGTACAGCGCCATCACCGACGGGTTCTGCATGAAAGAGGAGTTGAGGCCCGCGATGCCCTGGATCAGCAGCAGCAGCCGCGATTCGTTGCCTTTGGCACGACGCAGCAGCCAGGCCGCGAGCCGGTTGAGCGCGCCGGTGCGATCCAGGCCTGCGCCGAGGATCATCGTGGAGATCACCGACATCACGGCGTTACCGGAGAAACCACCGAACAGGTCTTCCGGCGCCACGAGCCCGGTGAGGCCGAGCAGGACGAGGACGACGAGCGCGACGACGTCTGCGCGGATGCGCTCGAACAGGAACATGACCATCGTGAAGCCCACCAGCCCGAGCACGAGCTTCATGTCGGTGGTGAGCATCAACGCGGAATCGTTCACGCGCTCGGTTCCCCTGGCGTCCTTTCGAGCATGTCGTACAGCAGGTCCCACGTGCCGTGGCCAAGCTTCTGGCCGCGCGTCTCGAAATGCGTCTGCGGACGCCATTCGGGGCGGGGTACGGCACCGCGCGGGCCGGCCCGGTTGGCCAGCCCCGGTGTCGCATCGAGCACGTCCCACATCTGCTCGGCATAGTCGTGCCAATCGGTGGCGAGGTGCAAGCGCCCGCCGGGCGCGAGTTTCGACACCAGCAGCGCGGCGAAGGCGGGGTTCACCAGTCGACGCTTGTTGTGGCGCTTCTTGTGCCAGGGATCGGGGAAGTAGATGCGGATCTCGTCGAGCGAGGCGTCGGCGATTTCATGCTGCAGGACTTCCACCGCATCGTGGTGGTACAGGCGCACGTTGCGGGCGTCGTCGGCGGCCAGGGCGTTGAGCAATCGGCCCACGCCCGGGGCGTGGACTTCGATGCCGATCAGGTCCCGCGCCGGGTCGTGCTGTGCGGCGTAGCGCAGCGCCTCGCCGTTGCCGAAGCCGATCTCGAGGACGCGCGGGGCGCGGCGCCCGAAGGCGGCGTCGAAATCGCGCGGGGCGCCCGCGTAGTCCAGGCCGAAGCGCGGCCAGAGTTCTTCGAATGCGCGCTGCTGCGCCGGCGTGAACCGCCCCTGCCGCAGCACGAAGCTGCGCACCTTGCGCTGCCCGGGTTCGGCGGTGAAGGGCTTCTTGTCGACCGGATCGGACATCAGCCGATCAGGCCATCGATCGGGCTCGACGCCGACGCGAAACGCTTGCGGGGAATGCGGCCGGCGCGGAACGCCGCGCGGCCGGCTTCGACGGCCAGCTTCATCGCATGCGCCATCAGCACGGGATCCTTCGCGCCGGCGATGGCGGTGTTCATCAGCACGCCGTCGCAGCCCAGCTCCATGGCGATGGAGGCGTCGGACGCCGTGCCCACGCCGGCGTCGACGATGATCGGCACCTTCGCGTTCTCGACGATCTCGAGCAGGTTGTACTTGTTCTGGATGCCCAGGCCCGAACCGATCGGCGCGGCGAGCGGCATCACGGCGACGCAACCGATCTCTTCCAGGCGCTTGGCGAGGATGGGGTCGTCGGAGGTGTAGACCATGACGTCGAAGCCGTCGGCGACGAGCGTTTCGGCGGCCTTGATGGTCTGCACGACGTCCGGGTAGAGCGTGCGCGCATCGCCGAGCACTTCGAGCTTCACGAGCTTGTGGCCGTCGAGCAGTTCGCGCGCCAGGCGGCACGTGCGCACGGCGTCGTCCGCCGTGTAGCAGCCGGCGGTGTTGGGCAGCAGCGTGAACTTGTCGGGCGGGAGGACGTCGAGCAGGTTCGGCTCGTCGGGCGATTGCCCGAGGTTGGTGCGGCGGATCGCAACGGTGACGATCTGCGCGCCGGCGGCCTCGGTGGCGCGACGGGTCTCGTCGAAATCCTTGAACTTGCCCGTGCCGGTGAGCAGACGGGAACGGTAACGGCGGCCCGCGACGACCAGGCTGTCGTCGGCCGCGAGGGCGAGGGTGTCTTGCATGTGCGAATGGTACCGCCGTTCGTCGGTCGCAGCGCCCCGGGCATCGCGATTCATGTGGAAAACATGCGCGGTTGTCCGCTGCGCCCCGGGCGTCGCGTAAGGCAGGAGGAGTGGGGCAAGGATGCGTCGAACGGGCACACCCCTGACCCGGACCGCCGTGGCCGTCCCACTGCGCGCGATGCCCATCGCGCGGTACGCAAAGAGCACACCCGCGCGAAAGCCGGGGTCGCAAAGCTACGGGTCCTCCGGCATTCCCCCTGCCGCGGACAGCCGGGTTCCCGTGACCGCCCGATGGTGTCATCGCGCGGTTTTTTTTGAGGGAGGGAGGCGCTCGGCGGTGGGCTCAGCCCCCGCCGAGCGCATGCACGACTTCCACCTTGTCCCCGGGTTGCAGCGCATGCGTGGCGTGCTGGCCGCGCGGGACGATGGCGCCGTTGACCTCGACCGCGACGCGCCGGTCGGCCAGTCCTTCCAGGCGGAGGAGGTCGGCGATGGAAGCGGCCGGGGCCAGGGTCCGCGGCTCGCCGTTGAGCAGAATGTTCATGGGCGTATTGTCGCCGGTCGCACGACGGGCCGTCGCGTGTAGCATGGCCTTCACACCCCAGGGATCAGGAGCGTTTCGATGAAGTCGAACCACCGGGCCTTCCGGCCCGTCCGCCGTCTCCTTGCCGCCGCGCTCGCATTCGCCGCCTTGCCGGCCGCCGCGCAGACCTATTCGCAGACCGTGTTCTTCGGCGACAGCCTCACCGACTCGGGCTGGTTCCGTCCGGCGTTGATCCAGGTCGGTGGTCCGTCGGCCGCGGTGCTTGGGCGCTTCAGCACCAACCCGACGCAGGTGTGGTCCGAACACCTCGCCGATTACTACGGCACCAATGCGACCAGCGCCAACCAGGGCGGCACCAACTGGGCCACCGGCGGTGCGCGCACCGGCACGACGTACGCCGGTCCGCTTGGCGAGATCGCATCGCTCAATACGCAGATCACGCGTTACCTCACCGCCAACGGCGGCCATGCGGACGCCAACGCGCTGTACAGCGTGTGGGGCGGCGCGAACGACCTGTTCGCCATCACCGACGGCGCCGATCCGGCGACCACGATGGCGCAGGCGGTCGGCGCGCAAGTGACCAACGTCGCGATGCTCTCCGGCGCCGGCGCGCGTTACATCATGGTGGCCACGGTGCCGGACCTCGGCGCGACGCCGGCCTTCCGCGCGCAGGGCCCGGTTGCACAAGCCACCGGCACCGCGCTGGCGTCCACGTACAACGACGCGCTGTTCAACGGCCTGGCCTCGCAGGGCCTGCGCGTGATTCCGCTCGACACCTTCAACCTGTTGCGCGAAGTCATCGCCGATCCGGGCGCCTACGGTTTCACCAACATCACCGGCACCGCGTGCCAGCCGCAGATCACCGCGTCCTCGCTCACCTGCAACCCGGGCACGTACGTGTCGGGAGATGCGCCGAACACCTACCTGTTCGCCGACGGCGTGCATCCCACGGGCCGCACGCACGAGATGATCGCGCAGTACGCCGAATCGATCCTCGAAGCACCGCGCCAGATCGCGCTGTTGCCGTACACGCAATCGCTGACCGGCAAGATGCGCGCCGAGCAGGTGTCCTCGCACGTCGCCGGCAAGCCGGAACAGGACGGCGTGGCGTGGTGGGGCAACGTGCGCGGCGACAACCAGCGCTCGGAAGCGAACAACTACGACGGCACGGGTCCGGCGGTGTTGTTCGGTGTCGACTGGTCGAGCGGCGACTTCGTGTTCGGCGGCTTCGCGGGCTGGGGCTCGCAGGACTTCGACTTCGGCCATCGCATGGGCGACTTCCAGCAGGACGACCTGTCGATCGGCGGCTTCGCCGGTTGGTATTCGGGCGATGCCTGGGTCAACGCGCAGCTGAGCTGGACCAAGACCAGCTACGACGTGGACCGTCGCGTGCACCTCGGCCCGGTCGAGCGCGGCTATGAAGGCTCCCCGGACGGCGACAACACCACCTTCGGCCTCAACGGCGGTTGGGACTTCCACGCCGGCGCGTTCACGCATGGTCCGGTGGCGTCGGTGCTCGTCCAGCGCATCAGCGTCGATGGCTATGCCGAAAACCGCGTCGACTCCGCGGGCCTGGCCTATCCCGACCAGGATCTCGACTCGACGGTCGGCAGCCTCGGCTGGCAGGCCAGCTACAAGATCCACGACACGGCCATGCCGTACGCGAAGATCGCGTGGGAACACGAGTTCGAAGACGCGCCGGAAGAAGCGTTCGCACGTTCGCTCACGCTCGCGAGCACGCTGCCGTATGCCGTGCCGAACCTGCAGCACGACGAGAACTACGGCACGCTCTCGCTCGGCGTGCGCACGCAGTTCTGGGGCGTGGACACCGACATCGGCGCGATGGGCAGCTTCGACCAGACCGGCGGCGACTATGCGACGGTCTTCGTGACCTTCGGCAAGCACTTCTGATCGACGAAAACAAAAGCGCCGGCCTTTCGGGGCCGGCGCTTTTTTGTTGTTCGAAGAGTGGAGCGGGTGATGGGAATCGAACCCACGCTAGCAGCTTGGGAAGCTGCAGTTCTACCATTGAACTACACCCGCGGTGGGCGGCAGTCTATGCCCCGGGCCCACCGCTGGCAACGCGCGGCGCAGACTGCCGACAGGCCTTCATTCCGCTAACACGCGCTCGTTTATGCTGCGCGCCCCACGTCATGAACCCCGGCCGGATCGCCCCGGCCGGCTCGGTATTCCCGGAGGAGCGATGGCCCCGCGAGTCGTGCTCGGTTGGCGGGAATGGTTGGCGTTGCCGGCACTGGGCATCGTCGCCATCCGCGCGAAAGTCGATACCGGCGCGCGCAGTTCTTCGCTGCACGTGGACAAGCAATGGCGCTTCACCGAAGGCGGCGCGCCCTGGGCGGGCTTCCGCATCTCCACGGGCATCCTGGGCGGGCAGGTCATCGAAGCGCAGGCGCCGGTGCACGACGAACGGCCTGTCACCGATTCGGGGGGCAACGCGAGCCTCCGGGTGTTCCTGCGCACGCCGCTGCGCGTGGCCGGCGTGGAGCGCGAGGTGGAAATCAACCTGACCGATCGGCGCGGCATGCTGTTTCCGATGCTGCTCGGCCGGACCGCGCTCGCCCGTGCGTTCGTCATCGATCCGGCCCGCTCTTTCCTGCACGGCAAGCCCTCCTTCGGAGCCCCCACCGAATGAAACTCGCGATCCTCTCGCGCAATGCCAAGCTCTACTCGACCCGGCGCCTGGTCGAGGCGGCGCGCGAACGCGGCCACAGCGTGCGCGTGCTCGATCCCTTGCGCTGCTACATGCGCATCGCCGTGGACGGCTTCGCCATGCACCACCAGGGCAGGCCGCTGACGGGCTACCAGGCGGTGATCCCGCGCATCGGTGCATCGGTCACGCGCTACGGCACGGCCGTGCTGCGCCAGTTCGAGCTGATGGGTTCCTACACGCCCAATCCGTCCGATTCGATCCTCAAGGCGCGCGACAAGCTGCGTTGCCACCAGATCCTCGCCGCGCAGGGCCTGGGCCTGCCGGCCACCGTGTTCGGCGACAACCCCGACGACACGGGCGATTTGCTGAAGATGCTCGGCCCCACGCCGCACGTCATCAAGCTCAATGAGGGCACGCAGGGCGCGGGCGTGATGCTCACCGAAAAGCTCTCCGCCTCGCGCAGCGTGATCGAAGCCTTGCGCGGCCTGTATGCGAATTTCCTGGTGCAGGAGTTCGTCGCCGAAGCCAAGGGTGCGGACCTGCGGTGCTTCGTCGTCGGTGGACAGGTCGTCGCGACGATGAAGCGGCAGGCACCGCGCGGCGATTTCCGTTCGAACCTCCATCGCGGCGGCACGGCCAAGGCCGTCACCGCGACCGCGGCCGAACAGCAGACGGCGGTTCGGGCCGCCCAGCTGCTCGGGCTGGGGGTGGCGGGCGTGGACCTCATCCGGTCCCGGCGCGGCCCCCTGATCCTGGAGGTCAACGCCTCCCCCGGCCTGGAGGGGATCGAGACGGCCAGCGGCGTCGATATTGCAGGGAGCATCATCGAATGCGTGGCGAAGAGCGCCAAACGGTCGTCTTCGCCCGCCCCCAAGGCCCTGGTCCACCCGGGGTGAGGGTTCGCATTTTCCCGCCGTTACAGCCTTCGGGCCGCCGGTTTTTAACAAGGGTTTAATCGGCCCGGCCTTAGCCTGTGCCCTACCGCAGATCTGTCTGTAGGCCGCTCGGCGACACGCAACGGACGAAGCAGATTACGGTCATCGGGGCTTGATTTGGCCCAGGCACGGTCAACGTGCCTGGGCCTTTGTTTTTTCGGCGCCCCGTTCGATAGTGGTGCGTGCGTTGATGCCGTCGTCGCTTCCGGAAATGGCAGAATCGCGCCCGTCCACTGCCGCTTGCCGGAACCCCGGCACGCGCGCCGGGTCGAACAACACCCCCCATCGAGGACACCGCCCGGATGCGCATTCTTGTCATCGAAGACAACCAGGACATCGCAGCCAACCTCGGCGACTACCTCGAGGACCGTGGCCACACGGTCGATTTCGCGGCGGACGGCGTCACCGGCCTGCACCTGGCCGTGGTGCACGACTTCGATGCGATCGTGCTCGACCTCAGCCTGCCGGGCCTGGATGGCCTGGAGGTGTGCCGCAAGCTGCGCAATGAAGCACGCAAGCAGACGCCGGTGCTGATGCTCACTGCGCGCGATTCGCTCGACAACAAGCTCGCCGGTTTCGATTCCGGCGCAGACGATTACCTGATCAAGCCCTTCGCGCTGCAGGAAGTCGAAGTGCGCCTCAACGCGCTCGCGCGCCGTGGCCGTGGCGTGCAGACGCGCGTGCTCAACGTCGGCGAACTCGAATACAACCTCGACACGCTCGAAGTGCGGCGCGAAGGCAAGCTGCTCCAGCTCAATCCCACCGCGCTGAAGATCCTGCAGGCGCTGATGGAAGCCTCGCCCGCGGTGGTGACGCGCCAGGAACTGGAAACGCGCGTTTGGGGCGAAGAACTCCCGGATTCGGATTCCTTGCGCGTGCATATCCATGGCCTGCGCGCGGTGGTCGACAAGCCGTTCGACACGCCGCTGATCCAGACCCGCCACGGCATCGGTTACCGGATCGCCGCGCCAGATGCCGCAAGCTGACACCGCGCGCCGCCCCGTCCGCCGTTACCGGCGGCAGCTCCGCAGCCGCATCATTTTGTCGTTCGTCCTGCTCGGGTTCGGGCTGACGGCGCTGTTCGCCTACGCGGTGGACAAGGTGCGCAACCAGGTCGAGGACAAACTCGTCGTCGACCTGATGAACCGCAACATCGACCTGTACGCGCAGCAGTACGCGCGCGATCCGCAGAACCCGAGCCTGCCGGTCGACCAGATCCGCGCGTTCGCGTTCACGCCCGACAAGTTCGAGAGCGTGCGCGAGAACCAGCCGCAGTGGTACGAGCTGCCCGACGGCATCCACGGCCTCAGCGGCGTGGACGAAAGCGGCGCGGCGTTCTCCTACAAGCTCGCGGTGCGCAAGACGCCGCAGGTGTGGTTCTTCCTCGCCTACGACATGACGCAGACGCTGCGCGGGCAGGAGCAGTTCAATCGTGCGATCTACGGCTCGGTGGTGTTGTTCACGCTGCTTTCGCTGCTCGTCGGTTGGTGGGCGGCCTCGCGCGTGATGAGCCCGGTGTCGGAACTGGCGAACCGACTGAAGCGCTCGGGGCGCAGTACCGATCCGGTTTCGCTCGCCGCGCATTTCCCGAACGACGAAGTCGGCCAGCTCGCCGCCGCGCTCGACGATTACGCCGCGCGCCTGACCGAAGTCGTGCAGCGCGACCGCGAATTCAACGCCGACGTCAGCCATGAATTGCGCACGCCGCTGGCGGTGATCCGCGGTGCGACCGAGCTGCTGCTCGCGCGCCCCGAACTCGACGATCGCATGCAGGCGCGCCTGCGTCGCATCCAGCGCGCCGAACAACAGTGCACGGACCTGATCAGCGCGCTGCTTCTGCTCTCGCGCAACGAGCGCGGCCATGGCGTGTGCGATGTGCGCAAGGTGGCCGACCAGTTGCTCGACACCCATCGCGCGCAGCTGGGCGGCAAGCCGCTGGTGCTGCGGATGGAAGGCGAGGGCGGCGTGGTGGTGGATGCGCCGGAGGCCGCGGTCGCGGTGGCGCTCGGCAACCTCATCGGCAACGCGGTGAAGTACACGCACGAGGGCGAGGTCGTCGTGCGCATGCTGTCCGATGCGGTCGAGGTGATCGACACCGGCCCGGGGCTCACGGCAGAAGAAGCGGCGCGCTTGTTCGAGCGCGGTTTCCGCGGCACGCACGCCGAGCATTCGCAGGGCGCGGGCATCGGTCTGTCCATCGTGCGCCGCCTCTGCGCGCTCTACGGCTGGGACGTGCGCGTGGTGCCGGGCGAGAAGCGTGGCGTCGTCGCCACGCTTCGCTTCGGTGAAGTCAAGCCCTGAGCGTCAGCCGACCGGTTCGAGCCAACCGTACTTGTCCGGCGTCTTGCCGTTGAACAGGCCGAAGAACAGCTCCTGGATGCGACGCGTCACCGGGCCCGCGCGACCGGCGCCGACCTGGCGGCCGTCGACCGAACGGATCGGCGTGATTTCCGCCGCCGTGCCGCACATGAAGAGTTCGTCGCACAGGTAGAGGTATTCGCGCGGCAGGTCGCGTTCGACGACATCGATGCCGTTGTCGCGCGCGAGCGTGATCAGCGTGTTGCGCGTGATGCCGTTGAGCAGCGCGGCGCTGACGGGCGTGGTGTGCAGCGCGCCGTCGAACACCAGGAACAGGTTTTCGCCCGCGCCTTCGCTGAGCAGGCCCGTGGAAGCGAGCGCGATGCCTTCGCCGAAGCCGAGGCGACGCGCTTCGCGCGCGACCAGCTGGCCGGAGAGATAGTTGCCGCCCGCCTTCGCACCCGCGGGGATGGTGTTCGGCGCGAAGCGCTGCCAGCTCGACACGCAGGCATCGATGCCTTCCTCGAGCACGCCTTCCCCGAGGTACGCACCCATCTGCCACGCGGCGACGGCGACGTCGGTCGGCGTGTCGGCAGAGAGGCCGAAACCGCCGAGGCCGCGATACGCGACCGGGCGCAGGTAGGCCTTGCCCAACGCATTCTTCTTGATCACGGCGCGGCACGCGGCGTTGATCTCGTCCACCGTGTACGGCATCGCCATCTCGTAGATGCGCGCGGAGGCGAACAGGCGACGGTTGTGGTCGGTCAGTCGGAAGATCGCGGGGCCGTCGGGCGTCTCGTAGCAGCGAATGCCTTCGAAAACCGACGAGCCGTAGTGGAGCGCATGCGACATGACATGCGTGGTGGCCTCGGCCCAGGGCTTGATGGATCCGTTGTGCCAGATCCATTCGGGGTAGCGCATCGTCATGCCGGCGGCTCGCGTCGTGGGGAAGCCGCAAATTGTAAGCGGCGGAGGCCTAGAGCGAGATCCACCAGCAGCCGTATTTGCGCCGCAAGCCAAGCGTGGTGCGTGAGGGCGTGATGCCGTTGCCTTGGGTCTGCTCCAGGCGCAGGCCGACGGGCGGTCGGCGGGCGGTGGTCCGGGGGACGTCGTCGGAGCCGCCTGGCGGCACCACCGTGGTCTCCTCTGCCGTGCTGTCGCTGATGGGCGAGAGGTCGAGCAGCGGGCGATGGGTGATGGCGTCGAGGCGGTCCATCACGGCGTTGGCGGCGGCATCGGACATGCCGGCCCAGTCGTAGACGCCGGAAAGCCGGTTCGGATCCTGCGATTCGATGGCGGTCCGGATCTCGAAGGCCAGGTCCTGCAGCGTGCGCGAGCAGCCGGCGCGGTAGAGCCCGGTATTGACGTTGCCCGCTGCGGCCGCCCGGGCGCTCGCCGGTGGCGAAGGAAACGCCGTCGCGCCCAGCGCTTCGCATTTCTGGTCGGTGTACAGCGGCTTGCCGTCGGGCATCACGCACTTGCGGACCTGCGCGGACGCGGGCCCGCCGCAGGCAAGCGCCAGCAGGGCGACGGCGGGGGCAAGGCGTCGGGGGAAGGTCGCCATCCGCGCAGCCTACCGCGCGGCGCCGGCATCAGAAGCGAACGAAGTAGCAACCCCGGTAACGCGCGACGTCGAAGTCCTGCATCGTCGTCGCGCCGCCACTGCCGAACTGGAGCTGCATCACGCCGCCGGAGGGGGGCGCGTGCGCGGAGTCGCTGGCGTCGGCCATGGCGATCCAGCCGCTGCCGATCGATGCGTCGTAGTAGCTCGCGTCCACGAGCGGTTGCTTCGCCAGGTGTTCGAGCCGCCGCATGGTGGCGGTGGCCTCGCGCTGCGACATGCCCACCCAGTGGTAGCTCTCGGCGATGCGGTTCACGTCGCCGAGTGCGAACGAGCCGCGCAGGTCCATCGCCAGTTGCGTCGGCGTGTGCGCGCATCCGCCGGCGACGGCGCGCCGGCCGATCGCATCGCGCGCAGCGGACATCGTGTCTTCGTCGAGCGAGGCAGGGGCGATGGTTTCGTAGCCGTCGGGTGCAACGCCGGTGATCTCCGCTTCCAGCGCCTGTTCGCGCACGATGCGCGTGGCGAGTTCATCGCGCATCGCGACCGTGCGCGCACCGAAGGCGCGGCAGGGCTTGTCGGTGTAGACGGCGCTGCCGTCGCTTGCCTGGCATGCGCGGATGGGGCCTGCCGCTTGTGCGCGTTGCGGCGCCGGCAGTGCGACGCAGCACAGCGCGATGACAAAGCCGGCGACCAGCGACGATTTCATGTGGGCACTGCGCGTTGTGTCGGAGCGCGCAGCATTCGCCTGCGCGCGTCAACGCGTCGTGCCTGAACACGTGAATTCCTTGCGAATTCAACGCATGAGATCGAGGACGTTCAGAGTCGGTTTCGAAAGATTGAGCGTGTAGAAGTGGAGCGACGGTGCGCCGCCTTCGATCAGCCGGTCGCACAGGTTGGCGACGAACTCGGCCGCGAACGCGCGGATCGAATCGGCATCGTCCCCGTAAGCGAGCATGCGCTTGCCGATCCACCGCGGGATCTCCGCGCCGCAAGCTTCGGAGAAACGCCGCAACTGCGCGAAGTTGGAGATCGGCATGATGCCCGGCACGATCGGGATGTCGATGCCGAGCTTGCGTGCGTCGTCGACGAAGCGGAAGTACGCGTCGGCGTTGTAGAAATACTGCGTGATCGCCCCGTCCGCGCCCGCGTCGGCCTTCGCCTTGAAATGTTTCATGTCGGCGAAGGCATCTTCGGCCTGCGGATGCATCTCCGGATAGCAGCCGACTTCGATGTGAAAGAAGCCGTCGTGCTCGGTGCGGATGAACTCGACCAGCTCCGACGCATAGCGGAAGTCGCCCATGCGCGCCATGCCCGAGGGCAGGTCGCCGCGCAGCGCGACGATGCGACGGCAGCCCAGCGCGCGATACAGCTTGAGCAGCGAACGCAGTTCCTCCTGCGTGCCGCCCATGCAGGAGACGTGGGGAGCGGCGTCCAACCCGTGTTCCTCGCGCAGGCGCTGCACGGTTTCGGGCGTGTAGGAGAGCGTCGAACCGCCGGCGCCGAAGGTGCAGGACACGTACTCGGGCTTGTGCGACTTCAGCCGGGCCGCGGTGCGATCCAGTTGCAGGCGTTGCTCGTCGGTCTTGGGCGGGTAGAACTCGAAGGAAACCGGAACGCGCAGGGTCATGTCGGAGATCCGTTGCGGGTCTTCAATACGAAGCGGGCGGCCGAAGCCGCCCGCGACGTGGCTCAGTAGCGGTAGTGCTCGGGCTTGAACGGGCCCTCGAGCGACACGCCGAGGTAGTCCGCCTGGGCCTGCGTGAGCTTGGTCAGCTTCACGCCGATCTTCTCCAGGTGCAGGCGCGCGACTTCCTCGTCGAGGTGCTTCGGCAGGCGGTACACCGTCTTCTCGTACTTGTCCTTGTTCGCCCACAGGTCGATCTGCGCGAGCGTCTGGTTCGAGAACGAGTTCGACATGACGAAGCTCGGGTGGCCGGTGGCGCAGCCGAGGTTCACCAGGCGGCCTTCGGCGAGCAGGAACATCGCGTTGCCGTTCGCGAAGACGTACTTGTCGACCTGCGGCTTGATGTTGATGCGCTGGGCGCCGGAGGCATTCAGTGCGTCGACCTGGATCTCGTTGTCGAAGTGGCCGATGTTGCAGACGATGGCCTGGTCCTTCATGGCCTTCATGTGCTCGAGCGTGATGACGTCCTTGTTGCCCGTCGTCGTCACGTAGATGTCGGCGCGGCCGAGCGTGCTTTCGAGGGTGTTGACCTCGAAGCCTTCCATCGCGGCCTGCAGGGCGCAGATCGGGTCGATCTCGGTGACCACGACGCGCGCGCCGTAGGCACGCAGCGAGTGCGCCGAACCCTTGCCGACGTCGCCGTAGCCGCACACCACCGCGACCTTGCCGGCGAGCATCACGTCCATCGCGCGCTTCAGGCCGTCGGCCAGCGATTCGCGGCAGCCGTAGAGGTTGTCGAACTTCGACTTGGTGACCGAGTCGTTGACGTTGATCGCCGGCACCAGCAGCTTGCCCTGTTCGGCGATCTGGTAGAGGCGGTGCACGCCGGTGGTCGTCTCTTCGGAGACGCCCTTCCAGTCCTTGACGACGTTGGTCCAGAAGCCCGGGCGCTCCTTGGCGACGCGCTTGAGCAGGTTCTTGATGATCTGCTCTTCGTGCGAGTCGGACGGCGTGTTCACCCAATCCGAACCCTGTTCGAGTTCATAGCCCTTGTGGATCAGCAGTGTCACGTCGCCGCCGTCGTCGACGACGAGTTCCGGACCCTTGCCACCCGGGAAGGTCACTGCGTCGAGCGTGCAGTCCCAGTATTCCTCCAGCGTCTCGCCCTTCCACGCGAACACAGGCGTGCCGGTCGCGGCGATCGCGGCGGCGGCGTGGTCCTGCGTCGAGAAGATGTTGCACGAGGCCCAGCGCACGTCGGCGCCGACGTCCTTGAGCGTCTCGATCAGCACGGCGGTCTGGATGGTCATGTGCAGCGAGCCGGTCACGCGCACGCCCTTGAGCGGCTTGGCGGCGGCGTGCTTGCGGCGGATGGACATCAGGCCCGGCATCTCGTGCTCGGCGATGTCGATTTCCTTGCGGCCCCAGTCGGCGAGCGAGATGTCGGCGACCTTGTAATCGTGGGACGGTTTGACTTGTGCGTTCATGGCGTTTGCTCCGTATATCGAGCGGGCGCCGTTGCTTGGTGCACTCCTTCGAGCCTGGCCGTGCCTATCCACGGTCGCAGCGCCCCTCGAAGAAGCAGGGCGCGCGGCATTGCGCCGCGCGCCCGATTTCGTGTCGCTTACTTCTTCAAGCCGCCATCCTTGCGCAGCTCGTCGGCCTTGTCCGTCTTCTCCCAGGAGAATGCGGTGGCCTTGTGCTTCTTGCCGTTGCCGTCGACGTATTCCACTTCCTTCGGCTTGCGGCCGAAGTGGCCGTACGAGGCGGTGGCCTGGTACACCGGGTGGATCAGGTCGAGCATCTTCACGATGCCGTACGGACGCAGGTCGAAGTGCTTGCGGATCAGCTTTTCGATCTTGTCGTCGGAGATCTTGCCGGTGCCGAAGGTGGTCACCGAGATCGAGGTCGGCTCGGCGACGCCGATCGCGTAGGAGACCTGCACTTCGCACTTGTCGGCCAGGCCCGCCGCGACGATGTTCTTCGCCACGTAGCGCGCCGCGTAGGCGGCCGAACGGTCGACCTTCGACGGATCCTTGCCCGAGAACGCGCCGCCGCCGTGGCGGGCCATGCCGCCGTAGCTGTCGACGATGATCTTGCGGCCGGTCAGGCCGCAGTCGCCCACCGGGCCGCCGATCACGAAGATGCCGGTCGGATTGATGTGCACCTTGTTCTTCGGCAGCTTGTCGAGCCAGTTCTTCGGCAGCACCGGCTTGAGGATGTGCTCGTACACGCCCTCGACCAGGTCCTTCTGCTTGATGCCCGGATCGTGCTGCGTGGAAAGCACGACGGCGTCGAGGCCGACGATCTTGTTGCCTTCATAGCGCAGCGTGACCTGCGACTTCGCATCGGGGCGCAGCCACGGCAGCTTGGAGTTCTTCGCCTTGCGCACCTTGGCCTGCTGCTCGACCAGGCGGTGCGAGTAGTAGATCGGCGCGGGCATGAATTCCGGCGCTTCGTTGCAGGCGTAGCCGAACATCAGGCCCTGGTCGCCCGCGCCCTGTTCTTCCGGCTTCTTGCGGTCCACGCCCGCGGCGATGTCCGGCGACTGCTTGCCGAGCATGTTGATGATCGCGCAGGTGTGGCCGTCGAAGCCGACGTCGGAGTTGTCGTAGCCGATGTCGTTGATGACCTTGCGCGCGAGGGATTCGATGTCGACCCACGCACCGGTGGTCACTTCACCGGCAACAATTGCGGCACCCGTCTTCACCATCGTTTCGCAAGCCACGCGCGCGCGCTTGTCCTGCGCCAGGATGGCGTCGAGCACCGCGTCGGAGATCTGGTCCGCGATCTTGTCGGGATGGCCTTCGGAAACGGATTCGGAGGTAAACAGGTAGCTGGAGCTGGTCATCGCTGCTTATATCCTTTGATTCGGATGAAAGGATGGCCGGGCATTGTACAGGCCCCCGGACGGAATTGCGCATCTTGCCCCTTCGAGGTGGCAAATTGGGGTATGGACTCGTTCACACACCTGTTCGTCGGTGGCGCGATCGCCGCCGCCATCGCCCCGCCGGGCCATCGCCGCGCGGCCTTGCTGGCCGGCGCGGCCCTCAACACGCTGCCCGACATCGATGTCCTGCCCTTACTGCTGAGCGGCGACCCGGTCGTGCGCATGACCTGGCACCGCGCGGCGACGCACTCGCTGCTCGTGCTTCCCTGGGTGGGGCTGCTGCTGTGGTGGTGGTTCCGGGGCAGGGGCGGGCGCGTGGCGGAAGCGCCGCGACGATGGTTCTGGATCTTCCAGTGCGCGTTGCTGTCGCACCCGTTGCTCGACGCCTGCACGATCTACGGCACGCAGCTGTGGTGGCCATTGCCGGTGCAGCCGACGATGCAGGGCGCGCTCTTCATCTTCGACCCCGCGCTGACCCTGCCACTGGTGATCGGTTGCCTGATGGCGGCGTGGTTCGGTGCCCGGCCCGCGGCGGGCAAGGCCTTGGCCGCGTCGATCGCGATCGCCTGCGCCTACATCGGGTGGGCCTTCTTCGCGCAGTCGATGGTGGATCGCGCGGCCCAGCGTTCGCTCGCTGCGATGGGCCTGGGCGACGCGCCGCGCTTCGTCACGCCGATGCCGTTCAACACGCTGCTGTGGCGCGTGGTGGCGATGACGCCGGACGGGTTCGTCGAAGGGCAGCGCTCGGTGGTCGCCGACCGCGGGCCGATGCCGTTCACCCACCATCCTTCGGACACCCGCGCGCTGGAGGAAGTGCGCGCGCAACCGAACGTGGCGCGCCTGCTGTGGTTCAACCACCACTTCGCGAAGGCCGAGGTCCACGAAAACAAGCTCATGCTGACGGACCTGCGCATGGGCGCGGAACCGGATTACGCCTTCCGCTTCGCGGTGGCCGAGCGCGAAGGCGATGCATGGCGCGCGATCCCGACGGAAGAAATGGCGTGGCCGTGGGATGCGCGTCGTCGCTTGCGCGAGATGTGGACGCGCATCTGGGTCGAGCCGACGAGCTGATCGACGCGCAGACCGTTCGCACGAGCGACAAGAGGGATCGACCAGACACGCCGCCGCTGGACGCACACACTGCGTCCGTGGTTGACGGTTGCGCAGCCGCCCGTCGTGAGACGGCGCCGACGACACATTCCCCTGCATACCTGTGACTCGCACACCGACGTCGCGCTCGTCATCCACGGCTTCAAGCGGCGGCAGGCAGCTCCGGCGCCACGCCCGCGACGAGCGCGTCGAAGTAATCCCGCGTCAGGCGCAGCTGCGCCTCGGCGGATTCCGCCTGGTTCACCACGTGGCGGAACGCATGGTTCTCCGGCCGATCCTTCGCATACCAACCCAGGTGCTTGCGCGCGATACGCACGCCCGAGGGTTCGCCGTAGAACGCGTGCAAGGCCTCGAGATGACCGAGCAGGAGCTCACGGATTTCCGACAGCGTCGGCGGTGCCATGTGTTCGCCGGTCGCCAGGAAATGCGCGATCTCGCGGAAGATCCACGGCCGTCCCTGTGCGGCGCGCCCGATCATCACTGCGTCGCAGCCGGTGTGGCGCAACACGGCGGCGGCTTTCTCCGGCGCGTCGATGTCGCCGTTGGCGATGACGGGAATCGACAGCGCGGCTTTCACTTCGGCGATCGTGTCGTACTCGGCCGTACCGGTGTATTGCTGGTCGCGCGTGCGGCCATGGATGGCGAGCGCGGCGATGCCCGCGGATTCGGCGATGCGCGCGATCGCGAGCGCGTTCTTCCGGTCGGCGGCCCAGCCCGTGCGGATCTTCAGCGTGACCGGCACGTCCACGGCGGCGACCATCGTGTCGAGGATGCGCGCGACCAAAGCCTCGTCGCGCATCAGCGCCGAGCCGGCCCAGGCGTTGCACACCTTCTTCGCGGGGCACCCCATGTTGATGTCGACGATCTGCGCGCCGTGGTCCACGTTGTGGCGCGCCGCCTCGGCCATGATGGCCGGCTCCGTGCCGGCGATCTGGACGCTGATCGGCGCAGGCTCGCCGACGTGGTCCATGCGGTGCAGGGACTTGGCGGTGTTCCAGAATCGCGGATCGGACGTGGTCATTTCCGAGACGCACAGGCCCGCGCCCATGCGTTTGCAGAGCACGCGGAACGGCTTGTCCGTCACGCCCGCCATGGGCGCGAGGATCACGTTCGGAGCGAGGGCGTAGGGGCCGATGCGCATGGCGCCGGCGAGTTTACAGGGGTCGCGGCGAGAGCCTGGGCATGGATACGGCCGCACCCGCGAACTCGGTCGAGCGCGCCGCATACCGGGCCGCGAAGCGCACGTGTTCGGCGAACGGGACCTCGACCTGTGCCAGCGAAGCAGCGAGGGCGCCGCTGAAGGCGTCGCCGGCGCCGGTGGTGTCGATGGCGGTCGCGGGGAAGGCGGGGATGCGTAGGCAAGCGGCGTCGTCGCCGCGCCAAAGATCGCCATGGGAGACGAAGGCGCCGGCCGCGCCCAACGTGACCACCACCGTGCCATGGGGCAGGAGGCGGCGGCACAGTGCATGCAGGCGGGCGTCGTCGAGGTCGGCGACGTCGCTGGCTTCGACGCGCTCGCCCACGTGGCGTGTGAGCAGGGCGACGAATTCGGTTTCGTTCGGCGTTGCGATGTCGGCGGCCGCGAGCAGTGCCGCGTCGACGTCGGCATTCGCGGGCGCCGGATTGAGCAACGTGATCGCACCGTGCGTGCGTCCGAAGCCCAACGCGGCCAGCACCGCCTCGCCGGGCGTTTCGCATTGCACGAGCACCACGCGCGCATCCTCGAATGCCGCGCGCTGCGCCTGGATGCAATGCACGTCGAGATCCGCGTTCGCGCCCGGCCCGATCACGATGCTGTTGCGCCCTTCGGCGTCGACGTAGATGCCCGCCGTGCCGGTCGGCTGCGGGCTGCGTTGTTCGATCAGGTCGATGCCATCTGCTTGCGCGAGCGCGCGCGCGAGCGCGGCGCCGGCATCGTCGCCGAGTGCGCACAGGAAGCGTGTCGATGCACCGGCGCGCGCAGACGCCACCGCCTGGTTGAAGCCCTTGCCGCCGGGGCCGGTCGCGTAACGACCGGCGAGCGTCTCGCCCGGGCGCGGCAGCGTTTCGCAGCGCCACACGTGGTCGACGTTGAAGGATCCGACGACGACCACGCGATCGCGCACGGCGCTCATTCGATCAGCCGAAGTAGGTGAGCACGCCCGCGATCGTCGCCGTCATGAACGTGGCGATCGACCCGCCGAGCACCGCACGCAGGCCGAAGCGCGCGAGGTCGCCGCGGCGTTCCGGCGCAAGGCCGCCGATGCCGCCGATCTGGATCGCGATCGACGAGAAGTTGGCGAAGCCGCACAGCGCATACGTCGCGATCAGCTTGCCCTGGTCGGTCAGCAGGACGCCGGGGACCTTGCCGTTCACGATGTCGGCCAGCTGCAGGTAGGCCACGAACTCGTTGATGACGACCTTCTGGCCGATGAGCGAACCCACGGTCGTCGCGTCCTGCCACGGCACGCCGATGACCCACGCGACCGGCGCGAGGACGTAACCAAAGATCGTCGCGAGGCTCGTCGGCTTGCCGATCGCGGCTTCGATGCCCGAGACGTGGCCGAGCCAAGTGAGCGGCGAATCGATCAACGCGATCAGCGCGATGAAGGCGAGCAGCATCGCGCCGATGTTCAGCGCCAGGCGCAGGCCGTCGCCCGCACCGGACGCCGCGGCGTCGATCACGTTGCTCGCGGTCTTCTCCACTTCCATCTTCACCGTGCCGCGCGTGAGCGGCGTGCCGGTTTCAGGGATGAGCACCTTGGCGATCACGAGCGTCGCAGGCGCGGCCATGATGGACGCCGCGAGCAAGTGCTTGGCGTAGAACGCCTGCTGCACCGGATCGCCGCCGCCGAGCATGCCGACGTACGCGGCGAGCACGCCGCCGGCGATGTGCGCCATGCCGCCGATCATCATCGTGATCAGTTCCGACTCGGTCATGCGCGGGATGTAGGGACGCACCGTCAGCGGCGCTTCGGTCTGGCCGATGAAGACGCTCGCGCACACCGAGGTCGTCTCCGCGCCCGACACGCGCATCACCTTGGTGATCGCCCACGCCATCGCGCGCACCACCGCCTGCATCACGCCGAGGTGGTAGAGCACGCCCATCAGCGAGGCGAAGAAGATGATCGTCGGCAATACCTGGAAGGCGAAGATGAAGCCGTACTTCGAGGTGTCCATCAGCGAGCCGAAGATGAAGGTCGAGCCCGCCGCGACGAAGCTGAGCACCTTCACGAAGCCCTGGCCGAGCCAGTCGAACACATCGCGTCCGCCCGGCACGAGCAGCACGAGCGCGGCAAAGCCGATCTGCAGCGACACACCCGTGACCACCAGGCGCCAGTCGACGGCCTTTTTATTGTTCGAAAACAGCCACGCGATGCCGATCAGCACCACGAGGCCGAACAGGCCGAAACCGACCCGGGCCAGCGCATCCATCGATTATCCCCATAGGCCCCTGCGGCCGACGGCGCAGCCTAGTGCAGGGTGCCGGATCGGGCAACCGAGGCTTGCCCCGGTGCGCAACGCATTCAGGTATCGCGCGCGAGCACGCGGTTGCGGCCCGAACTCTTGGCCACGTTGAGGCGCTGGTCGGCGCGTCGCAGCAGGCCCGAGAGATCGCTGGCCTCGTGCGGAAAGCTCGCCACGCCGGCGCTGAAAGTGAGCAGCAAGGGATCGGCGCCCTGGTCTGGCACGAAGCGACGCGAGAACAAGGTGCGCCGCATGCCGTCCACGCGTTCCCACGCCGTCCCCAGCGGTTTGCGCAGCACCAGCACGAATTCCTCGCCGCCCAGGCGCACGAGCCATTCGCCGTCCTCGAGCGTGTCGCGCACCAGGTCGACCACGTGCATCAGCGCGCGATCGCCAGCGTGGTGGCCGATCTCGTCGTTGATGCGCTTGAAGTGGTCCAGGTCGATGAGCGCCACGCACAGGCTCACGCCATCGCGCTTGGCCGCGTCGAGCAGGCGCGGGAAGCGGTGCACGAGCCAGGTGCGGTTCGGCAGCCCCGTCAGGCCATCGGTGCCCGACATTTCCACCAGGCGCTGCATGCGATAGACCACCATCGCCATGATCAGCGTGAAGGCGATCAGCAGCACCAGGCGTTGCAACTGGCCGCCCAGGCTCACGGTGCCGTAGTCGCTGGAGATGAGTTGGTCGGGCGAAGCGATGCGGAACACGATCGCGGTGAGCAGCGTGTACTGCAGCACCGCGAGCCCGCCGACGAACAAGGTGACGCGCCCGTCGTTGCGCAAGGCGGTCAGCGCGATGGCGAGCAGGTAGCCGCACCACACGATCATGCTGTTGAGGCCCGCGGGCAGGTGGTTCGCCGCGAGCATCACCAGCACGATGGTGGTGGCGCTGACATCGAACGCACCCGAGCCGTAGGGCAGCCACCGATAGCGGCGCTTCTGCCGCGCCAATGCCAGCCACACCTGCGCGAACAGGTTCACGAACACCGCACCGGCCAGGCCGATCAGCGTTTCGTTGAACTGCCCGCCCGTGATCGCGTTCGCGAGCGGCAGGAGCAGCAGCATCGCGGCAATGACCACGCGCAGGCGCGCGACCAGCAGCTCGCCGCCCGCACCGACCTCGAGCATCACCTCGTCGGGTCGTTGCAGGATCGCGGACGCGATATCGCGGTAGTGGCGACTCTCGGCGTGCATCGATGTCCCCGGTGGCCCGCCTCGTGCGGACGCTCCCCGGCCGGAGGATAGCGCGTCAGTGCAGGCCGCGGAACGCGGTCCACAGCGCCAGCGCGAGGAACAAGAGCGCCGCCGTGATGCGCGCTGCACGCAGCGGCAAGCGTTGCGAGAAGCGGCTGCCGAGCAGCACCACCGGCACGTTGGCCAGCAGCATGCCCACCGTCGTGCCGGCCACCACTTGCCACAGCGGGTGGTACTTCGCGGCCAGCAGCACGGTGGCGACCTGCGTCTTGTCGCCGATCTCCGCCAGGAAAAACGCGATGGTCGTCGCGATGAAGGCGTTGCGCGCGGGCAGGGACTGGTCGTCGTCGATCTTGTCGGGCTTCAGCGTCCACAGCGCGATGGCGAAGAAGCTGACGGCCACGACCCAACGCAGCACTTCGGGCGTGAGCCACGCCGCGGCGATCACGCCGAGCCAGCCGGCGAGTGCGTGGTTGAGGATGGTGGCCAGCAGGATGCCGCCGACGATCGGCACCGGCTTGCGGAAGCGCGCGGCCAGCAGCAAGGCCAGCAATTGGGTCTTGTCGCCGATCTCGGCGACGGCGACGGCGAGGGTCGAGACGAGGAACGTCTGCATCGTTGGAAACTCCGGGGGCCGGGCATTCGCATGGACGCGAAGGCGACGCCACGCAGCCCGGCCCGGCTCATCGCCAGTTCGTGCGCAGCGCTCGCCTTCGGTCTTGCTCCTGCAGCGCGTGCTGCAGCCGTGCGCCATGGCCTGTCGACCAAGTGTGTTGGCGCACGGTCCGCGCGGCATGAAGCGGCGCGGCGAGCTACTCCCCGGAGGTAAGTGGGGCGCATTGTAATCGTCCCGCTCGCACGGCGCGACGTAGACTGGCCGCCCTCATCCCCTACGGCCGCTTGCCATGCAATACCGTCGACTCGGTTCTTCCGGCCTGCAGTTGTCCGCGCTGTCCTTCGGTGCGTGGGTCACCTTCGGCAACCAGGTGGGGCGGGGCGAGGCGCGCGAACTGATCGCGGCCGCGTGGGACCACGGCATCAATTTCTTCGACAACGCAGAGGGTTACGCCGACGGCGAGGCCGAGCGGGTGATGGGCGACGTGCTCGCCGACCTGCGCCTGCCGCGCGACAGCTGGTGCGTGTCGAGCAAGGTGTTCTTCGGTTCTTCCACGGGTCCGCGGCCGACGCAGAAGGGCCTGTCGCGCAAGCATGTGCACGATGCCTGCAACGATGCGTTGCGCCGGCTGCGCGTGGATTACCTCGACCTGTATTTCTGCCACCGGCCGGATCCGGACACGCCGATCGCAGAGACCGTGTGGGCGATGGACACCCTCGTTCGCCAGGGCAAGGTGCTGTACTGGGGCACGTCGGAATGGCCGGCGCAGGCGATCCGCGAAGCGCACAAGGTGGCCAAGGCGCACCACCTGCATGCGCCGACGATGGAACAGCCGCAGTACAACCTGCTGCATCGCGAGCGCGTCGAACTCGAATACGCGCCGCTGTATGCCGAACTCGGCCTCGGCACCACCGTGTGGTCTCCGCTCGGCTCGGGCCTGCTCACCGGCAAGTACAACGACGGCGTGCCGAGCGATGCGCGCCTGGGCCAGGAAGGCTACGCGTGGTTGCAGAAGTGGGTGCTGGGCGATGCGGATTCGCGCCGCGTCGAACGTGCGCGCAAGTTCACGTCGATCGCGAAGGAACTGGGCGTGGCGCCGGCACCTTTGGCCATCGCCTGGTGCCTGCGCAATCCGCACGTGTCGACGGTGCTGCTCGGCGCGACGCGCAAGGACCAGTTGCTGCAGAACTTCGAAGCGCTCGACCTGGTCGGCCGCTTCGACGATGCGACGTGGTCGCGGCTCGAGGCCGCGACCACCTGAGTCGAACGTCGGTCAGAGCGTCTCGCCGCGCATGTCGGTGTCGATGATCATGACGCTGCGCGCCGCATCGGGTGCAGCGGTCGTGTCATCCCATTTCAGGTCCAGCGAAGCGGTCGGCGCCGGAGGCGGCGGAGGCGGCAGCGGCGCCTTCGGAGCGCGCGGCGCTGCAGGCGGCGCGGGCGGTGCCGGCGGCGGCGGAGGCGGGAGCACGAAGTCCAGCTTCGGCGCCTTGATGCGCGTGCTCGCCGTCTTGCGGTCGCGCAGGTATTCCACCAGCGCGAGCTGATCGGCGTCCTTGCCGCGCAGCGCATCCATCGCTTCGCGCGGCGAGTCCACCGCGCGTCCGTCGATCTTCTGGATCACGTCTCCCGGTTGCAGGTTCGCCAACTCCGGCCCCGTGCTGAGTACGAGCACGCCTTGGTCGGTACCGAAATAACGCCCGAGCTTCGGATCGATGGACGCCAGGTTGAGGCCGTTCCAGCGGAAGGCTTCGGCGAGCGCGGGGAACTTGCAGTCCTTGCCCTTGCAATCGCCGCGCGGCCCGATGCGGATGACTTCTTCGCCGACGTCCGGCGCCATGCCCGGCAGGCGGATCTTGCGCAGCTGGATGTCCGGCTGAGGCCCGCCGGTGCCGACCCAGAACACGTCCTTCTCCAGGGTCGGCGTGACGTTCACCGTCTGCACCTTGCCGTCGCGTGCGTAGCCGATGCGCACCGTCTTGCCCGAGTCGAGGTCGGCGGTGAGCTTGCGCACGTTGTCCAGGCGCAACTCGCCGTTGCTGCCGAGCACCTGCGTGCCGTTGACGCTGGTGATGCGATCGCCCGCCTTGAGGCCGGCCTTCGCCGCGCCGCTGTCGGGTGTCACGGCGGCGATGCGCACGCCGGACTGTTCGTCGGGCGCGAGCACGACGCCGATGACCGGGCGACCGGGCCCGTGGCGCTGGATGATCTGGACGTCGGGGCCGCCTTCGCGTCCGAGTTCGCGGTTGATTTCGGCGACGCGCCGCGCGGCCTGGTCCAGGTCCTTCTGCGCGGCGGCGAGCTGGGCCTGCAGCGCGGCATCGGACTTGGCTTTCGGTGCGGTCTGCGCCATGGCCGCGCTGCCGGCGAGCACGCAGGCGAGCGCGGTGGCGAGGAGGGTGGGCGTGCTGGGCTTCATGGTGTCCTCGGGAGCTTCGAGTGGATGTACGTAGTCAGGGATGCGGCAGTGCGCGAAAGCGTCGCAGTCAGTCGACGCGCACGAGCGCGCCGTCGTAGCCCTCGCCGTGCGAGGCGAGCAGGCGACGCGTGCCTTCGAAGGTCACGCTGGAGCGCAGCGCTTCCACGCGGGCCTGCCACAGGGCGATCTGGCGGTCGCGCGGCAGGTCGGGGGTGCGCAGCTGTGCGTCGATGCGGGCGAGTTCGGCGTCGAGGTTGGCGGCCACTTCGGCGGCGCTGCCGCTGGAGACAGTGTCGTCGCGCGCGATCGCAAGCACGCTCTCCAGCTGCGCGGATTCTGCGTAGAGCTGTTCGAGCGGATCGGTCGGCGCGGGCGTCGTCGCGACCACGGTCTGCGTCGGCGCTTCGACCTTCGACGGCGTGGGGCCGAGCAGGCGCAGCGGCACGACCACGGCGAGCGCGAGCACAGCGGCGATGGCCAGGCCGGCGATCCAACGGTTCGCGCGATGGCGCACGGGCAAGCGCTGCGCGATGTCCTGCCATGCATCGGTGTCGGGGCGCTCGAGCGGGAGCGCTGCGAAGGCCGCGCTCCAATCGCGCGGTGCACCTGCGCCACCAGGGGCAGTGCGGTGGATGTCGTCACGCATGGGCGTCCTCCGGGATCGCGAGGGCGGCGCGCAGTTTCTTGGTGCCGCGCGCCAGCTGGGATTTGGAAAAGCTCGCGGTGCGCTGCATCAGCGTCGCGATTTCGTCGTGGGTGTAGCCCTCGGCGTGGTACAGCCAGAGGACGCTGCGCGTCGCCGGAGGCAGGGAGGCGAGCGCGCGTTGCAGGATCGCCGCGTCGGCAGCGGCAGGCGGGAGCGGTGCGTTGTCCTCGGGGAAGATCGAGGCGTCGTCCACGCCGACTTCCTGCGCGAATTTCCGATCGCGACGCAGGCGCATCAGCGCTTCGTTCACCGCGATCTGTCGCAGCCAGCCCCAGAACGGGCTGCCCGCGCCACGGAACTCGCCGATCCGGCCGATCACCTTGAGCATCGTCTCCTGCAACACGTCGCGCGCCTCCTCCCGGTCGCCGCTCATCCGCAAAGCCAGGGTGTAGACCGGGCGTTCGAACCAACGGTAGAGCTGCTCGAGCGCCGCGTGGTCCCCGGCACGCGCACGGGCGAGCAGGGCGTCGGGGACATCGATGGCGAAACTCGAATGGGCGGTCATCTGCAGCCGTGGATGCCCGAAGGGGCGAAAGCGTCGCAATGCCGGTGGCACCGGCCGACCCTATACTCCGGCCGACACCGAATGGGGGAACGCAAGAATGACCTTGAGCTGGATGCTGAGTGCGATTGTCGTCTTCCTGGTCCTGGTGGCCGTCATGAAGGCGGTCCGCATGGTGCCGCAGGGCTACGAATGGACGGTGGAGCGCTTCGGCCGCTACACCCATACCCTGGACCCGGGCCTGCACCTGCTGGTGCCGATCTACCAGCGCATCGGCCGCAAGATCAACATGATGGAGCAGGTGATGGACGTGCCGAGCCAGGACGTCATCACCAAGGACAACGCCGTGGTGAAGGTCGACGGCATCGTCTTCTTCCAGGTGCTCGACGCGGCCAAGGCCGCCTACGAGGTGGCGCAGTTGGAGATCGCCATCCTCAACCTGGTGATGACCAACATCCGTACCTCGATCGGTTCGATGGACCTGGACGAGTCGCTGTCCAAGCGCGACGAGATCAACGCCAAGGTGCTCGTCGCCGTCGACGCCGCCACGCACCCGTGGGGCCTGAAGGTCAACCGCATCGAGCTCAAGGACATCCAGCCGCCGCGCGACCTGATCGATTCGATGGCGCGGCAGATGAAGGCGGAGCGCGAGAAGCGCGCCAACATCCTGGAAGCCGAGGGCCACCGCGCCTCGGCGATCCTGCGCGCCGAAGGCGAGAAGCAGGCCGCGATCCTCGAAGCCGAAGGCCAGCGCGAAGCCGCGTTCCGCCAGGCCGAAGCGCGCGAGCGCCTGGCCGAAGCCGAAGCGAAGGCGACGCAGATGGTCTCGGACGCGATCGCGGGCGGCAACGTCAACGCCATCAATTACTTCGTCGCTCAGAAGTACATCGAGGCGTTCAAGTCGCTGGCCGAAGCGCCGAACCAGAAGTTCGTGCTGATGCCGATGGAATCGGCGGGCGTGATCGGTTCGCTCGGCGGCATCGCCGAACTCGCGCGCGAAGCTTTCGATCGCCCGGCGCCGCGCGTGGCCGCGCCCGCAGCCGCAACACCGCGGAGCGGAGGCTGACCGATGCGCATCGACGTCTTCGTGTGGGCGGCGATCGCGCTGCTGCTGTTCGCGGCCGAGGTGCTCGCGCCCGGCGCCTTCATGCTGTGGCTCGGGTTCGCCGCGACGGCGACCCTGCTGCTCGTGCTGGTGTTGCCGGGCCTGTCGGTGCTGATGCAGGCCAGTGTCTTCGGCGTGCTCGCGATCGTGTCGCTGCTGGTCTGGCGGCGCTGGTTCCGTCGCAGCCGCGAATCGGCCGACGGGTCGGCGACCCTCAACCGACGCACCGCCGCCCTGGTCGGGCGCGTGGTGCCGCTGGAGCGCGCGATCGTCAACGGCCATGGGCGCGTGCAGATTGCCGATGCGTTCTGGGACGTGGTCGGCCCGGACCTGCCGGCAGGCACGCCGGTCCGCGTGATCGGTGCCGATGGCATGACCCTGCGGGTGGGCGCGGCCGGCTGAGCCAGCCCTTGGTGCGATAATCGCGGGCTTCCGACCCCACGGCAGCCCGCATGACGCAGAAGACCCTCCTCAACGACACCCATCGCGCACTCGGCGCCAAGATGGTCGACTTCGGCGGATGGGACATGCCGCTGCACTACGGCTCCCAGGTCGACGAACACCATCTGGTGCGCAGCGACGCGGGCATGTTCGACGTCTCGCACATGACGGTCGTCGACCTGCGCGGCGCGAAGGTGCGTGACTTCCTGCGCAAACTGGTCGCCAATTCCGTCGACAAGCTCAAGGTGCCGGGCAAGGCGCTGTACACGGCGATGCTCAATCCGCAGGGCGGCGTCGTCGACGACCTCATCGTCTATTACATGGGCGAGGAATTCTTCCGCCTGGTGGTCAACGCCGCCACGCGCGAGAAGGACCTCAAGTGGATCGGCGAACAGGCGAAGCCCTTCGCGATCGACGTGATCGAACGCCCCGAGTTCGGCCTGGTCGCCGTGCAGGGCCCGACGGCGCGCGAGCGCGTGATCGGCCTGCTCGATGATGCGAGCGCCGCGGCGGTCGGCAAGATCGCGCGCTTCGCCGCCACCGAGGCGACCTCGAAGGACGGCGTGCCGCTGTTCGTCGCGCGCACCGGTTACACCGGCGAAGACGGCTTCGAGATCCTCGTGCCGGAAGCCCGCACAGTCGATTTCTGGAACGCCCTGCTTGCCGCAGGCGTGAAGCCGGCCGGCCTCGGCGCGCGCGACACGCTGCGCCTGGAAGCCGGCATGAACCTCTATGGCCAGGACATGGACGACACGGTCTCGCCGTACGAAGCGGGCCTTGCCTGGACGGTCGCGCTCGACGAAGGCCGCGACTTCACCGGCCGCGCCGCGCTCGAAGCGCAGAAGTCCGCCGGCGTGCCGCGCCAGATGATCGGCCTGGTGATGGACGAGAAGGGCGTGCTGCGCCACGGCCAGAAGGTGCTCACCGACAACGGCGAGGGCGAGATCCTCTCGGGCACGTTCTCCCCGACGCTCGGCAAGGCCATCGCCTTCGCCCGCGTACCGGCCGGCGAGCCGGGCAACGTCCGCGTCGACATCCGCGGGCGTGAAGTCCCGGTCCGCGTCGTGAAGTTCCCGTTCGTGCGCGAAGGCAAGGCGCAGCCGGGCATTTGATGCGCTATAAAATCCACACCCTCCCCAAGACGAAGCGATGCACGGAGCACCCCGATGAATGAGATTCCCGGCGACCTGAAGTTCATGAAGTCCCACGAGTGGGCGCGCGTCGAAGGCGATGGCAAGGTCACCATCGGCATCTCCGACCATGCGCAGGGCCTGCTCGGCGATCTGGTGTACGTCGAACTTCCCAATGTCGGCGACCGCGTCGAAGCGGGCACCGCAGTCGCCGTCGTCGAGTCGGTGAAGGCTGCCTCCGACGTCTATTCGCCGGTCACCGGCAAGGTCGTCGAGGTCAACGCCGCGCTGTCGGACAAGCCGGAAACGATCAACGAGGACGCCTACGGCGACGGCTGGATCTTCGTGATCGAAGCCGAGGAACCGGAGCAGCTCAACGACCTGCTCGGCCCCGACGACTACGCCGAACTGCTCGAAGAAGAAGACCACTGACGTCGCGTTCCGACGTCCGCCGCGCGTGTCGCGGCACCTCGATCCGGCCGCCTCGCGCGGCCGGATTCGTTTCCGGCGACGCCGCGCACTTCGCGCATTTCGTGCCAATCGGGTTTGTTGCGACGCGCCATCGGGCAACTTTTTTTCGCCGATCGTCGAGGGCGTTCCAGGCATGTCGATGCCCCTTCGGGCATGCGTCGCGGGCGTGTCGCGGAACGGCGCGCAAGGCGTCGCGTTCGCCCGCGCAAGTTTCGCAGAGTGCTTAAATCAAGATGTTTTCGCGCGAGGCGTCCCATGCATGCAACGCTGGCGCATGCCGTCCCGATGCCGCGTGCATCGCCCGCGACGGCATGCCGCGGGGCGACGAACGGCGCGGTGCCCGTGGAAAAAAATCGTAGGGGGTTGTTGACAAAGAAAAAAACCGTAATTAGGTTTCGCGCCAAGCAGACATAACTGCGGAAACGAGTGAGTCGAAAATACACGACAGCGCGAAGCACAAAACGCACCTCCGCCCGGACGCAGATGACGGTGGATGCAGGCTTCGTTTCCCTCGCGAAACGCAAGGACACCATTCTTATTGGAACCCGCGACGCCCGGCGCCGCGGGTTTTTTATTGCCGCGCGGTCCCTCGCGCGGCACACCGAATCCGTCCCGGCGCGCCTGGCGCGTCGGCGGTTGGTCGCGGGTCCGACTCCCGCGACGTCGCTTCGAACTGGGCAGTTCTAGCCAAGCAAGTCCACTGACGAGGAGCCATCCCATGGCCATGAAGAAAGCTGCGAAGAAGTCCGCCAAGAAGGCGACGAAGAAGACCGCCCGCAAGGGCGTCCGCAAGGCTGCTGCGAAGAAGGCCGTCCGCAAGGTCGCCAAGAAGCGCGTTGCCAAGAAGGTCGCGAAGAAGGCCGTCCGCAAGGCAGCCGCCAAGCGCGTCGTGAAGAAGGCCGCGAAGAAGGCTGTCCGCAAGGCTGCCAAGAAGCGCGTCGTCAAGAAGGCCGCGAAGAAGGCCGTCCGCAAGGCAGCCGCGAAGAAGGCCGTCCGCAAGGTCGCCAAGAAGCGCGTTGCCAAGAAGGCCGCGAAGAAGGCCACCAAGAAGCGCGCTGCGAAGAAGGCCGCCAAGAAGCCTGCAGCGAAGAAGGCACGCAAGTCCTCGCGCAAGTCGGCCCCGGTGAGCATGCCGGCGCCCGTCATGCCGATGATGTAAGAAACCCCGAAGCCGTAATCGAGCCCCATCCCGCGTGCCCAGGCGGGGTGGGGTTTTTTATTGGGCGGCGTTTACGGCGAGCTGGCCGTGATTACTTCGGCGAGGCGGTCGCGGTCGAAGCGTCGGTGCCCGTGGTGTCGCTCGGGGAGGCCGGCGCGTTGCGTTCGGCGTACAGGCCTTCGTCGAAGGGTTCGACGTCGAGCCACTTCTGCGCCGGCAGGCCGATCGCCTTGTCCAGGATGCTCGGCAACAGGCCGGAGGGCAGCGAGCTTTCGCTGTTCCAGAGGATCGCAATCCCGAGGTCGCGTTCCGGCAGCAGCGCCACCATCCCGCGATAGCCCTGCACCGCACCGGCATGGAAGACGACCTGGTGGCCCGCGTAGTCGTACACGCGCCAGCCGATGGCGTAGCCCGCCGACGACAGGCGCTGGCGGCGCCAGGTGCCGCGCAGTTCGGTGGGCGTGGAGACGAGCGGTGCGTGCAGCGTCGCGAGCAGCGGCGCAGGCAGCACGTCGGGGCGATGGCCACCGTGCGCGAGCAGCCACTGCGCCATGTCCGAGATGCTCGCGTTGACGCCGGCAGCCGGTGCGACGCGGTAGTAAGCCGGCTTGGGCATCATCGACACCCAACCGCCGCGGCCGCGCACGTGCGGCTTCGCCCAGCGCGGGCTCGCTTCGATGCCTTCCAGGCCGATGGACGCGTCGTCCATGCCGAGCGGCTTGAAGATGCGGCGCTCGACTTCCTGTTGGTAGAACGTGCCGGTGGCGGCGAACACGACATCGCCGATCAGGCTGAAGGCGACGTTCTGGTAGCCGTAGCAATCGCCGGGCAGGCACGCGGACGGCGCGAAGGCGAGCCTCTGCGTCAGCGCGCGGTAGTCCATGTTGCCTTCGAGGTCGCGGTCGTAGGTGTTGTGCACCAGGCCGACGCGGTGGCTCAGGACGTCGGCGACGGTCAGGCGCTGCGTCGCGTAGTCGTTCTGCAGGTGGAAGTCGGGCAGGTAGTCGGTGATGCGGCTGTCCCAACGGATCACGCCGTCGTTCACCAGCAAGCCCGTCATCGTGCCGGCGAAGGCCTTGGACAGCGACGCCAGGCGGAACACGGTGTGCGCATCGATCGGTTCGGCTGCGCGCGTGTCGGTGATGCCGTAGCCGCGCATGGAGACGATGCGCCCGTTCTGCACGATCGCCATCGCCATGCCGGGGATGCGCTGGTCGGAGACGAGTTGCTGCGCCATGTCTTCGAACTGGCGCACGTCGAAGCCGGGGGCGACGGGAAGCGGGTTGGGCACCAGGCCCTGGCTGCGCACCGGCGACGCGGTGGCGAGCTGGACGGGCTGTGCGGAAGGCGTGCTGGGCGTCGCAGACGAAGGCGCGGGATTCGGTGAGCCTTCCCAACGCAACGGCGTCTGGGCGGCGGAGCCGAGGGCGATGGGGACGAGCAGGCCGACCAGGGCGGCCCGCCATGTCCTTACCACCCGAAGTGAAGCGCCTTTCATCGGGCGTGCCCCCTGCGTATGCTGCGAAATGCTGGCCGATCATAGCGCCAGATCCGCGCTTTGCATGAACAAGGGGAATGTGATGCTTGCTTTCTTGATCCTGCTCGCAATTGTGGCGGTCGTGGGCTTCTGGTTGATGGGGATGTACAACGGGTTGGTCGTCGCCCGCAACGCATTCAAGAACGCCTTTGCGCAAATCGACGTGCAGCTGCAGCGCCGCTTCGACCTCATTCCCAACCTGGTCGAGACCGTGAAGGGCTACATGGCCCACGAGCGCGGGACGATGGAGGCGGTGATCGCCGCGCGCAGCGCCGCGATGTCGGGCCTGTCCGCCGCGAAGGCCAGTCCCGGCGACCCGTCGGCCATGGCCGAACTCGCCAACTCGCAGGGCGTGTTGAATGGCGCGCTGGGCCGCCTGATGGCGGTCGCCGAGGCCTACCCGGACCTCAAGGCGAACCAGAACATGATGCAGCTCACCGAGGAGCTGACCTCGACGGAAAACAAGGTCGCCTTCGCGCGCCAGGCCTTCAACGATTCGGTGATGGCCTACAACAACAAGCGCGAGACCTTCCCGTCGTCGATCTTCGCGGGCATGTTCCAGTTCCTGCCCGCCGCCCTGCTCGAAATTCCCAACGAGCAACAGGCGCAGGTGCGTGCGGCGCCGAAAGTGCAGTTCTAAACCGATCCCCGCATGAACTTCTTCGAGCGCCAGGCGGCGGCGCGGCGGAATTCGTCGCGCCTGATCCTCCTGTTCGGGCTGGCGGTACTTGGCATCGTCCTCTCGGTCGACTTCGCCGCGTTCCTGGCCTTCGGCGCGACCGGGGGCGGGGACGGCGGTGCGCTGCTCGTGTTCTGCACGGTGCTGACGCTCGGCGTGATCGGGTTGGGCTCGCTGTATCGCATCGCCTCGCTGCGCGGCGGCGGTGAATCGGTGGCGCTGCAGATGGGCGGCACGCCGATCGCCGCGGACACCACCGACTTCAACCTGCGGCGCCTGCGCAACGTGGTGGAGGAGATCGCCATCGCCTCCGGCGTGCCGGTGCCGAAGATCTTCGTGCTCGAACACGAGGCGGGCATCAACGCGTTCGCCGCGGGCTACTCGCCGTCGGATGCGGTGATCGCGGTGACGCGCGGCGCGCTCGACCGCCTCAACCGCGACGAACTGCAGGGCGTGATCGCGCACGAGTTCAGCCACGTCCTCAACGGCGACATGCGGCTCAACATCCGCCTGATGGGCGTGCTGTTCGGCATCCTCATGCTGGGGCTCATCGGCCGGAAGATCCTGCAGCACGGGCGGTTCGGCGGACGCAACAAGGGCGCGGGCGCGGTGCTGGTCGCCGCGCTGATCGCGATGGTCGTCGGCTACATCGGCCTGTTCTTCGGCCGCATGATCAAGGCCAGCGTGAGCCGCCAGCGCGAGAAGCTCGCGGACGCCTCGGCGGTGCAGTTCACGCGCCAGACGACGGGCCTGGCCGGTGCGCTGAAGAAGATCGGTGGACTGGAGGAAGGCTCGCGCCTCAACGAACGCAACGATGCGGAAGAAGTCAGCCACATGCTGTTCGGCGACGGTGTCGGATTCTCCGGCCTGTTCGCAACGCATCCGCCGCTGATCGAACGCATCCAGGAACTGGAGCCCTCGTTTCGCCCGGAGAACCTCAAGGCGCTGCAACAGCGCTGGCTGGCCAATCCGCCGAACGGGCTCGAGGAAGACGTGCAGCTCGGGCTCGTCGCCGGCAGCGGCGCGCAGTTGCCCTCGGAGCAGGCGCAGTTGGCGGTGACGCCGCCGATGGTCGTGGCGCAGGTCGCACGGCCCAATGCGGACGACTACAAGCGCGCGGACGCGATCGTCGACAAGATCCCCGACACCGTGCGCGCGCTGGTGCGTCGCCGCGACCTGGTCATGCCCTTGCTGCTCGGCCTGCTGCTCGATGACGACAAGCGCCTGCAGGCGCTGCAGCGCGAAGAGATCGCGGCACGCCTGGGCCTGGCGATGGCCACGCATGCGGCCGAACTGCGCACGCAGCACCTCGCCGCGCTGCATCCCGCGCTACGCCTTCCGCTCGCCTCGCTCGCCTTCCCGGAGCTGCGCCTGCGGCCGCGCCCGGAGCTCGACGTGTTCCTCGACGCCGTGCACGCCGTCGTGCACACCGACGGCCGCGTATCGCTGTTCGAATACTGCCTGGGCCGCCTGCTGCAGGTGCAGGTGACCGAATCGCTGGACCCCGCGCGGCACATGCGCTTCGGCCGCAACAAGTTGTCCGACGTGCGCAGCGAGATCGCGACGATGCTCTGCGTCGTGGCGCAGTCCGGCCACGAGAGCCCCGAGGCCGCGCAGCGCGCCTATCTCACCGGCATCCAGCGCGTGCTCCCGCAGGACCACCTGCCCTACCTTCCGCGCAAGGAAGGCGTGCTCGCGCTCGATGCGACCTGGGCGCCGCTGGATGCGCTGGATCCGTTGGCGAAGCAGGCGGTGGTCGAAGGCCTGGTCGCGACCATCGGCAATGACGGCACGGTGACCGTGGCCGAATCCGAATTGCTGCGCACGATCTGCGCAGCGCTGCATTGCCCCTTGCCGCCGATGCTCGAGCGCGCCTGAGGCGCGTCAGCGGCTTCTGCTTCAGGCGCGGATGATCAGGTCCGACGCACGCTCCGCGATCATGATCGTCGGCGCATTGGTGTTGCCGCTGACGAGTGCGGGCATGACGGACGCATCGATCACGCGCAGGCCTTCCACGCCGCGCACGCGCAGGGAAGGATCGACCACCGACTGCGCATCGCTGCCCATCCGGCACGTGCCGATCGGGTGGTACACCGTCTCCGCCTTCGCACGCACGAACGCTTCCAGGTCGCGATCGTCGAGGTCGCGGCGCGCGGGGAAGATCGGCTCGCCGCGATACGGGTCGAACGCCTTCTGCGCCAGGATCGTGCGCGAGACCTTCGCGCACTCGACCATCATGCGCATGTCGAACCCGTCCGGATCCGTCAGGTAGTTCGCTTCGATGCGCGGCTTGTCGCCGGCGCGCCCGCTGGCGAGCGCAATGCGGCCGCGGCTGCGCGGGCGCAGGAAGCAGGCATGCACCGTATAGCCGTCGCCGCGCAGGCGGTGGCGCCCGTGGTCGTCGAGCATCGCGGGCAGGAAGTGGAGCTGGATGTCGGGGCGTTCGTCCGGTGCCAGCGAGGAACGCACGAAGCCGCCGCCCTCGGCGATGTTGCTGCTGCCGGCGCCGGAATGGCCGCGCAGGAAATAGTCGTAGGCCACCTTGACGTCGCTGATGCGGTCGTAGGTGATCGGCTGCGTCGAATGCTCGAGCGTGCAGATGTCGAGATGATCCTGCAGGTTCTCGCCGACGCCCGGCGCGTCGTGCACCACCGCGATGCCATGGCGCTGCAGTTCGCGCGCGGGGCCGATGCCGGAGAGCATCAGCAGGTGCGGGGAATTGATCGCGCCGCCGCTGAGCAGCACCTCGCGGGTGGCTTCGAAGTGGTAGGCCTGCCCGCGCACGACGGCGGTGACGCCGTTGGTGCGCCCCTTGTCGAAGGTGATGCGGGTGACCATCGCATCGGTGCGCACGACCAGGTTCTTCCGCGCGCGCACCGGATGCAGGTAGCCGACCGCAGCCGAACACCGCGCGCCGTCGCGCTGCGTGACCTGGTACAGGCCCACGCCTTCGAGCGACGCGCCATTGAAGTCGCGATTGTGCGGAATGCCGGCCTGCCGGCCCGCTTCGACGAACACCTCGGTCAGCGGATTGACGTAGCGCAGGTCGGAGACCGTGAGCGGGCCCTCGGCGCCGTGGTACGCATCCGCGCCGCGCACGTTGCCTTCGCTGCGCTTGAAGTAGGGCAGCACCGACGCCCAGTTCCAACCGGTCGCGCCGTGCGCGGCCCAGTCGTCGTAGTCGCGCGCATGGCCGCGGATGTAGCACATCGCATTGATCGAACTCGAACCGCCGAGCACCTTGCCGCGCGGCCACCACAGCGTGCGGTTGTCGAGCTGCTTCTCGGCGACCGTGTAGTAATCCCAGTTCACGCCCTTGGTGCCCGACAGCTTCGCCAGGCCCGCGGGCATGTGGATGAAGGGATGCCAGTCGCGCCCGCCCGCCTCGAGCAGGAGCACGCGGACGTTCGGGTCTTCCGACAGTCGATTGGCGAGCACGCAGCCGGCCGAACCTGCGCCGATGATGATGTAGTCGAACGCGTGCAAGCGGGGATTCCAGGGGGAGGCGAGCCTCCGATGGTAGCGGGGCGCAGGCGCCATGGGCTAACGTGCGGCGCACCTCGCTGCCGGGACCCCCATGCCGCACGCTGGAGACACCAAGCCCGGATTGGCGCGGTTCCGCGGCGCGCTGGCCGAGTCGCCCCCGTTGTGGTGGGCGATGCTCTATTTCTTCTGCCTGCTGACGGGCTATTACGTCCTGCGCCCGGTGCGCGACGCGATGGGCGCCTCCAGCGACGCACTCGCCGTGTTCCCGCGCGCCTGGGTCGCGTGGGCCGACGCGCGCGGCTGGGACCTGCGGGATTTCACGCTGCAGTTGCTCTTCACCGGGACCTTCCTGGTGATGCTGGTCCTGCAGCCCCTGTACGGCGCGCTGGTCGCGCGCTTCCCGCGGCGCGTGTTCCTGCCCGTGGTGTACGCCGTGTTCATCGCCTGCCTGATGGCCTTCTACCTGGCCTTCGATCGGCAGGTGGCGGGGCGCGGCGTCGCGTTCTTCATCTTCACGGCGGTGTTCAACCTGTTCGCCGTCACCGTGTTCTGGAGCTTCATGGCGGACGTGTTCGACGACGCGCACGCCAAGCGTTACTACGGCTACATCGGCGCGGCGGGCACGGTGGGCGCGCTGCTCGGCCCGGCGATCACGCGCACGCTGGCCGAGCGCGTGGGCGTGGCCAACCTGTTGCTGGTGTCCATCGCGTTCCTCGGCGCCTGCGTGGTGTGCATCTTCCAACTGCGGCCCTGGGCCTTGCGGCGCGAACGTGCGCATGGCGAGGCCAGCGGCGAGCACGCGATCGGCGGTTCGGTATGGGCCGGCCTGCAGCTGGTGTGGCGCGAACCCCTGCTGCGCGCACTGGCGCTGCTGATGTTCTTCGGCGTCGGCGTGGGCACGCTGCTGTACAACGAACAGGCCGCGATCGTGCGCCATCTGTTCGCCGCCGATGCCGCAGGCGCGACGACGTACTTCGCCAACATCGACCTGGCGATCAACCTGCTCGCCATCACGGTGCAGTTGCTCTTCACACGCTGGTTGCTGCGCACCCATGGCGTGGGGCCGGCATTGCTGCTCCCGGGCATCCTGGTGCTGTTCGGCTTCTGCCTGCTGGCCGCCTCGCCATTCCCGATGCTGGTTGCGGTGGTGCAGGTGGTCACGCGCGGCGGCGAGTTCGCGCTGGGCAAGCCCGGCCGCGAGACGATCTACACGCGCGTTGCGCGCGAATGGCGTTACAAGGCCAAGGCCGCGATCGACACCTTCGTGTACCGCACGGGGGATGTCAGCTTCGTGTGGCTGCACAAGGCGCTGAGCCTGTTCGGTTCGCGGATCGTGTTCCTGGCGGGCGCCGGTCTTGCATGCGCGTTCACGCTTTGCGCATGGCGCGTGGTGCGCCTCCAGCGCACACTCCCGGGAGCATCCGGAGGACAACCAGGAGACCCGACTCGATGACCAGCCGCCGCGATTTCCTCACCGTGTCGCTCGCCGCCGCAGGCCTTGCCGCGATGCCCGCGTTCGCACGGAAAAAGAAGCCCGCTGCGGAGGACACCAACGACGACGCGTTCCGCAAGCCCGGCGCACCGCTGCGCATCCTCGTGCTGGGCGGCACCGGTTTCCTCGGTCCGCATTTCGTCGAGGCCGCGCGCGCGAAGGGCCACAAGCTCACGCTGTTCAACCGCGGCAAGACCAATCCCACGCGCTTCAGCGGCGAAGAGTTCAAGGACATCGAACAACTGCAGGGCGACCGCAAGACCGACATGAAGGCGCTCGAAGGGCGCCGCAAGTGGGACGCGGTGCTGGACACCTCGGCCTACCTGCCGGCCGACGTGACGCGTTCGGCGCAACTGCTCGCCAAGCGCGTCGACCAGTACCTGCTCGTGTCCACCATCTCGGTGTACGCCAGGCTCGACGTGCCGAACCAGGACGAGAGCGCGCCCGTTGCGCAGCTCGCCGATCCCAACGTCACCGAAGTGACGGGCGAGACCTACGGGGGGCTGAAAGCCTTGTGCGAATCGGCGGCGCAGCGCGAGATCCCCGGGCACGTGACCGTCGTGCGTCCCGGATTGATCGTCGGCCCCGGCGATACGACCGATCGCTTCACCTACTGGCCCGCGCGCGCCGATCGCGGCGGCGAAATCCTCGGGCCGGGCAGTGCGGCGGACCCGACGCAGTTCATCGACGTGCGCGACCTCGCGGCCTTCATGCTGCACGTGATCGAGCAGCGCAATTTCGGCACGTTCAACGCCGATGCGCCCGGCGGCAAGTTGACGATGGGCGAGTTGCTTGACAGCTGCCAGCGCATCGCGGCCAAGCCCTCGACGGTGACGTGGGTGCCGGCGGCCTTCCTCGACAAGCAACAAGTGAGCGCGTGGCAGGACATGCCGGTGTGGATCCCGGCCGAAGGCGAGAACGCGGGCTTCGGCCGCATGAGCAGCGCGAAGGCGCAGGCCGCGGGCCTGACATATCGCCCGCTCGACACGACGGTGGCGGACACGCTCGCGTACTGGCGCTCGTTGCCGCCGGACCGTCGCGCGAATCCGAAGGCGGGCCTGCCGCCCGAACGCGAAGCCGCGGTGCTGAAGGCGTGGCATGCGTCGCTGGAGCCCAAGCCGGTGAAGAAATCGACGTCGAAGAAGTCGTCGAAGAAATCATCGACGAAGAAGTCTTCCTCCAAGAAGAAGAAACACTGACATGACCCTCGCCGCCACGCTCGTCGTCGTGTTCGTCGCGCTGCTGCACGCGTGGTTCCTGGTGCTCGAGATGTTCCTGTGGACCAAACCCATCGGGCTGCGCACGTTCCGCCAGGGCGCGGAATCGGCGGCGGCCTCGCGCGTGCTGGCGGCCAACCAGGGCCTGTACAACGGCTTCCTCGCCGCGGGCCTGCTCTATGGCCTGATCGTGCAGTCGCGCGAGATCGTGCTGCTGTTCCTCGCGTTCGTGATCCTCGCGGGCCTGTACGGTGGCGCGACGGCGAACCGGAAGATCTTCTTCATCCAGGCGTTCCCGGGCTTGATGGCCGCCGCGCTGGTGGCCTGGTCGCCCTAACGGCGCGGCGACACCCACATCGCGATGCGCGCGCGGAACACGGGCGCGGCTTGCGGATCGCTGACCAGCACGGTGACGGGCAATTCGTAACCCTGCGCCGCTTCGACGGCGGGGATGTCGGGCGTGGCGACGGCGTGCATCGTGCCGTTCGCCTTGCCGAGGTATTCGACCTGCATGCCCTTCGGGATCCACCGCATCGAGGGCGGGATCGACACATCCGTCACCAGCCCGCCCGCGAACTCGGCGAGGTTGCACAGCGCGATCGCATGCACGGTGCCGATGTGGTTGGTCACCTTGCGGCGGTGCGCGATCGAGGCTTCGCAGCGGCCCGGTTCCAGCACCGCGATGCGTGGGGCGATGCTGGCGAAGTAGGGCGCGCGCCAGCATACGGCGCGCGCGAACATCCAATGGCCGCCGGGCCAGCGCGTGACGCGGCGGTAGAGCGAGAGGACCGACACGCCGCGGTCAGGCCGCGGCGCGCGGATGGCCGACGCCGGCCGCCTGTTCGAACGACGCGGCGCGCAGCTCCCACGACTCGAAGTCGTCGACGCTGATCGCATCCAGCGTCATCGCGCGCAGTTCTTCGAGCTGCTTGCGCTCGTCCGCGGTGATCCAGCCTTCGCGCACGCCTTCGTCGAGTTGCGCATCGAACTCGAGCGCTTCGATGTCGCTGTTCTTCAGCGCCTTGAGGAACTTGCGCTCGACCGGTTCGGCGAGGATCACCTTCGGCAGGTAACTGTCGATGCGGCCGGCGGGGTTGTTCGCCGTGGGCGCGGTGAACACGCCTTCGGCCAGGCGCTGGCGCGCATCGCACGGCGTCATCAGCAGCGAGGCGGCGCGATGGCCCAGACGATCGCTCGGTGGCTGCGCGCGGCGGCCCCACGGGAAGATCAGCGCCCACAGCACCCAGCCCACCGGACGGATCGGGAAGTTGCGCAGCGCACCGGACAACGCGGTTTCGATCTTGTTGATCGAATCGTGGAAGGCCCAGGCGAGCAGAGGCTGGTCGCCGACCGGGCGGCCTTCGTCTTCGTAGCGCTTGAGCATGCTGCTGCAGATGTACAGCTGCGAGAGCACGTCGCCCAGGCGGCCCGACAGGGACTCCTTGAACTTCAGCTTGCCGCCGAGCAGCAGCATCGACGTATCGGCCATCACCGCGAGCGCGGCGGAATAGCGATCGAGCTTGCGATAGAAGCGCTTGGTGTATTCGTCGCCCGGCGCCTTGCCGATGCGCGCGCTGGTCAGGCCGAACCACCAGCTGCGCACGGCGTTGGAGATCGCATAGCCGATGTGGCCGAACAGCGCGTCGTCGAACGTGTCGATGCGTTCGTTCGCATCGGCCAGCTGCGCCGCCTTCATTTCCTTCATGACCCACGGGTGGCACAGGATCGCGCCCTGGCCGAAGATCATCAGCGAGCGCGTCATGATGTTCGCGCCTTCCACCGTGATCATGATCGGCGTGGCCTGCCAGCCGCGGCCGGCATAGTTGCGCGGGCCGAGGATGATGCCCTTGCCGCCGTGGACGTCCATGACGTCGCGCGAGACCTCGCGTCCCATCTCCGTGCAGTGGTACTTCGCGATGGTCGACGGCACCGCGGGGTTTTCGCCGCGCGCGACCGCCGCGGCGGTGGCCTGCGACAACGCGCTGATCGCATACGCCTTGCCGGCGATGCGCGCGAGCGCTTCCTCCACGCCTTCGAAACGACCGACCGACAGGCCGAACTGCTTGCGGATGCGCGCATACGCGCCGGTGACGATCGCGCCCATCTTCGCGCCGCCGCTGGCGGTGGAGGGCAGGGTGATCGAACGACCGATCGACAGGCACTCCATCAGCATCTGCCAGCCGCGGCCTGCGTAGTCCTCGCCACCGATCAGCTGCGAGAGCGGGACGAACACATCCTTGCCGTGGATCGGGCCGTTCTGGAACGGCGAGTTGAGCGGGAAGTGGCGACGGCCGATGTCGAGCCCCGGCGTTTCGCGCGGCACGAGCGCGAGCGAAATGCCGATGTCCTTCTTGTCGCCGAGCAGGCCGTCGGGGTCGTACATGCGGAACGCGACGCCGATGAGCGTGGCCACGGGGGCGAGCGTGATGTAGCGCTTGTTGAGCGTGAGGCGGAAGCCGAGCACGTTCGCGCCGTTCCACTCGCCCATGCACACGATGCCGTAGTCGGGGATCGAGGTGGCGTCGGAACCGGCGAACGGGCCGGTCAGCGCGAAGCAGGGCACGTCGCGGCCGTCGGCCAGGCGCGGCAGGTATTCGGCCTTCTGCTCGTCGGTGCCGTAGTGCATCAGCAGCTCGGCCGGGCCGAGCGAATTCGGCACGCCCACGGTGGAGCTCAGCACGCTGGAGATCGAGGCGAGCTTCTGGATCACCTTGTGGTTCATCAGCGCCGAGAAGCCCAGGCCGCCGTATTCCTTCGGGATGTTGAGGCCGAAGAACTTGTGCTTCTTGCAGTACTCCCAGAGCTCCGGCGGCAGGTCGGCGCGGACGTGGGTGATGTCCCAGTCGTTGGTCATGCGGCACAGCTCTTCGCACGGGCCGTCGAGGAAGGCCTGCTCTTCCGCGGTGAGCTGCGGCTTGGGCAGCGAGAGCAGCTTGTCCCAGTCGGGCTTGCCCGAGAACAGCTCGCCCTCGAAGCCGACGGTGCCGGCTTCGAGCGCGGTGCGTTCGGTGTCCGAGAGCGGGGGCAGCAGCTTCGTATAGAAGGCGAGCAAGGGCGTGGTGATGCGCGACTTGCGGAAGGTCGGGACGAGCAGGGGGATCGCGATGGCGGCGACGAGCACCGCGGCGATCCCGGTGGCCACGCCGTTCGCACCGAGCAGGAAGGCCACGACCAGCAGGCTGGCGGTGATCGCCGCCCAGTACGCGAGCCGCAGCCGGTGGTAGGCCGCGAAACCGCCCGCGAGGATCAGCAAGAGAAAGGGAACGACGACGCTCATTTCGGCCTCGGTGGGTTGATGTTGCGGGTGCCGGAGGGCACCATACGTCGAAGTATGGTCAGCGGTTTCGAGCCCTGTCAACGCAGGACCTCACCGCGTGCATACTCTGGAGAATGGAACCGTACGGTAGACTGTCACGATGACGACCGCAGCCGCCCGCACCGAACGCAGTACGCGCCTGAGCGCCGAAGATTGGGCGCAGGCGGCGTTGGACCAGATCGCCGAAACCGGCGTCGCGTCCGTCGCGGTCGAACCCCTGGCCCGCCGCCTCGGCGTGACCAAGGGCAGCTTCTACTGGCACTTCCCGTCGCGCGAAGCATTGCTGGTTGCGGCTCTCGAGCGCTGGGAGAAAGTGGAGCAGGAAACCGTCTTCGGTTCCCTCGAACCGATCCCGGACCCGCGCGAGCGCCTGCGCGCCCTGTTCCAGCTGGTCGCGCACGAAGCCAAATCGCACATCATCTATTCCGAACTGCTCAAGGCGATGGACCATCCCGCCGTGCAGCCGGTGATCGTGCGCGTCTCCGAGCGTCGCCTGGACTATCTCACCGCGTCCTTCCGCCAGGCCGGCCTGAGCCGCACCGATGCGCAGCACCGCGCGCGCCTGCTGTATTCCGCCTACGTGGGCTTCCTCCAGCTCAACCTGCAGCTGCACCAGATGAACATGCAGCACGAGGAGTTCGAGGCCTACGTGGAGCACATGATGCAAACGCTCATTCCGGGCGCCTGAACCGTTTACCCCCTTGATGTCGAGAACACCGCAATGGGTAGTCAGCTGGAAGCGTTGAACCAATGGGTCATGGACGTCGCGAGGCTGACCCAGCCCGACCGCATCCAATGGTGCGATGGCAGCGACACCGAGTTCGCCGAACTCGTGAAGCAGATGGAATCAGACGGCACGCTCCTGCCGTTGAACAGCGAAACGCATCCGCGCAGCTGGCTGCACCGCTCGCACCCGGATGACGTGGCGCGCGTTGAGCACCTGACGTTCGTGTGCACCACGCAGCGCGAGGACGCCGGCCCGAACAACCATTGGATGGCGCCCTCCGATGCGCACGCCAAGATGGACGCACTGTTCGAAGGCTGCATGCGCGGCCGCACCATGTACGTCATCCCGTACTGCATGGGCCCGATCGATTCGCCGCTGTCGCGTTGCGGCGTGGAAATCACCGACTCGCCGTACGTGGTCGCCAACATGCGCATCATGACGCGCATGGGCGCCGCGGCACTGGCGCGCATCGAGCGCGAAGGCGCGTTCGTGCGCGGCCTGCATTCGATCGGCGAACTCGATCCGAACCGCCGTTTCATCATGCACTTCCCGGAAGAGCTGACGATCCAGTCCTACGGTTCGGGCTACGGCGGCAACGCGCTGCTCGGCAAGAAGTGCCACGCGCTGCGCATCGCCTCGCACCAGGCGCGCAGCGAAGGCTGGCTCGCCGAGCACATGCTCATCCTGGGCATCGAGAACCCGCAGGGCGCAACGCATTACATCGCCGCGGCGTTCCCGTCGGCGTGCGGCAAGACCAACCTGGCCATGCTCATTCCGCCCGAGGGCTACCGCAACGCGGGCTGGAAGGTGTGGACGGTCGGCGACGACATCTGTTGGATGCGCCCCGGCCCCGATGGCCGTTTGTACGCGATCAACCCGGAAGCGGGCTTCTTCGGCGTCGCGCCGGGGACGTCCGAGAAGTCGAATCCGAATGCGCTCGCGACGATCCAGCACGACACGATTTTCACCAATGTCGGTGTCACGGCGGACAACCAGCCGTGGTGGGAGGGCCTGGACAACCGCGTGCCTTCCTTTGATTGGCGTGGCAATGCATACGATTTCAATGCCGGTCCGGCGGCGCATCCGAACGCACGCTTCACCGTGAGCGCGCGCCAGTGCCCGAGCTGGTCGCCCAAGGCCGAGGACGCCCAGGGCGTGCCGATTTCGGCGATCGTCTTCGGTGGTCGACGCGCCTCGCTCGTGCCGCTGGTGTTCGAAGCGCGGGACTGGACGCACGGCGTGCTCGTCGGCGCGGCCATGGGTTCGGAAACGACGGCGGCGGCGACCGGCGCGGTCGGCGTGATGCGTCGCGATCCGATGGCCATGAAGCCGTTCTGCGGCTACAACTTCGCCGACTACTTCGCGCACTGGCTGTCGTTCGACAAGCCGGGCGCGAAGCTGCCGAAGGTCTTCCACGTCAACTGGTTCCGCAAGGGCGACGACGGCAAGTTCCTGTGGCCGGGCTTCGGCGAGAACCTGCGCGTGCTCGAGTGGATGATCGGTCGCGTCGAAGGCAAGGCCGAGGCGCAGGACACGCCGATCGGTGCGCTGCCGCGCGCGGAGGACATCCACCTGGAAGGCGTGCGCCTGTCCGACGAAGCCCGCTCGATCCTCTTCGGCTTCGACCGTGCCGGCTGGCAGGCCGAGTTCGACAGCCTGGAAGGTTTCCTGGATGAATTCGGCACCCGCCTGCCGGAAGCGCTGAAGGAAGAGCACGGTCGCATCGCGGCGGAGCTGCGTTCCTGAGTCGAGTGCTGAAAACGCTGTAAACCATTGAAGAAACGGGCCCATTGGGCCCGTTTTCTTTTGTTCGCGCGGCCGGCAACGCACCACCCAGCGACGCGTTGACGCGAGGAATGGAACGTTTCTTTTCGTTAACCCTGCATTGGGCAGTTGTGACGAATTTGTTATTTCGCCTATAGTCGGTTGGTCATGACCGCATTGGGCTGTGACTTTCTTTATTCAACTTCCCGTGGGGGGAATAATGGCTTCCAGGCAGTTCTCCAAAGGCTTCAAGCGCAGCGCGCTGACGCTGGCGCTGGGCCTGTGCTTTGCAGGCGGCGTCTACGCGCAGAGCTCGGTCGGCTCCATCAACGGTGACGCGGCGGCTGGTTCGACCGTCACCATCCAGAACGTCGACACCGGCGTTTCGCGCGAAGTGACGGTCGATTCCAACGGCCGCTTCAACTTCCCGCAGCTCGCGCCCGGCCACTACAAGGTGACCTCGGGTGGCTCCAGCCGTGACGTTCAGGTCAAGGTCGGTACCGGTAGCACCGTCAGCTTCGCCCAGCAGGAATTCAATGCGGTCGAAGTGGTCGGCGCGACGAGCTTCAACCCGATCGACGTCTCGTCGGTCGAATCCACCACGGTGTTCACCGCCGAGCAGATCGACCAGCTGCCGGTGGCGCGCGACGTGACCAACGTGGCGTTGCTCGCGCCGGGTACCGTCCGCGGTGACTCGGGCTTCGGCAACCTCGCTTCGTTCGGCGGCGCGTCCGTCGCGGAGAACGGTTACTACATCAACGGCTTCGACGTCACGAACATCCGCAACTTCGTTTCGTTCGCGGACCTTCCGTTCGACGCGATCGGCGAGCAGCAGGTCAAGACCGGCGGCTACGGCGCCGAGTTCGGCCGTTCGCTCGGCGGCGTGGTCAACATCGTGACCAAGCGCGGTACGAATGATTGGCACGGCGGCGCCAGCGTGTACTGGGCCCCCGACTGGGCGCAGGAAAGCGGCAAGGACGTGTACTCGCGCAACCCGGATCTCGAAGGCCAGCGCATCGTCTACCGTTCCTCGAACGAATCCGACCAGCTGACCTACAACGTCTTCGGCAGCGGCCCGCTGATCAAGGACAAGCTGTTCTTCTTCGGCCTGATCCAGGGCCAGGACCAGACGTTCGACAACTTCACCGACGCCGGCTCGACGCACGACAGCTACACCGATCCGAGCGGCATGCTGAAGCTGGACTGGAACCTTACCGACAACCACATCTTCGAACTGACGGGGATCTGGAACAAGGACACGCGTGAGCGCACGTCCTACAACTTCCCCGACGTCCCGTTCCCGACGAGCCACAGCGGCCCGGCGAGCAACTCGACGCTGGAGAACGGTGGCGAGGTCTACATCGGCAAGTACACCGGCTACATCACCGACACCTTCACCATCGCGGCCCAGTACGGCTACCTCAGCAACGTCAACAACTACCAGAAGTCGCTGCCGGGCGCCGAGTGCCCCGCGATCTACGACAGCCGCGACCCGAACCTGACGCTGAACCCGATCGGCTGCTGGAACCCCGACCAGTTCACCGTCCGTGACAACGCCTTCCACGGCGGCGACATGGACTACCGTCGCGCCTGGCGCATCGACGCGGAATGGCAGGTGTCTTCGCACAAGCTGCGCTTCGGCATCGACCAGGAGAAGTACGAGTCCACGCACGCCGGCACGACGTATTCCGGTGGCGAGTACTTCCGCTACTTCCGTTCGATCGACATCTTCGGCGTCGACATCGGCGACGTCGCGCGTCGTCGTACCACGTTCGGCCAGAGCGGTTCGTTCGACGTGATCAACCAGGCCGCCTACCTGGAAGACAGCTGGCAGCTCAACGACAAGCTGATGATCTACGGCGGCATCCGTGCCGAAACGTTCGAGAACAAGAACGCCGACAACGTCACCTTCATCAAGTCCGACACCCTGTGGGCGCCGCGCATCGGCTTCTCGTGGGACGTCAACGGTGACTCGACGTTCAAGGTGTTCGGCAACGCCGGCCGTTACTACATCCCGGTCGCGTCCAACACGAACATCCGTGGCTCGGGCTACGAGTACAGCGACGAAACCTGGTACATGCTCAACGGTATCAACGCCGACGGCACCCCGCAGCTGGGCGACGTGGTCATCGACACCAACGTCAATGGCTCGTTCACCCCGCCGGATCCGCGCACCGTCGCCGCCACCAACCTCAAGCCGATGTACCAGGACGAGTTCATCCTGGGCATGCAGATGCAGTTGAACGACAAGTGGTCGCTCGGCATCCGTGGCATCAGCCGCGAAGTGAAGGCGGGCATGGACGACGCGTGCACCCACAACGGTTTCGACCAGTGGGCGCGCGATCAGGGCATCGTGCCAGTCGTGTCCGATCCGGATGGCCTGGGCTTCTCGCAGGACGGCCTCGGCATCGACATGCCGACCTGCTACATCATCAACCCGGGCAAGGACGTCTCGATCGCGCTCGACCCGACGAACTCGGGCACCCTGCAGGTTTACAACGTGCCGGCCTCGTACCTCGGCCTGCCGGAGTACCAGCGCAAGTACCACGCGGTGGAATTCTTCTGGGAGCGCGCCAAGTCCGACGGCTGGTACCTGCAGGGTTCGTACACCTTCGCCAAGAGCATCGGCAACGTCGAAGGTTACGTGAACTCGACGCTGGAGCAGGATGACGCGGGCGCCACGCAGGACTTCGACTTCGCTGCGTTCGAAGACGGCTCCTACGGCTACCTGCCGAACGATCGTCGCCACACGCTGAAGCTGTTCGGCGCCTACGACATCACCGACGAGTGGTCGGTGAGCGGCAACGCGCTGATCCAGTCGGGCCGTCCGGTCAACTGCAACGGCTTCGTGCCGGTCGGCGGCCTCGGCATCGGCGAGCCGGATGCGGGTTCGATCGGCAACTACAGCGGCTCGAGCTTCTACTGCATCGACCCGTCGGGCCCGATCGTCGACCCGGATACCGGCACGCGCTACCGCCTGACCAACCGTGGCGAGTACGGCCGCACCCCGTGGATGAAGACCTTCGACGTGGGCGTGTCCTACACGCCGAACTGGCTCGAAGGCCTGACCCTGCAGATGAAGGTCTTCAACGTGCTCAACGCCGGTACGGTGACCGAGTACAACGAAGCTTCGCAGGTCAACGCCGGTGCGCAGGTGCGTGACCCGGACTTCCTCAACGACCTGAACTTCCAGGCCCCGCGTTACGTGCGTTTCACCGCCCGTTACGAGTTCTGATAGCCACGCGTTGAGTTGCAACACCCAGGGCCGCCGGCGAAAGCCGGCGGCCTTTTTCATGGCCGCTGTAAACGCTCCCGGGCCCTAGGGCGGCCACGGCGGGCCTACCGTTCGTCGGCAAACGGCAGAGAAATGCCCCCAACGGGCCGTGGAAGTTTTCCCGTCAAATCAGGCGCTTGGCCCTTTCTCCGCAGCTGAATTCGCGTTGCTTTTTTTCGTTACGCACTGGGAAGGGGCTGGTTAAGGATTCGTTGCGAGTCCATAGTCGGCCGCATTGGCCAGCGTGATGGCCTACGCACTTTCTTCTTCGTCCAACGGCAGGAGGGAATGGCAATGGCTTCAAATCGATTCTCACGGCGCCTCAAGCGCACGACGCTCGCAGCTGCACTCGGCCTGTGTTTCATCGGCGGCGTGCAGGCCCAGACCAATACGGCAGGTGCCGTGGCGGGTCGCGCCGCGTCCGGCGACACGATCACCGTCTCCAACCCGGCAACAGGCTTTTCACGCACCATCACGGCAGGCGCGGACGGCTCGTTCCGTTTCTCGCAGTTGCCCATCGGCCAGTACACCGTCACGCGCAACGGCGGATCGCCGCGGCAGGTGACCGTCAACGTCGGCACCGCCGCGAACGTGGACTACTCCGCGACGCCGGCCGCCGCGCCGGGCCAGGAACTCGAAACCGTTGAAGTCGTCGGTACCGGCGCGATCAACCCGATCGACGTCACGTCCGTCGAATCCACCACCATCCTCACGGCCGAACAGATCGCGAAGATCCCGGTCCCGCTCGACACCACCAGCGTCGCGCTGCTTGCCCCCGGCACGGTCCGCGGCGACGCGGCGTTCGGCAACCTCGCGTCCTTCGGTGGCGCGTCGGTCGCGGAGAACGCGTACTACGTCAACGGCTTCAACATCACCAACTCGTTCCGCAACCTCAACTTCTCGCAGGTGCCGTTCGAGGCGATCCAGGAACAGCAGATCAAGACCGGTGGTTACGGCGCGGAATTCGGCCGTTCGCTCGGTGGCGTGGTCAACCAGATCACCAAGCGCGGTACGAACGAGTTCAAGGCCGGCGGCAACGTCTTTTGGCGGCCCGACTGGGGCCGCGAGGACGTCAAGGACGTCTACCTGACCAACGGCACGCTGCGCCAGGACAACTCGCAGGACAGCGTCGAGGGCTACTCGGCCTCGGTCTGGGCGGGTGGCGCGCTGGTCAAGGACAAGCTGTTCGCCTATGGCCTGTTCTCCTATAACTACGTGCAGAACGAAACCTTCGGTTCCATCGTCGCCTCGACCAACGTGCACGACGAAATCAAGAGCCCGACCTGGCTCTTGAAGATGGACTGGAACATCACCGACAAGCACATCCTCGAGTTCACGGCGTTCTCCGACAAGCAGAACACCGACCAGACGGTTTACAACAACCCGCTGGGCGTGACGCAGCGCGGTTCGTTCCTCGGCATGAACTTCCAGGAACAGGGTGGCGACAACTACATCCTGAAATACACCGGCTACCTCACCGACACCTTCACCCTGTCGGCGTTGTACGGGTACGGCAAGTTCTCCCGCTCGCAGCACCTGCGCACGGCCAACGGCCTGGACGTGCGATACACCGGTGACATCAACTCGACCGGTACGGGCTGCCCGCAGATCGTCGATGCGCGTCCGCAGTTCCGCCGCGACATCACCGGCACGTACGCGAGCACCTGCAACATCACCGGCGGCACCATCGACCGCACCGACTCGGGCGATACGCGCAAGCAGTTCCGCGTCGACGCCGAGTGGCAGCTGGGCGACCACCTGCTGCGCTTCGGCTACGACGAGGACAACTTCACGTCCAAGGCCGGCGTTGCGATCGAAGGTGGTTACCAGTGGCGCTACACGACGGCCGCGGGTGCCGACGGCGTCCTGGGCACGGCCGACGACGTCGACCGCGTGCGCCAGCAGTTCTTCCAGCAGGGCGCCACGGTCGAGGTGAAGCAGCACGCGTACTACATCCAGGACTCCTGGAACATCACCGACAACTTCATCGCCTACATCGGCGGCCGCTGGGATACCTTCGAAAACCTCAACGGCGCCGGCGAAAGCTACGTCAAGATCAACAACCAGTTCGGCCCGCGCCTCGGCTTCTCGTGGGACGTCTTCGGTGACTCGACGTTCAAGGTGTTCGGTAACGCAGGCCGCTACGCGCTGCCGCTGACGCCCAGCGTGGCCGTCCGCGGTGCATCGGCTTCGTTGTTCAGCCGCGAGGACTTCAACTTCACTTCGGTGGGCGGCACGGTCGACCCGATCACGGGCGCGCCGCTGGACGTCAACGGCGTGGAATACACCTCGGGCAACGCCGAAAGCCGTGGCACGTTCCGCTACCTCAACTCGGAAGACGGTCGCGGCAAGAACCCGGTGACCATCGCGTCGAAGAGCCTCGACCCGATGTACCAGGACGAATACATCCTCGGCTTCCAGAAGATGCTGACGGACCACTTCTCCCTGGGCATCCGCGGGATCTATCGCGACCTGAAGCAGGCGATCGACGACAACTGCGATTACACCGCCGTGCTCGACGCGAACGGGTTCTCCTACGACGGCAACGTCGGTGGCTTCGTCAACGCCAACGGCGACGTGGCCGTGCTGCCGAACCCCGGCTTCCCGTACTGCCGCATGTTCAACCCCGGCAGCGACGCGGTGTTCGTCACCGACCTGCTCGGCAACGGCGTGCTGACGACCAACACCATCCCGGGTGCGCGCCTCTCGCCGAAGGCGAAGCGCAACTATACGGCGATGGAGTTCTTCGTCGACGGCAACTGGGACAAGTTCTTCCTGCAGGGTTCGTACACCTTCGCCAAGTCGATCGGTAACACCGAAGGCGGCGTGAAGTCGGACATCGGGCAGAACGACACCAGCGTCACGCAGGACTTCGACTACATCGAGCTGACCCAGGATACGTACGGCTACCTGCCGAACGATCGCCGCCACACGCTGAAGCTGTTCGGCAACTACTCGATCACGGATGAGTGGTCCATGGGCGCGAACCTGCTGATCCAGTCGGGCCGTCCGCTCAACTGCATCGGCGTGCTCGATCGCGACCCGAACCGTGCGCCTGGTACGCCGCCCATCGACGCGACCTACGACCCGCACCCGTACGGTTCGTCGTTCATGCGCTGCAACAACCTGCCGGTGCCGCGTGGTACCGCAGGTCGCCTGCCGTGGACCACGAACATCGACTTGAATGTCGCGTACTCGCCGGGTTGGGCGAAGGGCCTGCAGTTCAAGATGGACGTTTTCAACATCATGAACTCGCAGAAGGTCACCTCGGTGATCGAAACCGCGGAAGTGCCGGAAACCGGCCTGCCGTCCGAGCAGTACCTGCAGCCGGCGAGCTTCCAGGCGCCGCGCTCGATCCGCTTCATGGTCCAGTACGAGTTCTGACGCACTGCAGCAAAAGTGGGACGGGACGGCCGCCGAAAGGCGGCCGTCCTGCGTTTTGGCTAACAAAAAGCGAATGAATTGGACCCTCCGGGTCACTGCGTGTGCGCCGTCACAGAACCCGGAAATCCCGCTATTTCAGGCGCTTAGGATGATTTCCCGCCTGAATGCGAAATTGGGTTCTTAAAGTCCAGAAAAGGCCTTGTTAAGGATTTGTTTCGACTGTAGAGTCGGTCGGTCGCCAATTGCGGCTGACGTTGCGTACACCAGATCAAACAAGTCCCTTGGGGGTTTCATACACATGGCTTCTCAGTACCTGTCGAAAGGCTTGAAGCGAAGCGCGCTGACCGTTGCACTCGGTCTCTGCTTCGTCGGCGGCGTCTCCGCACAGACCAATACCGCGGGTGCGGTCACCGGTCAGGCTGCATCGGGCGACACCATCACCGTTACCAATCCGACCACCGGCTTCTCGCGCACGATCACCGTCGGCGCCGATGGCGCCTACCGTTTCTCGCAGCTGCCGATCGGCCAGTACCAGGTCTCGCGCAACGGCGGTGCCCCGCGCACTGTCAACGTGAGCGTCGGTACGGCTGCCAACGTCGACTTCGTCGCCGCATCGGGCGGTGAGCTCGACACGATCGAAGTCGTCGGCGCCGGTGCGATCAACCCGATCGACGTCTCGTCGGTCGAGTCGACCACCATCCTGACGGCCGAACAGATCGCGAAGATCCCGGTTCCGCGCGACACGACCTCGGTGGCGCTGCTCGCCCCGGGCACCGTGCGTGGCGACGCCGCGTTCGGCAACCTGGCTTCGTTCGGCGGCGCGTCCGTCGCGGAAAACCAGTACTACGTCAACGGCTTCAACATCACCAACTCGTTCCGCAGCCTGAACTTCTCGAACGTTCCGTTCGAAGCGATCCAGGAACAGCAGATCAAGACCGGTGGTTACGGCGCCGAATTCGGCCGCTCGCTCGGTGGCGTGGTCAACCAGATCACCAAGCGCGGTACGAATGACTTCCACGCCGGCGGCAACGTCTTCTGGGCTCCGGAAGAACTGCGCGAAAACGGCAAGGACGTGTTCCTGACCAACGGCACGCTGCGCCAGGACAACTCGAACGACACCACCAACCAGTGGGTCGCCTCGGCCTGGGCCTCCGGTGCCCTGATCAAGGACAAGCTGTTCGCCTACGGCCTCGTCTCCTACCGCAAGCAGGATGACGAAGCGTTCGGTTCGATCGTTTCCTCCACCAACACCAGCGCCGCTGCCAAGACCCCGGCCTGGCTGTTGAAGATGGACTGGAACATCACCGACAGCAACCTGCTCGAACTGACCGCCTTCTCCGACAAGCAGAAGACGGACACCGACGTTTACAGCAACGTCCCGGGCTCGCTCGACCGCGGTGCGCTGATCGGCACGAACTTCGCCGAACAGGGTGGCGACAACTACATCCTGAAGTACACCGGCTTCCTGACCGACACGTTCACCCTGTCGGCCCTGTACGGCCACGGTGAGTTCTCGCGTTCGCAGCACCTGCGCACCGCAGGCGGCGTGGACGTGGCCTACTCCGGCGACCTGAACAACCCGGCGTCGGGCTGCCCGGTCATCACGGACGCGCGTCGCGCGTACCGCCGCAACATCACCGGTACGTACGTCAGCCAGTGCAACATCACCGGCGGTTCGATCGATCGTACCGACTCGGGCGACAAGCGTGACCAGTTCCGCATCGACGCCGAATGGCAGCTGGGCGACCACCTGGTCCGCTTCGGTTACGACGTGGACAACTACGAGTCCATCGCCGGCCAGTCGATCGAAGGCGGCCGCCAATGGCGCTACTCGACCGCCGCCGGTCCGGACGGCGTGCTCGACACGCCTGACGACGTCGATCGCGTTCGCGAGCAGATCGTCAACCAGGGTTCGACGAACAAGGTCAAGCAGCACGCGTACTACATCCAGGATTCCTGGAACATCACCGACAACTTCATCGCCTACCTCGGCGGTCGTTGGGATACGTTCGAGAACATCGACGGCCTGGGCAACACGTTCGTCAAGATCAACAACCAGTTCGGCCCGCGCCTCGGCTTCTCGTGGGACGTCTTCGGTGACTCGACGTTCAAGGTGTTCGGCAACGCCGGTCGCTACGCCCTGCCGCTCACCCCGAGCGTCGCGGTCCGTGGTGCCTCGCAGTCGCTCTTCACGCGTGAGGACTACAACTTCACGACCGTGGGCGGCACCGTCGACCCGCTGACCGGCGCCCCGTTGGACGCCGCCGGCAACCCGTACGTGCACAACGGCGCGACCAGCCGCGGCACCTTCCGCTACGTGAACGGCGAAGCCGGCACGCCGAAGAACCCGCTGACGATCGCTTCGAAGAACCTGGATCCGATGTACCAGGACGAGTACATCCTCGGCATGCAGAAGGCGCTGACGGATCACTTCTCGCTCGGCGTCCGCGCGATCTACCGCAACCTGAAGGCCGCGATCGACGACAACTGCGACTACACGGCCGTCATGCACGCCGGTGGTTACAACTACGACGACGCTGCTGGTGCGTGGCTGAACAGCGCTGGTGAAGCGGCGGTCATCCCGAACGATGGCTTCCCGTACTGCCGCATGTTCAACCCGGGTGCGGACGCGATCTTCGTGACCGACTTCCAGAACAACGGCAACCTGACCACCGTCACCGTTCCGGGTGCCACGCTCAGCCCGAAGGCCAAGCGTAAGTACCAGGCGATGGAGTTCTTCTTCGACGGCAACTGGGACAAGTTCTTCCTGCAGGGTTCGTACACCTACGCCAAGTCGATCGGTAACACCGAAGGCGGCGTGAAGTCGGACATCGGCCAGAACAACACCTCGGTCACGCAGGACTTCGACTACATCGAGCTGACCGTCGACACGTACGGCTACCTGCCGAACGACCGTCGCCACAGCCTGAAGCTGTTCGGCAACTACGAGATCACCGACCAGTGGTCGGTCGGTACGAACCTGCTCGTGCAGTCGGGTCGTCCGATCAACTGCCTCGGCGACCTCGACCGCGACCCGAACCGCGCTCCGGGCACGCTGCCGGGCCCGGGCTTCAACCCGCACCCGTACGGCTCGTCGTTCATGCGCTGCCTGAACTCGCCGGTGCCGCGTGGTACGGCCGGTCGTCTGCCGTGGACCACGAACATCGACATGAACGTGGCTTACGCGCCGAATTGGGCGGAAGGCCTGCAGTTCAAGATCGACGTGTTCAACGTGCTGAACTCGCAGAAGGTCACCTCGGTCTCCGAAGTCGCCGAAGACGCCGCCACCGGCACGCCGCTGGAGACGTACCTCGCTCCGGCTTCGTTCCAGGCGCCGCGTTCGGTCCGCTTCATGGTCCAGTACGACTTCTAAGCGATACGGTTGTAGCTTCAAGAGGACGGCCACCTTCGGGTGGCCGTCTTTTTTTGCGCCGCGGAAAGCCGCTCCGATATGCTGGCGACCCACCCCGGGAACGCCGATGCAGCAACAGGAACTGGAACAGCGCTGGCGGCAGGCCCAGGCGAGCGAAGCGAAGGGCGAGCTGTCGCAGGCGCGCGCGCATTACGAGGCGATCCTCGCGACGGCGCCGCGCCAACCGATGGTGCGCCTGCGCCTGTCCGAGCTCGCCGCGCGCGAGGGTCGCTACCGCGATGCGCGACGCGAGGCGATCGCGGCCGCGGACCTCGTGGGCGACATGCGCCGCTGGGACATGCTGCCGTTCGCGACGATGCGATTGCTCGCGTTCGACGAGCGCGATCGCGTGCGCGCCCTGATCCTCGATGCCGACTGGTCGCAACCCGCGGTGCTCGCGCAGTCGGCGGTGCTGTCGCAACACCTGTGGCTGATCGACGAGTTCGATGCGGCGCTGCGCCTGATCGACACGGCGATGCAGCGTGCGCAGCCGCACCACCTGCTGCATTACTCGCGCGCCAATGCCTTGCGCTATTCCGGGCGCATGCGCGAGGCCACGGACGAATTCGAGCGCAGCATCGCGCTCGCGCCCACGTATCCCTACGCGCACTGGTCGCTGGCCTACCACGCCAAGTCCGATCCGCCCCGCAGCCGCGTCGCACGCATCACGCAGGCGCTTGCCGCGAATGCGCAGGATCCCATCGCGCAGGCGCACCTGCGCTACGCGTTGTTCAAGGAATACGACGATGCGGGCGATGCCGACTCCGCCTGGCGCGAGCTCGCGGCCGGTGCACGACTGATGCGCAGCCAGGCGCGTTACGACGCGGCGGCCGAAGCGCGCGGCATCGACGCGCTGCACGCACTACCGGCGCTGGCGCCGCCTGATGCGACGCCAGCGCCGCATACACCGCTGTTCGTCGTCGGCATGCCGCGATCCGGCACAACCGTGCTCGAGCGCATCCTCGGCAACCACGCGCAGGTCGGCAGTGCAGGGGAGCTCAACGCGTTTGCGCATGCGCTCGCGGAAGCGGGCGACCTGTTCGTCTCCTCGCCGCCGAGCGAGGCGATGGTCGAGCGTCTGTCGCGGATCGACTTCGATGCCGCGGGCCGCGAGTACATGGCGCGCACCGCGCATCGCTATGGCACGCACACGCACCTGGTCGACAAGAATCCGCTCAACGTTTTCTTCGCCGGTTTCATCGCGCGCGCGCTGCCGCAGGCACGCATCCTGTGCCTCGTGCGGGAGCCGGTGGATGCGTGCTTCTCGAACTTCAAGGAGCTGTTCGCCGGCGACGCCTACGCCTACAGCTACGACCTTGGCGAACTGGCCGACCATGCATTGCGCTTCCGCGCGCTCGTCGCGCATTGGGAGCGCAGCTTGCCGGGGCGGTTCATGGCGGTGTCCTACGAAGCGCTGGTGTCGGAGCCCGAGCGCACGACCGAAGCGGTGATGGCGTTCTGCGGGCTGCCCTTCGATGCCGCCGCGGTGGACATCACGCGCAACACGACCCCATCGTCGACGGCAAGCAGTTCGCAGGTGCGCGAACCGATCCACGCGCGCGCAGTGGGCGCCTGGCGTCGTTACGCCGGCCCGCTCGCGCCGCTGGTCGATCGCCTCGGTGCGGGAGCCTTGGCATGAGCACCCCGCAGGACCTGCAGGCCGACCCGGCCTGGCGCCAGGCCGAATGGCATGCGAGCCGCCAGGAGTGGCCGCAGGCGATCGCCTTGTTCGAATCGCTGCATGCGCGCCGGCCGAGGGACGCGCGCGTGCTCGTGCAGCTGTCGTACGTGCAGTCGCTCGCCGGTGGCTATCGCGCCGCGCGCGAATACGCGCTGCGCGCCGCCGCACTGGCGCCGCGCGATCCGGGCGTGATCCGCGAGCTCGCACCGCGCCTGCGTACCTTCAATGCCGCGCGCGAACTCGACGCACTCGTGCGCGCACAAGGCCCGCTCGCAAGCGTCCCGATCCCGGTGCTCCTCGTGTGCGCGGCGCAATACAGTTACCTCAACGAACAGGACCGCGCGCTCGCCCTGCTCGATGAGGCACGCCGTGCCGATCCGATGTTCCCGCCGACGCTGCTCGCGCGCTCGCACGTGCTCATGTACCTGGGCCGATTCGACGAGGCGGAGAAGGATGCGCGCGCCGCAGTGAAACGCGCCCCCGAAATCGCACAAGGCTGGTGGTTGCTCTCGCGCCTGTGCAAGCAGACGCCTGCGTCGAACATCGTCGCCGAGCTGCATACGCAGCTGCAGCGGCCGGGACGGCGTCCGCAGGAAGTCGCGCAGCTCGCCGAAGCGCTGCACAAGGCGCTGGACGAGCTCGGCGATTATCCGGGCGCCTGGTCCGCGCTGGAGCTGATGTGCCGCACCAAGCGCGCGACGCTCGATTACCGCGCCGCCGACTCACGCGCCCTCGTCGACGACCTGGTCGCGGTGCCCGCCGGCGATGTCGCGGCGACGCCCGACCCGGGTGCACGCACGCCGATCTTCATCGTCGGCATGCATCGCTCCGGCACGACGCTGCTGGAACAGTTGCTCGACGGCCATCCGGACGTGCGCGGCGTCGGCGAGCTCTACGACTTCACCAGCCAGATGCGCCTGGCGACCGACCACCATTGCCGCGGCGTCATCGATCGCACGATCGTCGAACGGTCGGGCGCGGCGGATCTCGCGGCGGTCGGCGCGGGCTACCTGCGCGACATGGAATGGCGGCTCGCCGGCGAGCGCCATTTCACCGACAAGCTGCCGTCGAACTTCCTCAACCTGGGTTTCATCTGCCGCGCGCTGCCGCACGCGAAGATCCTGCACATGGTGCGGGACCCGCTGGAAACCTGCTTCTCGAACCTGCGCGAGCTGTTCTCCGACGCCAATCCGTATTCCTACGACCAGGCCGAACTCGGCGACTTCCACGCGCAATACAAGCGCCTGATGGCGCATTGGCACACGGTGTGGCCGGGACGCATCTTCGACGTCGACTATGCCGGGCTCACGCGCGACCCCGACACCGTCATGCGCGACGTCGCCGCGTTCTGCGAACTGGAGTTCGATCCGGCGATGCTGGCGATGCAGGAGCGCAAGCGCGGCGTGGCCACCGCGAGTGCGGTGCAAGTGCGCAACAAGGTGGTGGCGCGCGAAACGCCGAAGTGGGCGCCCTACGAGGCGCAGCTGCAGCCGTTGATCGAAGCGTTGCGCAGGGAATGAGCGCGCGCCCGTGAGGCGCGTGCCAGGGATCAGAGATCCTGCTGGTATTGCACGTAGGGCACGGTGCCCTGTTCTTCGGAGCCCGCGGGAACCGCAAACGGATTCTTGCCGCGGGTGATCACGTTCTCCGCGCCGACCGTGAGCTGCCCGCTCCAGGGCGTGCGCCACGTGAAGCCGAGGCCGAGGCCCTGCCACTGGTTCGGCTGGCCGGGGACGTCGATGACGCGCCCGATGATGTTGCCGCTGAAGTTGCCGTAGCCGCCGCCGATGGTGACGCTGCGGGTGTTCCAGCGATCGGCGAGTTCCGGCTCGTCCGCGGCCGACACGAGTCGTGCCTTCGCGAGCGTTCCGCCGATGGTGATGAAGCCTTCGCGGCCGATGTCCTTCTGGCCGAAGACCGCGACGTCGTGCTGTTCGACCTTGCCGCGCGCATTCGGGCTGAGCCAGGCGGGCAGGGTTTCCTGGCCGGTGCCGAGGCTCAGGCCGACGCGGCCGCCGTTGCGGCTGAACGCGGTGGTCGCGTTGAAATGGTGGCTTTCCGTGCCGTCGTCGCCCATGGAGGCGAGGAGGCAGTGGTTGGCGAGGTTGGAGATCGCGCCGCCCAGGCCCGTCTGGCGGTCGCAAAGGAGGCCGAGGGAATCGCCGTCGCCGAGGCCGAAGGCCGCTTCGATCGCGCCTTCGCTGAATTGCTTGCGGACGCCGAACGACTGGGTCGTCGGCTCCAGCAGCAGCACCGCTTCGACCTTGCCGCTCGCCTGGTTATACACAGGAACTTCGACCGTGCCCTGCTTGTTACGCACCTGCGCATGCGCGCCAGCAGCCAGCAAAAGAGCGGCTGCGACGGTCAGGCATCGGTGGCGGAACAGGTTGCGCATGGCGGTGCCTGTGACCGGGTCGGTCGGGCGAAGTTCCTTGCTGGACGGGTGCGACGATCCTATTCCGTTTATGTTTATTTAACAATCGTTTTCTACTGCGGAAGCTGCCTCCGAACCATGAAACCGGTCCCGATCCCGATCATTGCGTACGTTCCGGCGCGGGCATGGGAGCCGACGGGGAAGGGGCGAACAACCCCTCGATCTCTTCCCCGGTAAACACGTAGCTCTGCCCACAAAACTCGCAACGCACCCGGGCGGTGCCATCGGCCACGGCCGCCCTGGCTTCGTCGGCGCCCAGCGAGACCAGCATCGCCTCGACCCGCTCCCGCGAGCAGGAGCAGCCGAACCGCAGGGGCCGGCCGGCCAGGATTTCCGGTGCCTCTTCGTGGAACAAGCGATGGAGCAGGGTGGGGCCGGGCAGCCCGAGCAACTCGTCCTCGGTGAGGGTGTCGAACAGCGCCGTCGCCCGCGTCCAGCCGTCGTCGTCGCCGCCGTCGCCCGGGAGCTTCTGGAGCATCAGGCCTGCGGCGCGATCACCGTCGGAGGCCAGCAGCAGGCGCGTGGGCAACTGCTCGGACTGCTGGAAGTAGTGCTCGAACGCGGCGCGCAGGTCGGCGCCTTCCAGCGGCACGAGGCCCTGGTAGCGCTGCGGGTCGCGCCCGTGGGGGGAGGGGTTTTCGATCGTGATGGCGAGGATCGGGTTCGGGCCCAGGTCGGCCAGGCCCTGCGGCGCCGCGGCGTCCTCTTCGAACTGCGCGATGCCGCGCAACGTGCCGGCCGCCGTGCATTCGGCGAACAAGGTCCGCAACGCGCCCTTTCCGCGCAGCTGCACCGACAGGCGTCCGTCCACCTTCGCATGGCCGGTGAACAGCGCCGCCGCCGCGGTCGCCTCGCCGAGCAGGCGCGCGATGCCATCCGGATATTCCGCGCGGGAGCGGATCTGCCCCCACGTGTCGGTCAGGTGCACGCGCACCCCGCGCACGCCGGCTTCGGGCAGCAGGAACCGCGTCAGGCGGTCCTCGTGGTGGAGGGCGGCGTGGTCGTGGTCGTGGGTATCGGGCATGGCGTCGATCTTCATGGGGGGTTCGTCAGGCTTTCGTGAGGCGCGCATTGCAGTGCGCGCCGCATCCCGTTCTTGGAATAATGCGCGCCTTGGGATCACGCGCAACGCGCGCCGCATTCGCGGTGCAGGAAGGGGTTGAAGTGGCAGATGGGGACAAGAACCGGCGGACGCAAGCGCGCCCCCGCCGCAAGCGACTGCTGCGCTGGCTGGTCGGGCTGCCGCTCGCATTCCTCGTCGTCACGACCTTGCAGGTGATCGTGCTGCGTTTCGTCGATCCACCGTTCAGTGCGTTCATGGTCGCGCGCCAGTTCGAAGCGATCGGCGACGGCGACTTCGGTTATCGCTCGGCCTACGCCTGGCGCGACCTGGACCAGATCGCGCCCGCGCTGCCGGTCTCGCTCGTTGCGGCGGAAGACCAGAACTTCGCCGGGCACCACGGCTTCGACTTCGATGCGATCGAGAAAGCGCGCGAGCACAACCAACGCATGGTCGAACGCGCCGAGAAGCGCGGCACGCCCGTCAAGCGCCTGCGCGGCGCCAGCACCATCTCGCAGCAGACGGCGAAGAACCTGTTCCTGTGGCAGGGCCGCAGCTGGGTGCGCAAGGGACTGGAAGCCTGGTACACCGTGCTGATCGAAACCTTCTGGCCGAAGCGACGCATCCTCGAGGTGTACGCCAACATCGTCGAATTCGGCGACGGCACCTATGGCGCGCAGGCCGCGGCACGCCACTTCTTCGGCAAGGACGCGAGCCGCCTGGGGCCCGAGGAAGCCGCGCGCCTCGCGGCCGTGCTGCCCGCCCCACGCCGCTACGACGCCGGCCACCCGGGCCCCTACGTGCAGCGCCGCAGCAACGCCATCCAGCGCCAGGCCCGCCAGATCGGCGGCGCTGCGTGGCTGCACAGCCTGGACTGAGCGCGGCGCGCCGCTTGGACTACCATCGCGCCATGGAAGCGCACCACCACGGCAGCACCCGCCACCCGGAGCATCGCCTCACGGTGCTGGTCGCCGCCTACAACGAAGCCGACGCGCTGCCCTTGCTGCATCCGCGCATCGCGGGCGTGCTCGACGGACTCGCGCGCGACGGGCTCGTCGGCCGCGTGCTGTACGTCGACGACGGCAGTCGCGATGCGACGTGGGCCGTGCTGCAATCCTTCGCCGCGAACGACGCGCGTGTCGGCGTCCTGCGCCTGTCGCGCAACTTCGGCAAGGAAGCAGCGCTCACCGCGGGCCTCGACCACGTCGACGCCGGCGCGGTCCTGATCCTCGATGCCGATGGCCAGGATCCGCCGGAGCTGATTCCAGAATTCGTGGCGAAGTGGCGCGAAGGTTACGACGACGTCCACGGCACGCGCCTGGCGCGCGAAGGCGAGGGCTGGCTGAAGCGCTCCACGGCGGCCGGGTTCTACCGCCTCATCGGCCGCCTCTCGCGCACGCCGATTCCCGCCGACACCGGCGACTTCCGCCTGCTGTCGCCGCGCGCGCTCGATGCGCTGAAGCAACTGCGCGAGCGCAACCGTTTCATGAAGGGCCTGTTCGGTTGGGTCGGCTTCCGCCAGGTCGCCATTCCCTACCGCCGCCAGCCGCGCGCGGCGGGCGCGAGCAAGTTCAACTTCTGGAAGCTGTGGAACTTCGCGATCGAAGGCATCACCAGCTTCTCCACCGCGCCGCTGCGGGTGGCCACCTACATCGGCGTGGCCACCGCGCTGCTCGCCTTCGGCTACGGCCTCTGGATCATCGTGAAGGCGATGGTGTGGGGAGACCCGGTGGCGGGCTGGCCGACCATGATGGCCGTGATCCTGTTCCTGGGCGGCGTGCAGCTCATCGCCCTGGGCACCATCGGCGAATACCTCGGCCGCCTGTACGAGGAGGCCAAGCAGCGCCCCCTCTACCTCGTCGACGCCTGGCGGCCGGCGACGGGAGTATCCTCGGCGCAGGCAGCGACGGAGGGACACGAAGATGCGCACGGTACGCCACCTGCTCGAATCGAAAGCGCCTGAAGTCTTCGCGATCGGGCCCGACCAACCGGTGCTCGATGCGATCAAGCTGATGGCGGAAAAACGCATCGGCGCACTGCTGGTGATGCAGGGCGGCCGCCTGGTCGGCATCGTGTCCGAGCGCGATTACGCGCGGAAGGTCGTGCTGCAGGGGCGCTCGTCCGCGACCACGCCCGTCGCCGACATCATGAGCCGCGATGTCGTGCGCGTGAGCCTCGCCGATACCGCCCAGCACTGCATGGAACTGGTCACCGACAAGCGCATCCGCCACCTGCCGGTGGTCGACGGCGATGCGGTGCTGGGCGTCGTCTCGATCGGCGACCTGGTCAAGGCCGTCATCGAAGACCAGCAAGTGGAGATCGACCAGCTGCAGCGTTACATCGCGAGCTGATCACTTCGCGTACTGCCCGCCGCACGGCACATCCTTGCCGGGGCCGAGTTCCAGCGTCGCCAACAGCGCCGCCGGCGGTGCGATCGTCCCGAGCGACACCGCGAGCGCGGCGCGCAGGCCCACCCGGCCCATGTCCGGATGGAACGTCGGGTCCTTGAACGTGCCGCGCACGAGCAGTGGCGAGCGGAACGAAAACAGGCTGCGGTCCTTCGGGCGCGGACGCAGGCGCAGGTCGTAGGTTTCGTCGCGCAGGCTGATGCTGCCGTCGCCGACGATCAGCGTGTCGGTGGTGTCGAAGGCGAGCGAGCGCGACGTCATCACGCCGTCCTTCACCGAGAAGTCGCCGAACGCGCAGCGGATAGGAATGCGCTTGTCGCCTTCCACCAGGAACTTCAGCGACTCGGCGATATCGAGGCCTGCGTACTCCATCAGCAGGTTGCTCACCTGTCCCTTGCCCATGCCCAGCGTGGCATCGCCGTTCGCGGTGCCCAGCATGCGCGCGATCGAATTGCCCGCGCCGGTCAGCTTCACGTCGCCGCCGACGCGGCCGATCGCGTCCTTCATCACCGCCGGCTCGACGATCAGCTTCGACAGGTCAAGGTCGCGCGCCAGGATGTCGGCGCGCGTGCGGATGGGGGATTCGCGTGCATCCATGTGGATCGTCGAACGAATGTCGCCGCCGGCGACGCCGAAGTTCAGCGGATCCAGGCGCAGCACGCCCGCATCGAGCAACAGGTGCGCGTCCATGTCGTCGAGCGGCAGCTTCGGTGCGTTGATGCGCTGGGCTTTCCAACGCACGTCGGCATCCATCGAGCGCAGTTTGTCGAGTTCGTAGGGATGGTCGGGCAGGATGCGTGGACGCGCTTGTTCCTGCGCGGCGGCGGCGCGTTGTTCGGGGGTCGCGGTCTCGCCCGCACCCGCCGATGGCGGCTTGCCGACGAAGCCCGCCAGGTCGTCGAAGTCGAGCCGCTTCGACACGAGGTTCGCCTTGAGGATCGGACGCGCGCGACCTGTTTCGAAACTCGCGCTGCCGCCGAGGTCGCTATCGCCCAGGCGTCCGGTGAAGTAGTCGTAATGCCAGACGTTGCCCGTGTCCTTCGTGCCGGTGCGGCTTGCGGGCGTGACCTCGCGCGTGAAGCGCCCGTCGAACGCATACGGCGGCGACTCCGGCGCGGCGATGCCGAGCAGCGGATAAAGCTCTGCGAGATTGCGCCCAGACAACGCGAGCATGAGATCGAAACCTCGCAGACGGAACGGATCGAGCAAGGTCCCGCGCACATGCCCCTTCGTATTGCCGGCCATCGCATGCACATCGATGCGATAGGGGCGCGTGCTGTCGGACAGCGCGATCGGCGACTCCGCGCGCCCATGCAACGTGAACCTGCGGCCTTCCCAGCGCCCGCCGCCTTCCGCCAGCACGGGCGGCGCCTTCGACGACGGGTCATGCAGGTCGCTGCGTACGGCGACATCGATGTCGGTGTCCTTGCCCGCATCGATGAAACGCACGCAGCCGTCGTTGATCCACAGCGCACCGTATTGCGTCGTGCTCGTCGAAGGTGCGCCGAATACCCAATTGCCTTCGCGACCCGGCCCGTATTCCAACCGCAAACGCGGCTTGCGCAACCGGATCTCCGGCACCTGCACCTGCCCATGGAACAGCAACGGCTTCAGCGCGATCGCGAGCTGCAGGTCATCGGCGGAGGCCATTGTCGGCTCCTTCGACCACGCGGCATTGCCGAACCGGAAGCCCTGGATCTTCACGAGCGGCGTCCAGCCGAAGCGATCGACATCCAGGTTTCCGGTGATCTCGAACTTGCGCCCCGTGCGCGCTTCCACCTGGCGTTCGACCAGCGGCTTGAACCAGTTCCAGTCCCAGAACGCGATCAGCAATGCGATGGCGAGCGCGACGATGCCGAATGCCGTCCACCAGGGATGTTTGGCGAACACGGCACGCGCGTTGGAAAGGGAATCAGCCATGGAACCCGCACCATTGCGGCGCGAGGGTCGATGCACGGTGAATGCAGTTGTGCGCGATTCAACACAGCGAACGCTGCGTGAAGATCAGTGCGGCAACACCTGCGACATCACGGCGATGTAATGGCATACCGTGCCGGCGACGACGAACAAATGCCAGACCGCGTGCGACCAGCGCATCGAAGGCCGGTGGTAGAACACCGTGCCCAGCGTGTAAGCGATGCCGCCGGCGAGCAGCCAACCGAGCGTCCACCCATCCAGCGCCGCCCACACCGGTTTGATCGCCACCAGGATGAGCCACCCCATCGCGATGTACACCAGCGTGGAGGCGAGCTTGAACCGCCCCGTGAAGAACAACTTGAACACGATGCCCAGCGCGGCCAGCGACCAGATCGCGACGAACAGGTTGCGCCCCACGTCGCCGCGCAGGCCGATCAACGTGAAGGGCGTGTACGTGCCCGCGATCAGCAGGTAGATCGCGCAGTGGTCGAACACCTTGAGCGCGGACTTGGCGCGCGGGACCTGGATCGCGTGGTACAGCGTGGAGGCGACATAGAGCAGGAACATCGACGCGGCGAACACGATCGACGCGGCGAGCTGCCAGCCGTCGCCATGCAGGGCGGTGAGCGTGATCATCACCACGCCGGCGGCGAGCGCCGCCACCGCGCCGAAGCCGTGGGTCAACGCGCTCGCGACATCCTCGCGCAGCGCCTGCGGCCAGGCCTTGCGCGGCTGGGGGACGGAGGCGAAACCGGGTTCGACGGGGTCCATGGTCGCGAGCATCCTCCCACGACCATGGAGTTTTTGCCCTAGACGGCCATCAATCGATGGCGACGGCGTGGGCGTGCTCGCGCGTGGCCATGAACTCCACGGCCGGTGCCCGCTCCTGCGCCAGCTGCAGGTTCACGCGGGTCGGCGCGAGGTAGACCAGCTGCCCGGCCGCATCGAGCGACAGGTTCATGGCGTTCTTCTCGCGGAATTCCTCGAGCTTCTTCGCATCGTTGCAGCGGATCCAGCGGGCGGTGGCGACCTGGACCTGCTCGAAGCTCGCATCCACGCCGTACTCGTCCTTGAGGCGATAGGCGACCACGTCGAACTGCAGCGTGCCCACGGCGCCGAGGATCAGGTCGTTGGACATCAGCGGGCGGAAGAACTGCGTGGCGCCTTCCTCCGACAACTGCGCCAGGCCCTTCTGCAGCTGCTTGAGCTTGAGCGGATCGCGCAGGCGCGCGCGGCGGAACAGCTCCGGCGCGAAGTTCGGAATGCCCGTGAACGACAGCGTCTCGCCTTCGCTGAAGCTGTCGCCGATGGAGATCGTGCCGTGGTTGTGGATGCCGATGACGTCGCCGGGGTAGGCGGTCTCGACGATCTCGCGGTCGCTCGCCATGAAGGTCAGCGCGTTGGCGAGCTTCACTTCCTTGCCGGTGCGGTTCTGCATCGCCTTCATGCCCGCGGTGAACTTGCCCGAGCAGATGCGCATGAACGCCACGCGGTCGCGGTGCTGCGGATCCATGTTCGCCTGGATCTTGAACACGAAGCCCGACAGGTGCGGCTCGTAGGGGCCGACTTCGCGCGTGGTGGTCGCACGCGGCTTCGGCGGCGGGGCGTGTTCGACGAAGAAGTCGAGCAGCAGCTGCACGCCGAAATTGTTGACTGCAGAACCGAAGAACACCGGCGTCTGCTTGCCCGCGAGGTACGCGGCCGGATCGAAGGGATGCGACGCGCCCTGCACGAGTTCGAGTTCGTCGCGCAGCTCCGCGAGCATCGGCGCACCGATGCGCTTTTCGAGTTCCGGATCCTCGAGCGAAGCGAAGATCGTCGAATCCTGGCGCGTGAAGTTGCGGCCCGGTTCGTAGAGATGCACCTCGCCCGTGACCAGGTGCACGACGCCCTTCAGACGCTGGCCCATGCCGATCGGCCAGGTCACCGGCGCGCACTGGATGCCGAGCACGGATTCGACCTCGTCGAGCAGGTCGATCGGCGGCTTGCCTTCGCGGTCGAGCTTGTTGATGAAGCTCATGATCGGCGTGTCGCGCAGGCGGCACACCTCCATCAGCTTGATCGTGCGTTCTTCCACGCCCTTGGCCACGTCGATGACCATCAGCGCCGAGTCCACCGCGGTGAGCACGCGATAGGTGTCCTCGCCGAAGTCGGCGTGGCCCGGCGTGTCGAGCAGGTTGACGACGCGGCCTTCGTACGGGAACTGCATCACCGAGGAGGTCACGGAGATGCCGCGTTCCTTTTCCAGCGCCATCCAGTCGGAGGTCGCATGGCGCGCGGCCTTGCGGCCCTTCACCGAACCGGCCATCTGGATCGCGCCCCCGAACAGCAGCAGCTTTTCGGTCAGCGTGGTCTTGCCGGCGTCGGGGTGCGAAACGATCGCGAAGGTGCGCCGGCGCGCGGCTTCGAGGGAGACATCGGACATGGGGACGGTGCGCGGGCGCGCACGGGGGGAGGCGGGACAGGCCGCGATTATAAGGGGGCGGTCAGCGCCCGTCGGTCACGCCGGGCATGCGGAAGGGGATGGCGACCAGGTTCATGCCGCGGTTCACCTGCACCGCGAAGTGCAGGTGCGGCCCGCTGGTGAAGCCGGTGTTGCCCGACAGCCCGATCTGCTGCCCCTGCCGCACGCGCTGGCCCACGCGGACGACCACGCCTTCCGGGCGCAGGTGCGCGTACAGGCCCATCGTCCCGTCGTCGTGGAGGATGCGCACGTAGTTCGCACGGCCGCCGTATTTCTCCAGGTCCAGGCCCGCCTTGTCGAAATCCGACTCGACCTGCATCACCACGCCGCCGCGCGCGGCGAACACCGGCGTGCCCTGGTCGGCGCCGAAGTCGATCGCATAGCGGTTCTGCGCATCGGTATGGCTGAAGGAGCCACCGAAACCCTGGTGGACGCGGATGCTGCTGCGCGGCAGCGGCAGGCCGTAGTCGACGTCCTGCGGATGGGCGCGCGGATCGCCGGGCACCGCCTCCATGGTCAGTGCGAATTCGCCTGCGCCGGGCGTCGCCGGCATCAGCCGCGCGACCAGCACGCTGCCGTTGGCGGGCACGATGGCGCGCGCCGGCAGGTCGGGCTCGCCGCGCGTGTTCACCACCTTGGTGAACTTCAGCATCACTTCGACGGGCCCGCCGATCGCATTGTCGGCGAAGGCGAGGGAACCGCCTTCGTCGCGTTCCAATCGCAGGCGCGCCATCGCCCCGGGTTCAGCGCGCACGGGGATCACGCGGACCTTGTTGCCCTTGGTCTGCTCATCCGTCGGCGCGTGGTCGCCGTAATGCACGATGCCGTTCTTGTCGACCCAGCGGTACACCTTGCTGCCCGCGTGCGCGAACGGAAGCGTCGCCAACAACGCGAACAACGCCGCCAGCATGGGCCGTGCAATGCGCATCGTCAGTCGACGCAGTCCTGCGCCAGGTGCATCGCCTGCGCGACATCGCGCAGATCGAAGGCGGTCACGGCCTTGTCGTCGTGCACGGCGAACAGCGCGCCACCCGGGAATGTCGGGGTTGCGGCCGCATGCAGCGCCACGCCGTCGGTGTGCGCCGTCGTGTTGCCGTGGAAGGTGCCGACCGGCGCGAGCGTCACGCGATCGAACAGGTGGAACAGCGTGAGCGGCGCGAGCTGGTCCACCGCGATCCAGTAACCGCCGCCGTCGGGGCAGGTCCACAGCGCAACGCCTTCGGCTTCCGCGCCGAAGCTGTCCTGCGGCAGGCTGCGGCCGGTGAACTTGCCGGAGAAGGTGTACTCGCGCAGCGTCGAAAGATGGCGGCGGTCTTCGTCGGCGATGAGCATGCGGTCGTTCGCGCGGTCGCCGGCGATCGACTCCACCATGCGCAGCGCGTAATCCGGACGCGTGTCGCCGAACGCGCCGCCGTAGTTGGCGCGCAGGCGGGCGGCCTGGTCGAATTGCACGCGATAGCGGCGCACGCGCTGGTTCAGTTCTTCGAAGGGCGGGACCACGTCGTACTTCTTGCCGTACATGAAACTGTCGGTGACATAGACCTCGAGCTCACCCGGCTCGGTCTCGTTCAACCAGAGGCCGTACGGGCTCCGAAGTTCCTTCTCCCCGAAGCTGCCGATCGGTTCAAGGTCGGGCAAATGGATGACCTGCACGCGATGGTTGTCGCGCTCGACCACGAACATGTAGTCGGCGTACACCGCGATGCCGTTGGGCCTGTTGAACTCGCCCAGCGCCGAGCCTTCCTTGCCGTAGTCGCGCAGGCGCGTGCCGTCTTCTGCGTCGTAGATCACCAGCCGGTGCGAGGACTTGCCGGTGGCGATGAGCCAGACCAGGCCTTCGTCGGACTGCCAGGTGGCGACCGAATCGAGCTCTTCCTCGGGCGTTTCCGCCGAGACGTAACGCTCGGGCACGGTCACCGCTTCCGGCGCCGCAACGGTGGCGGCAGGGGCGGGCGGCTGGGGTTTGGGGCTCGGCGCGGTGCTGCAGGCGGCGAGGAGGGCGATGGGGAGAAAAAGGCTGAGGCGCATATGGGCGAAGTATGCGTGAGCGTGAAGGCCTCGTGTTCACCTTGCGCAGACACGATCGACCATCCATCGCTTCATTGCGATAAAGCGATTGACAACTCCCGAAACCCGCGTGCATCCTGTGCGCCATCCATCGAGACCGGCTGAGGGACAGGCCCGAAGACGCCGGGGCAACCGTGGATCGCGCAAGCGATGCATTGGTGCCAAATCCTGCGGGGGCCCCTGGGCCTGCCGGCAGATGGATCGACGTCGCGCCCCTGGCGCGGTTCGATCGCATAGGCACCCGCGGACCTCGATGGCGGCCCACCGTCCAAGGAGCGTCCGATGTCCGCCGCACTCGCTTTGAACCCGCAAGTCCTCGCCACCCCGGTCGCCGATGCGCGCCGCGGCGAATTCCCCTGCTCGCTGTCGCTGCGCCATGCCGGCGTGCGCGATGTCGTGCTGCGCTACGAACTCCGCGGCGACACCACGCTGCCCATCGTCGCCGTGCTCGGCGGCATCTCGGCGGGCCGCCATGTCGCGTCGGGTTCGACCTTTGGCGAACCGGGGTGGTGGGAACGCCAGCGCGCGGTGCTCGACACGCAATGCGTCGTGTCGATCGACTGGCTCGGCGCGGACGGCACACTGGATGCGCCGATTGATTCGTTCGACCAGGCGGCGGCGCTCGCGGCGGTGCTCGATCATCTGAACATCGAACGCCTCTCGGCGATCGTCGGCAGCTCCTATGGTGCGATGGTCGGGCTCGCGTTCGCGGCAGCTTATCCGCAGCGCGTCGGGCACCTGGTCGCCATTGCCGGGGCGCATCGCCCGCATCCCTTCGCGAGTGCGTGGCGTGCGCTGCAGCGGCAGATCGTCCAGCTCGGGCAGCTGCAGTGCGCCGAAACGCAGGGCCTGTCGCTCGCGCGGCAACTCGCGCTCCTGAGCTATCGCACGCCGGAGGAATTCGGCGCGCGCTTCGACGCCGACGCCACGCTCGCCGGCGGCACCGCGCACTGCGCCGCCGAACAATGGCTCGCCGACCACGGCGCGTCCTATGCGCAGCGCACGCCGGCCACGGCTTTCCTGCGCCTGTCCGAATCCATCGACCTGCACCGCGTGGATCCCCGCCAGGTGCGCGTGCCGACCACGCTGATCGCCTTCGCCGAAGACCGCCTCGTCCCCGTCGACGACGTGCGCGCGCTCGCCGCCGGCATCGACGCCGCCGTGCGTTTGCGCGTCCTGCATTCCACTTACGGCCACGACGCCTTCCTGAAAGAACCGGTCGCCATCGCTGCATGCCTGCGCGATGCGTTCGAAGCCTGTGCGGAGGATTGCGCATGAGTGCATGGCACCCGACCACCGCCGCGGTGCGCGCCGGCATCGACCATGACGACGCCTTCGGCGCGGTCACGCCGCCGCTCGTGCTGTCCTCCAACTTCAGCTTCGCCGGCTTCGACGAAAAGCGTCGCTACGACTACACGCGCAGCGGCAATCCCACGCGCGACCTGCTGGCCGATGCGCTCGCGGCGCTCGAAGGCGGTGCGGGCGGCGTGATCACGTCGACCGGCATGTCGGCCATCGCGCTCGTGCTGCATGCCTGCCTCTCGCCCGGCCAGGTGCTGGTCGCCGCGCACGATGCGTACGGCGGCAGTTGGCGCCTGTTCGATGCGCTGGCGAAGAAGGGTCACTTCGAGCTCGTGCTCGCCGATCTCTCGGATCCGCGTTCGCTCACCGCAGCCCTCGACCGCAATCCCACGCTGGTCTGGATCGAAACCCCGTCCAACCCGCTGCTGCGCATCACCGACCTGCGTTTCGCGATCGAAGCGGCGCACAACATCGGCGCACGCGCCGTGGTGGACAACACCTTCCTCTCGCCCGCGCTGCAGAAGCCGATCGACTTCGGCGCGGATTTCGTCGTGCACTCGACGACGAAGTACATCAACGGCCACAGCGACGTCGTCGGGGGCGCGGTGATCGCGCGTTCGCAGGAAGACCACGCGCAACTGACCTGGTGGGCGAACGCATTGGGCATCACCGGCGCGCCCTTCGACAGCTTCCTCACCCTGCGCGGCCTGCGCACGCTCGATGCACGCATCCGCGTGCATGAAGAGAACGCGTCCGTCATCGCCACCGTGCTCGACGAACATCCCGCTGTGCGCGCGGTGCACTACCCCGGCCTGCCGCACCATCCGGGCCATGCGCTCGCACGCCGCCAGCAGAAGGGCTTCGGCGCGATGCTTTCGCTGGAACTCGAAGGCGGCGTGCCTGCGGTGCGCGCCTTCCTCGATGGCCTGCGCTGCTTCACGCTCGCCGAATCCCTGGGCGGCGTGGAAAGCCTCGTCGCGCATCCGGCCACGATGACGCACGCGGCGATGTCGCCCGAAGCGCGCGCCGCGGCGGGCATCGGTGACGGCCTGCTGCGCCTGTCGATCGGCATCGAACATGCGGAAGACCTGCTGGCCGATCTCAGCGATGCACTCGAACGCGCGCATGCGGTCGTGCGCGAAGCACGCCGCGAGGTGGCGACGTGAGCGCACCGCTGCGACTGGCGCTGTACGGCACCGGCAATGTGGGTCGTGCGGTGATCGAACGCATCGCGCGATGTCGCGACGGTTCGATCGCCCTGGTCCACATCGAAAACTCCCGCCACGATTGGAGCGACGCGGACGCCGGCGCACCGCACGTCGTGCTCGATGCCACCGCCAGCGACACCATCGCCGCGCGCCACGCCACCTGGCTCGCGCGCGGTGTCCACGTCGTCACCGCGAACAAGCTGGGGCAGGGCACCGATCTCGCACGCTGGCGGGCCATCGAAGCCGCGCGCGAAGACAGCGGCGCACACTACGGCGACAGCGCGACCGTGGGCGCCGGCCTGCCCGTGCTGCGCACCCTGCGCGCGCTGCAACGCGGCGGCGATGCGATCCATTCCTTCGCGGGCGTGTTGTCCGGCTCGGTCGCCTGGCTGTTGTCGCGCCACGACGGCACGCAGCCTTTCTCGCAACTCGTGCGCGAAGCGCGCGACGCCGGCTACACCGAGCCCGACCCGCGCATCGACCTGTCCGGCGAAGACGTGCGCCGCAAGTTATTGATCCTCGCGCGCGCCGCGGGTGTCGCGCTGGCCGCGGGCGAAGTGCGCGTGGATGCCCTCTCGACGCCCGCGCTCGCCTCGGCGCCTTCCGCAAACGACGACGCCCTCGCCACGCTCGACGCACCGCTGCACGCCCGCCTGCTCCGCGCCCGCGAGGACAACGCTCGCCTGCATCTCGTCGCCCGTTGGTCGGAAGGCGCGGGCGCGAGCGTCGCCATCGAAGCGCTCGCCCACACCGACCCGCTCTCCGCCGGCCACGGCACCGACAACCGCATCGCCATCCATTCAGCGCGCTATGCGACACAACCGTTGGTGATCCAGGGCCCCGGCGCCGGCGCGGACATCACCGCGGCCGCCATGCTCGACGATGTGTATGCGATCCGCGACGCCCTGCGCGGCGCTCAGCTCGTCGGCGCGTCCACGAGAACCGCAGGCGCCTGGGCGAAGAACGTCTCGATCGACTGTGGACGGCTGATCGCATAACCCTGCGCGTAATCCACGCCCATCATGCGCAGGCGATCCAGTTGCGCCTGCGTTTCCGCCTGCTCGGCGACGGTGCGCTTGTCGAGCACGTGGGCGATCTCGGTGATGGAGCGCACGACCGCGTCGGCCAGTTCGGACTTGCCGAGATCGCGCACGAAGCTGCCATCGATCTTCAGGTAATCCACGTCGAGGTGCTGCAGGTAACCGAAGGAGCAGAACCCCGTGCCGAAGTCGTCCAGCGCGAACCGGCACCCGAGGTCGCGCATGCGGGCGATGAAGCGCTGCGCCCGCGTGCGGTCGCGCACGACGCTGGTTTCGGTGATCTCCAGGCACAGGCGTTCGGCCGGCACGCTGCTGCGGCGCAGGCGCGCCGCGAAGTAATCGCTGAACTCCTCGTCCACCAGCGTGCCGCCGCCCAGGTTGATGCCGCAGTGGTGGATCTCCTGCAGGTGCTCCGGGTGCGCTTCGAACCACTGCAGCACGGCGTCGACCACGTAGCGGTCCAGCCGCGGCCCCAAGCGATAGCGTTCGGCGGCGGCGATCAGGTCCGCCGGCGCGCGTGGCGCACCGCTGGCGTCGGTCCAGCGCAACAGGACTTCGAAGTTGCGCTTCTGCGATTCGGCGCGATCCAGCGGCACGATCGGCTGGCAGAACAAGGTGAAGCGACGCTGGTCCAACGCCTCGCGCACCTGCAGCGCCGAGCGCATCGACGCCGTGCGCAACTTGAGCTCATCGCCCTCGCGCGAGGCCGCGATCAAACGATTGCCGCCGTATTCCTTCGCCGCGAAGCACGCCGCGTCCGCATTGGACAACAGGTGATCGAAATCGACGTGCGGCGTGCAGCTGTGCGCAATGCCGATGCTCGCCGCCGCCGTGAGCATCTGGTCCTGCCATTGCAGGCGCAGGCCGTCGATGGAGGCCAGCACGCGTCGCCCGAACGCGATCGCCATCGACTCGCTGACCGGCACGAGCACCGCGAATTCGTCGCCACCCGTGCGTGCCACCAGCGCGTCGTCGCCGAACTCCGCTGAAATCAGGTCGCCGACCGTGCGGATCATGTCGTCGCCGGCCACGTGGCTCGCCGAATCGTTCACCAGCTTGAAGTGGTCGAGGTCGATGTAGAGCAGGCTCAGGTCGGCTGCCGCGCCGCCCAAGCGCTCGCGTGCCTGCTCCTCGAACGTGCTGCGGTTGAGCAGCCCGGTGAGCGGGTCGCGCGTGGCGCGTTGGAACAAGGCCGCGGCCGTGTGGCGCTGCTCGTACGTGGCCACCGCGAGCATCACCGGGATCACCGAGATCAGGATCAGCAACAGCATCAGCACCGACGCATCGAGCAGCGTGAGCGGTCGCGTGAACCCGCCGAGCCCGAGTCCGGTGAGCAGGCTGAGGAAGGTGACCACCAGTATCGTGGCGACCATCGTTGTCAGGGGCGAGAAGCGCACCGCGGCCCACAGCAACAGCGCGAGCGGCAGGCTGACCAGGCCGAGGGCGTACAGGTTGCCGCTTTGCCCCGCGCTCACGATGCCGATGAAGGAGAGCAACAGCCCGATGGCCCACACCGTTTGTTCGCGGCGGTCGGCGGTCTCGCGCCACAGCGATTCGCGGCGCCCTGTCGGTGCGAACAGCAAGGTCAGCGCCGGGGCGAAGGTGGTGATGCCCAGCAGATCGCCGAGCGCCCACAACAGGTAGGCACGCGGCGCTTCGAACGGCTGCACCATCCCCGCGTGCACCAGGCCGAGCGTGCCCATCACCGCATCCGTCAGCGCCAGCAACACGCCGCCGCGCAGCAACATCAGGCCGTCGGCGGTGCGCAGGTGCATGCCGTCGGGTCGTCGCCCCCGATCGGCGTACCAGCCTGCCACGAGCGTGGCGAGGGTGTTGCTCAGGATGGAATAGGGGAGGAAGGCCGCGGAGACCGGCACCACCGTCAGGTGCAGCAGGATCATCGCGAAGGGCACGATCACGGCCCATCGCTTGCCCCAGGCCACGACCACCGCGTAGCCGATGCCGGCGCTCGGCCAGAACAGCGTGATGTCGTCGGGGGTGCGCAGGTAAAGGGACGCGAGGACCGCCCCGGCGTAGTACAGCCCGGTCAGCAGCAGGAAGCGGCGCAGCGTCCCCAAGGCGTCGGCCATGGGTCGAGTGTATGCCCAAAAAGCGCCGCAACAAGCGGCGCCCGGATCAGCACTCGATGACGTTGACCGCCAGGCCCCCGCGCGAGGTTTCCTTGTACTTGTCCTGCATGTCGCGGCCCGTGTCGCGCATGGTCTTGATGACCTTGTCCAGCGACACCTTGTGCTTGCCGTCGCCGCGCAGCGCCATGCGCGAGGCGTTGATCGCCTTCACCGCGCCCATCGCGTTGCGTTCGATGCAGGGAATCTGCACCAGGCCGCCGATCGGATCGCAGGTCAGGCCCAGGTTGTGCTCCATGCCGATCTCGGCCGCGTTCTCGATCTGGCCCGGCGTGCCGCCGAGTGCGGCGGTCAGGCCTGCCGCCGCCATCGAGCAGGCCACGCCCACCTCGCCCTGGCAGCCGACTTCCGCGCCGCTGATCGACGCGTTTTCCTTGTAGAGGATGCCGACCGCGGCCGCGGTGAGCAGGAAATCGAATACGCCCTTCTCGTTCGCGCCGGGGCAGAAGCGATCGTAGTAATGCAGCACCGACGGAATGATGCCGGCCGCGCCGTTGGTGGGCGCGGTGACGACGCGACCACCGGCCGCGTTCTCTTCGTTCACCGCGAGCGCGTAGAGGTTGACCCAATCGAGCACGGTGAGCGGATCGCGCATGGCGGCTTCGGGGCGCGAGGAGAGGTCGGCGTACAGCGAGGGCGCGCGGCGCGCGACATGCAGGCCGCCGGGCAGCGTGCCGCTCTCGCGGATGCCGCGCTGCATGCAGTTCTGCATCGCGAGCCAGATCTCGCGCAGGCCGTCGTGGATCTGCGCGTCGGTGCGCCAGGCGTGTTCGTTGTCGAACATCAGCTGCGCGATCGTCAGGCCGGTGGACTCGCACTGCGCGAGCAGTTCGGCGCCGCTGTGGAAGGGATGCGCGAGTTCGGTGGTGTCCGCGACGATGCGGTCTTCCGCCGCCTCGTCCTGGTTGACCACGAAGCCGCCGCCGACCGAGTAGTAGTCGCGCGTGGCGAGCACTTCGCCGTTCGCATCGAAGGCGGTGAAGCGCATGCCGTTGGTGTGGAACGGGAGCTTCTGGCGCTTGTTCATGATCAGATCCTGCTTCTCGTCGAAGGGGATCTGGTGCTTGCCGAGGACGTTGATCGACTTGGTGCTGCGGATGCGCTCGAGCGATGCGGGGATCACGTCGGGGTCGATCAGGTTCGGCATGTGGCCTTCCAGGCCCATCAGGACGGCCTTGTCGGTGCCGTGGCCGCGGCCGGTGAGGGCCAGGGAGCCGAACACTTCGGCGCGGACGCGGGCGACCTGGGTCAGGCGGTCGCCTTCGTCCAGCCACTTCTGGGCGAAGCGGCATGCGGCGCGCATCGGGCCCACGGTGTGGGAGGAGCTCGGGCCTACGCCGATCTTGAAGAGGTCGAAGGTGCTGACGGCCATGGGGGCTGCACGGGTACTGCGGGGAGGAGGCCTATTCTATGCCTCTTGCGACCGTTGCCCCTGAAGGCTCGACCATGCGCCTGCGTTTGTTCCAGCGTGACATCTGTCCTTTGTGTGATCAGGCGCTGGCGGTGTTGGCCGCGGCGCGGGTGCCGGACTTCGAGTCGGTGTGGATCGATGACGACTTTGCGCTGGAAGAGCGGTATGGGGCGCGGGTGCCGGTGCTGCGGGACGAGGCGCGGGACCTGGAGTTGGATTGGCCGTTCGATGCGGCTCGGGTGGTGGCGTTCCTCCAGTTGTGAGCGCGCGCCCCCCACGAGACGGGCGGTCCGTCACGAGCCGTCGTGTCCTTCATGGCCGCTCGATGACGCACTCCCGTCCATGAAGGACACGACGTCTCGCGCCGGCCCGCTTCGCGATTGGATGGCCTCGCGGAGCGTCTGGGGTCTGCGGGCCGTCGCCATCAGGAGGCTGCGCGCCTGCACCGTAGCTCCGGACGGACGGAACGCTGCCCACCTCGGCGCTGCGCCGTCGCGTGCGTCACCTTCGGCAGGCAGCGTTCCTAGACATGGGATTGGGGGACGCCCCTTCGGTGGGAAGGGCAGGGCGGGCTACTCGATGTGGCCGCGAAGTTCGGCGTTGCGTTCGCGCATTTCGGCGATGCGGCGGTGGGCTTCTTCGAGGTCTTCGGTGTGGTCTTCGGACCAGTAGGTGGTTTGTACGATCTTGCCGAGTTCGGTCCAGAGTTGGGTGATCAGCCAAGACAGCGCGTGCGGGCGGAGGATGAAGTCGTGCTCGCTGGCGGTGGTGCCGGGTTCGACAAGACGCGACATCACGCGCAGGAACTCGCGCAGTTTGATCAGCTCGATGTGGGCTTCTTCGGGGATGCAAAAGACGGTGGGGGCGCGTTGCATGTGAACCTCCGGTTGATCCTGGGCTGGGGCTTGCGGTGCAGGGCAGCGCAAGGTGTCGGGAGGCTGAAAACCGTCATGCGAACACGGCGCGACCTATTCCCTCGGAGAGGTGTTGTATTCGTCGCCCTCCCGACATGGGATCTGTCGGGCTTTCGTCGCATGGAGTTTTCAGGCTCCGTGGCCCATCGTGAATTGCACTTGCGTGCACGCCTATTGGACGGAAGCGCAACGTCAGCCGGATGCGTCCCTAAGCGAACTGGCAATGTCCGCAGCCCGGGCGAGGGCGCCAAAACGGGTCGCGAGTGCGTTCGAGTGCGTTCCGGACGCACTCGGAGACGTCGCCAACGCGTTCAATTGGGTTCCGGAAGCACTCGAGTGCGTCGGCAAAGCGTTCGATTGGGTTCCGGAAGCACTCGAGTGGGTTGGCGAAGCGTTCGATTGGGTTCCGGAAGCACTCGAGTGGGTTGGCGACGCGTTCGATTGGGTTCCGGAAGCACTCGAGTGGGTTGGCGACGCGTTCGATTGGGTTCCGGAAGCACTCGAGTGCGTTGGCGACGCGTTCGATTGGGTTCCGGAAGCACTCGAGCGCGTTGGAGAAGCGTTCGGTTGAATGCCGGAGGCACTCGGGCGCTGGAGTGAGGACCAGATGTGGGTGGCCGCTTTCGACCCGAAGCCGACATCCGGTCCGCCTGCTCGCGCCGAAGCACTTGGACTTGGTACCTTGCGCAGGTCCATCCTTTTTTTCAACGATTCAGCATGTCCTTTGCAAACGCGCTGCTCACCGCCGCCGGAGTCCTTGGGGTCACGTTCTTCTTCTGCTTTTTTAGGTTCATCACCAGGAGTCACGCTGATCAGCGACTGCTGCTGAAGAAATCCAAGCCCGGCAAGGTAGTTAACTTGCTGACTGCATTGCCCGCGATTGCGCTTGTGTTTGGCCCGCCTCAATACAGAATCTTTGCAGCAGTGGCGTTCTTGGCGTCTGGTCTCGTGCTGGGCTTCGTGCAACATCGCTGGCTACGCGCGAATGGTGCGCAGCCGCAGTTCGTGAACGGTCTGCGCTCCGTGTCTCTATTGAGCTTCCTTGCACTTGCCGCATTCTCAGCCGCAATGGTCTTAGGGGCATGAGTGCACTCATGTCGCGAGTTGTCCGCTCCTGGCCGAAAGCAGACGCTGTTTCTTTGATCTCTTTGGACGCAATTCACCATGCCACTCTTTCGATGCTTCATCCGCGGGGAGAACTTCCCTGGCGAGCTTGTTGGTGAGCGAAAGCCGATCGGCTTCTACACCACCCGTTTCGTTGATGCTCCAACCCCCGAGCAGGCAGGGATGCTTGCAGTTGACCTTCTGCGAAATGACGAGGGTCTTGAGGTTCCGCTCGAGCACCGCACTCACGACGCCAAGGTGTACTTCGAGAAGATCGAGGAGGTGTCAGCCGAGGCAGAGCGAAGGCCCAATAAGGGGTTTACCTTCTTCCCTATGGATGACTGAGGCCCGTATGTCCGCTTTTGGTCGAAAACGGACACTCCGCTCCCTTCGGCCGGTCCACGTCCGTGAGTGACCGCTTTCGACCCAAAGCGGACATTCCAGCCGCAACCGACTTGCCTTTGCGAAACCCGGCTTTCAAGCTCAGGGCGCGATATCCAGCCATCGGAAACATCAATGCGGAAACTCGGCTACGCGCTCTTGTTCGTCGGATTCGCTTGGATTTCCCTCCAGCAACTGGAGGGCATCCTGCGGGCGGGGATTCGACCGGTTGTGCTCGCGGAGTACGCGAAACTCTCGCCGGACCCCGCAAAAACCTACACCCGAGATGACGTACAGAAACACATCCTTGATGGCGTGCGAGCGACGTATGAAATCTATCCACCCGTCATCGCGCCTGGCGTACTCATGCTCATTGGCGGTTTGATCCTCGCGCGGTCTAACCGCGCTCGAATGGCGCGAGATAGCGATACAAACCACTCAAGCTGACCGGGTGAGTGTCCGCTTCTGGCCGAAAGCGGACACCACTCGCCGGCACTCGTTCGCGGCTCCGCATAACTCAGGCGTTAGGTGCAGATGATCTATTTCGTGTGCTCACGGCAAAGCTACGAGCAGCTCGCAGGGTCATCTGCGTGGCCTCCCTCAGCCTTGTGGGTTGCGCCTGGTGTGCTAGAGCCATCTAGCCTGGCGGAGTTGCGCGCAAGTGGAATAGTGGTCACTAACTTCACTACGTCCGTTAATCCAGGAGACTTGGTGGCACTTGCGGAGGCCGTCGACACAATTCGGCAGCATCATCCGGGTCAGGCCGTTTGGGTAGATGGCTCGGTCTGGCGCTAGGCTTATTTCGGGCGTCGCGAATGTCCGCTCCTGGCCGAAAGCGGACACTGGACCCCGTCGCGGGGTCCATGCCCTGAGTGACCGCTTCCGACCCAAAGCGGACATGATCTAAGCTGGCATTTGGATGCGCACCGAGGGCGGCATGAGTCAGCAGTTCTGGCGAGATCAATACGCTGCGGCGTTCATTGCTGTAGCCGCCGCACTCATCTTCTGGTGGGGCTACGGCTTCGTGAAGGGGATTCTTTTCGGCGTGGGAATCATGCTGTTGTCACAGCCGGGGATCTGGTGGCAGAACCGCAAACGCTAACTTGCGTCGAATAGGCTGGGTGTCCGCTTCTGGCCGATAGCGGACACTTGGCGCGAGCTGTCAGTTCGGCTTCCCTCAGGCGATTGGCAAAGTACGTCTGCGTTGGTTGAGTGGAAGGGGGGACGGCTACGAGTTGGTGCCAACGGCGGCGGATGGTGCGCGTACCCCGACACGATGGAAGAGACCGCCATGACCGATGCATCCCAAAGCTTCCTGCGCGAAGCGATCCGCCTCGCACGGGCCAACAGCATGCAAGGCGGGCGCCCGTTTGGCGCAGTGGTGGTGAAGGACGGCAGGATTGTCGCGACCGGCGTCAACGAGATATTGGCAACTGGCGACCCGACCGCGCATGCCGAATTGAACGCCCTGCGTGCCACGGCCCGCGCGCTCGGTTCACCGAATCTGCGCGGATGCGTCGTCTTTGCCAGCGGCCACCCGTGCCCGATGTGCCTGGCGGCCATGCGGCTGGCCGGCATCACGGAGGTCGCCTACGCCTACACCAACGAAGATGGCGCGCCTTATGGTTTGTCGACCGCGGCGCTCTATGCCGATCTTGCGAAGCCGTTCGCCGAGCAGGCGATGACGATCCGACATGACGCCGCCGCAGCCCAGGCCGATCCGGGTCTCTATGCTGACTGGCAGCGGGAGCAACGTATTGGTAAAGGCGCCTAGTGACCGCTTTCGATGGTTTAGCCTTGGCGGCGAGTTCTCGCCGCGGTGACGTTCTTAGGGGGCGTTCCAGGAATGGCAACAAACACGGAAAAACAGCGTGAGGTGATCACTCGATCTGCCAAGGGCTGGCTATGCGTGCATGCAGTGTTCTCTGTGTTCGGCCTTTCGGTGGTCCCGGGGTTCGGGGAATTTCTCCTCGCTGCCGTTGTTTTCGGAGCGATCGTTGTTGCCGTCTTGAAACGACCTTCCAGCAGGAAGGCGCTCACGATTTGCGTCATGTTCTCGCTCGCATGCGGCTTTGCGGCGAGGAAGATTTCATATGAGGATGCGGGGCTCACGAGCGGCTTGTTTCTGCTCACGCTGCTCATAGCCGCTGTCTCCGTCCTTCTCGCTTACTACGTCATGGACGAGGAAAAGCAGAGAGAGGCCGAAAGCGGATAACGGTCAGGGCGCAACTGCTGTGATTATCCAAACTGGTTATCAGGGGAATTTTGTGGAAAGAAACATCAAGGTTTATCGGGCTCATCGAGCACTTTCGTGGCTGTATCTGCTGTGCCTTTCGCTCTTCGCACTTATGGCAGCAATGAGTCCAAAGGTCTCTCTTGTCTCTCTTGCGTTCCCATTGATTCTGTTCTCGGTTGTGTTCTTGGCGCACCACCTCACCGCCAAGGGCGCTAAGCAATCCAAGCCCTGGGCCCGCACCAGCTCCATCGTCATTTCCGTGCTCTTGCTGTTCGGCTTCCCGGTTGGAACCCTGATCGGCATCTACTTGCTTTCCAATACGTGGAGTCCTTGGGATAACGCGTCTCCAGTTGGCGCCTGACAACGCATTCCAGCCGACCCCGTTTCGCGCGTCGGCTGCTGGTGCTCGCGAGTGTCCGCTTCTGGCCGAAAGCGGACACTCGATCCATCGGTGGCCTCCGCGACCCTGAGTGACCGCTTTCTACTCAAAGCAGTCATTCGCCCTAGCGTGCTCGCCTTGTGCGCGCCGCAGGGTGAGTCCGTGTCTGCTTGTTAGCCGGACCCGGCTTCCATAAGCTCATGGCGAGTCAGCGGGTTGCATCCCATTCGGGGCGTATCACCAGACCCGTGGGTCCGTGTTCCGACTCCTCGTCCACAACGCTTGAGAGGTGAAAATCGATGAGCTCACGTCGCGATCTCCGAGTCGCCTTCGTTCTCGCCACCTTTGGTCTCCTGAGCCTTTGCAGCATGCTCGGCCGCCCGAGCCTTGCCAACATTCGAGCGGTGGATTTCGTGCATCTCATCGGCACGGGCGTGTGTCTTGGCGCCGCCATCGTGGCATTCGTTTGGGCACGTTCGAAGTAATCAGGGCGCAGGTCACGCATCGCGAGATCTGATTGGAGGGGAGTGTCATGGAAGATGCCGCCAAGCGGGCAACCCGCAGGATCATCGAGTCCGCATTCGACGGCGTGCCCCGGGCGAGCACGTCACTTCGGCAGTTCCTGCTCACGGATGAAAAGGGAATGTCCGGCACCATCACGGACGAGGAATGGCGTATCGCCGGCATCACCCGGACGGATGCGAAATGGCAGGACCTCGCCGGGCTGGAGGTCGAGCACTTCGGGTGCCTGCTGGCGCACATGCAGGCCGAGGAGTACCGGTACTACCTCCCGGCCTACATGCTCTACGCGTTGGAGCACGCGCAAGCCTCGATCCTGGAAACGGCGGTTCCCGGTTGCGTGGTCTTTGCACTGAGGCCAAGCCGGGATTACCCGGCGTACTCGGCCAGCCAGTACAGCCTCCTCGATGCGCCCCAACGCGAGGCAGTTGCCGCATTTCTCAGGTATATGGCCATACACGCGGAAGAGTTCACAAGCGGGGATGCGGAGCGTGCGCTCGAATTCTGGGCACTTCCGCGAATCGGTACATGAAGGCGCTCACGTTGCTTTTGCTCGCTGGATTGCTGACCGGCTGCGCAGGCGGGCAGAAGCCGTTTCGCCAGGTGCAACTCTGCCTCGCGGATGCGGCGGACACGGCGCGCTTCATCGAAGTGATGCAATCGGTTTCCGAGTCCCATCACATGGAGTACCACGACGTAAGCACCACTTCGCAGAAGCAACTGGTGACGCTGAAACAAGCCCCGGGCTATCCGGTGCTCAACATCAGCGCGCATGACGAAGCAGGCGTAGGTTGGGGCGCCGGCAACCTCAGGCTGTCCGCATACGACATGACCGTCGGCTTCTCCGAAGGAACGAACCCCGTCGCCGCACATGCCTTCGCCGAAGACGTGATCCGGCGTTTGAGTGCCAAGTGGACGGTTTACGAAGTGCCTTCGACTCGAGGCGCCCTTCCGAGGTGCGGAAAGTAGGGGCGAGTGTCGCTTCGGGCCGAGCGCGCCCGCATGGAGAACGGAAATGCACGACGGGGTTCCCCTTAGACCAGCAGCGAGCGGCGTCGTGCTGTCGATTGCTGACGTGATCCGAAGCCTCGACGAGTATCTGGACGGCAACGTGTCGGCCGCGGAGGTGCACGAGTGGGCGGAAGGCTACGACGTCAACGAAGACATTGAGTTCGAGGTGGAGGCGCTCACGGGCGTTGTGTTCGACCTGACGTCACCGGAGATCAACGGGGCGCTGACCGTGGCTCGCGCAACCCGAATCAAGGAAGATCTGCTTCGGCTGTAGCGAATGTCCGCTCCTGGCCGAAAGCGGACACTGGGTCCCTTCGGCGGATTGCACGCCCTTGAGCGACCGCTTCCGACCCTTTGCGGACTGTCGTCTAATGGGTCCTAGCCATCAAACGGAACCCCGCGGTGACCAGATACCTGCTCGCGTGCGCCTTGGCGTTCGCAACCTGCGCGTCGGCTTCGGAGCGGTGGCCGCTCGAATACCAGGGCCAATCGACGAACGCCTTCATCTGGGACAAGCGGGCGGAAACTTTGATCAGGTCGACCGTGCCGCGGGCGAGAGCGGATGATCTGCTCGATGGCATGGGTGGCCCGCCGGATCCGGTGATGATCCGCGATGCCCGCTACTTCTCCGCCTCTGCCTGTGTGTTACACGCATGCCCGACAAAGTCGTTCTTCTGGTACGACACCAGGACCGGTGATGCGTTGGGTGCCATCCTCGAGGATTGGGGCGATGCCAAGTTGACGCTCATGTCGCGCGGTATCCAAAGGGAGCACATTCCGGCCCCTGCCATGTCCGCGCTGAAGGCGTGGATGGTGGAGAACGACTTCAGCCCGCGATCAGTGGTCTTCGTCGATGCGCGCGGAAGGTCGAACTCGCTTGACGTGTCGATGTTCCAAGACCCTACACGCTTCGAACCGTCCGCAAGCGGGCCGAGCTTCGATTGCACACTGGCAGGCACGAAGGTGGAAAAAAGCGATCTGTTCGAGCGCGGCGCTCTCCAGCCGGGACCTGGCGCTCTCCGAGCTCTACGTTGAGATTCGCCACGGACACGACACCGTCGGGGACAGGGTGCAGCTCCAAAAATTTCAGCAATCGTGGCTACGCGGGCGGAATGCATCCTGCGAGCGATCGACGACGATCGAGGCGTGCCTGGCGGAGGCGTACGAGCGCCAGCATGAGGCGTTGATGCACTGGAGACCCGAATGACCTTTGACACCATTACTCTTCGATTCCACGCCGACGTGACGGAACGGTAGACGTACTACCTCAGTAGTCCCAACGGGCTTTCCCGGCTGGGTGCAGGTTCGACCCCTGCCGTCGGCGCCACCGATGTCAGCTCTTGGCCATTGGCAGATACAGGACACCTTCGTAATGCTCAAACGGATTGCTTTCGCCGCTGCCGCATACGTCGCCTGCTGGATCGCGGCGCATTGCGCGGTGATGTTGTTGCGCGGCGACGGTCTGTCGCTTGAATACCTGGTGAGCTACTTCCGACTTGCGTGGAGCTTTTCGGGGGGCGAACTGCCCAGTTTCATTTGGGTGGTCAGCTTTGTTTTTTATGCCGCGAGCTTGACCATTTGGTTTTGGGCTTCACGACGACGCGTTGCCAAGGCCAGTTGAGTCAGTGTCCGCTTTTGGCCGAAAGCGGACACTCATGCGGCGTGCTGGGTTGATGGCCGTCCGGATATAGTCGGGTGAGTTCCTCTACACCGGATCGCAGCATGACGACTACATTGCGAGCATCGTTCGGCATTCTCGTTGCAGCAACGATCTGCTCCGTCTGGCTCTTGGTTGACGCGGTACCGCACTGGCAAGTTCCTGCCGTTCTGGTCGCAATCACTGGAGTCTCCACAGCGCTCGTAATTGCCGGGAAACCTATCGGTTTTTCGTTCGCGCAGATCGGCTTGTTCCTGCTGCTCCTCATAGGTGTGGTCCACGTCATCGGAGACCCGGAGGGGCTGGATGGACCGAATCCTTGGCCCGCGTACACCACGATCTCTCCGTACACCGCGCTGATTGCGCTCTGCCTGATCTTCCTGGCATGCGTCGTTGTGCTGCGGATGGCAAAAGCGGAGATGCAAAGTTCGTCCGCCTGATCGGTCGTCTTATGAGCGTCGGCTACGGCTTTCGGGGTCTGACCGAGAAGTCCTGATCTCGACGAGATTGGCCGCACAAAGCCACGCGTGTCGCGTGATGTCCGAAAGGCGTCGTGCGGTTTCGACCCGCGCCGCCGCCTCGTCTGCACCCACCGCGCCACGCGCGACCGAAGCGAGGATGGCCCCGCGGTGGGCCTGCTGATGGTCGCGTAGCAACGTGGCGCAACGCTCGAGATCGGCGAGCGCGGACTCCGTCGCGCCGCGATGGCCCGCACCTGGAAGCGCGACCACGTCATCGGCAATCAGGACCGCGTTTCGCATCGCCTCCGCGCACAACTCCGCCGCGCGCACGTCGTCGGGTTCACTGGACGCCGCCCGGAATTCGCCTTGCTCGCCCGCGACCTCGACCAGACGCGTCGCCTCATCCAACGCATGCAGCGTACGCGTGAGTTGCGCCTGCTCCGCTTCGGACTCCGGCGGGCCGCTGGCTTCCGACATGAACCGCCACGCCTGGCGCAACGCGTCGCCCGCCTGCGCCGCCAGCACAGCATCCTTGCCGAGCGATCCGCAGATGGCTGCGAGCGCGCGTGCCACCGTGCGCCGAACCGCTTCTTCGGCCGCGAACGAGGTCGTCAGCGCGGCGGGGTCGAGGCAGCGCGTCAGCGGCGACCGACGTTCCGGCAGGAGGCGTTCGACGAATCGCGTGAACCTGTCGATCAGCGGCAGCAGGACCGCAACGCCGACGACGTTGTAAGCGGTGTGATACGCCGCGAGCAGGGTGACGCCGTCGATTGATCCGGAGGCGCGGACGAGCAGGGGCGTGGTCACGGGAAAGAGCGCCAGCGCGATTGCGGCGGCCACAAGCTTGAACAGCACGTAGGCCAAGGCCAATCGCTTCGCCGTGGCGCTGGCGCCGATCGCCGCCAACGCGGAACTCGTCGCGGTGCCGATGTTCTGCCCGATGATGAGCGCGCACGCCTGGTCCAATCCGACGGCGCCCGCGAAGTGCGCAGACAAGGTGACGGCAATGGCGGCGGTGGACGATTGCATCACCGCCGTCATCGCCAAGCCGAGCCCGACCAGGGCGAGCACGCCCCACAAGCCCGACCACGCGCCGACGCCGGACACCGCGGGGAGGTCGGCCGGATGCAGTTGCTCGGCGAGTCCGCCCATGCCCTGCTGCAGCGTCGTCAGCCCGAACAGCACGAGCGCAAACCCGGCTAGCGCCGCGCCCGCGGCGGACAGTCGACCTCGGCCCAACAACTTGAGCAATGCGCCGACGAAGATCAGGGGCAGCGCGGCACTCGTGAGCGAAACGCGCACACCGATGAGTGCGATGAGCCAACCTGTCCCGGTCGTGCCGACGTTCGCACCGAACACCAGTCCGAGACCCTGGGCGAAGGTGAGCAACCCCGCGCTCACCAGTCCGATGGTCGTCATCGTCGTGGCACTCGACGACTGCACGATCAGCGTGACGAATGCGCCCCAGAAGGCGCCCGACAACGGCGTCGCCGCCATCTTCTGCAATGTTTCGCGCAGCTTCGACCCGGCCAGGGACTTGAGCCCGCCGGTCATGACGCTCATGCCCAGCAGGAACAGGCCGACGCCACCGAGCACCGAGATCGTCGTGGACATGCAGCGCTACCCTGAGGCCCATTCTCGGTGCGATGCAAGCTCAGCCGGTTGCCGGCTCTTGATCAGGGGGCGTTGATCGCCAACTGCGCAGCGAACGCACGCTGGTACGCAGGCCGCGCCTCACCACGCGCGACGTACGCGGCCAGGTTTGGAAACTCGTCCAGGATCCCGGACGGCCGCAGCCTGAGCAGCACCGACACCATCATCAGGTCGCCCGCGCTGAACGCCCCGTCGAGCCACTCGGCATCGCCCAGGCGGTTGGACAGCGGGACCATGCGATCGCGAATGCGCTCTTGCACCAGGGGCATGCGTTCCTTGGCCCACGGCTTGTCGCCTTCCTGGAACTTCGCGATGGAGAGGTCGAGGATCGGCGGCTCCACGGTGTTGAGCGCGGCGAACATCCACGTGATCGCACGCGCCCGCGCGTTGGCGTCGTCCGGCAACAGGCCGGCGTGGCGTTGGGCGAGGTGGAAGACGATCGCGCCCGATTCGAACAGGACGAGATCGCCTTCCTCGTAGGTGGGAATCTTGCCGAAAGGATGCAGGCGCAGGTGCGCGGGTGCCTTCATCGCAGCGAACGACACGAGTCGGACCTCGTAGGGTTGCCCGACTTCCTCCAGCGCCCAGCGAACGCGCGTATCGCGCGCAAGCCCCTTGCCACCATCGGGGGAACGTTCAAAGGCGGTGATGGTGATGGTCATCGTGCTGCGCTCCTGATGGATGTTGCGGTTGCCCTTTTCACCATGACGACGAACGACGGGGCCCGAAATCGACATGGGGTTGGAGTACGAAGTGGCTCGAGAAGCTGCGCGCTACCCCACTGAGCGGATCGACGAACGAAAGCCGTTTGGCCAGCAGTTGCAGCGGCGCCGAGTAATCGCCTTTCTCGCGATGGCGCACCGACGGATAGACCCCGTCGTTGGCAATCGGCGCGCCCAGCGCGGCCATGTGCACACGCAGCTGGTGCTTGCGCCCTGTGACCGGCGTCAGCGCATATCGCCAAAACGCATCGCCACGCGCGATCACCTCGATCCGGGTTTCGCTGTTCGCCGGCCCTTCGATCTCCTGCATGCGAAAGAACGGCTCGCCGGAAACGATCCGACTGGTGCGAGTGCAGGGAAACTCGACGCGCGGCAATGCTGGCGCAATCGCTTCGTAGTGCTTTTCGATCCGTCGCTCGCGAAACAGCGCCTGGTAACGCGCGCGGCTTTCCGGATTGGTCGAGAACAACACCAAGCCTGCGGTCTCGCGATCGATTCGGTGCAGCGGCGCCAACGCTGCGTTGCCAGTTCGGCGGATCAGACGCCCCAGCAGGGTTTCATGCACATGTCCGCCGCTGGGCGTGACCGGCAGGAAATGCGGCTTGTCGGCGACCAGCAAGTCGGCGTCGGCATGCAGCACTACTTCCTCGAACGGGATCGGCGCCTCGTCCACAACTTCGCGGTAGTAATGCACTTCGAGCCCGACGCGATACGGCGTTGCCGGCGTCACCGAACACCCGGCGCCATCCACGACCCGCCCGCGCGCCATGCGCTCCAACCACGTCGCGCGCGTCACCGAAGGGAACCGCTCACACAAGCAATCCAGCACCGTCGACCACGCGCCCGGTGGCAACTGCAGCGTGCTCGGAGCGAGTCCATCGATGCTGGGAGGGCGCCTGCGCATGCCGCAGTGTGTCACCGACCGCCCGAAGCGGTGTCAATCAATCTCATGACGAGGACCGGCATGCGAGGGCTTATGTCCTCGGAGCAAGGCCATGGATGGCCTTGCGCACGGTGCTCTGTCCGCAGGGATGCAGCTACAGCGCACCGGCCGAGGACATAAGCCCTCGCAGGACGGGCCGCCCATCCGAAGCCGATGATCTACTTCGCCTTCGCAGCAGGCTTAGCCGCAGGAGCAGCCGCCGCAGCCGCCACCTTCGGCGCAAACACCACCTTCGTCGTCACCACCACATCGTTCGCGATCAACGACGTGTCGTTCCACTCGCCGCCGCCGATCCCGAAGTCCAAACGCTTCACCGTCGCCTTGCCATCGAGCACCGGCTTCGCCCCCGGCGTCCACGTGAACGTGAGCGTGACCGGCTTGCTCACCCCGTGCAGGCTCAGCGTGCCATCCGCCGCAAAGCGATTGCCCCCGAGCGCGCGGAACGTCGTCGCCGTGTAACGCGCCTGCGGGAACTTCTTCGAATCGAAGAACGCGTTGCCGCGCATCTCATCGTCGTAATCCTGGTTGTCCGTCGTCGCGCTCGCGATCGGAATCGTGACGTCCAGCCGCGAGCCCGCCAGTTGCGCCGGATCGAAACGCAGCGACGTGGAGAAGCCCGGGAACCGACCCGTGAACGCCTCTTCCTGGTAGCTGCCGGAGAATTTCAGGCTCGAACCCGGCGCCTGCGCGTAGTCCGCGGCGAACGCGGGCGAAGCGAACATCGCCGCGACCATGGCGACCAGCGCCGCATTGCTCCGGGGAAGGTCAGACATTGCGGGACTCCTGCGGTGGGGTGGGCGCGCGCAGCCAACCCTTGGGCAGCATGCGCGCGAGCGTCGCGTCGTGTTGGAACAGATGGTGGTAGATCGCGGCAAAGGCATGCCCGCTCGCAACGACGACCAGGCACCAGAACAACACCTCGTGCACGGTTTCGTAGATCTCGTGCATGTCGCGGTCGCGCGCGGTCAGCGCGGGCACATGGAACAGCCCGAACCAGCGCAGCGGGAAGCCGGCGTAGGAATTCATGATCCAACCGGTGATCGGGATCGCGAACAGCAATACGTAGATGCCGATGTGCGTGAGGTCGGCGATGCGCCGCTGCCAATGCGGGATCGTCGGGATGGGCTTCGGGGCGCCGGCCCACGCGCGCCACAGCACGCGCAGCACCACGATCGCCAGGATCGTCAGGCCGATCGACTTGTGCAGGTTGTACATGCGGATCTTCGGCGGCCCGTTCGGCAGGTCCACCATCGTCAGGCCCACGTAGGCCATCACGACGATGAGGATGACGACGGTCCAGTGCAGCAGTTGGCTGACGGCACCCCAGCGGTCGATGTTGCGGAACGGGCGGGAAATCGCGGCGGGCATCGGTTCGATCATGGAAGGTGGGTGGAAGTCGGAGAGTTATGGCGGGTTGGTCGGTGCGGATGCGGGCGGTGGTGCGACCGTCGAAGCCGGCGCGGGTTCCGCATCGGCGGGCGAGGGGACGGTCGTCGCGGGCGCGGGTTCGACCGAGCCGGGCGCCGCAACCGAGCTCGCGCCGGCAGGCCCTTCCTCTTCGATCTTGCCGCCGCGCGTGCGCGCGCCTTCCACTTCCAGTCGGATCTCGACCGCATCGCCGACGACGCTCTGCCACGCCGTCATCGCGAAATCCTTGCGGCTCACGTGCGTCGTCGCGGAGAAGCCCGCGGTGCGGTGGAACGGCGGCAGCGGGTGGCGCTTGACCTGGTTCAGCGTGACATTCAACTTCACTTCGCGCGTGACGCCGCGGATCGTCAGGTTGCCGATCACCGTGGCATGCATCGCATCGATCGGCTCGACGCGCGTCGAGACGAAGACCGCTTCGGGATGTTTGTCCGCATCGAGGAACTTGGGCGCGAGCACCGCCGCGTTCCATTTCGGATCGCCGAGTTCGAGGCGCTTCAGCGGAATGTGCGCTTCCACGTGCGCCTTCGACCAATCGTCGGGGTCGAACACCAGCGTGCCGGTCGTGCCGGAGATGGTGGCCATCGGATTGGAGAAGCCTGCGTGGCTCACCGAAAACATCACGCGCGTGTGCACGGGATCGAGCGCATACGTGGCTTGTTCGGCATGCGCGCTGGTCGCAAGCAGCAACGCGAACAGGAGGGGCACGGCTTTCAGGTTCATGGGTTTCGAGTACCAGGTGGCCATGGAGTTGAATGTCCGGCGCCGGGCCAAAGGTTCGAAGGCGCCATCTTAGGCCGGTTGTGTGAACGCTGCCTTCGGACGCTGTGTTGCGCGCAACCGCCGGGTCACAAGGCGTATCCCTTGCCGGAACCGACCCGCGGACCCGACCCCATGCGCCTGCTCCTCGCCTGCCTGCTGTGCATCGCCCCGGCCCTGCATGCCGCCGTCCCCACGGTCGCCACGCTCCCAGTAGAGCCCCTGATCGAAACCGGCCGCGATGGCCAGCACCTGAACTTCGACCTCGTCTTTTCCAACGACAGCGACCGCGCGCTGGAACTCACCGGCATCGAAGCCACGCTGTTCGATCGCGAAGGCCGCTTCTTCTCGCAGCGTCGCCTGGACCAGAACGGCGACAGCACCACGATGAGCCTGGCCACGCTGCCCAACCGCACGTTGCCCGCGAAGGGGCGGCTGGTGGTCTTCAATCCCTTCCCGGAGTTCGAGAAGGCAACGTGGCTCGGCGACCTGCGCTACGTCGCAACGTTCCGCCCCGCGGGCGATGAGAAGGCCGACGAGCAGCGCGTGGAGATCCGCGTCGCCCCGCGCGCGTTCGTGCCGCACACCGCGTTGCGTTTCCCGCTCGACGGCGACGTCTTCGTCCACGACGGCCACGATTTCCTCGCCCACCATCGCCGCCTGGATATCACCGGCGGGATGACGACGCACTTCAACATCACCTCCAACTTCATGCGTTACGCGCACGACTTCACCATCGCCGATGCGCAGGGCAAGCTGTTCCGCACCGATGGCGCGACGCCGGAAGACTGGTACGGCTATGGCACGCCCATCCATGCGACGGGCGATGGTGTCGTGATGGAGATGCACGACGGCATGCGCGACAACCGCAAGGGCGGCCCGCCGCCGTTCACGCAGGACGAGATCATGAAGAACCTGCGGTTGTTCCTCGGCAACCATGTGGTGATCGATCATGGCAACGGCGAATACAGTCTGTTCGCGCACATGAAGCAGGGCAGCGTGCGGGTGAAGCCCGGGCAGCGGGTGCGCGCGGGCGAGGTGATCGGCCAGATGGGAATGTCCGGCGATGCGTTCCTCGTGCACCTGCATTACCAGCTGCAATCGGGTGCGGGATTCCAAGAAGGCCTGCCTGCGTATTTCCACGACGTGCAGGTGCAGACGGGGGCGGGCTGGAGTGCGCCTTACACCGGGCCGGTGGACAGCGGTGACCTGGTCAAACACTAGATGGGCGTTCCGCCGCGAGCTGCCGTGTGCTCCTCGCCGCTCACATACCGCAGCTCCCGTCGAGGAGCACACGGCATCTCACGTCGGCCCGCTCGCTATTTGATCGTTGCGCGGAGCGTCTGGGAGTTGCGTGTCGCCGCAATGCGAACGCGTGCGCCAACTTCCGGCTCCGGACGGTCGGCACTTTGCCCCCTCGCTCGCTGCATCGGCATGTGCGTCCCGCTTCGGAGGCAAGGTGCCTAGATATCAATTCAGAGGACGCCCCTTCGGTCCGAAGGGGCGCGTGCCCACAAATCTCGCTAGGCACGTTGCCTGCCGAAGGTGACGCACGCGACGGCGCAGCGCCGAGGTGGGCGACGGGCCGACGATCCGAAGCTACGGTGTTGGCGCACGCGATCCGATCGCGACGCGCCCACAACCCCAGACGCTCCGCGAGGGCATCGAGTCGCGAAGCGGTCCGACGTGAGACGTCGTGTGCTCCTCGACGGGAGCTGCGGTATGTGAGCGGCGAGGAGCACACGACGGCTCATGGCGGAACGCCCGTCTGGTGTCGTCGCAGCTTCTCAGCGCTTGCTGTGTGCGTGCACTTCGTCGACGAGCGCAGCGACATGCTCCGGCTTCATGTCCGGCGAAAGCCCATGCCCCAGGTTGAACACGTGGCCCTCTCGCGAACCGCCATTACCGGCCGCATAACTGTCGAGCGCCTCGCGCACACGCATGCGCACACTGTCGGGCGAACCGTACAACATCGCCGGATCCAGGTTGCCCTGCAACGCCACCTTGCCCTGCGTACGACGCGCCGCCTCCGACAACTCGACCAGCCAATCGACGCCGACACCTTCCGCACCACTGGCTGCCAACTCTTCGAGATACGGCGCATTGCCCTTGCCGAACAAAATCAACGGCGCATCGCCGCGATCCAGTTCCTTCGCAATGCGCGTCAGGTAGGGCAACGAGAACTCGCGATACATCGCCGGCGACAACACCCCACCCCACGTATCGAACACCTGCAACGCCTGCGCACCCGCTTCGCGCTGCGCGCGCAGGTAAGCGATCACCGCATCGGTGTTCACCGACAACAGCGCATGCATCGTCTTCGGATCGTCCAGCGCGAGCGCCTTCACCTTCGAATAGTTGTCGCTGCCGCCGCCTTCCACCATGTAGCAGGCGAGCGTCCACGGGCTGCCCGAGAAACCGATCAGCGGCACGCGGCCATCGAGTTCGCGACGGATCACGCGCACGGCGTCCATCACGTAGCGCAGCTCGCTGCCCATGTCGGGAACCGCGAGCTTCGCGACGTCCGCGGCGCTGCGCACCGGGCGTTCGAACTTCGGGCCTTCGCCTTCGACGAAATACAGGCCCAGGCCCATCGCATCCGGCACGGTGAGGATGTCGGAGAACAGGATCGCGGCGTCGAGGTCGAAGCGCGCGAGCGGTTGCAGCGTGACTTCGCAGGCGATGTCGGGGTTCTTCGCCATCGCCAGGAAGCTGCCGGCCTTCGCGCGCGTGGCGCGGTACTCCGGCAGATAGCGGCCGGCCTGGCGCATCAACCAGACGGGGGTGGCGTCCACGGGTTCGCGGCGCAGTGCGCGCAGGAAGCGGTCGTTCTTCAGGGGAGCGGTCACGCAGAATCCTTCAGTCAGGGGCGCGGGGCTTCGGCGCCCTGCACGAACATCAGCTGGAATCCCTTCTTCAGTTGCAGGTCGCGCGCATGCTCGAACGCGGCCAATGCGCTGTCCTGGTCGAGGAACTGCTCGCGGCGCAGCGTGCTGCGGCCGCCCATCTGGCCGGTTTCGCGCACGAGCGTCCAGCCGCCGAGCAGGTCGGCTTCGAGTTGCAGCTGGACGAAGCGCGGGGCTTCGCGACCGTTGGGCCGTTCCTGGAGCAGCAGGCGCATCAGGGACGCAACGTTTAAGGGGGTGCAGATTGTAACGGCCGCATGGCCGCAAGGACGTCCGCGTCCTTCACCCCGGGCGTGATTTCGGCCTTGCCGGCCCCGCGCCAGAGCACGAAACGCAGGGATCCGGCCGTCGCTTTCTTGTCCAGGCGCATGCGGTCGACCAGCGCGGCGAGGTCCAGGCCCGCCGGGATCGCGACCGGGAGGCCGAAGCGGGTGAGGAGCGCGGCCAGGCGCGTGGCGTCGGATTCGGGGGCCATGCCGAGCCGCGACGAGAGGTGCGCGGCGCACACCATGCCCACGGACACGGCTTCGCCATGGTTGAGGCCGCCATAGCCCTGTTCGGTCTCGATGGCGTGCGCGAAGGTGTGGCCGAAGTTGAGCAGCGCGCGTTCGCCGCGTTCGCGCGGATCGCGTTCGACGATGTCGGCCTTGTGCGCGCAACTGCGGGCGATGGCTTCGACGAGCGCGGCGGGGTCGCGGGCGAGCAGGGCGTCGGCGTGGGCCTGCAGCCAGTCGAGGAAGGCGATGTCGCGGATGGCGCCGTACTTCACGACTTCGGCCAGGCCCGCGCGCAATTCGCGGTCGGGCAGGGTGCGCAGCGTGGCGGTGTCGGCGAACACGGCGCGCGGCGGATGGAAGGCGCCGACGAGATTCTTTCCTTGCGGAAGATCGACGGCGGTCTTGCCGCCGACGGAGGAGTCGACCATTGCCAGCAGCGTCGTCGGCACCTGCACGCAGTCGATGCCGCGCATCCAGCAGGCGGCGGCGAAGCCCGCGAGATCGCCCACGACGCCACCGCCGAGCGCGACGATGCAGGCATCGCGCGTCGCGCCGAAGTCGGCGAGTTCGCGCATCAGTTCGGCGAAGCGGTCGAGGGTTTTCGATGCTTCGCCTGCGGGAATGCAGGAGACGATGACGCGCGCATCGGGCAGGTGCGCCTGCAGGGCGTCCGCGAGATCGCGCGCATACAAGGGCGCGACCTGTGCGTCGCTCACGATCATGACATGGCGGCCGCGCACGTGCTTGGCGAGTGCGGCGCCGTCGCGCAGCAGGCCTTCGCCGATGGCGATGCGGTAGGGCGCTGCGCCGCCGACGTCCACATGCTTCATGCCGCCACCTCGCGTCGCCATTGCGCGTCGATCAATCGTCCGAGCGTTACCACCGCGTCGTTGACGGCAAGGCCATCGGTGCGGAAACGGAGGTCGGCCACATCCGAGTACAAGCCGGCGCGTTCTTCGGCGAGTGCGTGCAACACCGCTTCGCGATCCTCGCGTTGCAGCAGCGGCCGCGTGCGATCGCGCGCGAGGCGTTCCATCTGGCCTTCGACCGACAACTCGAGCAACACGACGAACGCGCGCGCCTGCAGGGCCTGCCGATTCTCTTCCGACAACACCACGCCACCCCCGGCGGCGATCACGCGGCTCGGCGATTGCAGCAACGCGTTCAGCATTGCGCGCTCACGCACGCGGAAGCCCGCTTCGCCTTCACGTTCGAAGATGGTCGACACGCTCGCCCCCGCATGGGATTCGATCGCCGCGTCCATGTCGTCGAACGGCAGGCCCAGGCGCTGGGCCAGGCGGCGGCCGATCGTGGACTTGCCGGCGCCCATGGGGCCGACCAGGACGAGGTGGGGGGCGGGATTCATGCCGGCGATCTTAATGCGCGACAATGGCCGCATGCGCCCCCCGCTGCCCGCCGACGTCCTGACGACCTTCGACCGCCTGTTCGACGAAGCCCTCGCGGCGGGCGAACCCGATCCCACCGCGATGACCGTCGCCAGCGCCGATGCCACGGGCGCGCCGTCCGCCCGCACCGTGCTGCTCAAGGCGCACGACGAGCGCGGGTTCGTCTTCTACACCCACCTGGACGGGCGCAAGGGCCGCGAGCTGCAGGCCAATCCGCGCGCCGCGTTGCTGTTCCACTGGCCGCGCGTGCGGCAGGGCGTGCAGGTGCGGATGGAGGGCGCGGTCGAGATCGTCGACGACGCCGAGGCGGATGCGTACTTCGCTTCGCGGCCGCGCGGCAGCCAGCTGGGCGCTTGGGCGTCGGTGCAATCGGAGACGCTGGAATCGCCGGAAGCCTTCGAAGCGCGCCTGGCCGAAGTCGCTGCGCGCTTCGACGATCGCGACGTGCCGCGTCCCCCGCGCTGGAGCGGCTTCCGCATCGTGCCGCGCACGGTGGAGTTCTGGTACGGCGGTGCGTATCGCCTGCACGAGCGCTACCTGCACGAATGCAGCGGCGACGGCACGTGGTCCGTTCGCATGCTGCAGCCCTGATCGATGGGTCCGCGTCGCATCGTCTGCCTCACCGAGGAACCGACCGAAACGCTCTACGCGCTCGGCGAGCAGGACCGCATCGTGGGCATCAGCGGTTTCACGGTGCGCCCCACGGCCGCACGGCGCGACAAGCCCAAGGTCAGTGCGTTCACCAGCGCGAAGATCGAGGCGATCCTCGCGCTGAATCCGGACTTCGCCATCGGCTTCTCCGACATCCAGGCCGATATCGCGGCCGAGTTGGTGCGACGCGGCGTGGAGGTGTGGATCTCCAACCATCGCAGTGTCGAAGGCATCCTCGATTACATCCGTCGCCTCGGTGCCCTGGTGGGGGCGGACGATCGCGCGAATGCGTATGCGGATTCGCTGCAGCGCGGCCTCGATGTCATCGCCGCCGACGCCGCGCGCCTGCCGCAACGCCCGCGCGTCTACTTCGAAGAATGGGACGAGCCGCGCATCAGCGGCATCCAGTGGGTCGCCGAACTCGTGCGCATCGCCGGTGGCGACGACATCTTCCCCGAGCGCGCGCGTGAATCGCTGGCCAAACACCGCATCCTCGCCGACGACGAAGAAACGATCCGCCGCGCGCCCGACATCGTGCTCGGCTCCTGGTGCGGCAAGCGCTTCCGTCCCGAACGCGTCGCCGCGCGCGTCGGTTGGGAGAACGTGCCTGCGGTACGCGACAACGAACTGCACGAGATCAAGTCGCCGATCATCCTGCAGCCGGGGCCGGCAGCGCTGACCGATGGCGTGACCGAGATCGCCCGCATCGTGCAGGCGTGGGCCGCGAAGCGCTGAGTCGTCAGCGCGGGATTTCGCGCGAGAACGTCAGTTGCGCCGAAGGCGCACCTTCGGGTGCGACATCCACGGTGAAGCGCAGCGTATCGGGCCCCGCGATCGAGAACGTCCCGATGTAATCGATGTAGTTCGTCGCCGTGGGCGTCGCCTTCATCTTGATCGCGATGTTGTTGCCTTCCAGCGTCTGCGCGCGCGCTTCGACCTTCGCCGTGGCCGAGGTCTCGCCGCGCCGCACGGTGACCAGCAGCATCCACACCTGCTCACCGCGCGGGATGCCGTATTGCCGCGTCACGCGTTCGGGCAGTGCCATCGTGTCGACGGCGGAGGCGAGCACGTGCACGTCGCCGGTCTGCAGTTCCGCGGGTGGCGGCGCGGGTTGCGCAGGCGTGGGCGCGGATCCGCCGCCGCAGGCCGCGAGCGCGAGGCACGCGGCGAACAACGGTGCGTGCAGGCGATCAATCGTTCGCATCGGAGAGTTCCTTGCCGCGCGCGGCGGCCGCGTGCACGGCGCGTGCGACGAGCGCCTCGAAGCCGCCGGCCTGGAAGGTCGTGATGGCCGCATGCGTGGTGCCGTTGGGCGAGGTCACGCGGCGGCGGAGTTCGGCGGGTTCGACATCGCTTTCCACGAGCATGCGGCCCGCGCCGAGGATGGTCTGCAGCGCGAGCACGCGCGCGGCCTCGTGCGACAGGCCTTCGGCTTCGCCCGCGGCCTGCAGCGCTTCGGCGAGCAGGAACACGTAGGCGGGGCCGCTGCCGGACACCGCGGTCACTGCGTCCATCCGTGCTTCCTCGTCGATCCAGACGCAACGGCCCGTCGCTTCGAGCAAGGCCTGCGTGCGCGCACGCCCGGCCGCATCCACGCGCGCATTCGCGAACAAACCGGTCACGCCCGCCCCGAGCAACGCAGGCGTATTCGGCATCGTGCGCACGACGGGCAACGCACCGCCGAGCCAACGTTCGAGTTGCGTAGTGGTGATGCCCGCGGCGATTGAGACCATCAAAGGCTTCGCCGATTGCGCAGCCGGCGCGAGCGCCTCGCACACCTCGCGCATCACCTGCGGCTTCACCCCGAAGATCCAGGTGTCGGCGCCTTCGATGGCGTGCGCGTTGTCGGCGAACACCGTCACGCCGAAATCCTTCGCGAGCGCCTCGCGCAGGGCATCGACGGGTTCGGACACGCGGATCGCACGCGGTGCCATGCCGCGCGCCACGAGGCCGCCGATGAGGCTGCGCGCCATGTTGCCGCCGCCGATGAAGGCGACGGTGTGGAGGGTCGTATTCATGTCGCGCAGTTTACTGCCGCGCGCCGAACAGGGCCGTGCCCACCCGGACGAGTGTTGCGCCTTCGGCGATGGCGAGTTCGAAGTCTTCGCTCATGCCCATCGACAGCGTGTCCATCGATGGGTGGCGGGTGGCCAGGATGTCGTAGAGGACTTTCATGCGGTGGAATGCGGCGCGGCGGCGTTGCAGGTCCGGCAACGGCGCCGGGATCGCCATCAGGCCGCGCAGCGCCAGGCGCGGGTGCGCGGCGATGGCATCGGCCAGGCCGGCCGCTTCCCCGGGCGCGCAGCCGTGCTTGCTGGCCTCGTCGTCGATGTTCACCTGGATCAGGACGTTCAGCGGCGGCCCACCCGTCCGCGCTGCCGCGAGCAAGGGCACCAGCTTCAGGCGATCGACGGTCTGCACCCAGTCGAAGATCGACGCGGCGACCGCGGCCTTGTTGGATTGCAGGTGGCCGATCAGGTGCCACTCGATGCCGGACGCGCGGGGGTCGCCGGCCAGCGTCGCCTGCTTGGCCTGCGCTTCCTGCACGTAGTTCTCGCCGAAGGCGCGCTGGCCCTGCGCGGCGAGCCCGGCGACTGCTTCGGCAGGCTGCAGCTTGCTGACGGCCAATAGCCGAGGTCGTGGCCGACCGGCTTGCCGGGCCGCGTTATCAAGTCGTTGAACGACCGCATGCAGGGCGTGGGTGAGCACCTCGTCGCAACCTCGTGTTCGACGCGGGAATCGCGGTTGACACCCCGGGAGGGGCGGCGCCCATACTGCCCGCCGGGGGGTGCCCGGCACCAGTCGTTCGTAAATCGTCGAAAGAAAACTGCCGTGCGGGGGAGCACGTAACATGGATATCGCCGAACTCCTGGCGTTCTCGGTCAAGAACAAGGCCTCGGACCTCCACCTGTCCGCCGGCCTGCCGCCCATGATCCGCGTGGACGGCGACGTCCGCCGCATCAACATCCCGGCCCTCGACCACAAGCAGGTGCATGCGCTTGTCTACGACATCATGTCGGACAAGCAGCGCCGCGATTACGAGGAATTCCTCGAAGTCGACTTCTCGTTCGAGATCCCGGGTCTGGCGCGCTTCCGCGTCAACGCCTTCAACCAGAACCGCGGCGCCGGTGCGGTGTTCCGTACCGTTCCCTCCGAGGTGCTGACCCTGGAAGACCTCGGATGCCCGCGGATCTTCAAGGAACTGATCGAGCAGCCCCAGGGCCTGATCCTCGTGACCGGCCCGACCGGTTCGGGCAAGTCGACCACGCTGGCGGCGATGCTCGACCACGTCAACAAGAACGAATACGCGCACATCCTCTCCGTCGAGGATCCGATCGAATTCGTGCACACCTCGCAGAAGTGCCTGATCAACCAGCGCGAAGTGCACCGCGACACGCACGGCTTCAACGAAGCCTTGCGCTCCGCGCTCCGCGAAGACCCGGACTACATCCTGGTCGGCGAAATGCGCGACATCGAAACCATCCGCCTGGCGCTGACCGCCGCGGAAACGGGCCACCTGGTGTTCGCCACGCTGCACACCTCGTCGGCCGCCAAGACCATCGACCGCATCATCGACGTGTTCCCCGCCGGCGAAAAGCCGATGGTGCGCTCGATGCTGTCGGAATCGCTGCGCGCGGTGATCTCGCAGGCGCTGCTGAAGAAAGTCGGCGGCGGTCGTACCGCGGCGTGGGAAATCATGGTCGGCATCCCGGCCATCCGTAACCTCATCCGCGAGGACAAGGTGGCGCAGATGTATTCGGCCATCCAGACCGGCCAGTCGTACGGGATGATGACGCTCGACCAGCACCTGCAGGATCTCGTGAAGCGCAGCATGGTCACGCGCCAGCACGCGAAGGAATACGCCAAGGACAAGCGGCTGTTCGAGTAACGGTCGGGGAGCACAAACATGAGCAGCATCGATTTCACCTCGTTCCTCAAGCTGATGGCGCACCAGAAGGCGTCGGACCTGTTCATCACGGCCGGCATGCCGCCCTCGATGAAGGTCCACGGCAAGATTTCGCCGATCACGCAGAACCCGCTCACGCCGCAGCAGAGCCGCGACCTGGTTCTCAACGTGATGAACCCGCAGCAGCGCGAGGAGTTCGAAAAGACGCACGAGTGCAACTTCGCGATCGGCGTGGCCGGCGTGGGTCGCTTCCGCGTGTCGTGCTTCTACCAGCGCAACCAGGTCGGCATGGTCCTGCGCCGCATCGAGACCAAGATCCCGAGCGTGGAAGAGCTGAACCTGCCGCCGATCATCAAGACGCTGGCGATGACCAAGCGCGGCATCATCATCTTCGTGGGCGCCACCGGTACCGGTAAGTCGACCTCGCTCGCGGCGATGATCGGCTACCGCAACCAGAACTCGACGGGCCACATCATCACCATCGAGGACCCGATCGAATTCGTGCACAAGCACGAAGGCTGCATCATCACCCAGCGCGAAGTCGGCATCGACACCGACAGCTGGGACGCGGCCCTGAAGAACACGCTGCGCCAGGCGCCGGACGTGATCATGATCGGCGAGGTGCGTACCCGCGAGGGCATGGACCACGCGATCGCCTTCGCCGAAACCGGCCACCTGGTGCTGTGCACGCTGCACGCCAACAACGCCAACCAGGCGATGGACCGCATCATCAACTTCTTCCCGGAAGACCGCCGCGGCCAGTTGCTGATGGACCTCTCGCTCAACCTCAAGGGCGTGGTGGCGCAGCAGCTGATCCCGACGCCCGACGGCAAGGCGCGCCGCGTGTCGATGGAAATCCTGCTGGGCACGCCGCTCGTGCAGGACTACATCCGCGACGGCGAGATCCACAAGCTGAAGGAAGTGATGAAGGAATCCACCAACCTCGGCATGAAGACCTTCGACCAGAGCCTGTTCGAGCTGTACCAGGCCGGCGAGATCTCCTACGAGGACGCGCTGCGCTACGCCGACTCGGCGAACGAAGTGCGCCTGCGCATCAAGCTGGCGCAGGGCGGCGACGCACGGACGCTGGCGCAGGGCCTCGACGGCGTGGAAGTCGCCGAAGCCCGATAACGCCATCGAGAGCGGCATCGAATCGAAGGAGCGGGCAACCGCTCCTTCTTTTTTTGCGCATCGGGCCTGCGCCGGGGCTAGAATCCCGGCCATGCAGGCCCAACCCACGCCTCTCGCCAATCGTTTGCTGATCGCGCTGCCGGCGCTCGCCGACCCTCAATTCGCGCGCAGCGTGACGCTGGTGTGCCAGCACGACGAAGAAGGCGCGATGGGCGTGGTGGTCAATCGCGCATCGGAGTACACGCTGGGCGATGTGTTCCAGCAGATGGGCATCGAAAGCGAGGACGAATCGCTGCGCGGGCAGATCGTGCTCTCCGGCGGCCCCGTGCATCCCGAGCGCGGCTTCGTGCTGCACGACGGGGGCGATGCCTGGGATTCCACGCTCGCCATCAGCGACCGGCTGTACGTGACCACCTCGCGCGACATCCTGGAAGCCATGGCCGGCGGCGCCGGTCCCACGCACGCCGTGGTCGCACTCGGGTGCGCCGGCTGGGGCGCGGGGCAACTCGAACAGGAACTCACCGAGGACAGCTGGCTCATGGTCCCGGTGGACGCGGGCCTGTTGTTCGACATCCCGCTGGATGCGCGCTGGCGCGCGGCCGCGGGCAGCATCGGCATCGACCTGACGCAGGTCGCCGACTACAGCGGGCACGCGTGACGGACGGCAGCGCCATGGCCGGCACGCCCATGAAACTCGACGGTACGGTGCTTGGCTTCGATGTCGGCGCTCGCCGGATAGGAGTTGCAGTCGGCAGCGCCTTCGGCCACGGGGCGCGCGCGCTCGCGGTGATCGACGTGCATGCGCACGGCCCCGATTGGAATGCCATCGACCGCCTGCGCAACGAATGGCGCCCCGACGGCCTGGTGGTCGGCGACCCGATGACGATGGATGGCGGCGACCAGCCGATCCGTCGTCGCGCGCATGCCTTCGCGCGCGAACTGTCCGGGCGCTATCGCTTGCCCGTCGTCCTCGTCGACGAACGCGCGAGCTCCATCGAAGCCGCGCAACGTTTCGCGTCCGATCGCGCCGAAGGCCGCAAGAAGCGCCGCGACGCCGCCGCGCTCGATGCCGTCGCCGCTGCCGTCATCGTCGAGCGCTGGCTCGCCGCGCCGCAGGACGCGATCCGCATCGACGATGCACCCACGCCCACCCCGACCCCGCCCAACCACGGAGCCGCCGAGTGACTGTCGCCCAGGTCGACGCGCAGGGACGCCTGCGCCATTTCCTCACGCTCGAAGGTCTGCCCCGCACGGTGCTCGTGCGCCTGCTCGACCTTGCACAGAACTTCGACGATCGCCGCGGCGATCCCGCGTTGCGCAGCGCGCTCGCCGGCAAGACGGTGTGCACGCTGTTCTTCGAACCCTCCACGCGCACGCGTTCGAGCTTCCAGATCGCCGCGCAGCGCCTGGGCGCGGACGTGCTCAACTTCGATGCCAGCACGTCCTCGACGAGCAAGGGCGAGACCGCGCGCGACACGCTGAAGAACCTCGAAGCGATGGGCGTGCACGGCTTCGTCGTGCGCCATCGCGAAGACGGGGCGGTCGCTGCGCTCGCCGGCGATGCGCGTCCAGGCACCGCGCTGGTGAACGCCGGCGACGGCCGCATCGCGCATCCCACGCAGGGCCTGCTCGACATGCTCACGTTGCGCCAGGCCAAGGGCAGCGACTTCTCGCAGCTCAAGGTCGCCATCATCGGCGACGTGAAGCATTCGCGCGTCGCGCGCACGGACCTGCATGCGCTGCGCACGCTCGGCGCGGGCGAGATCCGCGTGTGCGGGCCGAAGTCGCTGCTGCCGAACGACGAGACGCTCGCCGGTTGCAGCGTGACGCAGGATTTCGACGCCGCGCTGGAAGGCGTGGACGCCGTGATGATGCTGCGCCTGCAGCGCGAACGGATGGAAGAAGGCCTGGTGGGTTCGCTGGCCGAGTACCACGGCGCTTACGGTTTGACGGCGCAGCGCCTCAGGCGCGCCGCGCCGGAAGCGGTCGTGCTGCATCCGGGCCCGATGAACCGCGGCGTGGAAATCGATGACGACGTCGCTGATGGTCCGCAGTCGTTGATCCTGCGCCAGGTGGCGAACGGCGTGGCTGCGCGCATGGCGGTGCTGGAAGTGTTGCTGGGCGCCTGATTCGCTGCGTTCAGCGTAGCAGGATGAGCGTCGCCAACCCCAGGAACGCGAGGAAGCCCATCACGTCGGTGACGGTGGTCAGGATCACGCCGCCGGCGAGCGCGGGGTCGAAGCCCATGCGCTTGAGCAGCAGCGGGATCATCACGCCGGCGCCGGCGGCGCTGAGCAGGTTGATCGTCAGCGCCGCACCGATCACCAGCGAGAGCATCGGGTCGCGGAACCAGGCGAACACGATCACGCCCAGCAGCAAGCCCAGGCTCAGGCCGTTCATCAGTGCGACGCGCAACTCCTTCCACAGCAGCGTCTGCACGTTCGACGCACCGACCTGGCCGAGCGCGAGGCCGCGCACCATCAGCGCCAGCACCTGCGTGCCCGCGTTGCCGCCCATGCCCGCGACGATCGGCATCAGCACCGCAAGCGCGACGATCTTTTCGATCGTGACTTCGAAGCGCCCGACCACGCTGGAGGCGAGGAAGGCGGTGCCGAGGTTGATCGTCAGCCACGTCAGGCGGCGCTTGAACGCACGCGGCACGGGCGAGAAGAGGTCTTCATCCTCGTCCAGGCCGGCCGCGCCGAGGGCCTGGTGCTCGGCCTGTTCGCGGATGATGTCGACGACGTCGTCGATGGTGATGCGGCCGAGCAGGATGTTGTTGTCGTCCACGACGGGCGCGGAGATCCAGTCGTGGTCGGAGAACTGGCGCGCGACTTCGTCCGAGGATTCCTCGACGCCGATCGCGGGCTGCTGGTCGTCGATCAACTGGTTGATCGGCGTGTTCGCCTCGTGCGTGAGCAGCGACTGCAGCGCGATGCGCCCCAGGTACTGGTGGCGGCGGCTGACGACGTACAGGTGGTCGGTGTGGTCGGGCAGTTCGCCGCGCAGGCGCAGGTAGCGCAGGACGACATCGACGGTGGTGTCGGTGCGCACCGTCACCACGTCGGGGTTCATCAGGCGGCCCGCGGTGTCCTCGTCGTAGGACAGCACCTGCTCCAGGCGCTCGCGGTTCTCGCGGTCCATCGACTTGAGGATCTCGTCGATGACGGTATCGGGCAGGTCCTCGACGAGGTCGGCGAGGTCGTCGATGTCCAGGTCCTCGACGGCCGCGACGATTTCGTCCGGGTCCATCTCCGCGAGCAGGCTCTCGCGTACGTCGTCGCCGACGTGGACGAGCACTTCACCGTCATCCTCGGCATCCACCAGGCCCCACACGATGGTGCGCTTGGCCGGCGGGAGCGATTCGAGGAGGTTGCCGATCTCGGCGGGCGCGAGCGTGTTGACCAGCCGACGCACGGGGCCGAGGCGGCCGCTGTCGAGCGCGTCTGAAAGCAGACGCAGCTGGCGCGCGGTCTTCTCGTGGCGGATGGCTTCGGCCATGCGGGGCTTCCGGTGGCGGGCCGCGCACGAGGGCGCGACAGGGTCAGGCGTTCATAAGGGCGGATTATGGACTTCCGCGCGTGGGGCGCCTACCCCTCAATGCGCATGGCCGTTGCGCAGCCAGTCTTCGATGCCCTTGCGGGTGCGCGCGCGCAGCAGGGCAGGGGCGCGGGCGCGCAACGCGGACAGGTCGCAGTTGCGGATCGCGCGGCGCAGTTCGAGCAGCGTGTTGGGGTGCAGGCTGAACTCGCCCAGGCCGAGTGCGAGCAGGAGCGGCGCATAACGCGCATCGCCCGCCATTTCGCCGCAGACCGCCACGGGCTTGCCGCGCTTGTGGGCGATGCGGATCACGCTGTGCAGCAGGCGGACCAGGGCCGGGTGCAGCGGCGTATAGACCTCGCCGAGCGCTTCGTTGTTGCGGTCGGCGGCGAGCAGGTACTGGACCAGGTCGTTGGTGCCAACCGAGAGGAAATCCACCGCGCCGACGAAGGTGGGCAGGGCGATCGCCGCCGCCGGCACTTCGATCATCGCGCCGAGCGGGATCACGTCGGCGACTTCGTGGCCGTCGCGGCGCGCGTCGGCGAGCACGGTCTTCAGCATGCGACGCACCGCGAGCACTTCTTCGCGCGCACTCACCATCGGCACCAGCACGCGCACCGGGCCATAGCCGGAGGCGCGCACGATCGCGCGCAGCTGCGTGCGGAACAGCGCATCGCGCGCGAGCGAGAGGCGCACGCCGCGCAGGCCGAGCGCGGGATTCGGTTCGTCTTCGAGTACCAGGCCGCTGCGGTCGGCCTTGTCTGCGCCCAGGTCGAGCGTGCGGATGGTGACGGTGCGGCCGGTCATGCCGAGCACGACATCGCGATACGCGCGGAACTGTTCCTCTTCGTCCGGCAGTTCGTTGCGCTGCAGGAACAGGAACTCGGTGCGGTACAGGCCCACGCCCGCCGCGCCCAAAGCGTGCGCTTCGGCGACGTCGGCGCGCGATTCGGCGTTCGCCCACAGTTTGATGTCCACGCCGTCGGTGGTGCGCGTGGGTTCGCGGCGCAGGCGATTGAGCTGGCGGCGCTCGCGCACCTGGTCGCGCATGCGCGCACGATGGCCGCGCAGGTCGTCGGCGTTGGGTTCCAGCACCACCAGCCCGCTGGTGCCATCCACTGCAAGCACGTCGCCGTCGTTGACCTTCAGCAAGGCTTGCGCGGCACCCACGACGAGCGGCACGTGCAGGCTGCGCGCGAGGATCGCGCTGTGCGACAGCGCGCTGCCGCCCGCGGTCACCACGGCCATCACGCCCTGTGCCTGCAGCTGCGCGAGTTCGGCCGGTGCGATGTTGTCGGTGACGAGGATGTCGCCCGCCAGGCCTTCGACCGGCGCCGAACGCCGATGCAACGCAGCGTGGATGCGGCCGATCACCTGGTCGATGTCGTCGATGCGGCTGCGCAGGTACGCATCGTCCATGCCGGTGAAGACATTCGCGATGCGATCGCGCTGCAGGCGCAAGGCATAGTCCGCGGTGTAGCGGCCCATGCGGATCAGGTCATCCAGGCCGTGCAGGAGTTCGGGGTCGTCGAGCAGGAGCGCGTGCAGGTCGAGGAACTCGCCGACTTCCTGCGCCAACGCGCCATGCAGGCGCACGCGCAGCACGCGCATTTCTTCGCGCACGACATCGATGGCGGCGTGCAGGCGCTCGAGTTCGGTTTCGACCTGCTCTGCGGGGATGCGTTCCTCGCGGACGTCCAGCACATGCGGCAGCCGGACCCGGGCGCGGCCGAGCGCGCTGCCGCGCGAGGCCCCATGCCCGGGCAGGACCTGCCGCATCAGCCGCCCTCGTCGAACAGGCGCTCGAACAGGTCGGAGACCGCGGCCGCGGCTTCGGCTTCGTCCTCGCCATCCACGCGCAGCACCACGGGCGTGCCTTGCCCGGCGGCGAGCAGCATCACGCCCATGATGCTCTTGGCATTCACTTCCCGGCCCTTGGCGGCGAGCGTGGCGCCGGCGCGGTAACCCGACAGCAGTTGCACGAGTTTCGCCGTCGCCCGCGCATGCAGGCCGAGTTTGTTGGCGACGAGGAGTTCGCGTTCGATCACGTGGGGGATGTCCTGGTGCGTGCTACGCGTCGTCGTGGATCACGCCATTGCGTGCTCCGGCGGCGGCGACATTCGGGAGTTCTTCGAGGTCCATCTCGGCGTAGTTCATCACCCGCAGCAACATCGGCAGGCTCAGCGCGGACACGCGGCGCATGGGCGTGCCGATGCGCGCGAGCTTGGCGGCGAGGTTGCTGGGCGTCGCGCCGTACAGGTCGGTGAGGACCAGCACGCCCTGGCCGCCGTCGACGCGGCGCAACGCGGCGCTGGCGGCGGGCAGCAATTCGTCGGGGTCGGCGTCGAAGGGGACTTCGAAGGCTTCGGTCCGCAGCGGCAACTGGCGCAGCAGGCGCGTGGCGACCGCGAGCAAGGCGGTGCCGACCCCTTCGTGCGTGATCAGGAGGATGCCGACGGACATGCCGGCAACTTAGCAGAGGGAGGCGATCTCCCGGAAGCGACGGACGTCGCTTCCCCGGAACAGCGCGCCGCGACCGTCAGTCCAGTTCGCGATGGTGCACCGCAACCTCGGCCCAGCCGCGTTCCCGGCAGTGGCGGGCCAGCCGTTCGGCCAGGTAGACCGAGCGATGGCGGCCGCCCGTGCAGCCGAAGGCCACGGTGACGTAGCTGCGCGTGTCCGACTGCAGGCGCGGCAGCCAGGTATCGAGGAAGGTTTCGATCTCGCCGGCGTACTGCGCGACGTCCGGCTGCGCTTCCAGGTACTCGCACACGTCCTTGTCCCGGCCGGAGAGCGGACGCAGGCGCGCATCCCAGTGCGGGTTCGGCAGGCAGCGCGCATCGAACACGAAGTCCGCGTCCGGCGGCACGCCGCGGCGGTAGGCGAAGGATTCGAACAGCAGGGACAGCGAACCCGCTTCGCCCAGGCCGAATTCGGTGATCACCACGCGGCGCAGCTTGTGCACGTTGAGGTGGCTGGTATCGAGCACGACGTCGGCGATCTGCCGCAGCGGCTTGAGCGCCTGCCGTTCGAGCGCGATCGCGTCCGCAAGCGCGAGGCCGAGGTGGCTGAGCGGATGGCGGCGGCGCGTGTCGGCATAACGCCGCAGCAGCACGTCGTCTTCCGCGTCGAAGAACAGGAGTTTCGGATCCAGGCCGAGCGCACCGACTTCCGACAGCACGTCGGGGATCAGGCCGAGGTCGCCGCCGCTGCGCACGTCGAGGCCGACGGCGAGTTTTTCCGGACGGTCCTCGCCGCGCGTCACGCGCTTCACGAATTCCGGCAGCAGGTCCGCGGGCAGGTTGTCGACGCAATAGAAGCCGAGGTCTTCCAGCGTGTTGAGCGCCACCGACTTGCCCGAGCCGGACATGCCGCTGACGATCATCAGGCTGGGCACGGGGTGCGCAGGCGGAGCGGGGGGTGGCGGCGGCTGGTTCACGGCGTCAGCTGGAACGTTCGAGGAAATGGGAATGGCGCGCCATGAAGGCCGCGGCGGGATCGACGCCTTTCGCGCGCAGGATGTGCACGCGCGTGGCGGCCTCCGCGAGCACCGCCAGGTTGCGGCCGGGCATGACGGGCAGCGTGATCTGCGGAACGTCGAGGTCGAGCACGCGGCGCGCGTTGAGAACGCCGGTGATGCGCTCCATGCCACTCATCCCGCCGGGCTGCGGTTCCAGGTGCGGCTTGGTGAGATGCACGATCAGGCGCAGGTACTTGTTCTTCTTCACCGCAGTGTCGCCGAACATCTGGCGGATGTTCAGCACGCCCAGGCCGCGCACTTCGAGCAGGTCCTGCAGCAATTCCGGGCAGGTGCCGTCGAGGACGTCGGGCGCGATCTGGGTGAACTCCGGTGCGTCGTCGGCGACGAGGCGGTGGCCACGCGTGATGAGCTCCAGCGCGAGCTCGCTCTTACCCGATCCCGACTCGCCGGTGATCAGCACGCCGATCGAATAGATCTCCATGAACACGCCGTGCAAGGTCACGCGCGGCGCGAGTTCGCGCGCGAGCATGTATTGCAGGTGGTTGAGCAGTTCATGGCCGCGGCGCGGCGAGGACCACAGCGGTGTGTCGGATTCCTCCGCGGCGCCGCGCAGGTCCTCGGGGATGCGTTGGGCCTTGCTGACGGCGATGGCCAGCGGCCTCGCATCCATGATCTTCAGGATCACGTCCGCGCGCGCGCGCGGATCCAGGCTGTCGAGCCAGGTGAGTTCCTCCGTGCCGAGGATCTGCACTTTGTTCGGATAGATGATGTTGAGGTAGCCGGCGAGCGACGGGCGCCGCGCGACGGTGTCCACCGCTTCGAGCACGCGCTCGCCACCGGACAGGCCGGCCATCCAGCGCAGGTCGAGGCGCTCCTGCTGCCGGTCGAACAGCTCGCGTGCGGTGATGCGCTGGGTCATGGTGCGACGGCGGTGTCGAGGAGCAGGGTGCGCAGCGTACCGACGTCGGGCGCGGCGCGCAGCGCATCGCGGAACCCGGCGTCTGCGAACTGCTCGGCGAGTTCGGCGAGCAGTTGCAGGTGCTGCTGGGTGAAGTGTTCGGGCACGGCCATGGCGAAGACGAGGTCGACGGGCTCGCCGTCGCTCGCGCCGAAATCGACCGGTTCGCGCAAGCGCAGGAACGCACCGCGCGCGGTGTCGAAGGCGGGCGTGCGCCCGTGCGGGATGGCGATGCCGTGGCCGATCGCGGTGCTGCCCAATCGTTCGCGCTTGCGCAGGCCCTCGGCGATCGCCTGCGTGTTCGCCGGGGCCGAGTCCGCCAGCAGGCGGGCCGCGGCGTCGAGGACGGCGTCGCGGTCCCCGGGCTCGACGAGCAGGACGATGCGGTCGGCGGCGAGCAGCGACTGGAACGGCATATCGCGCGCGGTCAGCCGCCGCGCGCGGCTTCCCCGCCGCGATGGGAGTCGATCACTTTTTCCTTGTGCTTCACCAGCAGGCGATCGAGCTTGTCGGCGAGCAGGTCGATCGCGGCGTACATGTTCTCGGCCTTCGCGTCGGCATGGAGCGCGCGGCCGGCAATGTTGACGTTGGCCTCGGCGCAATGGTCGGTGCGCTCCAGGCTGAGTTGCGTGCGGACATCGAAGGGCTGGTCGAAATGTCGCGCGAGCCGCGCGAGCTTGGATTCGACGTAGTCGCGCAGGGCAGGCGTGACTTCCAGTTGCTGGCCGTAGGTTTCGATGCGCATCGCAGACCTCCTTCCTTTGCCTCACGTTCGGACCGACAGAATACCCCCGGCGGCCGTGAGGGGAAGTGGCCGGAGGGGGCCGGGGCGAAGGTCAGCCGATGCGCAGGCGGTCCTGCGACGACGGGATGCTCATCGCCTCGCGATATTTGGCGACCGTACGCCGTGCGACGGGCACCCCCGAGGCCTTCAGGGACTCGGCCAGGCGCGCGTCCGACAGCGGCTTGCGCGGATCTTCGCCGTCGATGAGGCGGCGGATCATGGCCTGGATGGCCGTGCTGGAGGCTTCGCCGCCGGCGCCGGTATCGATGCCCGAGGCGAAGAACGCGCGCAGCGGGATCGTTCCACGCGGGGTCCGCACGAACTTGCGGGCGATCGCGCGGGAAATGGTGGACTCGTGCAGGCTGACCTCGGCGGCGACCTCGCGCAGCGTCAGCGGGCGCAGGGCCTGGTCGCCGAATTCCAGGAACGCCGATTGCTGGCGCAGCAGGCAGCGCATCACCTTCAGCAGCGTGTCGCCACGCGCTTCCAGGCTCTTGAGCAACCAGCGTGCTTCCTGCAGGCGGCCGCGCAGGTAGATGGCGTCGCTTTCGTTCGCCGAACGGATCATTCGTTCGTAGCCGCGATGGATGGAGATGCGCGGACGCCCGCCTGCGGCAAGCGCGACGCGCCACTGGCCTTGCTGGCGCCACACGACGCAATCGGGCGTGACGTAGGTATCCGCGGACAGCCCACCCATCTGCGCACCGGGACGCGGATCGAGCGAACGCAACAAGTGCACCGCGCCTTCGATCTCTTCCGGCGGCGCGTGCAATTCGCTCGCAAGGCCCGCCACGCCGATGCGCGGCAAGCGTTCCAGCGGACCTTCGGTCATGCGGATCGCGAGTGCGCGGCCCGGCGTGTCTTCCGGCACCAACTGCAATTGCAGCTGCAGGCATTCGTTGATCGTGCGCGCACCGACACCGGGCGGATCGAAGCGCTGGACCTGGTGCAGCACGGTGACGATCTCGTCCTGCGCGGCGTGCATGCCGGGGCGCAGGCTTTCGGCGACGGCCTCGAGCGTCTCGCGCAGGTAACCGTCGTCGTCGATCGCTTCGATGATGGCCACGCCGATGCTGCGATCGCGTTGCGACAGATGGCTCAGGTGCAACTGCCACAGCAGGTGGTCCTGCAGCGTCTCGGCTTCGGCGACTTGTTCGGCGAGCGGCTCGTCGTCGCTGTCGGCGGGGCCGATGCGTTCGTACCAGGTTTCGTCGCCGTCCCAGGCGGAGGCATCGGCCGGTGCGCGATCGCCATCGCCGTCACTGCCGCTTTCGCCATCGGAGCGGCTGTTGCCATCGGCGACGTGGGTTTCGATCGGCGCGGGTTCTTCCCAATCCAGCAGCGGATTGCTCTCCACCGCGCTGGCGATTTCCACCTCGAGTTCCGCAGTCGACAGCTGCAACAGGCGGATGGCCTGCCGCAGTTGCGGCGTCATCACCAGATGCTGTCCCAGCGATGTCTGGAGGCGGGGCTTCATTCTTTAAGTTCAACGCGGCCGGATGGGATCAACGGCCGGAACGCGGGGACCTAGAGGCGGAAAGCTTCGCCCAGGTACACGCGGCGGACGTCGGGGTTCGCCAGCAGCGCGTCCGGAGCCCCCTGCGCGAGCACGCTGCCTTCGTTGAGGATATACGCCCGGTCGCAGATGCCCAAGGTCTCTCGCACGTTGTGATCCGTGATGAGCACCCCGATCCCGCGCGATTTCAGGTGGCGGACGATGCGCTGGATCTCGCCGACGGAGATGGGGTCGACGCCCGCGAAGGGTTCGTCGAGCAGCATCAGGCGGGGTTTGGCCGCGAGCGCACGGGCGATTTCCACGCGCCGCCGCTCGCCGCCGGACAGGCTGGCGCCGATCTGGCCAGAGACATGCGTGATCTGCAATTCGTCGAGCAGGCTTTCGAGTTCGCGCTCGCGTGCGGTCTCTTCGAGGTCCGGGCGCAGTTCGAGTACCAGGCGCAGGTTGTCGGCGACGGTGAGCTTGCGGAACACCGACGGTTCCTGCGGCAGGTAACCGACGCCCAGGCGCGCACGCGTGTACATCGGCTCATCGCTGATGTCGCGGCCATCCAGGACGATCTTGCCCGCATCGGCGGGCACCAGCCCGACGATCATGTAGAAACAGGTGGTCTTGCCCGCGCCGTTGGGGCCAAGCAGGCCGACGACTTCGCCGGCATCGAGCGTGAGGCCGAAATCGCGGACGACCGCGCGCGAGCGGTAGGACTTGCGCAACCCTTCCGCGACCAGCATCAGCGCGAGCCCGCTGCGCCGTTCTTCGGCTGGAACTGCATCTTCACCCGCTGCTTGCCGTCGCCGCTGCCCTGCACCTGGCCGGACTTCATGTTGTACGCAATGCGCCCACCGGCGATGTTGCCGCGGCCGGGCTGGTCGATGTGCGCATCGCCGGTGAAGACGACGGTATCGGTGGACATGTCGTAGTCGACGTTGGCGGCGGTGGCGTTGATCTTCGAACCGTCGTCGAGCTCCTGGCTCATCTGCACCGGGCTGCCGGTGAGGACGACGCGCTTGATGTCGCCGCCGGTGCGATGCACCACCGCCTGGCCGGCACGCACGTTCATCGTGCCCTGCACGAGGCGGACGTCGCCGGTGAGCGTGCATGCGCCATCGTCGGCCACCGAGCAGTCGCTCTTGTCGGATTCGACGTTGAGCGGCTGGCTGCGATCGGTGGTGCGTGCCCATGCGGAGGTCGCGAACGCCATCGCGGCGAAGGCGGCGAACAACAGGCGAATGCGGAGATCAGCGCGGCGGCGGGACATATTGGACCTTGACGTTCGACGAGAAGCGGATGCGCTTGCTGTCGAGCAGCGCCTCCATGCCCTGGCCGCGCAGTATAGAACCCGGCTGCGAGACCGTGACCAGCACCGGTGAGGTGGCGCGGTTGCGATGGGGGAAGACGTTCAGTTGCTCGGTGGCCATCGTGACCGGCCGCTCGCGGTGGCCCGCGGTCTGCGCCGTCACGTTGCCCGTCAGGCGCAGCTCGTCGCCATCGCCGCTGACCCACCCCGTCTTCGAGCGCACTTCCCACCCGGCCTCGCGCGTCGGGGGCAGGCCTTCGCCGGGGGAGACGGGGATGTAGAAGATGGGTGTGGCCATCGTCATCGTGCGGTCGCCCGGATTGCGTTCGAGCTTGGGCGCGGCGACGGTGAAGGCCTCCAGGCCGGTCTTGTCGAGCACGACGACTTCGAAGTTCGTGAGCACGTAGTCCGAGCGCGCGTTCGATTTCGCCGCGGCGTTGCCCTTCGGGCGATGCGTCCACACGGCCCAGCCGCTCGCGAAGGCCGCGACCAGCAACACCAGGGTGATGGCCTTGCGCTCGTTCACGCGCTGCCTTCGACGCGCACGCCGGTGACGTGCGAGATGTCGGCGAGCAGGTCTTCGGCGTGGCCCTGCGCGGCGAGCAGCAGGTCGCACAGCTCGCGCGCCGCGCCTTCGCCGCCGCGCGCCTGCGTGCGCCAGTGCGCGCGTTCGCGCGTCCACATGTGCGCCTGCGACGGCGCGACCGACAGCCCGACCTGCAGCATCACGCGCAGGTCGGCGAGGTCGTCGCCCATGAAGGCCACTTCGTCGAGCGAGATGCCGAGGCGGCTTGCGATGCCTTCGACGCATTCGAGCTTGTCGCTCACGCCGGTGTGCGATTCCACGCCGAGTTCGGCCGCGCGCCGTTCCGCCGCGGCGCTCGCGCGCGCGGTGACGAAGGCCACGGCGATGCCCTTGCGCTGGAGCAGTTTCAGGCCCAGGCCGTCGAGCACGTGGAAGGACTTGGATTCGTTGCCGTCGCCGTCGATGAGCAGGCGCCCGTCGGTGAGCGTGCCGTCGACATCGAAGCAGGCGAGCCTGATGCGCTTGGCGCGTTCGCGGATGTCGGCGGGGAAGTCGTTCAAATGCGAATACGTTGTTTGAGAGCCTGGCATCAGACCACCCGCGCGCGCAGCAGATCGTGGATGTTCAATGCACCGACGACGCGGCGCTCCTTGTCGACGACGATCAGCGCGTTGATCTTGTGCGCTTCCATCAACTGCGCGGCTTCCACCGCGAGCGCGTCGGCGTCGATGACCTTCGGGTTGCGCGTCATCACCGAGGCGATCGACGTGGCGCGCACGTCGATGCGCGCGTCGTCGAGCGTGCGGCGCAGGTCGCCGTCGGTGTACAGGCCGAGCAGGCGATCGTCGGCATCCACGATCGCACTCATGCCCAGGCGCTTGCGGCTCATCTCCACCAGCGTTTCGCTGAGCGTGGCGGCCTCGCGCACCTTCGGCACCTCGTCGCCCGAATGCATGACGTCGCGGATGTGCAGCAACAGGCGGCGACCCAGCGAGCCCGCCGGATGCGAGCGCGCGAAGTCTTCGGCGGTGAAGCCGCGCGCTTCGAGCAACGCGACCGCGAGCGCATCGCCGAGCGCGAGCGCGGCGGTGGTGCTGGCGGTGGGGGCGAGCGCGAGCGGGCAGGCTTCGGCGGGGACGCTGGCGTCCAGGTGCACGTCGGCCTCGCGCGCCAGCGAGGAATCCGGTCGGCCCGTCATCGCGATCAGCAGGTTGCCCTGGCGCTTGAGCACGGGCAGCAGCATGAGCAGCTCGTCGCTTTCGCCGGAATAGGACAGGGCGAGCACGATGTCGGCATCCGTGATCATCCCCAGGTCGCCGTGGCCGGCTTCGCCCGGGTGCACGAAGAAGCTCGGCGTTCCGGTGGAGGCCAGGGTGGCGGCGATCTTGCGCGCGACATGGCCCGACTTGCCCATGCCGGTGCAGACCACGCGGCCCTTGCAGTCGAGCATGCGGCGGCAGGCATCGGTGAAGGCGCCATCCAGCCGGCCGGCCACCGCTTCGAGCCCCTGGGCCTCGATGGCGATGACGCGGCGGCCGCTGGCCGCGAAGTCGAACTCGGTGATGGACGCGGGCATCGTCGCCATGTGGGGCGCTGGGCGCTGGGCCTTCCGCTAGACTGAGGGGCGCAGTTTACAGGACCACCCCGAATGAACGCCGACACCATCCGCCACCTGATCGAACAAGGCCTGCCAGGCGCACGCGCGCAGGTCCAGGGCGAGGATGGCGTGCACTTCGAGGCCACCGTGGTGCATGCCGATTTCGCGGGCAAGCTCCCGCTGGCCCGCCACCGCATGGTGTACGCGACGCTCGGCGAGCGCATGGGCGGGGAAATCCACGCCCTGGCGCTGAAGACGCTCACGCCCGACGAAGCGAGCGCCTGACATGCAGAAGATCCAGATCGAAGGCGGCACGCCGCTGCAGGGCGACGTGCAGATCTCCGGCGCGAAGAACGCCGTGCTCCCCATCCTGTGCGCCACGTTGCTGGCCGACGAACCCGTCGAGATCAGCAACGTCCCGCACCTCCACGACGTGGTCACCACCGCCAAGCTGCTCGCGGGCCTCGGCGCGGAACTGACCATCGACCAGGGCACCATCGGCCGCGGCACGGAAAGCGGCATCGTCGTCGATGCGCGCCACGTCACCAGCCACGTCGCGCCCTACGAACTGGTCAAGACGATGCGCGCATCCGTGCTCGTGCTCGGCCCGCTGCTCGCGAAATACGGCGCGGCGGAAGTCTCGCTGCCCGGCGGTTGCGCGATCGGTTCGCGCCCCGTCGACCTGCACATCAAGGGCCTGCAGGCGCTGGGCGCGGAGATCAGCGTCGACCACGGCTTCATCAAGGCACGCGCGGGTCGCCTGAAGGGCGGGCGCGTGGTGTTCGACCTGGTGAGCGTGGGCGCCACCGAGAACGTGCTGATGGCCGCCACGCTGGCGCAGGGCACGAGCATCCTCGAGAACGCGGCGATGGAGCCGGAGATCGTGGACCTCGCCGACTGCCTCAACGCGATGGGCGCGCAGATCGAAGGTGCGGGCAGCAACCGCATCGTCGTGCACGGCGTGGAACGCCTGCATGGCGCGAAGCACGCGGTGGTCGCCGATCGCATCGAAACGGGCACTTTCCTCGTCGCTGCGGCGATGACGGGCGGGCGCGTCACCGCGCGCCGCACGCGTCCGGAAACACTCGATGCGGTGGTCGAGAAGCTCATGGAAGCCGGTGCGCACATCGATGTCGAAGACGATCGCATCACCCTGGACATGCAGGGCCGCCGCCCGCGCGCGGTGAACCTCACCACGGCGCCCCACCCGGCGTTCCCGACCGACATGCAGGCGCAGTTCATGGCGCTCAACTGCATCGCCGAAGGCGTGGGCGTGATCAACGAAACGATCTTCGAAAACCGCTTCATGCACGTGCAGGAACTGCTGCGCCTCGGCGCGGACATCCGCGTGGAAGGGCATACGGCGATCGTGCGCGGCGTGGAGCAGCTCAGCGGCGCGCCGGTGATGGCGACCGACCTGCGCGCGTCGGCGTCGCTGATCCTCGCGGGCCTCGTCGCCGACGGCGAAACGGTGATCGACCGCATCTACCACCTGGATCGCGGCTACGAAAACATCGAGGAGAAGCTGTCGGGGCTCGGCGCGCGGATCAAACGCGTCTGACGGACGCTCCCGGCGGCACAAAAAAAGCCCCGCATTCGCGGGGCTTTTTGTTTGCGTGCGTCGTGGTGCTCAGGGCATCGACTTGATCTGCAGGTCGATCTCGTCCGCACCGTCCTTGCGCTGCAGGATGCGCGCGGGCACGGGCAGGCCGTCGACGATCCACAACACCGTCTCGCGCCTGCCGTCGGTGCGCGACACCTTGGTCGCCTGCTTCGACTTGCCGCCGATGTTGATCGCTTCCTTGCCGACCACCGTGTAGGTGAGGTCCTTGGCGCGGCCGTCGTCCACCATGCGGTAGTGCAGCGGCTTGCCCGCGTTGACGTCGCGCGCGATGGCCAGGTTCAGCAGCATCGCGTCGAGGTCGCCGGGCTGCAGCTTCACCGGGCCGGCGCGATCGGGCTTCACGTCGCCCGACCAGGTCGCTTCGCCCTTCGCCCAGTCGTACTGCGCGTTCTTGTTCGATTTCTTGATCAGCACCGCTGCGGCGTCGGTCCCCGACAGCGGACGCCAGTGGCCGTCCTTTTCATCGAACGTGGTGCTCTGGCTGAGCGTGGCCAGGCTGCTGCTGATGCGCAGCGTGTACGTCCACTGCCCGCCGGACGGCGCGAGCGAAATGTGCCCCGCGCCCTCCATGCCCATGTAGCGGGCGGTGTAGTCGGCTTCCAGGGGCTTGAGGTCCGAGGGTGCGGCGAAGGCGGGCAGCGCGACGGCGGCCGCAAGGAGGAGCGTGGCGAACAATCGACGCATGGTCATACCTCTCGATAATCGATCAGGCGCAATTCGAGGGTGCCGCCCTCGTCGTCGCGCTGCAGGATGCGGATGGGCATCGGGACGTCTTCGACGACCCACAACGTGGTGACATCGGCGCCGGCGTGGACGCGGTCCACGCGCAACGCGGCGTAATTCAGGTCTTCGATCTGCTGCGTTTCGCGCTCGGTCGCGACGCGGTACTGCTGGTCGCGTGCGCGGCCATCGTCGACGAAACGATACTGCAGCGTCGCGCCGGGCGTGGCGTCGCGCAACACGGCAAGGTTGATGAGCAGGCCGCTCATGTCGCCTTCGCGCAGGGCCACGTCGCCGCGGCGGGTTTTCTTCACGTCGCCCGTCCAACGCGCCGCATGGCGCGACCAATCGTAAACGCCGGTCGCCATGCGCTTGGAGAACAGCGCCTTGCGCACGGTGCTCTGGCTCAACGGACGGTAGTGCGGGCCGTTGACGTCGAACACGGTGCTCTGTTGCAGGTCCAGCCCGGCGAAACCGAGCAGGCCGTGCGTGGCTTCGATGTGCAGGTCCACGCGCCAGCGGGCATTCGCCAGGGACACGAGTTGCAGCGTGGCATCGCCCAGGGGCTTGCCGTCGCGGAAAACCGCATAACGCGCATCGAAGGGCGCGAGCGTGCGGACCGGCGCTTCGACCGCGGGCGGCGCCGTGGTGGTCGTGGCGGGGGCGGGCGGTGCGGTCTGCGCAGCCTCCTGCGCCCACGCGACGGCCACGGCCGCCGGCAGGAGCACGGCGAGGCAGGCGGACCACAGGGCGGGGCGGGCGTTCATCGAGGCAGGGGCCGGGGCGTATTCATGGAACCAAAAGTCCGGCGGAATCTACGCGCAGCGGACGCAACAGCGGATGACCGTCGAACAGGACCCGGTCGCCGTCTTCCTTCACGCGCCCGTCGACGGCCAGCTTCACGGCGGCCACGAGTAGCGGATGTTCGATGCCCAGGACGCGTTGGGCCAGCGCGTCGGGCGTATCGCCCGGCAGCACGGGGACGCGGGCCTGGGCCACGACGGCGCCGGCATCGAGCTCCGGGCTGACGAAGTGGACGCTGGCGCCGTGCTCCGTCGCGCCGTCGGCGATGGCGCGCGCATGCGTTCGCAGGCCGCGATAGGCCGGCAGCAGCGACGGATGGATGTTCAACAGGCGGCCGCGGAAACGCGCGACGAAGGCATCGCCCAGCATGCGCAGGTAGCCGGCGCAGACCACCCAATCGGGTTGCACGGCATCGATCGCATCGGCGAGTTCGGCATCGAATTCCTCGCGATGCACGTACGACCTGGCATCGCGGCTCCAGCGCAAGGCAGGCATCACGCGTTCGAGCGCGGGTGCCTGCAGCTTGTCGGAGAACACGCCCACGACCTGTGCATCGAGCGCGCCCGATGCGATGGCATCGAGGAGGGCCTGCAGGTTGCTGCCGCGGCCGGAGACGAGGACCGCCAGGCGGCGCATCGTCAGCCGATGCGCACGCGTTCGTCGCCGCTGGCCGCCACGACCGCGCCGATCGGGCGATGCGCGAGGCCGAGACGTTCCAGCTCCGAAGACACTGCGGCGACATCGCCCGGCGCGAGCACCAGCACGAAGCCGACGCCGCAGTTGAACGTGCGCCACATCTCCTCGTTCGGCACCGCGCCTTCGCGCTGCAGCCAATCGAACACGGGCGGCAGCACGATCGAAGAGGCTTCGATGTCGAGGCCGAGGCCGTCGGGGATCACGCGGATGATGTTTTCGGTGAGGCCGCCGCCGGTGATGTGCGCCATCGCGTGTACGTCATGCTTGCCAATCAGTTCGAGGATCGGCTTGACGTACAGCTGCGTGGGTTCCATCAGCGCGTCGACGAGCTTGCGACCGCCGATGTCGAGATCGGCCGGGCGGCCGGCGCGGTCGTAGATGCGGCGGACCAGCGAGTAACCGTTGGAATGCGGACCCGAGGACGCGATGCCGAGCAGCACGTCGCCGGCGCGCACCTTGGCGCCATCGAGGATTTTCGATTTTTCCACCGCGGCGACGCAGAAGCCGGCGAGGTCGTATTCGCCCGGCGGATACATGTCGGGCATCTCGGCGGTCTCGCCGCCGATCAGCGCGCAGCCGGAGAGTTCGCAGCCGCGCGCGATGCCGCCGACGACCGCGACCGTCGTGTCGACGTCGAGCTTGCCGGTGGCGAAGTAATCGAGGAAGAACAGCGGCTCGGCGCCCTGCACGAGCACGTCGTTGACGCACATCGCGACCAGGTCGATGCCGATGGTGTCGTGGCGGTTGAGCTGCTGCGCGAGCTTGAGCTTGGTGCCGACGCCGTCGGTGCCGGAGACGAGCACCGGTTCCTTGTACTTGCCGGAGAGGTCGAACATCGCGCCGAAGCCGCCGAGGCCGCCCATCACTTCCGGCCGGAAGCTGCGCTTGACCAGCGGTTTGATGCGTTCGACGACGGCGTTGCCCGCGTCGATGTCGACGCCGGCGTCCCGGTAGGTGAGCGGAGTGGGGGTGGTCACTGCGGGGGATCGCCGTGCAACGCCGGTATGCGGCAAGGGCCGCGATTTTAGCCCGGGTTGGACGCGACGGGCGGGCCTGCGGCACCATGACCGCGGAATCGGCATGCAGGGACGAAGGATGCGGCTGGCAATTCGCTTGGTGGGTGCGCTCGCGTTGTGGCTGGCGCTGGGCACGGCCTTCGCGCAGCGCGTGGAAGGCGATCGTGCGGGTGCGCAAGGGGCGTACCAGTCCGAGATCAACGTCAACGGGCAGGGCGAGGCCGAGCGCAATGCCGGGTTCGCGCGCGCGCTGTCGCAGGTGCTGGGCAAGCTCACCGGGACCAAGAATGCCGCCGGCCTGCCCGGCGTGGGCCAGGAAATGCGCCACGCCCGCGATTACGTCGAAAGCTACGACTACCGCCAGGACGAAGGCCGCTCGCCCTCCGGCGCGCCGACCTTCACCACGACGCTGATCGTCCGCTTCGACCAGGACCAGGTGGACGGCATGGCCGCCACGCTGGGCCTGCCGATCTGGCCGGAACCGCGCCCCAAGCCGGTGCTGTGGCTCGCCATCGACGACGGCCGCGGCCCGCGCTTGGTCGCGCTGGCGCAGACCAACGCCGCGCGCGCGGTGCTCGACCGGGCGGTCGAACGCGGCTATCGCCTCGGCCTGCCGGCGGGCAGCGCCGCGGAACAAGCGGCCGTCGGTGCGATCTGGCGCGGCGATACCGCCGCGATCGCGCGCCTGTCCTCGCGTTATGCCCCGCCGATGCAGCTGATCGGCAAGCTCTACCGTGCGCCGGAAGGCGGCTGGACGGCCGAATGGACCTTCGTCGACAGCGGCAAGGTGCTGTCGAGTTGGGAAGGCACGCAGCCCGATGCGCGCCGCGCGATGGCCACCGGCGCCGACGGCGCCGCCGACGCGCTCTCGAAGAAGTACGCCAAGCGCAGCACGGCCGCCGGCGAACCGGGCCGCTACACCGTGCAGATCGACGGCATCCGCAGCAGCGAGGATTACCTGCGCGCGGTGTCCTACCTGCAGGGCCTGACCGTCGTGCGCGGCGTCGCGCCGGTGCGCGCGAATGCCGATGCGCTCGTGGTCGAACTCGACCTCATCACGGGCATGCCGGGGCTCAAGCGCATGCTCGGCACGGGTGAAGTGCTCTACGCCGACGAAAGCGAACTGCCCACCAGCTCCACCGTGCCCGTGCTGCACCTGCGCTGATGGACACCACGCCCGCCGCATCGCCCATCGCCCGCCGCTGGCAATGGGCTGCGATCCTTGTCGCGTCGGCCTGTGTCATCTGGCTGCTCGCACCGATCCTCACGCCCTTCGTGTTCGCGGCCTTGCTCGGCTGGCTCGGCGATCCCACGGTGGATCGCCTGCAGCGTCGCGGCTGGTCGCGCCACGTCGCGGTCGTGCTCGTGTTCGGCGCGATGACGCTGGCCGTGCTCATCACGCTCGTCCTGCTGCTGCCGCTGGTCGAAAAGCAACTGAGCACACTGATCGAATCCCTGCCGACCTATCGCGATTGGTTCATCGGCACTGCCTTGCCGTGGGTGGAACGCAAGACCGGCTTCCAGTTGCTGTCGTGGCTGGATCCGGATCGCGTCTTTGCGCTGATCCGCGATCACTGGGAACGCGCGGGCGGCATCGCCGCGACCATGCTCGGGTACCTGTCGGCCTCGGGCTTTGCGCTCGTGGCGTGGATCGCGAACGTGGTGCTCGTGCCGTTCCTGACCTTCTACTTCCTGCGCGATTGGGACCTGCTGAAGGAACGCGTGGCCGCGCTCGTGCCGCGCGACCACATCGGCACGGTGTCGCGCCTGGCGAAGGAATCCGACCAGGTGCTCGGCGCCTTCCTGCGCGGGCAGTTCAGCGTGATGCTGGTGCTGGGCGTGCTGTATGCGATCGGCTTGTGGGCGGTGGGGCTGGACCTCGGCCTGCTGATCGGATTCATCGCGGGGCTCGTAAGCTTCGTGCCTTACCTCGGCCCGGCCACGGGTGTGTTCCTCGGCGTGCTCGCGGCGCTCGTGCAGTTCGGTGACTGGTACCACGTCGCACTGGTGTTGGGCGTGTTCGGCGTCGGGCAGGTGATCGAAAGCTACGTGCTCACGCCGCGCCTGGTGGGCAACAAGATCGGCCTGCATCCGGTCGCGGTGATCTTCGCGATCATGGCGGGCGGGCAGTTGTTCGGCTTCCTCGGCGTGCTGCTTGCACTGCCGGTGGCGGCGATCGCGAACGTGCTGTTGCGCTACGCGCACGAGCGTTACACGCACAGCCGCCTGTACGCGGGCGATCGGCCGGGCATCGAACTCGACGAGTTCGTCGACGCGGGCATCGATCGTCCTGCGCCCAACGACGACCACGTCTGATCCCACGCACGATGTCGCCTGCTCCGCAGCTGCCGCTGGCCCTGCGCTATCCGCCGGACCAGCGGTTGGAGGCCTTCGTCGCACCACCGCTTGGTGCGCTCGCGCAATTGCAGGCCCTGGCCGGCGTGCAGGGGGCGGATTGGGTGTATGTCGCGGGGCCGGCGGGTGTGGGGAAGACGCATCTCGCGCTGGCTGCGTGCGCGGCTGCGGAAGCGGCGGGGCGCGCTGCGGCCTACGTGCCCTTGAAGGCCGCGGCCGGGCGATTGCGCGATGCGCTTGAGGCGTTCGACGATCGCGCGCTCGTTGCGCTCGACGGCCTGGATGCGATCGCGGGCCATCGCGACGACGAAGTGGCGCTGTTCGATTTCCATAATCGTGCGCGTGCGGCGGGTGCCGGCGTGCTCTATACGGCGAGTGTGGCGCCTGACGCGCTGCCCCTCACCTTGCCCGATCTGCGCTCGCGGCTGTCGCAATGCGCGCGCATCGTGCTGACGCCGCTCGACGACGATGCGCGGCGCGAAGTGTTGCGCGAACGCGCGCGTCGGCGCGGTTTGTCGCTCGACGATGCGGCGATCGATTGGTTGCTGCGTCGGCGCGGGCGCGACCTCGTCACGCTGACGGGATTGCTCGACGTGCTCGATCGCGCGTCGCTCGCAGCGCAGCGACGCGTCACCGTGCCGTTCCTCAAGCAGACCTTGGGCGAAGGCTAGGCTTAGGCGCGCAGCGCAGCGTCGAGCTCGGCCAGGCGTTGCGGCGTGCCGACATCCGTCCATCGCCCCGCGTGGTGCATGCCGTCGACCTCGCCACGCGCCATCGCGGCGCGCAGCAAGGGCGGTGTGCGGAAGCGGGGCGGTGTTTCGTCCGCGCCGAGGGCGTTGCCGATGATCTCGCGCCAACCGTCGAACAAGGTCGGGCGATAGAGGCCGATGCCGGAAAACGTCAGGCGCCCTTCGGTTGCATCGTCGACACGTCCGCCTGCATGCAGTGCGAAATCACCGGCGGGATGCTGCGGCGGATTGTCGACCAGCACCAGGTGCGCGACGCCGCGAGGCTCCTTTGGCAAGCGCGCGAAATCGAAGTCCGTCCACACATCGCCGTTGACCGCGAGGAACGGTGCATCGCCGAGCAAGGGCAATGCGTTGAGCATGCCGCCGCCGGTCTCGAGCGGCGTCGGGCCTTCGTACACGAAATGGAGTTTCAGGCCCCAGCGTTCGCCATCGCCAAGCACTTCGGGAAAGCGCGGCGCGAGCCAGCTCGTGTTGACGACGACGTCGCGAACGCCGATGGCGGCGAGCCGTTCGAGATGCCAGGCGATCAAGGGCTTGCCGCCTGCTTCGAGCAGGGGCTTGGGCGTCGTGTTCGTCAGCGGCCGCATGCGTTCGCCGAGGCCGGCGGCGAGGACGAGCGCCTTCATTCGTCGCCCGTTCCGTCGGTCCAGTGCGCGTATTCGACGAGCGTCGGTTTGACGCGCCGTTCGATCAATTCGGCCAGCGGCGCGAGTTCCGGATACTTCGGCAGCACGTGGTCTAGGTAGGCGAAGAAGCGCGGCGCGTCTTCCAGGTAATGCTGTTTGTTGTCGCGATGGTGCAGGCGCGCGAAGATCCCGATCACCTTGAGGTGGCGATGCACGCCGATCAGGTCGACGTCGCGGCGGAAGCGTTCGAGCGGCGGCACCGGCAGGCCTGCGTCGACGGCGCGCGCGTGGTAGCGATCGAGCCATGCATCGATGCGCGCCTGCGGCCAGCTGACGAAGGCGTCCTTGAACAGGCACAGCGGGTCGTAGGCGATCGGGCCCTTCACCGCATCCTGGAAATCGAGCACGGCGGGACCGTCGGCGGCGGGCATCAGGTTGCGCGGCATGAAATCGCGATGCACGAACACCTGCGGTTGCGCCAGGGCCGCGTCGATCAGCACGCGATGCACGCGCTCGAGCGTCTGCTCGTCGTGCACGTCCGGCACGATCGCCAGGTGCTTGCCGAGGAACCACTCGTCGAACAGGCGCAGTTCGCGCAGCAGCAAGGCTTCGTCGTAGACCGGCATGCCTTCGGGGATCGGCGTGGCCTGGATGCGCAGCAGTTGCGTGATCGCATCGTCGAACAAGGCATCGGCGTTGTCGGCATGCAGGACGTGCAGGTAGGTGTCCGGGCCGAGGTCTTCGAGCAACAGGAAACCGTGTTCGGTGTCTTCGGCGAGCAGGTGCGGCACGCGCACGCCGTTTCCTTCGAGCAGCGCGCGGATGCGCAGCCAGGGCTTCACGTCTTCCTTGTCGGGCGGCGAGTCCATGACGATGCGGCTCGGCTCGGTGCCGGTCGTGCGCCAGTAGCTGCGGAAGCCGGCGTCGGCGGAAGCGCGCGCGAGGCCGAGGTCGGCGTCGTGCGTGGCGTGTCGGGCCCAGTCCAGGCGCTGCGTTTCGCGCGGAAGGGTCGTGGGCGTGGCGGCGGTATCGGTCATAAGTGCGCGAAGGTTAAACTGCCGGCAATGAAACGGGCGAGACGGTGATGATCCCACTCCAGCCGGTGTTGTTGTCGGGCGGTTCGGGCACGCGGCTGTGGCCGCTCTCGCGCGAAGCCTATCCGAAGCAGTTCCTCCCGCTGGTCGGCGAGGACACGATGCTCCAGGCCACGTGGCTGCGCGCCGCCCCGCTTGCGGGCGACACGCCCCCGATCGTGGTCGCCAACGAAGCCCATCGATTCCTCGTGGCCGAGCAGTTGCGCCTCGTCGGCGCGCCCGTGCCGCGCATCGTGCTCGAACCCGTGGGGCGCAACACCGCGCCGGCGATTGCCGTCGCCGCGTTGCAGGCCCTGGACGACGGCGCCGATCCCTTGCTGCTGGTGCTGCCGTCCGACCACGTTGTCGGCGACGTCGATGCGTTCCGCGTCGCCGTGCATACCGCGAGCGCGGCAGCGGCCGAAGGCAAGCTCGTCACCTTCGGCATCGTGCCGACGGCGCCGGAAACCGGATTCGGTTACATCGAAGCGGACGCCAACGCGCGCGGCGTGCGTCACGTGCGTCGCTTCGTCGAGAAGCCCGACCACGCCACCGCGGAACATTACGTCCGCGAAGGCGGGTATTACTGGAACAGCGGCATGTTCCTGTTCCGTGCGTCGGTGGTGCTCGCAGAACTCGAACGCTTCCGTCCCGACATCGTCGCCGCCTGTCGCGCGTCGCTGGATGCGGCCAAGCGCGACGGCGATTTCGTGCGCCTGGATGCGGCGGCCTTCGCGGCTTGCCCGTCCGACTCCATCGACTACGCGGTGATGGAACGCACGGACGCGGCGATGGTGTTGCCCGTGGACATCGGCTGGAACGACGTCGGGTCCTGGTCGGCGCTGTGGGACGTGACGGCGCGCGATGCCGACGGCAATGCGCACCAGGGCGACGTCATCTCGGTCGACAGCCGCAACAGTTATGCCTACGCGCGCCGCCTGGTCGCGCTGGTCGGCGTGGACGACCTGGTCGTGGTGGAAACCGACGACGCGGTCCTCGTCGCGCGCAAGGACCGCGTGCAGCAGGTCAAGGACGTGGTGGCGCAGCTGAAGGCCGCGCAGCGCACGCAGGTGTCGTTGCATCGCGAAGTGCATCGCCCGTGGGGCAGCTACGACTCCGTGGACGTCGGCGAAGGCTTCCAGGTCAAGCGCATCAAGGTGAAGCCGGGCGCGACACTTTCGCTCCAATCGCACAAACACCGCGCCGAACATTGGATCGTCGTGCGCGGCATCGCGCGCGTGACGCGCGGCGACGATGTCTTCGACCTGCGCGCGAACGAATCCACCTACATCCCGATCGGCGAGCGCCATCGCCTGCAGAATCCCGGCGAGCAGATGCTGGAGCTGATCGAAGTGCAGTCCGGCGACTACCTCGGCGAAGACGACATCGTCCGCTACGAGGACGCCTACGGCCGGACGGGCTGACGCAAAAAAGAAACGCCCCGCGGGGGCGGGGCGTTCTCCGGAACAGGGGCGAGGGCTCAGGCCGTGCGCGGGCGTTTGCCGCGGATCGCTTCCCAGAGGAACAGCAGCACGATCGCGGCAAGGATCGCGATGCCCCAGACCATCATCGTGTTGGTGATGGCGAGCATCCCTGCGATGTAACCACCCGCCGCCGCACCCAGCGCGCCGAGCACGATGGTCATGATCCAGCCCATCGGATCCGCGCCGGGCTTGAAGAAGCGCGCCAGGATGCCGATGACCGCACCACCCACGATGTACATCAGGAGTCCGTCGAACATGGTTCCCCTCCACTAGGGGCGCCGGATGGCGCCGGGAGGGGATGCTAACGGGGTGTGCGGCGCAGCATTGGGGGCCGGGCCCGGCCCCGTGCCCCGGGGGTGTTCCGGGGCGATCCAGGAGCCGGGGTCAGCAGCAACCGTGCTCGCCGTGGTGCTCGCCGCCGGCCTTCGCCGCGCTGCCCGCGGTCTCGCCGCGCTGGCTCGCCTCGTGGTGGCGGGCGATCACGCGCGCGACGCAGGAGGTGACGCGCTTGCCCATCGGGATGTGCAGGAATTCGTTGGGGCCGTGCGCGTTCGAATGCGGGCCGAGCACGCCGGTGATCATGAACTGCGCGTCGGGGTACTTCTCGCCGAGCATGCCCATGAAGGGGATCGTGCCGCCTTCGCCCATGTACATCGCGGGCTGGCCGAAAAACTCCTTGCTCGCGTCTTCGATGGCCTGGGTCAGCCACGGCGCTTGCGCCGGGGCGTTCCAGCCCGTCGAGGCCTTTTCGAGGTCCAGGGAGACCTGCGCGCCGTAGGGCGGGTCGCGTTCGAGCGTCTGCTTGAGCAGCTCACCCGCGCGCTTGCCGTCGAGGGTGGGCGGCAGCCGCAGCGAGAGCTTCACCGCCGTGAAGGGACGCAGCACGTTGCCGGCCGAGGAGAGCGGCGGCATGCCGTCGACGCCGGTGACCGAGAGCGCCGGGCGCCAGGTGCGATTGAGCACGAGCTCGGAGAGGTCCTCGGCCATCGGCACCATGCCGGGCAGGAACGGGAACTTGTCGTAGACCGCGGTGCCGACGACCTTCGCCGCTTCCTTCGCCTGCGCGAGGCGCTCGGCCGGAATCTGCGAATACAGGCCATCGAGCAGGATGCGGCCCGTGTCTTCGTCTTCGATGCGCGAGAGCAGGTCGCGCAGGATGCGGAAGCTGGAGGGCACGATGCCGGACGCATCGCCGGAGTGCACGCCTTCGGACAGCACCTTGACGGTGAGGTTGCCGCCGGCCAGGCCGCGCAGCGAGGTGGTGCACCAGAGTTGTTCGTAGTTCGCGCAGCCCGAGTCGAGGCAGACCACGAGCGAGGGCTTGCCGATGCGATCGGCGAGGTGGTCGACGTAGGCGGGCAGGTCGTAGCTGCCGGACTCCTCGCAGGCTTCGATCAGGATTACGCAGCGCGCATGCGGCGCCTTCTGTTCCTGCAGCGCGAGGATGGCGGCGAGCGAACCGAAGATCGCGTAGCCATCGTCGGCACCGCCGCGACCGTACAGGCGGTCGCCCTTGATCACCGGCTTCCACGGGCCGAGGTCCGGATCCCAGCCGGTCATCTCCGGCTGCTTGTCGAGGTGGCCGTAGAGCAGCACGCAGTCGTCGTCGCTGCCGCCGTTCGCCGCGGGGATCTCGAGGAAGATCAGCGGCGTGCGGCCTTCCAGGCGCACGACCTCCACCACCATGCCGGGGATGGTCTGCGCTTTCGCCCAGCCTTCCATCAGCTTGACCGCGTCTTCCATGTACCCGTTCTTGACCCAGTCGGCGTCGAACATCGGCGACTTGTTGGGGATGCGGATGTACTCGACGAGGCGGGGAACGATGTCGTCGTCCCACTTGCCGTCGACGTATTTTTCGATGGCGGGGGCGTCGAAGGGGCGGTCCATGCGTGGATCCTGGCGTGCGGGAAAGACCCGCGATTCTACCGCCCCGGCGGCGGTCGGCTTCAGACATTCCTTACACGCGGGCGCGAGGAACACCGAAGCGGGCGGGCGGGAAAGCCCGATGGGGCGGCGGCGGGCCGGATCGGACCATGGTCTTGCCGCCGGCATCCCGCCGCGCAGGCCATTTCCAGGGAGAGCCCCCACATGCGTTCGTTCGTCAAACACACCGCCCTCGTCCTGCAGTCGCTCGTGCTCGCCGTGGCCTTCGCGGCCCAGGCGGCCACCTCGGACAAGGTGGACATCAACACCGCCGACGCGGCGACCATCGACCGCGTGCTGGTCAACATCGGCCCGTCGAAGGCCGAGGCCATCGTGGCGCACCGCACGGCGAACGGGCCGTATAAGAGCCTCGAACAGCTCGCGCAGGTCAAGGGCATCGGGCTCAAGACGGTCGAGAAGAACCGCGACCGCATCGACCTCGGGGCGGGAGGCGGGGCGGCGAAGAAGCCGGCCGCGGCGGCGTCGGCCACGCCCTGACCGAAGCACCAGGTGACGTCCCGGCGGCCGCGGGCGGTCGTTGGGCGGGACGTCGTGCAGGGGCCGTCGCAAAGGACGGTGCCGGCCCTTGCCCTTTTGCCTCGCTTCGCGCGTAACCTTTTGGGCATGAGCACGCTCGCGCCCGCGCTGTCCCGCGTCGTTCCGGCGAACGAATATCGCCGCGAGCGCTGGCGCAATGGCGCCGGCTGGACGCGCGAGATCGCGGCGGAGCCCGAAGGCGGTGAGTGGGCGTGGCGCCTGTCGATCGCGGAGATCGAGCAGGACGCGCCGTTCTCGCGTTTCCCCGGCATCGATCGCGAGATCGTGCTGCTCTCGGGGAATGGCGTGCGCCTGCGCTTCGACGAAGGCGGCGTGCATTCGCTGGAACCGCCGCACGGGCGATTGCGCTTCGCAGGCGAAGCCAGCGTTCACGGCGAACTGATCGACGGCGCTACGCAGGACTTCAACCTGATGTGGCGGCGCGACCTGATCGACGCGCAACTCTGGCATCGCCCGCTGGTGGGGCCGATGGTGATCTTCGCAGAGGCCGGCACGACGTGGGCGGTGCACCTTCTCGCGGGGCAGGCGCGCTTCGCGGACGATTCGGGATTGCCGTCGCTGCAGGCGGGCGACACCGCCTTGCTGCGCGCAGGCGATACGCGCCTGCGGCACGTGCTCGATGGCGGCGGCGAAGTGTTGCTGGTGCAGCTTCGCCCGAAGTAAGCGCGTTACAGCAACGCGGGCAGCAACACCACGAGCATCGCCGTCAGCGAAACCCCGAGCACGCTGACCACCAGGTCCTTTGCGCTGCGGCCGCGTGCCCACATCCAGATGCCCGACAGACCGAGCAGCAACATGCAGATGGCGAAGCTGTCGGAGAGGATCTTCCAGCCGATGCCGCCGCCGACGCCTTTGTGCAGGCGGTTGAACGCGGCGAGCGTGTCGTGGCGCGTGTGCTTGACCTCTGCACTTGCGCTGCCGGGCGTGTAGTCGAGCGACCACGCGTCGGTGGCGCTGCCGCCGCTGAGGGACCACTTCGAGGTCTGCGGATTCTTGCGGATGACCTGCGCGTCGAGCTTCTGCGTATCGCGCAGCCACAAGGACAGGGCCTCCGGCGAGGCCTGCGCCTGCGCCGGAATTTCCAATGCCACTTTCGCCCGATCTTCGCTGTCGCCCTGGAACCATGCGCTGTCGCCGAAGCGATGGTTCATCACCAGCCCGGTGAAGCCGTAGATCACCGCCGCCAATGCACCCCATGCGCCGATCCACAGGTGGATCTGGCGGATCCATCGGTAAGTGGCGGCGGAACGTCGGGGCGTGGTGGCGACGGTGGCTTGCATCGGTGGGTCCAGGCGTGGAGGTTGGGGCTCAGAACTTGTAGCGCAGGCTGACCGACGCTGCGCGGGGCGAGCCGGGCATGATGTTGTTGTCGGAGTTCGCCGAGACGACGTATTCCTTGTCGAACAGGTTTTCGAGGTTCAGCTGCAGCGACAGGTGGTCGTTCGCGTCGAAGAACACGGCGGCATCGTAACGGGTGTAGCTCTTCGCCGTCACCGCGTTGGTGAGCTGCGCGAAGATGTCGTCGCGGTACTGCGCACCGAAGCCGACGCCCCAGTTCTCGGCGATATCGAAACGATTCCACAGCGAGAACGTGTTCTCCGGCAGCTGCGCCAGGCGCTTGCCCTTGTCGGCGCCGGCGAGCACTTCGCCGTCCTGCCAGGCGTAGCCGCCCATGACGTGCCACCACTGCGTGAGCGAGCCGGCGAGGCCGATTTCGACGCCCTTGGCGCGCTGGCCGTCGACGAGCACCGAGACGGTGGGATCGACCGCGCTCGGCACGACGACGTTGGTGCGGTCCAGCTGGTAGACGGCCGCGGTCAGCGCGAGCGTCGGCCTGATGTCCCACTTCGCGCCGATTTCGTAGTTGGTGAACTTCTCCGGATCGAAGGCCTTGTTGGTCGGCGAGAGCGAGGCGAGCTGTTCGCCGGCGCGCGGCTGGTAGGCGATGCTGTAGCTGGCGTAGATCGAGACCGGTTCGATCGGCTTGTACACCAGGCCCGCGCGCGGCGACCACAGGTTGTCGGTGCTGGAGAGATTGCGGTTCGGATTGCCTTCGTCGAGCCGCTTGTTGGTGAAGTCGACGTCGAACCGGTCGTAGCGCAGGCCCACGATGGCCTGCCAGTGCGGCGAGAACTCGAGCTGGTCCTGCACGTACAGCGCGGCGACGTTGGCGACGCTGTGGTTGCGCGCGTCGGTCGCGGACTGGCGCCAATCGATGGGGCCGGTGTAACGCGGGTTGCCGAGCGGGACGAGCACGGAGGTGGCCGTCGAACCCGGTGCGCCGAAGAAGCCGGTGAAGCGCAGGTTGTCGTTCTTCTGGTGGCCGAGTTCGGCGCCGGCCAGCAGCGTGTGGTGCACGCTGCCGGTGGTCGCGTTCCAGATCAGGTCGGTCTGGTTGAAGACGTTGGTGCGCTGCGTGGCGTTGTTGTAGGCCGAGATGGCCACCTGCGTGCGCGTGGGGTCGACCGCACCCGGGAACACGTTCTGGTAGAACTTGTCGTAGTCGGCGATGCGCGTGCGGTTGCGCAGCGTCGCGCCCCCGCCGAAGTCGTGTTCGACCAGGGCGGTGAAGGCATCCACGTCGGCGGTGACGTCGCTGCGCGCGGGGTCGCCGAAGAACGTCGACGGATCGGCATCGATCTTGATGCGGGTCCCGTTGAACACGGCGGGCTCCGAGGGCTGGCCGCGATCGGCGACGCGATCGTCTTCGAAGTGTTCGTAACCCAGCGTCACTGCGGTGTTCTCACCGACGGACAGCGACAGGGTGGGGTTCACGCCCCAGCGACGCGCGTCGTAATCGTCGCGGTAGCTTTCCGAATCCTCGAACATGCCGGTGACGCGGAACGCGGCGGTGTCGTTGATGGCCTGGCCGAAGTCGGCGGCGACGCGACGCTTGTTCCAGGAGCCGAACTGCGCGGAAACCTCGCGCACGGTCTTCCAGTCGGCCTGCTTGGTCACGCGGTTGATCACGCCACCGGAACCGCCGCGACCGAAGATCATCGCGTTCGGGCCCTTGAGCGCTTCGACGCGATCGATGTTGTAGAGGTCGCGCAGGTACTGCACGTCGTCGCGCATGCCGTCGACGTACATGTCGGAGGTCGAGCTGTTGCCGCGCAGCACGGGCGTGTCGCGGTTGCCTTCGCCCTGCGCCATGGTCACGCCCGGCACGTAGCGCACCACGTCGGCCATGTTCTGCATCGCCTGGTCGCGGATCAGCTGCTGGGTGACGACGGTGATCGACTGCGGGGTGTCGCGCAGCGGCGTGGGGGTCTTGGTCGCCGTGGACGATTCGGGCACCACATAGGCGTCGGCCTTGCCGATGACTTCCACCTTGTCGAGTTCGGTCGGCTTGCGCGGGACGGCGGGGTCCTCGGCGGCGTGGGCGGCGGGGGACAGGGCGATGGCGAGTGCGAGCGCGAGGGGGGCTGCGCGCAGGGGGGAGTGGGGCATGACGTCCTCAAAGCGGTTGTCGTAGGCGGCAGTTGCCGCAGCCAGACCATGCTAATGAGAACGATTCGCAAATGCAATCGCCGAGATCGGCGAGACCCGCCGATCAGCGGTCATCGCGGGTCCAGACGGCCCCGTCTTCCACCTTCACCGGGAACTTGGGGACGGGCGCATAGGCGGGCGCATTGAGCGCGCGGCCGTCGCGCACGTCGAACTTGGAACCGTGCAGCACGCATTCGATCGTCGCTTCGTCGCCGTCGAAGGGCCCCGAGGACAAATCGAAATCCTCGTGCGAGCAACGATCCTCGAGTGCGTAGAAATCGCCGTCGTAGTTGAACACCACGATGGCGGTGTCACCGTCCCAGGCCACCTTCGATTCGCCCGGCAACAATTCGGCGGTCGCGCAGACGCGCACCCAGCCGTCGCTCACAGGGGCTTCTCCATGATTTCGAAGCGCAGGTCGTCGCGCGTGGGAATGCCGAAGCGCGGATCGCCGTAGGGGAAGGGCTTCTTGACGCCGGTGAGCGCGTAGCCGCGGCGTTCGTAGAACGCGATGAGTTCGTCGCGGATGTCGATGACGGTCATGCGCATCGCGGGCAGCGCCCACTCGTCGCGCACGATGCGCTCGGATTCGGCCAGCAAGGCCTTGCCGATGCCGCCGCCCTGCAGGGTGGGCGTGACGGAGAACATGCCGAAATAACCGGCGCCATCGTCTTCGCACACGTGCGCGCAGGCGATCAGGTCGCCGTCGCGTTCGGCGATGAGTACGCGGCTGCGCGGACGTTCGATGTCGCGCAGCAGCACGTCGCGATCGATGCGGTTGCCTTCGAGGAAGTCGGCTTCGGTCGTCCAGCCCTGTTTACTCACGTCGCCGCGATAGGCCGAGGTCACGAGCGCGACCAGCGCGTCCAGGTCGGCCGCCGTCGCGGCGCGGAACATCAATGCACTCATTGCGAGATCCACCACCACAGGTAACGGAGGTAAGGCCAACCGATCATGAGCAGGAGCACGAGGACCACGGGCAACAACCACATGGCGTACTTCACCGTGCGCGCAGCGCGCGACTGCAGCGCTTCGGCCTTGTCGTTGATGCGCTCCACGCGCTCGAGCTGCTTGGCGTACATCGCCATGTGTTCGCGCTGCAGCGCGATCGCCTGGCGTTGGTTGTCGCGGATCTCCCGCAGCAGTGCGGCGACGTCTTCGCTCACCGGGCAGCCCTCGTCGGTCGACAGGGTCGCCAGTCTAGCCGAGCAGGCGGCGCACCTTGCGCAGGGCCGCGGCGAAGGCCTCGATTTCCTCGTGCGTGTTGTAGAACGCGAGCGAAGCGCGGCAGGTGGCCGGGACGCCGAAGAAGCGCATGAGCGGATGCGCGCAGTGGTGGCCCGAGCGCACGGCCACGCCCTCCAGGTCCAGCAGGGTCGCCAGGTCGTGTGCATGCGCGCCTTCCACCAGGAAGGACACGACCGCCGCCTTGTCCGCCGCGGTGCCGAGGATGCGCAGGCCGTCGACTTGCTGCATCTCTTCGGTCAGGTGCGCGAGCAACGCAGCCTCGCGGGCTGCGATCGCGGCCATGCCGATGCCGTCCAGGTAACCCACGGCCGCGCCGAGGCCGACGTGGCCGGCGATGTTCGGCGTGCCCGCTTCGAAGCGGTGCGGCGGGTCGTTGAAGATCGTCCCCTCGTAACGCACTTCCTTGATCATCTCGCCGCCGCCGAGGAACGGCGGCATGGCGGCGAGGTGTTCGCGCCGTCCCCACAGTGCGCCGGTGCCCGTGGGCCCGCACATCTTGTGGCCGGTGAAGGCATAGAAATCGCAACCGATGGCGGCGACGTCGACGGCCATGTGCGGCAGTGCCTGGGAGCCGTCGATGACGGTGGCGATGCCGCGCTTGCGCGCCTCGCGGCAGATCGCGGCCACCGGGTTGATCGTGCCGAGCACGTTGGAGACGTGCGCCACGCCGAGGATCTTCACCTCGGGCGTCATCGCCGCGTACAGCGCGTCGAGGTCGAGCGAGCCGTCGGGCAGCAGTTCCGCCACGCGGATCGTCGCGCCGGTGCGCTCGCAGATCAGCTGCCAGGGCACGATGTTGGCGTGGTGTTCCATGCGCGTGAGCAGCACGACGTCGCCGGTCTTCAGGCGCGGCAGGCCGAACGAATACGCGACCAGGTTCAGGGCGAAGGTCGTGCCGCTGGTCAGGACGAGGTCTTCGGCCGCGACGTTGACGTGGCGTGCGAGGCGCTCGCGCGTGCCCTCGTAGGCTTCCGTCGCTTCCATGCCGAGCGCATGCACCGCGCGGCTGACGTTGGCGTTGTGGCGGCGATAGAACGCATCCACCGCTTCGATCACCGCGGCCGGCTTCTGCCCCGTGTTCGCCGAATCGAAATACACCAGCGGCTTGCCGTGCACCTCGCGATGCAGCAACGGGAAATCGGCGCGCACGCGCGCCCAGTCCAGGCCGGCGGGGGAGGCGACGGTGCTCATGCGGTCCGCTCCAGTGCGGTGGCGAGCGCGCGATCCAGCGCGCCTTCGGCGATCGGGCGCAGGCGCGCATCGACGCCGGACAACACATCGCGCACGAAGGCCCGCGTCAACAGCTTGCGCCCCTCATCGGCCGGCAGGCCGCGCGAGCGCAGGTAGAACAGCGCAGTCGGATCCAGCCCGCCCACGGCCGCACCGTGCGCCGCCTGGACTTCGTCGGCATGGATTTCGAGCACGGGCTGCGCGTCGATCTCCGCCTGGTCGGACAGCAACAGGTTCTTGCTTGACAGGGAGGCCGCGCTGCCGTCGGCGCCCGCGCGAATGCGGATGCCGCCGTGCAGCACCACGCGGCTGCGGTCCGCGGCGAGGCCACGCCAGGTGAGGTCGCAACGCGTATCGCCGGCGACGTGATCGATGTCCAGGCGCGTGTCGACGTGGCGACGGCCCGCGCCGAGCAGCGCACCGTCCGCCTGCACCACCGCATTCGTGCCCAGCAAGCGGCAACCGAACTCGTGCCGCGTCATCGCGCCGCCGAGTTCCAGGTCCAGCCTGCGATAACGCGCGTCTTCCGCGAGCTTCGCGTCCGTGCGCACGAACAAGGTGGCGCCCGCCGATTCATCCTGCACGCGCAGGTGCGCGAGCTGGGCGCCGCGCGCGAGGTCCACCGACATCGACACGGTGCCGAGATGCGCGTGCGCCCCGGCGGCGAGGTGGTGTTCGACCACGCAAACCTCAGCGTGTTGGCCCACTTCGAGCGCATGGCGCAGGTGCCAGGCCTGGTCGGCCCCGGTCGGCGCACCGACGAACACCAGATGCAGCGGTGCGTCGATCCGCGCGCCAGCCGCCACTTGCAACATCACGCCGGTGCGTGAGAGTGCCGCATTGAGTCCGGCGAACACGAGGTCGGCATGCGCCGCCGGCGCTTCACCGTCCACCACGCCGGCCTGCAAGCACACACCCGCCGGCAATGCATCGAGCTTCGACGCCTGCGCATCGAACATGCCATTGACGAACACGATGCGCGGCCCGTCCATCGTCGCGAGCAGTCCCGGCTCGATGGGCGCGCCCTGCGCAGGCGCAAACGTCCGCCGTTCCAGCGCACGCAACGCCGTGTACTTCCACGCTTCGCTGCGTGGCTTCGGGAGGCCTTCGCGCAGCACCGCATCGAGCATCGCGCGACGCGCCGCGTCGCCGTCGAAACCCTGCGCCAGCGATTCCAGCAAAGCGCTCATCAGGCAGCGGCCTCCGGCGCCTTGCGATCGGCGAGCCAGGCGTAGCCGTGCTGCTCGAGTTCCAGCGCGAGTTCCGGCCCGCCGGTTTCGACGATGCGGCCGTCGGACAACACGTGCACGACGTCCGGCTTGATGTAGTCCAGCAGGCGCTGGTAATGCGTGATCACCAGGAAGGCGCGGTCCGGCGCGCGCAAGGCATTCACGCCGTCGGCGACGTTGCGCAGGGCGTCGATGTCCAGGCCCGAGTCCGTTTCATCGAGGATCGCGAGCTTCGGTTCGAGCACCGCGAGCTGGAAGATTTCGTTGCGCTTCTTCTCGCCGCCGCTAAAGCCTTCGTTGACGCCGCGATGCAGCAGGTCGTCCTTCAGGTGCAGCACGGCGAGCTTTTCGCGCACGAGCTTGAGGAACTGCATCGAATCCAGTTCCTGCTGCCCACGCGCCTTGCGTTGCGCATTGAGCGCCGAACGCAGGAAATAGGTGTTGTTCACGCCCGGGATTTCGACCGGGTACTGGAAGGCGAGGAAGACGCCTTCGGCGGCGCGCGCTTCCGGTTCCTGCGCGAGCAGGTCGCGGCCTTCGAAGGTCACGGTGCCTTCGACGACTTCATAACCGTCGCGCCCGGCGAGGATGTTGCCCAGCGTGGACTTGCCCGCGCCGTTGGGGCCCATGATCGCGTGCACCTGCCCCGGTGCGACTTCGAGCGAGAGGCCCTTGAGGATTTCGCGGCCGGCGACGCGGACGCGGAGGTTGTCGATCTTCAGCATGTTCTTTTCCATTGTTCAGCCCACCGCGCCTTCCAGCGACACCTCGAGCAGCTTCTTCGCTTCCACCGCGAACTCCATCGGCAGCTCGCGGAAGACGCTCTTGCAGAAGCCGTCGACGATCATCGAGACCGCGTCTTCCTCGCTGATGCCGCGACTGCGGCAATAGAACATCTGGTCGTCGCTGATCTTCGAGGTGGTGGCTTCGTGTTCGACGATCGCCGTCGGGTGCTTCACTTCGACGTAGGGATAGGTATGCGCGCCGCACTGCTTGCCGATCAGCAGCGAGTCGCACTGGGTATGGTTGCGCGCGCCCTCGGCGCTGCGCTCGACCTTCACCAGCCCGCGATACGCATTCTGCCCGCGCCCCGCGCTGATGCCCTTGCTGACGATCTTCGACTTGGTGCGCTTGCCGACGTGGATCATCTTGGTGCCGGTATCGGCCTGCTGGCGATGGTGCGTGAGCGCGACGGAGTGGAACTCGCCCACCGAGTCGTCGCCGAGCAGCACGCAGCTCGGGTACTTCCAGGTGATCGCCGAACCGGTTTCGACCTGCGTCCACGAAATCTTCGAACGCGCCCCGCGGCACTCGCCGCGCTTGGTCACGAAGTTGTAGATGCCGCCCACGCCGTTCTCGTCGCCCGGATACCAGTTCTGCACGGTGCTGTACTTGATCTCCGCATCCTCGAGCGCAACGAGCTCGACGACCGCCGCGTGCAGCTGGTTCTCGTCGCGCATCGGCGCCGTGCAGCCTTCAAGGTAGGACACGTGGCTCTTGTCCTCCGCGATGATGAGCGTGCGCTCGAACTGGCCCGTGCCCGTTGCGTTGATGCGGAAGTACGTGCTCAGCTCCATCGGGCAACGCACGCCCTTGGGGATGAACACGAAGCTGCCGTCGGAGAACACGGCGGAGTTGAGCGCGGCGAAGTAGTTGTCGCCGGTGGGCACGACGCTGCCGAGGTACTGCTTCACGAGCTCGGGATGCTCGCGGACCGCCTCGGACATCGAGCAGAAGATGATGCCTTTCTCCGCCAGTTCCTTGCGGAAGGTGGTGCCGACGGACACCGAGTCGAACACCGCATCCACCGCCACGCCCGCGAGCTTGGCGCGTTCGTGCAGCGGCACGCCGAGCTTCTCGTAGGTGTCCAGCAGTTCCTGCGGCACTTCATCCAGCGAGGCGTACTTGGCCTTCGGTGCGGAGTAGTAGCTGATCGCCTGGAAATCGATGGGCGCCAGTTCGAGCTTCGCCCAGTTGGGCATCGGCATGGTGAGCCAGTGGCGATACGCGGCCAGGCGCCATTGGGTCATCCACTCAGGCTCTTCCTTCTTGGCGGAGAGGAAGCGGATGACGTCTTCGGACAAGCCGGGCGGCAGCGAATCGGATTCGATGTCCGTGACGAAGCCGGCCTCGTAACGGCGGCCGAGCCGGTCCAGGATTTCGACGTTGCTTTCTTGGGTCATGGCAGATCTCACGCCGTCGCGAGCGTGGCGGGAATGGCGCGGCGCGTCTTGATGGAGGTGGGGGACAACATGTCGGCGAGGGAGACGCCGCGCAGGGCGTCGATCACCACGTCGTTGATGCGGCGCCAGTTCGCGCGCACGCCGCAGGAGGATTCGATGCCGCAGGCGCCGGCATGGACGCTGCACTCGGTCATGCCGAGCGGCCCTTCCATGGCTTCGACGATTTCGATGAGCGAGATCTCGCGTGCGTCGCGCGCGAGGCGATAGCCGCCGTGCGCGCCGCGGAACCCGGCGACGAGGCCGCACTGCGCAAGCGGCTTGAGCAGCTTGGCGACCGTGGTGACTTCCAGGCCTGCCTGTTCGGCGAGCTCGGCCGCGCTGTGCACGCGGTCTGGCGCCGCGGCGAGGGCGGTCAGGACGACGGTGGCGTAATCGGTGAGCTTGGTGACCCGCAACATGGCCGGGGTGACCCTCTAAAACGGACTGAAATTGTACGTTTTAGGAATCGCCCGGGCCAGTGCGGGCTGGCAGCGGGTTCAGCTCAGCCCGCGGCGGCGGGCTTGGCTGCCGTGGAAGCGGCCGCCGGCGGGGGCGGCAGCTTGAACTCGACGTAGGGGATCGGGGGCTGCTGGCCCGGCGGCAGGTAGGCCGGCGCCGGCTGGCCGGCCGGGCCGAGCGACTTCACGAAGCGGAAGAAGGCCAGTCGATCGCTTTCCTTCATGTCGCGCACGGCGAAGTCGGGCATCGGCGGGCGCGTATGCAGCTTGGCGGTGTAGTCGAGCCATGCCGCGTCGTCCATGTCGGCGGCCTTCAGGCGGATGTTGGCCGGATAGGTCGTGCCCCACGGGCCGCTCCAGCCGAGCCCGGTGCCGACCAGCCATTGGTCCTTCGGCACCTCGCCGCCCTTTTCGGCGTAGCCCGGCGTGTGGCAATCGTTGCAACCGCCGATGCGCGCGATGTATTCGCCCTGCGCGATCAGTTCGGCATCGGTCATGCCGTGCGAGGTCGTCGCCGGGGTCGCGGCCGGCGCATCGGCCACGGGCTTGGCATCGTTCGCCGCAGGCTTGCAGGCGGCCAGGGAAAGGGCGAGGGCAGTGAGCAGCAGGCGTGGTGCGCGCATCGGTGGTTCGTCACGACAAGGATGGAACCCCGGAATACGGAACCGGCATCGCAGGGAGGCCAAGCCGATGGCGGCTTCACCGACGAACGGCGACAATCCCGCTTCTTTCCTCCTCTCCGGATTCCGCATGCCCCGCAAGATCGCTGCCCGTCGTTCGCAGATCCACGGCAACGGCGTGTTCGCCGTCGCCCCCATCAAGAAGGGCGAGCGCCTCGTCGAATACAAAGGCCAGCGCCGCACCCACGAAGAGGTGGACAACGGCGACACCGGGGACGTGGACAGCGGGCATACCTTCCTGTTCACGCTCAACGACGAGTACGTGATCGACGCCAACCACGGCGGCAACACGGCGCGCTGGATCAACCACAGCTGCGATCCGAACTGCGAAGCGGTGCTCGATGAGCACGACGGCGGGGACCCCCGCAAGGACCGCGTGTTCATCGAGGCCACGCGCGCGATCAAGCCGGGCGAAGAGCTCACCTACGACTACGGCATCACCCTGGACGAGCCGCACACGGCCCGCCTGAAGAAGATCTGGGCCTGCCACTGCGGTTCGAAGAACTGCACAGGCACGATGCTCAAGCCCAAGAAGTAAGACAAGCAAGAAGTAAACCGGGCAGCCAGCGGGTCCTGCCCCGGCGGGCAAAGCCGCGCATCCCTTGGCGATGCGCGGCCTAGGCAAAAGGTTTGCATGACTGACGGGAGTCGGCGGCGGGCGTTGCCGCGCATAGGCTGCCCGCAACTTGCCACCTCCTCCCCACCGCCTCCACGGACCCGGACCCCCCCAATGCGCAGCCGCCGCGTCGCGACCCTGTCCCTCGCCATCCTTGCCGCGCTTTCCAGCCAGGCCTATGCCGTCAACGTCGACGGCAAGATCGAACCCGGCGAATACGCCGGCGCCCAGCACGTCACCGATTTCCGCATCACCCAACCGCTCACGGGCGCGCCGGCCTCGCAGCCGACGGAAGCCTGGATCCTCGCCACGCCCGAAGGCCTGGCGATCGCGTTCAAGAACACGCAGCCGGCGAGCGTGCCGCGCACCAAGCAGCGCATCCGTCGCGACGAACAGGCGCAGGTGGACCGCGACAACCTGATGATCGACTTCGGCGACGGGCGCACCGGCTACAACTTCATGGTGAGCTCGACCGACGGCATCAACGACGCGGTGATCACCAACGAAAACAGCTTCAGCACCGACTGGGACGGCAACTGGAAACACGCCGTCAGCGAAGACGCCGAAGCCTGGTACGTCGAAATGCTGATCCCCTGGTACATCGCGCCGATGGGCAAGGGCAAGGACGGCAAGCGCACGTTCCGCATCTACCTCGACCGCGTGATCGGCAGCACCGGCGAACGCGCCGCGTGGCCGGCCGCGAGCTTCGAGCGCCCGCGCTTCCTGTCGGACTTCACGCCGATCGAAGTGCCGGTCTACAACCAGGCGCTGATCGCGATCACGCCGTACGTGTCGGGCCTGTACGACAACGTCGGACACGACGAAACCTTCGACACCGGTGCGGACATTTTCTGGAAGCCCAACGGCCAGTTCCAGCTGACCGCCACGCTCAACCCCGACTTCGGCCAGGTGGAGAGCGACGACATCGTCGTCAACTTCAGCGCGAACGAAACCTTCTTCAGCGACAAGCGCCCGTTCTTCACCGAGAACCAGGGCCCGTTCGAATTCACCACGCCGTCCGACTTCAGCCAGCTCGTCTACACCCGCCGCGTCGGCGGCCCGGCGGACGACGGTAGCGGCCCCGGCGACATCACCGCGGCGGTGAAAGCCAACGGCAGCTTCGGCGCCACCAAGTACGGCGTGCTCGTCGCCGACGAAGCCGACGAAGCCGGCCGCACCTTCAGCGCGTTGCGCCTGAGCCACGACTTCGCCACGCAAAGCGTCGGCATGATGTACACGAAGGTCGACCGTCCGTTCTACGACCGCGACGCGCAGGTGGTCGGCTTCGACCAGAACTGGCGCCCGAACGAACGCCTCAGCATCCAGAACCGCCTCATCTTCAGTGACATCGACGAAGGCGCGGACAACAGCCCGAGCATCGGCAAGAGCGAGAAGGGCGACGGCTTCACCACCATCATCGACTACGAGATGGACAAGGGCTGGCGCCAGCAGTGGCTGGGCATGCATTTCAGCGACAGCCTGCAGATCAACGACTTCGGCTTCCTGTCGCGCAACAACCTCAACTACGCGCACTGGCAGGTGATGAAGCGCTTCACCGACATGCCGGCCGATTCGAAGTTTTCCTCGCACGACTGGCGCGCGCGCATCAGCGCCACCGACAACGACCACGGCCTGGACCTGCAACGCCAGTTCCGCCTGAGCGTCCAGAACCAGATGAAGGACGGTGGCAACTCCTACGCGCAGATCAACCTCAACACTGCCGGCTACGACGACCGCATCCTGCGCGGCAACGGCATCCTGCGCACGCCGTCCAACTTCAACGCCTTCGCCGAACGCAACTGGCCGCGCAAGGGCGACTGGTCGTTCTATGCCAACTTCGGCGCGAACAACAGCGGCATCGGCGATGCGAACAACAGCCGCGCCATCGGCTGGAACACGCAATTCCAGCCGACCTACTTCATCAGCGATGCCTTCAGCGTCTACGTCACGCTGTATGCCGAACGCACGCCGCAGTGGATGATCTGGCAGTACGACAACCTGCTCGGCACCTTCAACGAGCACGCCGAACAGATCGACGCGGGCGTGAACTGGAACATCGGCACGAACCAGGAACTGCGCGTGAAGATGCAGTCGCTCGGCCTGGACGCGAAGCTGCGCCAGGCCTGGCGCATGGAGCCCGACGGCACGCCGATCCCGACCAACGATCCGGTCAACGACTTCTCGCTGAGCAACCTCGGCTTCCAGGTGCGCTACCGCTGGGAATACAAGCCGCTGTCCTACCTGTACGTGGTGTACGGCCGCGGCGGCGACCTGTTCAACGAGTACTCCAACGAAGCGCGCGACGCCTTGCGCGATGCCTATTCGCTGCGCGATTCCGAACAGCTGGTGGTGAAGTTCACCTATCGCTGGGAGCTGTGACGCACGGCGTCGGCGGTCACTGCGTGAGTTCGCGCAGGTCCGCCGATGCGATGTGCCAGGCACGCTGCGCGTCGGTGGCGCCGTCCACCACCGAACGCTGCAGCGTGTACGCACCGACGTAGCGCTTCACCTTGCCGTCGCGCGAGGTGATTTCCACCGCGACGGGGACTTCGATGTAACGCGTGCCGGCGGCGCCTTCCATGCGGGCCGGCGCGTCGAGCGTCGCGACGATCTGCGTGTCGTCCGCGAAGCCCGCGGCGAACTGCTCGGGCGTCTGCCCGCTCGCGCGTCCGCTGTCGCCCCACGTCGCGTAGGCGGTGGCGTAATCGCGCGACTGCAGCGCCGCGTAGTACTGCTGGATGGCCTTGACCGCATCGCCGGAGGTCGGTTGACCCGACGGATTCGGTTCTTCGTCGCTCGGTTCCGCGCTGTCGTCGAGCACGCCGGGTTCGTCGGTCGTCTCCGCGTCCATGGCGACGGAGCCCGCTTCGGGCGGGAGCGTCGTCGCATCCGCTTCCGGCTGGCCAGGACCGGGTGCGTCGGGCATGCCGGTGACCGAACCGCCGGGACGCTCGGGCGTCGGCAAGGCCGCGAGGTCCGTGCCGTCGGAGCGCTTCGCCACGCCGGATTTGTCGCCGCCGCAGGCGGCCAGGGCGAGGACGGAAACGCAAAACAGGGAAGCAACGACGGCGCGCATCGGAAATCCATCAATGGTCGAGGTGGAGGGTCACGACGCCCTTGCCGATCGTGGTGTCGCCGATCGTGCGTCCGGACAGTCGCTGCCACGCATTATCGTCCAACCGATAGACGGGTTCCTCGCGCGCGTAATCGGCGAGCCATTGGTTGAGCATGCCGCGCGTGGTGTCGTTCATGGCGCCGAGCATGGGCACGTCGGCGCGCAAGATCGTCGGATCGACCATGTGCAGGCCGCGCGTGTTCGGGTCGAAGCGCAATCCGCTTTCCAGGGCCAGGTGCCCCGCGACCTGGTCGTTCGTCATTCCCAGGCCGCCGATGCCGAGGTCGAAATCGAGTTGCAGGCGTCCGCTGCCCTGGGGCGATGCGGTTTGCGGAATCGTCAGGCGCGGATGCATCACGCGCAGCGTCACCAGGCCGCCGAGTTTGTCGTAGTCGCGCGGGAATCGCCGATCGAGCTGCGATTGCAGTTGCGCCGCGGAGAAGCTGACCTGGTTGCCCATCAGGGCTCCCAGCGTGGTGCAACCCGCGAACAGGAGGACGAACAGCGCGAACAAGGATCGACGCATGGTGTGGGCATTCCGTGTCGGAGGCCGGCAGCGTGCACCGCCTTGCGTGAATCGCAGGTCGCCTGCGCGGGCAAAAAAAAACGCCCGGCGAACCGGGCGTTCCTTCGAAGCTTCGGCAGGCGCCTTAGGCGGCCGCGTCCTTGAGCTTCTTCAGCGGGCGCACCTTGACCTTGACGGTCGCCGGCTTCGCCGCGAACCACTGCTCTTCCTTGGTGAACGGGTTGATGCCCTTGCGCTTCGGCTTGGCCGGAACGTTGACCACGGTGATCTTCAGCAGGCCCGGCAGGGTGAACGCACCCGCGCCCTTCTTGCTGACCGAACCATGCACGGCGCCTTCCAGGGCGGACATCACGGCGCGCACGTCGCGCGGCGCAACGCCGGTCTGTTCGGAGATGTGCGCGACCAGGCCCGACTTGCCCAGCGCTTCCTTGATCGGCTTCGGCGCAGCCGACTTGGCGGCGGACTTCGGAGCGGCCTTCTTCGATGCGGCTTTTTTCTTCGCCATATTGATCCTGTGGATTACTCGTAGTGAGTTGATGGAATGCCTGGTTTTCCCCCTCGGCAGGCGGAATGTAGGGCATGCAACCTCTGCCGCCAAGCCCCGGAGGCCGGTTTTTCAGGCTTTTTTTTGCCGATGCGGACCAACGGCCAGCGTTTGGGCGCTCAGTCCTCGTCGACCCGTGGCTTGTAGGCTTCGACCAGGCGGACCTGCACCTGCGGCGGAACCGGTTCGTAATGGCTGAAATCCAGCGCGTAGCGGCCGCGGCCGGCCGTCACCGACTTGAGTTCCGCCGCGTAGCCTTCCAGCTCCGAAAGCGGGACCTGCGCCTTGATGACGATCTCGCCGCCGCGGACCGAATCGGTCCCGCTGATGCGCGCACGCTTGGAGGACAGCCCGCCGCTGATGTCGCCCATGTGCTGTTCGGGCGCGGCGACCTCCAGGTCGACGATCGGTTCCAGCACCTGCGGGCGCGCCTTGGCGATGGCATCCAGGAAGGCTTTCTTGCCGGCCGCGACGAACGCCACTTCCTTGCTGTCCACGCTGTGGTGCTTGCCGTCGTAGACGATGACGCGCACGTCCTGCAGCGGATAGCCCGCCACCGCGCCGCCGGCCAGCACCTGCCGCACGCCTTTTTCGACCGCGGGCATGAACTGCCCCGGGATCGTGCCGCCTTTGACCTCGTCGACGAACTCGAAGCCGGTGCCGCGCGGCAGCGGCTCGACGCGCAGGAACACTTCGCCGAACTGGCCCGCACCGCCGGTCTGCTTCTTGTGGCGATGGTGGCCCTCGGCCTTCGCGCTGACGGTTTCGCGGTAGGCGATCCTGGGCGGGCGCGTGGTGACTTCCACGCCGTACTTGTCCTTCAGGCGCTGCAGCATGACGCGCAGGTGCAGGTCGGACAGCCCGCGCACCACGGTTTCGTTGAGCTCGCCGTGGTGTTCGATGGCGAAGGCGGGATCTTCTTCCGACAGCTTGTGCAGCGCCGACGACAACTTCTGTTCCTGCCCCTTGTGCGCCGCCTCCACCGCGAGCCCGAACATCGGCCGCGGGAATTCCATCGGCGCCAAGTGGATCTGGTCCTCGTCGTGCGAATCGTGCAGCACCGCATCGAAATGCAGGTCGTCGACCTTGGCCACCGCGGCGATGTCGCCCGGGATCGCCTCGGTGATCTCCACGTGGTCCTTGCCTTTCAGCTTGAACAGGTGCCCGACCTTGAACGGCTTCTTGCCGTCGTCGATGAACAACTGCGTGTCCTTCTTCACCGTGCCCTGGTAGACGCGGAAGACGCCGAGCTTGCCGACGAAGGGATCGTTGACGATCTTGAACACGTCGGCGATGACGTGCGCCTTCGGATCCGGCGCGGCGTCGATCGAGGCAACGTCCTCGCCCGAGCCTTTGACGAAGGGCGGTGGGTTGCCTTCGCCCGGATGCGGCAACAGGCGCCCGGCGATCTGCAGCAGGTCGGGCAGGCCCGTCCCGCTGCGCGCGGAGACGAAACACACCGGCACCAGGTGGCCTTCGCGCAGGCATTGCTCGAAGGCGTCGTGCAGCTCCTGGCCGGAGAGCCCTTCTTCGCCGAGGTCGAGGTAATGGTCCATCACCGTTTCGTTCACCTCGACGACCTGGTCGAGGATCTTCTGGTGCCACTCCGCGACCGGACCGACGTCGGAATCGCCTTCGGCGATCTTGCCGCTGTAGCCGAAACAATCGACCACGCGCTGGCCGCCGTCGGCGGGCAGGTTGAGCGGCAGCAGTTCCGCGCCGAAGATTTCGCGCAGGTCGTTCAGTACGCGCGCGGCGTCGGCGTCGTGGTGGTCGATTTTGTTGACGACGATGACGCGGCACAGGTTGCGCGCCTTCGCGTATTCCATCATTCGGCGCGTGCCGTATTCGACGCCGGCATCGGCGTCGACCACGATCGCGACCGTTTCCACCGCGGCGAGCGCCGACAGCGTCGGGCCGCGGAAATCGGGATATCCGGGGGTGTCCACGAGGTTGATGTGGACAGGCGCGTTGTCGGTCAACGCATCGATGCTCGCGATCGCCGCATCGACCGAGTGCCCGCGTTCCTTTTCGATCGGATCGAAATCGGAAACCGTCGTGCCGCGCTCGATGGTGCCTGCCGTCTGGATCGCGCCGCCGGCATGCAGCAGGGCTTCGAAGAGCATTGTTTTGCCGGCGCCGGGATGGCCTGCGAAGGCCACGTTGCGGATGTTTTCGGTGGTGTAGGACATGAGGCCGTCTCTCCCGTGATGGGTGTCAGAGGGCCGTCATGGCTGTCCGCGTCGGAAGCGTTGCCGCCCGAGCGGCTGGCTCGGCGGGCGGTCATGGCGGGGACCGGCGTCGCCGCCGGGAGGCCAATCTCCCGCAGACCCAAGGGGCGGTCAAGCGGTGCGATGTGTACGCCGACCAACGTGGCCGGGAGTAGGCTGGCGATCCCCCACCGGAGACCTGCGTCATGGCGATCACGCGGCGTGCAACTGCGCATTGGGAAGGCGACCTCAAGACCGGCCAGGGCAAGCTCGATACCCCGCAGAGCGGCCTGATGGTGGGCACCCGCTATGGCTTCAACACGCGCTTCGGGGACGAGAAAGGGACCAACCCCGAGGAGCTGATCGCGGCTTCGCACGCCGGGTGCTTCACGATGGCGCTGTCGGCCAAGCTCACCGAGGCCGGCCATCCGCCGGCGGCGATCGACACCAAGGCCGAGGTCGAGCTGTCCCTGGAGGGCGCGCCGACCATTGCCGAGATCCGCCTGACCACCCGCGCCAGGGTGCCGGGCCTGGATGCCGCGAAGTTCCGCGCCCTGGCCGACGACGCGAAGCAGAACTGCCCGATCTCCAAGGCGCTGAGCGCGGTGCCGATCTCGCTCGACGCCGAACTCGAGTCGTGACATTGCTGACGATGCGGCAACGCCTTCCGGTGGAAGCGTTTGCAGGTCGATTCGATTCAGGATGCATTGCCCGCAACGCGCCGACGATCCACTCGCGCGCCATTCCCGGCGCCGGGAGAGAACCATGAAGCGCCTGTCCGCCACTTTGCTTGCGATCGGGCTCGCCACCGCCGTCGTCGGGACGGCCTCGGCGCAGACCTATGGTGGGTACAACACGTATGGCGGGAGCAACGGCAATACGTACAACCGCGACGACAACGCGATCTACGACTGGGCCCGCGTGGTTCGCGTCGATCCGGTGATCGATTCGCGCTACGACCGCAACGGCTACGCGAACAACGGCTATTCGAACACGAGCGGGCAGCACTGCTACGAATCGAACAACCGCTACGGCAACAACGGCTACGCGCAGAACGGCACGTATCGCAACGGTGGCTACTACCCGCAGCAGACCGCCGGTTACGGCACCGAGACCGGTCGCACGGTCGCGACCGTCGTCGGCGGCATCGCGGGTGCGGTGCTCGGCAGCAAGGTCGGTGGCGGCAGCGGCGCGTATGCCGCGAGCGCCATCGGTTCGATGGTCGGCGGCCTCGCCGGGCGGCAGATCTACGACAGCACGCAGCGTCGCCGCTACGAGGGCAACACCGTGCAGGTGTGCGATCCGGGCTACGAGGGCGGCTACAACAACAACGGTTACAACAACAACGGCTACAACAACGGCTACGCCAGCAACAACGTCAACGACGGCCGCGTGGTGGGTTACGACGTGACCTACGAATACGGCGGGCGCCAGTTCGTGACGCGCACCGACTACCACCCGGGCGATCGCATCCGCGTTCGCGTGGACGTGCATCCGGAGTGATGCGGGGACGAAAAGGGCCGCAGCGATGCGGCCCTTTTTTGTTCGTCAGCCCGGCCAGTCGATCTGGCCGTCGACCACCGTGCACACGCGTCCGCCGGACCAGACTTCTCCGTCGGCATCGACTTCCAGCTCGATGATCGCGTCGTGCCCGACTTCGCGCCCCTGGCTGATGCGATAGAAGCCGCTTTCGCCGGGGAGCGCGTTCTGCGAGGCCAGCCAGGCAGCGAGCGTGGCATTGGCCGCGCCGGACGCGGCGTCCTCGAACTGTGCCGGCGCGCCGACCCACGCGCGCACCGCCAGGTAATAGACCGAATCGGCGCTGCGCGCGAAGACGCACACGCCCATGCTGTCGGTGTCGCGCGCGAGTTGGCCGATGGCGTTCCAGTCGGGTTCGGCCGCGCGGAGTTGCGCCTCGCTGGCCAACTCGACCAGCCACCAGCGACGGCCGCCTTCGACCAGCGCCGGCGGCAACGCACCCAGCGGCAGACCGGCGAGGGCAGGCGCCAGGCGCAGATCGGCCGGATCGACGATTTCGAGCACGCGCGAGCGTGGCGTGCGCACCGCGATGGTCCGCGCGCGCCCGCTGCCGGTCACGCGCAACGGCAGCTTGCCGGCGATGCCGTCCTGCACGAGCAGGCCGTCCACCGGCACCGCAAGCCCAGTGGCAAGCGCGACGTGGGCGCTGCCCACGCTCGGATGCCCCGCGAACGGCACTTCGCGCCGCGGCGAGAAGATCCGGATGCGGTAACTGGTTTGGGGGGTATTCGGGGGGAGCAGGAAGGTGGTTTCGGGCAGGCGCGTCCAGCGCGCGATGGCCTGCATCGCCGAATCGTCCAGCCCTTCCGCATCCAGGACGACCGCGAGCGGGTTGCCTGCCCCGGGCCGGTCGGCGAAGACGTCCACTTGCTGGTATCGGCGCAAGGCCATCGCTTTACCCTAGAATCGGCGCCTGCTTTTCACGGCAGAAAACGCGCGAGAGCCGCGCATTCTACGGCGCATTCGGGGATCCAGGGTGGTGCAGTCACGGCGGTGGGTGGTACTCAAGTTCGGCGGCACCTCGGTGTCGCGGCGCAATCGATGGGACACGATCGGCCGCCTGGCCGCCGAGCGCGCGCGCGATGAAGGCGTACGCGTGCTCGTCGTGGTCTCGGCCCTGTCGGGCGTGACCAATGAATTGCAGGCGATCGCGTACTCCGCGGCGGGCGAGGATTTCAGCGCGCGCATCGATGCGCTGGTCGATCGCCATCGCGCCTTCTGCCATGAACTCGACCTCGATCCGGATGCCGTGTTGGGTGAGCGCCTGGGTGGGTTGCGCGCGCTCGGCAGCGACGCCCGCGCTGCGACGCGCGCGCTCGACTGGCAGGCCGAAGTCCTGGCGCAAGGCGAACTGTTGTCCTCCACGCTCGGTGTGGCCTACCTGCGCACGCAAGGCCGCGACATCGGCTGGTGCGATGCGCGCGACTGGCTCGACGCCGTGTCGCTGCCGAACGCGAGCGCGTGGGCGCAGCGTTTGTCGGTGAACTGCCGTTGCACGTCGGATGCCGCGTTGCAGGAACGCTTCGCGAAGCAGCCGACCGAATTGCTCGTCACGCAAGGCTTCATCGCGCGCCATGCCGACGGCGGCACCGCGGTGCTCGGCCGCGGCGGTTCGGATACCTCCGCTGCCTATTTCGGCGCGCTGCTCGATGCGCGGCGCGTGGAAATCTGGACCGACGTCCCCGGCATGTTCAGCGCGAACCCGCGCGAAGTGCCCGACGCACGCCTGCTCACGCGCCTGGATTACGCCGAAGCGCAGGAAATCGCGACCACCGGTGCGAAGGTGCTGCATCCGCGTTCGATCGCCCCGTGCCGCGATGCCGGCGTGGCGATGGCCATCCTCGACACCGAACGCCCCGACTTGCCGGGCACGCGCATCGATGCGAGCGCGGCGACGGTCCCGGGCGTGAAGGCGATCAGCCGCCGCAACGGCATCGTGCTGGTGTCGATGGAAAGCATCGGCATGTGGCAGCAGGTCGGCTTCCTCGCCGATGTGTTCGAACGCTTCAAGCGCAATGGCCTGTCGGTCGACCTCATCGGTTCGTCGGAAACCAACGTCACCGTGTCGCTTGATCCCAGCGAGAACCTGGTGACGACGAACGTGCTGGAACGCCTGTCGGCCGATCTGTCCGAAGTGTGCCGCGTGAAGGTCATCGCGCCGTGCGCGGCGATCACGCTCGTCGGCCGCGGCATGCGTTCGCTGCTGCACAAGCTGTCGGACGTGTGGGCGACCTTCGGCCAGGAGCGCGTGCACCTGATCTCGCAGTCGTCCAACGACCTCAACCTCACCTTCGTGATCGACGAAGCCGATGCGGACGGCATGCTGCCGCAGCTGCACGCCGAGCTGATCCGCGGCGGTGCGATGCCGGTCCTCGAAGACACCGTGTTCGGTCCGAGCTGGCGCGAAATCGCGCATGGGCGCCGCACGCGTCGTGCGAAGTGGTGGGAAGGCAAGCAGGCTGCGCTGCTGGACATCGCATCGCGCGGCACGCCGCGTTACGCCTACGACCTCGACACCGTGCGCGACCGCGCACGCGAACTCACGGCCATCGACGCCATCGACCGCCGCTTCTTCGCGATCAAGGCCAATCCGCATCCGGCGATCCTGCGCACGCTGGTCGACGAAGGCTTCGGCCTGGAGTGCGTGTCGATCGGCGAACTGGAACACGTGTTCTCGGTGTTGCCGGACCTCTCGCCGCAGCGCGTGCTGTTCACGCCGAGCTTCGCGCCGCGGCACGAATACGAAGCCGCGTTCGCGCGCGGCGTCGGCGTCACGCTCGACAACGTCGAAGCGCTGCAGCGCTGGCCCGACGTGTTCCGCGGCCGCACGCTGTGGCTGCGCCTGGACCTCGGCCATGGCGAAGGCCACCACGAGAAGGTGAAGACGGGCGGCGTCGCGGCGAAGTTCGGTCTGTCGATGGGCCGCTTCGACGAGTTCATCGCACACGCGCGCCAGCTCGACATCCGCATCTCCGGCCTGCACGCCCACCTGGGCAGCGGCATCGACGATCCGCGCCACTGGCGCGGCGTGTACGCCGAACTTGCGGGCCTGGCCGACACCATCGGCACGGTCGAGACGATCGACATCGGTGGGGGCCTGCCGGTCGCCTACACGCCGGATTCGGAAGACTTCGACCTCGTCGCATGGCGCGAGGGCCTGGAAGAAATCCGCGCGGCTTATCCACGCTTCGCGCTCGCCGTCGAACCCGGCCGCTACCTCGTCGCCGAATGCGGCGCGCTGCTGCTGCACGCCACGCAGGTCGTCGAGAAGGACGGCGTGCTGCGCGTCGGTTGCGATGCAGGCATGAACGCCCTGGTGCGCCCGGCGATGTACGAGGCCTACCACGGCATCCACAATCTCTCGCGCTTCGGCGATGCGGACATGGCGGCGTTCGACGTCGTCGGCCCCATCTGCGAAAGCGGCGACGTGCTCGGACGCAGCCGCCTGCTGCCGCGCGCCACGGCGGAGGGCGACGTGCTGCTCGTCGCCGACGCCGGCGCCTACGGCATGGTCATGGCGAGCACCTACAACCTGCGGGCCTTGCCGGCACAGGACACGATCGAATGAGCTGGACCTTCTCGCGCGATGCCATCCGCGCCTTCCGTTTCGTGCGTTGCACCTTCGATGCGACCACCGGTGTCGCGCGCCTGGTGTATGCGTTCGACGACGGCCCGGAGCTGGTGGAAACCATCACGCTGCCGGGCGCGCCCTTCGTGCTCGATGGGCAACGTGCGGCGGCAGCCGAACGCGCACTGCGCCTGCTGCACCTGCTTGCAGGCGTGAGCTATTACAAGGCCGCGGTGCCGGGCGAGATCCGCATCGAAGGCGCACCGATCGACGCCGCAACCGCAGCGTTGCTCGAATCGTTCTACCTCAACGGCCTCGGCGAATTCGCGTATCGCAACGGCATGCACCTGCACGGGCGCATCCACTTCCCGCATGCGGCGACCGACGAAGCACCGGCGCCCGCGATCGGCCTGGAGCGCCATGCGCTCGTCGCCATCGGCGGCGGCAAGGATTCGCTCGTTTCCATCGAAGCGCTGCGCACCCTGGGTGTCTCGCAGACCGTCACGTGGATCGGCGGTTCGCAGCTGATCAAGGCCTGCGCCGAACGCACGGGCCTGCCGACGCTCAACATCGGCCGCGCGCTCGCGCCGGAACTGTTCGAGTTCAATCGACAGGGCGCCTGGAACGGACACATCCCGGTGACCGGCGTGAACTCGGCGATCATGCTGTTCGCCGCGATCGTGCTCGGCCACGACCAGGTCGTGTTCTCCAACGAACGCTCGGCGAGCTACGGCAGCCTCATCCCGGGCACGGGTGAGGTGAACCACCAGTGGTCGAAGGGCTGGGCGTGGGAGCAGGCGCTGGCCGCGCACGTGCAATCGCATGTCGCCGCGGACCTGTATTACTACTCCCTGTTGCGTCCGCTGAGCGAACTCGCCGTCGCGCGCCAGTTCGCGAAGAGCGACCGCTACGACGCGCATTTCTCCAGCTGCAACCGCAACTTCCACCTGCTCGGCGAACGCCCCGCAAATCGCTGGTGCGGCGTCTGCCCGAAGTGCCACTTCGTGTTCCTCGCGCTCGCGCCCTTCATGTCGAAGCCGCGCCTGGTCGGCATCTTCGGGCGCAACCTGCTCGACGATCCGGCGCAGATCCCCGGCTACGACGCGTTGCTCGAGTTCCAGGACCACAAGCCCTTCGAATGCGTCGGCGAAGGTCGCGAATCGCGCGCGGCGCTGGCCGCGCTGGCCGAACGTCCGGAGTGGCGCGAGGACGCATTGGTCGAACGCTTCGTGCGCGAGATCCGGCCGCAGCTCGATTCGGCGGAGCTCGAACTCGCCGCGCTGCTGCAGATCGACGACGAGCACCGCATTCCGCCCGCGCTGTGGGACAGCCTGCGTGCGCATTTCGCAACTTGACGGCCAGCGTGTCGCCCTCTGGGGCTGGGGCCGCGAAGGGCGCGCGGCGTATCGCGCGTTGCGCGCGCGCCTGCCGTCGTTGCCGCTGACGCTGTTCTGCAACGGCGAGGAAGCGAAGGAAGTCGCAGCGCTCGGCGATTCCCTGCTGGTCGCGAACACGCAGGTGGATGCCGACGCGCTTGCCGCGTTCGACGTCGTCGTGAAGTCGCCGGGCATCAGCCCGTATCGCGATGAAGCCCGCGCCGCCGCGGCGCGCGGCACGCGTTTCATCGGCGGCACCGCGTTGTGGTTCGCCGAACACGCCGCGCAAGGCCACGGCCGCACGATCTGCGTGACCGGCACGAAGGGCAAGAGCACCACCACGGCATTGCTCGCGCACTTGCTGCGCGCCGGCGGCCATCGCACTGCGCTCGCGGGCAACATCGGACTGCCCCTGCTCGAACTGCTCGACGTCGCAGATCCGCCCGCGTTCTGGGCCATCGAGTTGTCGAGCTACCAGACCGGCGATGTCGCCGACAGCGGCGCACACCCGGATGTCGCAGTCGCGCTGAATGTGTTTCCGGAACACCTCGACTGGCATGGCGGACAGGCGCAGTACGTCGCCGACAAGCTGCGCCTGCTCACGGATGCGAAGCCGCGCATCGCAGTGGTCAACGCGGAGGATCCGACGGTTTCCGCGCTTGCGCTGCCCGATAGCGACGTGCGCGCATTCAACGTGCCCGCGGGCTGGCACCTGCGGGGCGATGCGCTGTACCGCGGCGATGCCTGCGTGCTCGACACCGCGTCGCTGCCGCTGCCCGGCCGGCACAACCGCGGCAACCTGTGCGCCGTGCTCACGGCGATCGAAGCGCTGGGCCTGGATGCGGCGCCGCTCGCCGCGCATGCCGCGAGCTTCCGTCCGTTGCCGCATCGCCTGCAGACGATCGGCACGCGCGACGGCATTGCGTATGTCAACGATTCGATCAGCACCACGCCGCACGCGAGTCTCGCGGCACTGGCCTGTTTCGCCGACCGGCGCGTCGCGCTGATCGCGGGCGGGCACGATCGCGGCATCGACTGGAGCGACTTCGCCGACCAGATGCGCACGCGCGCGCCTGCGGCGATCGTCACCGTCGGGCAGAACGGCCCGAAGATCCATGCGCTCCTCGCGCCGATCGCGCGCGAAGCCGGATTCGTGCTGACGGAAGCACGCGACCTCGAAGATGCCATGCGCCAGGCGCGCGACGCGCTGGCCGGCGAGGGCGTCGTGCTCCTCTCGCCAGGCGCGCCGAGCTTCGGCGCCTACAAGGATTACGTTGCACGCGGTCGCCATTTCGCAGCACTGGCGGGGTTCGACCCGGAGGCGATCAGCGCCATCCCGGGCCTGGGCATCGCCTGACTTCACGCGCGTGCAACGTGCGCTGCGTAGGCTCGCGCAGCGAACGTTGCACCGCCATCCGCCACGGTTCCAGGGAGAGAACGCCATGCGCCGCACGTTGTTCGCCGTCCTGTTGTTCGCCATCGGCCTGTCCACCGCGCATGCGGAAATGCAGGCGCGCCCCGTCGAGTGGAAGGTGGGCAAGGACACCTTCAGCGGTTACCTCGTCTACGACGACACCAATGCGATCAAGCGCCCCGGCGTGGTCATGGTCCCGGACTGGATGGGCGTAAGCGACGCGGCCGTGGAGAAGGCCAAGCACATCGCCGGCGACGATTACGTCGTGCTGCTCGCCGACGTGTACGGCAAGGGCGTGCGTCCGAAGAACGACGCCGAGGCGCAGGCCCAGGTCAAGGCGATGTACGCGGACCGCGCCGTGCTGCGCGAGCGAGCGAACAAGGCGATCGAAGTGTTGAAGACCGCAAAGGACGTGCCGCTCGACACCACGAAGATCGGCGCGATCGGTTACTGCTTCGGCGGCGCGACCGCGCTGGAGATGGCGCGCAGCGGCGCGGACCTCGCGGCAGTCGTCACTTTCCACGGCGGCCTCAACACGACGATGCCTGCCAAACCCGGCACGGTGAAGGCGAGCTTGCTGGTGCTCAACGGCGCCGACGACCAGGGCACGCGGCCCGACATCCCGGCGTTCGAAAACGAAATGAATGCCGCGAAGGTGGACTGGCAGTTCGTCAACTTCAGCGGCGCGGTGCATTGCTTCGCGATCCCGACCGCGAACAAGCCGCCTGGCTGCGTCTACAACGAACTGGCGACGCGCCGTTCCGAGCGGATGATGCGGGTGTTCTTCGCCGAGCGATTTGCGACGCCGTGATCGCGATCAGTGGTCGCGCGTGACCGAGTAGCGCGCGAGCCCGCGTAGCGCGTCCACGGCGGCATTCGGCGCAAGGCCTGCGATGGCCGCTTCGGCGGCCTCCGCGAATTCCATCGCGCGGCGACGGCTGTAATCCAGGCCGCCCGTCGCGCGGATGGCCGCGACCACCGCGGGCATCGCATCGACGTCGCCGTGTTCGATGGCCGCGCGCAACGCGGCCTGCGTCGCCGTATCGCTGTGCAGGATCGCGTGGATGAGGGGTAGGGTGGCCTTGCCTTCGGCGAGGTCGTCGCCGAGGTTCTTGCCGAGTGCATCGGAATCCGCTGCGTAGTCGAGCACGTCGTCGGCGATCTGGAAGGCGTAGCCCAGCTGCAGGCCGTACTCGTGCAACGCGTCGCAGGTCTTCGCATCGGCGCCGGCGAGCAGTGCGCCCAGGCGCGTGGCGGCGGCGAACAGCACCGCGGTCTTGCGCTCGATCACGCGCAGGTACGCCGCTTCGTCGGTGTCCGGGTTGCGCACGTGCAGCAACTGCAGGACTTCGCCTTCGGCGATCTGGTTGGTCGTGTCGGCGAGGATGCGCATGACTTCCATGCGATCCAGTTCGACCATCAGCTGGAAGCTGCGCGAGTACAGGAAGTCGCCCACGAGCACGCTCGCGGCGTTGCCCCACACCGCATTCGCCGTGCGGCGGCCGCGGCGCAGGTCGGATTCGTCGACCACGTCGTCGTGCAGCAACGTCGCCGTATGGATGAATTCGACGACCGCCGCGAGCTGGTGCGCATCCGGCCCGCGATGGCCGAGGGCCTGCGCGGCAAGCAGCAGCAGCATCGGACGCAGGCGCTTGCCGCCGGCCCCGATGATGTATTCGCTGACCTGGTTGATGAGGACCACATCGGACGCGAGCCGGCGCCGGATGAGCGCATCGACCGCCGCCATGTCCTCGCGCGCCAGGGCCTGGATGGTGGGCAGGTCGGGCAGGACGTGGCTGGGGGCTGCGTTCACGTGTGGGAGGCGTGTGTGGGCTGAAGAGGGCGGGATTATAGGCGGCCGTGCGTGGGGACCGCCGCGTCGGTTTGCCCGGCCGGGGCGCGCATGAGACCATTTGCGCGCTTTCCTGCAGCATCGCCGCTTGGGAGAGACCGGCCGACGCCGGCGCCGAAGGAGCAACCGCCCCGGAAACTCTCAGGCAAAAGGACCTCGCGGCGCACACAATCTGAAAAGTGACCGACGGTCTCGCACCGCCGTGCCTCCCGGGCTCCTCCCCCTCCGGTAGCGCGGCACCTGCCAGCGACACCGCTTTCGGCCCGCCGAAGGAGTAACGCTCTCAGGCGAATAGACAGATGGGGCGCTCTCGAATCCTACGAAGGCGCCCCCGATGTCCACCCCTCTGAATACCCGCAACGAATTCATCGCGCGCCATATCGGCCCGCGCGACGCCGATACCAAGGCGATGCTCGACGTGCTCGGCTACGCCTCGCTCGAGGCCCTCACCGACAGCGTGGTGCCCACCAGCATCCAGGGCACCAGCGTGCTGCCGGCCGGCGACGGCCTGGGCGAAGCCGAAGCGCTCGCCGAACTGCGCGCCATCGCCGACAAGAACCGCGTGATGCGCTCGTTCATCGGCCAGGGCTACTACAACACGCACACGCCCGCGCCGATCCTGCGCAACCTGCTCGAGAACCCCGCGTGGTACACGGCCTACACGCCGTACCAGCCGGAGATCTCGCAGGGCCGCCTGGAAGCGCTGCTCAACTTCCAGACGCTGGTCGGCGACCTGACCGGCATGGAAATCGCCAACGCCTCGCTGCTCGACGAAGGCACCGCCGTCGCCGAAGCGATGACGTTCTGCAAGCGCCTGTCGAAGAACAAGGGCGCCAACGCATTCTTCGTTTCACGGCATTGCCATCCGCAGACGATCGACGTGGTGCGCACGCGCGCCGAACCGCTGGGTTACGACATCGTCGTCGGCGACGAATTCGCGCTGGACGACGTGGCGAAGTTCTTCGGCGCCGTGCTGCAGTACCCGGCGACGAACGGCGACGTGCACGACTACAAGGCGATCGTCGAACGCTTCCACGCCGCGAATGCGCTGGTCGCCGTCGCCGCCGACCTGCTGGCGCTGACGCTGCTCACGCCGCCCGCCGAATTCGGTGCGGACCTCGCCATCGGCAGCGCGCAGCGCTTCGGCGTGCCGCTGGGCTTCGGCGGCCCGCACGCGGCGTACTTCGCGACCAAGGATGCGTTCAAGCGCGACATGCCGGGCCGCGTCGTGGGCATCTCGATCGATCGCCACGGCAAGCCGGCCTACCGCCTGGCGATGCAGACGCGCGAACAGCACATCCGCCGCGAGAAGGCGACGTCCAACATCTGCACCGCGCAGGTGCTGCTCGCCAACATCGCGAGCATGTACGCGGTCTACCACGGCCCCGAAGGGCTGAAGGCGATCGCCGAGCGCACGCATGCGATGACGGCGATCCTCGCCGCGGGCCTGAAGCAGCTCGGCCTGCCGGTGGAACAGGGCACCTTCTTCGACACAGTCACCGTCGCCACCGGTGCGCGCACCGCGGAATTGCACGCGAAGGCGCGCAAGGCCGGCATCAACCTGCGCGAGATCGACGACGCACGCCTCGGCGTGTCGCTCGACGAAACCACGACGCAGGCCGACGTGGAAGCGCTGTGGTCGGTGTTCGCCGCCGACGGCGCCGCGATCCCGGGCTTCGACGCGCTGCGCAACACCGATGCCACGTTGCCGAAGGCGCTGCGCCGCACTTCGAAGTTCCTGCAGCACGCCGTCTTCAACCGCTATCGCTCCGAAACCGAGCTGATGCGTTACCTGCGCCGCCTGGCCGACTACGACCTCGCGCTGGATCGCACGATGATCCCGCTGGGCTCGTGCACGATGAAGCTCAATGCGGCAAGCGAGATGATCCCGGTCACCTGGGCCGAGTTCGGCGCGCTGCATCCCTTTGCGCCGTCGGACCAGGCGCAGGGCTATGCGCGCATGACCGGCGACCTCGAACAGTGGCTGTGCGAAGCGACCGGTTACGACGCCGTTTCGCTGCAGCCCAACGCCGGCTCGCAGGGCGAGTACGCGGGTCTGCTCGCGATCCGCGCCTACCATGCGAGCCGCGGCGAAGGGCATCGCGACATCTGCCTGATTCCCTCGTCCGCGCACGGCACCAACCCGGCGACGGCGAACATGGCCGGCATGCGCGTGGTCGTCACCGCGTGCGATGCGCGCGGCAACGTCGACCTCGGCGACCTGCGCGCGAAGGCCGAACTGCACGCCGACAAGCTCGCGGCGATCATGATCACGTATCCCTCCACGCACGGCGTGTTCGAGGAAGGCGTGCGCGAGATCTGCGAGATCGTGCATGGCCATGGCGGCCAGGTGTACATCGACGGCGCGAACATGAACGCCATGGTGGGCCTGTGCGCACCGGGCCAGTTCGGTGGCGACGTCTCGCACCTCAACCTGCACAAGACCTTCTGCATCCCGCACGGCGGCGGCGGTCCGGGCGTCGGCCCGATCGGCGTCAAGGCGCACCTCGCGCCGTTCCTGCCGGGGCATCGCACGGGACTTTCGCGCAAGGAAGGCGCGGTGTCCGCTGCGCCGTACGGCAGCGCGAGCATCCTGCCGATCACGTGGATGTACATGCGCATGATGGGCGGCACCGGCCTGCGTCGCGCGACGCAGCTGGCCATCCTCAACGCGAACTACGTCGCGCGTCGCCTGGAAGAGCATTACCCGGTGCTGTACGCGGGCCACGAAGGCCTCGTCGCGCACGAGTGCATCCTCGACCTGCGCCCGATCAAGGACAGCAGCGGCATCAGCGTCGAAGACGTGGCCAAGCGCCTCATCGACTTCGGCTTCCACGCGCCGACGATGTCGTTCCCGGTGGCGGGCACGCTGATGATCGAGCCGACGGAAAGCGAGTCGAAGGAAGAACTCGATCGCTTCTGCGACGCGATGATCGCGATCCGCAACGAGATCCGCGCCGTGGAGAACGGCACGCTCGACCGCGAGGACAACCCGCTGCGCAACGCGCCGCACACGGCGCAGGAAGTCGTGGGCGAGTGGACGCATCCGTACTCGCGCGAAGCCGCGGTGTATCCGCTCGCCTCGCTGGTCGCCGGCAAGTACTGGCCGCCGGTGGCGCGCGTGGACAACGTTTACGGCGACCGCAACCTGGTCTGCGCGTGCCCGCCCCTGGAGGCGTACGCCGAGTAAGACCCCGACGGGCCGCGTTGCTGCACTGCGCAACGCGGCCTCCGTCCGACCCGGCCAGCGGACCGTCCTTCGGCCGCGGCCTGCCGTTGGTCAGCCGCAGGGCGTCCTCATGGCCGGGGCGCCCCCGCTTGCACGACGCCAACGCCCGGCGCGCTAGCATTTCGCGCCATGGAGACTGCCGTCCTCGAGAAGCGCAGGCACTACCGACACAACGTGCTGTGCGCCGTCGTCGTCGCACCCAACGGCCATCCCCATGAAGGCTTCATCCTCGACCTGTCCGAGGGCGGTGCGCGCGTGGACCTCACGCCCGGCTGGACCCCCGCCATGGGCACCGAACTGCGCATGTTCTTCGACCTGCCCGACAGCGAAGCGATCACGCTGCAGACCGAGGTGGCATGGGTCGCCGTCGACCACATGGGCCTGCGCTTCGCGGCAGATCAATCGGCGGAAATCGAACGCCTGATGGAAGCGGCCGGCGCCGTGCATTGAGCGCCCCAGTTCCGCGCGAATGCGCGCGGATGTCCGGTAGAAAAATCTCTCGACCCCGAAAACGCCCGCGCGTGCATATCGCGCGGCCGGCGTTTCGCCTCTAATCCGCACCGGCCGCTTGCCCGCTCCGCGGAAACGACGGTCTGCCTCTTGGTGCAATTCGCTGCAAACAGGCGTCGCTTCCGATTCAGCGCTGCCTAGAATCGGCACAGCATCCATGAGGCGTTTTCGCGCATTCCGCCCAACACCAGGATCCTCCATGTTTCGAGTCATCATCGTCGACGACCATCCGATGGTCGCAGCTGCACTCAAAGACCTGCTGGAAACCCAGGAGCACTTCGAAGTCGTCGCCGTGCACGACAACGGTGGCTCCGCGCTTTCCGCGGCACGGATGCTGCAACCGGACCTGCTCATCATCGACCTCGGCGTCCCGGTGCTCGGAGGCGTCGAAGTCATCTCCCGCCTGCGCGCGGGCGGCGCGCAGTTCGGCATCCTCGTGGTGTCTGGCGGCGAGTCCCACGAAAGCGGCCTGCGCGCGCTGCGTGCCGGCGCCAACGGCTTCATCCACAAGACCGACGCCATGTCCGAGATCTCGATGGCGGCCCTGGTCGTGGCCCGCGGCAAGTCCTACTTCAACCAGGAGCTGCTCGCGTTGTCGGGGGACGGGCAGGCCGACGGTCGGCCGGTGTCGCGCCTGACCGAGCGCGAGTTCGAAGTGTTCCGTTGCCTCGTGGCAGGCCAGTCCAACCGCGACATCGGCAATCACATGCGCCTGAGCAACAAGACGGTCAGCGCCTACAAGATGAAGATCATGCGCAAGCTCGGGGCGCGCAACATCCGCGACCTCATCGAGCTGTCCCGCGAGACCGAGGCGCCGGTCTGAGCCAAGCGATCTGCGGCCGGGGGCGCCGAAGCCGAAGGGGACCGCCCGGGGAGGGGCAATGAATGCGTGGGCCCGGTGCGGGCCTGGTGGCCGGATCGCCGATCCGACGACCCGGTCGGCAAGCGCACGCGCGCCCCGCTGGTACCATGTGCCGACTGGCCCGCCGGTCCACCCGACCGGCCGTGCCCCACCCGCATTCGAGGACACGCACTCCATGGCACGTGGCATCAACAAGGTGATCCTGGTCGGCAATCTCGGCGACGACCCCGAGACCAAGTACACCCAGGGCGGCATGGCCGTGACGTCCGCCAGCCTCGCCACGACCTCCGTGCGCAAGGACAAGGACGGCAACAGCCAGGAACGCACCGAGTGGCACCGCCTGAAGTTCTTCGGCAAGGTCGCTGAAATCGCCGGCGAGTACCTGCGCAAGGGTTCGCAGGTCTACGTCGAAGGCTCGATCCGCTACGACAAGTTCACCGGCCAGGACGGGCAGGAGCGCTACTTCACCGACATCGTCGTCGACCAGATGCAGATGCTCGGCGGCCGCGGTGATGGCGGCGGTGGCGGTGGCGGCGGCGCACGACAGGAACGCAGCGGCGGCGGTGAACGCCCGGCGCGTTCGGCACCGCAGCGCCAGGAGCGTCCGGCCAGCGCGCCGCGCGACACCGCGCCGGCAGCGCGCGATTTCGGCGACGACTTCGCCGACGACGACATCCCGTTCTGATTGCACGCGGCCCGGGTTTCGCCCGGGCCGCTCGCTGTGCGCAAGGGGTTGCGCACTTTTCCCATCGCCGTTCAGGGGCGGCGACACGACTTGGCAGTGGAGGCTGATGTGACGACCTGGTTGGTGACCGGCGGTGCCGGATTCATCGGCGGTAATTTCGTTCTGGACGCGGTGCGCCGCGGCGTGCGCGTTGTGAACCTCGACGCGCTCACCTACGCGGGCAACCTCGATACGCTGGCGCCGCTGACCGGCAATCCGGATCACGTCTTCGTGCACGGCGACATCGGCGACCGCGCCCTGGTCGAACGCCTGCTGCGCGAACACCGCCCCGACGCCGTGGTGAATTTCGCGGCGGAAAGCCATGTCGATCGTTCGATCGACGGCCCGGCGGCCTTCATCCACACCAACGTCGTCGGAACGCTCGCGCTGCTCGAAGCGGCGCGCGATTACTGGAAGTCGTTGGAAGGCCAGGCGAAGGACGCGTTCCGTTTCCTGCATGTGTCCACGGACGAGGTGTACGGCTCGCTCGGCGACACCGGGAAGTTCACGGAAACCACACCGTTCGCGCCCAACTCGCCGTACTCCGCGTCGAAGGCCGCGTCCGACCACCTGGTCCGCGCCTTCCACCACACCTACGGGTTGCCGGTCCTCACGACCAACTGCTCGAACAACTACGGCCCCTACCAGTTCCCGGAAAAGCTCATCCCGCTGATCATCGCGCGTGCGTTGGCCGGTGAACCGCTGCCCGTGTACGGCGACGGCAAGAACGTGCGCGACTGGTTGTACGTGGGCGACCACTGCACGGCGATCCGCGCCGTACTCGAAGGCGGCCGCGTCGGCGAGACCTACAACGTCGGCGGCGACGCCGAGCGCCAGAACATCGACGTGGTGAAGACCATCTGCGCGCTGCTCGACGCCCGCCGCCCGCGCGCCGACGGCAAGCCGCGCGAATCGCAGATCACCTTCGTCGCCGACCGCCCGGGCCACGACCGCCGTTACGCCATCGATGCGGGCAAGCTCAAGTCCGAACTCGGCTGGGCGCCCGCGCACACCTTCGAACAAGGCATCGCCGATACCGTCGACTGGTACCTGTCGAACCAGGAGTGGGTGAAGCGCGTGACCGACGGCAGCTATCGCCTCGAACGCATCGGGACCGCCGCATGACCACCACCGCGCGCAAGGGCATCATCCTCGCCGGCGGTTCCGGCACGCGCCTGTATCCGATCACCAAGGCGATCAGCAAGCAGCTGCTGCCGGTGTACGACAAGCCGATGATCTATTACCCGCTGAGCGTGCTGATGCTCGCGGGGATCCGCGAAGTGCTGATCATCAACACGCCGCACGAGCAGGCGCTGTTCCAGAACCTGATCGGCGACGGTTCGCAGTGGGGCATGCGCATCGAGTACGCCGTGCAGCCCAGCCCCGACGGCCTGGCACAGGCCTACCTGATCGGCCGCGACTTCGTGGCCGGCCAGCCGAGCTGCCTCGTGCTGGGCGACAACATCTTCTACGGCCATGGCCTCACCGACCTGCTGCAGCGCGCCGATTCGCGCACCGATGCAGCCACGGTGTTCGGCTACTGGGTCCGCGATCCGGAACGCTACGGCGTCGCCGAGTTCGACGGCGAAGGCCGCGTGGTGGGCCTGGAGGAAAAGCCTGCGCAGCCGCGTTCGAACTACGCCGTCACCGGCCTGTATTTCTACGACGGCAACGCGAGCGACCATGCGGCGAAGCTCAAGCCCTCCGCGCGCGGCGAACTGGAAATCACCGACCTCAACCGCGTGTACCTCGAGCAGGGCAACCTGCACCTGGAAAAGCTGGGCCGCGGCTACGCCTGGCTCGACACCGGCACGCACGAATCGCTCGTGGAAGCCTCGACCTACATCGAGACCATCGAAAAGCGCCAGGGCCTGCGCGTGTGCTGTCCCGAAGAGATCGCCTACTTCAACAAGTGGATCGATCGCGCGCAGCTCGAAGCGCTGGCCAAGCCGCTCGCGAAGAACGGCTACGGCCAGTACCTGCTCAGCCTGCTGGAACACGGACGCGTCGAATGAAGGTCGTCGAAACCGGATTGCCCGGGTGCGTGGTGATCGAGCCCGCGGTGTGGGGCGATGCGCGCGGCTTCTTCTATGAAGCCTGGAATGCCGATCGCTTCGGTGCGCTCGGGCTGCCGACGAAGTTCGTGCAGAGCAACGTCTCCTCGTCCGCGCGTGGCGTGCTGCGCGGCCTGCATTACCAGTGGCCGAATCCGCAGGGCAAGCTGGTGAGCGTGCTCGAAGGCGAAGTGTTCGACGTCGCGGTGGACATCCGCCGCGGCTCGCCGACCTTCGGCAAGTCCACGGCCGTCGTGCTGAGCGCCGACAACAAGCGCCATTTCTGGGTGCCCGAAGGCTTCGCACACGGATTCGCCGTGATGTCCGAACGCGCGATCTTCAGCTATCTGTGCACCGCGGGTTACGACAAGGCTGCCGACGCCGGCATCCGTTGGAACGATGCGAAGCTGGCCATCGATTGGCCGCTCGGCCATCCCTCCTTGTCCGAGAAGGATGCGATCGCGCCGTTCCTCGCCGACGTCCCCGAAGATCGCCTGCCGGTCTACGTTCCATGAAGCTGCTGCTCCTCGGCGGCGACGGCCAGCTCGGGCAACGCCTCCTGCCCGCGTTGTCCCCGCTCGGCGACGTCGTGCCGACGACGCTCACCGGCGCGCTCGCCGACGGCAGTGCGTGCGAACGCCTCGACCTTACCGACCTCGACGCCATCGCGCCGCTGATCGAACGCATCGCGCCCGACGTCGTGGTGAACGCCACCGCGCATACCGCCGTCGACAAGGCCGAGAGCGAACCCGAGCTCGCGCATCGCATCAATGCCGAAGCGCCCGCGCGCATCGCGCAGGCCTGCGCTGCGCGCGACGCAAGGCTCGTGCATTACTCCACCGATTACGTGTTCGACGGCCACGGCACGCGCCCGTATCGCGAAGTCGATCCCACTGCGCCGCTCGGCGTCTATGGCCGCACCAAGCGCGCCGGCGAAGAAGCCGTGCAGGGCAGTGGCGCGCGCCACATGATTTTCCGCACGGCGTGGGTGTACGACGTGCACGGCCACAACTTCCTGCGCACGATGCTGCGCGTGGGAGCCGAGCGCGACGAACTGCGCGTCGTGTCCGACCAGGTGGGTTCGCCGACGCCCGCGTGGCTGCTCGCCGACACGACGGCGACGATCCTGCGTCGTCCAGAACATCGCAATGGCCTGTGGCATCTCACCGCCACCGGGCAGACAAGCTGGCACGGCTTCGCGACGGCGATTTTCGAAGGTGCCGTCGCACGCGGATTGCTGGCGAAAGCGCCGCGTGTCGTGCCGATTCCTTCGTCCGAATACCCGACACCGGCTGCGCGACCTGCGTATTCAGTCCTCGACACTTCGGCGATTCGTCTCGACTTCGGTCTTGCCTTGCCCCAATGGGCAGACGCGCTCGCGAACACGCTGGATCGCATGAAACCCTGAAAAAACAGCGGCGCGCATCAATTCGTGTGCGCCGCCTGCGTCCTTGCTTCGAACGCGTGCATTTCGAGCTAGGACATTTCCCAGTACGACGATTCCCTCGCGCCTCGTAGATTCGGCCGCACATGCAGTCACGCATGCGGACGAGGGGTTGGGCGATGAATCGTGTTTTCCAGGTGATCTGGTCCCATGCGACCGGTGCATGGATCGTTGTGTCGGAATCGGCAGCGCGCCGACGTGGTGCGCGTGCGCACGACGGGCGCAGCGCGATCGCGCAGCATCGCCTTACGCTTGCATTGCTCGCAGCGCTGGGCCCATGGACCGCCGCGCATGCGCAAAGCGTGTTCTGGGACGGCAACGACACCACCGCGAACGCCGACGGCGGCAACGGCAGCTGGTCCGAAGGCGGCATCAACTGGGACAGCGCGGCTACCGCGGGCGCGAACACCGCATGGAACGGCACGGTTCCCCTGGACGCGGTGTTCGGCGGATCGGCCGGCACCGTCATCATCGCGGGCGCCGGCGTCACCGCGCACAACGTCACGTTCAACGTCGCCAACTACACGCTCAACGGTGGGCCGCTGACATGGGCGGGACCAATCCCACCATTTCGGTCGCGACGGGAAGTGCCGGCATCACGTCGATCGTTGCCGGCACTTCGGGCTTGGTGAAATCTGGCGCAGGCATCCTGCAACTCAACGGCGCCAACACCTACACCGGCGTGACGAGCGTGCAGCAGGGCATCCTGCGCCTCAACAACACGCAAGCATTGGGGCTCGCGGGCACGGCGGCATCGAACCTCCTGGTCGCCAGCGGCGCGGAAGTGGATTTTGTCTCCGGGGCATTCGCGCACAACCTCACTGCCTCGGGCTCGTTCTCGATCGGGGGCGCCGGCACGTGGAGCGGTGCGCCGACGCTCACGGCCAGCGCGAACATGAAAGTGTCCAGCATCACGCAGACCGGCGCATGGAGCGATACGGGCGCGAATGTCTTGTCCGTCATGGTGAGCGGCAGCGCCGTGTTCGCCGGCAACAACACCTATACCGGAACAACCACCCTCTCGTCCGGCCAGCTCGCGCTCAACAGCGCCGGCGCGCTTTCGCCCAACACCAATCTCGCCATCGCCGGCACGTTGGCCACGCAGTGGAACGACGTGGTCGCGCTCACGTCCGCGAACGCCTCGTTCACGCGTGCACTCGGCACCGGTGCGAACGAGGTGCGATGGACGGGCAGCGGCGGCTTCGCCTCCGTCGGCACCGGCACACAGGTGGTCAACATCGGTGGCGCGGGCGCGGCGCTGACCTGGGGCGTTACGCCCAACTTCCTCGCGACCAGCGGTCAATTGCAGCTGGGCACCGGCAACAACGCATTGGGTAGCGGCACGCTCGATTTCCAGAATGCGCTCGTGCTGCCCAATGCCGGGACGACCTACGACCTCTCCGCATACAACGGCATCGTCGGCGGTACCAACGCGCGCGCGAAGATCTCCGGCGTCATCTCGGGTGCGGGAAACCTGCGTGTCGGCGGCGACGTCGCCGGTGCGCCCACGGGTCTCATCGAACTGAGTGGCGCGAACACCTACACGGGCAACCTCGTGCTCGGAGGTGGCACCGCCTTCGGCAACGTGCTGCTCAACAACGCAACCGCGGCATCGACGAGCGGCGGGATCGTCCTGGCCGGCACGGCCACCTCGACGGGCAACACGCTGGCGCTCACGCCCACGAGCGGTGACTTCACCCGCGCGCTCGGCACGGGCGCGAACCAGATCCGCTGGGCCGGCAACGGCGGCTTCTCCGCCGCGTTCGCGAATCGCTTCGTCAACATCGGCGGCGCGGGCGCGACGATGACCTGGGCCAGCGGCAACTTCATCCCGAACGGCAACTGGCTTAACCTCGCGGCCACCAACGCCGGCAACGCGGAGATCGATTTCCGCAACCCCATCGACTTCAACGGCGCCTCGCGCACCGTCAACGTCGGCACGGGTGGCACGGCGCGCCTGAGCGGCTTGCTGAGCAACGGTGGGATCAACTACCAGGGCGGCGGGCAGGTCACCGCTTCCGGGCTCAATACGTATGCCGGCATCACCACGATCGGTTCGGGCACGACGGTCGTGGTGGACACCATCGGCAACGGTGGCGCCGCAGGCAACCTCGGTGCGGCAAGCAATGCCGCGGCGAACGTTGTGTTCAACAGTGGCACGCTCATCTACACCGGCGCCGGTGAAACCAGCGATCGCAGCATCACCCTCGGCACGTCGAATGCGACCCTCTCGGCCAACGGCAGCGGCGCGCTCCGCCTGCGCGCCGCAACCGCCGCGGCGGGGGCGCACACGTTGACGCTCAACGGCACCAGCGCCACGGCCCTGTCGAACGAATTCACCGGCGTGCTTTCCAATACTGGCGGCGGCACGCTCAACGTGCTGAAGAACGGCACCAACACCTGGCGCCTGTCGGGCCTGAACACCTACAGCGGCACCACGACCATCAACGGCGGCACGCTCGAAGTCACCAGCCTGCAGAACGGCAACGTCGTCTCGAGCCTGGGGCAGAGCAGCAACGCCGCCTCGAACGTCCACCTCAACAACGGCACATTGCGTTATCTCGGTTCTGGCGGCAGCACCGATCGTGCGATGTCGCTCGACAACAGTGCGACGCTCGAGTCGAGCGGCTCCGGCGCGATCGCGTTCACCAACACGGGTGCGATGCAGAACACCGGCGGCAGCGGGCAGGGCGTCGTGACCTTCACGCTCGGCGGTACGAACACCGGCAACAACATCTTCGCCACCGCGCTCGGCGACATCTCGAACGCCAACAACGAAAACATCTTCAGCACGGGGCTGGCGAAGGCCGGCATTGGCGCGTGGACGATCACCGCAGCCACGCCCAACTACACCGGCAACACCACGATCTCGGGCGGCGTGCTGTACGCGGGCAGCGCGGGCGCCATCACAGGCGGCCTCGGCACGGCGTCCACGGCGGCCTCGCATGCGACTTACGTCGTGCCCACGCCGATGAGCAGCCTCATCAACTTCAGCGGCGGCGTCCTCGGCCTCACCGCGGCGAGCGGCGACTTCACGCGCGGACTCACCACCGCGACGCGTTCCTTCAACGACAACGGCACCGTCGGCGTCGGCAACCGCGCAGACGATCGCTTCATCCACGGCGTGCATTGGACCGGCAGCGGCGGCTTCGCCGCGGTCGGCGGCGATCGCATCGTGAACATCGGCGGGGCAGGCGCCACCATGACCTGGAACACCGGTGGCTTCGTGCCCGGCAGCCAGGCGCTGATGTTCAGCCATGCGAGCGCGGACAGCATGGTGGCGTTCCTCAATCCGATCGCGCTGGCCGGTGTGATGCGCGCGATCGATGTTGCCAACGGGAGCGCCGCGGTCGATGCGGAGATGCGCGGCGTGCTGAGCGGCGCAGGGTCGAGCGGATTGCAGAAGCTCGGCACCGGCACGCTCGCGCTCACCGCGGACAACACCTACGCAGGCGCGACGCAGATCGACGCCGGCACGCTGAAGGTCGGCAACGGTGGCGCAACCGGCACGCTCGGCGGCGGCAGCGTGACCATCGCAGCGCCCGCCACGCTCGCCTTCGACCGCAACAACGCCTACACCGTGACACAGGCGATCTCCGGCACCGGCACGCTCGCGCAGCGCGGCAGCGGCACCACGACGCTCGCAGGCACGGACGCGGTGGGCACCATCGAGGTCACGGGGGGCACGCTCGACATCGACAACCGCCTGCGCGGCGACACCCTGCGCATGGGCAATGCGACCTTGAACGTGGACGGCACCGTGGAATCCAACAGCGGCGGCGCCGCCACGCTGGTGGATGTCGGCGGGACCGACAGCGTCCTGCGCGTCAACAGCGGCGGCACCTTGCGCGCCGCGGGCTCGCTCGGTGACGGCAACGACAGCATCGTCGCGGCGGGAACGCTCGATGTCGCAACAGGCGGGATCGACCTGGGGAGCGGCGCCGATGCGATGACCGTGTCGGGCACGTTGCTCGGCAGCGGTGCGCTCCAGTTGGGCGCGGGCGACGACTCGCTGACGCTCGACGACGGTGCCGACATCACCGGATTCGCGGGCGTGTTCGATGGTGGCGCGAATGTCACGGCGGACATGTTGCGGCTGGACAACAGCGGCGCGCTGACGTTGGGCGCGGGCAAAGTCGTCAACTTCGAAACGCTGGTCAAGGACAACACCGGCGTCGCCACGCTGCAAGGCACCAACGCCTTCCAGACCGCGGCCTTGAACGGTGGCACGCTCGACATCCAGGGCGACTTCACCAGCAACACGCTCGCGATGGGCGATGGCACCACGCTCGATGTCAACGGGACCTTCGGCGCTGCCGGCGGACTGCAGGCGACGATCACGGGCAGCGCAGGCGCCAACACGGTCGTGGTGGCGGGCGGATCGACGTTGCGCGCCACCGGGGATCTCGGCGACGGCGCGGACGTGCTCGATCTCGCAGGCACGCTCGACACGGGTGGCGGCACGCTTTCGCTCGGTGCCGGCGACGACGTGTTCCGCACACACGATACAACGGCGGTCATCGGCAACCTGGATGCGGGCGCCGGCAACGACATGCTCGATGTCGTGGTGAATACCGGATTCACGGTGCCGTTCGGCGGATTGACCGGGTTCGAGTCGCTCGGAAAATCAGGCGGCGGGACCATGCAGGTTAACGGCGCTGCATCGTTCGACAGCGTGCAGGTCAATGGGGGATTGCTCGCTGTGACGTCGACCGGAAGCGTCGGCGCGCGTGCGACGACGATCGCTGCAGGTGCAACGCTGCAACTCGATGGCGCCTACAACGGCACGGCTGGTGCGGACACGTTCGACATTGCAGGAACACTCACCGGAACGGCGCCGGTCTCCCTGGGCGCGGGCGACGACGTGCTGACGCTGCACGACGGCGCGACGCTCGGCGCGCTCGTTGACGGCGGTGCGCATTCGACCAGCGATCGCATCGTGCTGCAGGCGGATGAGGACTTGGCGTTCGACGGCACGAATACCGTGAACTTCGAATCACTGACCAAGCGTGGGGCGGGCACCGCGACGCTGGGTGGCACGCTCACTTACTCGGGCGGCACGGCACTCGAAGGTGGCAAACTCGTCGTGGGCGGCACGCTCATCACGCCCACGCTGTCGATGAAGGACGACACCACATTGCGCGTGATCGACCATGCGGTCAGCACGACCGGCGAAGCCATCGCGATCACGGGCTCGGATGGCAGCAATCGCATCGAAGTCGATGCCTACGGGCACCTCGCCGCTAACGGCGATTTGGGCGACGGCAACGACGTGGTGGATCTCGCCGGCACGCTCGACACATGGGGTGGCGTGCTTTCGCTCGGCGCGGGTGACGACACGTTCCGTACGCGTGACGCGGTCTTTGCCACCGTCGTCGGCGACATCGATGCGGGCCCGGGCATCGACTTGCTCGACGTTGCGGTCGATTCAGGCAACACCGTGCATTTCGATGGGCTGGCCGGCTTCGAATCGCTCGGAAAATCCGGCGCCGGCACCCTGATAGTGGGTGGATTTGCGGATTTTGACAGTGTCGTCGTCAGCGATGGCCGGCTCGACGCGAGCACGGATTCCGTCCTCACCACGCGCACGCTGAACATCGCGAGTGGCGCGACCTTGAGCGTCACCACCCTGCTGTCGGGTACGGCGGGCGACGACACCGCCACCATCGCCGGTCTCGTGACGGGTCCGGGCCGCATCGACTTCGGCGCCGGCAACGACACGCTCGTCGTGCAGGACGGCGCGGATTTCTCCGGCTTGTGGTCACCAGTGGATGGAGGCGCGGGCAACAACCTGCTCGTCACCGACATCGCCACGAGTGCGACGCTCGGTGGCGTCGCGAACTTCCAGTCCTTGTCGAAAACCAACATCGGCACCTTGCACATCGACGGGCCGGCGGCGTCGGCGTTCGGGAATGTCGACGTGCAGGGCGGCACGCTTCTCGTGGGCGCGTCCGCAGCGGTCACGGGACTTGCGGGGTCGCCGATGTCCACGCGCGTTGCATCCGGCGCCACGTTGCAGGTCGACGGCGCCTACGGCTGCAGCGATGGCAACGACACGATGGACGTGTCGGGCACCGTGGCGGGCAGCGGCACGATCGACTTGTGCGCGGGCGAGGACACGCTGACGCTGCACGACGGCGCGGTGCTCGCGAATGTCGTCAGCGGCGGCACGCATGGCACGGGCGATACGGTGGTGCTGGATTCCGCGGCGTCGATGGACTTCGATGCAGGCAGGACGGTGCAGTTCGAAAGCTTGCGCAAGCAGGGCGCCGGCGTCGCGACGCTCGGCGGCAGCGGCACGTTCGACACAGGCACGGCCATCGAAGGCGGCACGCTGCAGGTGGCCGGCGCGCTCGCCACATCGTCGATTGCGCTCGCCGACGACACGACATTGCGCATCGACGGCACGGTGGGCACTGGCGCCGGCGCAGCCGCGACGCTCGCGGGAACGGGCGCCAACAGGCTCGTTGTCGGCGCTGGCGGCCAGGCGTACCTCACTGGCGACCTAAGCGACGGGAACGACGTGGTCGACGTCGCCGGCCTGCTCGACACGCGCGGCGGCGCCTTGTCGCTGGGCGATGGCGACGACACGCTCACCGTCGAAGACGCGGCGCAGATCGTCGGCCTCGTCGATGGCGGCGGCGGCGCGGACACGCTGGTGACGGACATCGCGACGCAAGCGCACCTCGGATCGGCGGTGAACTTCGAGGGGCTGCTGAAGACCGGCACCGGCGTACTCGCTGTCGACGGAACCGCGCCTTCGGTCTTCGACACCGTCAACGTGCAAGGCGGCACGCTATCGGTGGGCGCGAACGCATCGCTAATCGGCGTTTGCGAGCTCACCGTCGCGAGCGGCACGACCTTGCGCGTGGACGGCGCGGTCGTCGGAACGGCCGGCAGCGACCTCGCCGACATCGGCGGACGCGTTGAAGGCGCGGGCCGCGTCGATCTCGGCGACGGCGACGACCGCCTGTGGCTGCACGATGCCGCCGACACGCACGCGTTGGCATCGGCCATCGATGGCGGTGCAGGTTTCGATACGATCGATGCGTTCGTCGAATCGGGATCCCTCGAACTCGGCCCTACGATCCGCTTCGAGACATTGAACAAGGAGGGCGCCGGCACGTTGGTCTTGTCGGGTGCGGAGGCCTTCGATGCCACGCGCATCGACGGTGGAACGTTGGCGGTCGGCGCGGATGCCACGCTCGCGAGCCATGCGACGACGGTCGCCTCCGGTGCCACCCTGCGCATCGACGGGACCTTCACCGGCACGAGCGGCGACGATACGTTTGCCTCCGCCGGTCGCGTCATCGGCGCGCTCGACTTCGGCGCGGGCAACGATCGCATCGATTTCGCGGGAGGCGACTTGTCCGGCCTCGCCGACATCGAAGGCGGTGCGGGCAACGACACGCTCGGCTTCCACGGCATGGCGCTCGACGGCGGCACGCTCCCGCAGTTCGCGAACATCGAACGGATGTCGTTGCTGGACGGCAGCACGCTGCAACTCGCGCAGGCTTTGTCGCTCGTGGGCGGCACGCTGGCGATCGACGGGACTTCATCGCTCACCGCGCGCGACGGCGCGCACATCGCAGGCTCGCTTGAAAACGCCGGCACGATCCAGGTAGACGAAGCCCGCATGGCCATCGACGGCGACTACACGGGCAGCGGCAATGCGCTTCTGCAGGTCGCCGTGTCGCCCACGCGTGGCACGGCGGGCGGACTGGACATCGACGGCGATGTCCGCGGCACCACGCGCATCGCCTTCGACGGCGACGGCAGCACCGTCACGCAGTCCACCTCCATCAAGATCGTCGACAGCCCGAACGATGTCGCGGGCGAGGGGACCTTCGTCGTCGCCGATGCGAGCGGCAACGTGATCCGCCTGCCCGGCAGTGCGCTCGACTGGACATTCGGCCAGGACGCCACCGACGGCGCCTGGTACCTGCACACCGACGCATCGTCGTTGCTCCCGGAAGTCCCCGGCTACGTCGCGATCCCGACCATCGGCACGATCACCGCCCGCGCACCGATCGACCTCGCCTTCGGTCATCTCGCAGGCCAACGCGACGATCGCATGCAATGCGGCAAGCAGGATACGCAAGGCAAGCGCGCGAGCACGCAGCAGTTCGACGATTGCCACGGCGCTTGGGCCGCGGTGGGTGTCGACGAAATCACGATGGGCGCCAACCCGGGCGTCGCCTTCAGCGGCGATGGCACGAGCCTGACCATGGGCGCGGACATCTTCGGCCACGACAGCCCGTCGAAGACACTCCGCGGTGGCATCTTCGCCGCGATGCAACGTGGCAACTACTGGGCGACGGGCGAGGCCTCCGGCGCGCTCGCCGCGAACACAAGCGCCAACATCCGCACGCAAACGTCCGGCTTCGGCATGTACGGCACCTTCGCGTCGGGCAGTGGCCTGCACTTCGATGGCACCGCCTTCGGCCAACTGCACGCGGACCATGTGGGCACGCACGACGGATTCCGCCAGAAGGTGATGGGCGAATCGCTGTCGGTGGCTTTGCGCGGGGGCAAAACGTTCACGCCTGCGCAGGGCTGGACGTTGGAGCCGCACCTGCAGGTGGGCGGCATCGCGTCGCATTGGCGCGACCTGGTGGATGCGAGCGGCAAGCGCGTCGAGCTGGTCGACGACACGATCGGCACGGCGCGCGCGGACCTGCGCATCGAGCATGCGTTCGAGCGAAGTGGAACGCAGTGGAAGCCCTGGATGACTGTCGGCGTGGAAGACACGTTCGGCGAAAGTGCGCAGGCGATGCGCGTCGGTGCGACGGCGCTGCCCAACCACGCGCTTGGCTTGGCGACGACCGTCGATGTCGGCTTCGAGGCGCGCACGGGGCGCAACTTCAGCTGGTTCGGCACGCTCTCCTACGGGACGAGCCTGCAAGGAACCGACGTCGATCGCCAGCAGGCCACGATCGGAGCTCGCGTGCAGTGGTGAGCTTCGGCCTCCACAAGACGGGCGTTCCGCCGCCACAAGACGGGCGTTCCGCCGCGAGCTGCCGTGTGCTCCTCGCCGCTCACATACCGCAGCTCCCGTCGAGGAGCACACGGCAGCTCACGTCGGCCCGCTCGCGATCGGATGTTTGCGCGGAGCGTCTGGAAGCCGCGTGCCACCGCGATGCGATCGCCTGCGCCAACTTCCGGCTGCGGACGGTCGGCACTTTGCCCCCTCGCTCGCTGCATCGGCATGTGCGTCCCGCTTCGGAGGGCAAGGTGCCTAGATATCAATTGTTGGGGACGTACCTTCGGTCCGAAGGGGCGCGTGCTCACAAACCTCGCTAGGCACGTTGCCTGCCGAAGGTGACGCACGCGACGGCGCAGCGCCGAGGTGGGCGACGGGCCGACCCTCAGAATTTACGGTGTAGGCGCGTGAGGTTCTGCTTGCGGCGCGCCGTTCTCCCAGACGCTCCGCGAAAACATCAAGTCGCGAGCGGAGCGACGTGAGGTGTCGTGTGTGTCTTGGCCGCGACTTGTCGTATGGAGTGGACAAGACACACACGACACCTCATGGCGATCCGCCGATCTAGTGGAGCACAGCAGAGCAGCGTCACTTCACCCCATGCATCCAGCGCCGCAGCAAGGGAGCCAACACGAAAAACACCAACGCGGCTCCAAGCCCGATCCACACCATCAGCTGGAACAGATGCCCGTACTTCCCGGCAGCCTCCACCGCATCGATCGCCCCACTCTCAGGCACATCGATCGACGCAAGCTTGCCGAACTGCGCCGCGAGCACCTCCGAATACGCCGTCGCCAACCAGAACCCACCCATCATCAAACCGACCACCTGCGCCACCGACAACTGCGTCACCGCCGACAGGCCGATCGGCGACAGGCACATCTCGCCGACCTCCAGCAGGAAATACGCAAGCACCAACCACCACACGCTCGCCAACGCACCCTGTGCATCGATCGAATGCGCCGCCGACAACAGCGGCAGGAAGGCGAGGGCGGCGAACAACAACCCGATGCCGCTCTTCGCCGGCTTGCTCGGGTTCCAGCCGCGCGCCTCGAGCCACGGCCACAACCACGCGAACAGGGGAGAGAGCAACACGACGAAGAACGAACCGAGGAAGGTGAGCGAGCCGGCCGTCTGCGGCACCAGTACGACGTCGCGGAAGCACGCGACCGCCATCGCCAGGACCCAGATGGCGACCAGCGCGCGCGCCATCCCGAGCTTGCCGGCGTCGCTCGACTTCAGCGCCATCACGATGATCACCGGCGTGCCCACCATCAGCCACACGGACCACGGCAGCGTGCCGCTCGCGTCGCTCACCATCGACGGGAACATGTCCTTGGTCATCAGGCGGTCGGTGAAGGTGAGCCACGAGCCGTAGGTCTGCTCGTACAGGGTGAAGAACACCAGCACGCCGAGGATCAGCACGATCAGCGCGACCATCTGTTCGCGTTGCACGCGATTGCAGCGCGCGATGAGATACCAGACGAACCACAGGCCGAACGCCAGCGCGACCAGGTGCATCGCGTTGTGTACCGTGGCCGTGCGCTGGATCAGCTGCCAGACGACCGCCACGCCGCCGACCGCAAGCAGGTAGATCCACCATTCCCTCGGCAGGGCCGCGACGCGTTGCTTCAGCGCCGCTGGATCGCGCGGTTCCGCGTGCCCATGCAAGTATTTCTGGCCCCACAGGAACATCGCCAGGCCCGCGATCATGCCCACGCCCGCCGCGCCGAAGCCGTACTTCCACCCATAGGTCTCGCCGAGGAAGGCGCAGATCAGACCCGCGAACAAGCCGCCGACGTTGATGCCGGCATAGAACAGCGTGAAGCCCGAATCGCGCCGCGGATCGTCTTCGGCGTACAGCTTGCCGACGATGGTGGAGATGTTCGGCTTGAGGAAACCCACGCCGACGATGATCAGCGCGAGCGAGAGATAGAAGATCTGCAGCGCGCCTTCATCGCGCACCATCACGCCGTTGACGCGATGCGCGTCGTGGCCTTCCACCGCCATGCCCAGGTGCCCGAGGCACAGCAGCACGCCACCGAGGACCACCGCCTTGCGCATGCCGAGCCATCGGTCGGCGACCAGCCCGCCGATCACCGGCACCGCGTAGACCAGGCCGCCGTAGGCGCCGATCAGGTCGTAACCCGAGTCGTCGTTGAAGCCGTGGTGTTTCAGGAGATACAGCAACAACAGCGCCTTCATCCCGTAGAACGAAAAGCGCTCCCACATCTCGGTGAAGAAGCAGACGAACACCCCTTTCGGGTGCCCGAGGAAATCCTCGCTGCGCGGAATCTCGGTATAGGCGGTGACGGCGGACACGCAGGCTCCCCCCGGAGTGATGCGCCCGGAGTGTAGCCGGGGCGGCGCGGGGAGGGCGGGTGCCCGAGGTCCCGGGCGGCAAGCGGCCGCGGGGCTTGCCGTCGCCGGGGGCGCCCACTAGGGTGGGCGGGCTTTTGCCCCGGCCCAACAGGACTCGCCCGTGAGTACACCGCACCTCGCCGCCGCACCGCGGACCGAATTCACCCTGCGCGCCCTGGTGCTCGGGGTCGTGATCACCCTCGCATTCACCGCGGCCAACGTCTTCTTCGGCCTCAAGGCCGGCCTGACCTTCGCCACCTCCATCCCCGCCGCCGTCATCTCGATGGCGCTGCTGCGCAACTTCAAGAACACGTCGATCCAGGAAAACAACATCGTGCAGACCGTCGCTTCGGCGGCCGGTACGTTGTCCTCGATCATCTTCGTGCTGCCGGGCCTGGTGATCATCGGCTGGTGGACGGGCTTCCCGTACTGGGCCTCGTTCCTGATCTGCGCCCTCGGCGGCATCCTGGGCGTGATGTATTCGATCCCGCTGCGCCGCGCGCTGGTCACCAACTCCGACCTGCCGTATCCGGAAGGCGTGGCGTGCGCCGAAGTGCTCAAGGTGGGCAGCCCGGGCGACGAAGCCACCAAGCACGGTGCCGAAGACAGCCGCGCGGGCCTGCTGGCGGTGACCTGGGGCGCGATCGTCGCCGCGGTGTTCGCCGCGATCGTCGCCACGCGCACCTTCACCAGCGACGTGAAGAGCTACTTCCGCGTGGGCGAGGGCGTCACCGGTTTCGACTTCGCATTGTCGATGGCGCTGTTCGCGGTCGGCCACCTCGTCGGCCTGTGGGTGGGCCTGGCGATGCTGCTCGGCGCGTTCATCGGCTGGGCCTGGGGCGTGCCGCACTTCTCCTTCCTGCATGAAGCGACCGGCGGCAGCCTGGAAGACATCGCGAGCGCGACGTGGAGCACCAACGTGCGCTTCATCGGCGCCGGCACGATCGGCGTCGCCGCCATCTGGACGCTCGGCAAGCTGGTGAAGCCGGTCGTCAGCGGCCTCACCTCGGCGATGGCCGCACAGCGCGTGCGCAAGGCCGGCGACCTGGCCTCGCTGCCGCGCACCGAGCACGACATCCCGATCACGATCGTCGGCGCGGTGATGCTCGCGTGCTTCGCGCCCATCGCGTGGATCCTGTCGAACTTCGCCACGGAGACGGGCCTGGGCGACCACATGTGGCCGCTGGTGCTCGGTGGCCTGCTCTACATCGTGGTCATGAGCTTCCTGGTGTCGACGGTGTGCGGCTACATGGCCGGCCTGATCGGTTCGTCGAACAGTCCTTTGTCCGGCATCGGCATCCTCGTGGTGATCGGCGCGGCGCTGCTGCTCGTGTTCGGCATCAAGCCGCTGCTCGAGCCGGGCCATGAAAAGGGCCTGGTCGCCTTCGCGCTGTTCGTCACCGCGGTGGTGTTCACCGTGGCGGCAATCGCGAACAACAACCTGCAGGACCTGAAGACCGGCCAGCTCGTCGACGCCACACCGTCCGCGCAGCAGTGGGCGCTGGTGGTCGGCGTCATCGCCGGCGCGGCGATCATTCCCGTCGTGCTGGACGTGGTGAACGAGGCCTACGGGTTCGTCGGTGCGCCGGGCGCGACCGCCAAGGCACTCGCCGCACCGCAGGCGGGACTGATCTCCGCACTCGCGATGGGCGTGATCCAGAACAACATCGACTGGAGCCTGATCCTCATCGGCGCGGGCATCGGCGTGGTGCTGATCATCGTCGACGAAGTGCTGCGCCGCACGACCAAGGGCGCGCACCTCTCCCCGCTCGCCGTGGGCCTGGGCATCTACCTCCCGACGTCCTCGACGTTGATGGTCGTCGTCGGCGCGATTGCCGGCTGGTACTTCGACAAGCGCGCCGATCGCAGCGCCCGCCCCGAAGCGACCAAGCAGCTCGGCGTCCTGCTGGCCTCCGGCATGATCGTGGGCGAAGGCCTGATCGGCGTGCTGATCGCGGGCATCGTCGCGTTCAAGCTGTTCCCGCTGGCCATCGTGGGCGACGAATTCGCCAACGGCCCGGCCGTGTGGCTCGGCGGCATTGCCTTCGTCGCCGCCATCTTCTTCCTCTATCGCTGGACCGAGCGCATGGCGCGCACGGTCAACAACGCCTGATCGGGTATTCCCACATGAACCTCCGTCCTGCCCTGCTGTCCCTCGCGCTGCTGTCGGCGCTTCCCATCGCGGCGCATGCCGCGCGCGGTTTCGAAGTGCGCGACCTCGCCAAGCTCGATCGCGTGTCCTCGCCGGTGCTTTCGCCGGACGGCCGCAAGGTCGTGTTCGCCAAGCGCGTCGTAGACTTCGCCGCCAACAAATCGAGTACGTCCCTGTGGATCGAAGACCTGTTCGCGCGCGACGCCGCACCGCCCGTGCGCCTCACGCCGGAAGGCTGGAACGTCAACTCGCCGGAATACTCGGCCGACGGCACGCGCGTGTACTTCCTCAGCGCGAAGTCGGGTTCGATGCAGCTCTACGCGATCCCGGTGGCCGGCGGCGCGCCGGTGCAGCTGACCGACGTCGCGCTCGACGTGGGCGCGTTCAAGGTGTCGCCGGACGGCAAGCACGTCGCGCTGGGCATGGAGGCTTACGCCGAGTGCAAGGCCGACCTGGCGTGCACCGCGAAGAAGGACAAGGACAAAGGCGAGACGAAGGCATCGGGCAAGCTGTTCGACCATCTCTTCATCCGCCACTGGGACGCCTGGAACGAAGGCAAGCTCAATCGCCTCTTCGTGGCGCCGCTCGGCGAGGCGAAGATCACGCAGGCCACGCTCGTCGGCGCCGACGTGATCGGTGACGTGCCTTCGCGTCCGTTCGGCGATTCCAGCGAATTCACCTGGTCGCCCGACGGCAAGTCGCTCGTGCTCTCCGCGCGCAAGTCCGACGGCAAGGAACCGTGGTCGACCAACTTCGACCTCTTCCTCGTCAATGCCGACGGCACGGGCACCGCGAAGAACCTCACCCCGAACAACCCGGCGTGGGACACCGGCCCGGTGTTCGCGAAGGACGGCAAGACGCTGTACTACCGCGCGATGCAGCGCCCGGGCTTCGAAGCCGACCGCTTCGGCCTGATGGCGATGGACATGGGCAGCGGAAATGCGCGCGAGATCGCGCCGAAGTGGGACGTCTCCGCCAATGGCATCGTGTTGTCGGACGACGGCAAGTCGATCTACACCACCGCCGAATACGTCGGCCAGGCGCCGATGTTCCTGGTGGACATCGCCAGTGGCGAAGCGAAGACGCTCGTCGCCGACGGCACGGTGACCGCGCTCGCCGTCGCCGGCCCGACGCTGGCCTTCACCCGCAACTCGCTGCAGTCGGGCGACGTGCTGTACGCCGCGCAGTTGGATGGCAGCAACAAGCGCGCGATCACGAAGACCGCGGGCGAAATGCTGCCCGACGTGAAGTTCGGCGATGCGCAGCAGTTCCAGTTCAAGGGCTGGAACAACGAAACGGTGCACGGCTACGTCGTGAAGCCGTGGAATTACCAGCCCGGCAAGAAGTACCCGGTGGCCTTCCTCATCCACGGCGGCCCGCAGGGCAGCTTCGGCAACGGCTGGAGCTATCGCTGGAATCCGCAGACGTACGCGGGCCAGGGCTACGCGGTGGTCATGATCGACTTCCACGGCTCCACCGGTTACGGCCAGGCCTTCACCGATGCGATCAGCCAGCACTGGGGCGATCGCCCGCTGGAAGACCTGCAGAAGGGTTGGGCCGCGGCGCAGCAGCAGTTCGACTTCCTCAACGCCGACAAGGCCTGCGCGCTCGGCGCGTCCTACGGCGGCTTCATGGTCAACTGGATCGCCGGCAACTGGAACGAACCGTGGAAGTGCCTGGTCACGCACGACGGCGTGTTCGACCAGCGCATGATGGGGTTCGCGACGGAAGAACTGTGGTTCAGCGAATGGGAGAACGGCGGCACCGCCATCGACCATCCGGAGGGCTACGAGCGCTTCAATCCGGTGAACCACGTGAAGAACTGGAAGAAGCCGATCCTCGTGGTGCACGGCCAGCAGGACTTCCGCATTCCGGTGGAGCAGGGCATCGGTGCGTTCACCGCGGCACAGCGCCAGGGCATCGAATCGAAGTTCCTGTACTTCCCCGATGAAAACCATTGGGTGCTCAAGCCGCAGAACAGCGTGCTGTGGCACGACACGGTCAATGCCTGGCTGAAGCAGCACATCGGCGACGAGGCGAAGTAAGCCGCAACGGCTGGTCGGGCGCTGGTGACCGACAAGCGGCCGGGGTCAGCCCCCCGGCCGCATTCGGGCCCGGCCGTTACCGGAGCCGTTTCACGTCTTCAGAGGGCAGAGCGTGGTGTTCCAGCCACGGGGGGAAGTGCAGGATGGACGTACTGACCGAACGCGGAGAAGGCCTGCGCTACATGGGCCCGGAGCGCCGGAAAAACGTCGAGCGCCGTCAGGGCCACGACCGTCGCGAAATGATCCGGTTCGAGCTGGACAAGGAAGACCGGCGCAGCGGCAAGGACCGCCGACGGACAGAAGGCTGGCAGAAGAACATCAGCTCGCGTTACTGAGCGGCCCTCAGCAGCAGCGCGAGCGACCCCGCGCATAGCGCGCCTGCATCCGTTCGATCGCGAAGGCTTCGCGCGTCATCGGTGTCGCCTCCGGATGGCAGGCGCGCACGTGCGCCACATACACCTCGTAATCCGGCATGCCGATCGCCAGGCGCGCCGTCTGCTTCGCCGCGCGCCAGGCGTCGGCGAACTCGGTGCGCAGGCGCTCAGCGAACGGCATCGAGCGCCACATGCGGCGTCTCCATCGCGGTCGGCGCGTCGCTGCGGCGCGCACGCAGGGCGGCGCGCAGCGCGAACACCAAGGTGAGCACCACCACGCCCATGAACAGCGCGCACAGCGCGGCGTCGAGCTGGTTGTTGAAGATCACGCGCCGCATTTCCGCGAGCGACTTGGCCGGCGCGAGCACCTCGCCGCGCGCGAGCGCATCGGAGAAGCGCGCCACGTTCGCCAGGAAGCCGATCTTCGGGTCGGCATGGAACAACTTCTGCCAGCCCGCCGTCAGCGTGCAGGCGAGCAGCCACGCCGTCGGCACGGCCGCCACCCACAGGTAGCGCTCGCGCTTCATCTTCACCAGCGTGGCGCACACGAAGATCATTGCCAGGCCCGCGAGCATCTGGTTGGCGATGCCGAACAAGGGCCACAGCGTGTTGATGCCGCCGAGTGGATCGACCACGCCCTGGTAGAGGAACCAGCCCCAGCCCGCGACCGCGAGCGAGGTGCACACGATGTTCGCCGCCCAGCTTTCCGTGCGGCGGAACGCGGGCACGGCAAGGCCCGCGAGGTCCTGGATCATGAAGCGCGCCACGCGCGTGCCCGCGTCGAGCGTGGTGAGGATGAAGAGCGCTTCGAACAGGATGGCATAGTGGTACCAGAACGCCATCATGCCGTTGCCGCCGAGGATGCCGTGGAGGATCTGCGCCATGCCCACCGCAAGCGTCGGCGCGCCGCCGGTGCGCGAGAGGATCGTGGTTTCGCCGATGTCCTTCGCGGTCTGCGCCAGCACGTCCGGCGTGACCACGAAGCCCCATTGCGCGATCGCCTGCGCAGCGGAGTCCACCGTCGTGCCGATGGCCGCCGCAGGCGCGTTCATCGCGAAGTACACCGCCGGGTCGAGCACGCAGGCCGCGATGAGCGCCATGATCGCGACGAAGGCCTCCATCAGCATGCCGCCGTAACCGATCGCGCGGATCTGGCCTTCGCTCGCGATCATCTTCGGCGTCGTGCCCGAGGCGATGAGCGCGTGGAAGCCCGAGATCGCGCCGCAGGCGATGGTGATGAACAGGAAGGGGAACAAGGCGCCCGCGAACACCGGCCCGGAGCCATCGACGAAGCGCGTCATCGCGGGCATCTTCAGCTCGGGCATCGCGACGAGGATCGCGACCGCGAGCAGCACCACGGTGCCGATCTTGAGGAACGTCGAAAGATAATCGCGCGGCGCGAGCAGCATCCACACCGGCAGCACCGCGGCGACGAAGCCGTAGCCGATCAGCATCCACGCCAGCGACTTGGCGTCGAAGGTGAACACCGGCGCCCATTCCGGCGAAGCGGCGACGTGCCCGCCGATCCAGATCGAGGCGAACAACAACACCAGTCCGATGATCGACGCTTCCAGGATGCGCCCCGGGCGAATCCAGCGCAGCCACGCGCCCATCAGCAACGCGATCGGGATCGTCATCGCGACGGTGAACGCGCCCCACGGACTCACGGCCAGCGCCTTCACCACCACCAGGCCCAGCACCGCGAGCAGGATCACCATGATCGCGAGGATGCCGACCATCGCGGTCACGCCGGCCGCCGCACCGAGTTCGTTGCGGATCATCTCGCCGAGCGAGCGTCCGTCGCGGCGCACCGAGAGGAACAGCACCATCATGTCCTGCACGGCGCCCGCGAGCACCACGCCGAAGATGATCCACAACATGCCCGGCATGTAGCCCATCTGCGCCGCCAGCACGGGGCCAACCAGGGGCCCTGCGCCCGCGATCGCCGCGAAGTGGTGCCCGAACAGCACCGCCTTCTGCGTCGGCACGTAATCCAGTCCGTCGTTGCGGCGCCAGGCCGGCGTCGCGCGCGTGGGATCGATGCGCAAGGCGCGATCGGCGATGTAGCGCGCATGGAAGCGATAGCCGATGCAGAACACCGACACCGCCGCTGACACGATCCACAGAGCGCCCACCGGTTCCCCGTTGGAGAGCGCGAGCACGCCCAGGCAACACGCAGCGAACAGGGCGAGCGCCGCCCAACCGAGATGACGGATCAAGGACGTGCTCCCCTCAGAGCCAGCGGATTTTCCTGAGATAGCGGTACAGCACGATGCAGAACACCAGCACCGCGCCGATCAGGATGAAGTACGAATGCCGTCCCTGGAGTTCCGGCATGTTGTGGAAGTTCATGCCGTACCAGCTCGCGACCAGCGTGGGCACGGCGAGCAATCCCGCCCAACCGGCGAGCTTCTTCACCACCTCGCCCTGGTTGATGGTCACCAGCGAGAGGTTGACGCTCATCGCCGCGGTGAGCATCTCGCGCAGCGTGTCGGTGGATTCGTTGACGCGCAACGCATGGTCGAGCACGTCGCGGAAGTACAGGCGCACTTCGTCCGGCACCAGCGCGCCATGCATGCGCGAGAGCTGACCGAGGATGTCCTGCATGGGCGCGACGGCCAGGCGCAGCTGGGTGAGCTCGCGCTTGAGTTCGTAGAGCTTGACGATGGTTTCGCGGCGGTAGGTGGACGCGAAGATGTCCTGCTCGAGCGCGTTCAGCGCGTCGCGGAATTCCGAGACGATGGGCAGGTAGTTGTCGACGATGAAGTCGAATACCGCATACAGCGCATAGGCAGGGCCGAGCGAGAGCAGGTCGGGCTCGCGCTCGACGCGCGCACGGACGGGCGCATACGACAGCGAGGCGCCGTGGCGCACGGTGACCAGGTAACGCGGGCCGAGGAAGGCATGCGTTTCGCCGAAGCGGATCTTGTCGTCCACCGATTGCGCGGTGTGCACGGCGACGAACAGCGAATGCCCGTAGGCCTCGATCTTCGGTCGCTGGTGCGCGTGCTGCGCGTCCTCGATCGCGAGGTCGTGCAGGTTGAACTCTTCCTGCAGCTTTTCGAGGATCGCGTCTTCCGGCTCGTACAGGCCGACCCAGACGAAGCTGCCGTCGTCCACGGCGAGCGCGTCGCTGATCGCATCCAGGGAAATGTCGCCGCGCTTGCCGTGGCGGTCGTAGACCGCGCAATTGATGACGCAGGCAGGCAGGGCCGGTTCGCTCATGCCCCGCATCCTGCCTCAGCGGCGCGTGACGGGAAAGGCCAGTGCCAGGTGCAGGGGAACCAGCAGCGCGAGCCAGGCCGCCTGGACCTGCGCGCCGGCGGGCAGTTGCAGGAACAGCGCGAGCACGGCGCCGGCCGCCACCGCGATGCGGACGCCCGCGTGGAAGCGCGAGGTCGCGCGCCCGCGCAGCAAGGCCCACGCGCCCGGCAACAGCAGCAGGCACAGCGGCGAGAACAGCAGCAGGTTGTGGTTCGTCCAGCCCGCGCGGTGCGCGGTGCAGCACCAGAGGAAGGCCATGACCACGCCGAGCAGGCCCAGCACGGTCCACAGCGGCAGCGCCACGGCGCCGAAGGTGCGCGGGCGATGCGTCGACAGCCAGCGCATGCCGAAGGCGAGCGCCAGTCCCGCGATCAGCCACGGCCACCAGCGGCGCGGCGCGTCCTGCGGTTCGGGCGGCAGGCGATGCGGCACGATCACCGATTCGGACAGCACGAGCGGCCGGCCCTCGGTGTTGTGCATTTCACGCAGGCTCGCGGCCAGGCGCATCGGCACGAACGCGTCTTCCCAGCGCGACAGCGGCCGATCCGCGTAAGGCCCGAGGCCGATATCGAAGCCGAGCCACATCCACAACGCGGGCGAGGCCAGGCGCACGGCCTCGCTGCGGAAGGTGTCGCCGGCCGAGCGGCCCTCGAGCTGCTTGCGCAAGGCACCGCCCATCGCGCGGTCGAGCGCGTCGCGCACGCGCGTGGAGCAGTTGTCGGTGAAGTAGTCGTAGCGGTAACGCGCGTTTTCCGGACGTGCGTTCTCCGCCAGCGCGTCGGCGAGCTCGCGCGCCTGCGCGGGCGTCAGGTCGAGCCACTGCAGCGAGACGCCGCGGCCGACGTCCTGGTAGTAGGCGAGGTCGTCCATCACCGGCAGCGCGACCAGCTTGTATTGCATGTCACCACGCACGAAGCGGCCGAGGAAGCCCGGTTCGTCGAGGTCGAAGAAGCCGAAGTTGTAGGAGATCGGCGTCTGCGCGCCGGGTTCCTCGACCACGATGGCGTTGTGGCCGAAGCGCTCGAAGAAGATTTCGCCGGGCTGCATCGTCATCACGCCGATGCGGGGCGTGGCGGCACTCGCGACCGTGGCCAACAGCCACAGCAGGACGCCGATCAGCAGCCGTGCGACCCCCTCAGGCGTCCGCATGCACGCTCACATGCAAAGCGTGCAGGCGACGCGCGTCGGCGCGCGCCACGCGGAACCCGAACCGACCGAGCGTGAGTTCTTCGCCCGCTTCGGGAAGGTGGCCGATGGCCGCGGTGAGCAGGCCACCGATGGTGTCGTATTCGTCGTCGTCGAAGTCCGCGCCGAAGCGTTCGTTGAAGTCGGCGATCGGCGTGAGCGCATCGACCACGAAGTGGCCGTCGGCCTGCGCCGAAATCAGCTGCGCCTCGTCCACCGCCTCGTCGTGCTCGTCGTCGATGTCGCCGACGATCTGTTCCAGCACGTCCTCGATCGTGACCAGGCCGGCGACGCCGCCGTACTCGTCGATCACGATGGCCATGTGGTTGCGCGACTGGCGGAACTCGCGCAGCAGCACATTGAGCTTCTTCGACTCGGGGATCAGCACCGCGGGGCGCAGCAGTTCGCGCACGCTGCCCGGTGCGTGCTCGGCGACGACGCCGCGCAGCAGGTCCTTGGCGAGCAGGATGCCGAGGATCTCGTCCTTGTCTTCCCCGTGCACCGGGAAGCGCGAGTGGCCCGATTCCACGACCAACTCGATCAGCTGGCGCAGCGGCGCGTCGGCGGGCAGGGCCACCATCTGCGCGCGCGGGATCATCACGTCGCCGACGGTCAGGTCGGACACCGCGATGGCGCCTTCCATCATCCGCAGCGTATCGGCCGCGATCAGGCCGTCGGCCTGCACGTCGCGCAGCAGCTCGACCAGATCCTCGCGGGTGGTGGGCTCGCCCGACAGGGCGGCGGTGATGCGGTCGAGCCAGGTACGTCGGCTCTTGTCGTCGGACTGGGGACTGTCGTCGTCGGCCATTGGGGGGTGGGACGAGGCTCCGTGAATTGGAGCGACGGTGGGAAGTCTAACGCGGAAATGCGAGTACCCGGTGAACCCCGGGCGGAGCGTCAGGCGTCGGCGTAAGGGTCGCCGATGCCCAGCTCGGCGAGGATTTCCCGCTCCAGTTGCTCCATGGCGTCGGCCTCGCGGGCGTCCTCGTGGTTCCAGCCGAGAAGATGGAGCGTGCCGTGCACGGTCAGGTGTGCGTAGTGGGCGGCGAGCGATTTCTTCTGCTCGCGCGCTTCCTTCGCGACCACCGGGGCGCAGAGCACGATGTCGCCGAGCAGCGGGAGCTTCACGCCTTCCGGCAGTTCGGCCGGGAAGCTGAGGACGTTGGTCGCGTAGTCCTTCCCGCGGTAATGGCGGTTGAGGGCGCGTCCTTCCTTGGTACCGACCACGCGCAGCGCGAGGTCCGCCTCGCGGATGCGACCGGCCAGCGCGGCCGCGACCCATTTGCGGAAGCTCACCGCGGCCGGCAGGCCGATGCGGGGCAGGGCGTATTCGACGGACACGTCGAGCCGGACGGGACCACGGGTCATGCGTTGCCTCCACCGGTGGCGGTGTCGTTCGCATCGCGCGCATCGTAGGCGTCGACGATGCGCGCGACCAACGGATGGCGCACCACGTCGTGCGATTGGAAGAAGGTGAAGCTGATGCCGTCCACGCCGCGCAGCACCTCGATCGCATCGCGCAGGCCGGACTTCTGGTGCTTGGGCAGGTCGATCTGGGTGAGGTCGCCGGTGACCACTGCGGTGGACCCGAAGCCGATGCGCGTCAGGAACATCTTCATCTGTTCGATGGTGGTGTTCTGCGCCTCGTCGAGGATGACGAACGCATCGTTGAGCGTGCGGCCGCGCATGTAGGCCAGCGGCGCGATCTCGATGACGTTCTTCTCCAGCAGCTTGATGACCTTTTCCACGCCGAGCATTTCGTACAGCGCGTCGTACAGCGGGCGCAGGTAGGGGTCGACCTTCTGCGTGAGGTCGCCGGGCAGGAAGCCGAGTTTCTCGCCTGCCTCCACCGCGGGGCGCACGAGGATCAGGCGCTGCACGCGCGATTCGTTGAGCGCTTCCACCGCCATCGCCACCGCGAGGAAGGTCTTGCCCGTGCCCGCGGGGCCGACGCCGAGGTTGATGTCGTGGGTCGCGATCGCGTGCAGGTACTTCGCCTGGTTCGCGCCACGGCCGCGGATGGTGCCGCGCTTCACGCGGATGGCGACGTCCTGCGGTTCGAATCCACCGGCCGCGTCTTGCGGATCGGCATCGACGGCGTTGAGGCGCACGTTGATGGCATGGCCGTCGAAGCGTTCCTCGCCCGCCTCGTCGTAGAGCGCGCGCAGGAAGCGTTCGGTGCGCTGCACCGCCGCTTCGGGGCCGGTGACGCGGAAGACATTGCCGCGGTTCGCGATCTCCACGCCCAGGCGCAGTTCGATCTGGCGCAGGTGCGCGTCGAAGGCGCCGGTCAGGTTGGCCAGGCGCTCGGTATCGGCAGGTTCGAGGGTGAAGTCGCGTTGCGAAGGGGCATTCATGAGGCGCGAAGCGTAGCGCTTCCGCGGCCCGGGGCGAATAAGTAGGCCAAAGGAAGGCGGGGGTCGCATGCAATGCCCGCATCGGAAAGCCGGAGGCGTTCCGTGAGGAAAGGAGACCGCTCGTCGGTCCTCGCTTGCGTGTAATTAACCAACGAATTAAATATGACGTCCATGCCCTCGATCCCGGTTCCGGCCCCCGATTCCATGCCTGTCGATGCCAAACCCCCGCGCGCCGCCCGCGCCACGCCGACCCCGCGTGGCCCGGGCCGCCCGCGCAAATCCAAGGCGCGCGCCGTGGGCCGCCCCGCCGGCGACAGTCAGGACCTGCGCGCGCGCCTGCTCGATGTCGCCGTCGAATGTTTCGCGCACCACGGCATCGCCAGCGCGACGCTGCGCGAGATCGCGCAGGAAGCCGGCGTCAATCCGGCGCTCGTGCATTACTACTTCGGCGACAAGGCGCAGCTGCAGCAGGCCGTGATCACCGAACGCCTGCTGCCGGCCTTCGACGAGGTGCGCAACGCGATGATGCAGGCCGGCGACGACATCGCCGGGCTGGTCGCGGGCTTCGTGCGCGGCATGAGCGAAGCCGTCGCGCGCCATCCCTGGTTGCCGCCCTTGTGGGTGCGCGAAGTGCTGTGCGAAGGCGGCGCGCTGCGCGAACTGCTGCTCACCACCGTCGCACCGCAGATGCCCCGCATGCTTGCCGCGCGCTTCGCCGCCGCGCAGGAAAAGGGCGAACTCAACCCGGACCTCGACCCGCGCCTGCTGGTGGCCTCGCTCGTCGGCCTCACGCTGTTCCCCGCCGCCGGTGCGCCGATCTGGCGACGCATGTTCGACGCGGACGACATCGATTCCAACGCCATGCGCGACCACGCGATCGCTTTGCTCGATCACGGGATCGGGCTGCGCTGACCACCACGCCCTGACCATCACGTCCAACAAGAGCCCCCCACGATGCGTGCCCCCCTTCGTCCGTTCGCTACCGCTGCCGTTGCATTCGCCGTCATCGCGTCGCTGTCCGCCTGCCGCAATGACAAGCCGCAGGCGCTCGGCACGCTCGAATACGACCGCATCACGCTGCCCGCACCCGCGGCCGAAAAGATCGTGTCGATCGACGTGCGCGAAGGGCAACGCGTGAAGGCCGGCCAGGCGATCCTGCGGCTCGAACTCGACCGCACGCGCTCGGCCACCGAGGCGGCGCGCGCGCAATCCGAAGCGCAGCGCGCCTCGCTGGAAGAACTCGAAGCCGGCCCGCGCTCCGAAACGATCAAGCAAGCCCGCGCGAGCCTCGCATCGGCGCGCGCCGATGCCCGCCAGGCCCGCGACTACTACACGCGCGTGCGCCCGCTCGGTGCGCAACAGCTCGTCTCCGCCGCGGAAGTCGAACGTGCGCGCGCCGCAGTGGACGCCGCCGACGAATCCGCACGCGCATTGGCCGAACAACTCGCCGAACTCGAAGCCGGCACGCGCCACGAAGAAATCGCGCAGGGCAAGGCTTCGCTCGCTGCATCGCAAGCGCAGGCCGCCGCACAGGAAGTCAATCTCGAAAAGCTCTCGCTCGTCGCGCCGCGCGATGGTCTCGTCGACAACCTGCCGTACAAGCTCGGCGACCAGGCCGCGATCGGGCAGCCGCTCGCGATCCTGCTGGTCGGCACGCCGTATGCACGCGTCTACGTGCCCGAACCGATCCGCGCGCAGGTGAAGGTCGGGACCAAGGCGCGCCTCTTCATCGACGGCCGCAAGGACGCGCTCGCCGGCACGGTGCGCATGATCCGCTCCGAACCGACGTTCACGCCGTACTACGCGCTGATCGGCAAGGACGCGGCGCGCCTGGCCTGGGTGGCGGAAGTCGTGGTGGATTCGAAGGAAACCTTGCCCGCCGGCCTGCCGGTGCGCGCGGAGTTCGAGGAGTGAGCACGCCCGCGCCCGAGCAACTCGCGATCCGCGCGCGCGGCCTCACCAAGCGCTTCAAGGACCTTGTCGCCGTCGACCATGTCGACCTCAGCGTGCCGAAGGCGAACGTCTACGGCTTCCTCGGTCCCAACGGTTCCGGCAAGACCACCACCATCCGCATGCTTTGCGGCCTGATGACGCCCACCGAAGGCGAGATCGAAGTGCTCGGCCTGCAGCTGCCGAAGGAAGCGGAGGCCCTGCGCCGCCGCATCGGTTACATGACGCAGAAGTTCTCTTTGTTCGAAGACCTGAGCGTGCGCGAGAACCTGGAGTTCCTCGCTGCCGTGCAGGACATGCCGCGCGACAAGGCACGCACCCGCATTGACGAGCTCATCGAGCGCTACCACTTCGCCGATCGCCAGAAGCAACTGGCCGGCACGATGAGCGGCGGGCAGAAGCAACGCCTCGCGCTCGCGGGCGCGGTCATTCATTCGCCGGAACTGCTGTTCCTCGACGAACCGACCAGCGCGGTGGATCCCGAGTCGCGCCGCGATTTCTGGGAGAAGTTGTTCGAACTCGCCGATGGCGGCACGACCATCCTCGTCTCAACGCATTACATGGACGAAGCCGAGCGCTGCCATCGCCTCGCGATCCTCGATCGCGGCGTGCTCGTCGCCGACGGCTCGCCCGCGGAACTGACCGGCGCGATCGCAGGCCGCACACTCGCCGTGCAATCAAACACGCCGCGCCGCGCACGCAAGGCATTGATGGCCGCGCCGGGCGTGATCAGCGCCGCGCAGGTCGGCAACACCTTGCGCGTGCTGACTTCGGAGAACGGCGGGATCATCGATCGCCTGTCGAAGGTGCTCACGGATGCCGGCCTGCACGGTGACATCTCGCTGTCCGAGCCCAACCTCGAAGACGTCTTCGTCTCCGCCACGCGCAGCAAGCAGCCCGAACAGGAGGCCGCATGAGCCTCCGTCGACTCGGCGCGATCATGCTCAAGGAGTTGCGGCAGATGCGCCGCGACCGCATCACGCTGGCGATGATCGTCGGCATTCCGGTGATGCAGCTGGTGTTGTTCGGCTACGCGATCAACTTCACGCTGCGCGACCTGGACACGGCGGTCGCCGATCAGGCGGGCACCGCAGGGTCGCGCGCGCTGGTGATGGACCTGCAGAACACCGGCGTGCTGCGGCCCGTGCGCGATGCATCGAGCCCGCAGGAACTGATGACGATGCTCCGCCGCGGCGAGATCAGCGTGGGCGTCGTCATCCCGCCGGATTTCGAACGCCGCCGCGTCGATGGGCGCGAAGCGGTGCAGATCCTCGTCGACGGCAGCGATACGGCGGTGCAGGGCGCGGCCGCGCAGCTCGCGCAGGCGCCGCTCGACAGTGCGCAATACAAGAAGGCGCCGCCGCCGCAGATCAGCGTCGTGGGCTTCTACAACCCGGAGCGGCGCTCGGCGATCAACATCGTGCCCGGCCTGATCGGCATCATCCTGACGATGACCATGGTGATGTTCACCGCCGTCTCGCTGGTGCGCGAGCGCGAACGCGGGAACATGGAATTGCTGATCGCCACGCCCGTGAGCAGCAGCGAACTGATGATCGGCAAGGTGTTGCCGTTCGCGGCGATCGGCTTGATCCAGACCACGTTGGTCTTGTTGCTGGGTGCGTGGCTGTTCGAAGTGCCCGTGCGCGGGGCGCTCTTCGACGTCTACATCGCCGCCGTGCTGCTGATCCTGGCCAACCTCACCCTGGGCCTGATGATTTCGACGAAGGCGCAGTCGCAGTTCCAGGCGATGCAGATGACCTTCTTCGTGTTCCTGCCGTCGATCCTGCTGTCCGGCTTCATGTTCCCGTTCGCCGGCATGCCTAAGATCATCCAGTGGGTCGCGGAGGTGTTGCCGCTCACGCATTTCCTGCGGCTGATCCGCGGGATCATGTTGCGCGGCGCGAGCATCACGGAGTTGTGGCCGGAGGTGCTGGCGCTCGTGGTCTTCACCACCGTCATGATGACGGCGGCGATCCTCAGGTTCCGCAAGCGCCTGGATTAGTCGACGGCGATGCGTGCGCGCAGGGAGTTGCTCAGCGCTTCGGTGATCACGACATCGACGAACTGGCCGACCAAGCGCGCGTGGCCCGGGAAGTTCACCGAGCGCATGTTTTCGGTCTTGCCGGTCAGCTCGTTCGGGTCCTTCTTCGAAGGGCCTTCGACGAGCACGGTTTGCACCGTGCCCACCATCGCGCGGGAGATCTCCGCCGCGTGCGCGCTGATGTGCGCCTGCAGGCGATCCAGGCGCGCGTGCTTCTCTGCGTCGGTCGTGTCGTCCGCCAGGTCGGCGGCCGGCGTGCCGGGGCGGCGCGAGTAGATGAAGGAGAAGGACTGGTCGAAGCCCACGTCCTCGATCAGCTTCATCGTTTTCTCGAAGTCGCCGTCGGTCTCGCCGGGGAAGCCCACGATGAAGTCCGACGAGATCGAAATGTCCGGACGCACCGCGCGCAGCTTGCGGATCTTCTGCTTGAACTCCAGCGCCGTGTAACCGCGCTTCATCGCCGCGAGCACGCGGTCGCTGCCGGCCTGCACGGGCAGGTGCAGGTAGTTGGCGAGCTTGGGCACGTCGCGATAGGCCTCCACCAGTGCGTCGGAGAACTCGAGCGGATGCGAGGTGGTGAAACGGATGCGGCCGATGCCGTCGATCTCGGCGATTGCGCGGATCAGCAACGCGAGGTCGGCGATGGCGTCGCCCGCGCTGCCGTCTTCATTCGCCATCGGCCCGCGATACGCGTTGACGTTCTGGCCGAGCAGGTTGATCTCGCGCACGCCCTGCGCGGCGAGCTGCGCCACTTCGACGAGCACGTCCTCGAACGGGCGGCTCACTTCTTCGCCTCGGGTGTAGGGCACCACGCAGAACGAGCAGTACTTCGAGCAGCCTTCCATGATCGAGACGAAGGCGCTGGGGCCTTCGGCGCGCGGCTCGGGCAGGCGATCGAACTTCTCGATCTCCGGAAAACTGATGTCGACCTGCGGCTGGCCGCTCGCGCGGCGTTCGCGGATGAGCTCGGGCAGGCGATGCAGCGTCTGCGGGCCGAAGACCAGGTCCACGTAGGGCGCGCGCTTCACGATGGCCGCGCCTTCCTGCGAGGCCACGCATCCGCCCACGCCGATCAGCACCGGCTTTCCGTCCTTCTTCAGCGCCTTCCAGCGGCCGAGCTGGCTGAAGACCTTTTCCTGGGCCTTCTCGCGGATGGAGCAGGTGTTGACCAGCACGACGTCGGCTTCTTCGACGTTGTCCGTGAGGTCCAGGCCTTCGGCGGCGGCAAGCACGTCGGCCATGCGGGCCGAGTCGTACTCGTTCATCTGGCAACCGTGGGTCTTGATGAAGAGCTTGCCCCGCTTCGGGGCGGCGAGCGTGTCGGTCATGAGCGTGTCCGGGAGGGCGGCGGTGAATCCGCGCCGGATGGGGGAAACGGGAGGGCGCGGAGTCTACCGCGGCCGGATCGCGACGGGGGTCGCGTTCCCATGATTCAAGCGGCCGTTCATAAGAATCAACGACTTGTCAAACCTCACGATTGGGAGGACGATCCGCCGCATGAGGGGAAGGGGACTCAAGCGAGGGCTCGCGATCGTGGCGCTTCTGGGTGCCGCGTCGCCTGCGTTCGCCGGCACGCTCTATCGCTGCGACACCGCCGACGGCGCGCGCAGCTACACGAGCAAGCGCATCCCCGGCGCCACCTGCAAGGTGATCTCCTACGGCAGCAAGGCGTCGCGCCCCGCGCCCGCCGCCGGCAGCGCCACCGCACCCAACAAGGTCTCGGGTTCGCCGGTGTCGGCGAACATCCCGGCCGACGCGCCGGCTCCGACGGCGTTGCCCGTGCCGCCAGCGCCCATGGCACCCGCGCCGCCGCCGTATCGCGCACCGCGCCTCGTGCAAGGCCAGGTGTATTCCTACATCCAGGACGGCGTGCGCCACTACACGAGCAAGCCGCCCCGGGGCGTCGCCGGCGCCACCGCGCTGCGCACCATCAAATACAGCTTCATGGAAACCTGTTACGCCTGCGCCGCACGGCCTGGCGTCAACTTCAATACCCTGCGCCTGAACACCGATGCGTATGCCGCGGAAATCATGGCGGCGGCAAAACTGCACGGCGTCGACCCGGCCATCGTGCGCGCCATCATCCATGCCGAATCGGCCTACAACCCGAATGCGCTCTCGCGCGTCGGCGCGCAGGGCCTGATGCAACTGATGCCGGCGACCGCGCGCCGTTTCGGCGTCGGCAACGCCTTCGACGCCAGCCAGAACATCGCCGGCGGCGTGCAGTACCTGGCCTGGCTGCTCAAGCGCTTCAACGGCGACCTGTCGTTGGCGGCGGCCGGTTACAACGCGGGCGAAGGGGCGGTGGACAAGTACCGAGGCGTCCCGCCGTACGCGGAGACCCGTCGCTACGTCGAGCGCGTTTCGGTGCTCGCCGACCGCTACCGCGGCGCGCTGGCGAGCACGGCGCTGGGCACCAAGTAAGCCCCGCGGCCCGCGCGCCGTCACGCTTCGTCCCGCTGAGCCAGCCCCGCCGATTGTCGGGCGATTAAGCCTTCCGTTACACTTCGCCGTCTTTGCGGACCGCTTTGCCCGCGCCTTGCGCGGCCAGGTCGGTACCGTGTCGCATCAGCGTCTTACTGCGGAGTGCCGGATGGCCAACGTTGGGGTAGGGATCCAGGATCCCGCTCATGTCCACGACGGGGAACCCGTCAACCAGGGCCGTCGCCGGTTCCTGACCGCGACCACGGCCGTGGTCGGTGCGGTCGGTGTCGGCGTCGCGGCCGTTCCCTTCATCAAGAGCTGGAATCCCAGCGCCCGCGCGAAGCTCGCCGGTGCGCCGATCACCGCCGACATCACCGGGCTGGCCGAAGGCACGCGCCTGGTGCTCGAGTGGCGCGGCCAGCCGATCTGGATCGTGAAGCGTTCCAAGCAGATGATCGACGTCCTGCCGACGCTCGATTCGCGACTGCGCGATCCGAAGTCGGACAACCTCGACCAGCAGCCCCAGTACGCGCGCAACGAACTGCGCTCGATCAAGCCGGAGATCTCCGTGCTGGTCGGCCTGTGCACGCACCTGGGCTGCTCGCCGGAAATGAAGGCCGAGATCAAGCCCGAGCCGTTCGATCCGGAGTGGAAGGGCGGCTACTTCTGCCCGTGCCACAAGTCGCGCTTCGACATGGCCGGCCGCGTGTTCGACGGCGTGCCCGCGCCGATCAACCTGCTCGTGCCGCCGCACCACTACGAATCGGACACGTCGATCGTCATCGGTGTCGATCCGAAGGGAGCCGCGTAAGCCATGGCGAACTTCATTGCCCGTACCACGAGCACCGTGATGGATTGGGTCAACGCGCGCACGCCCGGCCTGATGCCGGTCTACCGCAAGCACATGACCGAGTACTACGCGCCGAAGAACTTCAACGTCTGGTACTACTTCGGTTCGCTCGCGCTGGTCGTGCTGGTCAACCAGATCCTGACCGGCATCTTCCTGACGATGCACTACAAGCCGTCGGCGGCCGAAGCGTTCTCGTCGGTCGAGTACATCATGCGCGACGTCGAGTGGGGCTGGCTGATCCGGTACATGCACTCCACCGGCGCCTCGCTGTTCTTCATCGTCGTCTACCTGCACATGTTCCGCGGCCTGTTGTACGGCTCCTACCAGAAGCCGCGCGAACTGGTCTGGCTCATCGGCATGGTGCTGTACCTGGTGCTGATGGCCGAAGCCTTCATGGGCTACGTGCTGCCGTGGGGCCAGATGTCGTTCTGGGGCGCGAAGGTGATCATCTCGCTGTTCGGCGCGATCCCGGTCATCGGCTCGGGCCTGACCGAATGGATCATGGGCGACTACCTGCCCGCCGACGCCACGCTCAACCGCTTCTTCGCGCTGCACGTCATCGCGCTGCCGCTGGTGATCCTGCTGCTGGTCGTGCTGCACCTGGGCGCGCTGCACGAAGTGGGTTCCAACAACCCCGAAGGCGTAGACATCAAGAAGGGTCCGAAGGGCAATCGCTGGTCGCTCACCGCGCCGGCCGACGGCATCCCGTTCCACCCGTACTACACGGTCAAGGACATCTTCGGCACCGGCTTCTTCCTGATCCTGGCGGCCTTCATCATCTTCTTCGCGCCGACCTTCGGCGGCTGGTTCCTGGAGCACGACAACTTCACGGAAGCCAACCGCCTGGTGACGCCGGAGCACATCAAGCCGGTGTGGTACTTCACGCCGTACTACGCGATGTTGCGCGTCGTCCCCTCGTTCTTCGCGATCAAGCTGTGGGGCGTGCTGGTGATGTTCGCGGCGATCGCGGTGCTGTTCCTGGTGCCGTGGCTCGACAAGGCCAAGGTGAAGTCCTACCGCTACCGCGGCCCGATCTCGTGGGCGATGCTGCTCATGTTCGCGGTCTGCTTCGTGTGGCTGGGCAAGATCGGCGCCGGCCCGGGTACCGACCCGGTCGAGACGATCATCGGCCGCGTGCTGACCTTCCTCTACTTCGTGTTCTTCATCACCATGCCGCTTTGGACCAAGATGGATCGGACCAAGCCGGTGCCGGAACGAGTGCCTGCCGTCCATGACTAAGTCGATGACCAAGACGATCTCCCGCCTCGGCGCGGTCGCCACGCTCGCCTTCGGTCTGTTCGCGATGGGCACTGCCTTCGCGGCCGAGGAAGGCGGCAACCTGCAGCAGTCCGGCACGCGCCTGGACGACCAGGCGTCGTTGCAGCGCGGTGCCGCGCTGTACATGAACTACTGCAGCGGCTGCCATTCGCTGAAGTACCTGCGTTACTCGCGCATGGCCGAAGACCTCGGCTTGTCGGAAGAAGAGGTGATGACCAACCTCAACTTCACCGGCGCGAAGTTCGGCGAACAGATCATGACGTCGATGACGCCGGAACACGCCAAGGACGCCTTCGGCAAGATGCCGCCGGACCTGAGCCTGATCGCGCGCGTGCGCGGCAGCGACTGGATCTACACCTACCTCAAGTCGTTCTACCTGGACGAATCGCGCCCGGTCGGCTGGAACAACACCCTGTTCCCGAACGTGTCGATGCCCAACCCGCTGTGGGAGCTGCAGGGCCTGCAGCACGGCGTGATGGGCAAGGCCGAGGCCGGTGGCGAGGCGCACGTCGAGCGCCTGGAACTGCGGACCCAAGGGACGCAGGACGCCGAAACGTTCAACCAGAGCGTTCGCGACATCACCGCTTTCCTCGAGTACGCCGGCGAGCCGGCCTCCCTCAAGCGCCAGGGCATGGGCGTGTGGGTGGTGCTGTTCCTGGCGGCGTTCACGCTGATCGCCTACCTGCTGAAGCTGGAGTACTGGCGGGACGTCGACTAAGCCCAGGGTCGCCGCCTTGGGGGGTGGCGACTTTTTTTGGGACAAACGCTAGGCTCGTGGAACAGGGCGACCGCTCGCAAGGGGTGGGCGGCGCCTCAGCCGACCGGGGAGCTGGTCGGCGATCCGATCGATGGAGAGGTCGATGATGGCCGCGAGCCCGCGCATGCGTAATGCCCTGACGTTGTTCTCCGCCACGGATGACGTCCTCTGTCATCGGGTGCGCCTGGTCCTTGCGGCCAAGGGCGTCACCTACGACCTGATTCCCGTCGATCCGCAGAGTCCCCCCGAGGACCTGATCGACCTCAACCCGTATCACTCCGTGCCGACGCTGGTCGAGCGCGAGCTGGTCCTTTACGCCGCGTCGGTCGTCACCGAATACCTCGACGAGCGCTATCCGCACCCGCCGCTGATGCCGGTCGACCCGCTCTCGCGCGCCCGCCTACGCCTGGCCATGCTCCGCCTCGAGCACGACTGGGTCCCGCAGGTGCAGGCCATCCAGCTCGGCAATCGCCAGCAGGCCGAAGCCGGCCGCAAGCGCCTGAAGGAACTGCTGACCGCCTCGGTCCCGCTGTTCAAGGCGAGCAAGTTCTTCCTGAATCCGGAAATGAGCCTGGCCGATTGCGCCATGGCCCCGATCATCTGGCGCCTGCAGTCGCTGGACATCCCGCTGCCGAAGGACGGCAAGGTGATCGAGGATTATGGCAACCGCATCTTCCGCAACCCGGGCTTCATCCGCAGCCTCACGGACCAGGAAAAGAAGTTGCGCGACATCCCGGCCTGAGTGCCGGGACGCGCGCTAGACTCGGGCGCATGAGCGAAGAACACAACGGCGAACCTGGCCCGGCCATGACGAGCCATCGCCCGTACCTGTTGCGGGCGTTGAACGACTGGATCGCCGACAACGGCATGACCCCGCACCTGCTCGTCGACGCCACGCGTCCCGGCGTGCAGGTGCCTGCGCAGGCGGTGAGCGATGGCAAGGTCGTGCTCAACATCGCCGAGCGCGCCGTCGCGCGTTTGCTGATCGACAACGACACCGTGAGCTTCACTGCGCGCTTCGGCGGCGTGAGCCATCCCGTCATCGTGCCGATTTCCGCCGTGCTCGCGATCTATGCGCGCGAAACCGGGCAGGGCATGGCGCTCCCCGAAGACCCCTCCGGCCCGCACGACGAACCGCCCCCGCCGCCGAGCGATGGCACGACGCCGGACACGCAGGCCACGCCGCCGCGCCGCGGCCACCTGCGGGTCATCAAATAAGGGTCAGTGCAGTTGCACGACGTTCGCGGCGCGTGTCGGCCCGCTGAACGAGACAAGCCTGTTGCCCCGCAGCACGAGCCGCCCGATGTGGCGGTCGCTGCCGTCGTAGGAGTACTCGAAACGGAAGGTGCGCTCGAAGCCGAGCCACCCGTTTTCGCCGCGTTTCAGGCGCAAACCCGCGGCATGGACGGTCTGGTCCAGCCACTGCACGTTGGCGGCGCGACACGCGTCGCGTCCCAGCGCTTCGGCGCGTTCGGCAGCCGCGCGCCCCGCGCTCCAGAACGCGAAGGCGGACGCTGCGACGATCATCACAAACAATAGACTCGGCATTTACCTAATGTGACGGCGCCTCGGCGTGGCCGCAAGACCGCGCTTCACGATTCACACACGACACACACGAACAGGACGTTCACGGAGCCCTCGCATGAAACTCGTCTTCCCAGGTGGCGAACATCCGCAGGTGCTTCTCGGTCCGGGCGTCAATCGCATCGGCTCGGATCCACTGTCCAACATCGTGCTCGACCGTCCCGGCGTGCTCCCGCAGCACTGCCAACTGCATGTCACGCCCACCGGCGTGATGCTCGATGTGCCGCACGGCACCACGGTCAGCGTCAACGGGCGCCAGGTCGATGGCCTGATCGCGCTGCGTCCGGGCGATGCGGTCGCATTCGATCGCGTCGAAGCGCGCCTTGCGTCCATCGATGCAGCCGCCGTCGTGCGACACCAGGCCAACGTCTCCGGCCGCATCCCGGAATCGGCGAACGACGATCCGGGCGCCACCGCCGTGCGTCCGGTGCTGCCGCGTTACGCGCTGCGTGGCGTGTCGGGCGAAGCCTTCGGCCGCACGTACGCGCTGCATGGCGTCACCAGCGTCGGCCGCGCGCCCGAGTGCGACCTGCGCCTGGACGAGCCCGGCATGTCGCGCGTCCACGCCCGCCTGCTGCCGACCGAGGAGGGCCTGCTGCTCGAGGACATCGGTTCGACCAACGGCTCCTTCATCAACGGCAAGCGCGTGCTGCGCGGCGACGTGCGCGTGGGTGACGAGATCGGCTTCGACACGATGCGCTTCCGCCTCGTCGCACCGGGCCAGGCCGACGTGCACGACGAGTCGCCCGCCGACGCCACGGCGCCTTCGCGGACGAAGCTCATCGTGTCGGTCATCGCGGCCTTCGCGATCCTTGCGATCGTGGCGGCGTTCGTGCTCTGACGGGCCACGCGCGGCTCAGCCCGCGCGCCGCCCCAGTTTCATCGACAGGTCGATCGCGCGGACGTGCTTGGTGAGTCCGCCGATCGAAATGCAATCCACGCCGTCTTCGGCGATTTCGCGCACGGTGGTCAGGTCCACGCCGCCCGAGACTTCCAGCGGAATTCGGCCGGCCGCGCGACGCACGGCTTCGCGTCGCATCTGCGTGTCGAACTCGTCGATCAGGATGCGCTCGCACCCGACGTTGAGCGCTTCGTCCAGCTGGTCCAGCGTTTCCACTTCCACGATCAGCGGCAAGGTCGGTTGCGCCAGGCGCGCCTTGCGGATCGCCATCGTGAGCGAACCGGCGGCGCGCACGTGGTTCTCCTTGAGCATCACCGCATCGTAGAGCCCCATGCGGTGGTTGACGCCGCCGCCGACGCGCACCGCGTATTTCTGCGCGACGCGCAGGCCGGGGATCGTCTTGCGCGTATCGAGGATCTTCGCCGGCGTGCCGCGCACCGCGGCGACATAGTCGGCGGTGACGGTCGCCGTGCCGCTGAGCGTCTGCAGGAAATTGAGCGCCGCGCGTTCCGCCGTGACGAGCGAACGCACGCGTCCTTCGAGCGTGGCGATCACCGTGCCGGCGCGCACGCGATCGCCTTCGGCGACGTGCCAGGCGATGGCGACTTCCGGATGCAATGCGCGATGGCAGGCGTCGAACCACGGCCGCCCGCAGATGACGGCGACTTCCTTGCACAACAGGTAGGCCGTGTCGGGAACGTCCGGCAGCAGGGCGGCGGTGACGTCGCCGCGGCCGAGGTCTTCGTCGAGCGCGCGTGCGACGTCCGCCAGGACCAGGTCTTCGGTGGGCGGAGCGACGTCGTGGCCCATGCCGGCGGCCGTCATGCCGGCGGGAAGTCGGCCACCTGACCGGTGGCGATCGCTTCCTCCACGAGCAGCACCGGAATGCCGTCGTCGATGCGGTAGACGATCTTGCGATCGCGCGTGACGAGCGCTTCGCGCAGGGCCTGGCCCTGCGGCGCGCCGTCCCCTCGGGCGATGCCGCCCGAGGCGATGGCGGCGTTCAGGGCCTGCAGGCCCCGTGCATCGAGCATCGCCAACGGCTGGCGCGTGGCGGGGCAGGCGAGGATGTCCAGGAGCTTGCGATCCATGCGCGGGGGCCATGGCGTGGGAAGGGCCGCTAGAATACGCCCATCGGAGCAGCCCCTCCGCTCCACACAGGATCCGCCATGGCCTCGACGCAGGACGCCCGCAACGACCGACCCCCGCTGGTCGGCATCGTCATGGGCTCGCGCTCGGACTGGGAAACGATGCAGCACGCCGCGCAGAAGCTCGAAGCCCTCGGCGTGCCGCACGAGGTGCGCATCGTTTCGGCGCACCGCACGCCCGACGTGTTGTTCGACTACGCCGCCACGGCCCAGGCGCGCGGCCTGCGCGCGATCATCGCCGGTGCCGGCGGCGCGGCGCATCTGCCGGGCATGCTCGCGGCCAAGACCGCGGTGCCGGTGCTCGGCGTGCCCGTGCAGAGCAAGGCGCTCAACGGCATGGATTCCCTGCTGTCGATCGTGCAGATGCCGGCGGGCATTCCCGTGGCGACGTTTGCGATCGGCAATGCGGGTGCGTCGAATGCGGCCCTGTTCGCCGCGGCCTTGCTCGCGCCCTACGAGACCGCGATCGCGCAGGCGCTCGAGGCGTTCCGCCAGCGCCAGACCGACGACGTCGCGAAGAACGACGACCCCCGCAAGTGATCGCACGATGACGACGGTCGGAATCCTCGGCGGCGGCCAGCTCGCCCGCATGCTCGCGCTCTCCGGCGCGCCGCTCGGCCTGCGCTTCCTGGTGATGGACACCGTGGCGGATGCGTGCGCCGGCCAGTTCGCGCCGATGATCGTCGGCGACTGGCGCGACGAAAACGCGCTCGCCGAATTCGCATCGAAGATCGATGTCGCCACGTTCGACTTCGAGAACGTGCCGGCCGAATCCGCGCAGTGGCTCGCCGAACGCGTGCCGGTGTTCCCGAGCCCGCGCGCGCTGGGCGTCGCGCAGGATCGCCTTGCGGAAAAAACCTTGTTCCGCGAACTCGGCATTCCGGTGCCGCCGTTCGCCGCGGTGGATTCGCGCGAAACGCTCGATGCCGCCATCGCCTCCATCGGCACGCCCTGCATCCTCAAGACGCGTCGCCTCGGCTACGACGGCAAGGGCCAGTTCCGCCTGAAGTCGCCGGCCGATGCCGCGGCCGCGTGGGATGCGCTCGGCGGACAGGCGCGCACCGTGGGCCTGATCCTCGAAGGCTTCGTCGCCTTCGATAGCGAAGTGAGCGTGGTGGCCGTGCGCGGCCGCGACGGCGAATTCCGCGCGTGGCCGCTGACGCAGAACTGGCACGTCGACGGTGTGCTGTCGGCGAGCTTGGCGCCCGCGCCGGTCGATGCCGTCGTCGCGGAAAAAGCGATCGCGCATGCACGCGCACTCGCCGATTCGCTCGCCTATGTCGGCGTCTTCGCCCTCGAACTGTTCTGCCGTGGTGGCGAGCTGCTCGCCAACGAGCTCGCCCCGCGCGTGCACAACTCCGGCCATTGGACGATCGAAGGCAGCGAGACCTCGCAGTTCCAGAACCACCTGCGCGCCGTGCTCGGCCTGCCGCTCGGCGACACGCGCATGGTGGGCGAAGCGTGCATGCTCAACTGGATCGGCGCGATGCCCGATGCCAACGCCGTGCTCGCCGAACCGGGCGGCCACTGGCACGACTACGGCAAGGAATCGCGCGTCGGGCGCAAGGTCGGGCACGCAACGCTGCGCGCCGACACCCCGGAAGAACTCGCCGCGACGCTCGCCCGCGTCGGAAAAAAACTGGGCCGCGAAAACCAGGTGAACCCGGTCATCGCGGCCCTGGGTTGATGCGTCAGCGCATCAGCGCATCTGGGATGCAACGAACTCCCAGTTGACGATGTTCCAGAAGTTTTCCACGTACTTCGGACGCGCATTGCGATAGTCCACGTAGTACGCGTGTTCCCACACGTCGCACGTGAGCAGCGCGGTGTCCTCGCCGGTGAGCGGCGTGTTGGCGTTGGACGTGCTCGACAGCGCGAGCGCGCCATCGGGACGCTGCACCAGCCAGGCCCAGCCCGAGCCGAAGGTCTTCACGGCGGTGTCGGAGAACTGTTCCTTGAACTTGGCGAAGTCGCCGAAGGCCTTGTGGATCGCGTCCGCCAGCTTGCCCGTGGGCTCGCCGCCGCCGCCCGCCGAGGCCGGCTTCATGCAGTTCCAGTAGAAGGTGTGGTTCCACACCTGCGCGGCGTTGTTGAACATGCCGCCCTGCGACTTGCGGATGATCTCCACCAGGTCCATCGACTCGAACTCGGTGCCGGCGACCAGCTTGTTGAGGTTGTCGACGTAGGCCTTGTGGTGCTTGCCGTGGTGGTAGTCCAGCGTCTCGCCGGAGATGTACGGCTCCAGCGCGGTGCGGTCGTAGGGGAGGGGAGGCAGTTCGATCGCCATGGGGGTAGCTCTCCTTGTCTGGGCTTACAATTCTAGCCCCACGTCGCGTCAAGAGATTCCGGAGACCCCATGTCGATCCAGTCCGTGCCCCTCCAGCACGCATCCATCCAGGAGCGGATCCAGGCCGAAGTCACCGGCCATCCGATCGTGCTTTTCATGAAGGGCACGCCGCAGTTCCCGATGTGCGGCTTCTCCAGCCGCGCGGTGCAGGCGCTCAAGGGCGCCGGCGCAACGCAGCTGCATACCGTCAACGTGCTCGAAGAACCCGAGATCCGCGCGAACCTGCCGCGGTATTCGGATTGGCCGACGTTCCCGCAGTTGTTCATCAACGGCGAGCTCATCGGCGGCTGCGACATCACGTGCGAACTCGCCGAGTCGGGCGAGCTGGCGCGCATGATCGCCGAAGCGCAGAAGCAGTGAGCCCCGCCCTGGGCGAAGGAACGCTCGACGGCCGCGTCGTCCTGGTCACGGGCGCGCATGGCGGGCTGGGCAGCGCCGCCGCGCGTGCATGCGCGCGCGCCGGTGCGACGACCATCCTCCTCGGCCGCAAGGTGCGCCAGCTCGAGCGCCTGCACGATTCGATCGAAGCGCAAAGCGAAAAGCCGGTCTCGCCGGTGCTGTATCCGCTGGACCTGGAAGGCGCCACGCCCGACGACTTCGCCGACCTCGCCGAACGCATCGGCGAGGAGTACGGCCGCCTCGACGGCCTGCTGCATTGCACTGCCGAATTCCGCGGCCTGACGCCGCTCGAACACACCGATCCGGCGATGTTCGCGCGCGCGGTGCACATCAATCTCACTGCGCCTTGGTGGCTCACGCAGGCGTGCCTGCCGCAACTGCGCAAGGCGAAGGATGGTGCGGTGGTGTTCCTCGTCGACGACCTGCAGCGCGTGTCGCGCGCGTTCTGGGGCGGCTACGGCCTGGCCGAGCACGGGCTGTCCGCGCTCGTCGGCATGCTGCATGCGGAATCGGTGAACTCGCCGGTGCGCATCGCGGGCCTGCAGCCCGGGCCGATGCGCACGGGCCTGCGTGCGAAGGCCTTCGTCGACGACCAGGATCGCGATGCGCGCGATCCGGCGCTCGCGGCGCAGGCCTGCGTCGAGCTTCTCTCGGAAGCCGGCGCGGAATGGCGCGGCACGATCCGCGTGCTCGAATGACCGTCACGTCCGCCGCGCTGCTGCTGTTCCTGATCCTCGATCCGCTCGGGAACATCCCCGTGTTCCTCGGGCTGCTCAAGCCCCTGCCCGCGAATCGCAGGCGCATCGTGCTCGTGCGCGAGCTGCTGATCGCGCTCTGCGTGCTGATGGTGTTCCTGTGGGGCGGCAAGTTCGCGCTGGACATGATGCACCTGCGCCAGGAGTCGGTCTCCATCGCCGGCGGCATCGTGCTGTTCCTGATCGGCCTGCGCATGATCTTCCCGCCGCCGGAAGGCCTGATGGGCGAGTTGCCGGGCGGGGAACCCTTCATCGTGCCGATGGCGATCCCGCTGGTCGCGGGTCCGTCGGGCATGGCGGCCGTGATGCTGATGGGCAGCAACGAACCCAAGCGCCTGATGGAGTGGAGCGTGGCACTGCTCATCGCCTGGGGCGCGACGGCGGCCATCCTGTTTTCGGCGACCTACCTGTATCGCTGGCTCGGCACCCGCGTGCTCATCGCGGTCGAGCGCCTGATGGGCATGCTGCTGGTGGCCATCTCGGTCCAGATGTTCCTGGACGGGCTGAGCACCTACGTCGCCTCGTCGATCACTCCGGGCGCCTGAAGCCTTCAGGTCTGCCGTCCCGCGCCGTGCTGTCACCGGCCGGTCATCCCCGAACTCTACAGTGTTAAACTGTAGTTAACCCCACGCCGAGCGCGTGGGCGGGGACCTCCCACGGTTTCAACCCCATTCGCCCAAGCCGCAGACGGATCTGCGTGCGGAAGGCTGCGTCCGTTTGCCCAAAAATCCTTTTCCCGAGGCTTTTCAAAGATGACTGATCGTAATCGTGCACGGCTGTCCAAGCTGTCCTTGGCGCTGTTCGCTGTTCTCGCCACCGCGCCTGCGTTCGCGCAGAGCACCTCCGCCGGTCTCGGCGGCCGCGTCGTCGGCGCGAATGGCCAGCCGCTCGCTGGCGCAGAAGTGACCATCGTGCACACCGAGTCGGGCACCGTCAGCAAGGCCGTGACCGATGCGAACGGTCGTTACAGCGCGCGCGGCCTGCGCGTCGGCGGCCCGTACACCGTCACCGTCAACAAGGCGGACGCCGGCACGAAGTCGCAGCAGAACGTCTTCCTCGGCCTGGACAAGGTCGCCAACGTCGACCTCTCGCTCGCCCCGCAGGAACTCGAAACGATCTCCGTCGTCGGCAACGGCGTCGCGATCTTCCAGCCCGACAACAAGGGCCGCGGCACGAACCTCTCGCGCGAAGACCTCAACCGCCTGCCGGCGCCCGACCGTTCGATCCAGAACGTCGTGCGCACCGACCCCAACGTCGTCGTCACCGACCGCGACCGCGGCGCGTTCTCGGCGATGGGCCAGAACTTCCGCTACAACAGCATCACCGTCGACACGATCAACGCCGGCGACCCCTTCGGCCTGAACGACAACGGCCTGCCGACCAAGGGCACGCCGATCTCGCAGGACGCCATCGAGGAATACAACATCTCGACGGCCAACTACGACGTGGCCACGCGCCGCGGCGTCGGTGCGACGGTCAACGCCGTCACCAAGAGCGGCACGAACGACTTCCACGGTTCGGTCTACTACGTGTACCAGGACGCCGATTCCATGATCGGCGAGAACGCGGCCGGCAAGAAGTGGACCGGTTACACGAAGGATTCCACGATCGGCTTCACCCTCGGTGGCCCGATCGTGAAGGACACGCTGTTCTTCTTCGCGTCGTATGAAGACAGCAAGAAGAAGAGCCCGGGCTCGATCTGGGGCCCCGCCGGTTCCGGCGCGACCAACGAAGTGCCGGGCGTCTCGGCCGACGATGTCAACGACATCATCAACACCGCGACCTCGCTCGGCATGACGCCGGGCGGCCTGACCGCGTCCAACCTCGACCTGGAAGCCAAGCGCGCCCTCGTCAAGTTCGACTGGAACATCAACGACGCGCACCGCGCCTCGCTGCGCCTGAGCCAGACGAAGGAAGACGAGCCGATCATCGTCCAGGGCACCTCGCAGCGCCTGAACCTCTCGTCGAACTGGTATCTGTTCAACAAAAAGAACACCAGCTACGCGCTGAGCTTCTACGACGACTGGACCGACACCTTCAGCACCGAAGCGTCGATCGGCTACAACAAGTTCGAACAGCTGCGCGGCCCGCTCAACGGCGTGTACCAGCCGGAAGTCACCATCCGCACCAACGGCCAGGACACCGGCCCGAGCGTCGTGATCGGCACCGAGTTCTCCTCGCAGGCCAACGTGCTTGGCGTCGACAGCTGGAACGGTTACTTCGCCGGTAGCTGGTACCTCGGCGACCACGTCGTCAAGGCCGGCCTCGATTACCAGAAGGACGAGTTCTACAACCTGTTTCTGCAGAACTACACGGGCAGCTACGAGTTCAACTCGATCGACGACTTCGCCGCGGGCACCTATCGCCGCTACCGTCTCGCCACGCCGGCCGCCGGTTACACGCTCGACAACGTCGCCGCGGTGTTCGACCTGAAGCAGTACGGCTTCTTCGCGCAGGACACCTGGCAGGCCACCGACAAGCTGTCGGTGCAGTACGGCCTGCGTTACGACGTGCCGAAGGTCGATCCGGCGCCGACGTTCAACCCGTGCTTCGCCGCGGCGCCGGGCACGCTCGGCAACCTCGGCCCGTGCGGCCTGCGCGACAACCCGGCGAACCCGAACGCCGCCATCGGCGGTTACGGTTACAGCAACCAGGGCACCATCGACGGCAACAGCGTCTGGCAGCCGCGTGCATCGTTCAACTACGCCTTCGACGCGGAGCGTCCGACGCAGCTGCGCGGTGGCGCGGGCCTGTTCGTTTCGAACACGCCGGCGGTGTGGGTCGCCAACCCGTACTCCAACAACGGCGTCGCCGTTGCGTCGTACGACGTGAACCGCCTGCGCGAACCGACCGACCCGCCGTTCTCCTCGGGTGCGCAGGTTCCGCCGGGTTCGTCGACCACGCCGGGCCTCGGCCGCTCGTCGATGACCGTCAGCGTCGTGGATCCGGACTTCCAGATCCCGACCGTCGCCAAGTACACGCTCGGCTTCGACCATGAGCTGCCGTGGAAGGGCGTGGTGTTCACGACCGAGTACCAGCACCTGGACGTGGTCAAGGGCATCAAGTACGACAACATCAACCTCGGCGCCCCCACCGGCATCCTGCCGGACGGCCGCTACAGCTACGCGCAGAACCCGAACGCCGCGCCGGGCAGCAGCAACGCCACGCGCTGGAATTCGAATCCGTCCTTCGGCGTGGGCACGATCCTGCTGACCAACACCGACAAGGGCTACTCCGACAACCTGACGTTCTCGCTGCGCAAGCCGTTCGCGAACGACTGGTCGGCGATGGTGGCCTACACGATGAGCCGCGCCACGGACGTCAACCCGGGCACGTCGAGCGTCGCCAACTCCAGCTTCAGCAACCGCGCGTGGGCCAACCCGAACGACGACCAGCTCGGCACGTCGAACTATGAAGTCCCGCAGCGCCTGCTCGCCTCGTTCACCTACGAGCACGCGTTCTTCGGCGACTACAAGACCTCGTTCACCGCGTTCTACGACGGCCACAGCGGCGCGCCGTACAGCTGGATCTTCGGCAACGACGTCAACGGCGACTCCTACGTCCGCGACCTGGCCTACATCCCGATGAACCGTGGCGACGTGTTGTTCACGCCGGGCACCACGCAGGAAGCGATCGACTCGTTCTATTCCTACATCGGCAACCACAACCAGCTTTCGCGCAATGCGGGTGGCATCTTCAAGCGCAACAACGCGCGCGCCGGCTGGGTGAACCAGGTCGACCTGTCGTTCACGCAGGAAATCCCGGGCTTCATGGAAGGCCACAAGGGTTCGATCCGCTTCGACATGTTCAACTTCCTCAACCTGCTCAACAAGGATTGGGGCGTCGAACACCGCGCGGACTTCCCGCTCACCCGCAACTTCGCGAACTACGCGGGCGTGGATCCGACCACCGGCAAGTACATCTACAACATCCAGAACCAGCTCGTGAACGGCGTGTACACGCCGGCCGGCCTGCCGGTCAACGAGTCGCTGAGCCCGTCGCAGCGCTGGTCGTTGGCGGTGACGCTGCGTTACGAGTTCTGATCCAGGCACGACACGCTGCAAGGAAACGGCCGGGGAAACCCGGCCGTTTTTCTTTGTCGGCGACGTGCGGCGCCATGCGTTAAAGTCGGCGCATGGACACTCCGCAAACCGAAAGCCACGCCCTCCTGCCCACCACCAACGCGCGCATCTATCCGCGCGGCGGCCTCGACGTGCTCTCGCGCGCGGAAGTCGCGCGCCTGCGCGATGCCTCCGCCGGCGGCATGCACGACCTGCTGCGCCGTTGCGCGCTGGCCGTGCTCACCAGCGGCAGCGCCTCCGACGATCCGCGCGCGGCGCAGGAGCTGTATCCGGATTTCGACATCCAGGTGCTGCAGCAGGATCGCGGCGTGCGCATCGACCTGCTCAACGCGCCGGCGATGGCCTTCGTCGATGGCGAGATCATCCGCGGCGTCGCCGAACTGTTGTTCGCCGTCGTGCGCGATCTTGCGTACACCGCGATCGAACTCGGTGCCGACCGCGACCTCTCGACGGGCGACGGCATCACCGACGCGGTCTTCGGCCTGCTGCGCAACGCGCGCGTGCTGCATCCGGGCGAACCCAACCTCGTGGTGTGCTGGGGCGGCCACTCGATCAACCGCGACGAGTACCTGTACACCAAGCAGGTCGGCTACGAACTCGGCCTGCGCGGCCTGGACATCTGCACGGGTTGCGGCCCGGGTGCGATGAAGGGCCCGATGAAGGGCGCGACGATCGCGCATGCGAAACAGCGTCGCCGCACGATGCGCTACATCGGCATCACCGAGCCCGGGATCATCGCGGCCGAATCGCCGAACCCGATCGTCAACCACCTGGTGATCATGCCGGACATCGAGAAGCGCCTCGAAGCGTTCGTGCGCATGGGCCACGGCATCGTCGTGTTCCCCGGCGGCGTCGGCACCGCGGAAGAAATCCTGTACCTGCTCGGTATCCTGCTGCGCGAAGAAAACGCGGAGCTGCCGTTCCCGCTCATCCTCACCGGCCCGATCGCGTCCGCGCCGTACTTCGAACAGATCGACCAGTTCCTGCGCCTCACCCTCGGCGAAGCGGCAACCTCGCGTTACGAGATCATCGTTGGCAACCCGACGCAGGTGGCCAAGCGCATGGCGTCCGGCGTGCACAAGGTGCGCGAGCACCGCATCGCCCACAAGGATTCGTTCTTCTTCAACTGGGCGATGAACGTGCCGCTGGAATTCCAGAAGCCCTTCGCGCCGACGCATGAAGCGATGGCGGCGCTCGACCTGCACCACGGCCGCAAGCCTTATGCGCTGGCGGCGGACCTGCGGCGCGCGTTCTCCGGCATCGTCGCGGGCAACGTCAAGGAAGACGGCATGCGGCGCATCGAAGCGCACGGGCCGTTCGAGATCCACGGCGACCGCGACATGATGGAAGCGCTGGATGGGTTGCTGCGCGCGTTCGTGGAGCAGCGCCGCATGAAGATCGCCGGCGAGTACCGGCCTTGCTATCGCGTGGTGACGTGAGAGGTTACTGGCGCCAGCAGTAGTCGACGACGCCGCTGCTCACGCCCTTGGTCACCACGCCGGCGTTCATCGTCATGGTGAAGTTGCCGCACTTCGGGTCGTTCGCGAGGTCGCCCTTGCGTGTCGCGGTCAGCGTGTAACCCGTGGCCGTGTTCCCGGTGGCGCTGACCGTGTAGTACTTCAGGCCGTTGTTGTAGGCGGTGACGTTCGCGACGCTGTTGAAGAGATTTCCAAGCGCTCCGGTCGCGGCGGTCGTGTTGCCGTAACTCGGATTGTCCGCGCGCCAGCTGGCCTGCCGCAGCTCGAGGTCGCCCAACGCTTGCATCGCTTCGCCGCGCTTCCCCTTGCGCACGTGCTCCGAATACATCGGGAGCGCGATCGTGGCCAGGATCGCAACGACGAGCACCACGATCATCAGTTCGATGAGGGTGAAGCCGAATTGCTTCTTTGTGAATCGCATCACAGTTTCCCCTGAATTTCCCGGCATTTCGGCGATGCTACCCCGATGGCCAGAGCGGCGCAAAACCGTTCGCTCCCGACAACGCCCCACTCATCCGTTTTGCGCTGGCATGCCAATTGCTGGTCACCCAGAATGCGCCGGGGCCTAAGGGGAACTACATGCCAGTGCGTCGCAACGGCGGATTCACGCTGCTCGAGCTGATGGTTGCGGTGGGGATCTTCCTGCTGCTCACGGCGCTTGCGGTTCCGAGTTTCCAGACTTATTTCGAAAAGGCGCGCGTGCGTGGCGCGGCGGATGGCGTCGTCGCCATGATCGCCAACGCACGACAGGCCGCGGTGAAGTTCGACCGCAACGTGTCGGTCGCCACCACCGGTAGCGGCGCCACCTGGTGCCTCGGCGCGCGCGAAGCCGCCGTTCCCGCGGCAGGCGACCAGGCCGCCGCAGCGGCGGATTGCGATTGCTCCGCGGCATCGCCGACGACCTGCATGGTCGACGGGCAGGAACAGCTCGTCGGGAGTTCTGCCTACCCGGGCATCTCGCTCAGCTCGCCGGCGTCGTCGCTCACCTTCGACGGCCGCCTCGGCATGCGCAGCGATGCCGATACCGGCAACGCCGATGCAAGCAGCTTCGACCTGACGTCCAGCCCGGGCCGTTACACGCTCACCGTTTCCGTCTCACCGCTCGGCCAGGCCACCGTCTGCAGCAAGTCGGGCAGCATCCTGGGGTACCCGTCATGCTGATGCATCGCGCACCGTCGCTGCCGCGCCACGCGCGCGGTTTCTCGCTCGTCGAAATGATGGTCGCGCTCGTGCTCGGCCTGCTCGTGGTCGCGGCCGTGCTGGCCTTCATCTTCAGCCTGATTCGCGCCAACAGCGAGACCGTGCTCTCCATGCGCCTGAACCAGGAGATGCGCGCGACGATGTCGCTGATCGCCGCCGACATCCGTCGCGCGCGCAGTCTCAGCGATCCGATCGCCGCGGTCGGGCAGGGCGGGGTGGTCACCAATCCCTACTCGAACATCGACGTCTCGACCGCCAACTGCATGCGCTACTCGTATTCCGAATCCACGGGCGGCGCGACCAACTACCGCGCCCTTCGCCTGGACAACGGCAAGGTCGTCCTGGTGCGCGCGGCCACCGCCGCCGGTGCCGCCTGCACTTCCGCGGGCACGCCGCTCAACACCGACGGCGTGGTGATCACCGGATTGAGCTTCAGCAATCCGGGCGGCAACGCGCGCCGCATCGACGTCGTGCTGACGGGCCGCCTGAAGAACCCGCCGTCGTACATGTCCAAGAACCCTTCCATGGCGGTCTCGGCGAAGACCATCCGCCAGACCGTCTCCATCCGTTCGAACGGCACCTGAGCCCTCCCATGACCCAGCATCGCGCCAGTCCCGAACGTCCCCACGCCCAGCGCGGCAACGCGCTCATCGTCGCCGTCATCCTGCTCCTGCTGGCCAGCGTGATCACGCTGCTCACCCTCAACGTCGGCCTGTTCGAGCAACGCACCTCCGGCAACGATGCGCGCGCCAAGCTGATCGAGGAAGTCGCCGAATCGGGCATCTCGCAGGGCGCGGAGTACTTCCGCCTTCGCCCCGACCTGCTGAAGCCCGGCGCGCAATGGACGGCCTGCACGGATGCCACGTTCCCGTGCGGTTCCATCGCGGACCCGGCGCGCCGCGCCACGATGTATTACTGGAAGAACACGACCGCGGTCGGCGACGTCAACAACGACACCAAGACCGACCTGCTCGACGATCGCATGCTGCCCCTGGCGACGGTCGTCCCGGCCGCCGGCATGGTGAGTACCGACGTCGGCAACTTCACCAACGTCTCCTACGGTGTCGGCGTCGTGATCTGCCGCGTCAAGGTTCCGGTGAATGCCACCGACCCGACCGAATGCACGACCAATGCATCGGAGATGAGCAACACCTACGCCTACAACTACGTCGCGGTGGCCAGCCTGCCCGGCGAAGGCGCGCGGACCACCGTCTCGCAGATGCTCGGCCAGTACCGCTTGTTCAACCCCAATCCCAACCAGCCGCCGATCATGGCCGCGGGCAGCGTCGACGTGACCGGCGGCCTGCAGGTCGTCACCAACCCGAACGGCGGTGGCGCCGGCGTGCCGGTGTCGGTGTGGACGCGCAAGGACATCACCAAGACGGGTACGCCGAACACCTGCTACGCCGACGAGTTCTACCGCTACGGCGCGAAAAACAACGCGCCGCCGACGATCGAGGAAGGCGTGGCCGTGTGCGACACCTGCGGCTGCAACGGCGACGTCAGCCTGTCCTATGACAAGTCCGGCAACCAGCAGGACGAGGGCATGGACATCCTCGACGTCGACGGCAGCAACGGCACCAACGGCAAGGGTGTCAACGCCGACGTGCTGCCGCAGGAATTCCCCTGCGACCTGTTCGAATACGTCTTCGGCGTGAAGTCGCGCCAGGACAACGACGGCGATTACTTCTGCGAAACGCTGGTGCCGTCGGTGCAGTACACCTCGCCGACGACCAACGCCACCGTCTACCTCGATGCGGACGAGGCCTACCTGTACAAGAACGCCACGAAGATCATCCCGCGCGATGCCACGGCAACGTCGCTGATGAAGCCCGACCAGGTGCTCGCGCTGACGTACCCGAGTTCGGGCATCAACGGCATCGTCTGGTGCCAGACCAACTGCGACATCGGATCGAACACGCAGATCGGCTCGCCTTCCAAGCCGGTGCTGCTCGTGATCGACGGCTCGGCGAAGATCCAGGGCCGCGTCTTCGGCCTCGTCCTGCTGCGCGTGCATCCGCCGACCGCGGCGCTGCATCCGCTCAGCGCGATGCACGACCACACCGGCGACAAGCTCAATCCATCCACGGGCGGTACCGCGACGCTCGACATGAACGCCGGCGCGACCGTGTACGGCTCGGTCGTCGTGCAGGGCCAGATCAGCAAGGCCAACGGTACGGCGGCGGTCATCTTCAACGGCGACGTGTTCAAGAACTTCGCGAACAGCATCAAGCCCACCAACTCCAACCTGCCCGGCGCCTGGACTGACCGGCTGTCGTACTGACCGGAGCCCGACCCAATGCGAAACCCGACCACCAAACACGCCGGCTTCTCGCTGCTGGAAGTGCTCGTCGCCGTCGTGCTGCTCGCGACCGGCCTGCTGGCACTTGCCGCGTTGCAAGGCGCGCTCTCGCGCAACTCCGCCGAGTCGAAGGTGCGCTCGCGCATCGTCGCGCTCATGGCGGCGGAAATGGACAGCGTCCGATCAGGGGCCTACGCGAACGTGGTCACCACGCCCGCAGTGGTCGCGAACAACCCGGATTGCACCGCGCCCGCCAACGACGTCGAGCGCGCCGCCTGCGATGCGGGACTCGGCTACCTGCAGATGACCCGGACGGTCACCCAGTACGGCAGCAACGCCACCGACACGGCATTCGTGCAGGGTGCGGCGCCGGCCGGCGCGACGTCGGCGGAATTCCGCAATGTCGTCGTCTCGGTGGTGTGGAACGACGTGAACGGCCAGACGCACACGATGCGTTCGCGCACGGCGGTCAGTGCGCTGGCGCTGGATTCCAACAGCCCGATCGTCGACAACAAGACCGGCGGCGGCACCGCGCAGCGGGCCGTCGTCCGCCAGTCGAGTCCGGTCACCGCAGGCATGATCCCGATCGCGCTCGGCAACGGCGACGCGACCGCCGCGTCGAACCCGATGCCGGAACTCGTGGGTTCGAAGAACAACACGCTGGTGTCCACGCGCTTCACCGTGCTCACGTACACGCCGCAGTCGGGGAGCCTGGCGATCATCCAGGACCGCGTCGAAACCGAAGTGCTCAAGTGCACCTGCCAATACGGCGCGGGCGGCACCAACCTCGGCGAGATCTACCAAAAAGCGCAGTGGCCGGCGGTGTGGACCGGCACGCGCTACGACGTCTACGCGCCCGACGCCGCACAGGACGCGCCCGGCCAGCAGTATTCCTCGGGTCCGAAGTCGGGCGTCGTGCAGAGCGCGCTGTGCCAGGAGTGCTGCCGCGACCACCACGACAACCCGACCGACTCGACGAACGCGAAGTTCGACCCGGAGGCCACGGGCGGTTACCAGAAGTACAACCTCAACAGCTCGGGCCAGCTGGTCAACAGCGGCAACAGCTCGAATGCCACGTACGTCGATGCCTGCCGCGTCATCCGCGTGGACGGCCTGTGGCGCACGGCGGCCGACATGTACAGCCGCCAGTACGGCTACCTGGAAACGCAGACCAACAGCTACCAGGCGGACAACGGCCTGCCGACGACGAGCGCGACCAACTACTACACCCAGTTCGTCAAGGATTACCTCTCGCAGTACGACGGCAGCGTCGCGACGGCACCGTCGGGCGCGCAGGCGATGTACGACACCACCTCGCGCAACCTCAACGCGCCCGCGACCGTCGACATCGCGCAGTCCACCGACACGAAGTCGCGCTTCGTGCATGCGCGCGGCCTGTACGTCGACTACCTCGAGAAGTCGGCGCGCGACACGCTCGCCAAGGCGCTCGCCAGCCGCCGTGCCAAGGGCCAGTGCCTGGCGGGCAGCACGGAACTTCCGGACTGCATCCTGCCGTACCTGCCGTTCGCGACGATCAACGTCACCGAGTTCGCGGACTACAGCTCGTCGAACCAGAACATCGCCTACGTGCACACCGGCGGCTTCCTGCCCTGGAGCGCGACCAACCTGCCGTCGCGCGGCGCGACGGAAGCCAAGGGCGTGGGCAACGCGAACAACGTCTCGACGCTGCTGCGTTCCAACTCGGGCCTCGCCGCGACGGAAACGCTCGCCAACGGCGGCATTCCCGGCCCGGTCGACAAGCTGGGCGACGACGCCTACGGCAGCGATTTCCAGCCCTTCACCGTGGGTGGCAGCGCACCGAACGGGTCGGACAGCTTCTACATCCGCCCGACGGGCCTTGCGACGTCTTCGCCGGGCTTCACCGCGACCATCAGCAACGTCGTGAAGATCTGCACGACCTCGGGCGGCGACTACATCTGCTCGCCGGCCGGCGTGTCCTTCCCCGGCAGCGGCAACCTGGTCGTGAGCAACTACTGGAAGGAGCTGGATGCGTCCAACTCGGGCACGACCGGCTCGGTGCTGTTCAAGGACAGCGTCTGCACCAAGACCTACGACAACGGCGTCAAGTCGCCGTACCCGACGTTCACCGACCAGTCGTTCACGATCGCGATCCCGATCTTCAAGAACTACCGGATCTCCAGCGCGACGATCGGCTCCGGCTCGGGCACGCTGTCGATGGGCAACCTGTCGAACGACAACACGACCAGCGAAACGCAGTCGATCGGCATCAACGCGATCTCGAAGGACGGGCGCGTGGACCTCACGTTTGCGTTGGAGAACACGCGCACCGATGCCACGCCGAAGACCTGCAACGTCCATTACGACAAGCAGAAAGGCACGTGGTCCGGCACCGTGTCGGCCTGGACCATGCCGTGGCGTCCCTGATGATGTGAGGTTGGGTTGACGGTCAACGGGCGGGCAGCCAGAATATGCGGCCCCGCCCGAATAGCTCAGCCGGTTAGAGCACTTGACTGTTAATCAGGGGGTCGTTGGTTCGAGTCCAACTTCGGGCGCCAGATGATCAGGAAAGGCCAGCCTCCGGGCTGGCCTTTCTTTTTGCGCGGTGTCTTCGCGCGTTCATCTTTCAAAGCGCCCGCATGCAGGCGTCCGCCGCCGCAGCTTGCGCGGGCGTGGCACGCAAATGCGCGCCGTTGTTCATCACCAGGGCCGTTGCGCGCGCCGCACCGCGACCGTCGCACAGGGTGAACGTGACGTTCGAGCCCGCGGCGCCGCCATTGGGCTGGAACACGATTCGCGTACGGCCCGGCGTGCTGCGCAGGCGCGCGTTGCCGCCGAGCGGGGCGACGCGCTGGAGCAGCGTGTCGTGCGGATCGCGCACGCGATCGCCGTCGATGTCCGCGAAGACGACCCACCCGCCGGTCCAGTCGTGCGTCGGGCGGCAGCCATTCGCATCGCCCGGGCACACCACGACTTCGGCGCCGGTGGAGGACGCATGGCTCGTCGCCGCCATCAGCGAGCCGAGCATGGCCTGGTGCGCCGCGCCGGCGTGCGCCGCTTCCCGCGCGGCGACGAAGCGGGGCACCGCGATCGCGGCGAGCGTGGCGACCGTGGCGACGACGAGCGCCAGTTCGACCAGGGTGACCCCGGCGGTTCGATGGGAAGGGAGGGGTTCCATGCGGGCCTCACGGGCGGGCCTTCGATGCTCGCGCGCATGCCCCCGCGCGGGGATCGGAGGCTCCTGACGGATTCCGTCAGCAGACCGCGCTCCGGCGCGTGGGACTTCAGGAAGGGAGCGCTACACTCGCCTGTCTTCCGCTACACAGCGATCCGTCGCCCCCGATGCCCGACGCATCCGCCGATTACATTCCGTTCCAGCTCGTCGCGCCCTATACGCCCGCCGGCGACCAGCCGCAGGCGATCGCGAAACTCGTCGCCGGCTTCGACTCCGGCATCGCACGCCAGACACTGCTCGGCGTCACCGGATCCGGCAAGACCTACACCGTCGCCAACATGATCGAGGCGGTGCAGAAGCCGACCCTGGTGATGGCGCCGAACAAGACCCTGGCCGCGCAGTTGTACGGCGAGTTCAAGGCCTTCTTCCCGCACAACGCGGTCGAGTATTTCGTCAGCTACTACGACTACTACCAGCCGGAAGCCTACGTCCCGTCCTCCGATACCTACATCGAGAAGGACAGCTCGATCAACGAACACATCGAGCAGATGCGCCTGTCGGCGACCAAGGCGCTGCTGGAACGGCGCGACGCGATCATCGTGTGCACGGTCTCGGCCATCTACGGCCTCGGCGACCCGAACGAATACTTCAACATGGTGCTGCACATGGTGCGCGGCGAGCGCATCGACCAGCGCGAGCTGATCCGCCGCCTCACCGAGATGCAGTACACGCGCAACGAGTTCGAACTGCAGCGCGGCCACTACCGCGTGCGCGGCGAGACCATCGACGTGCATCCGGCCGAAAGCGACATGGAAGCGCTGCGCATCGAGCTGTTCGACGGCGAGATCGAATCGCTGGGCATCTTCGACCCGCTGACGGGCGAAGTGCTGAAAAAGGTGCCGCGCTACACGATCTACCCGAAGTCGCACTACGTCACCACGCGCCGCACGGTGCTCAGCGCGGTGGAGGCCATCAAGGTCGAACTGCGCGAGCGCCTGGAGCAGCTCTACGCCGAGAACAAGCTGGTCGAAGCGCAGCGCCTGCAGCAGCGCACGAGCTACGACCTGGAGATGCTCGCCGAAGTCGGCTACTGCAACGGCATCGAAAACTACTCGCGCCACCTCACCGGCCGCATGCCGGGCGAACCGCCGCCGTGCCTGTTCGACTACCTGCCGCCGGACGCGCTGCTCGTCGTCGACGAATCGCACGTCACCGTCCCGCAGATCGGCGCGATGTACAAAGGCGACCGCTCGCGCAAGGAAACCTTGGTGGAGTTTGGTTTCCGCATGCCCTCCGCGCTGGACAACCGCCCGCTGAAGTTCGAGGAATGGGAGCTGCGTTCGCCGCGCAGCATTTACGTGTCCGCGACGCCGGGCCCGTACGAGATCCGCGAATCCGCCGGCGAAGTCGTCGAACTCGTCGTGCGCCCGACCGGCCTCATCGACCCGGAAGTCGAAATCCGCCCGGTCGCCACGCAGGTCGACGATCTCCTCAGCGAAGTGAACGAACGCGTCGCGATGGGCGACCGCGTGCTCGTCACCACGCTCACCAAGCGCATGGCCGAGAACCTCACCGAATACCTCGGCGAGCACGGCTGCCGCGTGCGTTACCTGCACTCCGACGTCGACACCGTGGAGCGTGTGGAGATCATCCGCGACCTGCGCCTGGGCAAGTTCGACGTGCTGGTGGGCATCAACCTGTTGCGCGAAGGCCTGGACATGCCGGAGGTGTCGCTGGTCGCCATCCTCGATGCCGACAAGGAAGGCTTCCTGCGCAGTGCCGGCTCGCTGATCCAGACCATCGGCCGCGCCGCGCGCAACCTGCGCGGCAAGGCGATCCTGTACGCGGATCGCGTCACGCGCTCGATGGAAGTCGCCATCGGCGAAACCAACCGACGCCGCGAGAAGCAGATCGAGTACAACGCCGAGCACGGCATCGTCCCGCGCTCGGTGGCCAAGCCCATCGTCGACATCCTCGAAGGCGCGCGCAGCGAGCCGGGCGATGTGAAGAAGAAGGGCGGCCGCCGCGCCGTCGCGGTTGCCGAAGAGCACGTCGACTACCGGACGCTCGAACCCCACCAAGTCGCCGCCAAGCTCAAGGCCCTCGAGGACCAGATGTACAAGCACGCGCGCGACCTGGAGTTCGAGGACGCCGCCCGGGTGCGCGACCAGATCCGGAAGTTGAAGGACGCCAGCCTCGCGACCTGACTGCGCCTCCACATGACTTCATGGGGTGGCAAGCAGGGGGGCGACCGGTACCATGCCCCCTGAAGTCAGGGATGCAGGGGTTTGCGAATGAGGCTCTGGAAGCGCGCGGGCATGTGGCTCGCGGTCGGCGTGGCCGTCGTTGTCATGAGCTGGACGGTGCGCGAGATCGAGGCGAAGACCACGCACGCTTCCCCCGCACCAGCTCCGACGCATCGCCGCGGTCCGACGGCGCAAGCGGCCGTGGCGCCGCTCCTCACGATTCCCGCAGGCGCGACCCTCGATGCGCCGCAGACCTTCCAGTTCGACGCCGACATGGCGCGCCGCGCGATCCGCGCGGGCTCCCTGCGCATCGCCTTGCCCGACGGCACCACCTATCCCGTGCGCATGGAGCACCAGGTCACCGACGCGGCGGGTCGCTGGTCCGTCATCGGCCGGGTAGCGACGCCATTGGGTTCGGAAGCCATGGTGCTGACCTTCGGCCCCGACGCCATCTTCGGCGTGCTGCCCACGCCCTCGGGGCGCGCGATGCAGATCGAGACCGGACCCGGCGGTCGCACGACGATCGCGCCGACGCGCGATTTGTCGCCTCGTTACAGCACGGTCCGTCCGGGGACCTGGGACAGCCACGCCCCGCCGTACGCCACCACGCCGGACGAACTGCTGCGCGCCGAAAGTGATTTCTCCGCGAACGCCGCGCCGGTCGATCGCCTCCACGACGGCACCCTGCAGATTCGCGTGCTGGCGATGTATTCCGGCGACCTCGCGCGGCTGCGCGGCAGCGTGTCCGCCGCCGAAACCGAGGTGGCGAACCTGTTCGCCATCGCCAACCAGGCGTCAATCGACAGTGGGAGCGCCGTGCGTTGGGTGATGGTGGGGCTGCAGCGCATCGACTTGCCTGCCTCGCTCACCAACCAACAGGCCCTCCGCGCGTTCGGCAACGCGAAGCGGGGCCGGGTTTCCGTTTTCGACGCCATGCGCGACGTGTATGCCGCGGACTTCGCGGCCTACATCCGTCCTGCGCGCGCGGGCGACCACACCTGCGGTGCGACCTCGGCGAAGGGCGATGTCGTCGTCGCCAACCCGGCGCCGTGCAGTGAGGACACGCTTGCGCGCCACCTGGCCCAAGCGATCGTCGCCAGATAAACGTTGTCGCCTCGCCATGGCTCCGCTAAACTGCGCAGCCCCGCTCGACAGGGTGGGGCAATCGGGCGGTTAGCTCAGCGGTAGAGCACTACCTTGACATGGTAGGGGTCACAGGTTCGAACCCTGTACCGCCCACCACGCTTCATAGGCGTGGACACACAACGAATCGGAAGAGGTGGCCCGCGGAAACGCTGGCCGAGCGTGCGACATGAGCACTACGCGCATCCACCACTGACCCTCCCGAGTCGCAGGCTGACGCCAGGCGCCCTCGGGCGCTTTTTTCATTTCTGGTGACCTGATTCCCATGAACGCCGAAGTCCAAAACCCCGTCGCCGTCACCCTTCCCGACGGCAGCGTCCGCAATTTCGATCACCCCGTGAGCGTGGCCGACGTGGCCGCCTCCATCGGCGCCGGCCTGGCCAAGGCCGCGCTCGCCGGCAAGGTGGACGGCAAGCTCGTCGACACCAGCTTCCGCATCGACCACGACGCGAAGCTCGAAATCGTCACCGAGAAACACCCCGACGCGCTCGACGTGCTGCGCCACTCCACCGCGCACCTGCTCGCGCAGGCCGTGCAGCGCCTGTATCCCGGCGCGCAGGTCACCATCGGCCCGGTCATCGACAACGGCTTCTACTACGACTTCGCCTACGAGCGTCCGTTCACGCCGGAAGACCTGCCCGCGATCGAAGCGGAGATGCAGAAGATCGTGAAGGAAGCGCAGCCGGTGTCGCGCTCCACCAAGTCGCGCGACGACGCGGTCAAGTATTTCCGCGACATGGGCGAGGCCTACAAGGCCGAGATCATCGAGTCGATCCCGGCGACCGAAGAGCTCTCGCTGTATTCGCAGGGCGAGTTCACCGACCTGTGTCGCGGCCCGCACGTGCCGGGCACCGACAAGCTGCGCGCCTTCAAGCTGATGAAGGTCGCCGGCGCCTACTGGCGCGGCGATTCGAACAACCAGATGCTCAGCCGCATCTACGGCACCGCGTGGTTGAACGACAAGGACCTCAAGGCCTACCTGACGCAGCTCGAGGAAGCCGAGAAGCGCGACCACCGCAAGATCGCCAAGCAGCAGGACCTGTTCCACCTGCAGGAAGAAGCCCCGGGCCTGGTGTTCTGGCATCCGAAGGGCTGGTCGGTGTGGCAGGTGGTCGAGCAGTACATGCGCAAGGTGTACCGCGAGTCCGGCTACCAGGAAGTGCGCTGCCCGCAGATCCTGGACGTGTCGCTGTGGAAGCGCTCGGGCCACTGGGACAACTACCAGAACAACATGTTCTTCACCGAATCGGAGAAGCGCACGTACGCGGTCAAGCCGATGAACTGCCCGGGCCACGTCCAGGTGTTCAACCACGGCCTGCACAGCTACCGCGACCTGCCGATCCGCTACGGCGAGTTCGGCGCCTGCCACCGCAACGAACCCTCGGGCGCGCTGCACGGCATCCTGCGCGTGCGCGGCTTCACGCAGGACGACGGGCACATCTTCTGCACCGAGGACCAGATCGAGGCCGAGGTGACCGCGTTCCACAAGCAGGCGATGGACGTCTACGCCCGCTTCGGCTTCACGGACGTGCAGCTGAAGATCGCCCTGCGCCCGGAACCGCGCCTGGGCGACGACGCCACCTGGGACAAGGCCGAAGAGGCCCTGCGCTCGGCCCTGCGCGTGGCCGGCGTGGAATGGCAGGAGCTGCCGGGCGAGGGCGCCTTCTACGGCCCGAAGATCGAATACCACCTCAAGGACGCCATCGGCCGCACCTGGCAGCTGGGCACCATGCAGGTCGATTTCATGATGCCGGGCCGCCTGGGCGCCGAATACGTGGACGAGCACAGCCAGCGCCGCCACCCGGTCATGCTGCACCGGGCCATCGTGGGCTCGATGGAGCGCTTCATCGGCATCCTGATCGAGCACCACGCCGGCCACTTCCCCCCGTGGCTGGCCCCGGTGCAGGCCGTGGTCATGAACATCACCGATGCCCAGGCAGACTGGGTCGACGAGGTTCGGAAAACCCTTACAAATCAAGGCTTCCGGGTCGAAGGCGATTTGCGGAACGAAAAGATCGGCTATAAGATTCGCGAGCACACGCTGCAGCGCGTGCCGTACCTGCTGGTGGTCGGTGACCGCGAGAAGGAAAACGGCGCAGTCGCGGTGCGCACGCGCAGTGGCGAGGACCTGGGGACCATGTCCATCGCCGACTTCGCGCAGCGCCTTCGCGATGAATCCGCAGCGTAAGTATTAAAGCCCGCGCGCCTCACCCACACAGGCGCGCGGTTCGATCCTCCACGGAGATTGCGACATCAGCACCCCCGAAAAGCAGAACCGGAAGAACAACGAGATTCGCGTGCCGCGCGTGCGCGTGATCGGCAGCGACGGCGAAATGGTCGGCGTCCTGACGCGCGACGAAGCCCTGCGCATGGCCGAAGACGAAGGCCTGGATCTCGTTGAAATCCAGCCGAACGCGGATCCGCCGGTCTGCCGCATCATGGACTTCGGCAAGTTCAAGTTCGAGATGCAGAAGAAGGCCGCTGCTGCGAAGAAGAAGCAGAAGCAGGTCGAAATCAAGGAAGTGAAGTTCCGCCCCGTGACCGACGAGGGCGACTACCAGATCAAGCTGCGCAACATGCGCCGCTTCCTGGAAGAAGGCGACAAGATCAAGGTCAACATCCGCTTCCGCGGTCGCGAAATGAGCCACCAGGAGCTGGGCCAGCAGATGGCCAAGCGCATCGAGCTGGACCTGGGCGAGGACATCGTGATCGAGTCGCGGCCGCGCCTGGAAGGCCGGCAGATGGTGATGATGATCGCGCCGAAGAAGAAGACGTAATTCGCAAGACACGACGGGCCGCGCAATGCGGCCCGTTTTTTTTGTACCGGGGAAACAGGGGACAACATGACGTTGTGGAATCGATTGGCGCTGGCGGGGGCCAGCGTGCTGCTGCTGTCCGCATGGCATTTTCCGTTGACGCTCACGCCGCCGGCCTCGGCGCCGGAGACATTCACCTACAAGTTCGAAGACAGGCGCGCGAAGCCCTGGCTCAAAGGCGGCTTCGAGTCCTCGCAACCCACGAACTGCGCCTTTGGCGCCATGCGCTTCGGCGACAACGACATCACTCCGCACCTGCCGGTGTACCTGCACGCCATGCTGGCCGAGCGCTTCGGCGACCGGCTGGCGGGGAAGACGGTGCAACTGCGCTGGTTCTCTGTCCATCTCAACAAGGCCGTCGAGATGCGTCGCAACGCGAACATGCCGGTCTTCCCCATCTTCCCGAACGTCGTCGCCAACGCCATCAACAACATTCACGCGAAGGAAGTCGGCTGCAACCCGGCCGATACCTTCGGGGGCTACGTCGTCGGGGAAGTGGAGGGCGATTCTCCGATGATCGTGGCCATCGACCTGAACATCGACGGCCAGCGCTTCCGCGGCCGGGCCATCGCCCCGGGCGGCGACGTCCCGTCGGCCACGGTCGTCGACCAGCTCATGCCCCTGGCCATGAAGGACCTCGGGGACCAGATCGAGAAGGGCCTGTTCGCCCCGGCGCCCACGGCCGCCCCGGTCGTCCCACAACCGGTCGTCGCACAGCCTGCCGAGACTCAACCCGCCCCGGCCGCTGGCGCGACCCACTAACACCCTGAATTGCAACGCAAAGCCGGGCCCTGCATAATGCCGGGCCCCGGTTCGCCGGGGGTTTGTTTTCAAGGACCACGCCGCGGCGCAAGCACGCGGCACTCGCCGGCGCGGGCACGGACGGAAAGCGTGGCAAATGCCACCGCCCACGCCAGTCATAAGATCTGATACGGACACCGAAATGCCCAAGATCAAGACCAATCGGGCGGCTGCAAAGCGCTTCCGGAAGACCGCTTCCGGCAAGTACAAGTGCGGCCACGCCAACAAGAGCCACATCCTCACCAAGAAAGCGACCAAGCGGAAGCGCAACCTTCGTCAGACGAACCACGTTCGTGCCGAAGACGCGGGCCGTCTGGACCGCATGCTGCCGTATCTCTGAGGAGGGCTGAACAATGGCACGAGTCAAGCGCGGTGTAATGGCCCGCAAGCGTCACAAGAAAATCCTGAAGCAGGCGAAGGGCTACTACCACGCCCGTCGCAAGGTCTTCCGCGTCGCCAAGCAGGCGGTCACCAAGGCGTTGCAGTACGCCTACATCGGCCGCAAGCAGAAGAAGCGCAATTTCCGTTCGTTGTGGATCACGCGTATCAACGCGGCGGCCCGCATCAACGGCATGAGCTACAGCCGTTTCATGAACGGCCTGCTCAAGGCGGGCATCACCCTCGACCGTAAGGTGCTGGCGGACATCGCCGTGCACGACGCGAAGGGTTTTGCGGCGCTGGCCGAAAAGGCGAAGAGCGCGCTCGCGGCGTAAGCCAACCCCCGGAAGCCGCGCCCCTTGCGCGGCTTTCGACGGAAAGCAACGCAGGGGGAAGGGCGCAAGTCCTTCCCCCTTTTTCGTTATCAGGGATCCAAATGGACGGAATCGACTCGCTGCTCCAACAGGCATTGCGCGACATCGCGGAAGCGAACGCGCCGGACGCGCTCGAACAACTGCGCGTGGGCCTGCTCGGCAAGCACGGCAGCGTCACCACCCAACTCAAGGCGCTCGGCACGTTGCCGGGCGACCAGCGCAAGGCGGCAGGCGAGGCGATCAACCGCGCCCGCGACGCCATCGGCGAGGCCCTCGCCGCGCGCAAGATCGCACTCGACGACGCCGCGCTCGACGCGCGCCTCGCACACGAGACCCTCGATGTCACGCTGCCCGGCCGCGACGCCTCGCGCGGCGGCCTGCATCCGGTTTCGCGCACGCTTGAACGCATCGCCGACATCTTTGGCCGCCTGGGCTACGAGCTCTCGCACGGCCCGGAGATCGAAGACGACTGGCACAACTTCGAAGCGCTGAACTTCCCGGAACACCATCCGGCGCGCGCGATGCACGACACGTTCTACTTCGACGATGGTCGCCTCCTGCGCACGCACACCTCCGGCGTGCAGATCCGCTACATGAAGGACCTCGTCGCGCGTGGCGGCACGCCGCCGCTGCGCATGATCGCGGCCGGCAAGGTGTACCGCAGCGACAGCGACCAGACGCACACGCCGATGTTCCACCAGGTGGAAGGCCTGCTGGTCGACGAGAAGGCCAGCTTCGCCGACCTCAAGGGCACGCTTGCCGAATTCGTCCGCGCCTTCTTCGAGCGCGACTTCGAAATGCGCTTCCGCCCGAGCTACTTCCCCTTCACCGAACCTTCGGCCGAAGTCGACATCGCCTGGCACCAGGCCGATGGCACGACGAAGTGGCTGGAAGTGCTCGGCTGCGGCATGGTCCACCCGACCGTGCTGCGCAACGTGGGCATCGACCCGGAGCGCTACACCGGCTTCGCGTTCGGCCTGGGCGTCGAACGCTTTGCGATGCTGCGTTACGGCGTAGATGACCTGCGCAGCTTCTTCGACAACGACGTGCGCTTCCTGCGCCAGTTCGCTTAAAGGACCCGCCGCATGAAGTTCCCCGAAAACTGGCTCCGCCAGCATGTGCGCACCGACGCCACGCGCGATGAACTCGCCGCGACGCTGACCGCGATCGGCCTGGAAGTCGAAGAGATGGAAGTGCTGGGCGACAAGCTCGACGGCGTGATCGTCGCGCGCATCGTCGAGTGCGCGAAGCATCCGGAAGCCGACAAGCTGCAGGTGTGCCAGGTCGACACCGGCAAAGAAAAGTTGCAGATCGTCTGCGGCGCGCCGAACGCGCGCCCGGGTCTCGTCGCACCGCTCGCCACCATCGGCACTGTCGTTGGCGCGCTGACGATCAAGGCCGCAAAGCTGCGCGGCGTCGACTCCAACGGCATGCTCTGCTCGGCGAAGGAACTCGGCTTGGACGCCGACGCCTCCGGCCTGCTCGAACTCCCCGACGACGCCCCTGTCGGCACGCCGCTCGCCGACTACCTCGGCCTGCCGGACGCGCGCTTCGAACTCAAGCTCACGCCGAACCGCGCCGATTGCTTCAGCGTGCGCGGCATCGCCTTCGACGTCGCCGCTGCATGCGGCGCGGAAGTGGTGCCGTTCGATGCCACGCCGATGCCCGCGCTCAACGACGCCGCGTTGCAGGTCACCCTCGACGCTGGCGCCGATGCACCGCGCTACGTCGGCCGCGTGATCGAAGGCGTCGATGCGACCAAGCAAACCCCCGTGTGGATGGCCGAACGCCTGCGCCGCAGCGGCATCCGCCCGATCAGCCTGCTCGTCGACGTCACGCAGTACGTGATGCTCGAAGTGGGGCAGCCGATGCATGCCTTCGATCGCGACCTGTTGAAGGGCCCGATCGGCGTGCGTCGTGCGCGTGCGAATGAAGGGGTGAAGTTGCTCGACGGCCGCGACGTCGCGCTCGACGACCACTTCCTCGTCATCACGGATGCCGACCGTGCCGTCGCACTCGCCGGCATCATGGGCGGCTTCGACACGCGCGTGACCGACACGACGAAGAACGTCTTCCTCGAAGCCGCGCACTTCGCCCCGAGCGCCGTCATCGGCCGCGGCCGTCGCCTCGGCCTGCACACCGACGCCGCGCATCGTTTCGAACGTGGCGTGGACCCCGAACTCCCGCGCCAGGCGATCGAAATCGCCACGCGCCTGATCGTCGAAATCGCCGGCGGCGCACCGGGCCCGATCACCGAAGCCGTGCTCGCGCAGCACCTGCCGAAGGCGCAGCCCGTGCGCCTGCGTCGCGAACGCCTCGCGCGCGTGCTCGGCGAACGCGTGCCGGACGCGGAAGTCGAACGCATCCTCCGCGCGCTGGGCCTGCAGGTCACCGCCGCCGATGACGGCTGGCAGATCGTCCCGCCCACGCGCCGATTCGACATCGCGATCGAAGAAGACCTCGTCGAGGAAATCGCGCGCATCCACGGTTACGACAAGGTGCCCGCCACGCTGCCCGGCGGCGGCACGCGCCTGGTCTCGCCGACGGAAACGCGCGTGGAAGACACCACCGTGCGTCGCCACCTCGCATCGCGCGACCTGCTGGAAGCGGTGAACTACGCCTTCGTCGACGCCACGCTGCTCACCAAGTGGCACGCGATGGACGGCGCCGTCCCGCTCGCCAACCCGCTCAGCGCCGAACTCGGCGTGATGCGCACGCAGCTGCTGCCTGGCCTTACGGACGCGCTCGCGCGCAACACCGCGCGCCAGCAACCGCGCGTGCGCCTGTTCGAACTGGGCAAGGTGTTCAAGGCGAGCCCCGGCAACGCCCCGATCGAAACCCAGCGCATCGCCGCCGTCGCCTGTGGCCCCGTGGCCGGCGAGCAGTGGGATGCCAAGGCCCGCACCGTCGACTTCCACGACCTGAAGGGCGACCTGGAAAGCCTGGCCGCCATGTGCGGCGCGCGCCTGGCCTTCCGCCCCACGCAGGCGCCGGACGGCCACCCCGGTCGCTCGGCCGACGTCTTCCGCCTGGCGGCCGACGGCACCGAGACCAGGATCGGCTGGATCGGCCAGCTCCACCCCCGCCTGCAGCGTGCCCTCGACCTGGACCAGGACGTCGTCGCCTTCGAGCTCGACCTGGCCCCGTTGCTGGCCCGCCAGATCCCCCATGCCCATGCGCTCTCGAAGTACCCGTCCGTCCGCCGCGACCTCGCGTTCGTCGTCGCCGAATCGGTGGCGTGGGGCGCGGTGAAGGCCACCGTGGAAGCGGCCGCGGGCGCGATTTTGCGCGACGTTTTGCTGTTCGACCGCTACGCCGGCGCGGGCGTCGAATCGGGATTCAAGAGTCTCGCTATGGGCTTGATTCTCCAAGATGAATCGCGCACCCTGACTGACCGCGACGTGGAGCAAGTGGTGTCCGAAGTGGTTTCGGCGCTGCAGCAAAAACACGGCGCAGTCATGCGGGCTTGATCGTCAGGGGGACGAGATGGCGTTGACCAAAGCGGAAATGGCCGAGCGACTGTTCGACGAAGTCGGCCTCAACAAACGCGAGGCGAAGGAATTCGTCGACGCGTTCTTCGACGCGCTCCGCGAAGCGCTCGAAGCCGGTCGCCA